>NZ_JBPFDG010000001.1:0-1671004 GCF_051025635.1 Williamsia sp. MIQD14
GTCGGATTTTCTCGCCGCCAGGGTGCGGTCGTCGTTGCCGCAGACCGCGCGGGCCAACGCCTCCACCCGCCGGGAGATCGCAATGGCCTTCTCTGCAGTGCTGGTGGTTTCGACGCGGGCCATGCCGTCCTCGAGGCGTTCGAGCCAGAACCCACGGGCATCGACCGCCGCTTTACGGCGGGCGCGGACGGCGTCCGGATCGACTCGGTAGACGCTGCGGTCGACCATGTCCCGGATCCGCGACGGCGACCACGACCCCCGCCGACGAAGAGCAGCCGCGATCTCAGCGTCGACGATCTGCTGGACCTCGCGGTCGACGAGCAGGTCGGTGCGTTCGACGATGGTCCGCACGTAGCGCGGTGCGAGCCGCCCGTCCCGGAGACACGTCGCGACCTCAGGTAGGCGGTCGCGCAGAGCGACGGCGGTGTCCACGAGTCGTTCGGCTGCGCCTTGGGACATCGCGTGGGTGACCGCGATCCGGGCTGCGCACTGCATCAGGGCGTCGAAGGTGCGGCGGTCCGAGGCTTCCTCCGGCACCACGAGTTGGCGGTGTAGCTCTCCGGCGTCGCGGTAGCGGGTCCATTCCAGGAATGCCTGCCCGGCCGCGGCGTGAACCATGTTGTCCAACAACGAGTTCACCGGCGCGGCAGCGTGATCGGTGAGCAAACCCACCAACCCCGCATCCACCCCGAACCAACCCCCGTCGACCATGAGGCAAGACTAGAACAGGGGTACGACAATGACGGTTCAGCCGATGTGGAACACGTAACCGCCGATGAGGATCGCGATACCGGCTGCGATCGCCCCGATGGCGCCGATGCCGATGAACGGTGCGGCGATCAGTTGCGCGATGCTTCCCATGCCGAACTCCTTTCGATGACCCGGCACTCCGCCAGGTCGGTACGTGACAGTACCATTTCTCTTACCGCTGCAAAAGAGTGTCCGACACCCACCGCGTGAGCGACCCTCTCGCGCAGGACCACCCCGAGCTGCGACAGTGGAGACACGACGACAGGAGATCGACATGGACGACGCACTTTCGACCACCGAAACGGCGACCACGACGACCACGACGACCACCGATGATCCCCGGGCGGTGGTCACCCGGTTTTTGTTCGCGCTGCGGGACGAGGACTTCCCCACCGCCGCAGCGCTTCTCGACGACGACCTGGTCTACCAGAACGTGGGCCTGCTGACCATCCGCGGTGCTCGCAAGACGCTGAACCTGTTCCGACGGATGGAGGGCCGCGTGCCGTTCGATGTCATCGTGCATCGATCGACCGTCGATGGATCGACGGTGATGAACGAGCGCACCGATGCGTTGACGTTCGGCCCGGTGCGACTGCAGTTCTGGGTCTGTGGGGTCTTCGAGGTGCGCAACGGACGAATCACCTTGTGGCGCGACTACTTCGACAATCTCGACATCGCGAAGGCGGTGGTGCGTGGACTGCTCGGCGCCGCCGTGCCCGCACTCGGTCGGCCCTACCAGGGGACCCGCGGTCGCTGAGCCACACGCGGTCACGGATACGAAGAAGGCCCTCGGAGCGAACTCCGAGGGCCTTCTCACCTAGTAGCGGGGACAGGATTTGAACCTGCGACCTCTGGGTTATGAGCCCAGCGAGCTACCGAGCTGCTCCACCCCGCGTCGGGTGAACACAACGTTACACAGCGGCTCGCGCAGACTGCAAATCGCGCCCTGACCTGCGACGTCAGCCGTCGTGGGCGTCCCACCACGCGAACACGCGCGTGCCGATGAGCGTCAGCCACGGGGATGGCTCGCCGGCCACGCGCGCACTGTCACCGGTCTGCATCTCGTAGGAGAGCAGGCCGCGCAGCGAATTGAGCGTGGAATGGAACGACGAGCGCCGAGAGCCCTCGACCCGACCCACTCGCAATTCCATCCCCCGTCGGCGTGCGTCATCGCGTTGATGCACGCGTCGACCTCACCAGCCCGGTGGGAAAGGTCCCCGTACTCCCGGCGCACGTGCGCGGAGAGGAACAGCGACACCGGTTCCCGGCCGCCGTGTGAACAACGGCAACCGGGACAGCGGTCACTTCGGGAGTGCCTCGTACCTCTCGGTCGCGGCACGCAGGCGGTCGAGCGCAGCACCGTACTGGGTGAAGTTGCCCGAACTCTGCGCCTGCTGCAGGGCGTCGATGGCGCCGTTCAGCTCGGCGACCGCGGCGTCACGGTCGGCGTTCGAGCCACCGCTGGGTGCGGCGCTCGACGACGGCGGTGTCGAACTCGGAGCGGTCGTGGGCACCTGGGCCTGACCGTTCTGACCCGTCTGGCCGTTCTGGCCCGTCTGGCCGTTCTGCTCGCCGGTGTCCTGACCGTCGGGAACCGAGCTCGGATCGGTCGCATTCGCGCGGCTGATGCCGGCCTGAGCGAGCGCCTCGCCGATCGTCGGCGCATAACCGATGGTGATCGGCTGGTTGCTCGACGCGCGGTAGCGGACGATCACGCGGTACAGACGGGGGAACGTCGCGTCGTTCTTCGCCTGCGCGTAGAGCGGCACCACGTTCAGGATCCCGTTCTGCCCCACCGGGAGTGTGAGCAGGTTGCCGAACCGGACGTTGGCGGAGCTCTGCAGGTTGCGCAGGTCCTCGTTGACCTGACCGAACGTCGACATCGCCGAGAACGCCTGCTTCGGGCCCTCACGCTGCGGGTTGAGCGGCACCTCGCGCACCGTCATCTGCCCGTAGCTGTCCGGGTTCGACGACACCGTCATGTACGACGCCAGGAAGTCTCGGTTGAGGGCGTTGAGCACGCTCGTCAACTGGAAGGTCGCGTTACCCGTGCGGGGATCGGCGGCCACGAAGTAGTACGGCGGCTGATCGAGCCCCTGGGTGACGGCGTTCGGGTCGGTCGGATCGGTCGGGACCGACCAGAAGGCATTGCCCTGGAAGAACGTCTGCGGATCCTTCACGTGGTACTTCTCGAGCAGGGTCCGCTGGATCTTGAACAGGTCCTCCGGGTAACGCACGTGCTCGACGAGGCTGGTGTTCTTGTCGAAATCCGAGCGCGGCTTGACCGAACCGGGGAACACCTTCATCCAGGTCTTGAGGACCGGGTCCTTGTCGTCGAACTGGTACAGCGTCACCTTGCCGGTGTAGGCGTCGACGGTGGCCTTCACCGAGTTGCGGACGTAGGCGATCTGCTTGTTGATCTGCGTGCGCCCCGTCTGACCCTGGTTCAGTTCCTGGGCGTCGGTGGTGGCGTCCTGCAGCGACGTCTTCTGCGCGTACGGGTAGTTGTCGAGTGTGGTGTACCCGTCGACGATCCACTGGATCGACCCGTCGCTCATCACGGCCGGGTAGGTCTTCGAATCGACCGTGAGCCACGGCGCCGCCTTCTTCACGCGGTCGCGGGGGTCACGGTTGTAGATGATCTTCGAGTTCTTGTTGATCGCACCCGAGAGCAGGATGTTCCGCTCGGTGTACTTGATGGAGTACGCGAGGCGGTTGAAGATGTTGCCCAGCGAGACGCCGGCGTCACCGGTGTAGGTGTAGCGCGGCGAGTTGGCGGTGTCGTACTCGACGCCCTGGCCGCCGTCGGCACCGACGATCGCGTAGTCGGGGTTGACCTTGGAGATCAACTCGCCGAAGTAGATTCGCGGCTGCGTGACCTTGATCGGCGCGTTGGCCTTGTAGTCGTCGCTGTTGATGTTCTCGAGGTCGCTGACGTCGAACTCCGGCTGTCCGCCGTTGTTGACGTCGGTGCCCGACGACGCCGCCTGCGCGGTCCGGTTCGCCGGCGAGGCGACGAAACCGTTGCCGTGGGTGTAGACGGTGTGCTTGTTGATCCAGTTCTGCTGGTTCTCGGCGAACCGGCTCGGATCGAGCTCACGCACCGCCACGATGTAGTCGCGCAGTTCGTTGTTCACCCGGTACCGGTCGATCGCCAGCTGCGACGGGAACCCGTAGAAGTTCGCGCCCTGCTGCAGCTGCGTGAACGCCTCGGAGATCACGTTCGGGTCGAGCAGTCGGATGTTCGACAGCGTCGCACGGTCGTTGTCGACGGCCTGCTGCACCGCGGGCTGCTGGGTCCAGTCGGTCTGATACTTGACGTTGTCGTCGCCGATCTTGTACGCCGCCTCGGTGGCGGCGATGTTGCGACCGATGAACTCCGATTCCTTCTGCGCGGCGTTGGGCTTGACGGAGAACTGCTCCATCACCAATGGCCACCCGACACCGATCACCAACGCCGACAACAGCATCAACGCGGTCGCGAGAGCGGGCACGCGGAGATCGCGGAGCACGATGCCACCGAAGAACGCCGCGGCACAGATGACCGCGATGGCCAGCAGGATGAGCTTCGAGGGCAACACCGCGTTGATGTCGGTGTAGCTCGCACCGGTGAAGATCTCCTGTTTCCGGGTGCTCGAAAGCAGCGTGTACCGGTCGAACCAGTACGCGACAGCCTTCAGCAGCAGGAAGAGTCCGGCGATGACGGCCAACTGGATACGGGCCGCCTTGGTGAGCGTGCCGTTGCGTCCGTTGAGCGCGATGCCGCCGAAGATGTAGTGCGTCACCAGACTCGCGATGAACGCCACGACCAGCAGCACGAACAGGAAGTTCAGCACGAAACGGAAGAACGGCAGATCGAAGGCGTAGAAGCTGACGTCGTAGTCGAACTGCGGATCCTTCACGCCGAACGACTCGCCGTGCAGGAACGTCTGGACCGTCGCCCACGACCCCTGCGCCACCAGCCCCGACAGCAGACCGATGATGAGCGCGGGCACGATCGCGAACCAGCGGATACGGGTCATGACCACCGCGCGGTAGCGCGCGATCGGGTCACCCGGACCGCTCGTGGGCACGAAGACCGGACGCGACCGGTAGGCCAACGCCAGGCCGGTGAACACGATCGCCGCGGCGACGAGTCCGACGATGAAGAACAGCGCCACCCGCGTCCAGATGATGGTGGAGAAGACGTTGCTGTAGCCGAGATCGTCGAACCAGAGCAGATCGGTGTAGAGCCCGACGAGACGCGGCCCCACCAGGAGGATGACGAGGAGGGCGACGGCGACCCCGATCAGTACCTTGCTCCGTCTCGACAGTGTCGGCATTCCTGCCGGACCCCGTACGTTCACGCTTCACACTCCCACTCATGGTCCCGCGCCGGACGGCCACGGAGCTGCTTTGCCAACACTTTACTGACGGCCACGTCGGCGAGGACGCCTCGCGCTCGCGACCGCCGGTGACCGACCCGCCGCGTTCGCGGTGACAGGATGGGCCGGTGACCGACCACAGTCTGCCGCCGCTGTCATCTGACGCCCTCGGTGTCGCCGTCCGCGAGGTCGTCGAGTTCGTCGACGCCAACGGATGGGGACAGCCTCCCCTGCTGTTCGCGCTCGTGCCCACCGCACTGGTGATGCAGGCACAGCCCGACCTCGTCGACACTCTCGACGAGACCGAGTTGACGCTCGTCGAGCAGGACCCGCTGCCGATCTCCGAGGACAGCGGCATGACCGAGCTCGAACACGTCCTCGGTACCACCAGCTGGCCCGGCACCGTCGCGGGATGCGTGCTGGTGCAGGAGATCATCGTGTTGCCGCCCGAGGCCGAGACCGACCTCGACGAGGCGCTGGTGCCGCTGCTCGCCGATCGTGACGCCGCCGACGAGGCCGCTCGGCAGACCGCGCTCGAGCACCCCGAGGCCAACGAGGCACGCCTGGTCGCCGCCGTGCTGCGCGGCGGACAGAACCTCTGCCTTCTGCAGTTGCGGCCGCCGCTCGGCGAGGAGGACGCCCCGGTGGAACTGCTCGCGCACCCCGAACTCGCCCCGAACCTGATCGCCGCGCTCACCACCACGCTGGAGAACGACCCCGAGGACTTCTGAGTCCCCGACGCGACCGGAGCTCAGCACCGGGTGACGTCCTTACCGTCGCGGATGGCGGCGAGTTCGCCAATCGCGTCGGACAGGGTGTCGACCCGCACCAGACGCAGTCCGTCGGGGATGTCCGATCGCGCCTCGGCGCAGTTGCCGGCGGGCACGAGGAAGTCGGTGGCACCTGCCTCACGCGCTGCGAGCGTCTTGTGGGTGATGCCGCCGATCTCACCGACCTCGCCGTCGTCGCTGATGGTGCCGGTGCCGGCGATGAACTTCCCGCCGGTCAGGTTCGTGGTGCCGAGTTTGTCGATGACGGCGAGGGTGAGCATCAACCCGGCCGAGGGGCCGCCGATGTCGCCCACGTTGAAGTCGATCCGCAGCGAGGGATCGGCGTTCACGACCTCGGGGGTCACGCCGAGGTAGCCCTTGGCCTTGTCGTCGGGTCGCGAGCCGATGGTGACGCGGCGTTGCTCGACCGGCGCGGGGGTTCCGGCGGGCACGCTCGCGGCGGAGTTCGGCACACCGAGGGTCACCACGGCGCCAGGCTTCAGTTTCGACACGGCATCACGCAGTTCGTCCGACGTCGACACCGCCGCGCCGTTCACGCTCACCACCCGGTCGCCCGTCTTCAGGCTCGCCGCCGCGGGGCCCTTCGGGTCGACGGTCACGGTGAGTGCCGTCGGCCGCTTGAGGTAGCGCAGCGCGGCGATGGTGGCCGAGTCCTCCGACCCGCCCATCTGTTGCTGGTCCTGGCGGCGGGTCTCCTCGGTGCTCTGCCCCGGGGGGAACACCTCTTCCCGCGGCTGCAGCGAGTCGCGACCCGAGAACCACATGCCGATGGCCTGGAACAGAGTGAGCTGATCGGTCACCGACACGGTCGTGAGGTTCAGGTGGCCGTCGGTGTCGCGCACCGGGGCGCCCGAGATCTTCACCACGGGGGTCTGGCCGACGGCGCCGAGCGTGTTCACGGTCGGGCCCGGACCGAGGCTCACGTAGGGCACCCGCACGAATGCGCCGACGACGACCAACACCACCAGCAGCACCAGGGTGACGGCCAGCGTCACCATTCGCCGATTCGCCGGGACAACTCTCACGTCGACCACAGTAGAGGTTGCGCGCGACCCGCCCGTCAGCGTCGAGGTCCGAGGGTGACCACGCGCCCCGGGTGCGCCAGCGACGGCGCCGTGACCCGGTTGCCCTTCGCCGAGCGGATCAGCTGCCCCTCGAAGGCGGTGAGGCAGGCCGCGGCGGGCGACTGATATGCCGACGCGAGCGCTGGGGCGACCGCGGCGGCCCAACGCCCCTCGGCGGCGATGAACTGTTCGCGGTAGGGACCGTAGAACGGCAGGATCGCCTGCAGCACAACTGTTCCGGCGCCGGCGATCTGGTTCAGGATCGGGGTGAGCCACGGGAGGTTCTGGTGGATCACCGGTTCAAGTTCGGCGAGGAACGGTCCGGCGAGCTGCATGAGCGGCTGGATCGCGGGTCCGAGGGCGAAGACCTCGGACGCGAACGGCCCGAACATCGGTGAGAGTTCGACGATCGACGACAGTCCGCCGGTCTTGTCGGGTTTCGGCAATCCGATCGGGCATACGGCCTGGTCCGCGATCGGCGCGACCGACAGTCCGGAACCGCCCGCACCGAGCTGCGTCGACGATTCCGGGACCCCACCGCCGGGGGCGATGGGAGTGGACGCGGTCGTGCCGGTACCGGGTGCGATCGCGGTGGCACCGGGCAGTGTCGGCCCACCGCCGCCGGGGGTGATGGCCACCGCTGCGGCCGGGGCGTTCGCGGAGGGCGCGGCCGGTGCGGGCTGCGGCGATGTCGGCGTCGCGGCCCCCGGGGCAGCACCGGCAGGCGGTGACGCGGGCGCCACCACTGCCGCCTGCTGCGCGGCGGCCGGCGTCGTGACCACCACCTGCCGCCCGGCATCGGCGTACCAGGTGGCCGAGGCCAGTACGGCGAGGACCGTGATCCCCGACAGGGCGCGCACCACCGTCGGCGCCGACGGGCGGCGGCGGGTCGCGAGCTGAGCCGGGATCTCCTCGGTGATCGGATCGTCCTGGTGCACTGGAGACTCTCTCTCGGAGGGGTGGTCGGCGGCATCCACCTGATCGGCGGAGCTCACGCGGACGGCGGTGCGGTCGACGGGGCTGCTGCCTGGGGTTCGTAGACACCCTCGAGGTGCCACACGCCGGTGAAGCCGTTGAACGGACCGCCGACGATGAGGCTGGTCCACTCCAATCGGTATGCGCGGGTGTCGCTGTCGTAGGTACCGGTGGCCGGGGGGCCGTCGCCTGCCGACACCGCACTCTGCCCGAACCATTTCTGCGACACCCAGTCCCAGGCGCGCGTGGCCTGCGCGACGCCGGGCACGGCCGGGCCGGCTTTCGCCGGGGCCTTCGGGGCGCCCTGGTTGAACTCCTGGTTGTTCCACGATGCCGACCACGCGGTGAGGTTCGCGGTGAGCTTCCCGCCCTCGTTGCGCACCGACGGCGCCACGACCGCGTTGCGGGTCTGGGGATCGATCGGGTTCGTCGATGCGCCGAACTCCACGCCGAAGAACTTGGTGGGCGCCATGATCGACCCGGCCAGGGCGTTTCCGTCCCGGAAGGCGGGTGTCGGTTCGGACTGGTAGCCGCCGACCCGCAGACCGCCCTCGCTCCCCGGGGACAGCAGGGTGACCGTGCCACCCTTCGCCGGCGAGTCCCCGTTGGGCATGAACGGTCCCTTCTCGGGCGTACCCCCGGGCTGCACCATCGAGAACCACGATCCGGTGACCGTGTCGCCGGACACCGCACCGGGCGTCAGCCGCAGCAGTCCCACGAGGTCACCGGATTGCGCCGCCACACCGGGATTCGATCCACATCCGGCGAGCAGGCCGGCGCCGAGCGCGAGCGCCATCACGAACGCCGGCACCGATCGCCGTCGATGGTGCGTCCGAGCCGAACGCGGTCGCACCCGGGCGGGAAGGGAGATGGTCATCGTGCTCCTGTCGTGCGTCGTGCGGTGCGGCCCATTGCGCCCGCAGCACCGAGAAGGGCGGCGAGCACGCCTGATCCGATGAGGAACCAGGGCAGCAGGGCGAAGGCGCCCACACCGAGGGCGTCGGTGCGGTGGTCGAGCCGGGTGACGCCGGCGTAGTTCTCGACGTTGTCGTTCAGGGTCCCGATCAGACCTGCGAAATCCGACGACATCCGTTGCCACGAGGCACTGAGATCGTCGACGCCGGCGAGGTCGGCGCGCGACGAGACGGGGGTGTCGACCGCGGCGCGATAGCTGCTGTCGATCTGTCCGACCGCCCCGACGAGGACGACGAAGTAGCCCTGGACGTCGCGGACCTTCTCGGCGGTGACAACACCGTCGAAGCGGTCGAGCAACGGACTCGCGGCCCGCGAGTGCGACACCATCGACGTGGCCACCGGGTAGGCGACGAGGCCGACGGCGACCGCGAGGACGAGAGCGGCCGCGCCGATCCGCCCGGGCACGGTGTGCCTACGACGCAGTCCCCACACCCCGGCCCCGATCAGCAGCAGTCCCGCGCCGACCGGCACGAACGGGATGACATCCAACGGACGCATCGCCGCCAGTTCCTCGAAATCGCCACGTGCGGAATCGATCCGATCGAGCAGTCCGGTCATGTCGGCGTCGATGTCGCCGTACCGCGTCTGGAACCCGGCGATCTGCGGGAACCGTCGGGCGTCGATCCGGTTGACCGCGTCGAGACGCACCGTGGCCGCGCGTACGGCGGCGAGTCGGTCGAGGTCGGCGCGGAAGCCGTCGAGGCGGTCGGTGGTCATGTAGGGCTCGAACGCGCCGATCATGGCCTGCCCCTGGGCTGCCGGGTAGAACATGCCCCCCGCGAGCGGCGCGACGGTCAGCACGGCGCCGAGCAGCAGCACGAGAACACACGGCCACCGGCGCAACTGTTCCACCGCGTCGCCGGGCACCGGCGTCGGCACCGACTCCGCGTCACTGCGCCTCTCCCCCGGATACGACGGCAGGACGGCGTCGCGCCGTTCGGTCACGTTCACCGCGGGTGTGCGGTCATCGCGCACTGCGCCGACGGAACAGGCGGTCGGCGTTGGTGAGCAGCGCGGTCGCGATAGCGGTCACCACCACCAACAGCGGCAACAGCCATCGGGGGCTCGACGAGTCCGACACCTCGATCGTCTTCGCGGCCAGCGCGGGGTCACCGCTCACTGCAGCGGGCGCGGCGGCCGGAGTGGCCCCGCCCGACGCCGGTGCGGGCGTCCCCGGTGCCGGGGCAGCGGCTGCCGGCGTCGGCGCCGGGGCACCGGGAGCAGGGGCGGCGGAGGCAGGTGCCGGCGCGGCCGCCGCCGGCGCGCCGCCGAGGCCTGAGCCCCGATAGGTGCCCGCGAGGTGCCACAAGCCGGTGAAGTTGTTGAAGGGGCCTCCGACGATCTGGCTCGTCCACTCGATGACGAACGCACCCGTGGTGCGGTCGATGGTGCCGCGGACCGCGGAGGTCTTGCCCGGTAGTCCGCCACCCGGCTTCGGCGCGCCCTGGTTGAACACCTGCTTGTTCCATGTGACGCCGAAGCTGCTCAGGTCACCGGTGAGGCTGGTGCCGTCGGCGCGCAGCTGCGGGAGCGCGGCGGCCGAGCCGGTCTGCGGATCGGTCGGGTTGGTGGCTGTCGCGAACCCCACGCCGTAGAACTTCACCGGCCGTGTGACGCGGCCCGACACGGCGTTGCCACTGCCGTCGAACGCCTGCGCGGGCTGAGCCTGGTAGGTGCCCGAGGTGAGACCGCCGTCGGTGCCCGCGGCGAGCGGGGTCACCGTCTTGTCGGAGCATCCCGAGTCGCTGTTGGACAGGAACGGACCGTTGGTCGACCCGGCGGGCAAGATCATGCGGAAGAAGGAGCCGGTCACCGACCCGCCCGAGCACACGCCGCCGTCGAGGGCGAACAAGCCGTCGAGAGCGACCGGCTGCGCCGATGCCGCGGGGGCGAACAGCCCAGCTGATGCCGCGACGATCGCCGTCGCGGCAGCGAGCGCCGTCAGGCGTCCTATCCGCCGGCGACGGGAGAGGTCGAAAAGGGTCTTCACGTGTGGTTCTCCGCTTATCGAGGCCGTCGGTCATCGACGGCTGGGTGCACTGCGCGATGAACCTACGGACGCGTGCAGCCGGGCAGAACAGTTACGGTCAGTCCGCGCTGAAGGTGACCGGCGGCCCGCGGGCGTCATCTCCGCTGACAGCGAAACCCCCGATTGCGGCCTGCTCGTGACCTCGGTCGCGGCGTTCTCGCCGGTACCGTGGACGCCATGAATGACCTGCCCTTCGGTTTCAGATCGTCCAGCGACGACGGCGACGACGACGCCGCGCGCAAACGCGGCGACTCGTCGTCGGGCGGCGCATCGGGATCGGACCCCTTCGGCTTCGGCGGCGCCGGTGGCGGTGCCGGCGGTTTCGACCCGAATGCGCTGGGGCAGATGCTGTCCCAGCTGGGATCGATGATCAGCGGCATGGGCGCCGGACCGGGCCCGGGTGGCAGCGGCCCGGTCAACTACCAGGTGGCGACCAGCCTCGCCCGTCAGCAGATCGGCGACTTCACCCCCATCGACGCGGGGCAGGAGTCCGCGGTCACCGACGCCATCCGCCTCGTGGAGGTCTGGCTCGACGGCGCGACCACACTCCCGGCCGGTGTCTCGACCTCGCTCGCCTGGACGCCCGTGCAGTGGCTCGAAGAGACCCTTCCCACATGGAAGGTGCTGTGTGATCCGGTCGCGACCCAGATCGCGGGCACGCTGAGCGCGGGGCTCCCGGCCGAGGCCCAGCAGTTCGCCGGTCCCATGATGGGGATGCTGAACCAGATGGGCGGCATGGCGTTCGGCACGCAGCTCGGCCAGGGGCTCGGACAGCTCGCCAAAGAGGTGCTGACCTCGTCGGATGTCGGCCTGCCACTCGCGCCGACGGGCACCGCGGTACTGCTGCCCGAGGCGATCGCCTCCTTCGCCGACGGGCTCGAGCAGCCCGCGCAGGAGATCATCGTCTTCTTCGCCGCCCGCGAGGCCGCACACGTCCGCCTGTTCGCGCACGTGCCGTGGTTGCGCCAGCGCCTGCTCGCGACCGTCGAGGAGTACGCCCGCGGGATCACCGTCGACTTCTCCGGCATCCAGGAGGCCGCGAACGGCATCGACCCCACCGAGCTGCTCTCGAACCCCTCGAAGATCGAGGAGCTGATGGCCTCGGGGACATCGTTCGAGCCGACCACGACACCGGAACAGAAGGCGGCTCTCGCGCGGCTCGAGACGATGCTCGCGCTCATCGAGGGCTGGGTCGAGCATGTCGTCGCCCACGCGCTCGCCGACCGCATCCCGGCCGCGGGAGCACTCGCGGAGACCGTGCGTCGGCGCCGTGCCAGCGGCGGACCCGCCGAGCAGACCTTCGCGACGCTGGTCGGCCTCGAGTTGCGCCCGCGCAAACTCCGCGAGGCGGCCGAGCTGTGGGAGAAGCTGCTCACCAGCAGCGACATCGCCACCCGCGACGGGATCTGGGCCCACCCCGACCTGATGCCCGACGGCGACGACATCGACTCCCCCGCCGGGTTCATCGACCGGGTCATCGGCGGCGACGTCAGCTCGTTCGACGACCCCATGGCCGAACTCGAGAAGACGATGGCGCAGGAAGCTGCCGCCCGTGAGGCGAAGGCCCCGGACGCGACGAGCGGTGACGCACGGGGCGGGAATTCGGAGGACGGTGCCGAGAAGGGCACCGACGCCAGGGATCCCGACACCGACGGCGACGATTCGACCGGCTCGGGCAACACCGGCCGGTAGTCCCTCCACACCAGCGGTCGGCGACGCCGGCCTGTGGATAACCTGTCGTCGTCGCGGCCTCCGGTCGTGCCGCGATGACATCGTCTGCCCATGGCACGACACGACACCCTCACCGCACTGCGGACGGGGACCCCGGTGGTCCACCGCGGCAACGGTTGCATCCAGGTCGGCTGTGACCCCGAGCGTGGTCTGGTGATCCAGCTGCCCATCGCCCTGCGCGCCGACGACGTCGTCGCGTTCCTGCGGTTCCTGGCCACCGCGCGCACACCCACCGAGATCCGACGGACCGCCCGACGGTGGCGTCTCGACGAGCAGGTCGTCACCGATCTGCTCGATCGGCTCCGCGACGCCGGGATGGTCGCCGAACCCGACGCCACCGAGCACGCCCGGTCGCTCCGGGTGCGGTTGCACGGCCGCGGCCCGCTCACCACACGCCTGGCGACACTGCTGCGGGAGGCATCCATCCCGGTGACGGTGTCCGCGCAGCGGCCGCGCACGGCCCAGGGCGAGGCCGACGCGCCGTTGGCGTCGTGGGACGAGGGGCTCGTGGTGCTCACAGACTCGCTGTCGCACGACCCGGCCATCGTCGGCGGCCTGATGTCGCGCGGCATCGCCCACATGCCCGTCCGTCTGCGCGACGGCAGCGGGGTGATCGGTCCGCTCGTCCTCCCCGGCCGCACCAGCTGCCTGCGCTGCGCCGATCATCATCGGGCCGACCGAGATCCGGGATGGCCGCTCGTCGCGGGTCAGATGATCGGCCAGGTGGGGCACGCGAGTGCGGCGACGATCGCAGCGACGGCCGCGTTGGCGATGGAACAGATCGAACAGGTCGGGCACGGTCTGCGGCGGACACCGCGCACACCGGACGGGCCCCGCGCCGAGTCCTCGGCGCCGCAGATCATCGACCACACCCTCGAATACCTGCCGCAGCCTGCGCGGTTGCGTGTTCGGCGCTGGGAGCCGCACCCGCTGTGCAGTTGCTTGTTCGGCCGGTGAACTATCCTGGAGGCCAGTCGGAAGGGATAGGTGCATGGCTGACATCACCGAGGGACGCGGGCGGCGTAACGCCAAACTCGCGACGCTCCCGTTGGGCATGGCGGGTCGGGCCGCGGCCGGATTCGGCAAGCGCCTCGCCGGCGGCGACAAGGACGAGATCAACCAGGAATTCATGGAGAAGGCCGCCGAACAATTGTTCACGGTCCTCGGTGAACTCAAGGGCGGCGCCATGAAAGTGGGCCAGGCCCTGTCGGTCATGGAGGCCGCGGTCCCCGACGAGTACGGCGAGCCGTTCCGTGAGGCGTTGACCAAGCTGCAGGCCGAGGCACCGCCGATGCCCGTCAAGAAGGTGCATCAGGTCCTCGACGCCCAACTCGGGACCGCATGGCGAAAGCGGTTCACCGAGTTCTCCGACACCCCGGCTGCCTCGGCGAGCATCGGGCAGGTCCATCGCGGCGTCTGGTCCGACGGCCGCGAGGTGGCGGTGAAGATCCAGTACCCGGGAGCCGACCACGCACTGAAGGCCGACCTGAAGACGTTGTCGCGCATGGCGAGTCTGATGCAGCGGATGACACCGGGCACCGATGTTCGCGCACTGGTCGACGAGTTGATCGCGCGCACCGAGGACGAACTGGACTACCAGGGCGAGGCGAAGAACCAGCGAGCGTTCGCCGCCGAGTTCGACGGTGATCCCGACTTCGTGATCCCGAAGATCGTCGCGAGCGCCCCGAAGGTCGTCGTCAGCGAGTGGATCACGGGAACACCTCTGGCACAGATCATCTCCTCGGGGACCAAACAGCAACGCGACGAGGTCGCGGCCAAGCTCGCCGAGTTCGAGATCTCCTCGCCGGCGCGCGTGGGGCTGCTGCACGGCGATCCGCATCCCGGCAACTTCCAGATCCTCGACGACGGACGTCTGGCGGTCTTCGATTTCGGTGCGGTGGGCCACTATCCGAACGGGTTGCCGGCGGACACGGGGAAGATCCTGAGGTTGGCGCGCGATCAGGAGTTCGACGGTCTGGTGCAGGCGATGATCGACGCGAAGTTCATCCTCGGCAGCAACCGCGACAAGGTGACGCCGCAGGACATCGAGCGTTATCTGAAGGCGTATGTCGATCCGCTGATGGCGGATTCGTTCCACTTCACGCGAAAGTGGTTGCAGCGCGCGGTCGGCAAGGCGACCGACCTGCGCGGCGATGTGTACAAGACCTCGCGGCATCTGAACGTGCCGCCGGAGTACGTGATGGTGTTCCGTGTGCTCGGTGGCTGTGTCGGCATCGCCGCGCAGCTCGACGCCGAGGCGCCCTATCGCCGGATCATGGAGAAGTGGGTGCCCGGCCTGTCGGCCTGAGACAGTTGCGGCCTGTCGGCCTGACACCCACTTCTCTGTGATCTCTTCGTGCCCCTCGGGGCCGTTGTCACGCGGCGACCGGGTGCTTGCGCGGCCGCCCACGCGGGCGCTTGCGGGCGATGACGACTCCCTCGGAGAAGATCTCGCCGCCCCACACGCCCCACGGCTCGCCTCGGTCGAGTGCGGAATCGAGGCACTCGCGCCGCAGCGGGCAGTCGCTGCACAGGGCCTTCGCCTGCTCGAGATCGCTCGGGCTCTCGGCGAACCAGAGATCGGGGTCGGCCACCCGGCAGGGCAGACGGCTCTCGGTGGCGATCGCGGCGCGGGCCACGGCGAGATCGCCTGTCGGATAGTCGCTCATCGGATATGTACTGGTCGGATCGGTCGACGTGGTTGTCGGCGCGGTCATCGGTGTTTCCTCCACTGTGTGTGACGTAGTCGTTCGGTGGGTTGTGGTTGCCAACCCGGGCGTCACTTGTGGGGTGTTCTCACCAATTCACAAGAAAGGCCACGGGGTTCGCATCTGCGATTCGCCGTGGCCTCGTGTTCTCGATCGAGCTGTGCTCAGCTCGTGAGAGGTGGTCGAGGTACGGGAATCACCGGGCGCTCGGCTCGCGCGTCATGGGTTGCTCCCAGGGCGAAGCACGGTGCGCCGGCTGCGGCATATGCCGCCGCGCGAGGCGCGGACACCCAGGAGGGGACGTGACGATGACGCATGCCTGCGTTCGAGGCAGGTGCCGACGCGTTCGATGCCGCGATGGTGACGATTGCGTTGTTCACTGATCCACTCCCTTCTGTGCGTTCGCTTCTACGCTCGACATCGACGATGCGATCTCTCCCGTACTGATGTGAGAAAGACTAGAAGATCGTTCGCCGATCGCACAACCTTTTTTTGACCTGCGGTTATGGGGGTCAGCCGGTGGCGGCGACAAGACCGAGCAACATCTCGCCGTACTGATCGAGTTTCTTCGCGCCGATCCCCGGGATCGCGACGAGGGCCGCCACGTCGGAGGGGCGTTGTTCGGCGATGGCGATCAGGGTGTTGTCGGAGAACACCACGAATGCGGGCACCTTCTGCTCTTTGGCCTGCTCGCTGCGCCATTCCTTCAGCGCGATGAACAGGTCCTCGTCGAGGTTGCTCGGGCAGCTCTCGCACCGCCCGAGCAGTGACGCGGTCTTTCCGAGCAGCTGTTTGCCACACACCCGGCACTGCGGACGCTTGCGCTGGCGCACGGGTTCGGCGATGCGCGAGGCCGGCGAGTCGTCGGGGACGAGGTCGACGAGGAACCGGGAGCGGCGCCGGCTCTTGCGCCCTCCCTCGGCGCGCGACAGCGCCCACGAGATGTGCAGATGCTCACGCGCACGGGTGATCCCGACGTAGAACAGTCGCCGTTCCTCCTCGACGTCCTCGTCGGCACCGTTGATGGCCTGGTTGATCGGCAGCGACCCGTCGGTGACGTTGACGAGGAAGACCGCGTCCCACTCGAGGCCCTTGGCGGCGTGCAACGACGACAGCGTGACGCCCTGGACGGTCGGTGGCTGACGGGCCTGCGAGCGGGCGGCGAGTTCGGTGGCCAGGCCGGCGAGGTCGATGTCGGGAACGTCGGTACGGAGATCCTCGGCGAGGGTGACCAACGCGCGCAACGATTCCCACCGCTGGCGCGCCTGGGTGCCCGTCGGTTCCTCATCTGTGAGACCCAACGGCACGAGCACCGCGCGGACCAGTGTGACCAGGTCCGCGTCGGGGGGCAGGTCACTGCGGGCGGCGGCGGTGGCGATCGCCCGCATCGCCTGCCGGATCTCGGCGCGCTGGAAGAACGCCTCCCCGCCGCGGACCTGGTAGGCGATCCCGGCCGCCGTCAGCGCGTCCTCGTGGGCCTGCGACTGTGCGTTCACCCGGTAGAGGATCGCGATCTCGGCGGCCGGAACCCCCTGCGCCAGAAGCTTCTTGATCCGTGCCGTGACGCCGACGGCCTCGGCCGGTTCGTCGTCGTACTCGGCGAACTCCGGTTCGGGCCCCGGCGGACGCTGACCGACCAGAGCCAGCCGGGTGCCCGCCACCCGACCACGCGCCGCGCCGATCGCGCGGTTGGCAAGACCGACCACCTGCGGGGTGGAGCGGTAATCGCGCTCGAGCCGCACCATCTCGGCGTCGGGGAACCTGCGGGTGAAATCGAGGAGGTACTTCGGGCTGGCCCCGGTGAAGGTGTAGATGGTCTGGTTCGCGTCACCGACGACGGTGAGATCGTCGCGCGCGCCGAGCCACGCGTCGAGCAGACCCTGCTGCGCGGGGGTGACGTCCTGGTACTCGTCGACCACGAAACAGCGGTAGCGGTCGCGGAACTCCTCGGCCACGCCGTTGTTGTCGCGCAGGATCGCAGTGGTCATCAA
The DNA here is from genome assembly GCF_051025635.1 of Williamsia sp. MIQD14. Classification (NCBI taxonomy): domain Bacteria; kingdom Bacillati; phylum Actinomycetota; class Actinomycetes; order Mycobacteriales; family Nocardiaceae; genus Williamsia; species Williamsia sp. MIQD14. Next base: position 17,379 of record NZ_JBPFDG010000001.1, read on the forward strand.
CAGCAGGTCGTCGAAGTCGAGGAGACGGTCGCCGTCGTGGGAGATCTTCGCCTGCTCATAGGCCTCGTAGACCGCGGCCACCTTCTCCGGCGCCTGCGGGGTCTCGCGGCGGCGGGCGGTGACCGTCGAGGCGTACTCCTCGTACCCGATGAGCGAGGCCTTGGCCCACTCGATCTCCGATGAGAGGTCGCGCAGTGTCTCGGTGGAGGTGTCGAGGCCCGCGCGACGGGCGGCGCGCGAGACCACGGGGAACTTGTTGTCGAGCAGTTCCCAGCGGGTGTCGCCGATGGCCTGCGGCCAGAAGTAGCGCAATTGGCGCATCGCCGCGGCGTGGAAGGTCATCGCCTGGACGGTGTTGCCCGGCTCGCTCAGGCCCAGCGACCGCAGCCGACCGCGCATCTCCCCCGCGGCGCGTGCGGTGAACGTGACAGCGAGCACCTGACCACCGCGGACGTGCCCCTCGGACACGAGGTGGGCGATGCGCCGGGTGATGGTGCGCGTCTTACCCGTCCCGGCGCCGGCCAGCACGCAGACCGGTCCGCGCGGTGCGAGGACTGCGGCCTGTTGTTCGGGGTCGAGGCCGTCGAGCGTGCTCATGTCACCCAGTATCGCAACGGGGTGCGACAGCCGGCAGCGGGCACCGCGTGAGCAGGCGGCGGCCCACCTGGGAACAAGCACACCGCCCCGAGACGTTGGACCGGCCATGAGCAGCGAGAACTCCGCCCTGACCATGTACACCACCTCGTGGTGCGGCTTCTGCGCCCGGCTGAAGACCGGTCTGCGCAGCGAGGGCATCGAGTGGACCGAGATCGACATCGAGGCCGATCCCTCGGCCGCCGAGTTCGTCGGCAGCGTCAACAACGGCAATCACGTGGTGCCCACGGTGAAGTTCGCCGACGGCTCCACCGCCACCAACCCCTCGGTGCGCGACGTGAAGGCCAAGCTCGGCGTCTGAGCCGAGACTTGCCGGCCGTTCGGCCGGCCTCGTCAACACCCGAGCGCGGTCGCGAGTTCGCCGATGTCGCCGACATGGTGGTCGTCGAGCGGGTTGAGCGTCACCGACTTCGTCTCCGGCCCCCATTCGCGGGGCCGTTCGACATACGCGGTTCGGAGGCCGAGCGCGCGCGCCGCGTCCAGGTCGTCGGCGTGCGTGGCCACCATCATCACCTCACCCGGCTGGACCTGAAGAAGTCCGGCGAGGCCCAGGTACACCTCGGGCGCGGGTTTGTAGTGGCGCCACAGATCGGCTCCGCCGATCACATCCCACGGGAACCCGTTGCGTTTCGCCATCTCCGACAGCAGCGCGACATTGCCGTTGCTGAGCGCGCACACGGTGAACCGGCTGGTGAGTCGGCGGAGGCCGTCGACGGCGTCGGGCCAACCGGGCAGTGTGTGCCAGGCATGGACCGCCGCGTCGATCGCGGCATTGGTCGGTGTGCCCTCGACGTGGTCGACGAGCAGCGACACGAGCGTCTCGCGGTGGATGTCGTCGAGGAGTGTCCACGGCCGCACGCCGGATTCGACCTCGGCCAGCGCCGGGGCGTAGGTGCGGCGCCACGCGCGGGCCAGAGCCGAGGCGTCGACGCCCGGGAACTGCTCGGCGAGCACTGCGCTCACCCCCGTGTGCCAGTCGGTGACGGTGCCGAACGTGTCGAAGGCGAGCACCTTCGGTGGCGGTTGCGTTGTCGGCCTCACGATCCCCGGCGTCCTGTGACCTCGATTCCGTGCCTCGTCAGTCCTTGTCGTGCGCCCAGGCGGTGACGAGTTGCCGGGCGATCGAGATCGATCCCGGTAGACGCAGTCGTGGCGCGTCGGGACCTTCGGCGTCGCCCTGCCCGGGGTCCCCCTGACCTCGGAGCCACTCGTCGCCACTGTCGAGTGCCGCCAGCACCTCGTCGCGGGCGAACCAGATGGCCTCGGTGATCTCGCCGTCGAGGAAGTTCAGCGGCTGGTCGCGGTCGGCGCGGGCCTCGAAGCCCAGCATGAGCGACCGCGGGAACGGCCAGGGCTGACTGCCGAGGTAGCGCGGCTCGAAGACGTCGAGACCGGTCTCCTCGTGCAGCTCGCGGACCACGCATTGCTCGAGGGACTCGCCCGGCTCGACGAACCCGGCGAAGGTGGAGAACCACCGCTCGGGCCACCCCGACTGCCGACCCAGCAGCACGTGGTCGGCGCCGTCGTGGACGACGGTGATGATGGCGGCGTCGGTGCGCGGGAACTCCTCGCGGCCCGTGACCACGTTGCGTCGCGTCCAGCCGGCCTTGATCGGCTCGGTGGGATTGCCGTCGACCGGCGAGAACGCCGCGGCGTCATGCCAGTTGAGCATTCCCAGAGCGGTGCTGACCAGACCCGCCTCGTCACCGCTGAGTCGTCCCGCGCTCCGCCGCGCATCAGCCGTGCGTCCCTCTATCGCGGGGACCCGGATCGCCCAGAGGTACACGCCGTCGTCGATGCCCAACAGGACCGCGTCCGAGGGGATCTCGGCGGCGACATCGGGTGCCGGTCGCCATCGGAGGCCGTCCTCCCCCACGCCGTAGCGGCCTTCGGGGTCGATCTCGAGGACCTTCGCCTGGGGCCACGCCCCGGCCAACAGCTCGGTGTCGTGCCGGATCTCGTCGGCCCTGTCGATGGTCGATCGGGATAGCAGAGGGGACTCGACGAACTCGAATGTGGCCACGGGCGAGAGCTTAGTGATCGGCGCTCGCGGTGGCGTCGGCGGCCGAGCGCGGGCGGGCGTATCGATCCACGTACGGCACACCGGCCTGCGTCGCGATGGTCTGCATGAGCTCGTCGGTTCGCGCACGCAAGTCGTCGCCCGGGGCGATCCGGATCGCGGGCAGCGCACTGATCGTCACGCGTCGTCGTCGCCACCGCCTGCCGACGGTGCCGGTGATGGCCACGGGCACGATCGGTGCCCCGGTACGGGCGGCGACGCGCACGGCCCCGGTACGGCCCCGATGCACCCGCCCGTCGGGCGAGCGGGTTCCCTCGGGGTGGATGGCCCAGGCCCCGCCGGTCGCGAGCACCTCTTCCGCCGCCTCGAGAGCCGGCGCCGAGCCCGCGCCGCCGGAGCGGTCGACGCGGATCTGTCCGATCGCGAGGAAGAACCGACGGCGTAGCGCGCCGCGCACGCCCGGGTGATCGAAGTAGTCGCTCTTGGCCAGGAAGGACACCGGTCGGCGGGCGGCGAGGGCGAGGTGGAAGGAGTCGCAGACGGCGAGGTGGTTGGCCGCGAGGATCACCGCACCCGCACCGGGTAGGTGTTCGCGACCGATCACCCGAGGCCGGTGCCACACCCGCAGTGCGGGTCCGATCAGTACGTGTCGACACCACCACTGGGCAAGGTGCATAGACAGTGTCTACCAGCAGGGGTGGACACTGTCTACGTGGAGTCGACACGGGACCGCCTGGTGCGGGTGGGCGTGGAACTGATGGAGGAGAGCGGCTCGGTCGACATCGGCCTCCGCGAGATCGCTCGCCGGGCCGGGGTCTCGCACGGGGCTCCACGGCGGTGGTTCCCGACCCATCGCGCCCTGCTCTCGGCGATCGCCGCCGCGGGACTCGCCGACCTCACATCGGCGGTCGAGGTGTCGGGACGTGATCTCGAGGGCCGCGCATCGGTCGCCGCCGCAGCCGAGTCCTACGTCGACTTCGCGGTGCGGCGTCCGGCGATGTTCGCGCTGATGTTCCGTCACGATCTGCTCGTCGGTGGCGGCGAGAACCTGCGAGCCACGTCGCGTCCGCTGTTCGGGTGGCTACGCCGACAACTCGACGAGCTGGGACTCGACGAGACCGAACGCCGCGCGGCCGTGCTGTGGAGCGGCGTGCACGGCGTGGCGATGGTGAACGCGACCGGCGCGATGGGCCTCGTCGCGCCGGGGGTCGATCATCGGATCGTCGTGCGCGACATCATCGACTCTGCTTGTCAGGCAGGGCCTTTGCGGACATAGAGCAGGCGGTCACCGGACTCGATGGCGTCGACCTCGCTGTCGTCGACGCGGTGCAGTCGGCCCGAGCGCACGACACCGAGGACGATGTCGACGAGATGCTGGGGCGAGGCACCGAGTTCGTCGTGCTCGACGTCGCGTTCGGCGATGGCGTACCCGGCGTCGGGGGTGAGCAGATCCTCGATGACCTCGACGACCGCAGGGGTCGAGGTGGCCAGGCCGAGGAGACGCCCGGCGGTCTCCGACGACACCACGACCGAGTTCGCCCCGGACTGGCGGATGAGGTGGGTGTTCTCCGCCTCGCGGATCGAGGCGACGATCTTGGCGCGCGGCGCCAGTTCGCGGGCGGTGAGCGTGGCGAGGACGGCGGTGTCGTCGCGGTTGGTGGCGATGACGATCGCCGAGGCGTGTTGGGCTCCGGCCAACCGCAGCACATCCGAGCGGGTGGCGTCGCCGCGCACGGTGACGAGTCCGTTGGCTGCCGCGGAGTCGAGGACGGTCTGGTTGGAGTCGACGACGACGATCTCCGACGGCTTGGTGCCGTCGCCGATCATCGCGTTCACCGCGGTCTTGCCCTTCGTGCCGTAACCGACGACGACGGTGTGGTTGCGCACCTTGCTCCTCCAACGCTGGATCTTCAGGGCCTGCCGCGAACGTTCGGTGAGCACCTCGAGGGTCGTGCCGACCAAGACGATCAGGAACATCACGCGCAGGGGGGTGATCACCAGCACGTTGATCAGTCGCGCCTCGGGGGCGAACGGCGTGATGTCGCCGTAGCCCGTCGTCGACAGCGACACCGTCGCGTAGTAGAGGCAGTCGAGGAACGACAACTCGTTGTCCTGGACGTCGCGGTAACCGTCGCGATCGAGGTAGACGATGAACACCGCCGCGAACAGCGCGCCGAGGGCGAACAGGACTCGTCGACTGATCGCCCGAACCGGGCTCTGCTGCATCTCGGGGATGCGCACCACGCCGACGAGAGCGTGATCGGGTTTACCGGTGAGGTCGTCGGACCGCAGACGGCGACGTAGTGGACCAGGCATCACCGGCGACCATATATCGCCGCGGGACCGACCGTGACCGCTCGTGGCCACATGGTCGGGCCGACGCGTCGTCGTCACCGCGGCCGGGCATTGTGCGACAGTGGTCGCCATGGCGACACTCCTGGACAGACTCCCCCACCGCCGCGACGCCGTGCGCCGCGACGCCACCGTGATGGGCAGCGCGCTGATCGGCATGGGGACCCTGCATTTCGTGGTCCCGGGCCCCTTCGACTCGATAGTCCCGCAGGAGATCCCCGGCAACCCGCGCACGCTGACCTACGCCTCGGGCGTCGCGGAGGCCGCGATCGGCGTCGGGCTGTTGATCCCCCGCACCCGCAAGCCCGCCGCGCTCGCCGCCGCGGCGCTCTACGTCGCGGTCTTCCCGGCCAACATCAACTCGGTGCGGGTCCTGTGGAAGAAGCCGCTCCTGCGGTACGGCGCTATCGCCCGACTGCCTCTGCAGGTGCCGATGATCACCCGCGCACTCAAGATCTACCGCGCGACCCCCTGAGCCGACTCGCGCCGTCCGCGCTCACACCATCGGCGGCGACAATCGCGCGAAACCCTCCTGCCGGCGGTACGGGAAGTACGGGTAGGGCGCCTCGACGGTGCTGACCTCGTCGAGCCGACGGACCTGGTCGTCGTCGAGTTCCCAGCCGACCGCGCCGAGGTTCTCGATCAGCTGCGCCTCGGTGCGGGCACCGACGATGACACTCGACACCGTCGGACGCCGCAGCAGCCAGTTCAGGGCGATCTGGGGAACGGTCCGACCCGTCTCGTCCGCGAGGTCCTGCAGTGTCGTGACGACCCGGTGCAGCACGGCGTCGTCGACCGGGGGTCCCGCGTCGGCGGTGACGTGCAGACGGCTCCCAGCCGGGATCGATTGCCCCGCAGTGATCCTGCCGGTCAGACGGCCCCACCCGAGCGGGCTCCACACGATGGCACCGACCCCCTCGGCCGCACCGAGCGGCATCAGCTCCCACTCGTAGTCCCGACCGACCAGCGAGTAGTAGACCTGGTGGGCGATGTGGCGCGTGCGGTGGTGTCGATCGGCGTGGGCGAGCGACCGCATCAACTGCCATCCCGAGAAGTTCGACACCCCGGTGTAGCGGATCTTGCCTGCGACGACCAGCGAATCGAGCGTGGCCAGCACCTCGTCGACCGGGGTGGAGTCGTCGTGGCCGTGCAACTGGAACAGATCGATGTGGTCGGTTCTCAGGCGACGCAACGCATCATCGACCACGCGCAGCAGGCGCGACCGCGATGTACCGAGGTCGCCGGGCCGCTCCGACATCGGCAGTGCAGCCTTGGTCGACAGGACGAAGTCATCGCGTCGCCCTGTCAGAGCCGCTCCGAGCACCTCCTCTGCGCGGCCATGGGAGTACACGTCGGCGGTGTCGAGCAGGGTGACCCCGGCGTCGCCACAGATGTCGAGTAGTCGCCGGGCGCCGTCGACGTCGGTCGATCCCCACGCACGAAAGAAGTCGCCGACACCCCCGAACGTGGCTGTGCCGAAACCGAGCTCGGAGACCATCAGTCCCGAGTCCCCTACACGTCGATAGTCCATGCCCATCCTTAACGGGTCGTGAGTTCCATTACTGACGCGGCCGACGCTAGCACACTTAAAGGAACTGGCATCCCGTTAAGATCACGGGGTGACCGACCCAGGAACCGTTCGTCCCGGCGGACGCACAGCGCAGGTCCGCGAGTCCGTTCTCCGGGTGGTCGGCGACATGGTGGCCGACCACGGATTCGACGCCCTCGATCTGCCCACCGTCGCCACGCGTGCCGGCGTCGGGAAGACGACCGTCTACCGACGGTGGGGATCGGCGTCGGCATTGGTGGCCGACCTGCTGCTGGAGATGGCCACGTCGTCGCGACCCCGCGCAGACACCGGTTCATTGGCAGGGGATCTGGGCGCGAATGCGCACCTGGTCGTCGACACCCTGGGGGACGCCCGGCAGGGCAGGCTGTTCCGGGCGATGATCGCCGCGGCGGCGATGGATCACACCACCGCGACGGCTCTGGCCACCTTCTACGAGACCCGGGTCGCCGAATGGGCTCCCTGTGTCGCAGACGCGATCGACCGTGGCGAGGCGCCTGCCGGGACCGACGGGCCCGAGGCCATCCGGGCACTGTCGGCACCGCTCTACTACCGGTTCCTCACCACCACCGCACCTCCCGGAGCAGACGATGCCGATCGCGCGGTCGCGGTCGTTCTGGCCGCGATCGCCGCGGGCGCGTTCGTGGCGTGACCGATCAGCGCCGCGCACCACCGACGAGCATGTCCGCCAGGCGATCACGATCGGGGAGATCGGCGGGTTCGACGGTGACACCCGAGCGGACGTAGTGGAACGCCGCACGCACGCGCTCGATCGGGATCCCGCTCAGCTCGGCCCACGCGATCCGGTAGGCCGCGAGCTGGATCTGCACCGACGTCGCCTGTGCCGCATCGGGTTGCGCGCCGGTCTTCCAGTCGACGACCACGGCACCGCCGCCGGGTTCGGCGAACACGGCGTCGATCCGTCCTCGGATCACGGTGTCGCCGACGACCGTCTCGAAGGGCACCTCGACCTCGACGGGGTTGCGCGCCGCCCAACCCGAGGCCAGGAAGGCGTCCCGGAGGGTCGCGAGATCGGCGTCGGTGTCGGAGGTCTCGTCGGCCGCACCGGGCAACTCGTCCATGTCGAGCAGACGCGTCGCGCCGTAGCGGCGTTCCACCCACGCGTGGAACGCGGTGCCCCGGCGGGCCAGCCGATTCGGCTTGAACGGCATCGGTCGCCGTAGCCTGCGGGCGAACGCGGCCTCGTCGCGGTCGAGCTCGACGAGATCGCTCACCGAGAGGTGATGCGGGAGAACCACCTCGAGGTCGATGGAGTTCGCTGCCGCGCGTTCGGCCAACAGCGCGTCGACCTCGCGTCGCAGCACGTCGCCGTCGAGCTCGTCGGCATCCGGATCGCTCCCGGCCCGATCGCCGGCGATCGCGTCGGGCGCGGTCGGGACCGGGTCGAGGCCGCCGTCGAACAGCGTCGGTTGGCCGCGGGTACGGAGCGCCTCGAGCACGAGTTCGGCTCCCGCCCGTACCTGCGCGCGCCGGTCACCGAGCGGATCCGGCGGCCACGACGCTGTCACCGCGTGCGCCGACAACGGGTTCTCCGCACCGTCGGCGGGGTCGGGCGCCCACTCGACGAGATGCATCCCGGGCATCGCACCCGGCCCGTCTGCGAGTTCGGTGACGATCTCGCCGATCTCGGTGAGGAACACCGACGGCCCCTTGGGTTTGTCGTGCTTGGCCGTCCAGTGGTGTCCCGAGATGAGCAGTCGCCGTTGGGTCCTGGTCAGCGCCACGTAGAGCAACCGCCGATCCTCTTCGAGTTTGCGGTCGCGTAGGGCCTGCTTGTGGTCGGCGATGACCGTCTCGAGTTCCTTGCGGTCGGTCACCGCGGAGGTGTCGAACCGGGGGAACCCGACGCCGGAGGCATCGGCGAGGTCGCCGCGCAGCACCGCGGGCAACTCCCGCGCGCTGCCGATCCACGTCCCGTCGGAGCGGCCACCCGGGAAGATGTCGGTGCACAGGTGCGGTACCGCGATCACCTCCCACTCGAGTCCTTTCGCCGCGTGGACGGTGAGGATCTGCACCCGGTCCTCGGCGATCTCGACGGCCCCGGGTTCGAGGCCCTTCTCGATGGCCACGGCGGACTCGAGGAATGCGAGCAGACCGGGCAGCGTCGCGGCCGACCGCTCGGCGTAGGCCGACACGTGTTCGGCGAAGGCGTCGAGATGCTCACGCCCGGTGATGGTCCCGCGCATACGGCGTGCCCGGATCTGGGTCTCGATCCCGACACCGAGTGTCGCCTCGACGTCGGCGACCACGTCGGGAAGGGACTGACCGATGCGGCGGCGTAGTCCGTCGAGCATCGCGGCGAATTCGACGATCCGGCGATGTCCCTCGACGCTGTACTGGGCCTTGTCCCCCGGATCGGCGATCGCGTCACCCAATCCGGCCTGGTCGACCGCGTCGGTCGGCAACGCCGAGTCCAGTGCGTCGTCGAGCGCGGCGAGATCGGCCACCACCCCGGTGACCGCGGCGAACTCGACCGCGGCGAGGTGACGGGCCCGCCGCCACAGTGCCGCGAGATCGGCGGCCCCGAGACGCCACCGTGCCCCGGTCAGCAGTCGCATCGCCGCCGTGCCCGCCATGGGGTCGGCCATCAGCCGCAACATCGCGACCACGTCCTGGATCTCGGGCACGAACAGCAGCCCACCGATCCCGACGACCTCGACCGGGATGCCGCGGCTCTCGAGTTCGGCGGCCAGCGGGGCCGAGTCCTCGTTGCGGCGCACCAGGATCGCGGTCGTCGGCGGAGCCTCACCGACCGCTTCGGCGCGGGCGTACTCCGCCGAGATCTCCTCGGCCACCCAGGTGCGTTCGTCGACCACGGTCGGGTGCACGGCGACGTCGACGGCACCGTCGGGGGCGTCGTCGCGCGGCCGGAGCACGCTGACTCCGATGCCGACCGCACGCAGGTCCTCGGAGATCCGATTGGCCAGCTCCAGCGCCGTCCGCGGATTGCGCCAGCTGGTCAGCAACTCCATCTGCTGCGCCGGTGCACCGGACGAATCGGGGAAGTCGGTGGCGAAACGGGGCAGGTTCGCCGCCGACGCGCCACGCCAGCCGTAGATGGACTGGATCGGGTCGCCGACGGCGGTGACCGCGATCGACGTCGGTGTCTCGCTCTTCGGGCCGTCGGCCGGGGTGTTGTCGCTCGAACCCGGGAGCGGCCGTCCGAAGAGGGTCGACAGGAGCACGCGTTGCGAGTGCCCGGTGTCCTGGTACTCGTCGAGGAGCACCGCACGCACGGCGTGCCGCTCGGCGTGGGCGACCTCGGGATGATCGCGGACCAGCCTGGCGGCCAACGACATCTGGCTGCCGAAGTCGAGGACGTTCTGTTCGCGCATCGTCGCCGCGAGACGTTCGACGAGCGGCACGAAGCGGTGGCGCTCCTCGATGACCTCCTGGATCCCGCGCAGCTCCTTCGACGGGTCGGCACGCTGACGCGGCCCCGGCGGCAACGTGTCGATCAGCGCATGGAGATCCATGCCGACACCGTCGATGTCGTCGAGGTCGACGAGGTGTTCGGCGGCGTCGGAGTACAGCTTGAGCACCGACTCGGTGACCCCGAGAGGTGTCTTGGGGGTCTCGAGCTCGTCGGACCAGCCGGTGACGACCCCGAAGGCGAGCTGCCACAGTTCGGTCTCCGAGAGCAGGGTCGCGGCCGGTTCCACCGGCAGAAGCAGACCGTGGTCGGCGATGAGACGACCGGCGTAGGCGTGGTAGGTGCTGACCTCCGGATCGGCGCTGCGCAACAGCGACCGCATCGAGCCGTCGGGGTCCCACCCGATCATCGCCGACGACGCGGCGAGCATCGCGAGGCGACGACGGATCCGTGCCGCGAGTTCGGCCGCGGCCTTGCGGGTGAAGGTGAGGCCGATGATCTCGTCGGGGCTCACCATGCGGTTGGCCACCAACCACACCACCCGCGCGGCCATGGTCTCGGTCTTGCCCGCCCCTGCACCCGCCACCACCAGGAGCGGTTCCATCGGCGCTTCGATGACCGCCACCTGCTCGTCGGTCGGCGCGGGCAGTCCCAGCGCCGCCGACAGCGACCGCGCGGAGATGCGTGTGGAAATCGGCGACACGGTCGCGTCAGTCATCGGTGACCGCCTTACCCGCGATCGACGCCGGGCACGACGCGGTGAGCGGGCACCGCACGCAGCCACTGTTGACCGTGGCGACGAAACGGGGTCCGACGCTCGCCCGCGCCGCCGAGCGGACGAGACCGATCCACTCCTGGATCTGATCAGCCGTGAGCGGGGGCTGGATCCGTTCGGTCGCACCGGTTTTCGTCGAGCCGCTGTTCACGTAGACGAGCCGACCTCCACCGGGGTCGGCCGGCCCGATCTCCGGCGCGCCCCCGAGGTGCAGGGCGAGCTGATAGGCGGCGAGCTGCGGGTGGACCTGCGCGTCGTCGCGGCTGACGATGGTCTTGCCGGTCTTCACGTCGACCACCACCGGTCGACCCTGACCGTCGCGTTCGAGGCGGTCGATCCGGCCCCGCAGTCGTACGGCGGGATCATCAGGGTCGGCAGGATCGTCGGCGGGGATGACCGCGTCGACATCGACCTCGACCGCCACCTCCTCGAGGTCGTTCCGCGAGCGGGCGAGCCAGTCGGCGAAGTGGGTCAGCATCCCCTCCACGCGGTCGAGTTCGTGCGCCGAGAACCACTGCGCGCCCACGTCGACCTGATCCCACACACGGTGCAGGGCCTCGGTCACGTGCGTCGGATCGATCTGCCCGGCCAGCGCCTGGACGAGGGTGTGCACCAGGGTGCCCGCCACCGCCGGCGCCGAATCGCCGTCACGTCCGCCGTTGCGTTCGAGCATCCAGCGCAGCGAACACCGTTGCAGCGCCTCGATCGACGACGGTGACAGCGTCACCGGCCCCCTGTCGGGATCCCACAACCCGACGTCGCTGCTCGCGTCGGGCAGCCCGAACCACTCGGAGGGGTGCGCGCCGGGCACACCGGCGTCGGCGAGGCGCGCGAGGAGGTCGGCGGCGTGGGCCTTGCGCTCGGCGGTCACGACGCCGGACGTCTCGGACGCACACACCTGGGCCCGCAGGGTCGCCACCAGCGACGGCAGCGACAGGACCCGTCGTACCGCGGGGGCGACCTCGAGCAGTCCGTCGGCCGACACGGCGGTGTCGGGGTCGAGACCGTCTGTACCGGCGGCCATCTCGATGACGAATCGCGACGGGGCGGAGTCACCACTGCCGTCGTCGACCGCCGACACCATCAGCCGCCGTCGGGCGCGGGAACACGCCACGAGGAACAGGCGCCGCTCCTCGGCGAGCGCCGACGCCGTCCGGGAGACCGTGTCGAGAGCCTCGGTCGCGACACCGTCGAGCAGGTCGACGAGCTGCGGGGTGGCGAGGATGCTCCCGCGGCTGCGCAGGCTGGGCCACAGCCCGTCGAGAACACCCGCCACCGCGACGACGTCCCACTCCCGGCCGGCGGCACCGTGCGCCGAGACGATGGTGACCGCCTCGGCGACGACCGCACGCCGCGACTGCTCGCCGGGGATCTGCAGGGTGGAGACGTGATCGACGAAGGCTCCGACGGTGGCGGCGGGCAGGTTGTCGGTGAAGCTGGCCGCGACGTCGAACAGGGCGACGACCGCGTCGAGATCACGGTCGGCCTGATCGGCGGCGGGGCCGCCGCGCAGGGCGGTCGCCGCCCAGCGTCGGGCCGCACCGGTCGACTGCCATGCCGCCCACAGCACATCCTCGACACCGCCCCCGCGGGCACGTTCGGCGCGCGCGGCCGCCAACGCCTCGAGCACCCGCGTGAGCGGGGCGCGCTCGGTGGTGGTCAGCGCATCGGTGTGCGCGGTGGTCTCGGCGGGGTTCCGGGCCAGCAGGTCGACGACGATGTCGAGCGAGTCACGCTGTGCAGCAGGGTCTTCGGCGGCGCCGTCGGTGGCGCCGGCCGCATCGGTGATCGCGGCGTCCACGCGTCGCAGACCACGGCGGAGTCGGCGCAGCGCCGTCGGATCAGCTCCGCCGACGGGTCCCGACAGCAGCATCAGCGCGTTGTCGGCGGTGAGGACGTCGTCGACGCCACGCATCACCGTCAGCAGGGCCGCTACCGCACGCTGTCGGTGCAGTGCGATCTCGTTCGCGGGTGTCGCGACGGGGACGCCCGCCGACCGCAGCGCACGTCGCAGCGGGGCGATCGCGCGCGGGACCGATCGGACGATGATGGCCATGTCCGACCACGCGACACCGTCGAACAGATGCGCCCGTCGCAGGGTGTCGGCGATCGCGGTCGCCTCCTTCGCCGCCGACGCATACGCGGTCACGCTGACCGCGCCGGCGTCGTCGCCCGACCCCACCGTCGGTCGCGGTGATCGCGTGCGCGGCAGGCGCGCGGCGATGTCGGCTGTGGCGGTGGCGATCTCGTCGACGCTGCGGTGGTTGACGCGCAACACGATGTCGCGATGGTCGTCGCCGTTGCGCACCAGCTCGTCGAGGAATCGTGGACTGGCGCCGCGGAATCCGAAGACGGACTGGTCGCCGTCGCCGGCGACGACCGTCTCCACCGTGCCGGTGCCGACCAGCCTGATCAGCGCCGCGGCATGCGGGTCGAGGTGCTGGGCGTCGTCCACCAGAAGGTGCCGGATCCGCGCGCGCTCGCGTTCGAGCAGCACCTCGTCGGTCGAGAGCGCGGTGAGGGCCGATCCGATGAGCTCGGCGGCGTCGACGGCGGGGGCCGACGCCTGCGGTGCCTCCACCCCGACCGCGCCGCGCAGCAGCGTCGTCTGCTCGTACTGCCGGTAGGCGATCCCGGCCGACACCCATTCGTCGCGCCCGTGGTCGCGCCCCAGGGCGATGAGCTGCTCGGGTCCGACCCCGCGTTCGGCCGCGCGCATCATGAGGTCGCGCAACGCCTGCGCGAAACCGTCGGTCCCCAGGGCCGGGCGGAGCCGCGTGGGCCAGTTGCGGGCGCCGTCGGCGATGTCCCCGGCGAGCAGTTCACGCAGCACGGCGTCCTGCTCGGACCCGGTGATCAGCCGCGGCGGCGGGTTGCCCTGTGCCGACGCCTGCAACCGCAGCACAGCGAACGCGTACGAATGCACCGTGCGCACCAACGGTTCCCGCGTAGAACGCCGCAGTCCCCTGCTGTCGGTGTCGGATGCGCGCAGCACCCGTCCACTGATCTCCTCACGCAGCCGCGCCGCGGCCCGACGATCCGATGCGATGACGAGGACCGACTCGGGATCCACGCCGGGGTCGGTGAGTCGGGCGACGGCGATGTCGACCAGCAGCGACGTCTTCCCCGTACCCGGCCCGCCGGTGATGCGCACCGGCCGCCAGGCGCGGCCGCCTGCGGTGTCGGGCTGAGGGTGATCGGAGCCGGGGTGATCGGAGCCGGGCCCCGACGGCACGGCCACCAGCGCGGCTGCCGCGGGCTCCCACTCGTGGGCGACCGCCGGTCTCGGCGGTGCGGCGACGAGCGACGCGCGGACCTCGGTCCGCGCTCGTGCGCGCGCCGCCTGCTCGGCCATGCCGCTCCCTCCCCCGGTCTGTCGCCGCCCGATCTGGTCCGTGTGTGGCGCCAGGTCGATCAGATCATCCGGGTCCGACACCGCCCGGCGCGACCCGAGCGATCGGGTCGGGCAAGATCGCGGGCATGGGCGAGATGGCGGTCACGGTCTACGGTCCGGACGAGGGCACGACCGTTCTGGCGGTGCACGGCATCACCGGACACGGTCGGCGATGGCGCGACCTCGCCACCGGACATCTCCCGGAACTACGGGTCGTGGCCCCGGACCTGCTGGGGCACGGGCATGCGTCGTGGGCGGCGCCGTGGACGATCGAGCGACAGGTGGGGGCACTGCTCGAGGTGCTGCGCGACACCACCGCCGGGCCGGTCGTCGTCGTCGGGCACTCGTTCGGCGGGGCGCTCGCCGTGCACCTGGCCCGCACCGCGCCCGAACGGGTACGGGGCCTCGTGCTCCTCGATCCCGCCATCGGCCTCGACGGCGAACGCATGTCGGAGGTCGCCGCGGCCAGTCTCGACAGCTGGTACCTCACCGACCCACAGGACGCGTGGGACCGCAAACGCGCCGAGGCCTGGTGGGAGGTCCCCGACGCGCTGCTGACCGCCGAGATCGCCGAGCACCTCACCACCGACGGCCGGGGGCGCGTCACGTGGCGGGTGCATCCCGGTGCTGTCGCGGCGACGTGGAGTGAGCTGGCGCGGCCGTTCGTGGTGCCCACCGTCGCGGTGCCGACGCATCTGGTGATCGCCGATCGCGTGCAGCCGTCGTATGTGCGGCCGGAATTCCTCCACGCATTGCACGCCGTCCTGGGTGACCACCTCACGGTGACCCACGAGGACTGCGACCACATGGTCCCGCTGTCGCGTCCGGAACTCACCGCGCGACTCGTCCGCGACATCGTCGCCCGCACCACACCCTGAAGGGGCTAGTGCACGGTCGCAGGGAGCGCCGCAGCGACGAGGCGCGCCACCACGAGGTCGGCGATCGCGGGATCGGCGCCGAGGGGCTCGGCGACGGCGTCGGCGCCGTACCCGGCGAGCCGGGTGTGGAACAGCCCGGGCGCCAACAGATACGACGCGATGATCACCCGTTGCGCACCACGACCCCGCGCCGCGGCCACGGCGTCGGGCACCGCGGGCGACGCGGTCGTGACGTATCCGACGTCGACGTGGTCCCCGGTCAGGTCGGCGAGCATGTCCGCCGCACGCCGTACGTCGGCACAGGCGTCGGGGTCCGACGATCCCGCGGCCGCGAGCACGACGGCGTCGCCGGGGCGCCACCCCGCCTCCCTCAACCGTGCCAGGAGCACGCCGGCGATCACCGGGTCGGGGCCCAGAGCCGGTGCGACGGCGACGTTCTCGCGCCCGACCTCCCGGATGTGGTCGGGGAGGTCGACACGCACGTGATAGCCCGAGGCGAGGAACGCCGGCACCACGACCGCGGGGCCGTCGAGGTCACGCAGCACATCGGTGGGACTCGGCCCGAGGACGTCGACGAACGCGACGCGCGTCGGACCGACACGAGCCGCGACGAGCTCGGCGATGGCCGCCACCGTGGCCACCCCCACCGACGACCTCGTGCCGTGCGCGACGACGATGGGAGTCACTCCTGCGGGGAACCCCTGCGGGACAGCGGGATCGATCACCGGACGTCCTCGTCCTCGAGATCGACCGACAGCCGGTACCCGCGTTTGACCACGGTCTGCACCATCTTCGGATCCCCCAGGGCGGTGCGCAGGCGGGCCATCGCGGTCTCGACGGCATGGGTGTCGTCGCCCCCACCGGGCAGCTCGGCCAGCAGCGCCTGCCGCGACACCACCCGACCGGGCGTGCGCGACAACCCCTTCAGCAGCGCGAGTCCGGCGGCGGTCAGGGTGCGGACCTCGCCGTCGACGACGACGCTGCGGCTGAGGATGGTGACGTCATGCCCCGCCACCCGCAGCACGGTGGCGCGACGCGGGAGTTCATCGGCGATGAGTCGCGCGAGGGCGCCGAGCCGGAACCGGCTGGGCTGCACCGTCGGTACCTGCAACGCATGCAGCGGACCGGCGGTGACCGCGCCGACGCACATCGGCACCACCGATGTGCGCAGCGCGTGCAGCAGCGGTTCGAGGAGACCGGTGTCGTTGGCGCGGCCCAGCATCGAGGCGACCGCGGGGGCGCTGGTGAAGGTGATGGCGTCGATGCCGCAACCGATGGCGGCCGTGATCATCTGGTCCATCGGGCCGGTGTCGGTGGGCGGGGTCCAGCGATAGACGGGGATCGGCACCACGACGGCACCCGCTTCACGCAGCACCTCGCACAGATCCGGCAGGGGCTCCCACTCCGTGGTGGCGCCGTGCAACTGCACACCGATCCGCTTGCCCTCGACGTCACCGGCGAGCAGGTGGTCGAGCACCTCGCTCGACGACTCGTTGGGCGGCGACCACTCCTCGCGCAACCCGGCCGCACGGATCGACCCCTTCGCCTTCGGGCCGCGCGCGAGCACGGTCGATCGCGACAGCGACTCGACGAGGTCCTCGGCCATTCCCCAACCGTCGGCGGCCTCCATCCACCCACGGAACCCGATACCGGTGGTCGCGATCACGACGTCGGGCGGGTCGGCGACGATCTCGGCGGTGACGCGCTGCAGTTCGGCGTCGTCGGCGAGCGGGATGATGCGGATCGCCGGCGCGTGCACGACCTCGGCGCCGCGGCGCACCAGCAATGCCTCGAACTCGTCGGCACGACGCGCGGCGGTGATCCCGATGGTGAACCCGGCGAGGGGACGCTCGGCCACGGCGGGTGCCGACGGGGCCGGTGTCGAGGGGCCGGCCGTCGAGGGG
Source organism: Williamsia sp. MIQD14 (assembly GCF_051025635.1). Lineage (NCBI taxonomy): Bacteria > Bacillati > Actinomycetota > Actinomycetes > Mycobacteriales > Nocardiaceae > Williamsia > Williamsia sp. MIQD14. The sequence goes on from NZ_JBPFDG010000001.1 coordinate 34,317, forward strand.
GCGGGGTCTGCGGTCACGTCGGGACCGACGGTCAGCACGAACACACGTCGACGACGCCGTCGACGACGCGGACCGCATACGTGCCGAGCCCGACGCCCTCGTCGTCCAGGCACATCCCGGTGCGCAGCGAGAACACCTGCTTGAGCAGGGGGCTGGCGACGGTGGGTTCGCCGCCACGATCACCGACGAGGCCCCGGCTCATGACTGCGGCGCGGCCGAACGGGTCGATGTTGCCGACGGCGTACAGCTCGTCGTCGTGCAGGCGGAACAGTGCCACCTGCGAGCCGTCGGGGAGCAACACCGCCACCCCGCGTCCCGGGACGAGATCGGTCAGCGCGCACGCGCGCGTCCAGGTGTGGGTGGCGACATCCACGCTCTGGTGGTCGATGACGGTCATGAGGGTCGCTCCTGCTCGGCTGTCGGATGGCCGTGTACCAGTGTGGTCAGGTCATGTGAATGTCGTGTTTCGGCGACGTCGGCCGCCGGTAAACCCGCAGCTCGCGAAGGTTCGAGGGTGCCGTTCGCCACTCACGTCCGCGACGGCATGGCCGGCGAGCCGAGCAACACAGGCACCTTGCGACCGGTCGAGGAGTCGAAATCGATGGTCGGATCGGCCTCGGCGGGGGCGTTGACGAACGACACGAACCGCTTGAGTTTCTCGGAGTCCTCGAGCACCGCCGACCACTCGTCGCGGTAACCGCGCACGTGTGCCTCCATCGCGGCCTCGAGTTGGTCGCAGATGCCGAGACTGTCGTCGACGACGACCTCGCGGAGGTGGTCGAGACCACCCTCGAGCGACTCGAGCCACGGGGCGGTGCGTTGCAGGCGGTCCGCGGTCCGGATGTAGAACATCAGGTAGCGGTCGATGTAGGCGACCAACGTCGCGTCGTCGAGTCCCGACGCCAGCAGTTGCGCGTGCACCGGACTCTGTCCGCCGTTGCCGGCGACGTAGAGGTTCCAGCCCGACTCGGTGGCGATCACCCCGACGTCCTTGCCCCGCGCCTCGGCGCACTCGCGGGCGCAGCCGGACACCCCGAACTTGATCTTGTGCGGCGAGCGCAGCCCGCGATACCGCTTCTCGAGATCGACGGCCATGCCCACCGAGTCCTGGACCCCGTACCGACACCAGGTGCTGCCGACACAGCTCTTCACCGTGCGCAGGCTCTTGCCGTAGGCCTGTCCGGACTCCATGCCGGCGTCGACGAGTCGACGCCAGATCTCGGGCAGCTGCTCGACGCGCGCTCCGAACATGTCGATGCGCTGACCACCGGTGATCTTCGTGTAGAGCCCGAAATCCTTGGCCACCTGCCCGATCACGATCAACTGATCGGCGGTCACCTCGCCACCGGGCATGCGCGGTACCACCGAGTACGAGCCGTTGCGCTGCAGGTTGGCGAGGAAGTGGTCGTTGGTGTCCTGCAGTGCGGCCTGCTCGCCGTCGAGGATGTGGTCGCTCGAGGTCGACGCGAGGATCGAGGCCACGGTGGGCTTGCAGATGTCGCAACCGGTCCCGGTCCCGTACTGCGCGACGAGTCCCGAGAAGGTGCGGATTCCGGTCGCGGAGACGATCTCGAACAGCTCCGAGCGCGACTGGGCGAAGTGTTCACACAACGACGTGCTCAGCACCACACCCGATTCTGCGAGCAACTTCTTGATGCTCGGCAGGCACCCGCCACAAGTGGTCCCGGCGCAGGTCTGCGCCTTGACCGCGGGCACGTCGCAGGCGCCGTCGGCGATGGCCGAACAGATCGCGCCCTTCGACACCGCGTTGCACGAACAGATCTCGGCGGCGTCGGGCAACGCGCCCAGCCCGATCGCGGGACCGCCGGACGGTGCGATGAGATCGGACGGATCGCCGGGGATCGCCGACCCCACCATCGGTTTGAGCATCGCGTAGGCGTCGGCGTCCCCGACCAGGATGCCGCCGAGGAGGGTGCGGGCGTCGTCGGAGACCACGACCTTGGCGTAGGTGCCGGCGACGGGGTCGCTGAACACCACCTCGAGCGCGCCCTCGGTGGCGGCCATCGCGTCGCCGAAGCTGGCCACGTCGACGCCGAGCAACTTCAGCTTGGTGGACATGTCGGCACCGCCGAAGGTCGTCGATCCCCCGAGCAGTTGATCGACGACGACCTCGGCGGTGCTGTATCCCGGCGCGACGAGTCCGTAGCACCGGCCCTCGACCGCGGCGACCTCGCCGATGGCGAAGATCTCCGGATCATCTGTCCGACAGCGACTGTCGACCAGCACGCCACCACGCTCGGCGACGGGAAGTCCGATCTCGCGGGCGATCTCGTCACGCGGACGCACTCCGGCGGAGAACACCACGAGTGCGGCGTCGATGTGCGACTCGTCGCTGAGGGTGACGCGCAGCGCCTCGGCGTCGGACGCGTCGGCACGTTCGGCGATCGAGGTCGTCGCGACGCCGGTGTGCACGGTGAGTCCGAGGTCGGTGACGAGGCTCGCGAGCAGGGCGCCGCCCCCGTCGTCGACCTGCAGGGGCATCAGTCGCGGCGCGAACTCGACGACGTGGGGGGTCAGGCCCATCAGTTTCAGCGCGTTGGCGGCCTCGAGGCCCAGGAGCCCCCCGCCGACCACGACACCGACGGCACCGGTCCCCGCGCGGTCGGCGGTGGTCCGGATGGCGTCGAGGTCCGACAGGGTCCGGTAGACGAAGCAGCGGTCGCCGTCGTGTCCGTCGACCGGCGGGACGAACGGGTACGACCCGGTGGCGAGCACCACCGCGTCGTAGCCGACACGGGCGCCGTCGGTGGTGACGACGACGTGGGCGTCGCGGTCGACCGATACGGCGCCGACGCCGAGACGCAGGTCGACGTGGTCGTCACCGGCGTAGTCGTTGCCCGCCAACGCCAGTGACGTCCGATCCCACGCGCCGACGTACGACGACAGCCCAACCCGGTCGTAGGCGGCGTCGTGTTCCTCGCCGAGGACGACGATGTGCCACTGGTCGGTGACGTCACGCTCCCGCAGGCCCTGGACGAACCGGTGCCCGACCATGCCGTGTCCGATGACGACGACGGTTTTGCTGCTCATCTTCGAGTTCTCCTCACGCACTGCAGTTCTGGGACCCGCGACACCTGTCGGTCAGGCGACGACCGCCGAATCCGAGCTCGTGTCGGTCGTGGCCGCCGCATCGTTCTCCGCGGCGATCGCGTTGGTCGCCTTCTCGTTGCGGGCGTAGAACCACCACGTGACGACACCGGCCACCACGTAGAAGGCGAGGAAGATCCAGAACGCGGTGGTCGCGGACTTGTTCTGCTTGTAGCTCTCCCGCAGTACCAGGTTGATGGCGACCCCGCCGAGCCCGCCGAACGCGCCGGCGATGCCGATCAGGGCACCCGACATCGACCGCGACCAGGTGATCTTGCCCAGCGCGTTGAGTCCCTTGTTGGCCTTGGCCTTCGCCTCGAACACAGCGGGGATGATCTTGTAGACCGAGCCGTTGGCGACGCCGGAGATCAGGAACAACAGGATGAATCCGACGATGAACCCGGTGAGCTGCGCGCCGCCGATCTTGTGGTTGTTCGCATCGGCGGACATGCCGGCGACCACGAGGATCGACGAGGCCGCGACCATGGCCGCGAAGCAGTACATCGTGACGCGACCGCCACCGACCTTGTCGGCGAGCCTGCCGCCGATCGGGCGTGCCAGTGAACCGAGAAGCGGTCCGAGCCAGGCGATCTGCGCCGCCGCCAGCGCGGGCTTGGCCTCTCCCGATGCGGTGAAGCTGATGTTGAGGACCTGACTGAACGCGAACCCGAAACCGATGAACGAGCCAAAGGTGCCGATGTAGAGCAGCGAGATCAACCAGGTGTCGCGGTACTTCAGGCAATCGATCATCGCCTTGCCACTGGATGTCTGGTGGTCGAGGTTGTCCATGTAGATCGCCGCACCGACGCCGGCGAGGGCCAGCAGGACCAGGTAGATCGCACACACGATCTCCGGACGGTCCGAGGCGACGGAGATGACGGCGAGTCCCACGAGCTGTACGGCGGGGACGCCGATGTTGCCGCCACCGGCGTTGAGCCCGAGGGCCCAGCCCTTGAGTCGCTGCGGGAAGAAGGCGTTGATGTTGGTCATCGACGAGGCGAAGTTGCCGCCGCCGAGGCCGGTGAGCGCGGCGACGGTGAGGAACCAGCCGAACCCGAAGTCACCCGGGTTGAGCATCAGCATCATGGTGAGGCCGGTGGGGATCAACAGCACGATGGCACTGAAGATGGCCCAGTTGCGACCACCGAAGCGGGCCGTGGCCTGGGTGTACGGGATGCGCAGGCAGGCGCCGAAGAAGGTGGCGGTGGCGGCGATGACGAACTTCTGGTCGAGCGAGATGCCGTAGGCCGGTCCCATGAACAGGGCCAACACCGAGAACAGCGACCACACCGAGAAGCCGACGTGCTCGCAGATCACCGACCAGATGAGGTTGCGGTTGGCGATCTTCGCGTTGCCGTTGTCCCAGGCCTCCCGGTCCTCGGGATCCCAATCGGTGATGTGGTGCGAACGTGCGCGGGCCGGTGCGGTCACGACGGGTGTCCTCCCTACGGATTCCGACGGGGTGTCGGGGATGGTTGACCGAACAGTAGGAAGCCGGTGTTGCCGGGACTTGTCAGCGCGTGACCCGGCGATCACAGTGTGCTCACGTGGCGAGGGGGACCCGTGTGAGACGGACGGTCGAGGGACGAGGCGGCGCCGCGGATCGTTCGGCAGGGGCAAACGAGCGGAAATGCCGGGCGTGATCGTGCGGCATCGTAGAGTCACCGCGAGAGGCTTTGCCGGCACGCGAGGGAGAAATACGTAGATGTTCAGTCGTAGGCGGTTGTCGATGATCGCGGCCGGGATGGCTGCCCTGGCGGCCGCGATCGTGACCGCGCCCAGCGCGTCGGCGGCCCCGCTGCCCCGCAACTGCACCCAGGCCCTGTTCCAGTCGACCGTCCTGTGCACCTGGAGCTACACCGGCGCCCAGCAGGTCTTCGTCGTGCCGCGCGGCCTGCGCACCGTCCTGGTGTCCGCGGTCGGGGCCGGCGGTGCCGACACGCGGGCGTCGGGCAACTACCGGACCCGCGCGTTGCAGATCAATGCCTACGCGCCGGTCGTCGGCGGGCAACGTCTGTACATCTATGTCGGCGGCAACGGACAGCACAACGCGCCCGGCAGCCGTTTCGGCGCAGGCGGTTACAACGGCGGTGGCCGCGGCATCCCGAACGGCGGTGGTGGCGCCAGCGACGTCCGCACGGTCGGCGGACCCGCACTGTCACCGGCAGGGCTCAACTCGCGACTGGTCGTCGCCGGCGGTGCCGGTGGTTCGTCGACCACCCGTGGCGGCGACGGCGGACGCCCGGGTGAGAGCAACGGGTTCATGGCCGGCGGCGGCGCGGGCAGTTCCGCCCGCGGCGGCACCCCCAGCGGCGATGCCTCGCCCGGTGGGCTCGGCGTCGGCGGCGGGGCGTCGGTGTCGACGTCCGGCGGCGGCGGTGGCGGCGGTTACTTCGGTGGCGCCGGCGGTTTCCGCGCCGGAGGCGGCGGTGGCGGCTCGGCGTTCCCCAGCGACGTCCCGCCCACGATCACCCCGGGCGGCGCACGGGTGACGATCCGCTACAACGGACCCTGCAACGTCTTCTGCCTGGGCAGCTGACCGTCGCTGACGCGCTCGCCCCGGCTGGGGCTCACGTCACCAGGCCACCGCGCAGCGCCTGCATCGCCGCCTCGACCCTCGTGGTGACACACAGCTTCGTGTAGATGTGCGAGAGATGGGTTTTCACCGTCGTCTCGCTCAGGTAGAGGTCGCCCGCGATGGCGGCGTTGGTCGCACCCGAGGCGAGTGCCCGCAGTATCTGCGACTCCCTGCTCGACAGGGCGCCGACGGCACGCTCGGCGTCGGACCGCGCCGCCACGTGACCGCCGACAGGGCGTGCGTCGGCGGCCGCCACGATCTCCCGGAGTGACTGCTCGCTGAACAACGTCGTGCCTGCGGCGACCGCGCGGACGGCCATCCCGAACGACTGAGGTGGCTCGTCTTTGCGGAGAAAACTGTGGGCGCCGGCCCGGATCGCGTCGAGGACGAGGTCGTCGACGTCGAGCGCGGTCATCGCCACCACCCGCGGCGGATCGGGCTGCGACATCAGTGCGGTGATGGCCTCGACACCACCGACCCGGCGCATCTTCAGGTCCATGAGGACGACATGGGGCCGATGCCGGGCGACCGCGGACGGCACCTGATCGCCGTCGTCGGCCTCGGCGACGACACGGATGTCCTGCGCCGCGGTGAGGATGTCGGAGAGTCCCCGACGGACGAAGGGGTCGTCGTCGACGACGAGGACGTCGATGGGTGTGGTCATGATGGTGATGATCGTAGGCACCGACCCCGACACCCCCGGCCCGTATGCGTCGGGATCGGCCCGGGTGGGGTTCAGGAGAACCAGGGCAACCAGGCGTGCACGACGAAGTCGTCGCCGATGTATCGCGCGCCGAATCTCCCACCGGCGCCGCCGACCATCTCGTCGATCCCCTGCAGACCGGTCCCCGTTCCGGTCGGTGTGGGTGCCGCCGCCGTCCGGCCCGTACGGATCTCGACCTCCAGGCCCCGGTCGGGTGTCCCGTGGACCGAGACACGCACGGGTGACCCGAAGGCGTGCCGCGAGGCATTGGTGAGTGACTCACGCACCACGCGGTAGGCGACGTGGCCCGCCAACGGGCCCAACGGTTCCGGGGGCACGTCGAGGAGCATCGTCACGTGGACCCCGGCCGATCGGGCCGACGCGACGAGATCGGTGACACCGTCGAGATCCTGTGCGCCCGAACCCACGTCGGCCGCGGTGCCACCGCGGAGCACTCCGATGATCCGTTTGAGCTCGTCGAGACCGTCGTGGGCGGTCTTCTGGATCAACGACGCGGTGTTCGCCACCCGTTCGGGTCCCTCGGTGCTGTTGACCTGGAGTCCGCCGGCGGTCAGCGAGATCCGGCTCAGCGTCGCGGCCAAGGTGTCGTGCATGTCACGGGCGATGCGCGCGCGGTCGGCGGCGACCGCCATCTCCGCGCGCATCACCTCCGACTCACGGGTGCGGTCGTCGAGAGCCGTTGCGACCGCGGTCAACTGGCTGCTCGTGCGCCGCTGTACGGCCACCACCACCACCAGGGTCACCATCGCCGCCGCGACGAGCGGGGCGACCCACACGGGCAGATTCCAGTCGGGAACCGGACCGCCCTCCGGGATCCGCACACCCATCGTGAGCGCCGAGTAGTCGCGACGGCGGAACGCGTCGTAGGTCAACGACACCGTGCAGGCCGCCCACACGACAACGGTCGCGACGACGACACGCCGATCGCGCACCCCCGACACCACCGCGTAGAGGGCGACGAGCGCCGCGGTGGCGTCGGTGGGGAAGAACAACGGCCCGGCGACGGCGATCGTGAGCACGAGCATCGGGTGTTCGTGCCGCCGCACGAGTGCCGCCGCCGCGGCGACGTTGAGCACGAGTCCGCAGAACACGAGCCCGTCGGGTGTGCCGGCGCCGGCCGCGAGGCCCACGGTCATCAGGGTCGTGAAGAGGCTGACGGAGACCAGCCCAACGGTTGTACGACGGCGCCGGAGGTGACCGGGCGACCCGCCCGGCGCCTCCAGCAGCCACGGCGGCAGCTGCGGTGGCGTCACCGGGCTCGGAGGCATCATGGCGCCGACGGTACGGGCGGCCACCGACAGGACACATCGGGCGATCGGGCGGCCCGGTCACCACCGATCCGACCGATGGGGTGAAGGTGACCGACCGATCGGAGGATGCGTCGGGCCGGATGGACACGCTGGAGTGGGTCGCGTACATCGACAACCGAAAGGTCCTGCCATGAGTCAGAACCCGCCCGATCAGCCCCCGTTCGCATCCTCGCAGCCCGGCCCCCACGGGTCGCCCTATCCGCCGCCCGCCCCGAAGAAGAACTTCTTCGTCCGGCACAAGCTGCTCACCGGTGTCGGTGTCCTCGTGCTGCTGATCGTCGTGATCTCGACCGCGACCGGTGGGGGCGGGACGTCGGAGGACTCGAACACCGCCGGGAGCGCCGGCACGGCGACGGCAACCGGGTCGACCCCGAACGGATCGGCCGCGGCGGAACCGACGTCGGCCGCGGCGCCCCGGCCCGGGATCGGTGCGCCCGCACGGGACGGCAAGTTCGAGTTCGTCGTGCGGGGGGTCCGCGACGGTGGGACGACGATCGGACCCGATTTCATGGCCGAACGCGCACAGGGTCGTTTCGTGCTCGTCGACCTCACCGTCCGCAACATCGGCAACGAGGCACAGAGTCTCGACGTCTCGTCGCAGAAGGTGCTCTCGACGAAGGGGACCCAGTTCTCCCCCAACACGACGGCGACGATCTCCGTCGACGACGCCGCGGTGTTCTACGAGCAGATCAATCCGGGCAACGCCTTGCAGCTCACGATCGCCTACGACCTTCCCACCGGCGTCGACCCGGCCGAGATCGAGTTGCACGATTCGCTGTTCTCCGGCGGGGTCACGGTCGCGCTGCGCTGACACGCGGTCGCGCTGTGACGGCGTGACGCGCCCTGTGCCCGTGGAGCTAGAGCAGCAACCGCACCACGTCGACGACGTGGGACAGTCCGGCGAGTGCGCCCGACGACGACCGGGGGTGCAGGGCGTGTACCGCGAGCCGGAACATGACCGCGCGCAACATCATCTGCGGCCATTCGGGCTGATCCGACCAGCGGGAGACGAGGTCCTCGTCGGCCCCGCCCCAGGCCAGGGCGTCGACGACAACGACGGCCGCGGCCCACGGGGCGGGCCGCCAGTACGGCACGAGGTCGGTGATGCCGGGCGCGGCCGCGCCGGCGAACAGCACGGTGCCGAACAGGTCGCCGTGCACGAGCTGGGACGGTGATTCGATGGGCTTGCGCAGGGTGGCAAGAGTTTTGAGCATCTCGATGCTCTTCACCCCGTCCGGCGACGTCGGCTCCCCGAAGCCGGCCGCACGGGCCGAGCGCAGCGGGGTGTCCTCCCAGGCGGCCCGGTCGGCGGCGTTGAACACGTCGACGTCGGTGTAGGGCGGCGCCGGTGGTTGCAGCAGGAAACGTGGACGCTCGAGGTCGGCGGTCACCTGGTGCAGGCGGTTGGCCAGCGACACGACCTCGTCGTGGCGGGGCTCGGGCGAACCGGCGATGTAGGTGTCGGCGCGCCATCCCGACACGACGTAGCGACCGTCGGTACCGCGCAGCGGGCGGGCGACGCGCACTCCGTCGACGTAGAGGTCTTCGCGGACCTTCGCCGACCACGCCGCGCGAGCGTGATCGGGTACCAGCGATAGCACCACTTCGCCGATACGCCAGCCGCCCTCCCACTCGCGGGTGAGGGCGATGGGGGTCGATCCGGCGAGACCGAACGTCGCGATGACGTGTTCGGGCGGATCGGGGGCATTCACACCGCTGAGATTACCGACCTCGTGCCTGCTAACCGGGGAGGTGCGGGTCGGCCGTGTTACCCGTCGCGGCGGTCGGTCGTCGGGCGCGATGCCGCCGTCCGACTCCGGCGCCCGCAGGACGCAGGCCGACGAAGGCGAGCAGCGCGGCGACGACCAGTGCGCCGGCGAACACCGGGACGGCGCGGTCGAAGGTGTCGTCGAAGGCCGGCCCGAGCCCGGCGTCGGCCGGGGTCCCGGTGATCAGCGGGATCGCGGCGACCGAGAGAAGACCGGCGGCGCGCGCGACGGCGTTGTTCACCCCGCTCGCCAGCCCGGCGTGGTCGTCGGCCACCGCGGCCAGCACTGTCGAGGTCAGGGGCGCCACCAGCAACACCATCCCGACACCGAGTATCGCGGCGCCGGGCAGCACGTCGGTCGGATAGAAGGCGTGCGGGCCGATGCGCAGCATCAGCAGAAGGCCGGTCGCGCAGAGCAGCGCGCCGACGGTGAGCGGACCCCGCGCGCCGACCCGTGCCGCGAACGCGCTCGACCGCGCGGAGAACAGCAGCATCAGCAGGGTCCCCGGCGTGAGCGCGGCACCGGCCCAGAACGCCGAGTAGCCGGCCACGACCTGCAACTGCAGCGCGACGATGAAGAAGTACCCGCCGAAGGCGGCGTACACCGCGAACGTCATGACGTTGATGACGGTGAACGGTCGTGACGCGAACAGGTTCGGCGGCACCATCGGCTCGGGTTGACGGCGCTCCACCACGACGAAGGCCACCCCCGCCGCGAGGGCGGCGACCCCCACCACGGCGACCTCGACCGCACTGCCGCCGCCCGCGGCGCGGATCAGTGCCCACGTCGCACCGGCCAGGGTGAGCGCACCCAGTACGGCGCCGACGATGTCGAAGTGCTTCGAGGCGTGCGGGTCTCGTGTCTCGGGGACGTGGCGGACGGCCACGGCGACGCACACCACGGCGACCGGGACGTTGAGGAGGAAGGCCCATCGCCAGCCGGGACCGTCGGCCAACCACCCACCGAGGAACGGTCCGAGCGCCGCGGCGACGCCGCCGAGTCCCGACCACGTGCCGATCGCCCGGGCGCGGTCTCCGGGGCGCAGCGACGACTGGATCATCGCCAGCGACCCCGGTGTCAGCAACGCACCGCCGATCCCCTGCAGACCGCGCGCGGCGACGAGCACCTCGACGTTCGGTGCCAGTCCGCACAGCAGCGAGGCGCCCGCGAACCCCACCACGCCGACGACGAACACCCGTCGACGACCCAGCCGGTCGCCCAGCGATCCACCGAGCAGGATGAGCGCCGACAGGGTCAGCATGTAGGCGGTGACGGTCCACTGCAGGGGCGCGAGACCCACCTCGAAATCGTCGGCGATGCGCGGCAGCGCGACGTTGACCACCGTCGAGTCGAGCAGGACCATCGATGACCCGAGGACCGCGCACGCGACCACCCATCGCCCGCGCGCCGACGACAGCGCCACGGATGCACCGGCCGGTGGGGCATCGGGCGCGGGGGTGATCATGGTCAGTAGACCGGCAGTGACGGGTCGGTCGCTCGCGCCCACTCGACGATCCCGCCGCGCAGATGGCGGGCGTCGGCGAGACCTGCGCGGTGCAGAACGGCCAGCGCCTGCGCCGATCGGATGCCGGTCTTGCAGTAGAGCACCGTCGGACGGTCCTGCGGCAGCGCGGCGAGTGCCTCACCGGAGAGCAACTCCCCCAGCGGGATCAGGGTCGCGCCGTCGATGTGGACGATGTCCCACTCGACCGGTTCGCGGACGTCGACCAGCGCGACCGGCTCACCGGCGTCGAGGAGCCGACGCAGCTCCGCGGCATCGATGTCCGACCCGGCGCCGTGTGCACCGACGGGGGTCGCGCCCTCATCGCCGACGATGCCGCAGAACGCGTCGTAGTCGACGAGTTCGGTGATCGGCGCGGCCTCGGGATCCTTGCGGATGTGGATCGTCCGGTACTCCATGGCGAGGGCGTCGTACATCATCAACCGACCCAGCAGCGTCCGACCGACACCGGTGATGAGCTTGACCGCCTCGGTCCCCATGATGGAACCGACCGACGCGCAGAGGATCCCGAGCACACCACCCTCGGCACACGACGGCACCGTCCCCGGCGGCGGCGCCTGGGGGTAGAGGTCGCGGTAGTTCAGCCCGCGACCGTCGGGGGCGTGCTCCCAGAACACCGAGGCCTGCCCCTCGAACCGGTAGATCGACCCCCACACATAGGGTTTGCGCGCCAGCACAGCGGCGTCGTTCACGAGATAGCGGGTGGCGAAGTTGTCGGTGCCGTCGACGATCAGGTCGTAATGCTCGAACAGCGCCACCGCCCCGTCGGCCTCGAGCCGGTGCTCGTGCAGTTCGACGGTGACGAACGGGTTGATCTCGACGATGGAGTCTCGGGCGCTGGCCGCCTTCGACCGCCCGATGTCGGACTGTCCGTGGATGACCTGTCGTTGCAGGTTCGATTCCTCGACCTCGTCGAACTCGACGATCCCGATCGTGCCGACGCCGGCGGCGGCGAGGTAGAGCAGCGCAGGCGAACCCAGCCCACCGGCCCCGATCACCAGGACCCGGGCGTTCTTCAACCGACGCTGCCCGGTCATCCCGATGTCGGGGATGATCAGGTGTCTGCTGTAGCGCGCGACCTCGGCGCGCGTGAGCTCCGCGGCCGGTTCGACGAGCGGCGGCAACGGCCGCTCGGTGGTGGTCCGCGGGGACGGCATCGGGGAGGTGTCGGTGGGCGCCATGATCACCGATGACGCTACGCCGTTCAGCTCCCGGGGAACGGCCAGGGATTGGCCCGGCACACCAGATCACGGTCGGCCTGCATGTCCGGGTCGATCGCCATGATGTCGCTGTTGGCGACACCGAAGCTCTGCTGCATCATGACCGGGGCCAGCGCGCCCTCCTGGCCGCACGGCTGGTGCTTCTCGAAGCCGATCGCGTGACCGATCTCGTGGTTGATCGCGTACTGGCGGTAGAGCAGGTCGTCGCCCTGATACGACACCGCACCGCGTACCCATCGCGCCTCGTTGAGGGTGACGCGCGCCTCGGGCGGGTAGTAGCACGAGGACTCCAGTTTGATCTGGTAGCCGCACAGCTCACGGGTCGTCCCGGTCGAGGTCAGCGACACCCGGAAGTCGGGTGTGCCGGAGTCGATCCGCCGGAACGACACCTTTCCGCCACCGATCCAGCTCTTCGGGTTGGCCAACGTCGTGTCGACGAGTTTCGCGAAGATCGAGTCGCTGCCGTAATCGGCGGGCGCGAGGCCGTTCTCCACCTCGACGGTGTAGGTGTACACCCGTGGAGCGGTACCCACGACACCCGTGGTGCCGGGTACGACGCGCCACGACTTCGCGCCGGTGGTGGTGAACGAACCGCCGTCGGGCAGCTGCCCCGCGGGCAGCGTCGCAGCGCCGGCCGCACCGGTCGGGGCACCGATCGGCGCGGTCTCGGAGTTGACGTCGGTGTTGCGTGACGCGGCGTCGGGGGCCGGCGCGGCCGGTGTCGGGGGCGAACTCGTCCCCGCGAGCGTCACCGCGACGAGGACCACGGTGAGCACCGCGAGCACCGGCACGGCGTAGGCCCGCCATCCATAGGTCGCGACGAACGTCCCGATCCGACTCCGTTTGCGACGCTCGGGACGCGGGCCCCGGCGGCCACGCGGGTCCTCGGCCGTCGGGTCCCAGTGCGCGCGCAACGGCTGATCGTCGCCGGGTCGGCCGCGTTCGGCCACCTGCCGCTCGATCGGTCGACGGTCGGGACGGGGTGCGGTGGGGCGGTCGTACGGTACGTCGGCGAGCAGGTCGTGGCGCACGTCGCGTTGCGGGCGGCCACGGCCGTTCGACCCGCGCGACGTGCGGTCCCGCGACGACGGCCGGATCGGCGGAGCCTGGTTCCCGGAGGGTCCGTACTGCGGCGGCATACGGCCGGCTGGCAGAGGACCCGACGGATGCGGAACCTGCGGGTGGGGGTGCTGTCCGGGACCCGGGGCGCCGGTCATGGGCGCATCACGCGGGTCGGGCGAACCGAACCCCGCACCCGGTCTGGGCGGTCCTCCCCCGCCTGGCGCACTCACGTCGTTCACCATCTCACAGCTCGGCGGGCGTTCCCGGGACGCGCGGCCACGTGCACAGGTCCGGGTCGCCCCGGACCGACGGACGGTCTCAGCAGGCCACCAACGAGGCGGGATCGGCGATCTCGACATGGCGGGCGATCTCCCGCGCGGTCTCCAACGGGATCTCCATCTGGCACACGTGCCCGACCGCGCCGAACATCACCAACCGCGACCCCTCGATGGTGCGGATCACCCGCGGCGCGATCGCCGCGCTCACGAGCTTGTCGCGGCCACCCCACATCACCAGCGTCGGCGCGGTGATCATGCGGGCGCGGCGCCAGTGGTCGCGACCCGACATCCACAACCAACTCGCGACCAGCGCGTTGAGGCTCCCCGACAACGCGGCCGGCGCCCACGGGAGCTCGGCGCGATCGACGGCGTGCTCGACGGCCTGCGCGATCCGGGTCGGACCGAGGACCTGCGGACGCACCATGATCTCGCGCAACGTCTGCGCCACCTGCCGCTCGGCGTGGACCCGACCGAGATAGCCGAACACCGCCGGCCCGACCCGCGGCACCGTCGCCAGGGTCAGCGGCACGAACGACAGACGTTTGATGCGGGGTCGCAGGTCCGGGAACGCCGGCGAGATGAGGGTGAGGGTGGTGACGAGATCGGGCCGCTGTGCGGCGACGCGGGCGGTGATCGCCCCACCGAGGGAGTTGCCGACGAGGTGCGCACCGCCGAGGTGTTCGAGCACCGCGATGACCGCGTCGGTCATCATCGTCAGCGAGTAGTCGCCGCCCGGTGGCGGATCGGAGAACCCGAACCCGGGAAGGTCCATCGCGTACCCGTCGAGCACCGGCGCCAACACCTCACCGAGATCGGTCCAGTTCAGCGACGACCCACCGAGTCCGTGGACGTAGAGCGCCCTCCCGACCGGCGCATCGACATTCGGGGCGTCGACACCCGGGGTGTCGGGGCCCGTACGCACCGGGTCCGGACGGGGCACGCGCCGCACGTGGAGGCGCCATCCCGACGCCGTCACCTGCTCCCCCGGCCACAGCGGTGTCGTGCGATCGAGCGGTGCGAGCTGGTCGCGCAGAGAGCGCGGTACGGACGGTGTCCGATCGGTGGTCGACACCGCTACAGCATGCCTCACCTCGCAGGGGTGACGCGTAGGGTCTACCCATGCCAGGCGCCGCTGATCGTGTACCCGTCGACTCGTCGGTGCACCCTGCCCCCGGACGCACCCGCGGCGACGCCGGTCGGCGCAACACCCGTATGCCCCGCAGTGCCCGGCGCGTCCAACTGCTCGACGCCGCCAGCGAGATCTTCGTCGAGCGCGGCTACCACTCGGCGGGCATGGACGAGATCGCCGTCCACGCCGGGGTCAGCAAACCCGTGCTGTACCAACACTTCCCGGGCAAGCTGGACCTCTACCTCGCGGTGCTCGAGGAGCACGCGGAATCGTTGGTCTCCGAGGTGCGCAAGGCGCTCGAGACCACGACCGACAACAAGCAGCGTGTGCGCTCGGCCGTCGGGGCGTTCTTCGACTTCATCGACCAGGACCATCAGGGCTACCGGCTGATCTTCGAATCCGACGCCCTCGACCCCGCCGCGATCCGCCGCGTGGAGAGCGCCACCGAGGCGTGCGTCGACGCGGTCTACGGCCTCGTCATGCACGACTCCGGTCTCGACCCCTACCGGTCGCGGATGCTCGCCGCCGGACTCGTCGGCGCCAGCCAGGTCAACGCACGCTACTGGCTCGACGCCAAACGCCCCATCAGCAAGCGCGACGCCGTGGAGACGACGGTCGAACTGCTGTGGGGCGGGCTGTCACATGTGCCGCTTCTCGAAGGCGGCCTCACCGAGTCCTGAACCCGGTGTCGGCGCCGTCAGCTGTTCTTGGCGCCGAATCCGACGCGCGGACGCTCGGAGGTGCCGACCTCGACGTAGGCGATCTTGGTGACCGGCACCAGGAACCGTGCACCCTTGTCGTCGGTGAGACGCAGCAGCGCCTCCTTGCCCGACAGCGCGGACTCGACGGCGGCGTGGACCTCGTCGCTGGTCTGCTCGGTCTGCACCACCAGCTCGCGCGCGCTCTCGGTGATGCCGATCTTCACGTCAACCGTCACGGTTGTCCTCCTGCTGCTGTGGATGTCTGGCGCCTTCGTTGCCAGGTTAGTGGAGCGCCGACGGCACACCGCACGCGCTCCGCTGTGGGCGGAAAGCCGGTGCCGGCACCGGGCGCGACGGGGTCACCCCAGTCCGAGTTCCTGCATCCGGGCGGCGTGGCGGTCCTGGATCGACTCGAAGAACGTGGAGATGCGCGTGAAGTCCGACGCCTCGCTGAACAGCAACCCGGTCAGGTCTTCCTCGGAGGCGAGGACGTGCTGGGCCTGCGTGATCGCCTCACCCAGCAGGCGCCGACCCCACAGGCGCAGCGGCGAGGTGAGCGACGGGTCGGCGGCGACCGCCGCCCGCACCTCGGCGGAGGCGAAATCGGAGTGGCCGGTCTCGGCCATCACGTCCTGCACGATCGCCTCGGCGTCGCCGGGCAGGGTGTGGGCGACCTCGAGGTAGAAGTCCGCGGCCAGACCGTCACCGATGAAGGCCTTCACCATCGACTCCAACCACGAGTTGGGGGTCGTCGACCCGTGATAGCGGTCGAGGATCGGCGCGTAATGCGCCACGGTGTCGACCACGTCACGACCCCGACGCTCGAGTTCGGCGGCGAGCACCTCGAAGTGGGCCATCTCGGCGCCGGCCATCTGCGCCATCGCCACCCGCCCGCGGATGTCGGGGGCCATCTGCGACTCGGCGGTCAGCCGGTAGAACGCGGCGATCTCCCCCGCGAGCAGCACGCCGAACAACGAGGTGATGCCGGGGTGGTCGTCGGGCAGCGGTGGCAACTCCGCGTCGTCGGCGATGTGGGTGGGCGCGAGATCGGCGGTCGACGGGGGCAGGCCGCCGGAGGACGCTGCGGTGGAACCGGGCGTACCAGTGGTCTGGGTCACGGGGTGGTCGGCCATGGGGCCGATCGTAGGCGAGGCGGGTCGACCCCGTGGCGGGCGCCGGTGACCGGCACCGATGCGTGGTCGACACCCCTGACCACGTACCATGGGCGACGACGTGCAGTGCAGGCGCTGCCACTCGGCGCCGCCGCCCGCGCGTCCCCAGTAATGTGCGCGCACTTCTTGCCCGATCTCGAGCCGCAAAACATCTTTTCGGCTCCCGCCCACCGCGTTCTCCGTGTGGCGGTGTGAAGCCTTTTCGTGCGTGCTCCGTGATATCGGAAGGCACCCATCATCAGTACCGACAGCCAGACAGACACCACCGCGACCGTCGAGACCACCGAGGACCCCGTGGTCGTCGTGGCCCAGTCCCTCGACGGTGACGGACAGGACGGGCCGCAGACCACCGTCGTCGACACCGAGACACATGTGGCCCCCACCTTCGCCGAGCTGGGCGTGAGCCCCGAGATCGTCGCCGCGCTCGAGGCCGACGGCAAGACCCACACGTTCGCCATCCAGGAGCTGACCCTGCCGCTGGCGCTCGCCGGTGACGACCTCATCGGCCAGGCCCGTACGGGTATGGGCAAGACGTTCGGGTTCGGCGTCCCGCTGATCCACCGCATCACCCAGGTCGCCCCCGGGTCGACCGGTCCTCTGCGCCCCCTCGACGGCACGCCCCGCGCGCTGATCATCGTCCCCACCCGCGAGCTGTGTATCCAGGTGACCGGCGACCTGCAGGTGGCCGGATCGAGCATCGACGTCGATCCGCAGCCCAACCCGAAGCGCAAGCTGTCGATCGCGTCGATCTACGGCGGCCGCCCGTACGAGTCGCAGATCGCCGAGCTGCAGGCCGGTGTCGACGTCGTCGTCGGTACCCCGGGCCGTCTGCTCGACCTGGCCCAGCAGGGCCATCTCATCCTCGGCAAGGTGCAGATCCTCGTCCTCGACGAGGCCGACGAGATGCTCGACCTCGGGTTCCTCCCCGACATCGAGCGGATCATGCGTGCCCTGCCCGATGCCCGCCAGACGATGCTGTTCTCGGCGACCATGCCGGGTCCGATCGTCACCCTGGCCCGCACGTTCCTCAACCGGCCGACGCACATCCGCGCCGAGCACGCGGGCGACTCGGCGGTGCACGAACGCACCACCCAGCACGCCTACCGCGCCCACGCGCTCGACAAGGCCGAGGTCGTCGCGCGCATCCTGCAGGCCGAGGGTCGCGGCGCGACGATGATCTTCACCCGCACCAAGCGGACCGCGCAGAAGGTCGCCGACGACCTCGGCGAGCGCGGCTTCAAGGTCGGAGCGGTGCACGGCGACCTCGGTCAGGTCGCGCGCGAGAAGGCCCTCGGACGGTTCCGTGACGGCAGCATCGACGTGATCGTGGCGACCGACGTCGCGGCCCGCGGCATCGACATCGACGACGTCACCCACGTCATCAACTACCAGTGCCCCGAGGACGAGAAGGCCTACGTGCACCGCATCGGTCGCACCGGCCGCGCCGGGCGCACCGGCATCGCGGTGACCCTCGTCGACTGGGACGAGCTGCACAAGTGGGCGGCCATCGACAAGGCGCTCGGACTCGGCATGCCCGAGCCGGTCGAGACCTACTCGAGCTCCGAGCACCTCCGGACCGATCTGAACATCCCCGCCGACGCCACCGGCCGCGTCCCCGGCGCGAAGCCGTCGGACGACGAGCGGGCCGCGCGGGGCGAGAAGCGTGAGCCGCGCGAGAAGCGCGAGCCGCGGGCGGACCGTCAGCGTCGCCGGACCCGGTCGGGCGGCGCGGCGATGGCCTCGGCCACCGCTCAGGCCGAGACCGCCTCGGCCGAGGCGGCCTCGTCGGGCGCCTCGTCCTCGTCGGCCGCCTCGAGCGCCTCGGGTGACGGTGACTCCGCGGGCGGCACGAAACCGCGTCGTCGGCGTCGTCGCGGTCGCGGTGGATCGGCGTCGAATGCCACTGCCGGCGAGTCGACGTCTGCGGGCTCCACCGAGCAGTGAGCGACGCCCGGACCGACACCACGACCCCGTCGGATGGTCCCGCACGGGCACCCATCCGGCCCGAACGGCGCACGCGCCTCGACCTGCTGATCAGCGCGATGATCGTCGTCGTGGTGATCGTCGTCGCGGCGGTCGTCTGGTACGTCAGTCCGTCCCGGCACACCACCTCCGACCAGGCCGGTGTCCCGCTCACCCCGGTCACCCCGGCCGTCGCCGTCCCGGCGGGCTTCACCCAGGGATGGTCGGCGCCCTCGGGCGCGAGCACCACCGCGATCGTGACCGACAGCGCGGTCGTCACCGCCGACCGCGGCACCGTCGAGGCCCACGATCCGGCCACCGGCATGGTGCGGTGGAGTTACGAACGCAACCTCGACCTGTGCGCCGCGATCTACGGGTGGGAGGCCGCCCCCGGTGTGGTCGCGGTGTACCGCAACAGCCGCGGGTGCGGTGAGGTCACCTCACTCGACCCCGACGACGGTCACCGCTCCGACACCCGCAGCAGCGACGCCGACGACGAGGTCCGACTGTCGGCCAACGCCGACTACGTGATCTCCCAGGGACCGACACGTCTCGAGTCCTGGGGGTCGACCCTGGTGCGCGGCGTCGAGTACGGCCGCGTCTCGGCCCCGGTGAAACCCGGCACCCAGCCGCGCGCCGGATGCCGCATGTCCTCGAGTGCGACAGGTTCCGACCAGATCGCCGTCATCGAGCGCTGTGGAGACGAACCGGGCTACCGCTTGTCGATCTTCTCCGCCGCACAGGACAAGGACGAGAAGGTCAAGCAGCTCGGCTCGCGGATCATCACGAGCGGCACCGCGTCGCCACCACCGCGAGTGGTCGCGGTGTCGTCGTCGTCGGTCGCGGTGTACCTCGGTTCCGGCGGTGCCATCTCCGGCGGCGCCGGCGGCCCGCAGATCCAGGTGTTCACCACCGGCGCGGTGCTCAGCAGCACCCACGAGGTGCTCGGTGACGCGCAGGCACCCGCCGACTCGGTGCCCGTCCGCAGCGACGGTCTGCTGTCGTTCTTCACCGGCAAGGGCACCGTCATCCTCGACTCCTCGGCTCTCACCCCGCGCTACCAGGTGCCGGGGACGCTCGGACCCGCGGCCGCCATGGGAACCGACCTCATCGTGCCCGGGCCGTCGGGGATCACCGTGCTCGAGGCGGCGACCGGTCGGCAGTCGCGCACGATCGCGCTGACGCGACCGGGCTACGAGGGCGGCACGGTGACGCTGTCACCCATCGGCGACGACGTCGCGATGTTCTACGGCGGCACCGTGCACATGTTGATCGGGAACTGAGCGCTACACCGCGGTCTCGAGGGTGGCGAGTGCCTTGCCGCCGTCCCAGTGCTGCCACAGATTGTCGGCGAGTTCGCGGTAGGCCTGCGACCCCTTGTTCTTGCGGCCGGTCATCACGGTCGCACCCGACGCCGACGCCTCGGCGAATCGGACCGTGCGCGGGATCGGCGGGCTCAGCACCGGCATCTCGTACCGGTCGGAGACGTCGGCCAGCACGTCACGACTGTGCGTGGTGCGCGAGTCGTACAGCGTCGGGATCACGCCGAGCAGCGTCAGCGCCGGATTGGTGATCTGCTGCACCTCGGTGACCGTGCGCAGCAGCTGACCCACGCCACGATGGGCGAGCGTCTCGCACTGCAGCGGGACCGCGACCTCGTCGGCGGCGGTCAGCCCGTTGAGCGTGAGCACTCCCAACGACGGCGGGCAGTCGAGCAGGATCACGTCGTAGTCCTGCGTGACCTGGGCCAGTGCGCGCTTGAGTGCGTACTCGCGCCCCGGCCGCATCAGCAACAGCGCCTCGGCGCCCGCGAGGTCGATCGTGGCGGGCAACAGGGTCATGCCGTCGTCGGTCGACACCAGCGCGTCGACGATGTCGCTCTCACCGAGCAGCACCTCGTGCACCGACACCTCGAGGTGGTCGGGGTCGTGACCGAGGGAGAAGGTGAGACATCCCTGCGGATCGAGGTCGACCACCAGCACCGAGAGGTCCATCGCGGCGAGGGCGGCACCGATGGAGGCGACCGTGGTGGTCTTGGCGACGCCACCCTTCTGGTTGGCGACGGCGAGGATCTTGCTCATCGCAGGGCCCGATCGGTGTGCAGGATGATCATGACTGTCCCATTTCCCCTCGGTGGCCGCGTGGTGGCCGTGTGTGCGCACCGCGCACGTTCTCGGCGGCGGCTCGTGAGATGAGGATATGCCCCCGAGGTCGCGGCGCGGCGGCGGTGGGAGGATGACGGCGTGGCCACAGCGACGCACCGACTCATCGTCATCCGGCACGGCGAGACCGAGTGGTCCAAGAGCGGGAAGCACACCGGATCCAGCGACATCGACCTGACCGAGACCGGCGTCGAACAGGCCCGCAGCCTCACCGGACGCATCGAGGAGTTGTCGCTCACCGACCCGCGGGTGCTCAGCTCCCCACGACTGCGTGCCCGCCGGACCGCCGAGCTCGCCGGATTGCACGTCGACACCGTCGAACCGCTGCTCGTCGAATGGGATTACGGCGACTACGAGGGACTGACCAGTCCCCAGATCCACGAGAACGATCCCGGCTGGACGGTCTTCGCCGACGGCGGCCCCGACGGTGAGTCGCCCGACGAGATGAGCGACCGCGTCGACACCGTGATCGGCACGCTCACCCCGCTGCTCGACCGGGGCGACGTGGTGGTGGTGACGCACGGACACTTCTCGCGGTCGTTGCTGGCGCGATGGATCGGGTCGCCGATCGCCCGGGGGCGCCACTTCACGATGCTGCCGGCCTCGATCGCCGTCCTCGGGTTCGACGGCGAGTCACGGCAGCTCACGGCGTTGGGCATCACCGGGTACCGCAGCGCGGACTACGTCGACGCGGGTCGGCCCACACGGCCTGTCGGCTGACGGTCGCGACCACGACGCTCAGCGTCGGTCGGCCCCGTCGGGGTCGGAAAGGTCGGGGTCGCGGAGGTCGGGGTCGGGGGTGTCGGTCACCTCGGGCGCGTCCGGCGCGTAGTCGTCGGCGAGCCACCGCACCGATTTCGGGGAGAACAGCAGACCCAGCACGATGACCACCACCACCAGCAGCGGCGCACCCAACCACGGCTGACCACTGTCGGTGAGCAGTGCGAACGCGACGGGGATCAGCAGGATCTGCGCGACGACCGCGATCGCACGGCCCCAGCGTCGTCCGGTGAGCAGTGCGACGCCACCGGCCACCACGCCCGCACCCAGGATGGCGAACCACCCGGCCGTGCCGTAGCTGCTGATGAAGCTCTCGTCGGCGCCGGTGGCGCCGTGCACCGCGAGCACGATCGCGATGCCCACGGCGACGACGCCCTCGAGTGCGACCACGAGTCCGGCGCGACGGATCGCGGTGGGAGGACCGGTGTCCGGACGACTCTCGGCAGGTGTACGACTCACCGGTCCAGCGTAGTTCGTCGGACGCTCGCGCCGGGAGGACGCCGATCGTCTGCGAGCGTCGTCGGACCTCCGACGATTGTGTGACCCCTCGCGGCACCCTCTAGGCTCTGCAGATCGTGCGTGCCCTGCTGATCGTCAACCCGTTCGCGACGTCGACCACCGACGCGGGGCGTGACGCGCTGGCCGACACCCTCTCGGCGAAGATCGATCTCACGGTGGAACTGACCACACACCGCGGCCACGCCGGGGAGATCGCGGCGCGCGCCCGCGCGCAGGGCTGCCCGGTCGTGATCGTCCACGGTGGCGACGGCACGGTGAACGAGGTCGTCAACGGTCTGCTCGACGCGCCCGGGGAACCGATCGGCCCGAACCCGGCGCCGGCGCTGGCCGTCATCCCCGGCGGCAGCGCCAACGTGTTCGCGCGGTCGCTCGGTATCGACCCCGACCCCATGAAGGCCACCGCACAACTGCTGACGCTGCTGGCCGAACGGTCTCGGCGTCGGATCAGCCTCGGGCACCTCTCGGCCGAGGCCCCGGCACGTCCGGGGGCCACACAGCCCCGCACCGCCGCGCCGGGTCGGTGGTTCCTGTTCAACGCGGGTATGGGCGTCGACGCCGAGGTGGTGGCCTCGATCGAGGACCAGCGCAGTGCGGGCAAACCGGCCAGCGACGCCCGCTACATCGCGACCACGGTGCGCCGCTTCATCAGCGCGTCACGCCGCCCCCCGCAACTGTCGGTGTCGCTGCCCGGGCGCGACACCATCGACGACGTGCACTTCGTGTTCGTCTGCAACGCCAACCCGTGGACGTTCATCGGCCCCCGGCCGGTGTGGACCAATCCCGACACCACCTACGAGTGCGGACTCGGTGTGTTCGCGTCGTCCTCGATGAGCGTCACCCGCAACCTCGGCATCTTCACGCAGCTGTTGACCGGACGTCGGCCCCACGCGCGACACGTCCTGACCGACGACGACGTCGCGTCGGTCCGCCTGACGGCGCGCAGCCCGATGGACGTGCAGATGGACGGTGACCACGTCGGGAAGAGGACCACCGCGACGTTCGGGTGCGTGCCGGACCGTCTCGAGGTCGTCGCCCCACCGCTGTCCGCCTGAGTCGGGACATGCGCCGACCAGCGCGATTCGGGTGTGAGTTTCTGCATGAAAGTCGTGAAGACAGCGCAGGATGTTCCCGACAGTAGTACAACGGTGCAGGGAGTTCGCCACGGACCCCCGTTGTCGCAGTGACATTGCCCACGTGTTAACGCGACACCATTGACTTCATCGTTATTCGTGAAAGCATTCACAAGCAACAGTGCGGAAACATTGAGTACGCACAGATGAACGACAAGTGACAACCGGCGCGATCACACACGCGCGAAATCGAAGGAGCACGCACATGGACTGGCGTCACAATGCAATCTGTCGCGATGAGGACCCGGAGCTGTTCTTCCCCGTGGGGACCAGCGGCCCGGCCATCGCCCAGATCGCCGACGCGAAGCTCGTCTGCAACCGCTGCCCGGTGACCGCCGACTGCCTCTCGTGGGCACTCGAGTCGGGCCAGGACGCAGGCGTCTGGGGCGGTATGAGCGAAGACGAGCGTCGCGCACTCAAGCGTCGCAACGCACGCAACCGGACGCGCAGCACCACGGTCTGACGCGTTTCACACGCACCAGGGCCCGGCGGGAAACCGCCGGGCCCTGTGCTGTGTGGGGGCAACCGGCATCGGACAATCTCAGCGCAGCGGGACCGTGAGGACCGCCGCCGTGCCGCCGCCGGCGGCGGGCGCGAGATCGAGCGTCCCGCCCAGTTCGATGCGGACCAGCGTGTGGACGATCTGCAGTCCGAGCCGCTCCGAGGCGCGGATGTCGAAGCTGGGTGGCAGCCCGACCCCGTTGTCGCGCACCGTGACCACGAGTCGGCGGGTGTTGCGGTCGGCCTCGATCACCACCTCGCCCTCACGCGAGTCCTCGGTGCCGAAGCCGTGCTCGACGGCGTTCTGGATCAACTCCGTCAGCACCATCACCATCGGCATCGCCAGGTCCGACGGCAGCACCCCGAGGGTGCCGCCCCGGCGGACCACGGCGTTGCTGTCCCCGGAGGCGACGTCGGCCATCACCGGCACCAGCTGATCGACCACGACGTCGAGATCGACCTCCTCGTCGACACTGCCCGACAGGAGCTCGTGCACCAGCGCGATCGCGGCCACCCGTCGCACCGCCTCGGTGAGGGCGCCGCGCGCCTCGGGGTTCTCGGTGCGGCGGGCCTGCAGCCGCAGCAGCGCCGACACGCTCTGCAGGTTGTTCTTCACCCGGTGGTGGATCTCGCGGATCGTGGCGTCCTTGCTGATGAGCGCGCGATCGCGGCGTTTGACCTCGGTGACGTCGCGCACGAGGACCGCCGCCCCCGACGGTTGCCCGCGCGGACGGAGCGGGACGGTTCGGATCAGGACGCTGGCCCGCCGGGCATCGGCCTCGATCCGACGACCCGAGCCACCGGCGACGGCCTCACGGATCATCGCGACGGTGTCGTCGGCCTCGAACCGGTCGGTGAGCAGCTCACCGAGGACATCGGTCAGGTGATTACCGGTCAGATCCGTCGTCCATCCCATCCGGTGGACCGCCGACAACGCGTTGGGGCTCGCGAACACCACGACACCCTCGTCGTCGACGCGGATGAACCCGTCGCCGGCGCGCGGCGTCGACAGACCGCGTGAGTTGCCCTCGTTCTGGGGGTACGCGCCGTCGGACATCATCTGGCACAGGTCGTTCGCACAGTCCTGATAGGCGAGTTCGAGGTGCGAGGGCATCCGCAGCTGCGCGAGGTTCGCGGTCCGACTGATCGCCGCCACCACCTCCCCGGAGAACCGGACGGGCACCGCCTCGCGACGTATCGCGATGTGCCCCAACCACGTCGGGTCCTCTTCGCGCAGGATCCGACCGCTCGTGAACGCCCTGCGGACCTGCGGGTTGGCGTCGGGCGAGGTGTCGTCGTCCTCGACGACGACACGACCGACCTGATCGGAGGGGAACACGGTCGGGGCGGTGTTGGGCCGGCACTGGGCGACACAGATCAGGGCACCGGAATCGGTGGGGACGTACATCAGCAGGTCGGCGAACGACAGATCCGCCATGAGCTGCCATTCGGCGACCACGCGCTGCAGGTGGCCGGCATCGGCGCCCGACAGCGACGTGTGCTCGGCGAGGAGATCGGTGAGGGTCGACATCTACCGGGGTCCCGTGCCGCGGGAGGGCCCACTCACCGACACGTGGCGGTGCGTCAGTCGATGGTGGCGATGAGGTGACCGGCCTGGATCACGTCACCGACGGCGACCTTGACGTCGGTGACGGTGCCCGCCTCCTCGGCGAGAACCGGGATCTCCATCTTCATCGACTCGAGCAACACGATGGTGTCCCCCACCTCGATCTTCTGTCCGGGTGACACGACCACCTCGAGCACGCTCGCGACGATCTCGGCCACGACCTCTTCTGCCATGACGACCTCCAGTGCTCTCGGCTCTCCGGTGGCGGCGACTCGAACCCCCGCTCGCTTCCGAGGACAACCTATCGCAGACCCCGACGGGGCGATCGGTGCCGGGCGGACGGTGTCACGCATGCGCGCGATTGGGGTCTCACGCGGTGGTCGTGGGAGAATCGATCCCCTGTACCCACCGACGCGGGTCGCGCCGCTCGGATGCCATCACATCGCAGTGCACGGGAAGGAGAACACCATGGGAAAACGTGGACGCAAGAAGCGCGCGCGCAAGAAGAATGCCGCCAACCACGGCAAGCGCCCCAACGCCTGACCAGCTCGGACACGAACAGGGCCGGATCCACCTCGCGGTGGATCCGGCCCTGTTGTCGTCGGCGGTGCGTGCGGTCGATCAGCCCTCGACGGCACGCCCGATCACGGTCTTGCGGATCTCGAGGGTGAGCCGGTCACGCAATCCACTCGGAGCCTGATCGCCACCGCACTTACGACTGATCAGACTCTTGAGCTGCGATTCGATGCCGTAGTGCTCGAGGCAGCTCGAACAGCCGTCGAGGTGCGACTGCAGCCGCTCGCGAGCGCGCGGGTCGCACTCGTCGTCGAGCAGCAGCCACACGTCGGCGATCACGGCCGAGCAGTCGAGCTGTTCGAACTCGGCGGCCTCGTCGGCGGTCTGCTCGTCGGTGTGGGTCCGTCCGGTGTCGCTCATCGGGTCACCTCCGTCGCGCCGTCGGCGGACACGGGGTCGGCGCGGCGGAAGCCACGCTCGAGGGCGACGTCGGCCAGCAGTTCACGCAGCTGCTTGCGGCCGCGGTGCAGGCGCGACATGACGGTCCCGATCGGGGTGTCCATGATCTGCGCGATCTCCTTGTAGGGCAGGCCTTCGACGTCGGCGTAGTAGACCGCCATCCGGAAGTCCTCGGGCAGCGCCTGCAGCGCCGACTTGATGTCGTCGTCGGGCAGCGCGTCGAGCGCCTCGATCTCCGCCGATCGCAGACCGGTCGAGGTGTGCTCCGCGGTGGCCGCGAGCTGCCAGTCGGTGATCTCGTCGGTCGGGTACTGCGCGGGCTGCCGCTGACGCTTGCGGTAACCGTTGATGTAGGTGTTGGTCAGGATGCGGTAGAGCCACGCCTTGAGGTTGGTGCCCGCCTTGAAGGAGTGGAAGGCCGAGAACGCCTTCACGTACGTCTCCTGGACGAGGTCCTCGGCGTCGGCGGGGTTGCGCGTCATCCGCAGGGCCGCGCCGTACATCTGATCCAGCAGCGGGAGTGCGTCACGCTCGAAGCGGGCGCCACGCTCCTCGGCGGTCTCCTCGGGTGTCGAGTCGCCGTCTGTCACCACCGACGCATCGGATTCGGTCACGAGGGTCCCTCCGCGATCTGCCCCGTACCGGGACGTCCGAGGCGCCACGGTGTGCGCGCGCCCGTCGTCCGAGCCTACCGATGGGCCCGTCTCGACGAACATCAGCACCGGCGCACCCTTCTCCACCGGGCGGTCCATCAGCTGCACGCTCATCCGCTCCCTTTCTGATCGACACGTCCACACATCTCGATTCGGTGACGGCGCGATGAACGGATCATCCGCGTTCGCCTCGAAACGATGTCGATGGCTACAACCCGTGCCCGCGCACGATTGTTCCGTTTCCGTTCACCGCGCGCGTAACCGCAGCGCTAGCGTTGCGTCCATGAGCGCGATGACCCCCGCGGTGGCCGCCGCCGAGCGGGCCGGCGTCGAACACCGTCTCCACCGCTACCGAGCCGATCCGCGGGCGGTGTCCTACGGCGACGAAGCCGTCGAGCATCTCGCCGACACCCTCGGGGTCGACGCCGGCCAGATCCTCAAGACCCTCGTCCTGACACTGTCCGGCGGCGAGGCCGCGGCACGACAGCGCGCTCGATTCGCCGTGGCGGTGCTGCCCGTCCCGCGGCGGCTGTCGACGAAGGCGGTGGTCGCCGCGCTGTCGGATCCGTCGGTCTCCCGGGCGGAGATGGCCGATCCGGCCGCCGCGCAACGGGTGACCGGCTATGTGCTGGGCGGGGTGTCGCCGCTGGGCAGGCGGACGGTGTCACCGACGGTGATCGACTCGTCCGCACTCGCGTGGCCGACGGTGCTGTGCAGCGCGGGGCGTCGCGGACTCGAGATCGAACTCGCCCCCGCCGACCTGCGGCGACTGACCGACGCGGTGGTCGCCGACATCTGCACCTGAGGCCTGCTAGAGCAGGGTTCCCTGCTCGGGGAGCTGCTCCCCCGACGGGTCGACGGGATCGAGGAGTTCGGGACCGTTGTTGGCCACGCGGTTGACCAAGGAGGCCACCTCGCGTCGGTCGATGGCCTCGACCAGCTGCGCCGACGGCGGCGCCAACAGTGCGGTCGGGGGCGGGTTGTCGGGGTCGAGCCAGGCATCCCAGTGATCGCTGGGCATCACCAGCGGCATGCGGTCGTGGATGTCGCGCAGCGGCCCGACGGCATCGGTGGTGATGATGGTGCAGCTCATCAGCGGGGGCGCGTCGCGGTCGGCGTCCTTCGGTCGCCAGGTCGTCCACAGACCGGCCATGAACAGCCGCGTCCCGTCGACCGGCGACATGAAGTAGGGCGTCTTCGACGGCTTGCCGTCGGGCCCGGTCCCCTTGCGCCACTCGTACCAGCCGTCCATCGGCACCAGGCACCGCCGACCCTTCAGCGAGGTCTTGAACGACGCCTTCTCGGCGACGCTCTCGGCGCGGGCGTTGAACAGCAGCGGAGACTTCGCGAGGTCCTTCGTCCACGCCGGGACCAGTCCCCATCGCATCGCGCGCACGCGGAGCGCCGGGTCGTCGGTGGGGTCGTCGTGGTCGTGGCGGCGCACCACGGTCATCACCGTGGTGGTGGGCGCGACGTTGTAGTTCACCCCGGGCGCCGCCGGGGGCCGCGGGTCGTCGGCGGCGGCGTCCGAACCGGCGTCATTCGCGAGGGGGTCGGAGGCGGGTCGGTTCGGGGTGACCTCGTCGATGGCATCGAGTTCGGCCGCGAGCAGCGCGGGATCGGTGGTCACCGCATAACGTCCACACATGGGCTCCATGGTGTCACCGCGACCGGCCGGACGTCAGCGCCGAGCAGGTGGTGTCCACCGACTCCTCAGTCGCGCGAACGGACCGCTGTCGCCGGAGCGGGCGTCGGCGCGGCTGTCGGCCTACATCTACGGCACCCTGCTCGCGCTGGCCGCGGTCGTGGTCGTCGATCCCGCGGCCATCGAGAACGGCTCGGCGGTGCTCGTGGTGCTGGGCACGACCGCGACGACGTTCCTCGCGCACGTGTTCGCCGAGATCGTCGCGGGCCACAGCATTCCCGAGGCGACGGCCCACCTCGAGGAGCCGGTACGCCGACGCGTCGCGCTCGAGGAGCTGCGCGATGCCGTGCCGATCGCGTCGGCCGGCGCGTTCCCCGCGTTCTTCCTCGCGCTGGGATGGCTCGACGTACTCGAGCCCACCTGGGCGTTCGTGCTGGCCGGGGCCGGCCCGATCTTGCGAATGGCGTTGGTGGAGATCATGATCGGGCGGATCCGCGGTCAGCGACCGACCCTGCGTGTGCTCGTCGGCGGCGTCGCGACCGCGGTGGTGGCCGCGGCGATCGTCGCGGTGAAGGTGATCCTCACGCACTGACGTATCGTTTTGCCGATGTCGGATCCCGCATCGTCGCCCTCGCCCGCCCGTCCGGGGCCGATCGCGTTCCTGCGCTATCTCGCAGGTCGGCCGTTGCCGGAGTCGATGCGGGGATGGGTGCGGCGCGATGTGGTGGGCCCGGGGCATGTGCGCCGCTACGTCACCCGCGGGCTGCTCCCGTTCGTCCCGATCTTCGTCGCGTTCGCCTTCGTGCCCGGGCCGGTCGTCTACCGCCTCGGCATGATCGGCATCCTGTTGTTCCCGCTGATCTACTTCCAGATCGCGCTGACACCGTTCTATCGCCGACACCTCCTGCGCAGCAACGGACTCGATCCCGAACTCGTCGGCGCCCGAGCGCAACGCCGCCGCGACGCCACGCGTGCCGACTACGACGCCATCTACCGCGACCGTCGAGAGCCCTGACCGGTCGCGATCACCCGGAGGTCAGGCGATGCCGACCGGGAAGTGGAGTGGCAGACCGGTCTCTCCGACCCCGATCTCGATGAGCGCGTACAGGCTCTGCACCCCGAGGAAGTTCGCGTGGTTGGTGACGATCAACGATGTCCCGCGGAAGGCGGCCGACGCCGGCGTGGCGAACGGTGTCGAACGCAGGTATCGCTGCGGCAGCGGCGGCAGCGCGTCGAGGGTGGCACCGGTGTTCGGGTCGACGACCGTCACGGAGTTGTCCAGCGGGTTGGAGATCGGCAGGTAGATCTTGCCGCTGCGCCCGATCACGAGCCCGTCCCCCAGGCCGGTGATCGCCACACGGTCGAGTCGTCCCGGGGCGCCGGAGGCGGTGACGGGCAGACGGTAGACGACGCCGTGACCGGCGGTCTGCAGGCTCGACACCGACAGGGTGTTCACGAACACCAGTCGACCCTGGGCATCGAACTGCATGCCGTTGAGGCTGTAGATCGACGCGAAATCGGGATTCTGGTACCAGATCTGGGCGGCCCCGCCACCGGCAGGCACCTTCCAGATGGTTGCCTGGTCGAGGTCGGAGACGTACAGGGTTCCGTCGGCGGCGAAGGTCGCCCAGTTGGGCCATGCCTGGCGGTCGAGAGCCCCGGGCTCGCACGGCCGGTCACGCGCCGCCGAGCACAGGGGGAGGTCGGCGAAGGTCGCGTAGACCTTCTGCGCGCCGGTGGCCGGATCGATCCGCACGATGCGCGCACCGCTGTAGTCGAGGGCGTAGACCCGGCCGTCACCGTCGAGGGTGATGCCGTTGACACCGTGCTCGGCGGGGCGGTGACCGATCAGGCTGTAGGTCGTGAGCAGTGTGCCGGCGGCGTCGTAGTGCCAGACGTCGGCCGAGGAGTTCGGCCGGTTGGAGCCCGACCACACGCTGCCGTCGGTGGGGTCGACCGCGATGCCCTCGGGTTGTCCCGGGGCCGGCACGCGGGCGAAGTCGCGGGCCTGACCGTAGGCCAACGCCGGTCCCGCCTGCGGCGCCGCACCGGCGGGTGCCGCGCCGACGCCGAACGAGGCGACGACGGAGATCGCTGCCGCGACAAGACAAGTGGTGATCGAACCGACGGTTCGCTGGGTGCCCCGGAGAGTCATGACCGGTGACGCTACCCCGGGGGTGCCCCCGCGGTCTCTGCGCCGACGCCCAGACATCGCGAGACCGGGTTGTGGTGTTTGACAGCTTTTCTCAACAACTGTCATGTCTCTGGCATCGTGACCGTCGACCACTGTCGGAGATGATCGTCGGGAGAAGAACAATGAGATCGCTGTCGCGCGCCGTCGTCGTGGCGTTGTCCGCCATGACCCTCGCCGGTTCGGTGACCGGGACGGCCACCGCCGCACCCACGGTCGCGCCGGCCACCGTGCTGGGATCCATCTCCGACGGGCCGGGCAGCTTCGCCGTCTATCGCACCGTCGACACCGGCAAGAAGGCCACCGCCGTCGACGACGAGGCGTGCAACGCCTACTTCGGCACCCCGCGTCGGTTCACCGTCCTCCAGCGCCTCGACGCGCGGCTCTACACCTTCGCCAATAGTCCCACCACCGGGTTCCTGACCAACCCGACGAAGTCCGACGTCGGGCCGATCTACGTCTGCGGCACACTCGGTCTCGACGGACAGTCGATCTACGAGCAGTACTCGCGCGCCACCGCGCCGGGTATCGGACCGCTCACGATGAGCGGCCCCTGCGGGCTGACGCCCTACATCGCCGAGGGTCGCGGCGGCGCCGACTGCGTGCAACGCATCAACCCGAACTCGACCGGCGTGACCGGCGGCGTGGCCAGCAGCAACTCGGTCACCAACCCCATCAGGCTGCCCGGCGGCACCACCGGATCGCTCTGGACCTTCTACACGACCGGCACCCCGAAGTCGCCGGTGAACGCCCCGACGGCACCGCAGGCCCCCGACACCGGGTCGGTGAAGTACTCGGTCGGCCGTGAGGTCGACTCGATCTCGGCCGGCGCCGAGGCCGGCTGCCCGGGCGGCGTCCGCACCACGAAGATCCACGCGATCTCGGTCGACGCGGCCACCGGGGCGATCGCGGGCGAGCCCTCGGCGACCACCGCCGCCGACGCCTCGATCTGCTACCAGAGGCCGGGCCTCCCCGACTTCGGCGCGATGCTCACCATCTCCATCCGGGGCATCAACCTGACCACCACCAACGGTGGCCATTGCCGTCAGAGCGCGTTGCCCGGCACCGCGTCCCGTCAGCAGACCTGCGGCTTCGCCCTCCCGGCGAACTACGGTCGCGGACTCAACGGCGGCCTGGTGACCCTCAACGGCGTGGTGCCACCGAACGATCCGGCCGGTTCGGTCAACTCCGCGGTCTGGACCGTCAGCGTGCTCGGATCCGTCCAGCCGGCGTTCTAGACCGCCGGGCTTCAGGCCTCGCGTCGATCGGGCTCCAGCGGGTCGAACACCCGCTGGGGCCCGATCGCGTTCTGTCCCAGACGATCCCCGGGGTTGGCGAGCGCGCAGGTGCTCAGCGAGAGGCAGCCGCAGCCGATGCAGTCGGTGAGGTTGTCGCGCAGGCGGGTCATCTCGTCGATCCGCGCCGTCAGATCCGACTCCCATGACCGCGACAGGCGGGCCCAGTCCCGTTTTGTCGGCGACCGACCCGACGGCAGTTCGTCGAGCGCGGAGCGGATCAGCGCCAGCGGGATGCCGACGCGTGCGGAGATACGGATGAACGCGATGCGGCGCAGGGTGTCGCGCGCGTAGCGACGCTGGTTGCCCGAGGTGCGTCGGCTCGTGATGAGGCCCTCGCGCTCGTAGAAGTGCAGCGCCGACACCGCCACACCACTGCGGGCGGCGAGTTGTCCGACCGTGAATTCCTTGCTCTGCGCGGGTGTGCTCATCGGCGACGATGCTACGACCTCTCCCCCACCCCCGCGTGGGACAATCGGATCGTGAGCTCACCGACCCCGCGCGCGCCGTACGCCGCACCGATGGCCGCTCGCCCTGTCGCCGCCACGGTGAGCGTGCCCGGTTCGAAGTCGATCACCAACCGCGCGATCGTGATCGCGGCACTCGCCGACGCCCCGAGCACCCTGACCGGCGTCCTGCGCAGCCGCGACACCGACCTCATGCTCGACGCGGTCGGCACTCTCGGCGTCACGGTGGCCCCCGACCCCTCCGACCCGACCACGGTCACCATCACCCCTGGCGCGCTCACCGGCGGACACATCGACTGCGGGTTGGCCGGGACCGTCATGCGCTTCGTGCCGCCGGTGGCCGCGCTCGCCCGCGGCACGGTGACCGTCGACGGCGACGAGCAGATGCGCGCGCGTCCCGTCGACACCATCCTCTCCGCGCTGCGCGACCTCGGTGTCGCGGTGGACGGCCACGCGCTCCCCTTCGGTATCGCCGGCACCGGTGCCGTGCGCGGCGGCGAGGTGACCATCGACGCGTCGTCGTCGTCGCAGTTCGTCTCCGGTCTGCTCATCTCGGCGGCGCGGTTCGACGCGGGCATCACCATCCACCACGTCGGGAAACCCGTTCCCTCGCAACCACACATCGACATGACGATCGAGATGATGCGGTCGGCCGGGGTCTTCGTCGACGACAGCGCGGCGAACACGTGGCGCGTCGCCCCCGGGCCGGTCGCCGCCGTCGACCGCCGGATCGAACCCGACCTCTCCAACGCCGCGGTGTTCCTCGCGGCCGCGGCGGCCACCGGCGGCGAGATCTGCGTCCCGCTGTGGCCCGACCACACGACCCAGCCGGGCGCGCAGATCGTCGACGTCCTCGTCGAGATGGGCGCCATCGCATCGGTCGACCGAGACGAGAACGACGGGGGCGTCCTGACCGTCCGCGGTCCGCGCCGGCTCTCGGGGCTCGTCGCCGACCTGCACGACATCGGCGAGCTGACGCCGACCATCGCGGCGCTGTGCGCACTGGCCGACTCGACCTCGGTGCTGTCGGGGATCGCGCACCTGCGCGGTCACGAGACCGACCGGCTGACCGCCCTGAGCACCGAGATCAACCGCCTCGGTGGGCGGTGCACCGAGACCGCGGACGGACTGCGCATCGAACCCGCACCCCTGCGCGGCGGCTCGTGGCACGCCTACGCCGATCACCGCATGGCGACGGCGGGCGCCCTGCTCGGCCTCGTCGTCGACGGCGTGACCGTCGACGACATCGCCTGCACGGCCAAGACCATGCCGGACTTCCCTGCGATGTGGCAGCAGATGCTCGCCGGGTCCATGGGGGACGTCGGTGCCGTCGCCGGGACGGATCAGCCCTGAGCGGCCGCGAACTCGACGAGACCGACGTCCGGATCCGTCCGGGCAAGGGCAGCCGTCCGCGCACCAAGACGCGGCCGGCGCACGACGACGCCCTCGAGGGGATGGTCATCTCGGTCGACCGCGGCCGGTGGGGCTGCGTCCTCGACGGACCCGACGCCACCCGTGTCGTCTGCATGCGCGCCCGCGAACTCGGCCGCACCCCGATCGTCGTCGGCGACCGGGTCGGGGTGGTCGGCGACCTCAGTGGGACCGTCGACACCCTCGCGCGCATCGTGCGCGTCGACGAACGCTCATCGGTGCTGCGGCGCACCGCCGACGACACCGACCCCTACGAGCGGGTCGTGGTCGCCAACGCCTCGCAACTGCTGATCGTCACCGCTCTCGCCGACCCGCCGCCGCGGACCGGCTTCGTCGAGCGTGCTCTCGTCGCCGCCTACGTCGGCGGGCTGTCGCCCATCCTGTGTCTCACGAAATCCGATCTCGCCGACGCCGACGAGTTCCGCGCGGCGTTCGCCGACCTCGACCTGCCCGTGCTCGTCGCCGGACGCGACGACCCCCTCGAACCCGTCCTCGACACGCTGCGCGGTCACGTGAGCGCGCTGATCGGGCATTCGGGCGTCGGCAAGTCGACGCTGGTCAACCGCGTGGTGCCCGACGCCTACCGGGCGACCGGCGTGGTGTCGGGGGTCGGCAAGGGGCGGCACACCTCGACACAGTCGGTGGCGCTCGAGCTGCCCGGGCACCAGGGATGGGTCATCGACACCCCGGGCATCCGATCGTTCGGACTGGCCAACGTGGCACCCGACGACCTCGTCGACGCGTTCGGCGACCTACGCGACGCCATCGACGAATGCCCGCGCGGCTGTACACATCTGGGGCCACCCACCGATCCCGAGTGTGCGCTCGACACATTGACCGGAGAAGCGCAGCGCCGAGTCGAGGCGGTCCGGGCACTGCTGCGTGCGGTGGTCCACACCGAGGGCCACGATTCTCATCGGGGCGGATAGAGAGCGTCGGCGAGGGTCCGTTTGCCCGCGGTCAGCTCCCGCGCGACGTCCGGGGCGAAACCGCCGCTCGATGGCGGTCTCTCGGGCACCTCGACGCCGTTCGCGCCGTCCGACAACGGATGCACCTCCCAGCGTGATCCCTGATCGAGCAGGGAACGGTGCTTGATCGGGTAGTAGTCCGATCGGCCGGTGATCACGACACCCGAGGCCCCGCGCGCCGCGGCCACCAGGTGGGCATGGAACCGGGTCGTGATCCACACCTGCTCGGGCCGCGCCGGGAACCCGTGACGCCACAGCTCGGTGAACGGGATCAGCGGGAGTCCGGGCATCGTCGCCGCGAAACGCCGGTGGAGCACACCGTCGTCGCCCGGCATCGCCTCCACGAAACAGGTGTTGGCCGCGGTCATACCCCAGGCTTCGGCCAGGCTCGCGACCTCCCGCTCGAGGCGGTCGACCACCGACGGGTCCGTGGAGTTCACGTCGACACCCGTACCGGGATCCATCAGGTGTGTCTGCGCACAGACGATGTAGGTGCGATCGGTGGCGATCGACCCAGTGCTGTAGACCCCGGGGCGGGTGATGCCCAGCCACGCGTCGTCACCTGTCACGGTCCGCGAGGCGGCCGCGTCGCCGATCAGGTCCCCGGACTCCCGGTCCCGCACGTCCACCCTCGAGGTCTGCGAGACCAGCGAGCGCAGCATGGCGATGTGTTCGGCGTCTCCGGTCGGCAGCAGGCCCTGCCCGGTCAGATACACCGGGCAACCGTGATCCCGACGGACGGTCACCGCTGCCGCCAGGATCGACAGGTGCCTGCGCCACAACGAGTTCAGGTATCCGCCTCCGATCAGGTGGATCGACCGGGCCGAACGGAGCAACTCGATGCCGTCGACGAGCAGGGGCAGGATTCCCGGCTGCCGGACCACACGTTCGGCGAAATCCACGGCAGTGACAAAGGACTGATCCTCGAGTCCCGCGGTCAGGCGCCACACCGTGTCGACGAAGGTGACGTCGGGATGCGCCCCGTGCAGCAGGATCGACGCCTGTCCCGGGGTGTGGCAGTCGAGGACGACACGGGCATCGGGGCGCACTGACGCGAGATGACGCAGCCAGGTACGTGCGATGAATTCGTCGCCGAAGTTGGGATGGCCCGCCGGACCGATGAGATAGATCAGTGCGCGGTCACCGCGACGTCGACGCCGCGGGTCGAACATCACGAGAAGGCGGTCGAATCGGGCATTTCACTACGATACCGACCAACCCTGTGAGGTCACCGAACCTGCGGTGTCAGTTCCTTGCGGCTGCGACGGGCCTCGGCGATGGCCGTCTTCAGACCACGGCGCATCTTCCCGCCGCGATCGCCGACCGCGGGCACGGAGAAACGACGCTCGGAGGCGGTCTCGGGCGCGTCGTCGGCGGTGGCCGTGAGGAAGCGGTCGGGCAGCGACAGCTTCCAGATGGTGCGCAGCGACTGCCAGTACTGACGCGGCAACGAGCCGGTGGTGTACGGGAGGTCGTAGCGCTCGCACAGATCCCTGATCTCTCGGCTCATCTCCGCGTACCGGTTGCTCGGTAGATCGGGGAAGAGGTGGTGTTCGATCTGGTAACAGAGGTTGCCGCTCATGAACGCCATCACCCTGCCGGCCCGGAAGTTGGCCGTGCCCAACATCTGTCGCAGGTACCACTGGCCGGGGGTCTCGTTCTCGATCGACTCCAGCGTGAACTTCTCGGCGCCGTCGGGGAAGTGACCACAGAAGATGACGACATAGGCCCACAGGTTGCGGGCGAGGTTCGCGGTGAGGTTGCCCGTCAACGTGCGTCCGGCACGCCGACCCGACAGCGCGGGGAACAGCGCGTAGTCCTTCGCGAGCTGTCGACGGACCTTGTGCAGGAACGGCATCACCTCCGGCTTGGCGTCGGCCCACGACCGTTTGCCCGACGCCAGGTCGGCCAGATGAAGGTCGTGCAGAGCGATACCCCACTCGAACGTCGCCGCGAGGAAGACGTTGATGAACGGTCCGCCGAGGTGTTTGGGATTCCACGGCTCGTCGCGGGTCACCCGGATCACCTGGTAGCCGAGGTCCTCGTCCATGCCCCACACGTTGGTGTACTTGTGGTGCACCACGTTGTGCGAGTGCTTCCAGTCCGGGGACGCGCACACCATGTCCCACTCCCAGGACGACGAATGGACCTCGGGGTCGTTCATCCAGTCCCACTGCCCGTGCATCACGTTGTGCCCGAGTTCCATGTTCTCGATGATCTTGGCGGCGGCGAGCAACGCGGTGCCGACGACCCATTCCGACCGGGTCTTGTTGTTCCACAGCACGAGTCGGCCGGCGGCCTCGACGATGCGCTGCGCGGTGATGGTCCGCCGCAGATACTTGGCATCGCGTTCCCCGCGGTCGGCCTCGATCCGACGACGCATCGCGTCGAGCTCACGTCCGAGCTCGGCGACGTCGTCCTCGGAGAGGTGGGCGTAGGTGTTGATGTCGGTGATGGCCATGGGCCTTGCTGCTCCTTGTGGCGTGCTCCGCACTGATGTGCACGCACGCGCGGTCGGGTGCTCGCTTCATTGTCCACACCGCGCGGCCGTGACGCCACCGTGACCTCGGCACGGTCGTGTCAGCTCGCGGCCGGTTCGGGCGTGTCGCCGCGGTCAGGCGGCGCGGTCGGCTCCCCGCGACGTGGGGACCAGACGCGACACCTTCGCCAGGGCCTTGTCCCGCCGACGCGCCCGGGCGGTGGCCATGGCGCTGCGCAGGCCGCGGCGCTTCCCCGTCACCGGGTCGATGGTCGCGACCAGGCGCACGGCGGAGTCGTCGCGGAAACGCTCCTCCGAGGCGGTCTCCGGCGCGTCGTCACGGGTGTCGCGCAGGTACTTGTTCGGCAGCGACAGCTTGGCGATGGTGCGCCACGACTTGGCGTACTGCACCGGGAACGGGCCGATCGTGTACGGCAGGTCGTACTCGTCGCACAGTTCCTTCACCTCGAGGGAGATCTCGCGGAGGCGGTTGCTCGGCAGGTCGGGGAACAGGTGGTGCTCGATCTGGAACGACAGATTGCCGCTCATGAACGCCAGCACCGGACCGCAGTGGAAGTTGGCGCTGCCCAGCATCTGTCGCAGATACCACTCGCCCTGCGTCTCGGAGTCGACGTCCTGCTTGACGAACTTCTCGGCACCGTCGGGGAAGTGTCCGCAGAAGATGATGGCGTTGGACCACACGTTGCGGATCGCGTTGGCCATCAGGTTCGAGGTGAGTGCGGCGCGCCATCCCGACCGCGACCGGGTCACCCCGCCGACGAGCGCGGGATGGACCACGTAGTCCTTGAGGATCTGGCGGCCGACCTTCTCCCCGACCTCACCCAGCTTGCGGTCGAACTCGGCACGGTCGAAGTTCTTGCGGCCGATCTTGCCGATCTCGAGGTACTGCGCGGCGACGCCGTACTCGAAGCCCACCGCCAGCAGCGTGTTGTAGACGAGGTTGCCGAGGTAGAACGGCGCCCACTTCTGGTCGCGCGTCACGCGCAGCAGGCCGTAGCCCACGTCGTCGTCCATGCCCAACACGTTGGTGTACTTGTGGTGGATGTAGTTGTGGGTCTGCTTCCAGTGCTCGGAGGGGCCCGCGTTGTCCCACTCCCAGCCGGTCGAGTGGATCTCCGGATCGTTCATCCAGTCCCACTGGCCGTGCATGACGTTGTGGCCGATCTCCATGTTCTCGACGATCTTGGCGACACCGAGCGCCGAGGCACCCAGCCACCACAGCGACCGCCGGCGCGCGCCCACGGTCAACGCCCGACCGGTGACCTCGAGGGCGCGCTGGAACCGGATGGTGTTGCGGATGTACTTCGCGTCGCGCTCTCCGCGCGACTCCTCGATCCGGGCGCGGATGGCGTCGAGACGACGGCCGAGCTCGGCCACGTCGCTCTCGCTCAGGTGCGCGTACTCGGGGACGTTCTTGACTGCCACGATGGCCCTCTCGCCGCCGGAAACACTGACCTACGAAAGCGTAGGTTACGCAACCGTAGGCGTCCAGGGATCACCGTCGATGTGTACGAGGACACACCTCGGACCGGGGGTTTGTGGTGTCGCGCCCCATCGCCGGGGTGCCGCGTCGCCGCAGCGCAGACGACTTCAGAGCAGTTCGAGCAGGAACAGGAGCTCCTGGGTGGCGTACCAGGCGAGATCGAAATCGTCGATGTCGCCGATCGCGAGTTCGGCGTCCTCGTCGCCGAGGTCGGCGTCGTCGATCACCTCGACCGCCGCGGCGACGGCGGGCTGCGCCTCGGCCACGTCGACGTGCACCGACGCGATCGCCGAGCGCGGCACCGCGGGGGCGATCTTGACCACCGCGACGTCGAGGTCGGGGCGGAGGGTGACCGGTTCGACGTCGGCGGCGACCACCACCCGCCGCAGCGGCAGGGCGGGTTCGTCGGGGTCACGCGTGTCCGCCTCGGCG
Source organism: Williamsia sp. MIQD14 (assembly GCF_051025635.1). Classification (NCBI taxonomy): domain Bacteria; kingdom Bacillati; phylum Actinomycetota; class Actinomycetes; order Mycobacteriales; family Nocardiaceae; genus Williamsia; species Williamsia sp. MIQD14. The sequence continues at coordinate 73,551 of NZ_JBPFDG010000001.1, forward strand.
GCCATCAGCCGCAGAGAGGCCCGCGCGGCCTCCCGCATCGCCGCCTCGGCGAGTTCCTCGTCGTCACCGGAGGTGTAGGACTCCCGCAGCGCCGGGGTGAGGGCGAAGGCGGTGCCCCCGACCGAGTCGAACTGCCCCGACTCCTCGATCGTCGCCAGCATCGCCAACGTGGCCGGTAGGTACACCCTCACTCGACTGTTCTCCTCGGGGTTTGTTGTCGGCTCACCGGGTCGTCACCGGCAGCTCGTCGAACGACTCGGCGAGGAACTCGGTCATGGCACCGAGATCCCACATGATGTCGCGGTCGGCGTTGAAGGCGAAGAACACCTCGCCGTTGTAGGAGTTCAGCCCGATCGCGAGCGCGCGCTGCGGCACCAGCGCGGGCACCGGGTAGATCTCGGTGATGCGGTTGCCCGCCAGGTACTGCGGGGCGCCGGGCCCGCGCGCGATGCTGATGGGGACGTTGAACGAGCGCCCCGACATCGACGCCGCCGCACGCGAGCTCATCGCGTGGAAGGTCGCCGGTCCCACGCGCTGGGTCGCCGCGACGGTGAGCTCGGGCAGCCAGGCGCGCGTCCCCATCGACACCCGACGACTCGAGTGGGAGTGCCGTTCGGTGAGGTGCGCGATCTGCGACAGGCGCACGGTCGGATTGGGCTCGCCGACCGGCAGATCGGTGACGAACCCCCGCAGACCCTCGGCCATCCACTCGGCGTCACTGCGCAACTCGTCGGAGCGCGTCGACCCGGCCTCGCCGCCGGCGACGTAGGCACTGAGCGGCACCATCACCCGCACGGTCGCGTGGGCGTCGACGGCGAGGTCCCGCGAGAGCAACCAGCGACGCAGGGCGCCGGCGATGGCCGCGAGCACGACGTCGTTCACGGCGCAGTCGTGTGCGCGGGCGATCTGCAGGCACCGCACCGCCGGTATCGAGGCCACGGTGAACCGCCTCGTGCCGGTGGTGGCGCCGTTGAGCGGGCTGTCCGGCGCGGAATCGGTGGCCAGCTGCATCACCGAGCCGATCCGGCGCAACGAACCGGCCACCACCGAGGTGACGGTCGCGACCGGGGCCGACGCCACGCGGGCGACCGGCGCCGACCGCACGGTCTCGACCAGCTCCCACGGCCGGGTGACCACGTCGGCGATCGCGCCGACCACCAGTGCGCCGCTGCTGGGTTCGGCGTCGGGCAGCCACAGGTCCTGCGGCGTCTCGGGATGCACGGGCTCGTCGTCGACGATGACCTGGTTGATCTCGAGGGCGTCGCGCCCGTCGACCAGTGCGCGATGGGTCTTCGTCAGCACCGCCATCCGATTGTCGGCCAACCCCTCGACGAGGTACATCTCCCACAGGGGACGGTGCCGGTCGAGCGGTCGTGACATGAGCCGCGCGACGAGGTCGTGGAGCTGGTCGTCGGTCCCCGGCGTCGGCAGGGCCGAGCGCCGGACGTGGTAGGTGATGTCGAAGTCGTTGTCGTCCACCCACACCGGGCGGCCGAGACCCAACGTCACCTCGCGGACGCGCTGCCGATACCGCGGCACCGAGCCCAGTCGGCTCTCGACGGTGGCCAGCAGACGGTGGTATTCGAGGTGGGTGGCGCTGCGTTCGAGGACGAGCAGCGATCCGAGATGGGTCGTGGAACCCTCTTCGTCGCGGTAGTAGAAGGTGGCGTCCTGTGGGGAGAGTCGGTTCACCGGGGTCCACACCGCCTTCCTGTTCTGCGTGCGACCCCATCATCCCAGATCGGCCGCCCGGCTCAGACGGTGGTGATGTTGACCAGCGTCCACCGCAGCTCGGTGGTGCGCGGACCGCCCGGGACCGACGGGCGGATGCGGGTGGGCACCCGCTGCACGCGCGCGGCGACGGCGTGGACCCGGTCCCCGCGCGCGTAGCTCGCGGTCACCTCCGCGGCATCGGGACCCGACCACTGCAGGTGGACGCGCAGCAACGACGCCGTCGGCGGACGCCGACCCGGCGCCGACGTCGGGACGGGTCGGTGCATCAGCGCCGTGACCTGATCGATGATGTGTGGCGCGGCCACCGCGGCGAGATGGGCGACCGGACGGCGCCGGTCGATGACCTCGAGCACACGGGTCAGCGCGGAGACGGCGAACGTGCGCGCCGACGGGTCGACGCGATCGGCGACCGGGGCGCCCACCGGGGGCGCCGGTGGCCGCCGCGGAGTCGATGGTCGGTCGGTGTTCGTCCTCCCCGCGTGCACGGGCGGCGGCGACACCGACAGTGGCTCGGGCTCGCACTGCGGGATGGGGCCGATCAGCCACCCGGTCCCGACCTCGCGGTCGCGCACCGCGATTCTGCCTGTGTCCGTCATGAGCCCCCACCGATCGTCCGTGGCGAGCCGACCGGCGGGGTGTTCCCGCCGAGGAGTCGAGTTCGCGCACCTCTTACGACGCGGCGACCGGGGCGCCGGTTCCGGCATGCACGAAAAATGTCGGCATCGCTCCCGTGACGACGCGGGCGGTGCCCGCCCCGCGCGTTCGCGCGAGACGACTCCGCCCCCGCGACGGTGGTGTCTGTCGCGGGAGCGGACCGGTCGAGCGGGAGGCGCCGGCTAGCGCTTCTTGCGGGCCTTCGGCGGTTTGGTGCCCGCGGTGCGGGTACCCGACCGCGCGGCGGCACGACGTTCGCGGCGGCTCGCGGAGACGCCCGCGGTGTCCGCGCCGTCGGCGATCTGTCGCGTGCTGCCGTCCTCGGCGGGCCCGGTGTAGACCAGATCCTGCTGCTCGTCGTCGAAGCCTCGTGCCCGCAGCGCCGTCGGGGCCGCCGACTTGGTCATCGCGACCGCGCTCTGCGCCTCCTCGGTGGGCAGGGGACGCGGGGCGACCGGCGGGGCGACGGGGGCGGCCACCGGAGCCGGGGCCTGCTCGGACGGCGCGGCCTCGACCGCGACGTTGAACAGGAAGCCGACCGACTCCTCCTTGAGGCCCTCGAGCATGCCCTGGAACATGTCGAAACCCTCGCGCTGGTACTCCACCACCGGGTCGCGCTGGGCCATCGACCGCAGGTGGATGCCCTCGCGCAGGTAGTCCATCTCGTAGAGGTGGTCGCGCCATTTGCGGTCGAGCACGCTGAGCAGGATGGTCCGTTCGAGCTGGCGCATCGCGCCCTCGCCGGCCATCGCGTCGATCTCCGCCTCACGCTTGGCGTAGGCCTCGCGCGCGTCGGCGACCAGCTTCTCGGTCAGTTCCTCGGCCGAGACGTCCTCACGCTCACCGAACTCGTTCTCGCCGACGATCTCCTTGTAGTCGAGCTCGATCGGGTAGAGCGTGCGCATGGCGGTCCACAGCTGCTCGAGATCCCAGTCCTCGACGTAGCCGACGGCGGTGGCGCCGGCGACGTAGGCGGTGACCACGTCGTCGATCATGCGCAGCACCTGCTCACGGTGGTCCTCGCCCTCGAGGATGGTGCGGCGCTCGCCATAGATGACCTTGCGCTGCTCGTTCATCACCTCGTCGTACTTGAGGACGTTCTTGCGGACCTCGAAGTTCTGCTGCTCGACCTGGGTCTGCGCGCTGCGGATGGCCTTGCTGACCATCTTCGCCTCGATCGGGACGTCGTCGGGCAGGTTGACGCGGTTCATGATCGACTCCAGTGCCGCGCCGTTGAACCGCCGCATCAGCTCGTCGCCGAGCGACAGGTAGAACCGCGACTCACCCGGGTCACCCTGACGACCCGAGCGACCGCGCAGCTGGTTGTCGATACGACGCGACTCGTGGCGTTCGGTGCCGAGCACGTAGAGACCGCCGGCCTCGCGCACCTTCTCCGCGTCGGCGGCGACCTCGGCCTTCACCGACTCGATGACCTCGTCCCACGCCGCCTCGTACTCCTCCGGTGTCTCCACCGGGTCGAGACGCTGCTTGCGCAGGCGCACGTCGGCGATGACATCGGGGTTGCCGCCGAGCACGACGTCGGTGCCACGGCCGGCCATGTTGGTGGCGACGGTGACCGCGCCGGACCGACCGGCCTCGGCGATGATCTGCGCCTCCTGCTCGTGGAACTTCGCGTTGAGGACGGTGTGCGGGATCCCGCGCTTGGTGAGCTGACGCGCCAGGTACTCCGAGCGCTCGACGCTGGTGGTGCCGATCAGGACCGGCTGCCCCTTCTCGTGTCGCTCGGTGATGTCGTCGACGACCGCAGCGAACTTCGCCTCCTCGGTCTTGTAGATGAGGTCGGTCTGATCGGCGCGGATCATCGGCTTGTTCGTCGGGATCGGCAACACGCCCAACTTGTAGATCTGGTCGAGCTCGGCGGCCTCGGTCTGCGCGGTACCGGTCATGCCGGCCAACTTCTCGTACATGCGGAAGTAGTTCTGCAGCGTGATGGTGGCCAGGGTCTGGTTCTCGGCCTTGATCTCGACGCCCTCTTTGGCCTCGATGGCCTGGTGCAGACCCTCGTTGAACCGACGTCCGTCGAGCACGCGACCGGTGAACTCGTCGACGATGAGGACCTCGCCGTTGCGGACGATGTAGTCCTTGTCGCGCTCGAAGAGCTCCTGGACCTTGATGGCGTTGTTCAGGTAGCTGACGAGCAGCGAGTTCGACGCGTCGTAGAGGTTCTCGATGCCGAGCTGGTCCTCGACGAACTCCACACCGGCCTCGTGCACGCCGATGGTCTTCTTGCGGATGTCGACCTCGTAGTGGACGTCCTTCTTGAGGTGCGGCGCGATCCGGGCGAACTCGGTGTACCACTTGCTCGACCCGTCGGCCGGGCCCGAGATGATCAGCGGGGTGCGGGCCTCGTCGATGAGGATCGAGTCGACCTCGTCGACGATGGCGTAGGCGTGGCCGCGCTGCACGAGGTCGGCGAGCGAGTGCGCCATGTTGTCGCGCAGGTAGTCGAAGCCGAACTCGTTGTTGGTGCCGTAGGTGATGTCGGCGGCGTAGGCCTCGCGGCGCTGGTCGGGCGTCATCCCGGTGAGGATGACCTCGGTCTGCAGGCCGAGGAAGCGGTGCACGCGTCCCATCCACTCGGCGTGGAACTTGGCGAGGTAGTCGTTGGTGGTGACGACGTGGACGCCCGCGCCGGTGAGCGCGTTGAGGTAGGCCGGCAGAACACAGGTCAGGGTCTTGCCCTCACCGGTCTTCATCTCGGCGATGTTGCCGAAGTGCAGTGCCGCACCGCCCATGATCTGCACGTGGAACGGCTTCTGGCCGAGAACGCGCCACGCGGCCTCGCGGGCGACGGCGAACGCCTCCGACAGCATGTCGTCGAGCGACTCGCCGTCGGTGTATCGCTCGGTGAACTCGGCGGTCTTGGCGCGCAGTTCGTCGTCGGTGAGCGCCTCGATCTCGTCGGACAGCGACTCGACGTGTGTCGCGATCGCGTCCAGACGTTTGACCATCCGGCCCTCGCCGACTCGCAGCATCCTGTTGAGCACTGTTGATCCCTCTGTCCGAATTTCGTGGCTGTGTGGGCGTGTGGCATGCGCGCGCACCCCGATGGGTGCGGCCGCAGATCCCCACCATGGTACTGACGGGGTCCTGACGCGACGCAGCCGCGACGGTTGTCACCGCCGCGGCTGCGTTCTCGGGCGTCCTCAGGGTGGTCAGGCGAGACGTATCAACCCGTAGTCGAAGGCGTGACGGCGGTAGACCACCGAGGGCCGATCGGACTCCTTGTCGTGGAAGAGGAAGAAGTCGTGGCCGACGAGTTCCATCTCGTAGAGCGCATCGTCGACGGTCATCGGTACGGCCTCGTGGTCTTTGATGCGCACCACCTGCCCGGGCCCGTGGTCGTCGAGTGCGGTCTCGGCGGGATCGGTCGTGGTGTCGGGCATCGTGTCGGTGAGGTCGAGGGTCTCGATGTCGGCGGTCGCCTCGGCGACCGAGACCGGGGTGCGCAGGCCGTGGTGCACGCGGCGGCGGTCCTTGGTGCGTCGCAGACGCGACTGCAGCCGGTCGACGGCGGATTCCAGCGCGGCGTAGAAGTTCTCCGAGCACGCCTCGGCGCGCACGACGGGGCCCTTGCCGCGCACGGTGATCTCCACGCGTTGGCAGACCTTGGACTGGCGTCGGTTGCGCTCGTGGTGCAGTTCGACGTCGAAGGCATAGATCGTGGGATCGAATCGCTCGACACGGGAGAGCTTGTCGCCGACGTGCACACGGAAGTGCTCGGGTACCTCGACATTGCGGCCGGTGACGGTGACGGTCGCGACCGGCTGACCGGGGATGTGGTCAGGGTCGGCGGACACGAAGGCCGAGCTGCGGTCGAAGGGATCGGGGGCCGCCGGCGCCTGATCGGCTCGGGGCGGTGTGTGCGGGGTGGACGGCTCGCGGGGCGTCGGTACGGGACGCTGGGCGGGGTTGCTCGCCCGGGGCGCGGCATCGGTTCCTGCGCGGGGGGTCGTGTTCAGCCCTGCTCGAATGGTTTTCACTGCTGTCGACACTCGGTTTACCTCCTGGTCTGGGGTGTTCCGCGGGCGTCGCGACTCGCACGGACGAGATGTCGCACGAAAGGGATCGCGGACGGCCACGGTCGGGGTCGGTGCCGTTGCTCGGATGGGGGCCGGTGTCCGACCTCCGTTCCTCGCGCAATCGCTCGTGACCTGTAGAGCGTGAGATCGATTGCATCGCAACGACACTTCTGGGGGGAGCGGCCTCACCTCCACATGTCGGGCGATGCTGTTCGAGATCACCGCCGACGGCACCGCGCGGGCGCGGGCTGGTCGTCACGACCTCCTCGGCGTGACGCGCGATGTCGACGAGTGTGATTCCTCAAGGTAGTCGCTGGGCCATCCGGTCGCCATGATTTGCGTGTCAACATTTCATCGAGTTTTCATGTCGATCCGTCGACCTCATCGCGTGTCGCGCGGAGTGTCGTGCCCGGGATGTCGGGTTCGGCTGCCGGGGTGGCCCGCACGCGGGTTCATGCACCGGCCACCACGAGCACCGCGTGGACACCGACACCGACCGCGGCGAGCACCCGCAGCGACTCGGTCGCGGTGGCACCGGTCGTCAGCACGTCGTCGAGCAGGACGACCGCGGTGTCGGGCGCGCGCAGTCGCGCGAGTGCCGCGGGCCGCGCGGTCACGGTGATCGCGTGTGCGAGGTTGTCGACGCGGGCGCGCGCGGACAGCCCGGCCGAGTCCTGCGCCCACGCCGAGGTGCGCAACGCGCCGACGACGGACACCCGGGGACCGAGGAGGTCGGCGGCGGCCCGGGCGATGGCGGTCACCGGGTCACCCCCGCGGCGACGTGCCGCCCACCAGCGGGTCGGTGCCGGCACCAGGATCAGCGAACCGGTCGCGCGCGGCAGTTCCGACCATGCCGCCAGCCGGACGAGGTCGCGGGCCACGGCCGCACCGAGGATCGGCACCAGGTCTCCGCGGCCGTGTTCCTTGAGCGCGAGCACCGCGCCCCGACACGGGCCGACGTAGCGCCCGACGGCCCACGTGGTGACCGGTGGTGGCACGCGCGGGGTCAGTTCGACGGGGTCGTCGCGCAGGGTGGCGTCGCACCGCGCGCACCACCGCGTGCCCGGGCGGGCGCAGCCGCCACAGTGCAGCGGTACCGCGAGATCGGCGGCGGCGTACGCGACCCTGCGAGCCCCCTCGAGCCAGACGGGTCGTCGCGACATGCCGCCATCGTCGTCGCGTCGACACGACGTCCTCGTCCCGCCGCGGCGGTGGGCAGCAGTTGTCCACAGATGCGCGCGTTCGGTTCGTGCGTCGGCGACGGCGCGGTCAGCAGGCGATCACTGGGGCAGGACCGGGATGGCCTGCGACCCCATCGTCGGGGCGACCTCGTTCCAGTACTGGTCGGGCTGGCCGTCGGTGCTGCCGAGCCGGAGGATGCCGCGGCTGTCGGCGGCGTAGAGCGTGGAGCGGTCCCCCACCACCGCGGTGACCGGCGGGGTCAGGTTGCCGCTGAGCAGACCGACCGCCGGTGTCCCGTCGACGCTGACCTGCACGATCGGGGAGTCGGAGGTGCTGCGGGCGACGACGACGGTGTCGCCGGACACCCAGTCGAGGGAGACGGCCTCGCCGCCGATGTTGAACGCGGCGTCGCGCGCACCGGTCAGCGCCTGCGTGTCCGGTCCGGTGGTGGAGATGACGGCGAGAATCGGTGTGCCGCCGACGATCACGGCGGCGCGCGCCCCATCGCGCGACACCTGGACCTCGGTGATGTCGCCGCGCGCCACGAGGGCCAGGGCGCCGGTGTCGACGGTTCGCGGGGCCTGCAGGGCGCCGGTGGCGTCGCGCGAGAAGCGCTGCAGGCGACCGTCGACGACAGCCCACACGGTGTCGTCGTCGGGTCCGAACGACGGCCGCGAGATCGTGCGTCCCGACGCCACCGTCACCGGTGTCGCACCGAGATCGCCGAGTTGCAGTTGCATCGCGGGACCGCCCGCGGGGCCACGGGTGACCGCGGCGACGCGCTTGCCGTCCGACGACACCGACGCCGACAACAGTGCGCCGGAGGTGCCCAGTGGACCCTCGACCGGGGTGAGGCCGGTTCCCGTCACGCGGGCGAGCGACCCCGACCGGATGACCATCAGCGCAGGCGACGACTGCGCGGCACCCGAGGGATCAAGTGACGCGACGTCACCGGTGGTCCATCCCGACGAGTACCGCTCGTTGAGCGGCGCGCCGTCGGCGTCGATGACATAGGGGCCCGGGACGTCGGCGCGGTCGAGGGACCACACGACCTGGGCGGCGAGGAGGGTGCGGTCGCGTTCGGACAGCGAGCTCAGCCCGGTCAGCTGCAGCCGCACCCCGCCCGATCCGATGCCCTCGATCGATCCCCGCAGCGCCGCCGTGGAGGGGAACGCGGAATCGACCGCGCGGGACAGTTCGTCCGAGGGCCCGGAGATGAGCATGTCGACCAACTGGTCGCTGACGTCGTTGCCGGTCGAGTACAGCCACCGGGGGTCGGCGACGAGGCGGTCGCCCGACACCGACGGGAAGTACACGTTGCGCGCGCGGTAACTCGACACGAACTGGGTGCGATCGACCATCGCGCCGGCGGGCAGCGCGCCGTCGATCCGCCACTGCCCGTTGACCAGTCGCATCGTCAGCCGCGACTCCACCTTGCCGGTCGCGGGGATGAGGTGGCCGTTGGGTTGCAGCACACCGGTGTTGTCGGCGATCAGCCGGGCGGTGAAGGTGTCGTCGGTGCGGCCGTCGGTGAGCACGCTGATCGAGTCGAGGATCAGCGAGCCGCCGCGGTCGTCCCATCCGTCCGACGCCGACGACGTGAGGTACTGCCGCGCGGCGAGGTGGCCCGAGCCGGGGTTGGCCGAGGCCTTGAGGAAGTCACGGACGAGCGCCTCGGGGCTCATCCCGGGCAACGGACTCGGCACCGACACCGCCGGCGCCCGACTGGGCAGTGTGCCGATCGGCTGAGGGCTCGAACTGGTCGGGATCGACACGCATCCGGCGCTCACGGTCACCGCGACGCAGATCGCGGCCAGCACCGCGACCGGGAGCCGACGCCGCCGTCGTGGGGCATCACTCACGTCCGGTGACCTTACGTGCGCCGATCGGCTTGAGCGGCAAAGGACTTCCCAACACCTTGTGCCCGCGGACCAGGGGGAGCGTCAGGCGGAAACTCGCCCCCGAGCCGGGTTCACCCCACGCCTCGAGGCGCCCGTTGTGCAGCCGCGCGTCCTCGATGCTGATGGCCAGGCCGAGCCCGGTGCCGCCGGAACGGCGGAAACGCGACGGGTCGGATCGCCAGAACCGGTTGAAGACGAGCTTCTCCTCCCCCGGCCGCAGTCCGATGCCGCGGTCGCGGACGGTGATGGCCACCGCGTCGCCGTCGCTGCGCATGGTCAGCGTCACCGGTTTCTGCTCGCCGTGGTCGATCGCGTTGGCCAACAGGTTGCGCAGGATGCGTTCCACGCGCCGCGGATCGATCTCGGCGATCACCGGTTCGGACGGGAGATCGAGAACCAGCGGGGTGTCGGTGTCGGCGGCGAGGTGGCGGACGGTGGCGAGCGCGCCGTCGATGGGGATGCTCATCGGGATCTTCTCGGCGGCCAGTTCGGCGACACCGGCGTCGTGGCGGGAGATCTCGAGGAGTTCACCGAGCAGCGTCTCGAAACGGTCGAGTTCGCTGTTCATCAGCTCCACCGACCGCTTGTTCACCGGGTCGAGGTCGTCGCGCGACTCGTAGAGGACGTCGGCGGCCATGCGCACGGTGGTGAGCGGGGTGCGCAGTTCATGGCTGACGTCGGAGGTGAACTGACGCTGCAGTCCACCGAACTCCTCGAGGGTGCTGATCTGCTTCGAGAGGCTCTCGGCCATGTCGTTGAACGACATCGCCAACCGTGCCATGTCGTCCTCACCCCGCACCGGCATGCGTTCCTTGAGTCGACCGTCGGCGAAGCGCACCGCGATCCGTGACGCCGACCGCACCGGGATCACCACCTGCCTCGACACCAGCATGGCGATGGCCGCCAGCAACACGATCAGCACCAGACCGCCGGTGAACAGGGTGCCGCGCACCAGCGAGACGGTGCTCTCCTCGTTGGTCAGCGGGAACACCAGGTAGAGCTCGAGACCCGCGACGCCGGTCGCGGTCGGGGTGCCGATGATGAGTGCGGGTGAGCGTTTGCCGCCGCTCTCGGCGACCGAGGAGTAGCGGTAGGCGATCCGACCGCCGCGCACCATCGCGCGCAGGTTGTCGGGGATCTCGTCGGCCGGCCCCACCGACGCCGAGTCCTGCGGACCGGCGGGCACCAGGAGGACGGTGTCGAAGGTGCCGACCACGCCGGATGCGGGGGTGGTGCCGACGTCGCGGTCGGTGAGGATCGAGCGCGTCTGCTGCAGCCGATTGGTGATCGAGGCGTTGGTGTCGCCGCCGGCGAGGTCGCGTTCGACCGAGGTGCGGGCCCGGTCGATCTCCTCGGTGGCCGCGCGCAACTTCTGGTCGAGCAGCCGGTCGGTGATCTGGCTCGTGAGGACGAACCCGAGAATCAGCAGCACCACCAGGGACAGCACCATCGTCGACACGACCACACGCAGCTGCAGCGACCGACGCCAGAGACGTCCGGTGACGCGACCTGTCGCCGACCACCGCCGCAGGAAACGCGGGAAGGTCGGGTTGATACGGCGACGACCGCGCCCGATGCGGGCAGACCGGGAGGGGTTGGCGCGGATCACGGCGGGCCGGCCTTGTAGCCGACCCCCCTCACCGTGAGCACGACCTCGGGGTTCTCCGGGTCGAGCTCGACCTTCGCGCGCAGGCGCTGGACGTGGACGTTCACCAGGCGGGTGTCGGCGGGATGCCGATATCCCCAGACCTGCTCGAGGAGCACGTCACGGGTGAACACCTGGCGCGGTTTGCGGGCGAGTGCGACCAACAGGTCGAACTCCAAGGGCGTCAACGAGATCGGGTTGCCCTCGCGCGTCACCTTGTGGGCGGGGACGTCGATCTCGATCGGACCGATCGACAGCAGTTCGGCGGGCTCGTCGTCGGTGCGACGCAACCGGGCGCGCACGCGGGCGACGAGTTCCTTGGGCTTGAACGGCTTCACCATGTAGTCGTCGGCGCCGGACTCGAGACCGAGGACGACGTCGACGGTGTCGCTCTTCGCGGTGAGCATCACGATCGGGACACCGGAATCGGCACGCAGGACCCGACACACGTCGATGCCGTTCATCCCGGGCAGCATCAGGTCGAGCAGCACGAGATCGGGGCGGATCTCCCTGACCGCGGCCAACGCCTGGGTGCCGTCGCCGACGACGAACGGTTCGAAGCCCTCACCGCGCAGCACGATCGTGAGCATCTCGGCGAGCGCCGCGTCGTCGTCGACGACGAGAATCCTGGGCTTCATGTCACCCATGGTGACATTGCGACGGGTGAACGGGCGGGTGGCGCGCCGACGCCCGCGGGTCTCCGACCGGCACGTCACCGCACATCGATGACGGCGCGTCCGTGTGCAGGTGAGCGCACTTGCCGTGTGCGGCTGGCTAGCATCGGCGGTGTGGGAGTTCTCATCGCGGTGGAAGGTCTCGACGGCGCCGGCAAACGGACCCTGGTCGACGGGTTGACCCAGCGGTGGACCGCGACCGGCCATCGCGTGGCGACGATGGCGTTCCCGCGATACGGCGAATCGGTCCACGCCGACATCGCCGCGGAGGCCCTGCACGGTGAGCACGGCGATCTCCGCTCGAGCCCGTACGCGATGGCGATGTTGTTCGCCCTCGACCGGCGAGGTGCGGCCGGGCTCATCCGCGAACGTCTCGCCGGGTGCGACGTGTTGCTCCTCGATCGGTATGTCGCCTCCAACGCGGCCTACACCGCCGCGCGGTGTGAGCAGGACGCCGACGGTGAGGCCGTCGGGTGGGTCGCCGAGATCGAGTACCACCGGTTCGGTCTGCCGGTACCCGATCACCATCTGCTCATCGACGTGACCGCCGAGGTCGCGATGGGTCGTGCGCGCTCACGTGCCGACCTCGACGCCTCGCGTGCCCGCGACGCCTACGAACGCGACACCTTGTTGCAGAACCGCGTCGACGAGCTGTATCGCGCTCTGGCGCGGCGCGACTGGATGGCCCCGTGGTCGGTGGTCGACACCGCCGGCGCGCTCGCCGTCGCCGATGATCTGCTCACCGAGTAGACACACTCGCGCTACCGAAAAACGCTCCCGCGACCGGGATTCCGGTCGCGGGAGCGTTTTGCGGTCGCGGGAGCGGTCAGATCAGACCGCGCCGCCGATCAGTAGCGGTAGTGATCAGGCTTGTAGGGGCCCTCGACGTCGACGTTGATGTACTCGGCCTGCTCCTTGGTGAGCTTGGTGAGCGTGCCACCGAGCGCCTCGACGTGGATCTTGGCGACCTTCTCGTCGAGGTGCTTGGGGAGGCGGTAGACCTCGTTGTCGTACTCGTCGTTCTTGGTCCAGACCTCGATCTGGGCGATGACCTGGTTCGAGAAGCTGTTGCTCATCACGAACGACGGGTGACCGGTGGCGTTGCCGAGGTTCAGCAGACGACCCTCCGAGAGCACGATGATCGACTTGCCGTTGTCGAAGATCCACTGGTCGACCTGCGGCTTGACCACGACGCGCTTGGCGCCGGAGTTCTCGAGGCCGGCCATGTCGATCTCGTTGTCGAAATGGCCGATGTTGCCCAGGATCGCCTTGTCCTTCATCTGGCGCATGTGATCGAGGGTGATGATGCCCAGGTTGCCGGTCGAGGTGATCACGATGTCGGCCTTGCCGATCGCGTCCTCGACGGTGACGACGTCGTAGCCGTCCATGAGCGCCTGCAGTGCGTTGATCGGGTCGATCTCGGTGACCTGGACGCGTGCGCCCTGACCGGCGAGCGACTCGGCGCAGCCCTTGCCCACGTCGCCGTATCCGGCGATGAGGACCTTCTTGCCGCCGATGAGGACGTCGGTGGCGCGGTTGATGCCGTCGATCAGCGAGTGGCGGGTGCCGTACTTGTTGTCGAACTTGCTCTTGGTGACCGAGTCGTTGACGTTGATGGCCGGGAAGGTCAGCTCGCCGGCGGCGGCGAACTGGTACAGGCGCAGCACGCCGGTGGTGGTCTCCTCGGTGACACCCTTGACCGACTCGGCGATCGTCGACCACTTGGTCTTGTCGGTCTCGAAGCGCTCGCGCAGCTGGTTCAGGAAGATCGTGTACTCGGCCGAGTCGTTGTCCTCGACCGGCGGGACGACGCCCGCCTTCTCGAACTGCGCGCCGCGCAGCACCATCATGGTGGCGTCGCCGCCGTCGTCGAGGATCATGTTGCAGGGCTCGCCGGGCCAGGTGAGCATCTGCTCGGCGCACCACCAGTACTCCTCGAGGCTCTCGCCCTTCCACGCGAACACCGGGATGCCCTTGGGCTCCTCGGGGGTGCCGTGCGGGCCGACGACGATGGCCGCGGCGGCGTGGTCCTGGGTGGAGAAGATGTTGCACGACGCCCAGCGGACCTCGGCACCGAGCGCGGTCAGCGTCTCGATCAGCACCGCGGTCTGGGTGGTCATGTGCAGCGAGCCGGAGATGCGCGCACCCTTCAGCGGGGCCACATCTGCGTACTCACGACGCAGCTCCATCAGTCCGGGCATCTCGGCCTCGGCCAGGTCGATCTCCAGTCGGCCGTATGCGGCGAGCGACAGGTCCGCGACCTTGAAGTCGATCCCGCCGAGGTTGTCCGCACTGAGGCTTGTCTGCACCGATGTCATCTACTACTCCTGGTTGGCGATCGGACCGGTCGGGCCCGAGTGTCACGTTAGAGGCTAACGAACTCGCCGCTCAAGCGCGAAAAACGGCCGGTGAACGACCGGCTTCGCCGGTGATGGTGACCGTGGACCGTCGACGCCCCTGTGAACACCCACAACCGCCCGGCCGCCGACGTCGATGCGCCGGGCCGGTGCCGTCGGGGTCAGCCCGGGGGCGACTTCGACAGTGTCGGTGAGTCGACCGACGCCACCTCTCCCCGCTCACGACGGCCGACCATCGAGTGCCGTCGGCTGTAGAGGAAGTAGAAGGCGACACCGATCACCATCCAGATCACGAAGCGGATCCAAGTGAGCGCCGACAGGTTCAGCATCAGCCACACACACGACACGATCGCCAGGATCGGGATGACCGGCATCCACGGGACGGTGAAGCCCCGCGACAGATCCGGTCGCGTGCGACGCAGCACCAGGACGCCCGCGGCGACCACGACGAACGCGAACAGCGTGCCGACGTTGACCATCTCCTCGAGCTTGTTGATCGGGAAGAACGCGGCGACGACCGCGACCACACCACCGACGATGAGCTGGATGCGTGCCGGTGTGCCGAACTTGCTGGTTTTCGACAGACCACGCGGTAGCAGACCGTCACGCGCCATCGCGAACAGCACGCGGGACTGACCGAGCATGAGGACCATGACCACCGTCGTGAGACCCGCCAGGGCACCGATGGAGATCGCCTTCTCGGCCCAGGTGATGCCGTTCAGACCGAACGCGTAGGCCAGGTTCTTGGCCTCACCGTCACCGGCGGAGGTCGCGAGATCCTTGTAGCTGACCATGCCGGTGACCACGATCGTCACGAGGACGTACAGGACGGTCACGATGCCCAGCGAGAAAAGGATGCCGCGCGGCACATCGCGCTTGGGGTTCTTGGTCTCCTCGGCCGTGGTCGCGACCACGTCGAAGCCGATGAAGGCGAAGAACACGATCGACGCCGCAGCGAGCAGGCCGTACCAGCCGTAGTTGGAGTCGCCGCCGCCGGTCATGAGGGAGAACAGGGTCGACTCGACCGAACTCCCACCACTCTCGGTCGGCTCGGACTTCGGGATGAACGGGCCGTAGTTCGAGGTCTTGATGTAGAAGAAGCCGACGACGATCACCAGTAGGACGACGGTGACCTTGATCGCGGTGATCACCGCGCTGACGCCCGACGACAACTTCGTGCCCAGCACCAACAGCGCGGTGATGGCCACGACGATCACCAGGGCGCCCCAATCGACGTCGAGTCCGGCGACCTCGGCGGTGCCGCCGGAGAAGCCGAACACCGTGCCGAGGTAACTCGACCACCCCTTCGACACCACGGCGGCACCGACGGCGAACTCGAGGATCAGATCCCAGCCGAGGATCCAGGCCAGGAACTCACCGAACGTCGCGTAGCCGAAGGTGTAGGCCGATCCGGCGACCGGCACCGTCGACGCGAACTCCGCGTAGCAGAGCGCGGCGAGACCGCAGGCGATCGCGGCCATGATGAACGAGACGGAGATGGCGGGGCCGGCCTTGTCGCCCGCGGTCGACGCGGTGATGGTGAAGATGCCGGCACCGATGACGACCGAGACACCGAAGACGGTGAGGTCCCACCACGACAGGCTCTTCTTCAGCTGCGAACCGGGCTCGTCGGTGTCGGCCATCGACTGCTCGACCGACTTGGTCCGGGTGAGGGAGTGTCGCAGTGACCGCGACGGCTGGGAGGACTGCGATCGCGTCACGACGATCTCCTGACGGTGGTGCGAAGGGAAGGGAAGGGATGCGAGCGAGAAGGGTGCGAAACGGACGGGACATGGTGTCGACGACATTGCCACGCCGAGCCCGTCCGGTGTCAGTTTCCGCGGTCCCCGGTGTGTTCTCGATAAATGTCGGGTTCCAGATAGATGACGCGCGCGATCGGCAGCGACGCGCGGATGCGCGCCTCCGCGGAATTTATGGTGTCGGCGATGGTCACCGCCGTCGCCCCGGCGGGGATGCCGAGCTTGGCCGCCACGAGCAACTCGTCGGGTCCGAGGTACTGGGTCTTCATGTGGATCACGCGGTCGATCCCGGGTTCGGCCTCCAGCGCCGCGAACAGCGCTCGTTCGTCGGCGGCGGTGGCCCCCTCGCCGATGAGCAGGCTGTGCATCTCGACGATGAGGATGACCGCGATGACACCGAGCAGGATGCCGATGGCGAGCGTCCCGATGCCGTCCCAGATCGGGTCACCGGTCAGCGTGGCGAGTCCGACACCGCCGAGGGCGAACGCGAGGCCGATGAGTGCACCGGTGTCCTCGAGCAACACCACGGGCAGCTCGGGGTTGCGGGAGTTGCGGATGAACCGCCACCACGACGCCGAGCCCTTCAGCGGCTTCGATTCACCGAAGGCGGTACGAAAGCTGTAGCCCTCCAGGCAGATCGCGACGCCCAGGATGACCACGGCCACGATCGGCGACTCGAGTTCGTGCGGGTGCACGATCTTCTCGTAGCCCTCGTAGATGGCGAACAGCGAACCGAGGGTGAACAGCACCATGGCCACGACGAACGAGTAGAAGTACCGGCTCCGGCCATATCCGAACGGATGCAGACGGTCGGCGGACTTGGCGGCCTCACGCTGACCGAGCAGGAGGAGTCCCTGGTTGGACGTGTCGGCCACCGAGTGCACCGCCTCGGCGAGCATCGACGACGAGCCCGTGACGGCGAAACCCACGAATTTCGCGACCGCGATCCCGGCGTTGGCGGCCAGCGCGGCCACGATCGCCTTCTTCGAACCCTCTGCCGACATCGACATCCCTCCTGCTCACCGCGGGCGTGGCCGCCTGCTCCGGCCGTCACGACCTGTCGATGACCCTACTGCCGGGCGGAGACTCCACTTCCTGCACCGAGGGTGTGCGGTAGTAAACTGTGGGCGCTTGTGCGCGAAGCACGCTTCGCGCCGCAGGCAGGGGAGGAACCGAGCGACGTGGTCGTCGAAGCCGACGGCGGCGTCGCCGATGACCGCACGACTATCAGGGGATGTCCGTTGAGCTACGACAAGAGCGCTATCTCGTCGACACCGCCGTGGTTGCAGCAGCCACCGCGGGACGACACCACCGGCAACGACGACTCGGCCGCACGCGCCGCCGGGCGCCACACCGATCACGAACCGAACGACGACGCCGACGCGGCGGCCGCGGTGGGACGCGGTTCCGGTCACCGACCCCCGCCGCCCTCGTGGCTGGCCGGGTCGCCCGACCCCGCGCCCACCCAGGATGAGCGCGCCGACGACGACGTCGCCGACGCGACCCGTTGGGTCACCACGTCGGCTCCCACGCCGCAGGCGCCCGACAGCCGGGACCGGGGACCCTCCGAGGCCGCCGCCCCACAGGCCGACCCGGGGCCCGCACCCGCGCAGGGCTTCGGCCCCCCGCCGGGCGCACCGACCCAGCCTCCGTCGACCCCGCCACCCTGGGCCGCGCCCGACGCCGACCGGCGGCCCGCGCAGGCACCACCCGCTCCGTGGGGTCAGCCCCCGGCGCCGCCGCAGTACGCCGGCCCGCCCCCGCAGTTCACCGGCCCGTCCGAGCAGTTCGGTGGCCCGGCCCAGCCGTTCGACGGACCACCGCACACCGAGGCGCCGCCGCAGTTCACCGGCGGTCCGCAGTTCGACGGGCCGCCGCCTCAGGGCCCGCCCCAGCAGTTCGATCAGCAGCCGCCGTTCCAGGGCGCGCCCCCGCAGTTCGGCGGACCGCCGGCGTTCGACCCGAACGGGCCCGACGGCTCGCAGCATTTCACCGGCGGACCGCACGTCAACGGTGCACAGCACGTCGACGGCCCGCCGCAGTTCCAGGGCCCGCCGCCGTTCGAGCACCAGCCCCGGTTCGAGCCGCCCCAGCAGTTCGAGGCACCTCAGCAGTTCGAGCCGCCCCAGCAGTACGAGCCGGCCCAGCAGTTCGAGACACCCCGCCAGGGCCCGGCCGGACCTCCGCCGATCAGTCCGGCCTCGGATCCTCTCGCCTCGCCGGGCGGGTTCGCGCCCGCCGGACCGCCTCCGGGCTACGCCCCGCAGGGCTACGCGCCCAACGGATACGGGGCACCCACCCAGCCCGGTCCCCCGCCCGCGCCTCACGGCCAGTCGGGATTCGGCCCGTCGGGCTTCACGTACACGACCCCGGGTGTCGACGGTCCGTACCCTCCCGCGAACGGGACGGCGTCGCTGGACCAGGTGGCGCTGTTGCGCAAGGCACGTCGCGCACCGAACAGCGGATGGCGTCGCGCGGTGCACCGGATGTCGGCGGGTGCCATCAACCCGGGCGACTCCCCCGACGATCTCGTCCACAACCAGCTCATCGAGCGGGTCAACCGCCCGGTGCGCGGCGACTACCGGATCGCGGTGCTGTCGCTGAAGGGCGGCGTCGGCAAGACGACGACCACCGTGGGCCTCGGCTCGGTCTTCGCCTCGCTGCGTGGCGACCGCGTGATCGCCGTCGACGCCAACCCCGACCTGGGGACCCTGGCGCAGCGCATCCCGCAGCAGACCCGGTCGACGGTGCGCGATCTGCTCGCCGACAACTCGATCTACCGCTACAGCGATGTGCGCGCACACACCTCGCAGGCGCCGAGCCGTCTCGAGGTGCTCGCCTCCGAGCGCGACCCCGCGGTCGCGGAGGCGTTCAGCGAGGAGGATTACCGCGGCGTCATGAAGGTGTTGCAGCGCTTCTACAACATCATCATCACCGATTGCGGTACGGGACTGAGCCATTCGGCCATGAACGGCGTTCTGGATCTCGCGAACTCGCTGATCCTGGTGAGCTCGCCCGCCATCGACGGCGCCCGCAGCGCCGGGGCGACGCTCGACTGGTTGCAGGCCCACGGCTACGGCCACCTCGTCAGCCGCGCGGTCGTCGTGCTCAGTTCGTCACGCTCGGGTGCATCGACGATCGACACCAACCAGCTGAGCCAGCACTTCCTCACGCGCTGCCGGGCGGTGCAGTCGATCCCCTTCGACGATCATCTCGCCGAGGGTGCCGAGGTGGACCTCGATCTGCTGGGCAAGGGCGCGCACCGATCGTTCGTGGAGCTCGCGGCCACGGTGGCCGACGACTTCTCGGCGACCAACCTGCGGCGCACCGAGCCCTACCTGCGGTAGCGCCGAGATCGGGAGATCAGCGGCCGGCGTCCACTGTGACGTCGGCCGCCTCCCCGGGCGACGCCTGCGCCGTGGCGGCGTCGGCGTTGCGTGCTCGGCGGCGCATCACTCCGCGGCGGACGAGATGCGCCGAGAGCGGGACGACGACGGTGCAGGCCGAGGCCAGGATCATCCAGTCGATGTTGTCGGCGATGAACGAGACGTTGCCGAGCAGGTAGCCGAGCACGATGATGCCCGCGCCCCAGAACGCGCTGCCGAGCACGCTGAACACGGTGAACGCCGCCCATCGCATGCCGGTGAACCCGGCCAGGACGGGGACGAGGGTGCGCACGATGCCGATGAAGCGTCCGAAGAACACCGTCAGCGCGCCGTACCGGTCGAAGAATCGGCGGGTGCGGTCGACGGGTTCGGGTCCGATGAACCGCATGACCCGGCCCTGCATCACGCCCTCGCCGAGGCGGCGGCCGATGAGGTAGCCGCACTGATCGCCCAGCGCCGCCGAGATCGGCACCACCACGCAGGGCAGCCACAGCGGGGCGTAGGGGTCGGGGGCGGCGGCGAGGATGCCGGCGGTGAACAGCAGGGAGTCGCCGGGGAAGACGAATCCGATGAGCAACCCGGTCTCGAAGAACACGAGGACGCAGAGCCCGATGAGGCCGCCCGTCGCCAGGAAAGAGTCCACGTCGAACGGGTTCACGCCCACCGACGATACGCACGCACATGCCCCCACCCCGGGCCGCGAGAGCGGTTTCACCACCCGACCATCGGGAGTTCACCGGGTGGTCATCGACGCCGAAACGCCCCATGGGTCGGCGAAGTGACCCAACCTGCGGTTTACTCGAAACAGCAGGACACACAGTGTGCTCCGCACAGAAGAGGTCGTCGATGCAGCCCAGGAACCGAATCGTGACGCGCAAGCGGCGGTCGTCGCTGCGTCCGGTCCCGACGCGGGCGCAGACACAGCGGGTCGAATACCGCACCATCCACGGCTACCGTCGCGCCTACCGCACCGCGGGCAGCGGACCGGCGGTGCTGCTCATCCACGGCATCGGCGACAACTCCTCGGCATGGACCGAGGTGATCGACCTGCTCGCCCCGCACTTCACCGTCATCGCGCCCGACCTCCTCGGACACGGTCTGTCGGACAAGCCGCGTGCCGACTACTCCGTCGCCGCCTACGCCAACGGCATGCGCGACCTGATGTCGGTGCTCGGCGTGCGTCGGGTGACGGTGATCGGGCACTCGCTCGGCGGTGGTGTCGCGATGCAGTTCTGCTACCAGTTCCCCGAACTGGTGGAACGCCTCGTCCTGGTGGCCGCCGGTGGCGTCACCCGCGATGTGAGTCCCCTGCTGCGGGTGCTGGCCCTGCCCGGTGTGCACCAGGTGATCGCCGGGCTGCGGATGCCGGGCCTGTTGCCGGCCGCGCAGGCGGTCGGACGCCTCGCGGTGCTCGGAACCGTCGTCGCCCGCATGCAGTCGCTTCCCGCACCGACCGCGGTTCGCTCGCAGCTGCACGATGCGACCGAGGTGCTGCGGATCGTCAACGGTCTCATCGACCCGACCGCGCACGCCGCGTTCATGCGGACCCTGCGCGCGGTGGTCGACTGGCGTGGACAGGTCGTCACCATGCTCGACCGCTGCTATCTCACCGAGCGGCTGCCGGTATTGCTCGTGTGGGGCACCGCCGACACCGTGATCCCCTACGAACACGCACTCCTCGCACACTCGGCGATGCCGCATTCGCAGCTCGAGACCTTCACCGGCGCCGGGCATTTCCCATACCACGACGACCCCGACCGGTTCGTGTCCGCGGTGGAGGCGTTCATCGCCGGGACCACCCCGATGGTCCACGATTCGAACGAGTGGAGCCGTCTGCTGGCGCAGGGCCCGGTCGACGACGACCTCACCGGCGGCGCCGCGGTACAGATGGCCGTCCTCGACGCGATGGCCGACGAGCGGAGCGCCACATGAGCGACCGCGACGCCGACAGGGACGAGATCGACTGGGACCCCTGGTGGGACAGCCCCGAGTTCCGACCGCACCCACCGAAGGGCTCGAGCGGCTACTCGCTGCCCGGGATGGCCGGTGTCGACGACCCGTGGGCCCCGTGGGGTCGCGACCCGGCGACCGGCACCCCGTTGTCGTCGCGCTCGAAGCGGACCGCAGGGCTGCTGCAGCTCACCCTCGGTGGATTCGGTGCAGGCCGGTTCTATCTGGGGCACATGGTGATCGGGGTCGCGCAGCTGCTCACCCTGATCCTCGCGTGGTACCTCGCGCTGACCCACCCGTTGGGCGTCTACGCCCTGTTGGGGCTGGCGACCTGGACGCTCGTCGACTCCATCACGATGCTCTCCGGTGGGACCCGCGACGGCCGCGGACTGGTGCTACGACCCTGACCTCGGTTCGTCGCCGCAGCACCCGACGGCGCCGCGGACCTCGCGGGTGACCGCGCCGCGCGCGGCCCACTGATCCGGCGGCGGGTAGTCGACCCCGACCAACGTCAATCCGCACGCCGGCGCGACCGGCACCGCGCTCGCGCGGGAGGTCTCCCCGAGCAGACCAGCACACCAGTCCACCGACCGTCGGCCCTCGCCGACGGTCGCGACCGCTCCCACCAGTGACCGCACCATCGACCAACAGAACGCGTCGGCGACGACCTCGGCGACGGCGATCCCGGCGTCGTCGCGGGTCCACGAGAACCGTTGTAGGTCACGGACGGTGGTGGCGCCCTCGCGGCGTTTGCAGAACGCGGCGAAGTCGTGCAGGCCGATCAGCGTCGCGCTCGCGGCGTTCATCGCTGCCACGTCGAGTTGCCGCGACCACGTCGCGGTGTCGCGGGCCGACACCGGCTCGGCACCCCACGCGGCATCGGTGAGTCGGTATCGGTAGTGGCGGCGCAGCGCGGAGAAGCGGGCATCGAAGTCGGTCGACACCACCGCGGCGGCCTTGATGCGGACATCGGTGGGCAGCATGCGGGCGGTGCGCCGGATGAGCTGCGACGGGTCGTTCTGCAGTGAGCGGGTGTCGAGCGCGGACGCCGCGATGTCGCAGTGCGCGACCTGCGCGATCGCGTGGACACCGGCGTCGGTGCGGCCGGCGACGGTCAGCACGACGGGTTCGCGCAGGATCGTTGTCAGCACCGCCTCGATCTCGCCACACACCGTGCGCTGACCGGGCTGACGCGCCCACCCAGCGAAATCCGTCCCGTCGTAACCGATGTCGAGTCTCAGGCGGACGCGATCGGCGGAGCCGACAACAAACCCGCCGCTGACGGTGTCAACGGCGGGTTCGTCGGGATACATCATCTGCGAGCGATCAGCTCACTTGTCGTCAGCAGACTTCTCGTCAGCAGACTTCTCGTCGGAGATCTCCGCGGCACTCTCGGCCCACGACTCCTCGGTGGTGCCCTCGGCGACGGCGTCGGCGTTCTCGACCGCCGCGTCGTCGGCGTCGGCCTCGACCTGTGCCACCACGTTGTTGTCGTCGGCGGCAGCGGCCTCGGCGGCCTCGGCAGCCGGGGTGGCGGCCTTCTGCGACGCGGCCACACGGGTCGCGCGGCTGGCCTCACTCGACGCGGTGGCGCCGGTGACGAGCTCGATCACGGCCATGGGGGCGTTGTCGCCCTTGCGCGGCAGCGTCTTGATGATGCGGGTGTAGCCGCCCTCACGCTCGGCGAACGACGGACCGATCTCGGCGAACAGCTTGTGGACGACGTCCTTGTCGCGGATGTCCTTCAGCACCTCGCGACGGTGGGCCAGGTTGCCCGCCTTCGCGTGGGTGATCAACTTCTCCGCGTACGGACGCAGGCGCTTGGCCTTCGACTCCGTGGTGGTGATCCGCTCGTGCTCGAAGAGCGACGTGGCCAGGTTGGCCAGCATCGCCTTCTGGTGCGAGGCCGAACCGCCGAGGCGGCGCCCCTTCGTGGGCTTGGGCATTGATTTCTCCTGTTGGTCCGGTCCGGCGCGTCACGCGCAGACCGAGAAAAGTGGGTTAGAGCTGCTCGGTCTCTGCGTAGTCTTCGCCGGAGTCCGCGTCGCCGAAGGCGGCGGGATCCGACCAGGTGCCGGTCGCGGCGTCGTATCCGGCGACCTGCGACGGATCGAAGCTGGCCGGGCTGTCCTTGAGTGCGAGGCCGAGCGCGTGCAGCTTGACCTTCACCTCGTCGATCGACTTCTGACCGAAGTTACGGATGTCCAGGAGGTCGGACTCGGTGCGGGCGACGAGCTCGCCCACGGTGTGCACACCCTCACGCTTGAGGCAGTTGTACGACCGGACGGTCAGCTCCAGATCCTCGATCGGGAGGCTGAACGACGCGATGTGATCTGCCTCGGCGGGCGACGGGCCGATCTCGATGCCCTCCGCCTCGACGTTGAGCTCACGGGCCAGACCGAACAGCTCCACCAGGGTCTTGCCGGCCGAGGCCAGCGCATCCCGTGCGGTGATGGAGTTCTTGGTCTCGACGTCGAGCACCAGACGGTCGAAGTCGGTGCGCTGCTCGACGCGGGTGGCCTCGACCTTGTAGGTCACCTTGAGGACCGGCGAGTAGATCGAGTCGACCGGGATACGGCCGATCTCGGCGCCGGACGCCTTGTTCTGCACGGCGGGGACGTAGCCACGACCACGCTCGACGACGAGCTCGACCTCGAGCTTGCCCTTGTCGTTCAGGGTCGCGATGTGCAGATCGGGGTTGTGCACGGTGACACCGGCCGGGGGCACGATGTCGGCACCGGTGACAGCACCCGGTCCCTGCTTGCGCACGTACATGGTGACCGGCTCGTCCTCCTCGGAGCTGACCACGAGGCCCTTGAGGTTCAGGATGATGTCGGTGACATCCTCCTTGACCCCGGGGACCGTGGTGAACTCGTGGAGCACACCGTCGATGCGGATGCTGGTGACCGCTGCGCCGGGGATCGACGACAGCAGCGTGCGCCGCAGCGAGTTGCCGAGGGTGTAGCCGAAACCGGGCTCGAGGGGCTCGATGACGAACTTCGAGCGATCCTCGGCGACGATCTCCTCGGAGAGTGTGGGTCGCTGTGAGATGAGCATGTAAGGGTGTTCCTCCTGTGTGGACGTCCGCTATTTGACGCCCGAGAGACCGAACAGCGTGTGCCGTCCGGGGTGGGACGATCCGCGCCGGGGAACCCGACGCGGATCGGACCGCATTACTTCGAGTAGTACTCGACGATGAGCTGCTCGGTGAGCGGCACATCGATCTGCGCACGCGACGGAACCGAGTGCACCAGGATGCGCAGGGTCGACGGGACCACCTGCAGCCAGCCCGGCACCACCCGATCGCCCTGGATCTCGCGGGCGATCTGGAACGGCACGGTCTGCAGCGACTTCGGACGCACGTCGACGATGTCGTACTGCGACACCCGGTAGCTGGGCACGTCGACCTTCACACCGTTGACGGTGAGGTGGCCGTGGGTGACCATCTGTCGCGCCTGACGACGCGTCCGAGCGAGGCCCGCGCGGTACACGACGTTGTCGAGACGGGTCTCGAGGATGGCGAGCAACTCGTCACCGGTCTTGCCGTTGCGACGGTTGGCCTCTTCGTAGTAGCGACGGAACTGCTTCTCCATCACGCCGTAGGTGAAGCGGGCCTTCTGCTTCTCCTGCAGCTGCATCAGGTATTCGCTCTCCTTGATGCGCGCGCGGCCGTGCTGGCCCGGCGGGTAGGGGCGACGTTCGAATGCCTGGTCTCCGCCGATGAGGTCGACGCGCAGACGGCGCGACTTCTTGGTTGCGGGTCCGGTATAGCGAGCCATGGTTTTTCCTTACCTTTCCCGCTTAGACGCGACGCCGCTTGGGCGGGCGGCAGCCGTTGTGGGGGGCGGGGGTGACGTCGGAGATCGTGCCCACCTCGAGGCCGGCGGCCTGAAGCGAACGGATCGCGGTCTCTCGGCCCGAACCCGGGCCCTTCACGAAGACGTCGACCTTCTTGACGCCGTTCTCCTGGGCCTTGCGAGCGGCGTTCTCGGCAGCGAGCTGCGCGGCGAACGGGGTGCTCTTACGCGAACCCTTGAAGCCGACATGGCCCGAGGACGCCCATGAGATGACGTTTCCGGCCGGGTCGGTGATCGACACGATCGTGTTGTTGAACGTGGACTTGATGTGCGCCTGGCCGAGCGGGACGTTCTTCTTCTCGCGGCGACGCGACGTGCCCTTCTTGGGGCCCGCGCTACGTGACTTGGGGGGCATTACTTCTTCTTCCCGGCGATGGTCTTCTTGGGTCCCTTACGGGTGCGGGCGTTGGTCTTGGTGCGCTGTCCACGGACGGGCAGACCACGGCGATGCCGGATCCCCTGGTAGCAGCCGATCTCGATCTTGCGACGGATATCGCCCTGCACCTCGCGACGCAGGTCACCCTCGACCTTCACCGAGGCCTCGATGTACTCGCGAAGCTTCGCGACATCGGCGTCGGTCAGGTCCTTGGCGCGCAGGTCGGGGCTGAGCCCGGTGCCGGCCAAGATCTCCTTGGAAGTGGTACGACCCACCCCGTAGATGTAGGTCAGTGCGATCTCCAAGCGCTTCTCGCGCGGGAGATCGACACCAGAAACACGTGCCATCTGGCATTCCTTTTCGTTTCGAAGGTCTGCTCCCAGTCCGTCCCCGCGAATCGAGATTCGGGGCTCCGGCCTTCGTCCAGAGGTGGGCGATCACGCGGTTGTGGTCGCTGGTGCTGGGAGTTTCATGGTGGTGCTCGATGTTCAGTTGTCGTTCGTACTCAAGCGATCTGTGATGCGACGCGATGGTCGTATCGAGTGCAGATCAGCCCTGACGCTGCTTGTGGCGCAGGTTGTCGCAGATCACCATGACCCGGCCGTTGCGGCGGATCACCTTGCACTTCTCACAGATCGGCTTGACGCTCGGGTTGACCTTCACGTCGTTGTGCCTCTCGGTGGTGGGGTTCCTCGGGCACGCCGGAGCGCGCCGTCGGAGGGTGGTGCCACCCGGGTGGATACCCGGGAAGTCGCTACTTGTAGCGGTAAACGATCCGACCGCGGGCGAGATCGTAGGGCGAGAGCTCCACGACCACGCGATCCTCGGGCAGGATGCGGATGTAGTGCTGCCGCATCTTGCCGCTGATGTGCGCGAGCACCTTGTGACCGTTCTCCAGCTCGATGCGGAACATCGCATTCGGCAGGGGCTCGACCACGCGGCCTTCGACCTCGATGGCGCCGTCTTTCTTGGCCATGTCCTCCACAATCTCTGTCACCGCACTGCAGCGACGACATCTCGTTTACCGTGTCGGTACGCACGTCGGCCGATGATGTGAGCAAGACTGCTGTTCACCGAGTCGATTCGCCGGAACCGCGCCCACATCGAACAACCTGTGGACACGGCAGTACCGGCGCGAAGCGCACCAGCGTTCCACTTTACGCTGCCTGCGCATGACCCTCCAAATCGCAGGTCAGCCCGCGGGCAACATCTCCAGCACGTCGGTGATGTCGTCGGCGCCGAGCACCTGCAGCGCCACGTGGTCGGCTCCGGCCGCCAGGTGCGCATCGACCTTCGCCCGCACGGTCTCGGCGTCACCGTGGGCGACGAGGTCGTCGATCAGCGCATCGCTGCCGCCGTCTGCGATGTCGGCGTCGGTGTAGCCCAGGCGCTTCAGGTTCGCCACGTAGTTGCGCAGGTGCAGGTACGGGTTCTCCACCGGCGGCCGGCCGATCTCGCGGGCGGTGACCGCATCGGTCTCGAGCACGATCTTCTGCTCCGGCGCGAGGAACGCGGCGTCGCCCATCTGCTCGCGCGCGTACCGCGTGTGATCGGGGGTGGTCAGGTACGGGTGCGCGCCCAGCGACCGGTCGGCGGCCAGACGGAGCATCTTCGGGCCGAGAGCGGCCAGCACCCGACGCTCGACGGGCAGACCGTTCGCGTCGAGGGCGTCGAGGTAGTCGACCATCGAGTCGTAGGGCGACGCGTACTCCTGGGTCGCCTCGCGGTGACCGACGCCCACGCCGAGGTAGAAGCGGCCCGGGAAGTCGGAGTCGAGGTCGGCGAACTCGCCCGCGATCGCGGCCGGATCGGTGTTCCAGATGTTGGTTATGCCCGTGGCCACCCGGATGCCCGAGGTCGCCTCCAGGAGTCGACGGGCCGGGGTCAGCGACGTCGGCGACCCACCGAGCCAGATCGTGCCGTACCCGAGCTGTTCGATGCGGGCGGCCTGCTCGCCGGTCACACCGGAGAACGGGGCCCAGATGCCGTGGGTGCCGAATGCGTGTCTGCCGGTCGCGGTGCTCATGTCACCAGTCAACCCCGAGTCGGGTCGTATGCTTCCGCCGGCCCACCGGGTCGACCGGCGTGCAGGTGGGCGACGAGCACCCTCGGCGACGTGACCAGCGCGGCCTCGAGTGCACGGGCCAGATCGGTCGAGAGCGCGTGGGCGTCGCCGTTCGTGGGACCGTCGGCGAGGACCACCAGCAGGTCGTCGACCGCACTCATCACGCTCACCCACTCGGCGATGAGCGTCGCCGCCCGCTCGTGCGGTTCGGCGTCGATGATGACCAGGTCGACCAACGGGTGCTCGGTCTGCCAGCACCGCCGCAGCTCGGGGTGGTCATGTCCGGCGGGGCACACGTGCACCGCACGGACCATGCGTCCGAAGCACCGCGCCCGCACGATGGCCTCGTGACACGGTGCGCCGACGTCGTCGACGGGCACGACCACCACCCCGCGCGCCGACAGCGCGACGTCGGAGGTACAGGTCGGGCGGATGCGCTGCGCGGTGGTCACGTCTCCACCGTCGCCCCGTCACCCGCACGCCCACCAGGGTCTGAACGCGATCTCAACGCCGGGTCGCAAGATCTTGACGCCGTCGGATGTCACCGGGCTAGCGTCGGTGCTCATGCGCGCAGTGGTGACCCGGGTGACCGAAGCACATGTGGAGGTCGACGACGAGATCGTCGGACGGCTCGACCTCGACCGCGGGAGGCAGGGACTCGTCGTGCTCGTCGGCGTGACCCACGACGACACCGACGACATCGCGCGGGCGTTGGCCGACAAGGTGTGGCGGCTGCGCATCCTCGACGGGGAACGATCGGCGGCCGACCTCGGCGCCCCGATACTCGTGATCAGCCAGTTCACCCTGTACGCGAACGTGACGAAGGGGCGCCGGCCGTCCTGGAACGCCGCGGCGCCGGGCAGCGTCGCCGAGCCGCTCGTCGACCTGTTCGCGACCGCTTTGTCCGATCTCGGCGCTACGGTGGCCACCGGCCGGTTCGGCGCCCACATGCGCGTCCACAGCGTCAACGACGGACCGGTGACCATCGGGATCGAGATGTGAGGACGTCACCGTGTCGACGATCTACTACACCGCATCGAGCCTCGACGGCTTCATCGTCGACGACGCCGGAAGCCTCGACTGGCTGACGTCGCGTGACATCGACACCGACGGGTTCGACGGCTACACACCGTTCATCGCCGGCGTCGGGGCGATCGTGATGGGTGCGACGACCTACGAGTGGGTCGTCGAGCACGAGAACGGCGCCTGGCCGTACGAGATGCCCGCGTGGGTCGTGACGCACCGACCGGAGATCGTCCGTCCCGACCACGATGCTGTGGCGACGTTCTCCGGGGAGGTCGCCGAACTCCACCCCCGACTGCTCGACGCCGCCGGTCCGGGAGACGTGTGGGTGGTCGGCGGAGGGGAACTCGCCGCGCAGTACGTCGCGGCGGGGCTCATCGACGAGATGTGGGTGCACTTCGCGCCGTGCACGTTGGGCTCCGGGCGCCCGGTGCTGCCGACGCGCTCGGAGTGGACTCTCGCGGGCACGGGTCGCAATCGCGACTTCGTCGGCGCGCGATGGCTGCGGGCGTGAGCCCGCAGATCCGGTTACGAGGCGGCGGTGTCGGGCCGCGGTGTGAGGATGCGCGGGCCGTCCTCGGTGACCGCGACGGTGTGTTCCCAGTGCGCGGCGCGTGAGCCGTCGTCGGTGACGATGGTCCAGTCGTCGTCGAGGACCGAGGTCTCGACGGTGCCGAGGGTCAGCATCGGCTCGATGGCCAGGGTGCTGCCCACGACCAGTCCCGGTCCGCGGTTCGGCTTGCCCTCGTTGGCGAGGAACGGCTCCATGTGCATCTGCGTGCCGATGCCGTGACCGCCGTAACCGGCCACGATGCCGAACGGACGACCGTGGGTCTTCTCGGCCTCGCGGGTGGCGAGCTCGATGGCGTGGGAGACGTCGGTGAGCTTGTTGCCCGCGATCATCGCCGCGACGCCGGCGAGCATGGAGGTGCGCGTCGCCTCGCTGAGCGCCTCGTCGGCCTCGCTCAGGTCTCCGACACCGAAGGTCCAGGCCGAGTCGCCGTGCCAGCCGTCGAGGATGGCGCCGCAGTCGATCGACACCAGGTCACCCTCGGCGAGGACGATGTCCCTCGACGGGATGCCGTGCACGACGACGTCGTTCACCGAGCTGCAGATGGAGCCCGGGAACCCGTGATAGCCCTTGAACGACGGGACGGCGTTCGCCTCCCGGATCACCGTCTCGGCGATCTCGTCGAGTTCGAGTGTGCTCACGCCGACCGTGGCGGCCTCCCGGACCGCGGCGAGCGCCTGTCCGACGATGCGACCGGCCGCCTCCATGGCGTCGAGCTCACCGGCGGACTTGAACGGGACGACCTTCTGTTTACGCAGACCCATCACAGCCGACTCAGGGGTTGAGCGCGCGCAGCACACGCTGGTGGACCTCGCCCACGTCGCCGATCGCGTCGATGACGGTGACCTGCTCGCCGTAGTAGTCGAGCAGCGGGGAGGTCTCCTTGATGTAGACCTGCATGCGGTTGCGGATGACGTCCTCGGTGTCGTCGGCGCGACCGCGGGCGAGCATGCGGTCGACCACGACGTCCTCGTCGACCTCGAACGAGAGCACGGCGTCGAGCTTGCCGCCCAGGTCGGACAGGATGTGCTCGAGCGCGTCGGCCTGCTCGGTCGACCGCGGGAAGCCGTCGAGGATGAAGCCCTCGGTGGCGTCGGGTTCGGCGACCCGGGCGCGCACCATGTCGACGGTGATCTCCGACGGCACCAGGTTGCCGGCGTCGAGGTACTTCTTGGCCTCGATGCCGACCGGGGTGCCCTCGGTGATGTTCGCGCGGAACAGGTCACCGGTGGAGATGTGCGGGATGCCGAGGCTTTCCGACAGCATCTCGGCCTGCGTTCCCTTGCCGGCGCCGGGCGGGCCCAGGATCACGAGTCTCACTTCAGGAACCCTTCGTACTTGCGCTGCATCAGCTGGCTGTTGATCTGCTTCACGGTGTCGAGTCCGACACCGACCATGATCAACACCGCGGTGCCACCGAACGGCAGGTTCTGCACACCGCCGCTGTTGCCGATCTCGAGGAACAGGTTGGGCAGGACCGCGATCACGCCGAGGTAGATCGAGCCGGGAAGCGTGATGCGGCTCAGCACGTAGCCGAGGTAGTCGGCCGTCGGCTGACCCGGGCGGATACCCGGGATGAAGCCGCCGTACTTCTTCATCTCGTCGGCACGTTCCTGCGGGTTGAACGTCACCGCCACGTAGAAGTACGTGAAGAAGATGATCATCAGGAAGTACACGGCGATGTAGACACCGTTGCTGGGGTTGACCAGGTAGGTCTGGATCAGGCGCTGCCAGGTGGGCTGCTCGCCGGTGCTGCTCTGCGTGAGCTGCACGATGAGGTTGGGCAGGTACAGCAGCGACGACGCGAAGATGACGGGGATGACGCCGGCCTGGTTCACCTTCAACGGCAGATAGGTCGAGGACCCGCCGTACATCTTCCTGCCGACCATGCGTTTGGCGTACTGCACGGGTATTCGGCGTTGGCCCTGTTCGATGAACACCACTCCCGCGATGATGGCGAGAGCCGCGACGAGAACCAGTGCGAACACGAGGCCACCGCGGGTGTCGAGGATCTGCTTGCCCTCGGAGGGGATGCGTGCGGCGATGCCGGCGAAGATCATCAGCGACATGCCGTTGCCGATGCCGCGCTCGGTGATCAGCTCGCCGAACCACATGACGACACAGGCGCCGGCGGTCATGACGAGCACGATGATGATGAGGCCGAAGATCGACTTGTCGCGGAGGATCTCGCTGCCGGTGGAGCAGTCACGGAGCAGATCACCACGGTCGGCCAGCGCCACGATGCCGGTCGACTGCAGCAGGGCCAGCGCCACCGTGAGGTAGCGGGTGTACTGCGTCATCTTGGCCTGGCCGGACTGGCCTTCCTTGCGCAGCTGCTCGAACCGGGGGATCACCACGGTGAGGAGCTGCACGATGATGCTGGCGGTGATGTACGGCATGATGCCGATCGCGAACACCGACAGCTGCAGGAGCGCGCCGCCGGAGAACATGTTGATCAGCGAGTAGATGCCGGCCGAATCGCCGCGCGAGACCTCGTCGAGGCAGGAACGCACCTGGCGGTAGTCGACACCGGGTGAGGGGATGGTCGCGCCCAGGCGGTACAGGATGATGATCCCGATGACGAAGAGGATCTTCCGTCTCAGGTCCTGTGTCCGGATGGCCGAGACAAAGGCGGAACGCACTAATTCCTCCTGCCGAACGAGCACGCGCCTGCCTGCGGCATCACGTCGGACCCGGTAAACCGTGGTCGACGCAGTCGCACAGGGGTGATCAGTCGTTATGGTCGGCCGAACTCCGTGCGCGGGGCGCGAGGAGGATCGGCGGTGATCACGGTGGTCTCCGTTCCGGCCCCGAAGATCTCGGGTGTCGGGCGGCGACCAGACAACTCTTGAACTCTAACAGTGGTCCCCGCGGTGCCCGGTCGAACATCGGGCACCGCGGAGACCGGCGGTGTCACAGCAGCGTGGTGCTGCCACCTGCTGCGCTGATCTTCTCGGTTGCCGAGGAGGAGAACTTGTTGGCGGTGACCTGCACGGCGACCGACAGATCGCCGTCGCCGAGGACCTTGACCAACTCGTTCTTGCGGACCGCACCCTTGGCGACGAGGTCGTCGACGCCGATGGTGCCCCCCTCGGGGAACAGCCGCGCGATGTCGCCCAGGTTCACGACCTGGTACTCGACGCGGTTGCGGTTGGTGAAGCCCTTGAGCTTGGGCAGCCGCATGTGGATCGGCATCTGCCCGCCCTCGAAGGCCGCGGGGACGTTCTTGCGCGCCTTGGTGCCCTTGGTGCCGCGACCGGCGGTCTTACCCTTGGATCCCTCACCGCGACCGACGCGTGTCTTCTCGGTCTTCGCGCCCGGTGCGGGACGAAGGTGGTGGAGCTTGATGGTCATCGCTTAAACCTCTTCGACTGTCACGAGGTGGCGCACCACGTTGATGAGGCCGCGGTTGGCCGGGGTGTCCTCGCGGGTGACGGTCTGACGGATCTTCCTCAGTCCGAGGGTCCGCAGGCTGTCACGCTGGTTGCTCTTGGTTCCGACCGTGCCCTTGATCTGGGTGATCTTCAGCTCTGCCATGTCGGTCACACTCCCTGTCCGGCGCGCGCCCGCAGCATGCCTGCGGGTGCGACGTCTTCGATGGGCAGGCCGCGGCGGGCCGCGACCTCTTCGGGACGCTGCAGCATCTTCAGTGCGGCCACGGTGGCGTGGACGACGTTGATGGCATTGTCACTGCCGAGGCTCTTGGCGAGGACGTCGTGGACGCCTGCGCACTCGAGCACGGCACGCACCGCGCCGCCGGCGATCACACCGGTACCGGGCGAGGCCGGACGCAACATGACGACACCGGCCGCCGCCTCACCCTGGACCGGGTGGGTGACGGTGGAGCCGATCAGCGGGACGCGGAAGAAGTTCTTCTGAGCCTCTTCGACGCCCTTCTGGATGGCGGCGGGGACCTCTTTGGCCTTGCCGTAGCCGACACCGACCATGCCCTGGCCGTCACCGACGACAACGAGAGCGGTGAAGGAGAACCGACGTCCACCCTTGACCACCTTGGACACGCGGTTGATGGCGACGACGCGCTCGAGCCGGTTCTTGTCCTGCTCGCGCCCGCCACGCTGGCCGTCGCGGCCACCGCCACGACGGTCGCCGCCGCCGCCGCGACGATCGCCGCCGCCACGGTTGTCGGCTGCGCCCGCGGTCGCGGGTGCGTTGGGGTCGGTGCTGGTGGCGGGTCCGGTTCCGCCGTCACGCCGTTGACGTCCCGGCATCAGATGGTCCTTCCGTGTGCACTGAGAGTGCTGGTGTGTGTGGTGGTCATCAGAACTGCAGGCCTCCCTCGCGGGCGGCGTCGGCGAGTGCCGCGATCCGTCCGTGGTAGTCGTGCCCGCCACGGTCGAAGACGACCGTGTCGACGCCGGCGGCCTTGGCGCGGGCGGCGATCAGCTCGCCGACCTTGCGGCTCTGCGCCGACTTGTCGCCGCCGGCACTGCGCACGTCGGCCTCGATCGTCGACGCGGCGGCAAGGGTGTTGCCTGCCAGGTCGTCGATGAGCTGGACGTGGATGTGTCGCGACGACCGCTTGACCACGAGACGCGGTCGCTGCGGGGTGCCGCTGATCTTCTTGCGGAGCCGGAAGTGGCGGCGCCCGGTGGAACGACGACGACGGGTCGACACGTCCTTGCCGACCGGCACGCGCTTGGTGCCCGATGCTGTCTTCACAGTGGTTTCAGTCATGTCACTTACCCGTCTTTCCGACCTTGCGGCGGATCTGCTCACCCTCGTAGCGGATGCCCTTGCCCTTGTAGGGGTCCGGACGCCGCAGGCGGCGAATGTTGGCCGAGATCTGCCCGACCTGCTGCTTGTCGATGCCCGAGACCGAGAACTTGGTCGGGGACTCCACCGCGAAGGTGATGCCCTCGGGGGCCTCGATCGGCACCGGATGGCTGTAACCGAGGGCGAACTCGAGGTCCTTGCCCTTGAGCTGCACGCGGTAACCGACGCCGAAGATCTCCATCTTCGTGGTGTAGCCCTGGGTCACACCGGTGACCAGGTTGGCCACGAGGGTGCGGCTGAGGCCGTGCAGCGAGCGGTTGCGGCGCTCGTCGTTGGGGCGGGTCACCACGATGGTGCCGTCCTCGTTGGCGATCGAGATGGGCTCGGCCACGGTCAGCGAGAGCTCACCCTTGGGGCCCTTGACCGAGACGGCCTGCCCGTCGATCTTCACGTCCACTCCGGCCGGGATGGCGACCGGGTTCTTTCCAATACGCGACATTGTGTTGGCCCCTTACCAGACGTAGGCGAGGACTTCGCCGCCGACGCCCTGGTTGGCTGCCTGGCGATCGGTCAGCAGGCCCGAGGACGTGGAGATGATGGCCACGCCGAGGCCGCCGAGCACCTTCGGCATGTTGGTGGACTTTGCGTAGACCCGCAGTCCGGGCTTGGAGACGCGGCGCAGGCCGGCGATGCTCCGCTCACGGCTGGGGCCGTACTTGAGGGTGACGACGAGGCTCTTGCCCACCGCCGCGTCCTCGGTACGGAACTCGGTGATGTAGCCCTCGCGCTTGAGGATCTCGGCGATGTTCACCTTGATCTTCGACGACGGCAGGGTCACCTCGTCATGGAACGCCGAGTTGGCGTTACGCAGACGCGTCAAGAAGTCTGCGATCGGATCAGTCATGGTCATGAGTGACCGTCAACCTTTCTCGTGGCGGTTCCCATACAGCACGCGCGTGTCGGTTCCGTCGTCGCCCCAGGGGCGCCCGGCGGCCTCTCACGTCACGTCGTGGGCCTGCTACGAAGCGTGTTGTGCATGTCCTCACCGACGATCGCCGGTGAGGGGTGGTACCCCGGTGGTGCGTGAGCACCACCGGCAATTTCGAGCTGGAAGAGTTCGAAAATTGTGTGGTCACCTCGAACGATGACGGGCGCGCGACAACGCACCCGAGTCCGGGCAACCGTTCAAGTGTAGGGAAGAGCGCCGACCACGCCAAATCGCACGTCAGGAGCCGAACACGAAGCGTCGTGTCGGCACCACGTCGATGTTCTCGTGGGCACCGATCGCGACGACGCTGTCGAGCATGGCCGTCATCCGACGCGTCAGCTCCGCGTCGTCTCCCCCGCTGCCGTAGAACGCGTGCGGATCGTGTGCCGCGGCGAGCGGGAACAGCTCCTCGACGATCGCGTCGACGTGCTCCGGGGTCTCGGTGACCGGTCGCTGCACGATGTTCTGGATGTAGCCGGAGGTGGCCTGGGTCGCGATCGCGACGGGCGTGTGGTCGTCGAGCCAGCGTCGGAGCCATTCATCGCGGTCGATCGACGCCGGTCGGCGCAGGAAGGCGACGTTGGCCATCGCCTCGGCCGGTTCGCCGTCGGGTGTCGGCGGCGGGTCGATGGGTCGGCGTTCAACGACCTCCCACCCGACGATGCGCTCGGTCTTCCCGGCAAGGACGTCGGTCACCCCGGCGGGGTCGTCGTCGGTCCACACGCTGATCACGGCGGCGATCGGCGGTGCGAACGTCGACAGCGTCATCGCGCCCTCGAGTTCCGGCGTCCCGCCGATGTTGATCTGCACGCGATCGGCGCCCGCAGCGCGAAGATCGGCAGCGATGCCCGCGGCGGCGACACCGCTCCCCCACACCGCGTACATGAACTTGACCATCGTCTGAACCTACGGAGATCGTCCGATCCGCGGGCCGTAGTGGGCGAGACGACCACGGTGGCCTGAATCCCGACGGTCTCCACGGCTGGATGTCGATGATCGCCGAACTGTGCACAACCCGCCCCGGGCCGGCTGCCGGACGACGTGATCCGTCGGCGGCCGATGGTCAGCTCGGGCTCCTCGAACCCAAGGAGCCCCACGTGACCGATCCACAACCGAGATTGCCCGGCCTGCCTCGCTGGCACGCCGACCCCCAGGTGCGCGACACGATCCACCGCATCCGGAACGTCGGCATGGCGATCACCGTCGCCGAGGGACTCTGCGCCACGCACGCGAACGACCCCGAAGCCGTCGCCGCCTCGTGTCCCTACGCGTACACCAGCGGCAGGTCGCTCATCGGCGAGCCGGAACTCGCGGTGTACGGGCTCGGCGCCTCCGACGCCGTGGATGTGCTCTGCGACGTCGCCGAGGAACTCGACATGTGGCCGTGGGAGCGCCTTGTGGCCGAGGAGACCGAGATCTACACCGAGAACGTCGACCTCGCGGTGCGACTCGTCGAGGCCGTCGACACCACCGATTTCCGCGTCCACCACGCACTGTTCCCGAACAGCACCGTGCTGCAAGTGGTCTGGTCCGACGACAACGGCGCCTATCCCTGGGAGGAGGCGTACTCACTGCGCCCGGCCGACCAGTACCTCAAGGGTGTCGAAGGATTCGCCCGCGACGTCGGTCCACGATTCATCACCCGACCGACCGGCCCCAATCGAGCGCAGCGGCGCAAGCGGAAACGGTGACGTCGCACCGATGACAAGGGCCCGAGTCCTGGTGGACTCGGGCCCCTCTCGGGTGGATCAGTGGTGCAGTTCTAGCGGTGGCGCGGTGTCACCAGCTCGACTTCTGCACACCGGGCAGCTCGCCGGCGTGCGCCATCTCGCGCAGGCAGATGCGGCACAGGCCGAACTTGCGGTACACCGCGTGCGGGCGTCCGCAGCGGTTGCAGCGGGTGTAGCCGCGGACCTTGAACTTCGGCTTCGCGTTGGCCTTGTTGACCAGAGCCTTCTTTGCCATGTCAGTTGTCCTTCACGCTGTTGTCTTTGAACGGGAACCCGAGGTGACGGAGCAGCGCGCGGCCTTCGTCGTCGAGGGTTGCCGTGGTGACCACCGTGATGTCCATACCGCGGGGCCGGTCGATGTTGTCGATGTTGATCTCGTGGAACATCGACTGCTCGTTGAGACCGAACGTGTAGTTGCCGTTGCCGTCGAACTGACGATCCGACAGGCCGCGGAAGTCGCGGATACGGGGAAGCGCGATCGACACGAGCCGGTCGAGGAACTCCCACATGCGGTCGCCACGCAGGGTGACGCGCGCGCCGATGGGCATGCCCTCACGCAGCTTGAACTGCGCGATCGACTTGCGGGCCTTGCGGATCTCGGGCTTCTGGCCGGTGATCAGCTCGAGGTCCTTGACCGCGCCGTTGATCAGCTTGGCGTCACGGGCGGCGTCGCCGACACCCATGTTCACCACGACCTTGACCACGCCGGGGATCTGCATGACGTTGTCGTACTTGAACTCTTCGTTCAGCGCGTCCTTGATCTCGGCGCGGTAGCGCGCCTTCAGACGGGGCTGCACCTTGTTCTCGGTGGTGGTCATGTCAGATGTCCTTCCCGTTCTTGCGGGAAATGCGCACGCGCTTGCCGGTCTCGTCGTCCGTGCGGTAGCCGATGCGTGTCGGGGTCCCGTCGGCGTCGACGACCATCACGTTCGAGACGTGGATGGGGGCCTCGGTGACGACGATTCCGCCGGAGGAGGCGCCGCGCTCGGACTGCGCTGCGGAGGTGTGCTTCTTGATGCGGTTGACGCCCTCGACGAGGACCTTGCTGCGCGTGGGGTAGGACTCGATGACCTTGCCCTTCGCGCCCTTGTCCTTGCCCGAGATGACGATCACGGTGTCGCCCTTGTGGACCTTCATGTCAAAGCACCTCCGGGGCCAGCGAGACGATCTTCATGAAGCGCTTGTCGCGCAGCTCGCGGCCCACGGGGCCGAAGATGCGGGTTCCACGCGGATCGCTCTCGTTCTTGAGAATGACGGCGGCGTTCTCGTCGAAGCGGATGTAGGAACCATCCGCGCGACGGCGCTCCTTGGTGGTGCGGACGATGACGGCCTTGACGACCTCGCCGCGCTTGACGTTGCCGCCGGGGATCGCGTCCTTGACGGTGGCGACGATGACGTCGCCGATGCCGGCGTACCGGCGAGACGAGCCTCCGAGCACACGGATGCACAAGATTTCCTTGGCACCGGTGTTGTCGGCGACCCGCAGGCGTGACTCCTGCTGGATCACTGTTTGATCTCCTCAGACCTGGTGGGTGTGTACGCCGGATTCCGACCCGACGCACGCGGTCCGTTGCCACCGTTCGCACGCCTGACCACGGCCGATGAGGGCCGCGAAGGGTTCGCGCTCGGGTTCGCGACACAACCGTGCCGCAGGCAACCGGTCAAGTGTAGGTGAACCCGCAGGTCGCGAACAAATCCCTCTCGTCCCGCCCGGCATCGTCGGCACATATGATTCGCACAGCGAAAGATTCCGGTACGTCGACCCGAGAGGACACCCGTGTACCCCGATCATCCCCGCACCCCCGACGGGGCAGCGAGCCCGGTCCCTGCGCTCGAGACCCGCGACCTGACGAAGGTCTACGGCGAGAAGACGGCGATCCACGACGGCCAGGTCGCGGTCTCCGGCGTCAGCCTCGCCATCCCCCGCGGCGCGCTGTACGGACTGGTCGGCGCGAACGGCGCGGGCAAGACGACGTGGCTGTCGATGGCGACCGGGTTGCTGCGGCCGTCGCACGGGTCGGCATTCCTCGACGGGCACAACGTGTGGGCCGACCCCGTCGCCGCGCGTGGCCGTGTCGGGTTGCTCCCCGACGGACCCACGATGTCCGAGGCACTGCCCGGCCACGTCGCCCTGCGTCACGTCGGGGTGTTGCAGGGACTCCCGACCGACGTCGCCGACACCCGCGCCCGCGACCTCATGGCCGTGTTCGACATCGCCGGCAGCGCCGACAAACCCGTCAATTCGTACTCGGCGGGCATGAAGAAGAAGATCGGCCTCGCCGCCGCGCTCATCCACTCACCGCGACTGCTCGTCCTCGACGAGCCACTCGAGGCGGTCGACCCGGTCTCGGCGGTCACGATCCGCGAGATCCTGCAGCGCTTCACCGCGACCGGCGGCACCGTGGTCCTCTCGAGCCACTCCATGTCGCTGATCGAACAGATCTGCACCCACGTCGCGATCCTCGACAAGGGGCGACTGGTCACCGCAGGCGAGACCGCCGCGGTCCGCGCGGGCACGAGCCTCGAATCGATCCTCGTCGACACCGTGAACCGATCCTCCACAATCGGAACCGACACCGCCGCCCCCGGACTCGACTGGCTCGACGGTGGGACCGGTGGGCGATGAGCACCGACACGTCGCGACCGGCGTCGGAGCCGGTGTCGCGTCCGACCCGCGACACCGTCGCGGCGTTGCTCGATCTCGACCGCGCCATCCGACGGGCCTCGCCCACGCCCGTCGGGCTACGGATCCTGGTGGGCGCGTTCGCCGTCCTGCTGCTGGTCGCGATGGTGGGTCTCACGATGGCCACCGACGCCGGAGCGCCGCGCCGCACCACCGCGGCCCTGTGTGCACTCGTCGTGATCGGCGCGCTCGCGATCGCACCGCTCATCGCGACGCGGCCGTCGGGTGTCTCGCCGACCGATGTCCGGCACCTGCCGGTGTCGGCGAACGCGCTACGTACCGCCTCGGGAAGGGCGATGGTGCGCGGCCCCGGACTCCGGTTCGCGATCGTCGCGTTGCTGCTCGTTCCGCTCGCCGTCGCCACCGGCCCCGACCTCGACGTGGCCGCGATCGTCGCCGCCGTCGTCGCGATACCGCCCACCGCGGCACTCGGGGTGATCGGTTCGCGCGTGGTGGGTCTGACGTTCGCGCAGGCGATGCGCTCACAGACCGGACGCCTCGTCGCGACGGTGAGCAGTGTCGTCGCGGTGGCTGCGATCTACGTCGTGTACCTGCTCCTGTCGCAGGGCACCATCGATCCGCGCAACCCCGTGCTGCAGGTGGTGGCGCGCGTGCTGCCGACCGGCTGGCCCGTCGTGGCCGGCGAGTCGATCACCGCGGGGCGGTGGTGGCTCGCGGTGCTCGTGGTCGCCGGTCTCGTCCTCGCGGCGGGCGGCCTCTACGTGACGTGGTCGCGACGGATCGATCAGGCCATGTACTCCGACGCTGTCTCCGCGGCCACGGGCGCGCGGCGCAGCGAGAACGCGCGACGGGTCACCGCGTCACCGACGCTGCTGGTGTTGCGCACCGAGGCCCGCATGCTCGTCACCGATCCCCAGCGGCTCGGGCTCGCCATCCTCCCGCTGGCGTTCATCGTGATCGGAGTGGTGCTGATGCTCTCGGGCACCGACGCCTACGGCATGCAGTTCGGCGCGCCGCTCGTGGTGTTCATGTGCGGGTCGATGCTCGCCAACACCTTCGGCCTCGACCGGTGGGCGTTCGCGGTGTTGATCACGGCGCCCTCGGCCGCGGCCCTGGTGATCCGCGCGCGCATGACGCTGGCGGCGTTGCTGGCCCTGGCCGTCGGCATCGTCGGCACCGTGGTGGCGCGGACCGTGCGGCACACCGACCCGGCCACCTGGCCGGTCGCGATGGCGGTCATCGTCGGCGGCGCCGCGACCGCGTCGTCGGTGGCCGCCCTGCTCCCCGCTCTCGCCCCGTATCGGGTGCCGGAGGGCTCGTCGATCTCGTCGATGAACTCGCGCGGATCGATGTCGGGCAACAGCGTGCGGTGGTCGCTCGCGGCGATCCCCGCGATGGCGCTGGTGTGCGCCCCCGGCATCGCGCTCGGACTGCTGCTCCCGACCCCGCTGTCGTATCTCGCGGTGGCCGTCGAGGTGGTCGTCGCCGTGCCGCTGACGATCTGGGCGCACCGGCGGGCGGTCACCCTCGTCGCCCAGCGCGGTCCGGAGATCCTGGCCGCGGTCACCGGCACCGCCCCGGCCACCGCCGACGACTGACCGCCGGTCGATCGGAATGTCGGCCGATCGCACGACAAACCGACATTTCCGACGCGGAAGGGTGATGGTGGCCTGATCATCATCACGCCCACCCCTCGTCGAGAAATGAGCCCAGCGTGAACCGTGACCGAGTCATCCGCATGATCGCCGTCGCCGGAGTGTCCGCGACGATGGCGCTGGGCGCCGTCGTCACCGCCCCACCGGCCTCCGCGGCGACCACGTTCGGCAACTGCTCACAGCTGAACAAGTCTTTCCCGCACGGGGTCGGCGTCTCGGGCGCGCGCGACAAGGTGTCGGGCAGCAAGCGACCCGTCACGAACTTCGCCGTCGACTCGGCCACCTACCAACTCAACACCCGCCTCGATCGCGACAACGACAAGATCGCCTGCGAGAAGAAGTAACCCGGCACCGGTCGTCGATTCACCCGACTCCGCGCGCCGGGATTCTGCAAGACTGGTCGCCGTGATGGGGAATCGATCGTGACCGCGCTGGCCCGCGGTGAGAACCGTCCGCTGCCGGCATCGGCGGTGGCCGTCACCGTCACGTCGGCGAACTCCGTCGACGTCTCGGCCCTGCTGCTCGGCGACGACGGCAAGGTCCGCTCCGACGCCGACCTCGTGTTCTTCAACAACCCCGTCGGCCCGGGCGTCGAATACCGCCACGGTCGGGGCGCGGGCGACGTCGTCGCCGTCGACACCTCCGCGGTGCCCGCCGACGTGAGCACCGTCGTGGTGACCGCGAGCCTCGACGGATCGGGGCCTGCCACCTTCGCCGGTGCCGGAGAGATCACCGCGACGGTGAACTCGAGCGGTGAACCCCTCACGTTCGCGATGTCGGGTCTGACCACCGAGGCCGCCCTGGTCTGCGTCGAGATCTACCGCCGAGGCGACGCCTGGAAGGTCCGCGCCGTGGGCCAGGGCTACGACGACGGTCTCGCCGGCATCGCCACCGCGTTCGGCATCGACATCCACGACGAACCCGAGCCTGCGACGACGCCCCCGGCCGCCGCCGCACCCACGCCGCCGCCGGCTGCCCCCATGCCGCCGGCACCCTCTGCACCACCAGTCGCATCACCCGCCCCATCCATGGTCTCGACCCCCGGAGGACCTCCCATGCAGAGCGAACTGTTCGCGCCCCAGTACGCCGAGGCGAGCGCGCCGGGCATCCAGAAGCAGGGCAGCAAGATGTGCAAGGTCGCCCTCAACGGCGACGTGATGGCGCGCACCGGATCGATGGTCGCCTACCAGGGCGACCTCAAGTTCGAGGCACTCGGGTCCGGCGGCATCGGCAACATGATCCGCCAGCGGCTCTCCGGCGAAGGTGTGCCGTTGATGAAGGTCGTCGGGCGCGGGGATCTGTTCCTCGCCAACGCATCCACCGACGTGCACCTCATCGATCTCGACGGCACCGACGGGCTCACCATCAACGGCGCCAACGTGCTCGCTTTCGAATCGACACTGACCTACAACATCGCGCGGGTGCAGGGCGCGGCCATGGCCAGCAACGCGGGCCTGTTCAACTGTGTGTTCACCGGACGCGGGCGTATCGCGATCACCACCGACGGCACGCCGGTGGTGCTCAACGTCGACCAGCCGACCTACGCCGATCCGCAGGCGGCCGTGGCGTGGTCGTCGAGCCTGCGCACCGGGGTGAAACAGAACGATTCGTTCAACCTCGGAACGCTCATCGGCCGCAGCACGGGTGAACGGTTCACGCTGTCGTTCTCCGGCCAGGGTTTCGTCATCGTGCAGCCCTCGGAGCTCCCGCCGGGCGGCATGATCGGCGGGACCGGTGCCGGCGAGCAGTCGGGGGTCGGCGGCGCACTCGGCGGTCTGCTCGGCCGCTGACCCGACACCCACCGCAACGAGGCCGGACACCCGATGGGCATCCGGCCCCGCGCAGGGAGGGGTGGGGCGGCCTAGAGGGCCAGCGGCACCCAGAAGCCGAAGAACCAGAAGCCCCAGCCGTGGTGGTCGGCGCTGAACTGCGGCGTCACACGCTGACCGCGAAAATCGAACGGCCGGGTGTCGGGCCGGCGCACCGGTCCCGGGGCCGCGGTCGGCCGTGACGGCGACGAGTAGCCGATCTGTTCGTGGTTCTGTGTCTGCTGATGGCTCGCGACGGCGGTCGGCGCCGCCGATGCGACCCCTGCCCCGGCGCCCAACGACGCCAGTCCGATACCGCCCGCGGCCACCGTGCCGATCAGGATCTTCTTGATACGCATCGCGTTCCACCCACCTTCGTTGTCGTGTCGCATCGCCCGGAGTTCGTCACCGGATGACAACCACGACGCTAGGAACCGACGCTGGCAGTTCCCTGCCGCGTGACCTGCCGATTGCCTGTACGCCGCGGCGACGGAGTGGGGGTGGGTGACGCCACGACCCGCCGAAGTCCCCCGAACGCTCGAAGAATTCGCGATGATGAACAGCGAATGCAGATCGGTCTGGCGGAGAGGTGGTGCGCGGTGCGTCTCGTCACCTACGGTGCCGCCGCGGTCATCGGCCTCGCGGTGTTCATCGCCGTGGTCCGATTCGTCTGGCAGCGACCCCAGCGAGGTCTGCTGCTGCTCGCCGCTCTCACCCCGTTGAGCGGACTCCTCGTCATCGCGCCCGTACCCGGTGTCGCGGCCGCGTGGAAGGAGGCGCTCCTCGCGCTGACCCTCCTCTGTGCGTTCGCCCGCCGCGGTCTGCGCCGCACCTCACCACCGCTGCACATCCCCTACTGGCCCGCGATCGTCGTGTTCGTCGGCTTCGGCCTCGTCTCGGCGCTGGTGGTCTACGGGCCGATCGGGCTGGTGGGCGCCAAGGTCACGTTCTTCTACCTGCTGGTCCTGGTGGTGCTGTGGTGGGCACCGTTCGATGCCCGCGACCGCGACCACCTCGTCACCGTCGTGATGGTGATGTGCATCGTGGCCTGCGCGGTCGGCATCGTCCAGCAGATCGTGGGACCGGCCAGGCTCGTGTCGTTCGGCTACGACTTCGGGACGCAGGTGCGCACCAGCGGCCCCCTGTTCCGCACGTTCAGCACCTTCAACCAGCCGTTCGGGTTCGGGCTCTACGTGATGGTCGGGTTGCTCGTCGGCGGCGCCGTGGCCCTGGCCGAACCCCGTCGCCGCCGCAACCGGATCTTCCTCTGGCTCGCCCCGGTGATGGCGGTGGTGATGGCCACCTCCGTCGTCCGCGCGGCGATCCTCGGCCTTCTCGTCGGGATCGTCTGG
This sequence comes from Williamsia sp. MIQD14, assembly GCF_051025635.1. NCBI lineage: Bacteria > Bacillati > Actinomycetota > Actinomycetes > Mycobacteriales > Nocardiaceae > Williamsia > Williamsia sp. MIQD14. Next base: position 117,640 of record NZ_JBPFDG010000001.1, read on the forward strand.
CTCGCCGTGATCCGTTTCCGCTTTCTGTTCGCTCCCCTCGGGGCGCTGCTGGTCGTGGCGGTCGCGGCGTTCCCCTTCCTCCCGTCGTCGACGACGTCGGTGTTCTTCTCCTCCAGCAGCCTCGGTCAACGCGGGGCCGGGTGGAGCGACATCATCTCGAGCATCCTGGTGCACCCGCTGGGCCGCGGCCTGGGCTCGAGCGGTGCTGCCGCCGACCGGATCTCGACGGCTCAGGGTCAGTCACCGCAGACGGTCACGGCGTCGGGGGGCGGGCTCGTGCAGTCCACGTCGGCGAACTATCAGCCCGACAACTACTACATCAAGACGTTGCTCGAACTGGGACCGATCGGGCTGTGGGCCTTTCTGGCCGTGGTCGTCACCGCACTGGTGTGGTGCGTGCAGTCCGCACGCCGGCTGCCCGGCCGCGACGGCGCCCTGGCGCTGGGGGTGAGCGCGTCGATCGTGGCGGCGATGGCCGCGAGTCTCGTCGCGACCTACTTCGAGATCTTTCCGCTCGACCTTCATTTTTGGCTTCTCCTGGGAGTGGTGGGATGCGCAACGGCACAGCAGAATTCACGTTCGGTGCGCTCGCACTCCGACCCGGCGGAAGTGGAGTACAGACCTACATCCGCGAGCTCCTGAGGCACATGCCCGACCTCCTCGCACCGACACCGACCTCGGCGGTCGTCCAGGCCGATGCGGTGGCCGAACTGCCCGAGGCGATGACGGCGCTCACGCGTCCGGTGTCCGACGGTGCCCGCCGTGCGGTGTACGGCGCCGCACCGCTGCGGGCGTCGGTGTTCCACGGCCTCGACGTCGACCTGCCGATCGCCGGACCGACGACGACCGTCGCGACGGTGCACGACCTGTCGGTCATCGACATGCCGTCGGCGTCGAGCCGGTTCCGGGCCGCCGGCGAGAACGTCCTCGTCCGCCGATCCCTCCGCAAGGCCGACGTCCTGATCGCGGTGTCGGCGTTCACCGCCGAGCGCATCCGCGCCGTCACGGGCCGCGAGGCGCATGTGGTGGAACTCGCCCCCGCCGGCTGGGCGCGCCCGCCGTCGCAGACCGACATCGAGCGCGTTCGTACGATGCATCGGCTGCCCGAGCGGTTCGTCCTTCAGGTGGGCACGGTCGAGCCGCGCAAGAACGTGGCCCTCGTCGCCGCGGCGGCCGCCGAACTGGGCATCCCCTGCGTCCTCGCGGGCGCCGGGTCGACCGGTCCCGACGCCCCCGCCTCGGCGGTCGGGCTCGGCTACGTCGACGTCGCCGACCTACCGGCGCTGTACGCCGCGGCGACGGTCACCGCCTACGCCTCGTACTACGAGGGGTACGGCCTGCCGCCGGTGGAGGCCATGGCCTGCGGTGGCGCCGTCGTCGCGAGTGCGGTCGGTGCGCTGCCCGAGGTGGTCGGTGACGGCGCGCGACTGGTGGCCGCCGACGACGTCGCCGACTGGGTGACCGCCATGGCGCCACTCGTGCACGACCCCTCGGCCCGCGCCGAGCTCAGCCGCGCCGCGGTCGCGGTGATGGAGACGGTGACATGGGAGCGCACCGCCCGCGCGACGGTGGACGTCTACCGGCGCGAGGGGATCTCGCCGTGAGGACGGGACCGCGGTGAGCATGGAATCGGCCAACCAGGTCGCGACCCCGCCGCCCGATCCGCGCGCCGTCGCACCCGAGCCGACCGGCCCCGGTTCGGCGCAGGGCGCGGCCTCGGATGGCCGGGCCGCGGCGAAGGCGACGGGCGCGATGCTCGCCAGCCGCGTCGTGATCGCCGCCCTGGGATGGACCGGCAGCGTGATCATCGCGCGCATCCTCTCCCCGGAGGCGTGGGGTCACTACACGTTCGTGTTCGCATTGCTCGGGCTCATGGCGATCTTCACCGACCTCGGGGTCGGTCGCGCGGTGATGGCCAGGCTCATCGTCGACGACCCCGAGGAGGTGAGGCGCACCGCGTCGGCGTTCATCGCGCTGCGTCTCCTGCTCGGCCTCGGCGGCTACGTGATCGCCCTGATCTACGTCGTGGCGCTGGGCTACCCGGGTGAGGTCATCCGGGCCACGGCGATCGCGGGTCTGGTCGTGGTCGTCGCGACCCCCGGCCATGCGTTGACCGTCGTGTTCCAGAGCCGCCACCGACTGCTGCTGTCGGCCATGGCCGAGAGCCTCGGGCAGACGGTGCAACTCGCGCTCACCATCGCCGCCGCCCTGTTCGCGCCCTACCTGCTGATCTTCGTGCTGGCCCCGGTCGTGAACGAGGTCCTCGCCCTGGTGATCAAGGCTGTCGGGATCAGTCGACGCGACGGCGGGCTCCGACCGTCGCGACACATCGAGGTCGCGCGGTGGCGGCCGATGCTTCTCGACGCCGCACCGCTGGCCATCGGTTTCGCCCTCACCGTGGCCCTGCAGAAGGTCGACATGCTCCTGCTCAGCATCCTCGACACCTTCGACGCGGTCGGCGTCTACGGAATCGGCTACAAGTTCTCCGACATCCTCGACACGTTCGTCCTCGCCGCGGCGGGACCGGTCGCGACGTTGCTGGTGGCGGCGTGGCCGCACGAGCCGGGTGTGTTCCGACGGCGGTGTCGTGGGGCGGCCGCGGCGTTCGGCGCCGGTGGCGCGATCGCGGTGGCGGCGTTCTGGCCGTCGGCGCCCCAGGTGATCGGCCTGCTGTACGGCGACCGGTTCGTGGTCGGCGCGTTCGCCGCCCGCATGCTCGTCCTCGGGGCCTGCTTCACCGCGCTCATCGTGCTCGGGATCTACCTGCTGGCCTCGGCGGGACACGCCCGCAGCTATCCGCTCGTAGCTCTGGGCGGCCTGGTCCTCAACGTGGTGATGAACCTAATCCTCATCCCGCGGATGTCCTACGACGGTGCCGCGATCGCCACCGTCGCGACGCTGGGGTCGATCCTCGTGGTGCTGTGGATAGTCATCGTGCGGACGCTGCCCATCGTCGGGCTCTTCCCGCTCGGCACGGTGGCCACGCTCGCGGCGGTGACCGCCGTCGCGTGTGTGGTCGGCACGCCCGCCGCCCGGATCATCCCGTGGCCGGTGGTGTCGGTGTCGGCGGCCCTCGTCGTCGCCCTGGTCGCCCTGCCGCTGGTGCGCGGATCGGCGCGAGCCCCCGGCCGACACACGAAGGTGCAGGCGATGACGTCATGACCGAGCCCGTCGCGACTCCCCCGAGGGGACCGATCGTCTTCGTCGCCCACTCCGGGCAGGTGTCGGGCGCCGAGAAGGTGATGCTCGACCTCGTACGGGCGGCACTGGCCGACGGACATGCCGTGACCGTCGCGTGCCCGGCGGGTCCGCTCGTCGATCGCCTCCCACCGGCGGTCGACCACCTGGTCATCGACCACCTCGGACTCACCGGCGAGAGCGGCGTTGCACGCATCGTCGGCGGTACGCAGCTCATCGCCCGCTGGTTCCGGACCGGCCGGCGTCTGCGCACGGTCGCCGCGTCCCCCGGGGTGTCCGTCGTGGTCAACTCGCTCAACGCGTTGCCGGCGGTGCGGCTGGCCGCCGGGACGCGCGGGATGTCGTGGCTGGTCCACGACACCGTCATCACCGGCCGCCAGCGCGCCGTGATCCGCCTCTCCCGCACCGGGATTCGCCGCGCGGTCGCGGTCTCCGACGCGACCGCCGCACCGTTGCGGGCACTGCGGGTCCCGGTGGACGTCCGGCACAACGGTGTGGCCTGGCCCGTCGACGCCCTGCCCGACACCCTGCACACCCCGCCGGTGGTGGGGATGCTGGCGCTTCTCACGCCGTGGAAGGGCCACCGCGTGGTGCTCGACGCCGTCGCCGACCTGCCCGGGGTGCGGGTCGAGTTCGCCGGGGGTCACTTCCCCGGCGACGTCGACCACGTCGCCGCGCTGCGGGCGCGTGCCGCGCAGCCCGATCTCGACGGCCGTGTGCAGTTCCTCGGCCACCTCGACCTGTGCGAGGCGCTGCGACGGTTCGACATCGTCGTCTCGGCGAGCGTCGAACCCGAGGCCGGGCCGTTGTCGGTCCTCGAGGCGATGGCCTACGGCCGACCGGTGATCGGGACCGATCACGGCGGCACCACAGAGTTCCTCGCCGGCGGGGCCGGGGTACTCGTCCCGCCCGGTGACCCCGCGGCGCTCGCCGACGCCCTCCGGCGGGTCCTGTCCGACGCGGCGCTGCGGGCCCGAATGGTGGACGACGCCCGTCGCCGCGTCGCCGAGCGGCACGACCTGTCGGTGACCCTGCCCGCCATGCTCGCCGATCTGCTCAGATGAGGGGCCGGCCATCGTTATGATTGGCAAACATTTGATTCGTGATCGTGCACTGCGCGTCCGGCGTGAAGGAGTTCATCGGTGACCGTCGAGTCCGCGACGACACATCGCGACGCACCACCACCGATCGACCTCGCCGGACACTTCCGTGACCTGGCGCGGGTCCTGCTGCCGGCACTGGTCATCGGTGCCCTCGTCGGCGCCGCGGTGTTCGTCGGACGGTCGACCCTGGTCGACAAGGAGTACTCGGCGTCGGTCGTCACGCAGATCACCACCTCCGGGGAGATCGTCGCCGGGGACGCGTTCGTGGAGCAGTTGCGGGCCCCGTTCGAGGAGCTGGCGAGTGACGACGGGGTCCTGACCCAGGCGCTCACCCGCGTCGACACCGGCTGGGACACCGGGACCCTGCGCAGCCACCTCACACTCACCCCCGGCACATCGCCCGCGTTGTTGACCTTCGCGGTCACCGCGGGCAGCCCCCGCACGGCCCAGCAGGTGGCCCAGGCCGTGGTCGCCGCCGTCGCGCAGGCCAGCCAGGACAACGCCGCGCGCGACGTGTCGCGGCGGGTCGAGGCGATAGACACCTCCATCGACACCGAACAGGCCCGCAACTCGCGTCTGCCCGCCGGCAGCAGCGCCCGCACCGCCTCCGACGTCCGGCTCGCCGAACTACGTGCCCAACGCGATCAGGTCGCCGCCGCGGGCGGCAACCAGCTCACGGTGCTGTCGGTGCCCAGCGCGTCGTCGTCGCCCATCTCGCCGAAACCGTTGTCGGAGGGACTGGTCGCCGCGGTGGTCGCGTTCCTCGTCGCGGCCGAACTGCTCGTACTGGCCCGCGGCCGGCTCGGTCGTACCAACAACCGCATCTGGGCCCGGCGCGTCGCCCACCGGCACGGCGCTCGTCTGCAGGTGGTGGGCGGCGGTCGGTTCGATCCGTCGAGGGTGCTCTACGGCGAACTGGCACATCGCCATCGCCGCGGTCGCTCGGCGATCATCCTGACGGGCGAACGGACCGACGTCGCGTCGGTCACGGTTCCCGCGGGTCCCGCCGAGCAGGGCGGACAGGACATCGGACACCACGATCTCCACGACGAGTGGTGGCGGACAGCCGATCTCGGCGATCTCGTGGTCGCCGTCGTGATCCTGTCCACCCGTGGTCGCGACCGTGCCGCCACCGCCGCGGCTCTCGGTCAGCTCGCCGATCTCGGGGTGACCCGATACGTCGTCCTGCAGACACGCGGACGGCGAGCGCGGGCACAGGGGTCGCGGGGCCGGAGCGCAGAGGTGACCGATGCCGACTGACGTGGCCGTCGTCCACGAACGCCTCACCGAGATCGCGGGCTCGGAACACGTCGTCGAGCAGCTCGCCCTCGAGTGGCCGCACGGCAGCGTCCACACCCCGATCGCCCGCGAGCAGGGCATCCCCCGCGACCTGCCCAACCCGCCGCACACGACGTGGCTGAACGGCCTCTACCGCGCGCTCGGCCACCGCTCGTACGCCCCGACACTGCCGTTCATGCCGATGGCGTTCCGGCACATGGATCTCCGCGGCCCGGGCGGCGAGCCCGAGGTCGTCGTCACCAGCCATCACGCCTTCGCCACCCAGGTCGTCTTCGCGACGCAGGCACCGGTCATCGCGTACGTGCACAGCCCCGCCCGATGGGCGTGGGACGCGAGCCTGCGCGCCGGCGAGGGCGGCGGCGCCGTCGGGGCGGGGATCCTCACCGCGCTGTCGGTGGTGGCGCGGCGGTGCGAGGTCGCCGCGGCGCCCCGCCTGCACACGATCGTCGCGAACTCGTCGGCCGTGGCCGAGCGCATCCACACCTGGTGGGGCCGCGACGCCGTCGTCGTGCACCCACCCGTCGACACCGAGGGCTTCACCCCCGACCCGTCGGTCGAGCGCGAGGACTTCTTCCTGCTCGCCGGACGTCTGGTGCCCTACAAACGCCCCGACATCGCCATCCGCGCGGCCGCCGCGGCCGACGTCCCGCTGGTCGTCGCCGGTGACGGGCGCGCGATGGAGGCCTGCCGCGCGATCGCCGGACCGCGCACGACGTTCCTCGGCCGGGTCCCCCACTCCCAGCTCCTCGACCTGCACCGTCGCACCCGCGCACTGCTCATGCCCGGCATCGAGGATTTCGGCATCGTGCCGGTGGAGTCGATGGCGACGGGCACCCCGGTCATCGCGCTCGGGGAGGGCGGAGCCCTCGACTCGGTGCGGCCGGGCGAGACGGGACTGCTGATCGACCCCGGCACCGACGATGAGATCGTCGCCCGCTTCGCCGAGGCGATGCGCGGGTTCGACCCCGCGGCGTTCGACCGCGACGCCGTCCGACGGTGGGCCGAGGGGTTCTCCCGCGCGGAGTTCCGGCGCCGGATGCGCGAGGTCGTCGATGGCGCGGTCTGAGGGATCCGGGAGGCCGGGTGAGGGATCCGGGGCGCGGCCCGACCGCCGTGCCGTCCGCTCCGACAGCGAGATCGGCGAACACCGGCCGAGTGCCCTCGACCGTGCTCTCGCGAACTCCCGCAACATCGCGGTCTTCGGGCCGCTCCCCGGGCTCGACCGGGATCTGCTGACGGTCCGCCTGCGGTCGGTCGCCGCGCAGGTGCCGCGTCTGCGACTCGACCCCTTCGCCCCGGACGGGGTGTGGGCGCGACGGACCGACACGCTGGCGGTCGAGGACCTCGCGACACCGGCGTCCCCGCGCGACCTGCCCGACACCCCCGGCGGACACCTCGGTGTGATCGCCACCCATGTGCGACACCAGGATCCGGTGCCGTTGCGCGTCGCCGTCTGCGACGACCACCTCGTCGTCGACCACTCCCACGGGCTCGGCGACGGGCGGCTGGCGCCCGCGCTGCAGGCGGTTCTGCTCGACTCCGCCCCACCCGCCGTGCACGCCGCGCTCGCCCACGACGCACCCGCCGGTTCGGTCCGCCGTGCGCTCGCCGATCAGATCCTGCGACATCCGCGGCGACTCGCGGAGGTCCGACGACTGCGCGCCGACAATGCCCGCACCGACATCGTCGCCGAACCTGCCGACATCGACCCCCGACAGGTCCGTACCGTGTCGGCGACCATGCCGCCCGACGGCGTCGCGGCGCTGCGGGAGCGGGTGTCGGCGACCGACGGTGCCTCGGATGCGTCGGCGACGGTCGCGATGTGGGTGTCGGCGCTGCGCCGCGCGGGTGTCGCCAGCGACGACGTGGTGCAGGTCCTCGTGGACTGCCGTCGCTATCTGCGTCGCGACGACGCCGGCATGGGCAACCTCGCCATCGCGCTCCCCATCCGGATGCCCGCACCGGTGACGGCGGCGTCGGTCCGACAGCGCGTCCGGTCGGCCACCGAATCCGCCTGGCCGCTCGCCGTCCTCGGCGTCAACGCCACGAAGGCACGGCTGCACCGCGGCACCCCCGACCCCGGTGCCGACACGGCGGCGGCGGTCCGCACGTCGTCGCGGATCCGGTTGTCGGTCAGCGACATCGGCCGGATCCCCCTCTACGACGGCGTCCTGCCCGGTCTGTCGGGGCCGCTCCCGCAACTCGGCGCCGGCATCGATCCCGACGGCCCCGAGGCGCTCACGTTGCTCGTCAGCGAGGTCGGGGGCGCACGCACCCTCTCGGCCACCTTCCACGCCGACGTCCTCGCGCCCGCCGCCGTCCACGCCGCCCTCGTCGACATGTGTCGTGACCCCGTCGCCGCCCTCGAGGGTTCGGGGTCGTGACACCTCTCCGTCCCGGGCGGACGCGGGGCCGTGAGACACACCCGCAGGTCATCCGCGGTTCGCTATCGTGAACCCCATGTCCGACACACCGTCCGCTGTCGATCCCGTGGTCACCGCGGTCCTCACGCGCGCCGCCCGGTCCGCCGGCGAGGATCTCGACGTCTACATCGGGCGTGCGCTCGCGACACGACTCGCCGCCGACCTTCTCGGGTCCGACGATCCCGAGTTGACCGCCGCCATCACCTCGCTGCGCCGGAACGGGTTGCACGGGCCCGCGGCGGGCACGCCTGCAGACGCGGTCATCGAAGACCCCGAACGCCTTCGGGTGCTGTTCGGGACCGGTCTCATGGACACCCAGCCGGGCGTCGCCTACGACCGCATCGCGGCCATGGCCGTGGACGCGCTCGACGTCCCCAGCGCGGGCGTCTCGCTCGTCTCCGACGAGAAGCAGTGGTTCTGCAGTGCGGCCGGTCTCACCGGCGATCTCGCCGAGACCAGGACCGTGTCGCTGGACCGCTCGCTGTGCCAGGTCGCGGTCTCGTCGGGCGAGCCGCTCATCCTCGAGGACGCCCGCCTGCATCCCACCCTCGCCGATCACCCGATCGTCGCCGACGGCACCGTCATCGCCTACGCGGGCATCCCCCTCACCGATGCCGCCGGGAACGCGATCGGGACGCTGTGCGCCTGGGACGACAAGCCGAAGCAGTGGACCACCGGCCACATCCAGATCCTCGAGGATCTCGCGGCGATCGTGCGGGAGCGGATCTTCGGTGAGAACGTTCTCGACTGATCCCCTCACCGGATCTCTTGGTATTCAAGAAACCGAATACAAGTATCACTAAACTGAATTGCATGTCCGGAACCGGGAACTGAGCCACCCGCATGGCTCTGCAGACCGCCGACGTCACCTCGGTGACCTCGGCCTCGCCGCCGGCACGCGACGCCGGCTCCGGCTTCCTCCGCCAGATCCGCAGGGATCCGGGGCACTCGATCGTCACGGTCGTCATCGACGTCCTCGCCGCCTCGGCCGCCGTCGCCGTCGGGTCGCTCTGGGCCGACGCCACCCAGGACGTGCATCCGCCACTGTGGTCCCTGTGGCTGTTCGTCCCGACGGTCGTCATGACGTTCGCGCTGCAGCAGATGTACCGCAAACAGCTGCGCCGCAACTTCCTCGACGAACTCCCCCGCGTGCAGACCACCCTGGCCGTCGCCTCGGTCCTCACCCTCGGCTTCATCGTCACGTTCCTCACCCAGGCGTCCCAGACCGGCGTCACGACGACGAAGGTGTGGGCCTGCGCCGTCGTCCTCGTCACCGGCGGTCGGTTCGCACGAGTCGTGATCCAGCGCAACCTGCGCACCCGACACGGATCCCTCGCGCCGACACTCCTCATCGGCGACGGGCCGATCGCACACCAGCTGATCAATCGCATGCGCGACATGCCCGAGTACGGCTTACGGCCGGTGGGCATCCTCGCCGCGACACCGCTGCGGCTCGCCGGTGACGTCGCGACGGGTGACCCCGACTCGACCGACGTGCCCCGGCTCGGCCCGCCGCAGGCCATCGCCGACGCGATCGCGGCGACACACGCCGAGGAGGTCGTCGTCGCGGCCGAGGACATGGACGACGACGAGCTCGCCCGTGTCGTCCGCGCGGCACACCGGCGCGGCATCCGGGCGTGGGTGTTGCCCCGGGCGCACGACGCGGTCGGGGCACGGGCACGCGTCGATCACCTCGGCGGCGTGCCTCTGCTGATCCTGCCGCGCGTCAACCCGCGCAGCTGGCAGTTCGCGGTGAAGCACAGCGTCGACCGCCTGGCCGCCTCCCTCGGTCTGCTCCTCATCTCCCCCCTGTTCCTCACCCTGATGCTGCTGGTCCGGTTGAGCTCACCCGGCCCGATCTTCTTCTCGCAGCAGCGCGTCGGGCGCAACGGCAAGGTGTTCGGCTGTCTCAAGTTCCGGTCGATGCGCCCCCCGACCGAGGCCGACAAGACCTTCGAGCTGACGGCCGGCGCCGCACCGGGCGGCGTCGAGGGCGTCGATCGACGGACCAAGATCGGGAAGATCATGCGGTCGACCTCGATGGACGAACTGCCCCAGCTGATCAACGTGGTCCGCGGGGACATGAGCCTCGTCGGTCCCCGTCCCGAACGCCCCGAGTTCGTCGAGCTGTTCGACATGCAGATCCGCCGCTATGGCGAACGCCACCGCGTGAAGGCCGGCGTCACCGGGTGGGCGCAGGTGCACGGCCTGCGGGGCCAGACCTCCATCGCCGATCGCGCCGAATGGGACAACTACTACATCGAGAACTGGTCGGTGCTGCTCGACCTCAAGATCCTCGCGCTGACCGTGTTGACCTTCCTGCATCGCGCGGAATGACCTCGCCGGGCGGGACCGGGCCCGACGCCGACGTCGGCGAGCGGTCGCATCCCGCCCCGTAGGCTCGGGAATCGTGAGTGTGCGCGCAGGAATCGTGGTGACCGGTACCGAGGTGCTGACCGGGCGGGTGGCCGACGCGAACGGTCCATGGCTGGCCGGGAGGTTGGGTGACGCGGGCATCGAGTTGGCCCACATCACCGTCTGCGGCGACCGACCAGCCGACATGGAGGCGCAGCTGCGGTTCCTCGCCGACGACGGTGTCGACCTGATCCTCACCAGCGGCGGACTCGGTCCCACCGCCGACGACCTGACCGTCGAGATCGTCGCGCGCTTCACCGGACGCGACCTCGTCCTCGACACCGCGCTCGAGGAGACCATCACCGCCATCGTGAACCGCTGGATGGCGGCGCGGGGCGACGCGAGCGGACTCGACTCCGTCGCCGCGGCGACCCGCAAGCAGGCGATGATCCCCGACGGTGCGCAGTGGGTCACCCCGACGGGCACCGCCCCCGGTGTCGTCGTCGCCGGCACCGACACCACCCCGACCGTGGTGGTCCTGCCGGGTCCGCCGCCGGAGCTGCAGGCGATGTGGCCGGCGATCGTCGAGGTCCCCGCCGTGGCCGCGATCCTGGCCTCGGCGCCACGGCAACGCCAGGAGACCGTCCGCATGATCGGCGTCCCCGAGTCCGAGCTCGCCGTCACCCTGCGGACCGCCGAGACGTCCATCGACGGCTTCGACCGCCTCGAGATCACCACGTGCCTGCGCCGCGCCGAACTCGAGATCGTCACCCGCATCGACGCCGGCGCCGACGATGCCTACGCCGCACTCCTCGATCTGATGCGGGCCGAACACGGCGGGCAGATCTTCTCCGTCGACGGCTCGACGGTCGACGACCAGGTCGCCGACCTGCTCTCGGGCCGACTCATCGCGACCGCCGAGTCGTGCACCGCGGGACTGGTCGCCGGGCGACTCACCGACCGGGCCGGATCGTCGGCGTATGTGGTCGGTGGCGCCGTCGCCTACTCCAACGAGATCAAGACCGAGGTCCTCGGCGTCGACGCCGACCTCATCGCCGCACACGGCGCCGTGTCCGAAGAGGTCGCCGCGGCCATGGCGACAGGAGCGCTTCGGCGGTTCGGGGCCGACACCGCGATCTCGACGACCGGTATCGCCGGGCCCGGGGGCGGTACACCCGAGAAGCCGGTCGGCACCGTGTGTTTCGGTATCGCGCTCGGTGACGGCACCGTGGTGACGCGCACCCTCGTGCTCCCCGGGTCAAGGGCCGACGTCCGCGACCGCTCGACCAGCGTGGCGCTCCACCTCCTCCGACAGGTCCTCACCGGCGCACGGCCCTGATCAGCCGCGACGGGCGGATGGTTAGTATTGCCTTACCACCGAACAGGGAAGGCGCACACATGCAGATCCGGAGACTCGCCATCGGAGCCGTCATCGCCGGAGTGGTGGTGACCGGTGCGACCGCATGCGGCAGCGACGACTCGACGAGCACCGCGGCGAGCAGCGTGGCCGCCGGCGCATCGTCGACCGACACGGCATCGAGTTCGACCGCCCAGGCGCCGGCCGATCTGGACGCGGCCGCCGCGCAGCAGATCCTGCGCACCGTCGTCGACCCGGCCAGCTCACCCGAACAGGTTGCCGGACTGGTCGATTCGACCGACCCGACCATCGGCCAGAAGCTCAACGGATTCGCCAAGGGCGCCAGCGCAGGCGGGTACACCCCCGGCGTGTTCTCGGTGACCTCGGTCGCCGCCGACGGCACCGACGCCGCGACCGCGAAGGTCGCCGTGGCCAGCCCGCACACCCCCGCACCGGTCAGCATCGACTACGGCTACACCAAGAGCGGTGGCACGTGGAAGCTGTCGTCGAGTGCGGTCACCGCTCTGCTCGGCATGGCGAGCGGACCACGCTGACGCCGCTGTCGGCGCGCGTCGTCGCGCCGATCCTCGCGCTGGCGGTCGTCGTCGCGACGGCCGTCGGGGCGTGCTCCACCGCACCACTCGACGTCGGGTCCTCGGGCGCGTCGCCGTCGTCGGTGTCGCTCCCCGACGGTCCGCGCACCGCGCGGCTCCCGTCCGCCGATCCGATACCGGTGTCGACCACCGCGGCACCACAGCTGCCGGTGACGGTGACCACCGCCGACAACCGGCGCGTCACGGTCACCGACGTCAGCAGGATCGTCGCCCTCGACCGCTACGGGACGTACGGCACGGCGGTGTTCGCGCTGGGGCTCGGCCGCAACCTCGTCGGACGCGACATCGCGACCAAGTTCCCTGCCGCCGCATCGATCCCGGTGGTGACCACCGGCGGTACCGACGCGAACGCCGAGGCGATCATCGCCCTCCGACCGACGGTGGTCCTGACCGACGCCTCGTTGCCGTCGGCGAACGTGCTCAGCGGTCAGCTCTCCGCCGCAGGCATCCCCGTGGTCACCGGCACCCCTGAACGCACGGTCGCCGGGACCGACGCACAACTGCGGTCGATCGCCACCGCACTGGGGGTCCCCGCGGCCGGTGACGCCCTCGCCGCCCGCACCGACGCGCAGATCGCGGCCGCCCGCGCCCTGGTCCCCCGCGACGCCGACCGGCCACGGATCGCTTTCGTCTATGCCCGCGGCACCGGCCTGCTCATCCTCGGCGGCCCCGGCTCGGGTGCGGACTCCCTCATCGACACCGTCGGCGGTGAGGACGCGGGCACCGCGGCCGGCCTCACCGACGCGTTCACCTCACTCACCTCCGAGGGGCTCATCAAGTCCCGGCCCGATGTCCTGCTGATGATGACCGACGGCCTGGCGTCGGTCGGTGGCGTCGACGGGCTCGAGAAGATCCCCGGCGTCAGCGAGACACCGGCGGGGCGTGACCGACGCATCGTCGACATGGACGACGGTGAGCTGTTGTCGTTCGGGGCGCGCACCGGCGATGTCGCCGTGGCGCTCGCTCGCACCCTCTACGGGCGCTCGTGAGTCCCGCTCTCGCCGAACGGCTTCGCACGGTCCGCGGCGGGAAACGCGTGCCGACACTGCGCCGGGTACCGCTCGCCGTCGTCGCACCGGTGGGTCTGGTGGTCCTCGCGGTCGCCGTGGTCGTCGCCGCGGGTATCGGACAGAACCACATCCCGCCGCTGCAGGTGCTCGGCTCACTGCTGCACCACCTGCACCTCGCGATCGGCCCGCTACCCGACCAGGTCGGCGAGAACACCCTGTGGAACGTCCGACTGCCGCGGGTGGTGTTGGCGCTGCTCGTCGGCGCCGCTCTCGGATGCGCGGGCGCGGTGCTGCAGGGTGTGTTCGCCAACCCCCTCGCCGAACCCGGGGTGATCGGGGTGTCGTCGGGTGCTGCCGCCGGCGCGTCGGGGGTGATCGCCGTGGGCGGGCTCGGTGTCGCCGGTTACGCGGTCGCCGGTGGCGCGTTCGCCGCCGGACTCGCCACCACCGGGATCGTCTACCTGTTGTCGCGATCGGCGGGGCGTACCGAGGTCGTCACGCTGGTGCTGACGGGTATCGCGGTCAACGCCTTTGCCGGCGGGTTGATCGCGTTCTTCACGTTCAGCGCCAGCCCGACAGCACGCGACCAGATCGTGTTCTGGCAGTTGGGCAGTCTCAATCGGGCGACGTGGGATCAGGTGTACCTGGTGGTCGGACTCGTCGTGGTCGGCATCGCTGCGTCGCTGACGATCGCCCGCCGGATGGACCTGCTGGCGCTGGGCGAGTACTCCGCGCGTCACCTCGGCGTCGATGTCGAGGGGCTGCGACGTGTGGCCGTCGTCATCGTCGCCGTGCTCACGGCCGCCGCGGTGTCGTTCTGCGGCATCATCCTGTTCGTCGGTCTCGTGATCCCGCACCTGATGCGCATCGTCGTCGGCCCCGCGCATCGGGTGCTGGTGCCCGCGAGCGCCCTGGCCGGTGCGATCCTGCTGGTCCTCGCCGATCTCGCCGCCCGCACACTCGTCGACTACGCCGATCTCCCGATCGGCATGCTGACGGCCCTCGTCGGCGGTCCGGTGTTCCTCCTGCTGTTGCGCCGCACCCGTTCCCGTCAGGGCGGATGGGCATGACGGTCGCACCGCTGATCGGTGCGGAGTCGGTGTCGGTCAGCCGATCCGGCCGGCCGGTCCTGCACCACGTGGATCTGACGGTCGACGCCGGCGAGGTGCTGTGCATCGTCGGTCCGAACGGCGCGGGCAAGTCGACGCTGCTCTCGGCGCTGGCCGGGTCGGTGGCGCTCGACGCGGGACGCATTGTGCTGCAGGGTGACCCGATCGCGCGCCTGTCGACCCTCGAGCAGGCCCGTCGGCGCGCCGTGCTCCCGCAGGACCACGTGGTGGGAGGAACGTTCAGCTGCCGAGAGGTCGTGCAGATGGCACGACATCCGTGGAACCGCACCCCCGCCAACGCCGACGATGAGACCGCCGTCGCCGACGCCATGACGCAGTGCGATGTCGTCGACTTCGCCGACCGCCCGTTCGCGACGCTGTCGGGCGGCGAACGTGCGCGGGTGGCACTGGCGCGGGTCCTCGCCCAGCAGACGCCGGTCCTGTTGCTGGACGAGCCGACCGCCGCGCTCGACCCGCACTTCCAGGAGACCGTCATGGCCCTGGTCACCGAGCGTGCCGCCCGCGGTGACGCCGTCGTCGCGGTCGTCCACGACCTCACGATGGCCGCGGCCTACAGCGACAGCGTGGTGGTGATCGCCGACGGTCGCGTCGTCGCGAGCGGACCGCCGCGATCCACCCTCACCGCCGAACTCCTCACCACCACATACGGTCTGCCGATGACGGTGTCGCTCATCGACGACCAGCAGGTCATCCTCCCCCACCGCCCCCAGCGCTGACCAGTCCACAGTCGCGCTGGCTGTGCTGACTGTGTGGAAACGGCCGTTGAGTGTGCTCACCGCCTTGCGTGAGCCGACGGCGAGACAACGCACACTCGACGACCGGCTTCCGCACAGTCAGCGGTAGTAGATCGCAACCAGAAGAGCGAAATACACCAGCGTTCAACACTATTCACTGAAATCAATCGCCCATCCCTCGAACATCCGTGCTAACCTGGATGTACAGAACCACCTGGGGAGGGGGCAGCGGTGAGTGATCTCTTGGCGAAATACGCTGCCCTCGAGCAACTCTTGGACCAGGTGGATGATTCCTCCTCCGACACCTACAACGAGGCGACCGTCGCCGAGGTAGCGATCCGTCACGAACGCATCACCCGGCGGATGGAGGCAATCGGTAATCGCCGCATTCTCGAGGTCTCCGACCGCGATGCGCACCGCGCCGTTGGATGCGTGACCCTCACCGAGTTCCTGCAGACGAAACTGCGCATCACACAACCGAAGAAGCGTCTCAAAGAAGTACAGGCACTCGAACCGATGCACGCGCTGACCGGCGAGAAACTCCCACCGGTATGCCCGAACACCGCACGAGAATTGGCCGCAGGTTCGATCGGCCCCGACCACGTCCACGCAGTGCTCGACGTGATGGCCAAGATCCCCACCGCGGTCGACCCTGAGCACCGGGCGTTCGCGGAGAAGACGCTGGCCGAGTTCGCCACGACGCTCACGCCGAAAGAGATCGCCGCTGCAGGGGTGCGGATCCTCGCTCACCTCGATCCCGATGGAACCCTCACCGACGACCGTGACCGAGCACGGAATCGGAAACTCAACGTCGGCTGCCAGGACAGCCAGTTGATGTCGAAGCTCACCGCGACGCTGGATCCGATCACGCGCGCCTTGTTCGATGTGGTTCTCGCGAAATGGGCGGCACCCGGCATGAACAACCCCGACGACGACCAGTCACCCAAGGGCGATCACGGCGACGCCAATGCAGAGCTGCTGAAACAAGCGGCTGACCGTGATTGCCGGTCGCAGTCCCAGCGCAATCACGATGCGCTGAAAGCCCTCCTCGACGCCGCCGTCACCGGCGGACTCCTCGGTCAGTCGCATCGCGGACTGCCGCCACAGATCATCGTCTCGATCACCGACGCCCAATTACGTGAGCACGCAGGCGTCGCACGCACCGCCACCGGGACCGACCTCCCAATCTCGGAGGTCGTGAAGCTCGCCGCAAACGCGCAGACCCATCTCGCGGTGTTCAGCGACGTCACCAACGAGCCACTCTTCTTCGGCCGGTCCCGGCGCCTCGCCTCACCCGCGCAACGGCTGATGGCGTTCGCGAAATACGGCGGCTGCAGCAAAGACAACTGCCAGGTCCCGTTCGCCCACACCGAAATGCACCACGCCGAACAGGACTGGGCGGACGGCGGACTCACCGACTCGTCGCACATGGCACCCGCATGCGGACCGCACAACCGGGCCGTCGGCAACGAACCCCACCAGTGGACCACCGAGAAGATCACCGACGGACCCGACCGCGGCCGCTACGGCTGGCGACACAACACCGACCCACCCGACGCCCTCCGCGCCAACCAGCTACACCGGATCGACGAACTCCTCGAGCGGTACCGGAACCCACCTGAGGCCGTCCTTGCGTTGAGTCGGGCGTTCGACATCACCTGGCCGCGGGCTCACCTTTACCCGGCGGCCTGAGCTGTGGTGGTGTCTTACCGCCGCTGACTGTGCGGAAAGCCTTCGCCGAGTGTGCGTTGTCTGCTTGTCGGCTCGCGTGGAGTGGTCAGCACACTCGGCTCGACTTTCCACACACTCAGCACCACCGACTTTTCACGCGACCGGAACGAGCGGATGTCCGTTCTTCAGTATCCAGAAGTGGTCACGAAACGCTCTCGGATCGGCTCAGTTTCGGTCACCGGCGCCGATATGTGCTGTGACTGATGTGACTATTGCTTTCGTTCGAGAAGGTTGTGGCCGGTGTGTTCGGGGGGACTGGGCCACCACCTCTGCAGTAGACGCCCATGCAGCCGCACCGGAGAGGTCCCCATGTCCACTGCACGACCCGCTCGTTCTCGCCGCTCCCTTGTCGCCCGGGCCGCCCTTATCGTGGCGTTGACCGTGGGCGCCGCAACCGTTCTCGTGCCGACCGCACACACCGCCGCTCCCTCGACGTGTCAGGGCTCAGCCGCCAAGGGACGCGTCGGCGTCTCGCCGGGCGCAGGCATCCTGGGCCTCAACGACTCCGACCTCACCAGGGAACTCACTGCCGCCCGCGACGCCGGCGTCGGGCTGGTCCGCGTCGACGTCGACTGGTCGGTCATCGAACCGCAGCGAGGCGCCCGGACGTGGACGTCCCTCGACCGCGTGGTCAACAAGATCACCAGCCTCGGGATGTGCCCGACGGGCGTCGTCGCCTACACCCCGCGATGGGCGCAAAACTCTTCGGACAACCCCACCGACAGCCACTTCCGGCCCGCCGACCCGGCGACCTTCGCCGCCTTCGCCAAAGACGCCGCGATCCGCTACCAGAACTCGATCGGGATCTGGGAGATCTGGAACGAACCGAACCTCAACATCTTCTACAAGCCGGCACCCGACACAGCCGGTTACGGCCGCTTGCTCTCGGCGGCCTCGGCGGCGCTGCGCACGCTGTCGCCGGCGCCCACGGTGATCAGCGGCGGACTCGCGCCGGCGGTCGACAACGGCCGCGACATCGCACCGCTGACCTTCCTCAAGGCGCTCTACACCGCCAACCTGAAGAACACGTTCGACGCGGTCGCGGTGCACCCGTACACCTTTCCCGCACTGCCCAACGATCCGTCGACCCGCTCCTACAGCACCTTCCAGCGGATGTGGGACATGCACGACTTCATGACCGCAAACGGCGACGGCGGCAAACTCCTGTGGATGACCGAGTCCGGCGCCCCCACCGGCACCAACTCGGTCGCCGTGAGCGAGGACGTGCAGGCCCAGACGATCCAGATCCTGCTCGCCTCGGCACGCGACACCGCCTGGGTCGGACCGGCTTTCATCTACAACATCCGTGACACCGGGACGAACACCAACGACATCGAGCAGAACTTCGGGTTGCTGCGCAACAACTTCACGCCGAAGAAGTCCTATCAGACCGTCAAGGACTTCACGGCTGCGAGCACTCCCCCGTCCACCTCGACCCCGCCCAGCACCTCGACCCCACCCAGCACGTCGACACCGCCCAGCACCTCGACCCCACCCAGCACGTCGTCGCAGCCGACCACCCCGGTGGCCTCGACCCCGGCCACGGCCCCGCAGTTCGGGAGCAGCTGACCCGGCCGAGTCGGCGGGGTTCGGTCAGTCGAGTCGACGAGCGATCTCGGGCCCGATGACGCGCAGCGATGCGGTGTCGGCCATGCCGAGGTGGTGGGTGTCGACGTCGACCGCGGTGACCGTACCGGTGACGTACGGGCGCCAGCTCTCGCCCACCGCGACCGGATCGTCCTTGTCGGCGGTGGCGACGAACACCAGCATCGATCCGTCGAACACGTCGGGCCGGTGCGCGGCGACGATGCGTGCGGAGGTGTCGAAGCTGGTCATGATGCGGTCGACCTGATCGCTCGAGAGCAGACCCAGTCCAGTGATCTGGTCGCGGACCACGGTGGCCACCTGATCGGTGTCCGCCGCAGAGATCGACTCGTCGATGTCGAACAGAGTCCGCCACCCACCCAGCAGGTCCGCGACACCCGACGCCGCCCCCGCATCGGACGCCTCACCGGAGGCGTCTGCGCCCGGGGCATCGGGGGCGTCGAGGGCCGCGTCCATCACACCGAGGAACGCCACATCGTCTCCCGCGGAACGCAGGTGCGTCGCCATCGCCTGCGCGATGTACCCACCGACCGACCACCCCAGCAGGTGGTAGGGACCGCTGGGCTGGACCCGCCGGATCTCGGCGACGTACCGCGCGGCGAGGTCGATGACCGACGCCGCGGCGTGCTCGCCGCCCACCACGTGCGGGTCCTGCAAACCGAAGATCGGACGGTCGGCCAGGTACGGCGCGAGGCCGCCGTAGAACCAGGCGAGGCCACCGGCGGGGTGTACGCAGAACAGCGGCGCACGGGTTCCGCTCGCACGCAACGCGATCAGCACCTCGTCGGTCAGTCGCGGACCCGAGGTGTCGGCCATGCGTCCGGCCAACCCGCGGCTCGTCGGGTCGGCGAACATCCACGCCAACTCCACCTCGAGGCCGGTGCGGCGACGGATGAGTGCGGCGGCACGCGCAGCGGCCAGCGAGTTGCCGCCGAGGTCGAAGAAACTGTCCGTCGCACCGACCCGTGACGCCCCGGTGACCTCGGCCATCACCCCGGCGATCAGCTCCTCGAGATGACCGGTGGGCGCGACGAACTCGGGCCGCCGACCATGGCTGATCGTCGGGATCGACGACCGCTCGGGACGCGTTCCGGCGGGCACGTCCGGGGTCAGGACAGCATCCGGGTCCGCGGTCATCGTGTCGATCATGGCGACGAGTTCCGCGGCCAGGTCCCGCATCGTCGCCTCGTCGAACAGTGCGGTGGCGTAGGTGATGGAGCCGTCGATCTCGGTGACACCGTTGCTGGTGCGTTGCGCGAGTCCCACCGCGAGATCGACCTTGGCGGGCTCCGATCCGGGGTCGACGGGCACCACGCGCAAACCGGCCCCGACACGATCTGCCCCGTCGGGATCGGTGCCGCTGTCGCCGTCGACGAGGTAGTTCAACGCTATCTGGTAGATCGGGGCGTGGGAGGTCGATCGGGTCGGCGTCACCAGGTCGACCAGCACCTCGAACGGCAGATCGGCATGCGCGAAGGCATCGACGTCGTCGTGGCGCACCCGGCCCAGCAGGGTCGTCGCCGTGTCGTCGTGCCGGTGCTCGGTGCGCAGGGCGAGGGTGTTGACGAACATGCCGATCACGTCGGCCGTAGCGACATGACCACGTCCGGCGACCGGGGTACCGATGACGACATCGGCGACACCGGCACGCGCCGCGACGGTAGCCGCCAGCGCTGCGTGCGCGACCATGAACGTCGTCGCACCCGTCTGCCTTGCGAGGTCGGCCATGCGCGCGCTGCGATCGGCGCCCAGCCGCAGGGGGATCCGGCCGCCGGTCGTGTCCATCACCGGCGGTCGGGGACGGTCCACGGGCAGGTCGATGCGATCAGGGATCCCGGCGAGACGCACCGACCAGTAGTGCGCCTGCGCGGCCAGCACCGAGGCCGGGTCGTCGAGATCACCCAGCGTCTCGTGTTGCCACAGTGTGTGATCGGCGTAGCCGACCGCGGTCGGTTCCGCGGGCGGCGCCCCGGCGAGGCGTCGACCGTAGGCGTCGAGGACGTCGCGGGCGAGGATCTGCAGCGACACCGCGTCGCCCGCGATGTGGTGGATCACGACGACGAGTCGATGCGTGTCGGCGGCGGTGCGGACGACCGCGGCGCGGATCGGGAGGTCGATGGTGACGTCGAAGCCCTGGTGGCACAGCGCCATCGCGCGGTCGAGCGCGGGATCGATGTCCGCCGGCGCGGGATCGAGTGCCGTCCATGCGAACACTCGCTCCACCTCCTCGACCGACGCGATGCACTGCACCGGTCGTCCGTCGTCGGTGAGCGGATAGGTGGTCCGCAGTGCCTCGTGTCGGCCGAGGACGTCGATCACCGCCCCGCGCAACGTCTCCGGGACGAGCGCCCCGTGGATGTCGAGGACGACGGGCATGGTGTAGACGTCGGAGGTGACGTCGAACTGGTTGATGAACCAGATGCGTCGCTGCGCGAACGACAGGGGTATGTCGTCGGGCCGGGGGCCACGTCTCAGGTCGACCGACGCGGGGCGCGAGGTCTGCAGGCGCGGTGCCAGCTCGCGCACCGTGGGGTGGTCGAAGATCTCGCGCACACCGAGGTCGGTGCCGAACATCTCGTCGAGGCGGGCGACCACCCGCATCGCGGCCAGCGAGTTCCCGCCCAGGTCGAAGAAGCCGGCGGTGACCGACACCGCCGACACCCCCAGCACGTCGGCGACGATCGTGGCGACGGCCGCCTCGACAGCGTCGGCGGGCGGGGTGGGCGCGGAGTCGACCGCACCCGGTGTGGGCAGGGCGCGGCGGTCGACCTTGCCCGAGCTGGTCAGCGGGAACTCGTCGAGACGAACCCACCGCGTCGGGCGCATGTACCCCGGCAGCAACCGCGCGGCCTCGTCGGCGACGGTGGCATCGTCGGCGGTCCCGACCAGGTAGCCGACCAGCATGTCCCCGGCCGGTGTCGCCACGACCGCCGCGGCGGCATGGGTGACGCCGACGACCCCGGTGAGCACGGCTTCGATCTCCCCCAGCTCGAGCCGCTGTCCACGCAGTTTGACCTGGAAGTCGCTGCGGCCCAGATACTCCAGCTCACCGTCACGGTTCCACCGCACGAGATCGCCGGTGCGATAGAGCCGGTCACCGGGCGCGCCCAGCGGGTTGGCGACGAAGCGATCGGCGGTGAGATCGGGCCGGCCGGCGTATCCGCGGGCGAGCTGCACGCCGCCGAGGTAGAGCTCGCCGGTGACACCGATCGGGACGGGCCGCAGACGTCCGTCGAGCGCCCACGTCGTGGTCGCGGTGACGGGTGCGCCGATGGGCGTGGTCGTCTCGCCGTCCACCACGGTGTGGCGGGTGACGTCGACGGCGGCCTCGGTGGGGCCGTAGAGGTTGTGGACGCTCGCCTGCGGAACCGTGGCGGCCATCGCGTGCGCCGTCGCCGACGGCAGGGCCTCACCCGAGGCGAACACGTACCGCAGCGAGTCGAGGTCCCCGACGTCGTGGGGACCGAGCACGTCGACGAACAGGGCCATCATCGACGGGACGAAGTGCAGTGTGGTCACCCGGTGGCGGGCCACGAGTCCCGCGATATGGGTCGGGTCCCCGTGCCGACCCGGCTCGGCGAGCACGAGGTGTGCGCCGGCGATCAACGGCCAGAACAGCTCCCACACCGACACGTCGAACGTGATCGGTGTCTTCTGCAGCACCACGTCGGCACTGCCGATCGGATGATCGGACTGCATCCATCGCAGTCGGTTCACGATCGCGCGATGCGACACCGTCACGCCCTTGGGGCGGCCGGTCGAGCCCGAGGTGAACAGGGTGTAGGCGCCGCTGTCGGCGGTGACGCGACCGTGCGGGGTGTGCGCCTGCGCCACAGGCATCGGTGCGCTGCAGTCGATCTCGAGCACCGTCATCGTGTCGGTTGCTGCGACGGCGGGCGGACCGGTACCGGCGGCGACGAGCACCGTGGTCACCGCCGCCGTGTCGAGCATCGACCGGACGCGCTCCACCGGCGCCGCGACGTCGACGGGGACGTACTGCGCGCCGGCGGTGACGACGGCGTGGATCGCGACCATCATCTCCACCGACCGGTCGATGCAGACCGCGACGGCGTCGTCCGGCGCCACGCCCTGTGCCCACAGTCGCGCGCGCAGTGCGTCGACGTGCGTCCCGAACTCGGCGTAGGTGAGCGTTCGGTCCCCGATGGTGACGGCGGGTGCCTCCGGGGTGGCGGCGCGCTGTGCGGTGAGCAGGTCGATGAGCGTGTCGCCGGTTCCGCCGTCCGCCCCTGATTCCCGGTACGACATCGACAAGCCGGTGGAGAACGCGGCGATCCGTGTCCGTTCGTCGGCGTCGAGCAGGTCGATGTCGCCGACCGCGACGTGGGTGTGCGACGGCGCCGTCATCACAGCGAGGACGGCGAGGAGGCGGTCGGTCATCGCCGACACCGTGTCGTGGTCGAACAGATCGGTGGCGTAGAGGATCTCGCCGGTCCACGTTCCGCCGGCGGGGGTGGTGGTCACCGTGACGGTGAGGTCGAGGCGCGCGGGGGGATCGCCGGGGTCGACCTCCTCTATCACGAGGTCGCCCGTCGCGGGCCCGTGCGACGCGGGACCCGCGGGCTGGACGACCGACAACATCACCTGCGCCAGAGGGGCGAAGGCCTCCGACCGGGTGGGGGCGAGCCGGTCGACGAGGAGCTCGAACGGGACGTCGGCATGGGCGAAGGCGTCGAGGTCGTTCTCGCGCAGGGCGTTCAGGATCGCCGTCGGGGTGTCGTCCGGATCGACGCGGGCGCGCAGCACGAGTGTGTTCACGAACATGCCGACCAGGGCGTCGAGTTCGGCGCGGCCACGGCCGGCGACGGGTGTCGCGACGACGATGTCGTCGGTGGCCGCCAGGCGGGCGAGCAGAACCGACAGCGCGGCGTGCACCACCATGAACTCGGTGGCCCGATGCGCGCGGGCCGTCCGCCGGATCGCGTCGGCGAGCGCGGAAGGCACCGTGAACGCCACACGCCGTCCACGGTGGGACGCGACCGGTGGGCGCGGTCGATCCGACGGCAGATCGATGCTGTCGGCGATGCCGTCGAGCCGCGAGGTCCACCAATCGATCTGGCGTGCGAGAGCGGAGTGGGCGTCGTCGGCGGCACCGAGGACCCGCTGCTGCCACACCGCGTGGTCGGCGAACTGCACGGGCAGTCCGGCCCATGTCGGCGGGGTGCCCGCGGACCGCGCGCCGTAGGCCGCGACGAGGTCGGACACGAGCGGACGGATCGACTCCCCGTCGACCGCGATGTGGTGCATGGCCAGAGCGACGAGATGCTCCTCGCCTCGCGACGGCCCCGCCGCGACGGCGACCACGCGGACGCGGACCGGGAGATCGGTGGTGACGTCGAAGCCGCGCACGAGCAGCGTGGCGAGCGCGGTCTCGTCGTCGCCGACGTGCCAGTCGAGGCGGTCGACCGCGGTGTCGATGTCCAGGATCTGTTGACGGGGTGATCCGCCGGTCGCCGGGTACACCGTGCGGAGCACCTCGTGGCGGTCGACGACGTCGAGCAGCGCGGCGCGGAGGGCGCCGATGTCGAGGGCGCCGCGCAACCGCAACACCACCGGGATCGTGTACGCGGTCGAGTCGGGGTCGAACCGGTTGAGGAACCAGATCCGTTGCTGCGCGTTGGACAGCGGGATGACATCGGGCCGCTCGTCGGCCACCAGCGGCATCACGATCGCGCCGGCGCGGTGATCGGAACGGATGACACCGAGGAGCCCGCGAACGTCGGGATGGTCGAACAGGTCGCGCACACCCACGGCGGTCCCGAACGCCTCGGAGGCCCGCGCGGTGACGCGGGTCGCCGACAGCGAGTTGCCGCCCAGGTCGAAGAACGGTGTGGTGACACCGATCTCGGTGACCGGTCGGCCGAGCACGTCGGCGACGATGCCGGCGAGCAGGCGTTCGTCGTCGTCGGCGGGGTGCTCGACGGGCAGGTCGTGGGCTGGGCCGACGTCGAGCGTCGACAGTGCCGTCCGGTCGAGTTTGCCGACCGGGGTGCGCGGCAACGCATCGAGGACCGTCAGTGTCGCGGGCACGAGGTGGCTCGGGAGTCGCTCGGTGAGGTGCGTGCGCAGCGTCCGCGGGGTGAGGTCGGGATCGGTGGTCTCGACGAACCCTGCGAGTGCGGTCACAGGGTCGCCCATCCCGACGACGCCGGCGGTCCGGACGGCCGGGTGGGTGCGCAGCGCCTCCTCGATCTCGCCGAGTTCGATGCGCAGGCCGCGCATCGCGATCTGGAAGTCGGTGCGGCCCGCGTACATCAGCTCCCCGGATCGGGTGCGGCGCACCAGGTCGCCGGTGCGGTACATGCGCGCCCCCGACGAACTGTCACCGAACGGGTCGGGCACGAAGCGCTCGGCGGTGAGATCGGGACGTCCCGCGTAGCCGCGGGCCAGGGCCGCTCCGCGCACGTACAGTTCGCCGACGACCCCGACGGGAACCGGGTGCAGGAACTCGTCGAGCACCACCACCGCCGACCCCGGCATCGGATGCCCGAGGGGCACCGTGTCGTCGGGGGCGATCGCATACGAGGTGAGGCACGCCATCGTGGTCTCGGTCGGTCCGTAGGAGTCGTAGAACGCTCGCGTCGACGCCCACCGACGCATCTCCGCGTCGGGAACATCCTCGCCGCCGGCGAGGACGTGACGGAGCGACACCCGCGCGGGGTCGGGCATCGACGCCAGCACGCTGGTGACGATGGCGGTGTGGGTGACGTCGTGGTCGGTGATCCACCGGGCGAGTTCGGTCCCGCCGATGATGTCGGGCGGGGTGACCACAAGGGTGCCGGCGCCACCGAACGCGCCGAGCACCTCGAGCATGGCGACGTCGAAGCTCGGTGAGCTGATACCCAGCCACCGTGCGTCGGCATCGCTGTGGTGGCGGTCGCGCAGCGTCGCGGCCATGCCGGCGATGCCGGTGTGGCTCACGCACACGCCCTTGGGCACGCCGGTCGATCCGGAGGTGAAGACGAGGTAGGCGGCGTTGTTCTCACGCACCGTTGTACGGCGGTCCGCATCGGTCACCGGTGCCGCGAGCGACGGGTCCTGCGTCGCCCGTGCCCGCAGGTCGGCGATCATGGTGTCGTCGAGCGTGATCCAACCGATGTGCGTCGTCTCCACCCCGATCGGCTCGGCCCGCAGGGCGAGCGTGGCGCCGCTGTCGGCGAGGGTCCGAGCGATCCGCGCGGCGGGGTATCGCGGGTCGATCGGGCAGTACACCGCACCGGCTTTCGCGATCGCCCACAGCGACACCTGCACCAGGGCGGTACGGGGCAGCACGCTCGCCACGACGTCCTCGGAGCCGATCCCCCGCGCGATGAGGTCACGGGCGAGGACCGAGCTCACGGCGTCGAGGTCGGCGTAGGTCATCGACCGATGCGCATCGACGACGGCGACCGATGCGGGCCGCAGCGCGGCGGCCGACGCGAGCAGGTCGGGCAGCAGCACGGGCCGCGCGGCCGGCTCGAGTGGCGCGACGAGACCGGTCGTCTCGTCGGGGGTGAGGATGTCGACGTCGCCCACCCGGCCGGTCGGGTCGGCGACGATCGATGCGAGCACCCGTACGAGACGCTCGGCGAAGACCGCGGCGGTCGACTCGTCGAAGAGGTCGGTCGCGTAGGCGACGGTCCCCCGCCACGGCTCGGTGTCGCCGGTCGTGACAGCGACGGTGAGATCGACCTTGGCGGTGGTGGTCTCGGTGGTGAGGACCTCGATGTCGAGCCCGGTCGATGCCGCGACGAGCTCGGCGTCGGCGTCCGCGGCGGCGTCGGCGACCGTCAGCAGCACCTGCGCGAGCGGGGCGAACGCGCCCGATCGGACGGCGCCCGAACGCGTCGCGTCGAGCCGGTCCACCAGGTCCTCGAACGGGACGTCGCCGTGGGCGATCGCATCGAGGTCGACGCGACGGACCTCTGCGAGCAGGTCGTCGATCCGCGCGGCACCGCTGACCGGGGTACGCAGCACCAGCGTGTTGACGAACATGCCGACGATGTCGTCGAGTTCGCGCCTGCCGCGGCCGGCGACCGCGGTGCCCACGACGACGTCGTCGGTGCCGCTCGACCGCGCGAGCACCACGGCGAGCGCGGTGTGCAGCAGCATGAACGGCGTGAGCCCGTACCGCCGCGCGACGACGCGGGCGGCGCGCGACACCTCGTCCGGGATGATGACGTCGACCGCAGCACCACGCATCGACGCCGTGGCCGGGCGTGGCCGGTCGGTGGGGAGTTCGAGCAGCGGCGGGATCCCGGCGAGCTGGGTGTCCCAGTAATCCAGGTGCGCCGCCATGGAATCCGCGGCGGACCCGCCGTCGTGGCCCAGCGCACGGTTCTGCCACAGTGCGTGATCGGCGTACTGGAGCGCCAGGGGTGCCCACTGCGGGGCGGCGCCGGCACGGCGGGACGCGTACGCGGCGAACAGGTCTCGCGCGAGGATCGGGGTCGATTCACCGTCGGCCGCGATGTGGTGGACGGTGACGACGAGGAGCGCCTCCCCGGCGGTCACGACCGCGAGGCGGGCACGCATCGGCATCTCGGTGCGGGTGTCGACGCCCTGTCCGGTGATGGCGAGCGCCTCGGTGTCGTCGGCGACCACCGCCCAGTCGATCGACGCCATCGCCCGGTCGGCCGGCCAGATCTCCTGCCACACCGTGCCGTCGGGGGCCTGCGGGTAGGTGGTGCGCAGGGTCTCGTGCCGCGCCACGAGGTCACCGACCGCGGCGGCCAGCGCATCGACGTCGAGAGTTCCCCGCAGTCGCAGCACGAACGGGATCAGGTACACCGGCGACGTCGGGTCGAAGGTGTTGATGAACCACATGCGGCGTTGGGCGTCCGACAGCGGGATACGGTCGGGACGCGGGGCTGCCACCAGCGGCTCGACGAGGCTCGATGCCCCCGTCGCCGCCCTGGCGCGGTGTGCGAGCTCGCGCACGGTCGGCGCCTCGAACACGTCGCGCACACCGATGTCGGCGCGCAGGGCGTCGGCGACACGGGCGGCCACACGCGTCGCCGACAGCGAGTTGCCACCGAGGTCGAAGAAGCCGTCCGTCACGGACACCGCGTCGGATGCCAGCACGTCGGCGAACACCTGCGCCACCACGGCCTCGGTCGCGTCCGTCGGGGCGACGATGTCCGCTGCGGTCGCGGGACCGGGCGCCGGGAGCCGTCGACGGTCGACCTTGCCCGAGCCGGTCAGCGGCAACGCGTCGAGACGCACCCAGGCGGTGGGGCGCATCGCGGCGGGCAGCAGACGGGCGACCTGCACACGCATGTCGTCGAGATCGACGGCGGCGCCGGCGACATGCGCGACGAGCCGGTCGTCGCGGACCGAGGCGACGGCGCCGGTCACGCCGGGCATCGTCGCGAGCACGGCCTCGACCTCACCGAGTTCGATGCGCTGGCCACGGATCTTGGTCTGCGAGTCGTTGCGGCCGAGGTAGTCGAGCTCACCGTCGCGGGTCCAGCGGACGCGGTCGCCGGTGCGATACAACCGCGCTCCGTCGGCGCCGAACGGGTCGGCGACGAACCGTTCGGCGGTGAGGTCGGGACGCCCTGCATATCCGCGCGCGAGCTGCACCCCGCCGAGGTAGAGCTCGCCGACGACGCCGGGGCCCACCGGACGCAGCCGCGCGTCGAGAACACGGGTGTCGGTGTTCCACACCGGGCGCCCGATCGGGACGAGTGCCGCGCCGTCACGGACCTCGTGCCACGTGACGTCGACGGCGGCCTCGGTCGGACCGTAGAGGTTGTGCAGCAACGCTCGTGGCATCAGCGCCACGGCCGCCGCCGCGGTCGCCGGCGGCAGCGCCTCCCCCGAAGCGAACACCGCACGCACACCGGACAGGTCGGCGCCGTCGGTGCCGCCGACCGACTCACAGAAGGCGGCGAGCATCGACGGGACGAAGTGCGTGACCGACACCCGTTCGCGCGTCATGAGATCGGCGAGGTATCGCGGGTCGCGGTGGCCGTCGGGCCGGGCGACCACCAGCGTCGCGCCGGACATCGGGGGCCAGAACAGTTCCCACACCGACACGTCGAAGGTCGTGGGCGTCTTGTGCAGCACCACGTCGGTCCCGGTCAGCACGAACGTCGCCTGCATCCACGCCAGACGGTTCACGATGGCGGCGTGCGACACCGTCACGCCCTTCGGACGTCCGGTCGAGCCGGAGGTGAACAACGTGTACGCGCCCGAGTCGGCTGTGACGACGCCGAGACGTTCCGAGGATGCGAGCGATGCGGTGTCGGCCGCCGGTTCGGTGCAGTCGACGACCATGCGAGGGACAGCGGTGTCCTGCAACGCCACCGGCTCGGCGGCGGGTCCGACGAGTACCAACGACACCGCCGCGGTGCCGATCATGTCGGCGACGCGCTGCGGCGGGGCGTCGGTGTCGACAGGGACGAAACGCCCACCTGCGGCGACGACGGCGTGCACGGCGACGATCGACTCCACCGACCGGTCGATACAGATCGCCACCCCCACCTCGGGTCCCACACCGTGGGCGATCATCCTGCGCGCGGTCGTGGCGACGTGCGCGGCGAGTTCGCCACGGGTCAGATGTCGATCGCCGACGACGAGCGCCGGGTGATCGGGAGTGAGTACGGGTCGGACGACGATGTCGGCGAGCGTCTCGGGTGCCATCGACACCCGCACGCCCCGCGACCAGACATGCACCGCGGCATGCTGTTCCGGCGACACCAGATCGATGTCGCCGACCGCGGCGCCGGGGTCGGCGACCATGGCCCGCAGCACCTCGACGTAGGACCGGGCGATCGCGGTCGCGGTATCGAGGTCGAAGAGGTCTGTCGCGTAGACCAGTCGACCGTCGAGGGCGGTGAGGGTCCCGTCGGCGTCGCGGATGGTCGACAGTCCGACGGTGAGATCGAATCGCGCGGGCAACACACCCGGATCCTCCGGCGTCACGATGAGCCCGGGGACCTCGATGGTGTCGTCGCCGCGCTGGGAGAGGGTCAGCATCACCTGTGCGAGCGGCGCGAACGACTCCGACCGCACCGGCGACAGGACGTCGACGAGGTGCTCGAACGGGACGTCGGCCGCGGCGAACGCGTCGAGGTCGACCTCGCGTGCGCGTGTGATCAGTGCGGCGAGGTCGTCGGTGGGCGCGACCGCGGTGCGCAACACCAGCGTGTTGACGAACATGCCGATGAGACCATCGAGTTCGGGGCGCCCGCGCCCGGCGACCGGTGTCGCGACGGCGATGTCGTCGGATCCGCTCAGTGTCGCGAGCATCGCGGCGAGTGCTGCGTGCAGGACCATGAACAGTGTCGCGTCGTGGGCGCGGGACAACCGGTCGAGCGCGGCGGCGAGGTCGCCGTCGATGCTGATCGCGACCCCCGAGCCCCGCAGCGACGCGACCGCGGGCCGACGTCGGTCGGTCGGCAGGTCGAGCACGTCGGGCAGTCCGGCGAGGCGTTCGCGCCAGAATTCGGTCTGCGCACCGAGCACCGACGTCGGGTCGTCGGCCGCGCCGAGCACCTCCCGCTGCCAGAGCGTGACGTCGGCGTACTGCACCGGCAACGGGGCGAAGGTCGGGGCCGCACCGGCGATCCTCGCGGTGTAGGCGGTGAGGAGGTCGGTGACGAGCGGGGTGATCGACTCGCCGTCGGAGGCGATGTGGTGGGCCACCACCATCAGCAGGTGTTCGTCCGGACCGGTCGCGACGACACCGGCACGGATCGGTGGCTCACGCGTCACGTCGAACGGTTCCGACGGCAGGTCCTCGACCCCGTCGGTGCGCCACACGAGGTCGTCGGTGACGGTGTGCGGGTCGAGGATGTGCTGGTGCGCGACGCCGTCGGTGTCGGCCGGGAAGACGGTGCGCAGTGTCTCGTGGCGGGCGATCACGTCGTGGAGTGCGGTGCGCAGCGCGTCGACGTCGAGGGTGCCGCGCAGGCGGAGCGCGAACGGGATGTTGTAGGCCGGGGACGTCGGGTCGAAGACGTTGATGAACCACATCCGCTGCTGCGCAGGCGACAGCGGAACAGCGTCGGGACGGGCCCGCCGGACCAACGGCGCCGAACTGACTGCTGCTGTAGCCGAACTCGCCCGCGCGACGTCGACGCGCGTGGCGAGCGACCGCACCGACGGGTGATCGAACAGGTCGCGGACGCCGACCCGTACCCCGACGGCGTCGGACACCCGCGCCACCACCCGGGTCGCCGACAGCGAGTTGCCACCGATGTCGAAGAAGCTCGCGGTCACCGACACCCGGTCGGTGCCGAGGACGCCGGCGACGACCTCGGCGATCGCCCTCTCCGTCGGTGTGGCCGGCTCGGTACGCGCAGCACTGCCGTCGGGGCCACCGGCGAGATCGGGGGCGGGCAGCGCCCGGCGGTCGATCTTGCCGGTCACGGTGAGCGGCATGTCGGCGACGACGACGTAGGTGTCGGGGCACATGTAGGTCGGGAGCTCGGCGCGCGCGTACCGGTCGACGGCGTCGAGGTCGATGGCGCCACCGAGGTAGCCGATCAGGCGTTCGTCCCCGCCACCGCCGACGACGGTCGCGGCCGCGACCACCACACCGGGCGCCGCGGCGAGGACCGCCTCCACCTCGCCGAGTTCGAGACGCTGGCCGCGGATCTTGACCTGGAAGTCACTGCGTCCGAGGTACTCGAGGTCACCCTGCGGGGTCCAGCGGGCGAGATCACCGGTGCGGTAGAGCCGTTCACCGGGCATCCCCAGCGGGTCGGCGACGAACCGCTCGGAGGTCAGGTCGGGGCGCGATGCGTATCCGCGGGCGAGCTGCACACCGCCGAGGTACAGCTCGCCGACGATGCCCGGGGCGACCGGTCGCAGACGTGCGTCGAGCACCCGCGTGACGGTGTTGTCGACCGGACGACCGATCGGGATGGTGAGGTCGTCGCCCATGACCTCGTGGTGGGTGACGTCGACCGCGGCCTCGGTCGGCCCGTAGAGATTGTGCAGACGCGCCGCCGGTGTGAGGGCGCCCATCGCGTGGGCGGTGGCCGGGGGCAGCGCCTCACCCGAGGCGAACACCTGCCGCACCGACCGCAGCGCCCCCGCGGGCACCGCGTCCCGGTGCACGTCGACGAAGGCCGCCATCATCGAGGGCACGAAATGCACGGTGGTGACGTGTGTCCGCTCGATGAGGTCGGCGAGGTACCGCGGGTCGCGGTGCCCGTCGGGGTCTGCGATCACCATGGTGGCCCCGGTGATCACCGGCCAGAACAGCTCCCACACCGACACGTCGAAGGTGACCGGGGTCTTGAGCAGGACAGCGTCGTCGCCGGTGATCGGGAACCGGTCCTGCATCCAGGCCAGGCGGTTGCCGATCGCGGCGTGGGACACCGTGACGCCCTTGGGTCGACCCGTCGACCCGGAGGTGAACAGGGTGTAGGCGGCGTCGTCGTCGCGGACCTGGGCGTCGTCGCGGTCCTCGGTGTCGTCCGTCCCGGCGGCGTCGGTCGCGACCGGGGTGCCCGCGTCGACGGTGAGGAGGTCGCCGGCGATCGCGGCGACCGCCGGTGGTGCACCGTCGGGTCCCACCAGGACCAGGGCGGCGCCCGCGGTGTCGAGCATGGAGGCGATGCGGTCGCGCGGGGCATCGGTGTCGAGGGGGACGTAGTGTCCGCCGGCGGCGAGGACGGCGTGGATGGCGACGACCATCTCGACCGACCGCGGGATCGCCACGGCCACCGCATGTCCGGGCTGCACACCCCGGGCGCGCAGGGTCGCGGCGAGCGCGGCGACACGCCACCCGAACTCGGCGTAGCGCACCGCACGTCCACCCGACCGCAGCGCGATCGCGTCCGGGGTGTCGCGGACCTGCCGGCGCAGACCGGCGACCACCGAACCGGTGGACGTCGACGGCATCGCTGTGATCGGTCCCGCCGACCACGCGTCGACACGGGCGGCGACGTCGGGCGTCATGAGATCGAGGTCGGCGATCATCGCCGAGGGGCGGTGGGCGACCGCCTCGATGAGCGTGGACACCGCGTCGGTGATCTGTGCGATCCGGTCGTCGTCGAACAGCGACGGCAGGTACTTCACCCGCACGACCATCTCCTCGCCGTCGGGGACGGCGACGAGGGTCAGTGGGTAGTGGGTCGCGTCGGCGGAGGTGACGCCACGGATGTCGAGTCCCGATGTTGACGTGCCGGTTCCCCCCGCAGCCGTGATCGCGACTCGGTCGACGGGGAACGATTCGTAGACGACGAGGGTGTCGAACACCGCGGCATCGCCGACGGCCGAGGCGATCTCGGCCAGACCGACGTGCTGGTGGTCGAGCAGGCGTGCCTTCGACTGCTGGAGCGCACCGAGCAGATCGGTCACGGTGTCGTCGGGGCGGACGGTCACCGGGACGGGCAGGGTGTTGATGAAGAGACCGATCATCGTCTCGACGCCGTCGATCTCCGGAGGACGGCCCGACACCGTCTCACCGAACACGACGGTCTCGCGGCCGGTCATGCGGGCGACGAGGATCGCCCAGACCGCCTGCAGCACCGTCGAGGTGGTGGCGCCGGCGCGGCGACCGGCCGCGCTGAGGCCACGCACGGTGTCTGTCGGCAGGTGCAGCGACCGTTCCGCGGGCGCGACGTCGGTACGAGGCCGGGCACCGGGCGCGACGAGGGTCGATCCGTCCACCGGTTCGAGGGCGTCGCGCCAGGCCACGAGCGCGGCGGCGTGGTCACGACGCGACAGCCAGTCGAGGTACACGGCGAAATCACGACCGTCGAGTCGGCGGGTGTCGACGGGCGGGCGGGTATCGATGTCACCGCGCGCGGCGAGCAGTTCGCCGAGCACCAGCGGCGCCGACCATCCGTCGAGCAGGAGGTGGTGTGCGGAGATGATGAGCGATGCACCGATCTCCGGGAGGGCGGCGGCGCGGCCGTCGGTGTCGAGGCGGTGTCGGACCCACACGAACCGCATCAGGCCCGGCACGGCCAGGTCGAAGCGTGTCGCCCGCTCAGCGCGGGCCATGCGGTCCACCTCTACGACCGCGGCATCGGCCTCGAGGTCGGTGAGATCGACGACGCGCCAGTTCGGTTCGACGATCGCGGGGACCACGGCCACGACATGACCGGCCGCGGTGCGCCGGAACGAGGACCGGAGCACACGGTGGCGTCGCAGGAGGAGTCGTGCGGCCGCGCGCATCGCCTCGTCCGCGTCGTCGCCGGTCGCGCCCGGACCACCGAAAGTGACCACCGACTGCGTGACGTAGACGTCGATCTCGTCGCGCCGACCGGGGTCGGCGTCGTCCGCGAGGTGCGCGCCGGCCGCGATCTCGGCCTGGAAATACAGACCCTGCTGCAGCGGCGTGAGCGGCCAGAGTGTCGCGCCGGGTTCGGTCGCGCGCAGGGTGTCGATCTCGGACTGCGTCATCGAGGTGGCGGCGAGGTCGGTCTCGCTGGGGCCGGGATCGCCGACGGTGTGGACGAGGGCGGCGATCTCGGCGAGAGCCGACGACCACCGCGAGGCGAGGGCGGCGACCTCGTCGCGCTCGAGGAGGGCTGCGGGGTGGGCGAAGTCGGCGCGCAGCACGCGACCCTCGGCGGTGGCGATCGTGCTGACCGACACGGTGAGTGACGACGTCGCCACCATCGCGCCCGTGATCGAGGGGGGCAGTGCCGGGCCGTCGGCCACCGGCGCGAAGCCGCCGGCGGTGCCGGGGGCGTCGCTCGCGGTGTTGCCGAAGTAGTTCAGGGTCACCGGGGGCAGGGCGGCGTCGCGCAGCGGCGACCCGTCTCGCAGGTATCGCAGGGGTCCGAAGGCGACGCCGCGGTCGGGCATCCGCACCAGCGCGTCCTTGACCGCCTTGACGGTGAGGTCCACGGATCCGAGACGATCCGACACCGACAGGGGCGCGAACGCGGTGAACCAGCCGACGGTGCCCGAGAGATCCGCTCCGGGCGCCACCTGTTCCTCGCGGCCGTGGTTCTCCAGGAGCACCGAGACACCCGCGTCGTCGGGGAACGACTCCTGCAGCGCGGTGACCAACGCGGCGACGAGCACGGCGTCGACCCCGGCACGATAGGCATCGGGTACCGATCCGAGGATCGCGTCGCTGACGTCGGCGGGGACATCGACGGTGCTCGAGATGACGGTCGACTGCCGGTCGCGGTCGCGGTCGAGTTCCAGGCGTCCGTGTGAGCGGGTCGCCACCGCGAGATGCTCGGCCCACAGCGGGATCTCGATGTCGCGGTCGGCCAGATCGGTCAGCACCCCGGTCCAGCGACGCATCGACGTCACGGGCGGGACCACGCGGATCGGTTCGCCGGAACCATGTTGCCACCATGCGGTGGCCACTGCGGTCAGCACCGTCGTCCACGAGACGGCGTCGACGCCGATGTGGTGGATCGCCAGCACCAGTCGACCGGGACGTGACGGATCGACGTCGCGCACACCGACGGCGGCGACGAGTCGCCCGACCTCGGGATCGAGTGCGGCCAGCGCGATCTCGTGGGCTCTGCGGATGGCGGCATGCGGGTCGGCGCCGGCCGGGGCGGTCGCGGGTTGCTCGAGGATCCGGACGAACACGTCGTCGGCCGATCCCGCGCCCGCGGTGAGCTCCCACTCCCCCACGACCCGCCGCAGCGTCGCCGACAGCATGGCGTGCGTCGCCACCACCGCGGAGACGATGGCGTGCACATCGGCCTCGGTGGCCTCGGTGGGCAGCGACAGCAACGCCGACTGCGAGAAGTCGGCGTGATCGGTCGGGGTGTCGACGAGGTCGAGCATCCAGGCGATCGCCGGCCCGATGGGCATCGGTCCGGTTGCGCCACCACGGTATTCGTCGAGAACGACGCCGGCGCCGGTCGCCGCGGCCAGCGCGCGGACGGAGCGGTGTTCGAAGATCATGCGGGGACTGATGGCGAACCCCGCCGCACGGAGCAGCGACGACAGCCGGATCGACATGATCGAGTCGCCGCCGAGGGCGAAGAACGAGGCTGTGACCGAGACCTTCTCGACACCGAGGGTGGCGGCCACGATCTCACCGATCACCCGCTCGTCGGGGGTCGCGGGCGGTGCGTGGTCGGCGTCGGTCTCGTCGAACCGCGGGCGCGGCAGTGCGCGGCGGTCGAGCTTTCCGGCGCTGCCCAGCACCACGTCGTCGAGCGTCACCCAGATCGACGGCCACATGTATTCCGGGAGGGCCGATTCGACGGCGGCGCGCACGGCGTCGACGTCGGGCGGTGTTCCCGGGGTCCCGGCGACATACGCCACGAGATGCTGGGTCGCCATCGGGTGTGTCGGGTCGGAGACGTCACCGGTGACGACCGACGCCGCGGCGTGGACCACCCCGTCCACCGCGGTCATCACCGCCTCGATCTCGCCGAGCTCGATGCGCTGACCGCGGAGTTTCACCTGGAAATCGGTGCGTCCCAGGTACTCCAACGCGCCGTCGGCGCTCCACCGGACGAGGTCGCCCGTGCGGTACAGACGGGCACCGGCCGGCCCCTGCGGATCGGCGACGAACCTCTCCGAGGTGAGGTCGGGCCGCGCGGCGTATCCGCGGGCCACCTGCACACCGCCGAGATACAGCTCGCCGGGGACGCCGACCGGCAGCGGACGCAGTCGGTCGTCGAGGACACGGGTGACGGTGTTGGCGATCGGACGGCCGATGGGGATCACCGCACCCACGGTGTCGATGGGCTGGTGGGTGACCTCGACCGCGGCCTCGGTGGGGCCGAAGAGGTCGTGCAGGTCCGCCCCCGGGAGGCGTGTGCGGACCAGTGCGGCCACGCCCGGCGACAGTGCCTCGCCCGAGGCGAACACGTATCGCAGCGCGATGAGCCGGTCGAGCCGGTCGGCGTCGACCACGTCGAGGAACACCGACAGCATCGACGGCACGAAGTGCACCGACGACACCCGGTGCCGGGCGAGGAGGTCGGCGAGGTGATCGGGGTCGGTGTGACCGCCGGGCCGGGTGACCAGTATCCGAGCGCCGGCCATCAGCGGCGCGAACAGCTCGGGCACCGACACGTCGAAGGTGGTGGGGGTCTTGAGGATCACCGTGTCGTCGGCGTCGAGCGGGAAGGTCGCGAGCCCCCAGCGGAGGCGGTTGAGCACCGACCGGTGGGACACCGTCACACCCTTGGGGCGACCGGTGGATCCCGAGGTGAACAGGGTGTAGGCGGCGTGGTCGGGTCGCAGCGGTGTGTGCCGTTCGGCGTCGGTGACCGGCCCTGCCTCGGCGGGGTCGGTGGTGTCTGCGAGATCGACCACCACGGTCGGGACACCGACGGGCGCCGGCTGCGCGGGATCGGTCGGGGTGGCGTCGGGCGGTGTCGCGTCGACGAGGACGAGGCGGACGGCGGCGGTGTCGACCATGTACGCGACGCGGTCGGCGGGGGCGGCGGGATCGATGGGCACGTACTGCCCACCCGCAGCGATCACGGCGTGGACGGCGACGACCATCGCCGGTGAGCGGTCCATGCGGATGCCGACGGCCGTCTCCGGTGCGACACCGGCGGCGACGAGGCGGCGGGCCAGTCGGTTCACGAGGGCACCGAAGGTGGCGTAGTCCATTGCCGCGGCACCGCTCTCGACCGACGCGGGGGCGTCGGTGTCGGGGATGAGTGCGGTCGCGGTGGGTGTCGCGGCGATCCGGCGGGCGACGACGTCGGCCAGCGTCTCCGACGGCAGGTCGGCGTCGGGGCCGACGCTGCGCACGGCGATGGCGGCGCGTTCGGCGGCGGTGAGCAGGTCGATGTCGCCGACCGGGGTGTCGGGGCGGACCGCGGCGTGGAGCACCGCCACGAATCGGTCGGCCAGGGTCTCCACGGTCGCCTCGTCGAACAGGTCGGCGGCGTAGACGATCTCGCCCTGCCAGTCCGATCCGCTCGGGGCGGTACCGACGCTGACCGCGAGATCGAGTCGGGCGGGTGGCGTTCCGGGATCGGCGAGATCGATACGCAGTCCGCCGGCCTCGATGCCGCGGGATGGTCCGTCGGACGCGGCGACCGACAGCATCACCTGGCTCAGCGGCGCGAACGCCTCCGACCGGGTGGGGGCGAGGAGTTCGACGAGGTGCTCGAAGGCGACGTCCGCGCGGGCGAACGCGTCGAGGTCGACGGTGCGGATGTCGTCGAGAACCGCGCCGATCGTCTGGTCGCCGCGGATGCGGTTGCGGAGCACCAGGGTGTTGACGAACATCCCGACCATGGGGTCGAGCGCGGCCTGGCCGCGGCCGGCGACGGGGGTGGAGATCGCGATGTCGTCGGTCGCCGACAGTCGCGCGAGCACCACCGCGAGCGCGGTGTGCACGGCCATGAAATCGGTGGCGCCGCGGGCGCGGGCGAAGGTACGGACGGTGTCGGCGACGTCGGCAGGGATCGAGAACGTGATGCGGCCGCCGTTCTGCGAGGCAGGCGTCGGTCGCGGTCGATCCGTGGGCAGGGTGAGCACGTCGGGGAGATCGGCGAGATGCTCGAGCCAGTACGCGACCTGCTGTCCCAGCATCGACGTCGGGTCGTCGGCGGAACCGAGGACCTCCTGCTGCCACAGGGCCACGTCGGCGAACTGCACCGACAGCGGCGGGGTGTCGGCACGTGTGCCGACCCTTCGCGCGGAGTAGGCGGTCGCGAGATCCCCGATCAAGGGTGTCAGGGACTCACCGTCGACGGCGATGTGGTGCACCGACAGTGCCAGGAGGTGGTGGTCGGGGCCGAGCGCGGTCAGCCGCGCGCGGACCGGGAGGTCCTCGGTGACGTCGAACCCGGTGTCGAGGAAGGCCTCGATCTCGTCCTCTGCGCCGGCCCCCGTCCCGGCCTCGGCCCAGTCGAGCATCGACTCGGCGACCTCGAGATCGTGGATCCGTTGTCCGGGGCGCCCGTTCGTCTCCGGGAAGGTGGTGCGCAGGATCTCGTGGCGGTCCAGCACGTCGAGGAGGGCCTGTCGCAACGCGGCGGCGTCGAGGGGACCGTGCAGGTGGGCGAGCACCGGGATGACGTAGGCGGTCGACGTCGGTGCGAACCGGTTGAGGAACCAGATGCGCTGCTGCGCGGCGGACAGCGGGATGTGCGCCGGGCGCGGCATGGGCCGCAGCGGTGGCGTGGCCACCCCCGCCTCGGGACCACCCGTCGCCGCACGCAGACGCGCCACGAGTCCGCGCACCGTCGGTGCCTCGAACAGGTCACGCACACCGACGGCGACACCCAGCGCGTCGCCGACACGGGCGGTGACCCGCGTGGCCGACAGCGAGTTGCCGCCGAGGGCGAAGAAGTCCGCGGTGACCCCCACCGCGTCGGCGTCCGTGCCGAGGACGTCGGCGACGACCGCGCGGACCGCGACCTCGTCGTCCCCGCTGGGAGGTTCGACCACGTCGGCGGCGGCGCTGCGGGGGTCGGGTGCCGGCAGTGCGGCGCGGTCGATCTTGCCCACCGGCGTCAGTGGCATCGCGTCGAGGACGGTGATGGTGCTCGGCACCATGTGCGCGGGCAGCGCCGCGGCGAGATGGGCACGGACGTCGTCGGTGTCGGGCACCGCACCGTCGTGTTCCACATACGCCGCGAGGGCGGTGATGGGGCCGCTCCCCCGGAAGATCTGCGAGCCGACCCCGACCCCGACGCCGGCGCCGACGACGACGGCACGACGTACGTGCGGGTGCGTCAGCAACACCGACTCGATCTCGCCGAGTTCGATGCGCTGGCCGCGGAGTTTGACCTGGAAATCCGAGCGCCCGGCGTAGGACAGCTGACCGGTGGCGCTGCGGCGCACGAGGTCTCCGGTGCGGTACATGCGGCTGCCCGGTGTGCCGAAGGGTGCCGCGACGAATCGTTCCGCCGACAGGCCCGGGCGGCGGTGATATCCCCGCGCGAGTGACGGCCCCATCAGGTAGAGCTCGCCGAGCACCCCGGTCGGCACCGGCCGGAGGCGGTCGTCGAGCACGATCGCGTGGGTACCGGGCATCGGCAGGCCCAGCGGCACCGGTGATCCCGGCGTCAACGGTGCGGACGTGATGCAGATGATCGTCGCCTCGGTGGGGCCGTAGGCGTCGAAGAACTCCCGCGTGCCCGCCCACCGGGCCATCTCGGCGTCGGTGACCGCCTCACCGCCGGCGAGCAGGTGGGTCAACGACACCCGCGCGGGGTCCGGCAGCGACGCCGCGACCGAGGGGACGAGGAACGCGTGCGTGGCCGCGTTCGTGGTGATCCACTCGGCGAGTTCGTCACCGCCCACGATGTCGGGCGGGGTCACGACCATGGTCGCGCCGGCGATGTAGGTGCCGAGCACCTCGAGCATGGCGGCGTCGAACGCCGGGGAGCTGATACCCAACCATCGCGACGACGGCTCCGAGCGGTGGTGGTCGCGCAGGGTCTGCGCGACGCCAGCCAGTCCGGTGTGGGTGACGAGCACACCCTTGGGCACGCCGGTCGATCCGGACGTGAAGATCATGTAGGCGCCGTTGTCGGGTCGCAGCGCCGCGATGCGCTCGGCGTCGGTGACCGGCGCACCCGACACCCGACCCGCGTCGATCCGGGCGGTGGTCGCGGCGATCATGGTGTCGTCGAGGGTGATCCACCGTGGACCGGGCGGCATGGCCGTGGCGTCGGATGCGACGTCGCCGCCGACGAACCCGATGCGCGCGGAACTGTCGGTGACGACCTGGCGGATGCGGTCGGCGGGGTACCGCGGGTCGATCGGGCAGTACACCGCTCCGGCCTTCGCGATCGCCCACAGCGCGATCTGTACGTGGGCGGAGCGACGGATCGCGCTCACGACGACGTCGTCGGGGCCGATGCCGGCGGCGATGAGATCGCGGGCGAGTGCCGAACTCACACGGTCGA
Source organism: Williamsia sp. MIQD14 (assembly GCF_051025635.1). Classification (NCBI taxonomy): domain Bacteria; kingdom Bacillati; phylum Actinomycetota; class Actinomycetes; order Mycobacteriales; family Nocardiaceae; genus Williamsia; species Williamsia sp. MIQD14. The sequence continues at coordinate 157,972 of NZ_JBPFDG010000001.1, forward strand.
GGTCGGCATAGGTCAGCGCCATCCGGTCGTCGACGACGGCGAGGGCGGCCGGATCGCGGGTCGCGGAGGCGGCGAGGATGTCGGCCAGCAGCATCGGACCGGGCACCGGATCGACGTCGTGTACCGCGAGAAGCTCGGCGTCGGTGAGGATGTCGATGTCACCGACGGTGCTGCGCGGGGCGTCGAGGACGGTGGCGAGCAGGCGCGTCCACCGATCGACGAAGGTCCGCACCGTCGACTCGTCGAACAGCGCGGTGGCGTAGGTGATGCTCCCCCGCCACGCGTGGGCGCCCTCGGCATCCACGGGCGGGGTCTGCACACCGATGGTGAGATCGACCTTGGCGGTGGTGATCTCGAGGTCGACCGACTCCACGACGATCCCGTCGCCGAGGTCACGGGCGCCGTCGACGCGCGTGGCGCCGCCGCCGTCGCCGACGGTGAACAGGACCTGGACGAGCGGGGCGAAGGCCTCCGAGCGCACCGGGTCGAGTCGGTCGACGAGGTCGTCGAAGTCGACGTCGGCGTGCGCGAGGGCGTCGAGGTCGATGCGGCGCACCTGCGCCAGCAGGTCGGTGAACTCCGTCGTCGGGTCGACCGGTGTGCGCAGCACGACGGTGTTGACGAACATGCCGATGAGGTCGTCGAGTTCGGCGCGGCCCCGCCCGGCGACCGGTGTCCCGATGACCACGTCGTCGGTGGCGGCGATGCGGGCCAACGCCGCGGCCAGGGTCGCGTGGAGCAGCATGAACACGGTCACGCCGTGCTCGCGCGCGAATCGGGTTGCGGCGTCGGCGATGTCGGCGGGTATGTGGATGTCGACGGTCGCGCCGTCGGTCGAGGCGACCGGTGGGCGGGGGTGGTCGGTGGGGAGGTCGATGACGGCGGGGGCCCCGGCCAGCACCTGCGCCCAGTGGTCGAGGCGGGCGCGGTGCGCGGACCCGCCCGCACCGTCGGGCGCGCCGTCGCGTTCGTGGTGCCACAGGGTGTGGTCGGCGTACTGCACGGCCAGGGGTGGCCAGTCCGGTGCTGCCCCGGTCCGTCGAGCCGCGTAGGCGGTCATCAGGTCTCGGGCCACCACGGGCATCGACTCGCCGTCGGCGGCGATGTGGTGCAGCGCGATCACGAGCAGTGCCTCATCCACGACGGCGTGGCCCCCCGACCCCGCGATGCGCGCGCGCAGCGGCAGGTCGGTGGTGAGATCGAAACCACGACGCACCACGGCCATCGCCTCGTCCTCGGAGTCGACGACCGCCACGTCGACGCCGTGGGGCCCGGAGAGCGTGTCCGGGGCGAGGATCTGCTGGTGCACGGCACCGTCGGTGCCGACCGGGTAGAGGGTGCGCAGCACCTCGTGGCGGGTCACCAGATCGACGAACGCCGCACGCAGGGCGTCGATGTCGAGGTCACCGCGCAGGCGCAGCGCCAGCGGGATGGTGTAGGTCGGTTGCGACGGGTCCCAGGAGTTGATGAACCACATCCGCTGCTGCGCCGCCGACAACGGGATCCGCTCGGGCCGGGCCATAGGCCGCAGCGGCCGCGCGGGCCCGGCCTCGGTGACGGAGGCGTCGGCGACGCGCTGCGCGAGCTCCCGCACCGACGGTGCCTCGAAGACATCTCGGACCCCGATGTCGGCGCCCAGCGCATCGGCCACGCGCGCGGCGACGCGTGTCGCCGACAGGGAGGTACCGCCGAGATCGAAGAACCCCTCGGTCACCGACACCGTCGGTAGGCCGAGAACCGTGGCGACGACCGCGGCGATGATCTCCTCGGTCGCATCGGCCGGTGGGGTGTACGCGCCCGCGTCGGAGGCGAGGTCGGGGGCCGGCAGCGCACGTCGGTCGACCTTGCCGCTCGAGGTCAGCGGCAGGGTGTCGAGGACGACCCACCGCGTCGGCCGCATGTGCGCGGGCAGCACCTGCACCGCGTCGACCAGCGGGGTCGGCACCGGGGGGTCGAACGCGCCGGCGACGTGGGCGACGAGGTGGTCGTCGCCGGTGGCGTCGTTCAGCACCGACACCACCGCACCGCGGACCCCGGGCGCGGCGGCGAGCACCGCCTCGATCTCGCCCAGCTCGATGCGCTGCCCGCGCAGCTTCACCTGGAGATCGTTGCGTCCGAGGTACTCGAGCTCACCGGAGCGGTTCCACCGAGCCCGATCGCCGGTGCGGTAGAGCCGCTCGCCGGTGCCGGCCGGATCGGCGACGAAGCGGTCGGCGGTGAGGTCGGGCCGTGACTCGTATCCGCGGGCGAGCTGCACACCCCCGAGGTACAGCTCCCCGGCGACACCGACGGGCACGACATGCAACCGGTCGTCGAGGACCACGGTCGTCGTGCCGGGCACGGGACGGCCGATGGGAACGACGGATTCGTCGCCGGTGACCACGTGGTGGGTCACGTCGACGGCGGCCTCGGTGGGTCCGTAGAGGTTGTGCAGGGTCGCGGCGGGCATCGCGGCCAGGGCTGCGCGTGCGGTGGGCGCGGCGAGCGCCTCACCGGAGGTGACCACCAGCCGCAGACTCCGGGGCGCAGGAGTGCCGGAGGTCGCGAGGACGTCGAGGAACGCCGAGAGCATCGACGGCACGAAGTGCGCGACGCTGACCGCCCAGCGGTCGGCGAGTGCACACAGGTGGACCGGGTCTCCGTGCCGACCCGGTTGCGCGAGCACCAACCGTGCGCCGGTCATCAACGGCCAGAACAGCTCCCACACCGACACGTCGAAGGTGACCGGGGTCTTCTGGACGACGGTGTCGGCCGCGGTGAGGGTGAACCGGTCCTGCATCCACGCCAGGCGGGTGACGATGGCGCGGTGGGAGACGGTGACGCCCTTGGGTTCTCCGGTCGATCCCGAGGTGAACAGGGTGTAGGCGGCGTCGTCGGGACGCAGGGGGGCGCGTCGATCCCTGTCGGCGACGGCGCGGGTGTCCCCCTCGACCGGCCCCGAGCAGTCCACGACGACGAGCGCGTCGGGATGGTCGCCGAGCGCCGACGGCGTCGGCCCCGGGGCGACGAGGGTGAGAGACACCCGCGCGGTGGCGAGCATCGACGCCGTACGCGCCACAGGGGCGTCGGGATCGACGGGGACGTAGCGGGCCCCCGCGGCGGCGACCGCGTGTACGGCGACGAGCAACTCCGCCGATCGTGGCAGGCAGATCGCGACAGCGTCGTCGGGGCCGATACCGCGTGCGATCAGGGTGCGCGCCAGAGATGCGGTGCGTGCACCGAATTCGGCGTACGACACCTCGCGGTCGCCGTCGACGATCGCGGTGGCGGACGGGGTCGCCGCGATCTGCCGGGCCACGGAGGAGGCGAGATCGACGGCGCCGGGGTCGATCCGGGGCGCGGGTCCCCCGTCGGACAACTCCTCGACCCGGCGGATCTCCGCAGGGGCGACGATGTCGATGTCACCGATCGGCACCGTGGGTGTCGCGACACCGGCCGTCAGGACCGCGCACAACCGTTCGGCGAGGCGTTCGACGCTGGGCTCGGTGAACAGGTCGGTCGCATAGATGATCGACCCGCTCAGCGACCGCAGCGCGCCGCGGTCGTCACGCGACGCCGTGAACCCGACGGTGAGGTCGTAGCGCGCGGGCGGGTCGCCCGGATCGACGGGCGTGATCTCGACGCCCGCGACGTCGATGGAGGGGGTCGCCGACTGCTCGAGGGTGAGCAGTACCTGGGCGAGCGGCGCGAAGGCCTCCGACCGGGTGGGGGCGAGAACGTCCACGAGATGTTCGAACGGGACGTCGGCGTGGGCGAAGGCGTCGAGGTCGACGTCGCGCACGAGGTCGAGCAGGTCGGCGAACGACGCGGCGGGATCGATCCGGGTCCGCAGCACGAGGGTGTTGACGAACATCCCGACCAGCGGGTCGAGTTCGGCCCGGCCACGACCGGCGACCGGTGTGCCGACGGCGATGTCGGTGCTCGCCGAGGACCGCGCGAGGACCACCGCGAGGGCGGCGTGGAGCACCATGAACAGCGTGACGCGATGCCGGGCGGCGAGCGCCTCGAGGTCGGCGAGCACGGCCGACCCGAGATCGATGTCCACCGCCGCCCCGCGCATCGACGCCACCGGCGGGCGCGGCGTGTCGGTCGGCAGGTCACCGACGTCGGGCAGTCCCGCGAGGCGTTCACGCCAGTGATCGACCTGCGCGCCCAGAGGTGACGTCGGGTCGTCGACCGCGCCGAGAACCCGCTGCTGCCACAGGGTCACGTCGGCGTACTGCACCGCCAACGGCGCGAAGGTCGGGGCCACTCCGGCGACCCGGGCCGCGTACGCGGTCACGAGGTCGGCGACGAGCGGGGCGATGGACTCCCCGTCGGAGGCGATGTGGTGGATCACCACGTAGAGGAGGTGGTCGGTGTCCACACGGTCTGTGTCGGTGGAGCCGGGGGTCACGCGGTCCGACGCGACGAGTCCCACCCGGATGGGCAGTTCGGTGGCGAGATCGAAGGGCCGCGTGGGCAACCCGGCGACGTCGGCTTCGCACCACCACCGGTCGTCGTCGATCGATGCGGGGTCTCCGATCACCTGGTGGGCGTCGCCGTCGGTGTCCTGGACGTAGGTGGTGCGCAACGTCTCGTGGCGCACGATCACGTCACGGACCGCGACGCGCAGGGCCATCGTGTCGAGCGTGCCGCGCAGGCGCAACGCGAAGGCGATGTTGTAGGCCGGCGACGTCGGGTCGAACCGGTTGATGAACCACATCCGCTGCTGTGCGGGCGACAGCGGGATGCGATCCGGGCGGGCCTGCGCACGCAGAGGTTCGACGCCGTCGGACGCGTTCCCCCGCGTCATGTCACCGACGAGCGCCGCCAGGGCGCGGACGGTGGGTGCGGAGAACACGTCGCGGACGCCGACCCGCACCGCAAGGGCGTCCGACACCCGTGCCGAGACCCGCGTCGCCGACAGCGAGTTGCCGCCGATGTCGAAGAAGCTGTCGGTCACCGATACCGCGTCGACACCGAGGACGTCGGCGAACACCCCGGCCACGGTGGCCTCGAGAGCGTCAGCGGGCGCGACGATCTCGAGGTCGGCGCCCGGGAAGACCGGCTCGGGCAGTGCGCGACGGTCGATTTTGCCCGAGGGTGTGGTCGGCAGCGTCTCGGACACGGTGATGATCGACGGTCGCATGAAGGCCGGGAGGGCACGGGCCAGGTGGGCGGTGACGATCTCGGTGAGGTCGGACACGCCCTCGGGGCCCTCGACATGACCGGCGAGGTGGGCGACGAGGTGGTCACCACCGTCGGGGCGCGTGGCGACGGTGACCGCAGCGGCCACGACACCGGGTGCCGCGGCGAGAACGGCCTCGATCTCACCGAGTTCGATGCGCTGGCCGCGGAGTTTGACCTGCGTGTCGGCGCGACCGAGGTAGTCGATCTCGCCGTGGGCGGTCCAGCGCACGAGGTCGCCGGTGCGGTAGAGACGCTCGCCCGGCAGGCCGTACGGGTCGGCGACGAACCGCTCGGCGGTGAGATCGGCCCGCGAGGCGTATCCGCGCGCGAGTTGCACACCGCCCAGGTGCAGTTCGCCGACGACACCGGGAGCCACGGGGCGGAGTCGGTCGTCGAGGACGCGGGTGACGGTCCCGGCTATGGGCGTACCGATGGGCACGGTCGTGTCGCCGCGCAGCACCTCGTGCCAGGTGACGTCGACAGCCGCCTCGGTGGGCCCGTACAGGTTGTGCAGGCGTGCGTTCGGCAGACCGGCGAATGCGGACGCGGCAACCGCGGCCGGTAACGCCTCCCCCGAGGCGAACACCGCCCGCACGCCCGCCAGATCCGCGGGCGACGAGGTGTCGAGGACGTCAGCGAACACCGACAGCATCGACGGGACGAAGTGGGCCACCGTCACCCCTTCGGCGGCCATGAGCTCGGCGAGGTGTCGGGGGTCGCGGTGGCCGTCGCGGCGAACCACCACGAGACTTGCTCCGGTCATCAACGGCCAGAACAGTTCCCACACCGACACGTCGAAGGTGGCCGGGGTCTTCTGGATGACGACGTCGGTGTCGGTGAGTGCGAACTGTTCCTGCATCCAGAGGAGGCGGTTGACGATGGCGGCGTGCGACACCGTCACCCCCTTCGGCCGACCGGTCGATCCCGACGTGAACAGCGTGTAGGCGGCGTGGTCGACACCGACACCGCGACGGTGTTCGACCACGGCGCGCGACATCGCGTCGTCGGGCACGGTCGCTGCGGCGCAGTCGATCTCGATGATCATGCGGTCGCCCGGCACGACCGGGGAAGTACCGGCCGGGACGAGCACGATCTGCGCGCCGGCGGTGGTGAGCATGTGGTCGATGCGGTCGGTGGGCGCGTCGGGGTCGAGCGGGACGTACTGCCCACCCGCGGCGACGACCGCGTGGATGGCGACGAGCAGTTCCGTCGATCGCGGGATCGCGATGCCGACAGCGACATCGGGCGCGACCCCGTGACCGATGAGGTCGGAGGCCAGGTGATCGACCCGGATCCCGAACTCGCGGTACGTCATCGACGTGCCGTCGACGCGGAGCGCGACGGCATCCGGGGTCCGGGCCACCTGGGCCGCGACGAGATCGGGGAGTACGGCGGAGGTCTGGGCCCCCGAGAGCAGCGGGGCGCCGGTCGACCACCCGTGCATCCGTTCGGCCATCGCGGGTGAGAGCAGGTCGATGTCGTCGACGCGGCGGTGCGGGTCGTGCGCGATCGCGGCGAGCAGCGCCATCATGGCGTCGGCGATGACGGCCACCATGTCGTCGTCGAACGCCGACGGCAGATATTTTAGCGTGAGGGTCAGCCCCGGCCCGTCGGTGTCCCTGTCGGACGCGGACGTGGGGGCGGGGGCGGCGACGAGGTTCAGCGGGTAGTGCGTCGCGTCGGTGGACGACACGGCCCGCACCGGACCCGCTCCCCCACTCGCCGCGGCGGCGACGGCCGCATCGACCGGGTAGGACTCGTAGACCGTCAGGGTGTCGAACAGCGTCGGGTGGCCGATCGCGTCGGCGATGTCGGCGAGTCCGACGTACTGATGGTCGAGCACCGCCGCCTTCGAGCGGTGCAGGGATGTGACGAGATCGGCCGGAGTGGTGCCGGGGTCGACGCGTGCGGCCACGGGCACCGTGTTGATGAACAACCCGATCATCTGCGTGACCCCGGGCTCGTCGGGCGGTCGTCCCGACACCGTCTCCCCGAACACCACCGACGTGCGTCCGGTGATGCGGCTCAGCAGGATCGACCACGCGGCCTGCAGGACCGTCGCCATGGTGGCGTCGAGATCGCGGACCCGATCGGTCAACGCCGCCGTCAGGTCGCGGGTGAGGTCCACGCGCAGGTCGCGGGGCGGGGCGTCGATGCTCGTCGTGTATCCCGGGGCCACCAGCGTCGGACCGTCGACGTCGGCGAGGGCGTCGCGCCAGACGGTGAGCGCGGCCTCGCGATCGCGGGTCGCGAGCCGGTCGAGGTGGTCCCCGAAGTCGGGACGCACCGGGTCGGCGGAAAGGGCAGGGCCACCGAACAGCGGAGCGAGCAACTCGCCCAGGAGGATCGGCGCCGACCACCCGTCGACGACGAGGTGGTGGGCGGTGATCACGATCGACACCGCGGGGTGTGCGTCTGCGTCGATGTGCGCCACGTGGACGAACCGGATGAGCCCGCCGCCGGCGAGGTCGAAGCCCGCGACGCGGTCGTCATGGGCGATCTGCTCGAGTCGCCGTACCGCGTCCGCGGGTGCGGTGTCGCCGAGATCGACCGTGCGCCAATGGAGAGTCGCCTCGGGTGCGACGACGGCGACAGGCCGGCCGGAGCTGCTGCGCACGAACGCCGTGCGCAGCACGCGGTGTCGGTCGACGAGTGTCTGCGCGGCCCGCCGGGCGGTGTCGGTGTCGAAGGTGTCGGTGACGGTGATCGTCGACTGGGTGACGTAGACGTCGGCGCCGCCGGCGAACTCCGATTCGAAGTACAGGCCCTGCTGCAACGGGGTGAGCGGCCAGAGGTCGGCACCCGGGTGCGCGGCGAGCACCGCGTCGATCTCGGACTGGGTGAGGCCGGTGGTCGCGAGATCGGTCTCACTGGGACCGACGGGACCCTCGCCCAGTCGCCGGACGATCGCGTCGAGGTGCGCGGCCCACCGGTCGGCGATCGCGACGACCTCGTCTCGGTCGATCGCACCCGGCGCGAAGGCGAACTCGGCCTGCAGTTCCCGTCCGCCGCCGGCGGTGGCGTCGCCTGCGGGGACGACCGCGCCGATGGTGACGGTGAGCGCCGCGAGCGCCGACATCTCGGCACGCACCGACGGCGGCAGGGTCGGCGTGCCGGCGACCGGCGCGAAGGGTGACTCGTGGGCGGTACCGGGCTCGCCCGGCCCGGAGCGCACCCCCAGGTAGTTGACGCTCACCGAGGGCAGGGGCCGGTGGCGCAGCGGCGATCCGGGCCGGAGGTGGCGCAGCGGTCCGAAGGCGATGCCCCCGTCGGGCATCCGCGCGACGGCGTCCTTGACCGCCTTCACCGTGGCGACGACCGCGTCGGGTCCGGCCGCGTCATTGTCGACGGGCGCAACCGGGAGCGTCAGCGGGACGAAGCTGGTGAACCACCCGACGGTCTCCGACAGATCGGCGCCCGGTGCGAGATGTTCCTCGCGGCCGTGGTTCTCGAGGAGCACCGAGACCGGTGCGTCGGCCCCGGTCGCCCGCACGTCGGCGAGCGCCTGCATCAGCGCGGCGATCAGCGTCGTGTCGACGCGGGCGCGCAACGCCTCGGGGACCGACGTGAGGATCGGGTCGGCGACCGCGGCGGGCACGACCACACCGACGGTCTCGACCGTGCCCAGACGGTCACGGTGGCGATCGGTCGCGATCGCCGTCGGCACGCCGTCGGCGGGTAGGTGCCGATCCCACAGCGCCAGTTCCGATTCCCGCTCGGCCAGATCGGTGAGGACGCCGGCCCACCGGCGGAACGAGGTGCCGGTGGTGGCGACGGTCGGTGGCCGGTCGGCGCGCAGGTGCCACCACGCCGCGCCGATCCCGGACACGATGGTCGGCCACGACACGGCGTCGACACCGATGTGGTGGATGACGACGACGAGTCGGCCGATCCCGGTGGCGTCACGGACCCCGACCGCGGCGACGAGACGCCCGGTCGACGGGTCGAGCCGGGCGGACGCCCGGCGGTGTGCGTCACCGATCGCGGCGTCGGTCGTCGCATCCGGGGCGGCGACGATCTCGACGTGCACGTCCTCGACGTTCCCGGCACCGGCGAGCACCGTCGGTCGACCGTCGTCGACGGTGAGGGACGCGGTGAGCATCGGGTGGGCGTCGGCGACGGCACCGATCGCCGCGCGCAGCTCGGCGACGTCGGCGTCGGGTGGGAGCACCAGCACCGCGGACTGGGAGAAGTCGGCGAACTGGTCGGGGTGGTCGACGAGGTCGAGCATCCAGCCGACGCCGGGGGTCGGCGCCACGGGTCCGGTGGCACCGTCGGGGTATTCGGCGAGTGTGTCGGCGGTGTCGCCGGCGGTGGTGTGGGCCAGGCCGCGGACGGTGCGATGGGTGAAGATGTCGCGCGGGCTGATCGCGTAGCCGGCGCCGCGCAGCAGCGACGTCAGTCGGATCGAGAGGATCGAGTCGCCGCCGAGGGCGAAGAACGAATCGGTGACCGAGACGCGGTCGACACCGAGCACGGCGGCCACGATGTCGGCGATGACCCGTTCGTCGTCGGTGGCGGGCGCGACGTGGTCGGCGACGGCCGCACCGAAGTCGGGTGCGGGCAGGGCACGTCGGTCGAGCTTGCCCGCGGCGTTGCGCGGGATGTCGTCGAGGGTGATCCAGATGCCGGGCCGCATGTACTCGGCGAGCGATGTCTCCGCGGCGGCGCTCGCCGCCGTCACCAGGGTCTCGGCGTCGCGACCGGCGAGGTAGGCGACGAGATGTTGTGCCCCACCGGGCGCGGTCACGACCGATGCGGCGGCGTGCACGACGCCCGGCGCACCGGCCAACACAGCCTCGATCTCGCCGAGTTCGATGCGTTGCCCCCGGAGCTTGACCTGGAAGTCGCTGCGTCCCAAGTATTCCAGGTCGCCCCGGCGGTTGCGTCGGACGAGATCACCGGTCCGGTACAGCCGCTCGCCACCACCGGCGGGGTCGGCGACGAAACGGTCGGCGGTGAGGTCCGGCCGGGCGGCGTACCCGCGGGCGAGTTGCGGTCCGCCGAGGTAGAGCTCGCCGGTGACGCCGGGGCCGACCACCTGCAGCCGGGAGTCGAGGACCACCGTGCGGGTGTTCCACACCGGTCGCCCGATCGGCACCACGTCGCCGACGACGTCGAGGGTGTGGTGGGCGACCTCGACGGCGGCCTCGGTGGGGCCGAACAGATCGTGGAGGGCGGCGTGGGGCAGTGCGGCGCGGGCCGCGCGGGCGAGACCCGGTGACAGCGCCTCACCGGAGCAGAACAGATGACGCAGCGCGGTCCAGTGCTGCAGGGTCGCGGTGTCGACGACGTCGAGGAACACCGACAGCATCGACGGGACGAAGTGCACCGACGTCACCGCATGGGTCACGAGGACGTCGACGAGGTGCTCGGGGTCGGTGTGCCCGCCGTCGACGGCGATCACCATCCGGGCGCCGGACATCAACGGCGCGAACAGCTCCGGTACCGAGACGTCGAAGGTGTAGGGCGTCTTGAGCAGCACCGCGTCGGCGGACCCCAGGGGGAAGGCGTCGAGTCCCCACCGCAGTCGGTTGAGCACGGCCCGGTGCGTCACGGTCACGCCCTTGGGGCGGCCCGTCGACCCGGAGGTGAACAGCGTGTACGCGGCGTGATCGGGCCGCAGCGGACGACGTCGGTCGGCGTCGGTGACCGGCGCGACACGGTCGGTCCCGTGGTCGACACCGGCGATGTCGGCCGTGGTGTCGACGGTGAGGACCGCGAGGTGGTGATCGGCCTGCGACACCCAGGCGGGACGGTGATCGCGGCCGACCAGCACGACGCTCGCCCCGGAGGTGTCGATCATGTACTCGGCGCGGTCGGCGGGGGTCGCGACGTCGATGGGGACGTACTGACCGCCTGCGGCGAGGACGGCGTGGACGGCGACGACGAGTTCCGGTGAGCGCGGCAGACACAGCGCGACGGCGTCGTCGGGACCGACACCGGCGTCGATCAGATCGCGCGCCAGCATCGACACCCGCGCCCAGAACTCGCCGTGGGTCAGCGTGCGCCCGGAACCGTCGGTGGTCACCAGCGCGATCGCGTCGGCGTGGGCGTCGCCGTGGCGGCGACTCTCCTCGGCCAGGGTGCTCGCGGGCACCGACACCTCCGGGCCCCGCGACGCGGCGACCTGCGCGGCGATCTCGGTGTCGTGCAGGATCGCGATGTCCCCCACCGGTGTCGCGGGGTCGTCGGCGAAGGCGGTCAGGACGCGGCGGAAGGCGGCGGCGAACCACTCTACGGTGTCGTGGTCGAACAGCGCTGCGGCATAGAGGAACACGCCCGTCAGCTCGGCGTCGTTGTCGGTGACGCCGACGGTCAGGTCGAACTTCGCGACGTCGTCGCGGGCGGGCTGGAGTTCCATCGCGATGTCACCGAGGTCGGCCGACACCGGTGCGTCGGTGTCGTGCACGAGCAGCACCGAGGCCAGCGGTTCGAACGCCTCCGACCGCACCGGGTCGACGGCGTCGACGACACGCTCGAAGGGCACCTCGGCGTGGGCGAACGCGTCGAGATCGACGCGGCGGACGTCGGTGAGCAGGTCGACGACGGTTGTGGCGGGGTCGATCTCGGTCCGCAGCACCAGGGTGTTGACGAACATGCCGATGAGCGGGTCGAGGTCGGCGTGACCGCGACCGGCCACCGGGATGGCGACGGCGATGTCGGTCGACGACGACAGGCGCGCGAGCACCGCCGCCAGGGCCGCGTGGACGACCATGAAGGTGGTGACACCGGCGGCGGCCGCGCGTCGTCGCACCGCACTCGTGGTCGCGGCGTCGAGGCCGAACTCGACGGTGCCGCTGCGGCCGTCGGGTACGGGGGGACGGGGCCGATCGGTCGGGAGCCCGAGCACCTCGGGCAACCCCGCGAGCGTGGAGCGCCACCAGGCGAGATCGTGTGCCATCGGTGATCCGGGGTCGCCGGCCGATCCCAGCCGGTCCCGTTGCCACAGAGCATAATCGGCGTACTGGACGTGCAACGGCGTCCACTCGGGCACGCCGCCCGCACTACGCGCGGTGTAGGCGTGGGCGATGTCGCGGGCCAGGACCGGCGCGGACTGGCCGTCGGCCGCGATGTGGTGGACGACGACGACGAGCAGGTGGCGCGAGGGATCTGCGCTGTGCAGCCGTACGCGCAGCGGCAGGTCGGTCGCGACGTCGAATCCGCGGCCGATGATCACCCGCGCCTCGTCGTCGGTGGCCGCGATCGCCCAGTCGAGCTGTGTCCGTGCGTGGTCGGGCGCATCCACGAACTGCATCGGCGCGCCGTCGCCACCGGTCGGGTAGGTGGTGCGCAGCACCTCGTGTCGTTCGACGAGGTCGCTGACGGCCTCGCGGAGGGCGTCGACGTCGAGGTGTCCGCGCAGGGCGACGACGACCGGGATGTTGTAGGCGGCCGACGTCGGGTCGAACTGGTTGATGAACCACATACGGCGCTGCGCGTACGACAGGGGGATCTCGGCCGGGCGATCGCGGGGTGTCGGGGGTGCGACGGGGACAAGGCCGCCCCCGGCCCCCGGCGGGTTGTCGGCGGGATCAGTCGCCGTGGCGTCGAGGACCGCCCCCCATCCGCGCGGGGTGGGGTCGTCGAACAGGTCGCGGACACGCAGATCGCGGCGCAGTCCCTGGCCCACCCGGGCCACCACACGGGTCGCGGCGAGCGAGTTGCCACCCAGCTCGAAGAAGTCGGCCGTCGCCGACACCTCGTCGACACCGAGGACGTCGGCGTACACGGCGATGATGAGTCGTTCGGTGTCGGTGGCCGGCGCGACCACGTCGCCGTCGTGGCCCGATCCCGCGAACACCGGTGCGGGCAGCGCGCGGCGGTCGAGTTTGCCTGTGGGGGTGAGCGGTACCGATGCGAGCACCATGATCGACGCCGGTACGAGGTGTCGCGGCAGGCGTGCTGCGACACCGGTGCCGAGGTCGGCGGTGTCGAGCGCACGTCCGGGCCGCGGGTGGACGTACGACACCAACATGGTCTGCCCGGATCGCGGATCGGTGCGGGCGAGCGTGGTCGCGAACGCGACGTCGGGATGGGCGCCGAGGACGGTGTCGACCTCACCCGGTTCGATGCGGAAGCCGCGGATCTTCACCTGGAAGTCGTTGCGACCCCGGAACTCCAATTCGTGGGTCGCCATGTCGTCGACATCGGGCGCGCCGCGCCGCAGTCGGACGAGGTCACCGGTGCGATACAGGCGGCCGCCGGGCGGACCGAAGGGATCGGCGACGAACCGTTCGGAGGTCTGCCCCGGCCGACCGAGGTAACCGCGTGCCAGCGCGGGCCCGGACAGGTAGAGCTCCCCGGTGACCCCGAGCGGCACCGGCCGCAGGCGGTCGTCGAGAACGTGGGCGCGTACGCCGGTGACGGGAACACCGATGGGGACCGCACGCGGTGCACCCGCGTGCCGGTCGTCGGTGTCCGCCTCGCGCAGTGGGGCGGTCGACGTCGACCAGATCGTCGCCTCCGACGGGCCGTAGAGGTTGAACATTCGCCGTCCCGGCGCCCACCGGCGCACCAGTTCGGGCGGGCAGGTGTCGCCGGCGACGCAGAGGATCGCCAGCGCGTCGAGACCGTCGGCGGGGACGGTGGACAGCGCGGCGGGTGTGACGAAGGCGTGGGTGATCTGCTCGGTCGCGACGAATCGTGCCAGCTCGTCGCCGCCGACGATGTCGGTCGGCGCGATCACCTGTGTCGAGGCGGCGGCGACCGCGAGGAGCGTCTCGAAGATCGAGGCGTCGAAGCTGGGCGAGGCGAACGCGAGGACCCGCGCGGTCGGGGTGAGCGCGAACCGACCGCGCATCTCGCTCACCACGTTCGCGAGGCCGCGGTGGGTGACCGCGACGCCCTTGGGTCGTCCGGTCGATCCCGAGGTGAAGATGACGTAGGCGGTGTCGTCGATGCGCGCCGTCGTCGGTGTGCCGGGGTCGTGGGGGCCGGGCCGGGCGAGAGTCTCGAGATCGAGCCACTCGATGTGCGACGGCAGGACACCACTGCCGCCGGACTCCGTCACCCCGATGCGTGCGTCGCTGTCGGCGAGCATCTGTGCGACGCGCTCGGCGGGGTGATCGCGGTCGATGGGCAGCACCGCGCCGCCCGCACGGACGATTCCCCAGAGCGCGAGCGTCGCCGCGGCCGATCGCGGTATCGCACACGCGACAACGTCACCCGGACGCACACCACGGCGATGCAGGTGCGCGGCAACGTGATCGGCATGCTCGGACAGCTCGCGGTACGTCCAGCGCGTCGTGGCGTCGACGACCGCGACACCGTCGGGATTCGCGGCGACGGCGTCGGCGAGGATCTCGGCGAACGTCCGCGGCGCGCTGTCGCCGGGCGTCGCGAGTTCGTGGCCCGCCTGCGTGTCGGATCCGATCAGGTCGATGTCGCCGACCGGGCGGGTGGGGTCGGCGACCGCGGCGGCGGCCAGAGCGACGAACCTGTCGGCGAGGTCGGCGACGGTGGCCTCGTCGAAGAGGTCGGTGGCATAGGTGAACACCATGCGCGGGGTCCCGGCCCCATCGGCGTCACCGGTGGACACCGTGAGCGACAGGTCGAATTGCGTGGTGGTGACGGGCGGGTCGACGGCGTGGACGTCGACACCCGGCAGGGCGAAGGCGGAGCGGTCGGCGTCGACGAGGTTGAGGGCCACCTGGAACAGCGGCGAGTGCGCTGCGCTGCGATCCGGGGCGAGGTGCTCCACGAGTCGCTCGAACGGGAGGTCGGTGTGCGTGAGGGCCGCGACGTCGGTGGCACGCACGTCGTCGAGGAGGGCCGCGAAGCCCGCCGACCGGTCGACGCGGGTGCGCAGCACGAGGGTGTTGACGAACATCCCGATGAGGTCGTCGAGTTCGGCGGCGTCGCGACCGGCGACGGCGGTGCCGATCGCGATGTCGTCGTCGGTACCCGACCGCGCGAGCAGGGCCGCGAACACCGCGTGGAACGCCATGAACGGGGTCGCCCCGTGGTTCTGCGCCAGGTGCAGCAGACCGCCGATGACGTCCGGTGCCGGGTCGAGGTGGTACTGCGCTCCGCGTCCGGATGCCACGGCCGGTCGGGGCCGGTCGACGGGGAGGTCGGTCACCTCGGGCAGGTCGGCGAGGTGCTCGCGCCAGTGGTGCCACTGCCGCGCCGCGGTCGACGTCGGGTCGTCGATGTCGCCGAGCACCGCGCGCTGCCACACGGTGTAGTCGGCGTATTGCACCGGCAGCGGCGCGAGATCGGGCGCACGACCTGCGACCCGGGCGGTGTAGGCGGACATCAGATCTCGGGCCAGCGGCGCCAGCGACGCCGCGTCGGCGATCACGTGGTGGGCCACGAGCACGAACACGTACTCGCCACCGGTGCCCGCGGCGTCCTCCGGCGCGACCCGGAGCAGCCGTGCCCGCACCGGTGGGTGCGCCTCGAGATCGAAGGATGCGGTGACGATCTCGGTGATCGCGCTCTCGATCGCGAGCACATCGCCGGCGGTGAGGTCGCGTGGCGGGTCGATGACCGTGTCGCTGCGGTGTCCCGCGGCGGGCATCACCACCTGCGCGGGGATGCCGTCGGTGGCGACGAAACGGGTCCGCAGCGACTCGTGGCGGGCGATCACGTCGTCGACGGCGGCGGCGAGGGCGCCGGGCCGCAGGTCACCGGAGAAGCGCAGCACCAACGGGATCACGTAGGCGGCGCTGTCGGGATCGAGGCGGGACAGGAACCAGATCCGGCGCTGGGCGTCGGACAGACCGATCGTGTCGTGGCGCTCGACCGGCAGCAGCAGCGGCCGGTCGGCGGCGCCGCGATCGGTCACCACGCCGGCGAGACCGCGGACGGTCGGCTGCGCGAAGACGTCGCGCACACTGACGTCGACGTCGAGCTGTCGACCGATCTCCGCGGCGATCCGCGCGACCGCCAGCGATGTGCCGCCGAGATCGAACAGTGATGTCGTGACACCGATCCGGTCGAGTCCGAGGACCTCGGCGACGAGCGCGGCGATCACGCGTTCGGTGTCGGTGGCGGGCGGTTCGGTGTGTCCGGTCTCGACCGGCGCCTGCGGGGTCGGCAGGGCGTCGCGGTCCACCTTGCCGTTGACGGTCAGCGGGAGCGCGTCGACGACCATGACGACCGACGGCACCATGTACTCCGGGACCCGCGCCGCGACGGCGCCGCGTGCCGCGGCGACCAGCTCGGTGTCACGGTCGGTGTCGCGCGGATCCTGGTGCGGCGCAGTGTTCTCACCGGCGCCCGATTTCGCGACGATGTAACCGACGAGTTGTTCGGGCTGGTCGTCACGGGTGCGGACCGCCGCCGCCGCGGCGTCGACACCGTCGACGGCGGCGAGTGCGGCCTCGATCTCTCCCAGTTCGATACGGAAACCGCGCAGCTTGACCTGGTCGTCGCCCCGGCCGAGGAACTCCAGCGACCCGTTGCGCTCGAGAACGAGGTCGCCGGTGCGGTACATCCGCGCACCGGGCGGACCGAACGGGTCGGCGACGAATCGACCCGCGGTCAGATCACCCCGTCCGAGGTAGCCGCGGGCGACCTGCGGCCCACAGACGTAGAGCTCCCCGGGCACGCCCTCGGGTACCGCGGCCAGACGCGCGTCGAGCACGACCGTCCGGGTCCCGGGAAACGCGACACCGATGTCGGACACAGTTGTCGCCGCAGCGAACTCGGATGTCACGGCCCGACGCGTCATGTACACCGTGGTCTCGGTGGGCCCGTACATGTTGTTCAGCGCGGGACCGGTGTGGCCGTCGATCGCGATGCGGTCGCGGTACCAGCGCCGCACCTGTTCGAAGTCGAGGCGTTCCCCGGCGAACATGATCTCGCGCACCGACGGCGACAGTCGTGGCGCGCTTGCGTCGTCTCCCCCGCCGCGCAGCGCGGCGGCCAGTTGGTAGAACGCCGAGGGGGTGAGGTTGAGGATGCTGACCTGTTCGTGCGTCAGGACCGCGACCATGTCGTCGGGTGACCGCGTGGTGAGGTGGTCGAGGACCACGAGGCGACCACCGGCGGCCAACGCGGGCCAGATCTCGCCGACCGAGACGTCGAAGGCGTACGAGGCGAACATCGTCCAGACGTCGTCGGCGGTGGTGTCGTACAGCTCGTCGAGGGCGTTGAGCATCGCCACGATCTGCTCGTGGGTGATCACGACACCCTTGGGCACACCGGTCGATCCCGACGTGAAGATCACGTACGCGGCGTGGCGGCTGTCGATGCGTTCGGGCAGCGGCGGCGAGGATTCGCGGTCGCTCTCGCGCGCGATGTCGGCGACCGTCGCGGTGGGCGCGCCGATCTCCGCGCACCAGTCCGACGCGGTGTCGTCGGCGGTGAGGATCATCAGTGGTCGGGCCGCGGCGACGATGGTCTGCGATCGACGCACCGGGTGGGTGCGGTCGAGCGGGAGGTACGCGGCACCGGCTTTCAGGACGCCGAGCAGCGCGACGATGAGGTCGACGTCGCGGGGCAGGGCCACACCGATGAGCGTCTCGGGCCCCGCTCCCGCGCGGATCAGCCCACGCGCGAGGCGGTCGGAGCGTTCGTCGAGTTCGGGATAGGTCAGCGCCACACCGCGCAGGTCCGACACCGCGACCCGGCCCCCACCCCCGGCACCGTGTGTCGCGGCGCGGTGCACCGCGGACCGGAAGCGACCGGGGACCGAGCCCCAGTCCGTGGTGCCGGCGACCTCGTCGGCGATCGCGGCGATCCGTGCGAGCGCCGCGGCGGTCGCGGAGCCGATCTGCGCCGGCGACAGACCCTGTCGCGGAAGGAGACCGGTGACCGTGGCACCGACCGCCGCCTCGGCGCCGATGCCCCGCGCGGTCAGCATCGGGACCGTGGCGGTGATCTTCGCCGAGAGCGCGGCCAGGGTGACCGGTCCGGTGGCTCCGTCGACGACCACCCGGTCGGGCTCGAGACCGGCGGCGAGTGCGACGAGTCGCGGCGTCGGCGGACGCAGGTTCGCCGCCCGGGGGTCCGACAGACGGGCAGTCGTGCCGCGCACGGTCGTGGTGGGGGCGGCACGACGAGGTTCCGGCGCGCCGGGCACGCCTGGTCCGGTGGTCGTCACTCCCGGCCGGTTCCGTCCGACGAGTGTCCGTGCATGGGTGAGGCCGGGGCATCCGCGACACCGGCGACGCGGCGGGCGTTCGACTGCAACTGATCGAGGGCCTCGTCGAGGATCCTGACGTCACCCTGGCCCAGGACCGGCACCACCGTGGTGAGCGCGACGGTCAGTGCGGTGTAGGCGTCCCCGTCGGGCAGCGTGATCTGCATCGCCGCGGCCATCGAGTCGATCTCGCCGAAACTGACCGTGGTGCCGTCGAGTTCGACGGCGACGGCGTCGGGGTCGACCGACGACGCGACGGCGACGAGGTCAGGCAGCGCATCGACCTCGGCGACCGGTTCCGCCGTGGGGCCGTCGGAGAACACGAGATCGCCGACCACCCGGTCGGGATGGGCACCGATGTCGGCGAGCAGACGTGTCCACCGATCGACGAGCCGCCGCACCGTCTCGTCGTCGAAGAGGTCGGTCGCGTAGATCATGCGCCCGGTCATCGCCCCGTCGGATCGACGCCCGGTGGGGTCGGTCGGGAACAGGATGAGCTCGAGATCGACCTTCGCCGCGACGGTGTCGGTGACCTGCGGGGCGATCCGAAGACCCTCGACCTCGACCACCGGGAACTCGAGGTTCTGGAATGCGAGCATGACCGAGAACAGCGGGTTCGGTGACCCTGTCGCCCTCCCCGTCACCGCCGGACCCGACACCCGGGCGACGACGTCGTCGAAGGCCACGTCGGCGTGGGCCATGTCGGTGAGGTCGTCGGCGCGGACACGGTCGAGGAGATCGGTGAACCGCTCCCCCGGATCGATCTCGGTGCGCAGCGCGAGGGTGTTGACGAACATGCCGACGACATCGTCGAGTGCCTCATCGAGGCGACCGGAGAACGGTGTGCCGATGACGATGTCGCCCCGACCGCTCAACCGCGACAGCAGGACCGCGTAGGCGGCGTGGACGACCATGAACAGCGTGGTGCCCGTCGACCGTGCGACGGCCGACAGCGTCGTGACGAGGTCGGCCGGGATCGTGAGATCGACCGCCGCCGCGGCATCGGACGCGACGGCCGGTCGGGGACGGTCGGTGGGCAGCGCGACCGGGCCGGGAGCGGCGTGCAGGCGCCGCGCCCAATGGTCGAGTTGGCGCTGCGCGCGCGACACCCCGTCGGCGTCGCATGCCGCGAGACGCTCTCGGTGCCACGACACGTAGTCGGCGTAGTGCAGCGGCAGCGCAGGCCAGCTCGGCGGAACAGCGTCGCGGCGGGCGAGGTAGGCGCGCACCAGGTCACGTCCGAGCGGACGGAGCGACACCCCGTCTGCGCTGATGTGGTGGACCACGAAGACCAGCTCGTGGTCGTCGGTGCCGCGGCGCACCACGGCCGCCCGCACCGGCAACTCCGCGGTGAGGTCGAAGCCACGGTCGCACAGTGCGGCCACCGCGGACGCCTCCTCGGCGGGATCGGTGTCGATGATCGACACCTCGAAGTGGGAGGCGACCAGTTCGGCGGGCAGGATCACCTGCGCGGGTTCGGATCCCACGAGGGGGTACACCGTGCGGAGCGTCTCGTGGCGTGCGACGAGGTCGACGACGCCCGCGCGCAGCGCCTCGACGTCGAGTGCACCGGCGAGGTGCAGTGACAGGGAGATGTTGTGCGACCCGGATGTCGGGTCGGCGTTGTTGACGAGCCACATGCCGCGCTGGGCGCCGGAGACCGGCACGACCTCGGAGCGACGTCGGGTGGTCAGCGGCGGGGCGTCGTCACCCGCGGCCGAGGCGCCGGACCCGGGCGCGCTCGATCCCAACGCACCGACGAGCGTGGCGACGCTGGGGTTCTCGAACAGGATCCGCAGCGGGAGGCGACGATCGAGCAGTCGCTCGAGTCGCGAGACCACTTTGGTCGCCGACAGCGAGTTGCCGCCGATGGCGAAGAAGTCGTCGTGGACCCCGACCTGCTCGACGCCGACGACCGACTCCATGACCCCGGCCACGATCGTCTCGAGTTCGCTGCGGGGGGCGACGAAGTCGTGTCCCGATCGCAGCTCCACCGGGGGCAGTGCCGACCGGTCGACCTTGCCCGAGCGGTTGCGTGGCAGGTCGTCGATCACCATCACGGTGTGCGGCACGAGGTGCGCGGGGAGGTGTCGGCGGGCGTGGTCGACGATCTGCTCGGGGACGAGCACCGCACCGTCGCTCGGCGTCACGTAGGTGACGAGCACGGTCTCGCCGTGGGTGGTGGTGGCACCGACGCTCACCGCACGGTCGACACCGGGGTGGCGGCGCAGGACGCCGTCGACCTCACCGGGTTCGATCCGCATGCCGCGCAGTTTGATCTGGAAGTCGTTGCGGCCGTGGTAGACGAGTGCGCCGTCGCGATGCCGGGAGACGAGGTCGCCGGTGCGGTACATCCGCACGCCGGGCAGGAACGGATGCGCGACGAAACGCGTCGCCGTCAGCGCCGGACGTTCGTGATATCCGCGGCCCACGCCCGCGCCGGCCAGGTAGAGCTCGCCGATCACCCCGCCGGCCACGGGCCGCAGCCAGTCGTCGAGGACGAGCGCGGCGAACCCGGGGACGGGACGGCCGATGGTGACGGGGGCGTCGGGACGCAGGCGCGCGACCGTGGTCCAGATGGTGGCCTCGCTGGGCCCGTACATGTTGAACAGCGACCGGTGCGGGGCGTCGAACTGTGCGACCAGTTCCGGCGGGACCTTCTCGCCGGCGAACCCCATCAGCGTCACCTCGGTGAGGGCGGCGGGGTCGAGTGTCGCGGCAACCAGCGGCGTCACCACGGCATGGGTAACCCGGTGGCGGACCATCAGTGCGGTCAGCTCGTCGCCGGCGAACACGTCGGGCGGAGCGATGACGAGTTCGCCACCGGCACACAGCGCCATGAGTATCTCGTACACCGAGACGTCGAAGCTCGGCGACGCCACGTGCAGGTGTCGCCCACCCGGGTTCGCGCCCATGATGGAGCGCTGTCCGTCGACCATCGCGGTGAGCCCGGCATGGGTGATCGCGGCGGCCTTGGGTCGCCCGGTGGAGCCCGAGGTGTAGAGCAGATAGGCCAGGTCGTCGATGCGTACCGGGCGGCGGATCTCCTCGTCGCGGACGGGCGCTCCGCTGTACCCCGCGAGCGCCAACTCGAAGGCGACGTCGTCGATCGCCACCCACGGCACCGAGGAGGCGGAGTCCTCGACGGTGTTCTCGCCGAGGGCGTCGCGCACCGTCAGCCCGAGGACGGCGGCGCTGTCGGCGACGAGTTGCGCCCGCCGGGCCGGCGGGTTGGCGGGGTCGATGGTGACGAACGCGGCGCCGGTCTTGGCCACGGCGACCAGTGCGGCGACCGAGTGCGCCGAGCGTGCGATGGCGATGGCGACGACGTCCCCGGGCCCGACGCCGCGCGCGAGGAGTTCGCGCGCCATCTGATTGGTCCACGCCTCGAACACCGACCACGCCATGGTGATCTCGCCGGAGACGGCCGGGGCGTCGGGATCGGCGACCCGGGCACCGGTGGCGAGGAGATGCCGCAGCGGCTGCGGCGACGCCGACACCAGCGGCGGTGCGGCCGCAGCGGCGATGCGGTCCGGCGCGACGAGGTCGATACGTCCGACCGGCCGCGTGGGTGCGTCGACCATGGTCTGCAGCACCCGCTGCAGCTGCCGTCCGAGTTCGACGGCGGTCTCTCGGTCGAACAGGTCGGTGGCGTAGGTGATCTCGAGGCGGTAGGCGGCGTCGGCGATGCGGTCCGCCGATTCGGTCAGGGTGAGCGTCAGATCGTATTTCGCGGCGCGGACGCGGGATCGGTCGGTGAGCGGGATGGCCCCGACCCGGTCGAGCGCGGCCAGCGGGTCCACCTGCATGGTGAGGGCGACGCCGACGAGCGGCGGGTGTGATGATCCACGACGCCGGGCGACGGCGTCGACGACCCGCTCGAACGGTATGGCGCCGTGGGCGATCGCCCGCGCGGCGGTGCGGTGGGAGACGGCGATGTGCTCGGCGACCGACACGACGGGGTCGATGCGGCTGCGCAGGACGACGGTGTTGACGAACATCCCGATCAGTCCGGCGGTGGCCGGGTCGTCGCGACCTGCGACGGCGGTGCCGATGCACACGTCGTCGGTGCCGGCGAGACGGCCGAGGACGACGGCCAGCGCGCTGTGGACCACGGCGAACGGCGTAACCGACAGGTCGCCGGCCAGGTCGCGGACACCGTCGGCCAGTGCGGCCGGGATCACGGCGTCGACGTGATCGCCGGCACCGCTGGGGATCTGCGGGCGTGGGCGGTCGGTCGGCAGCGTCAGGATCTCCGGCGCGCCCTCGAGTTCGTTTCGCCAGAAGTCCAGCTCGGCCCGGGCTGCCGGGGTCGGGTCGTCGACGTCACCGAGGCGCGCGCGACTGCGCAGGGTCGCGTCGGCGTACTGCAGGGTCAGCGGCGCGAAGTCCGGCGCCCGGTGCGCGCGGCGCGCGGTGTACGCCGTCATCAGGTCCGCCAGCAGCGGCGGCAGTGACTGGCCGTCGGCCGCGATGTGGTGGACCACGACCACCACGACGACATCGGTTGCCGGCGAGGAGTTCTCGTCGGCCGTGGTGGCGGTCGACTCGGCGACGCCGGGGTGGTCGACGACACCCGGGGTGGGGACCCGCAGCAGCCGCGCCCGGACCGGCAGCTCGCGGGTCAGGTCGAAGCCACGCCCGACGATCTCGCCGATCGCGTGGTCGAGGCGGTCGGCCGCGACGGTGACGACGTCCCCGATGTCGGCGGTGACGCCGGTGACCGCCTCCGGCGCGGCGGTGATCTCCTGCGCCGGTTCACCGTCGATCGACGGGAACCGGGTGCGCAGGATCTCGTGGCGCGCCACCACGTCGCCGACGGCGGCGATCACGGCGTCGGTGTCGGTGTCACCGGGTAGGCGCAGCGCGCCGGGCATGTTGTAGGTCGGCTCGTGCGGCGCCATCCGGTTGATGAACCACAGGCGGGTCTGTGCCGGCGACAACGGCAGGATTGCGGGTCGTGCCATAGCGACCACCCCGTCGGCCCCGTCGACCTCGGAGACGTGCAGGGCCCGTTCGGCCAGTTCCCCGATGGTGGCGGCGTCGAAGACGTCGGTGAGGGCGAGGTCGAGGCCGTGTCGGGACCGCATCATCGACACGAGCCGGGCGGCGACGAGGGAGTCGGCGCCGAGCGTGAAGAGGTTGTCGCGCATGCCGACCTGCTCGCGCCCGAGGAGATCGGCGATCGTCGCGGCGAGGGCGATCTCGACCTCGGACTCCGCCTGCGCGTGCTCGACCCCGGTGCGGACGGTCGGTTCGGGCAGCGCGCGACGATCGACCTTGCCCGACGACGTGACCGGGAACTCGTCGACGACGACGACGGCGCCGGGCACCATGTGGGCGGGCAGCCTGCGCCGGGCCGACGCCATCACCCGGTGCTCGTCACCGGCGGCGGCGTCACCGCGCACATACGCCACCAGCAGCGGTGCGGGACCGAGATCGGTCCGGGCGATCACCGTGGCCGCGTCGACCCCGTCGACGGACTCGAGCACCGACTCGATCTCGCCCAGCTCGACACGTTGTCCACGGATCTTCACCTGGTGATCGTCGCGACCCAGGTACTCCAGTACGCCGGAGTCGTTCCAGCGCACCAGATCACCGGTGCGGTACATGCGATCACCCGGTGCGCCGTACGGGTCGGCGACGAACCGCTCGGCGGTCCGGTCGGGGGCGCCGACGTAGCCCAGGGCGAGTTGGCGTCCGGCGATGTGCAGTTCGCCGACCACGCCGACCGGCACCACCCGCAGCGCCGGGTCGAGGACGTAGACGTCGGTGCCCGCGACCGGCCGACCGATGGGCACGATGTCGGCGTGCCCGTCCACGGTGTGCGCGGTGACGTCGACCGCGGCCTCGGTGGGGCCGTACAGGTTCACCAGCGTCGCCGACGACCCCGCAAGCAGTCGCCGCCCCGCCGACACCGACAGCGCCTCACCGGAGGTGAAGACCTGCCGCACCGATGCGGGCAGGACCTGCTCGGCGTCGAGGTACACGTCGAGCATGGCGGGGACGAAATGCACGGTGGTGACGTCGTGGCGGGAGATGATCTCGTGTAGGTACCGCGGGTCGCGGTGCCCCCCGGGGCGCGCGATGACCATCGTGGCCCCGGTCATCAACGGCCAGAACAGTTCCCAGATCGAGACATCGAAGGTGGTCGGCGTCTTGTGCAGGATCACGTCGGTCGCCGACACCGGGTGGTCGGACTGCATCCACCACAGCCGCGTGAGCACCGCCGCGTGGTCGACCACGACACCCTTGGGGACGCCGGTCGACCCCGAGGTGAAGATGACGTAGGCGGGTCCGACGCCGACGAGGCGATCGGCCACGCGACGCGCGTGCTCGGCGGGTGGGCGAGGCGGGGTCCAGCCGCCGTCGATGGTCACCCTCGGCTGCACGATCGCGGTGATCGCGGTCCGGCGGTCGCGCGCCTCGTCGGGGTCCACCGGTACGTACACCGCCCCCAGACCGAGCACCGCGTAGACCGCACACACCTGCTCGACACCGCGCTCGAGTGCGATCACCACACGGTCGCCCGGTACGACACCGGCGTCGACGAGCTGCGCGGCCAGTTCTCGTCGCCGGTCGTCGACGGCGCGGTAGGTCAGCACCACGTCGTCGGTCACCAGCGCCGGCGCGTCCGGGGTGCGCGCGACGCCGCGGAGGAAGGGCGCCAGCAGGTGGGTGTCGGCGGCGGGCGAATCGGTGTGCGACACAGCGTTGTTGCGTCCGAGATCGAGCACCGCGTCGTGTTCGCCGGGCAGTAGCAGCTCGATTGTGCGCACGGGTCGGTCGAGATCGGCGAGGAGTCGTTCGACGTACGTCAGGAAACGCGTGAGGTGTTCGTCGAGTTCGCTGTGGGAGTACAGGTTCGGGTTGCCGTGCAGGTCGACGACGAGCCGTTCACCCGGTCCGGCGGAGTAGAGGTTGACCCGCAGGTCGTCGAGGATCCCCGAGGACAGGATCTGGTAGTCGGTGCGCGCACCGTCGATCGCGATCGGTCGGTCGAAGAACACGAGGTTCACGATCGGACCGAACGATGCCGCGCTCGCGTCGGTGAGGCCGGCGTGGCCGCGGATGTCCTCGTAGCGGTAGCGCTGGTGGCGTAGGACACCGGTCAGCTCGGTCTGCACGTCGCGGATCAGTGCGCGCCCGGAGATGGTGCCGAGGTCACCAGCCCGGACCGGCAGCATGTTCGACACCATTCCGCTGGCGCGCTTCATCTTCGCCGCGGCGCGGCCGGTGACGGGAAGGCTCAGCACGACGTCGTCGGTGCCGGTGACCGCGGCGAGATACGCGGCGAACGCCGCGGTGAGCACGGTCGCGACCGAACTCGAGGTCTCGGCGGCGGAGGCCTCGATCGCCCCCTGTGTCGTCGGGTCCAGGCGGGTGCTGGCCACCACGTTAGCGGGAGAGAGTCGGGCCGATGTGGCGCGACGGGCGAGGGTGACCCGTTCGGGCAGGTCCGCGACGCGTTCGACCCAGTGCCGGCGGTCGCCGTCCCGACGGGTGCTGTCGCCGTAGGCGGCGTCGTCGGCGGCGACCTCGGCCAGCGACGCGCGCGGCGGGTGGACGTACTCCTCGCCGCGCGACATCGCGTTGTAGCGGTGGACCGCCTCGTGGAGGCTGTTCAGCGCGGAGTACCCGTCGAACGCGATGTGGTGTCCGCGGAGGTACCACAGCGCCCGGTCGTCGGCGACACGGATGAGGCGGGAGATCGCGATCGGATCGCGGGTGAGATCCATCGGGCGGCGGTGGTCGGCGGTCATCCACGCCTGCGCGGCGGCCAGGGGGTCGGGATCGGAGCGCAGATCCATCTCGGTGACGTCGAAGTCGATGTCGGGGTCGACGAGCACCATCGGCACGTCGTCGACGAGCTCGATGCGGGTGTACGCCGATTCCAGCGAACGGGCGGCCTCGCGCACGGCGCGGCGGAACAGGTCGCGGTCGAGGGGGCGGTCGACGTCGGTGATGTCGAGGTAGTGCGCCACGGTGACCGAATAGTCCCGCTGCAGGTTCTCGGCGAACCACATCCCCCGCTGCGCCGCGGTCATCGGGATGCGGTCACCTCGACCGCTGGTGCCGGGGCTCACACCCCCATCGCTGTACGCACACATTGGTTTGTTCATCGTTTCTGTCGGGACCTACGTAACCGATTGCTCGGGTCGATTTCTCTACGCATGCCCCCGCCTGCGCTCTCCGGCTCGGTCAGCATACCGAGCGCGACTGTGCAGTTGTCCAAAGTTCACTCGTTCGCAGTACCGGTACAGGCCATCGATGGTGTCATGAGTCCCCAGCCGTTTGCGCGGCGAATCATATTGCGCCACATGCGCATCACATGCCTCATCACCCTCATGGGCACCGAACGTTCGATCTGTGCAGATGGGTGTTGTCCGGCAATCCGGGCCACCGGGATTGACAGGTGACTCTCAGCGGACCGTCAGGCCGTCACGCCTCGCCGCCACGCCCATGGCCGCGATCGGGTCACCGGGCCGGGCGAGGAATTCGTCGAGGAAGTCCAGGAAACCGTCGAGGTGGGCGGCGATCTCGGCCTGGGAGTACATGGTCGAGTTGCCGTGCAGATCGACGCGGATGGGCAGGCCCGCGCCGGCCTGATAGAGGTTGACACGGAGGTCTTCGAGGATCCCCGAGGACACGATGTGGTAGCTCACCCGAGCACCGTGCAGGTCCAGCGGCTTGTCGAAGAAGACGAGGTTCACGATGGGCCCGAAGGTGACGCGGCGCTCGTCGATATCGGCGATCCGGGCGATGTCGGCGAACCGGTACCGCTGGTGGCGCAGGCATCCGGTCAGTTCGGCACCGACGGCAGCGACCAACGTCTCGGGCGTGTGGCGTGCGACGTCGTCGACGCGGACCGGCAGCATGTTCGCGACCATGCCGCCCGCGCGCTTGATCTTTGCCGTCACCCGCCCGGTGATGGGCAGGGTGAGGACGATGTCGTCGCGGCCGGTCACCACGGCGAGGTACGCGCCGAAGGCCGACGCGAGCAGCGCCGCGGCGGACCCGCCGAACTGCTCGGCCCGCGCGTCGAGCGCGGCGCGGGTGTCGGCCGACAACTCGCGGCCGGCGATCGCGTGATCGGGGTGCAGACGACCGGAGTGCTCGCGTGCCAACGACACCGGAGCCGGCAGATCGGCGACACGCTCGGCCCAGTACACGCCGTCGGCCTCGCGTCGGGAGCCCGACCGATAGCGCTCGTCGTCGGCGGTCACCTCGGCCAGCGTCGCCCGCGGCGCGACCTCGTACTCCCGGCCCGACATCGCCGCGTTGTAGCGGTCGACGCCCTCGTGCAGGCAGGTGAGTGCCGCGAACCCGTCGAAGGCGATGTGGTGACCGCGCAGGTACCAGAAGGTGCGGTTGTCGGCGACACGGATGAAGGCCGACACCGCCATCGGATCGGCGGTCAGGTCCATCGGTGCGGTGTGGTCGGCGCGCATCCACTCCTGCGCGGCGGCCAGGGGATCGGGCTCCGAGCGCAGGTCCACCGTGGCGACGTCGAACGGGACGTCCGGATCGACGAGCTGTCGCGGTAGGCCGTCGACGAGGACGAAGCGGGAGTACGCCGTCTCCAGCAGCCGTGCGCCCTCGATGACGCCGCGGCGGAACACCTCCGGATCGAAGCGGTGTCCCCCATCGCCCTCGTCGTCGACGATGTCGAGATAGTGCGCGACGGTCACCGAGTAGTCGTCCTGCAACTGCTCGGCAGCCCACATCTCCTCCTGGGCGGCCGTCAATCCGAAGGTGTCGGGCCCGAACAGGACGGGCTCCTCCGGTGTTCCCACGGCCTCGGTCACGGCCATCCCCTCCCCGATCGGCTCCCCCGCCGATACGACGAACGATGGTAACCGACGCCGCCCGCGCGAATCCGGTGTCGGTCAATCGTCCTGTGATACAACGCTCCGATGAGCACACCGAACGACCCCTGGTCGAACGACGACGAGAAGCCCGACCTCCGGAAATCGACTCCCCCGCCGTATCCCGGCGCCTCGGAACCGGTGTATCCGCCTCCGCCCGGCCAGTCCCCGTACGGACAACCCCAGTACGAGCAACCCCAATACGGACAGCAGCCGCCCTACGGGCAGCCCCAGTACGGACAGCAGCCGCCGTATGGCCAGCCCCAGTACGGACAGCAGCCGCCGTATGGCCAACCGCAGTTCGGTCAGGCACAGTTCGGGGCGCCCGGATTCGGGGTGCCCGCTTTCGGTGCGCAGGAGAACAACACGCTCGGCGTGGTCTCGCTGGTCACCGGCATCCTGTCGATCCCGGCACTGCTGCTCTGCTACCTCGGGGTGCCGTTGGCGATCGCGGCACTGATCACCGGCTTCCTCGCGCGGGGCCAGATCACCCGCGAGCCCGCCCGCTTCCGCGGGACCGGTCAGGCGACGGCCGGGATCATCTGCGGGGCGATCAGCCTCGTGTTGCTGGTGCTGCTGATCGTGCTCATCGTCGCGGTCGGACTGAGCTCACCGACCGATTTCTGAGAATTGCGGCAGAGACAGAACGACCCGCCACCGCCGATCCGGTGGCGGGTCGTTCCGCTCTACGTGGGTCGTGATGCGAGAGGGCCTACTTGGCCTTCTCGAGGACCTCGACGAGGCGCCAGCGCTTGGTGGCGCTCAGCGGGCGGGTCTCCATGAGGCGCACGCGGTCGCCGATGCCGGCGATCTCCTGCTCGTCATGGGCCTTCACCTTCGAGGTGGTGCGGATGATCTTGCCGTAGAGGGGATGCTTCACGCGGTCCTCGAGCTCGACCACGATCGTCTTCTGCATCTTGTCGCTCACGACATAACCGACGCGCACCTTGCGCTGTGCGCGCGGCTTCGTTTCGGGAGTGCTCACAGTGGTGTCCTTCTCGCTCATGCGTCGTCACCGACCGTCGCGTCGGAGTCGGGGCCGCCGGCGAGTCCGAGCTCGCGCTCACGCATCACGGTGTAGACGCGTGCGATCTCGCGACGGACCAGCCGCAGACGGCGGTTGTTGTCGAGCTGTCCGGTCGCCATCTGGAAGCGCAGGTTGAACAGCTCCTCCTTCGACTCGCGGAGACGCTCGAGGAGTTCTGTGTCACCGAGCTCGCGGAGCTCGGCGGCAGCGATACCGAGTGCCATCAGAACGACTCCTCTCGTGTCACGATGCGGGTCTTGATGGGCAGCTTGTGCTGCGCGCGGCGCAGGGCCTCGCGAGCGGTGTGCTCATCGGGGTAGCTCATCTCGAACAGCACGCGACCGGGCTTGACCGGCGCGACCCACCACTCGGGCGAACCCTTACCGGAACCCATGCGGGTCTCGGCGGGCTTCTTGGTCAGCGGGCGGTCGGGGAAGATGTTGATCCACACCTTGCCGCCACGCTTGATGTGCCGGTTGATCGCGATACGCGCGGACTCGATCTGGCGGTTGGTGATGTACGCGCTCTCCAGTGCCTGGATGCCGTAGTCACCGAACGTCACCTTGGTGCCGCCCTTGGCCTGCCCCTTGAGGCTGGGGTGGTGCTGCTTGCGGTGCTTGACCCGGCGTGGGATCAGCATGGGTCAGCCCTCCTGGTTCTCTGTCGGGGTCGCCGGGACATCGGCGCCCGCGGGCACGGAGACCGGGGCCTCGGTGACCGGTGCGACCGACGCGGTGTCGGCTGCTGCGCGGCCGGCCTCGGTGCTGGTCGCGGTGGTGCCCGAGGCACCACTGCGGCGCGGACGGGCCGGACGCTCACGGCGGGGGCGGTCGCCGGCCGGGGCCGACGCGGCGGTGAGCTCGCGCTTGCCGCCGACGATGTCGCCCTTGTAGATCCAGACCTTCACGCCGATGCGGCCGAAGGTGGTCTTGGCCTCGTACAACCCGTAGTCGATGTCGGCACGCAGCGTGTGCAGGGGCACGCGGCCCTCGCGGTAGAACTCGCTGCGGCTCATCTCGGCGCCGCCCAGACGACCCGAGCACTGCACCCGGATCCCCTTGACGTTGGGCTGACGCATGGCCGACTGGATCGCCTTGCGCATGGCGCGACGGAACGCGACACGGTTCGAGAGCTGCTCGGCGACACCCTGTGCCACCAGCTGCGCCTCGGACTCGGCGTTCTTGACCTCGAGGATGTTGAGCTGCACCTGCTTGCCGGTCAGCTTCTCCAGGTCGCCACGGATCCGGTCGGCCTCGGCGCCACGGCGACCGATGACGATGCCCGGACGGGCGGTGTGGATGTCGACGCGGACGCGGTCACGCGTGCGCTCGATCTCCACCTTGGCGATGCCGGCGCGCTCGAGGCCGGTGGCCAGGAGCTTGCGGATGGCGACATCCTCTTTCACGTAGTCCGCGTACTGCTTGTCGGCGTACCACCGCGACTTCCAGTCGGTGGTGATACCCAGACGGAAGCCGTGCGGGTTGATCTTCTGGCCCACTACTGAGCTCCCTTGCTTGTCTTCGCGGCGGCCTTTTTGGGTGTCTTCGACCGGCTGCGACCCGACGGGGCCGAGGCGGTGACACTCTCGACAACCACGGTGATGTGGCTGGTGCGCTTGCGGATCCGGAACGCACGCCCCTGGGCACGCGGACGGAAACGCTTCATCGTGGGGCCCTCGTCGGCGAACGCCTGCGAGACGACCAGCGTCCGCCGGTCGAGTCCCAGGTTGTTCTCCGCGTTGGCCGCGGCACTCGCGACGACCTTGGCGACGGGCTCGCTCGCGGCCTGCGGCGCGAACAGCAGGATGTCGAGCGCCTCGTCGACGTTCTTACCGCGAACGAGATCGATGACGCGGCGAGCCTTCATCGGCGTGACGCGAACGAACTTCGCGGTGGCCTTGGCCGTCGGGTTCAGAGTCTCCGGGCTCTTGGCTGCACTCATCGCCTCTTCGCCTTCCGGTCGTCCTTGATGTGTCCCTTGAACGTGCGCGTCGGTGCGAACTCACCGAGCTTGTGTCCGACCATCGAATCCGAGACGAACACCGGCACGTGCTTGCGACCGTCGTGGACGGCGAAGGTGTGACCGATGAAGTCGGGGATGATCGTCGAGCGGCGCGACCAGGTCTTGATGACCTGCTTGGTGCCCTTCTCGTTCTGGACGTCCACCTTCTTCAGGAGGTGGTCGTCGACGAACGGGCCTTTCTTCAGACTGCGTGGCATCTGCTACTCCCTCCTGCTTATCGCTTGTTCTTGCCGGTACGGCGGCGGCGGACGATCAACTGATCACTGGGCTTGTTGCGGCGGGTACGGCCTTCCGGCTGTCCCCACGGGCTGACCGGGTGGCGACCACCGGAGGTCTTGCCCTCACCACCACCGTGCGGGTGGTCGACCGGGTTCATGACGACACCACGGACGGTGGGGCGCTTGCCCTTCCAGCGCATACGGCCGGCCTTGCCCCAGTTGATGTTGCTCTGCTCGGCGTTGCCGACCTCGCCGACGGTGGCGCGGCAGCGCACGTCGACGCGGCGGATCTCACCGGAGGGCATACGCAGGGTGGCGTGTGCACCCTCCTTGCCCAGCAGCTGGATCGAGGCGCCGGCACTGCGGGCCATCTTCGCGCCACCACCGGGACGCAGCTCCACGGCGTGGATCTGGGTACCGGTCGGGATGTTGCGCAGCGGCAGGTTGTTGCCGGGCTTGATGTCGGCGGTTGCCCCCGACTCCACGACGTCGCCCTGGTTGAGCCCCTTCGGCGCGATGATGTACCGCTTCTCGCCGTCGAGGTAGTGCAGGAGCGCGATGCGCGCGGTGCGGTTGGGGTCGTACTCGATGTGAGCGACCTTGGCGTTGACGCCGTCCTTGTCGTTGCGACGGAAGTCGATCAGTCGGTAGGCGCGCTTGTGCCCGCCACCCTTGTGCCGGGTGGTGATGCGTCCGTGCGCGTTACGACCGCCGCGACCGTGCAGCGGGCGGACGAGCGACTTCTCCGGGTGGTCACGGGTGACCTCGGCGAAGTCGGCGCCACTGGCGCCGCGGCGGCCCGGTGTCGTCGGCTTGTACTTACGAATGGCCATGAGTCTTCTTGTCCTCTACTTCTTCCCAGGGGTACCGGCGGCGTCAGCCGACCGGTCCTCCGAAGATCTCGATGGGCTTGCTGTCTGCGGTCAGCGTGACGATGGCGCGCTTGGTGTCCTTGCGCTTGCCGTAGCCCGACCGGGTGCGCTTGCGCTTGCCCTGACGGTTGGCGGTGTTCACGCTCACGACCGAGACATCGAAGATCTTCTCGATGGCGATCTTGATCTGGGTCTTGTTGGACTCCGGGTGCACGATGAACGTGTACACGTTGTCCTCGATCAGTCCGTAGGACTTCTCCGAGATCACCGGCGCGAGGATGATGTCGCGCGGATCTGCCTCAACAGTCATCTCAGGCCTCCTTCTCGTCTGTCTTCACCGCGCGCGAGACGAACGCGTTGAGCGCCTCGACGCTGAACACGACCTCGTCGGAATCGAGCACGTCGTAGGTGTTGAGCTGATCGGGCGTGATCGGCAGCACGTACTGCAGGTTCGCGACCGACTTCCACGCCGCGGTGTCCTCGCGGCCGATGACGACCAGGAACTTGCGGCGATCCGACAGCGCCTCGAGGAACGTCCGCGCGGCCTTCGTCGACGGGTCCTGCCCGGCGACGAGTTCGGTGATCACGTGGATGCGCTCGTTGCGCGCCCGGTCGGAGAGGGCTCCGCGCAGGGCGGCGGCCTTCATCTTCTTGGGGGTGCGCTGGCTGTAGTCACGCGGCTTCGGGCCGTGCACGACGCCACCACCGGTGAACTGCGGTGCGCGGGTCGAGCCCTGACGGGCGCGGCCGGTTCCCTTCTGGCGGTACGGCTTCGCGCCACCGCCGGAGACCTCTGCGCGGGTCTTGGCCGAGTGCGTGCCCTGCCGTGCGGCGGCCTGCTGCGCGATGACCACCTGGTGCATCAGCGCGATGTTCGCCGGTGCGTCGAAGATCTCGGCGGGCAGGTCGACGGTGCCGTCGGTCTTGCCGTCGGCCGTCTTGACGTCGAGGGTCAGCTTGGTGGCTGCGTCACCCGTCGACTTCGTGGTGTTGACGCTCATACGGTCACACCGCCTTTCACTGCGTCGCGGACGATCACGACGCCGCCCTTGCGACCCGGGATCGCTCCCTTGATCAGCAGGAGGCCGGCCTCGGCATCGACCTTGTGCACGGTCAGGTTCTGGGTGGTGACGCGCTCGTTGCCCATACGTCCGGCCATCCGCATGCCCTTGAACACGCGACCCGGGGTGGCGCAGCCACCGATCGAGCCGGGTGCGCGGTGGACGCGGTGGGCACCGTGGCTCGCGCCCAGGCCCTTGAAGCCGTGACGCTTCATGACGCCCGCGAAACCCTTGCCCTTCGAGGTGCCGGTCACGTCGACGACGGCGCCGTCGGCGAAGATCTCGGCGGTGAGCTCCTGGCCCACGGTGAAGGAGGACGCGTCGTCGACGCGGAGCTCGGCCAGGTGGCGGCGCGGCGTGACGCCGGCCTTGGCGAACTGCCCTGCGACCGGCTTGGTCACCTTGCGCGGATCGATCGCACCGAAGGCGAGCTGGACGGCCACGTAGCCGTCGGTCTCCTGCGTGCGGATCTGCGTGATCACGTTCGGTCCGGCCTTGACGACGGTCACCGGGACAACCCGGTTGTTCTCGTCGAAGACTTGGGTCATCCCGAGCTTGGTGCCCAGGATTCCCTTTCCGTTCTTCTGTGTCATATCTGTGTCAGTCCCTCTTCGGCGCTCTGGCTCGTCTACTGGATGTTGACGTCGACGCTGGCCGGCAGATCGATGCGCATCAGGGCGTCAACGGTCTTGGGCGTGGGGTCGAGGATGTCGATCAGACGCTTGTGCGTCCGCATCTCGAAATGCTCGCGAGAGTCCTTGTACTTGTGCGGCGAACGAATCACGCAGTACACGTTCTTCTCGGTGGGCAACGGCACCGGGCCGACCACGCGAGCCCCGGTACGGGTCACGGTCTCCACGATCTTGCGCGCCGAAGCGTCGATCGCCTCATGGTCATAGGCCTTGAGCCTGATGCGGATCTTTTGTCCCGCCACGCTGTGTCCTCTTCCGTCTGGTGTCTAGTCGGCAGATCGCCGCGCGAGCGCGGCCACAGATGACCACCGCGCGCAGTCGTCCTGCGCGCTGCCGGCGAACCCTCGCCGGTGGTGATCGACACTGTTCATCTGTCGTTGTGCGTTCGACCCGCCATGACATGCGTCGATGCGGGCCTGGTCGAGCTGGCCGGGTGCGGATCTCTCCGACACCCGAGGTCGGGCGTGTCGTTCGCTCGAACACATCTGTGGCGACGTGCTCGGGCGATTGCGTCATCTGCCGTGAACCTCACCGATCCGGCCACATGATGGCGCCGAGACCGGAAATCCGTGCTTGTCGAACGAGTGCGGTCCGATGCCCGAAGCAGTTCGTCTCCGCTTGCTCCGTCAGCCACACTCGAACCTGATCGAGGCCGCACGAAGACGCGAACCCGATCAGGGCAACCCGAACAGTATGCAACAGATGCCGGTCGAGGCCAAATTGCTCCGACGGGGCCGACGACCGGGCGTGCGACCCACGCTCGAGCGGGTCTTCACAGTGTCTGCACATGATCTGCGCGGCACATCGACAACCGGTCACTACCGTCTCAGCCATGAAGCCAGAGGAGATCGCGGCAGGCGAGATCGCGGCGGGGCCGTCGGTGCTGGTGGTCGACGACGAACCGGTGATCCGTACGTCCATCGCCGAGCGGATGCGTGCGGAGGGATTCGACGTCCGTACCGCCGACACCGGCCCCGACGCCCTCGACCGACACCGCGAGTCGGTGCCCGACGTGGTCATCCTCGACCTCATGCTTCCCGGGATCGATGGCCTGGAGGTGTGCCGGCAGATGCAGGCCCACACCCCGACACCGGTGTTGATGCTGACCGCGCGGTCGGAGGAGACCGACCTCGTCATCGGTCTGGGGGTGGGTGCCGACGATTATCTGGCCAAGCCGTTCTCGATGCGCGAGCTCGTCGCCCGCACCCGCGCGCTGCTGCGCCGCGCCGAGCGCTACCCCTCCCCCGACGTCACCCCGGCCGGGGCGGACGTGGCGGCGTTCGGGGACCTGCGCATCGACCACAGCGCCCGACAGGTCGCCGTCGCCGACGCGGCCGTGCACCTCACGCGCACCGAGTTCGACCTGCTGGCCACCCTCGCACGCCATCCCGGCGCCGTGCTGAGCCGCGGACAGCTCCTCGAGACGGTGTGGGGATGGGCCGACGCCGGCGAGACCCGCACCGTCGACTCCCACATCCGGTCGCTGCGACAGAAGGTGGGTGCGCACCGCATCCGGACCGTGCACGGGGTCGGCTACGCGCTCGACGCCCGCCCCGACGCGACCGCCCGGACGTGACGCCGGGGCTGCCGCGACCGCTCGACGCGATGCGGTCGTTCAAGTTCAAGACCTCCGTGGTGGTCGGTACCGCGCTGTTCACCTCGAGCGTGTCGTTCTGGGTGACCGCGCAGTGGCAGTTCCGGTACGCGCTGCTGATGGCCCTGGCGGTCGCGTTCGTGGTGACCTGGGTGCTGGCCCACGGCATGACCTCACCGCTGCGGGAGATGACCGGCGCGGTGCGGCGGATGTCGCAGGGCGACTACTCCGGACGTGTGCGGGCCACCTCCCGCGACGAGATCGGCACCCTCGCGACCGCGTTCAACCAGATGGCCGCCGACCTCGCCGAGACCGACACCTACCGTCGCGAGATCGTCGGCAACGTCGCCCACGAGCTGCGTACGCCGGTCGCGGCGCTGCACGCCGTGCTGGAGAACCTCGTCGACGGCGTCCGCACCCCCGATCGCGACACCCTCGAACTGGCACTGAACCAGACCGAACGGCTCGGCCGGCTCATCACCGACCTCCTCGACCTGTCGCGGATCGAGGGCGGCGCCGTCGCCCTGCACCGGGGTCCTGTCACGCTGCACCGCTTCGCCTCCGACGCCGTCGCAGAGTGTCGCCTCCGCAACCTGAGCAGCGGCGGATCCCGCACCGACGTCGTGTTCTGCAACGCCGTCCCCGCCGACCTCACCGTCGAGGCCGACGAGGCGCGGCTGCACCAGGTGTTCGCCAACCTCCTCGACAACGCCACCCGCCACTCCCCACCGGGCGGCACCGTCGAGATCGCCGCGCGGTCCGAACCCGCGGCGACGGTCATCGAGGTGGCCGATCAGGGCTCAGGCGTCGCACCGGCCGAGCGGACCCGCATCTTCGAGCGGTTCACCCGCGGCGGGTCGCGCGACGGTCAGACCGGATTGGGACTGGCGATCGCACGCTGGGCGATCGCCCTCCACGACGGCGAGATCGAGGTCGTCGACGATCCCGACGGCTGCCGCATCCGGGTACGGCTCCCCGCCGCCCGCTGAGGCGTTCCGCCCCGACGTTCGCCGTCCCGTTCCGGACGGCACCCACCACACCCGTTCGATGAGAGGCGATACCCCCATGCCCGAAACAGGCCCGATCGACACACCCCGGACCAACGCACCGATGCCACCACCGGGCCTCCCGTGGGGTGACGACCCGTACGCCGCCGACACGCGGTGGTGGGCCGTCGAGACCGCTCCCGGTGTCCCGTCGCGGGCCCCGACACGCGTCGGCGTCGTGGTGATGATCGCCGCGATCGCGGCGGCGGTGACGATGCCGTCGCAGGCCGCGGGGATCGGGGTGCCGCTCATCGGCCTCGCCGTGATCTCCGCGGTGCTGGTGGGATCGCCGCGCCGCCCCTCGGTGGCCGGGGTCCTCGCCGTGGTCGCGGTGCTCGCCCTGCTGTCGGTCACCGCGTGGCGCAGCGCCGGGTGGGTCGGTGCGGTGTGCCTCGCACTCGCGGTCGTCACTTCGCTCGCGATGGTGGTCGATGCCCGATCGCTGCGGGAGACGGCGTTCGGCGCCGTCACGTCGATCGTGTTCGTACCGCTTGCCCTGCGGTGGATCTCGCGGACCGTCGCCCACGCCGGGGCGGGCCGACGCGTCGAGAACGTCCGGGGCGTCGCCGCGGTCACCGCGGTGACGGCCCTGCTCGCGGTGGTCTTCGGAGCCCTGTTCGCCACCGCCGACACCCGATTCGCCGACCTCCTCGACGACATCACCCCCGACCTCGGCCCGGTGGATGTCGGCCCGCAGATCGTGGTGGGACTCGCGGCGGCACTGATCGTCGCCGTCGGCGCCCACCTGCGCTGGGTGCGGCCGCGATCGGTGCACGGCCCGGCGGCACCCCGACCGCTGGGCGACACCTGGATGTGGGCCGTTCCCGCAGGCACCGTCCTGGCGATCTGCGTCGCCTTCCTCCTCACCCAGGCCCCGGCGCTGTTCGGGGGCGACGACTACGTCCAGACCACCGCAGGCCTCACCTACGCCGACTACGCGCGGTCGGGCTTCTGGCAGTTGTTCGTCGTCACCGGTCTCACCATCGTCGTGGTCTCGATCGCGTGGCGCCGCAGCGCCCGCGACACCCGCGCCGAACGGGTCCTCGCCCGGGGCATCCTCGGCGGGCTCTGTCTCGCGACGCTGGCGGTCGTCGCCTCGGCCCTGCACCGCATGGACCTCTACACCGAGGCGTTCGGCGCGACCCGGCTACGGATCGGCGCAAGCGCCGTCGAGTGGTGGTTCGCCGCCGTCGTGCTCGTGCTCATGGCCGCCGGCGCCGGGCTCGGGACCCGACACGTGCCCCGGGTCGTCGCCGCGGTGACCATCGGCGCCGCACTGGCCTTCGCCGTCTCGAACCCCGACGCGCGCATCGCCGCGACCAACGTCGACCGCTGGTCCGACACCGGCCGCATCGACATCGACTACCTCACCGGACTGTCACCCGACGCGACCGAGGAACTGCTGGACCTCCCCGCGCCGATCCGCGACTGCGCGCTCGCCGCCATCACCGCCGACGTACACGACAACCGACGGTGGACCGACCTCGACCTCGGCCGGGCGCACGCCCGCACCGCCCTGAGGGCAGCCGGCGTCACACCGAAGACGACGTGCGCGCCGCGGTGAGCGGTACGGTGTCGGCCATGACCGAGGCCTCCACCACCCCCGTCCGCCCCGCGACGACCAACTCGACCTACGCGCTGTGGCGTCGGCTGCCGCAGAACGCGATCGGCGCCGCCGTGTTCTCGCTCGGCATGGTCGCCCGCGTCCCCTACTTCGGCACCATCGTGCCGTCGGTGAAGGAACTCGAGCCCGGTCGGTGCGTCGTCACCGCACCCAAGTGGTTCGGCGTGCACAACCACATCGGGACCTTCCACGCCATCGCCGCCTGCAACATCGCCGAATGCGCGATGGGCATGCTGATGGAGGCCACCGTGCCCGACGGCCTGCGCTGGCTGCCCAAGGGCATGCAGTCGCAGTACCTCGCGAAGGCGACCACCGGACTGCGCGCCGTGGCCACCCTCGACGAGCCGATCGACCCTGCCACCATCGGCACCGGAGCCGACGTCGTGGTGGCCATCGCCATCACCGACAAGGCCGGCCTCGAGGTCGTCCACTGTGACATCACCTGCTGGGTGACGCCGAAGTAGCGTTCGCCCGATCACCCCGGCCTCCGACGGCATCCCCAGCGGACATCACCTGCCGGGTGACGCCCAAGTAGCTCTGTTTCGTCCGGCATCCGGCCGCGCGAGTTGCGACAATCGTCGAGTGTGCGACGGCCGGTCGTCGCACCGGATGAGGAGCGCAGATGATGCCGGGACGAGGCCGCCACATCGTGTTGCTCGACGCCCTGTCGGCCATCCCGACGGGCCCGTCCCAGGCGAGCGTCCTCGACGGGCTGCGCAGGGTGATCCTCGACGGTGTCGCCGTGCCCGGATCACCGATCCCGGTGGGCGAGGTCGCCGGGGTGTTCGGCGTCAGTCCCATCCCGGTGCGTGAGGCGCTCAAGACACTCGTCGGCGAGGGCCTCGTGGGGCACGAGACGAACGGCGGCTACTTCGTCGCGCAACTGACCGGCGACGAACTACGTGAGATCTACTACGTACGAGGCGTTCTCGAGCGGGCGGCGCTGGGCCGCGCGATCGAGAAGGTGACCGCCGACGACCTCCTTGCGGCCCGCGCGGCCAACGACGCACTCCTCGAGGCGACGGCGGCAGCGGATCTGCGTGCCTACCAGATCAATTCGCGTAGGTTTCATCAGGCGCTGATCGCGCCGTGCGGGATGCACCGACTGATCAACATGTTCGAGTCGACCTGGAACATCACCGAACCGTTCCAACTGATGCGTACCGCGACCCCGCAGATGCAGACCCGACTCCACGCCGATCACGAGGCGATGATGACCGCGATGGCGGAGCGCGACACCGCGTCGCTGATCACGACCGCCGGCGAGCACCACGCCCGGCTCGAGACGATGATCGTCGGCACCGCAGCAGGATCGGACATCGCCGACCAGCGCTGACGCCACCGTCGAGGCGGACGAAAATATACTCTCGAAGTAACGCATCAGAAATCCTTCGGTCCTAATCTCAGTGGAATTCATCGATTCCAGGAGATGCCATGACCGACATCAGGACACCGGACGCCGTCGTCGAACCGACACGTGTCAGCGCGGCGGGTGAGAGCGTCATCAAGGTCGGTTACCACCAGAACCTCACCAACGAGGACCTCGCCCCGCTGAAGAAGCAGAGCTGGACCTCCTACAACATCTTCGCGTTCTGGATGTCGGACGTGCACAGCGTCGGCGGGTACGTGTTCGCGGGAAGCCTGTTCGCGCTGGGCATCTCGGCGTGGCAGGTGCTCATCGCACTGCTCGTCGGCATCTTCATGGTCTATTTCCTGTGCAACCTGGTGGCCCGACCGTCCCAGCAGGCGGGTGTCCCCTATCCGGTGACGACCCGCATCGCGTTCGGTGTCCGGGGCGCGAACCTCCCCGCCATCCTGCGCGGCCTCATCGCCGTCGCCTGGTACGGCATACAGACCTACCTCGCCTCGGTCGCGTTCGGTCTGCTCGCCCTGAAGTTCTGGCCGTCGTTGGCGAGGTTCGACTCCGTCGACGACTACGGCTTCCTCGGCCTGTCGCTGCTGGGATGGGCCGGGTTCGTCCTGATGTGGGTCCTGCAGGCCATCGTGTTCTGGAACGGCATGGAGACCATCCGTAAGTTCATCGACTTCTGCGGTCCCGCGGTCTACGTCGTGATGGTGATCCTCGCGGGTTACCTGATCTACAAGGCCGGGTGGAGCAACGTGCACTTCGACCTCTCGTCGGGGCCGAACAAGAGCGGCTGGGCGTCGATCACCGCACTGATCAGCGCGATCGCCCTGGTGGTGTCGTACTTCTCGGGGCCGATGCTGAACTTCGGCGACTTCTCCCGCTACGGCCGCACGTTCGGCGACGTCAAGAAGGGCAATTTCCTCGGCCTGCCGGTGAACTTCCTGTTCTTCTCGATCCTCGTGGTCTGCACCGTCTCCGCCGGCGCCACCGTCATCGGCCGCGACGCCGACGGCAACATCATCACCGACCCGGTGCACATCGTCGATCGCATCGACAACACCACCGCCGCGGTCCTCGGTGTGCTCACCTTCGCCATCGCGACCATCGGCATCAACATCGTCGCGAACTTCGTCTCCCCCGCCTTCGACTTCTCCAACGTGGCGCCGACCAAGATCAGCTGGCGCATGGGCGGCATGATCGCCGCGATCGGTTCGGTGCTCATCACCCCGTGGAATTTGTTCAACAACCCCTCGGCGATCCACTACACACTCGACACCCTCGGCGCGGTCATCGGACCGTTGTTCGGCGTGCTGATCGCCGACTTCTACCTCGTGAAGAAGAAGCAGATCGTCGTCGACGACCTGTTCAGCATGTCGCCGACCGGCCGGTACTGGTTCCGCGGCGGCGTGAACCCGGTTGCCGTCATCGCCACCGTCGTGGCCGCGGCCGCGGGTATCGCGATCGTCGTCGAGGGCACCACCTACATGGCCAGTTACACCTGGTTCGTCGGTGCCGGACTCGGATTCGCGATCTACTGGCTGGGCATGCGGTACCTGCCCGCGACCTTCATCCACGACAACCCGCCCGCGCCGGTCGCGACAACCGCACCCGCCGCCGACGTGTCCGCCTGAGAGGCCAGACTGGGGTCATGCGGATCTGCCTGATCAACCCGAACACCACCACGTCGATGACCGATCTCATGGTCCGGGCGGCGCGGGCGGCCGCGGGACCGGGTACCGAGATCGTCGGGGTCACCTCCTCGATGGGCCCGGCGTCGATCGAGAGCCACTACGACGAGGCTCTGGCCGTACCGGGCGTGCTCGCGGCCATCGCCGCCGACCGCGACGGCGAGACCCCGTGCGACGCCTATGTTCTGGCGTGTTTCGGTGACCCCGGCCTCGACGCGGCCCGCGAGATCGCCGGCGCGCCGGTGCTGGGGATCGCGCAGGCCGCCATGTCACTGGCCGCCCTCGTCGGCGGCGGTTTCTCGGTGGTGACCACGCTGTCGCGGACCGTCGGTCGCGCCGACGAACTGACCCACCGCTACGGGGTCGCGGGACTGTGCCGCGGCCTGCACGCCTGCGACATCCCGGTGCTCGAACTCGAGACCGACCCCGACACCGAGGTCGTCCTGACCGACGCCTGCGCCCGCGCCCTCGCCGACGACGGTTCGGAGTCGATCGTGCTCGGGTGCGGCGGCATGGCCGACCTGGCCGCACGCATCTCGGCGAAGATCGGGGCGCCGGTCATCGACGGCGTGGCGGCCGCCGTCCGCCTGTCCGAGGCGCTCGTCCCGGTCGCCGGGTTCCCGGGACCGGCCAGTGGTGAGTACTCGCGGCCCCCCGCGAAGCAGTACACCGGGGTGCTGTCGGGCTTCCAGCGACTGTGAGACGTCAAGGTTTCTTCGCCCGTTCAGATGAACCTTGCTAATTCGCAAGACTTACGGTGCGCATGTACGAAACAATGTGCAATATGTCGAAGTCCCTCCTTGTGACCGTTCCCGTGTACGGCCAGATCGAGTACACCCACGCTCTGGTGGAGGACCTCGAGCGTGAGAAGGCCGATTACCTCATCGTCGACAACAAGGGCGACTATCAGCCGATCGGCGACGAACGGGTGGTCACCCCCGGTACCAACACCGGCTGGGCGGGCGGTTCCAATCTGGGGCTGCGCACGGCATTCGTCGAGGGGTACGACGCCGCGATGACGCTCAACAACGACGTCCGACTGTCCCACGGCTACTTCGCCGGCCTGCTCGATGACCGACTCCCGTCCGACGCGGGCGCAGTCGTCGGCCTCTACGACGACGCCGGTGCCCACCCGGCCCTGCTCGCCGACTACGAGGGACCGGCCGCCGACTACACCCCGCGCGACGCCTACCGCCGACTGCCGGCCGTCGACGGCACCGCGCTCATGCTCACCCGCGACGCGTTCGTGGCGACCGGCGGTCTCGACGAGCGCAGCTTCGGACGCTTCGGATGGGGCGCGGATCTCGACCTGTGCATGCGCCTGCGCGCGGCGGGCTTCGGCATCTGCGCGACCGAGCGCAGCTTCCTCAACCACTTCGGACGCAAGACCGCCGACGCCGTCGCCGGCCGACGCCGCTACAAGTTCTTCGGCGGTAAGGACATGGCCCGTGGGCTCAAGAAGCTCTACGGCAACAAGTGGCGAAACGACGTCGTCACACAGCGTTTCGAGGTCCGCAGTCTCGCCGACGACTCGGTGCTGCGCACCGAGACGCCGCGCATGGTGTTCAAGGCCGACCCGGTTCCCGCCGGCGCCCACTGACCCGACCGCCGCTCCCGACAACGCCGTGCGCTGCCTCGTCACCTCAGCGCCACATCACGTCTCCGCAACCATCTGATCGCGAATCGGTGCATCACCCTGACCGCGGTGGGCAGCCCTCTCGCGCGCCGGTAGCCTCGAGAGCGGTTGGGGCTGATGTTGCTGGAGGTACTGATGAGGCGTGTGAGCCTCGGGTTTGACCGTGGATTCCTCGCCCGACTCGTCCTGATCGCCCTGGTGTCGATCGCCGGACCGCTCGGCGCGATCGCTCCGGCCGGGGCGGCCCCGGGTCCGTCACCGTCGACGCCCGCGGTCGGTGGGTACAACTCCCCCTCGTGTCGACCCGCTCCCGCGCATCCGCGCCCGGTGATCCTGGTCCACGGGACCTGGACCGATTCGGC
Organism: Williamsia sp. MIQD14; assembly: GCF_051025635.1. NCBI lineage: Bacteria > Bacillati > Actinomycetota > Actinomycetes > Mycobacteriales > Nocardiaceae > Williamsia > Williamsia sp. MIQD14. Next base: position 201,317 of record NZ_JBPFDG010000001.1, read on the forward strand.
GCAGACCTGGCAGACCCTCGCCCCGGCGCTCGTCGGACAGGGCTACTGCGTGTTCGCGGTCGACTACGGTCGCCGCGCGGCGGGCAGCACCGAGAACCTCATGGATCTGGTGGGTGGCGACACCATCACCAGGTCGGCCGTGACGTTGGCGCGGTTCGTCGACCGCGTGCGCCGCGAGACCGGCAGCGCGCGGGTCGACATGGTCGGCCACTCGCAGGGCGCCCTCGTCATCCGGCAGTACCTGAAGTTCGACGGCGGTGCGCCCGGCGACCCCGCTCGCAACACCGTGAACACCGTGGTCACGTTGGCGGGGACCAACCACGGCACCACCTTCGACCTGAACCAGACCATCGGCGCCCTCGGCGAGATGCTCGGCATCCCGGTGGTGCGCCTGGCCGCCACCACCGTCGGCCCGTCGTACGTCGAACAGATGGTGGGCTCCCCGTTCCTCGATCGGCTCAACGCCGGCGGCGACACCCGACCCGGCATCCGCTACGTGGTCGTCGGGACCCGCGACGACACCATCGTCACCCCGCCCGAACGCACCTTCCTGCGCGCCGGTCCCGGCGCCACGGTCCGCAACACCTGGGTGCAGGACGGTTGCGGGACGCGGCAGGTCGACCACATGCAGATGACGAGCGACGCCCGTGCGGTGTGGATCGTGCTCGACGCCCTCGACCCGACCTATCGGGCGACACACCCCGCACCCTGCCGCTGAGCCCTCCCGGCCGGTCACTCGGTGGGCCGGTCGCCCGCCGGTCAGGTCAGGCCCGGTCGGCGATGGCCCGCAGGGCCAGCATCCAGTGCTCGAACAGCTCGTCGAGGTCGCCGCGGTCGATGGCGTCGTCGAGGTAGGTGACCAGGGCTCGCACGATCGGGCCGTCGGAGGACACGGTCGACATCGACTGGATGTCGATCTCGGCCTGCGCGGGCATGCGGTTGCCGCGCGCCAGCGCCTCGGGATCGTTCACGTCGAGCAGTTCCGGTCCGCGCATGTCGGGGAACCACGGCACGTCGTCGACGGCTCCGGCGACATCGGAGCCGGGCACCGACCCGATGTAGTTGAAGACGATCTGCGGGTCGGCGAACCCACCGAGCCGCTCGCGACCGTCGGGATCGAGATGACGCAGCATCCCGTAGCCGATGCCGCGGTCGGGGTGGGCGGTCATCGCGGCGCGGGTGCGCGCGACGACCTCGTGGGCCACCTCGGGACGGTCGAAGATCTCCGGCAGGTCCAGTCCGTCGAGGTCGACACGGGTGGGGAACATCGACGTGAACCAGCCGACGGTGCGGGACAGGTCGGCACCGTCGACGACGGCTTCCTCCCGACCATGACCCTCGAGGGTCAGCAGCGTCGAGGTCACGTCGTACCCCCGGTCGCGGCGCCATCCGACGACCGCGGTGGCCAGACCCGCGACGAGCAGATCGGCCATCGTCGTCCCCTCACCGGCCCCTCTCCCCTGTGTCGCCGCGAGGCTCGCGGACAGCGGGCCCACGATCTCGGTGGGCAGCACCAGCTCGGCACGCGCCAGGCGGTCGACACGGTCGGTCGTGAGGTCGAGTCGTCGTGTGCCCAGCGCCGGGTCGGGTCCGTCGAGGACGGCGACCCAGTGATCGAGTTCGGCGCGACGCCCCGCGGCCGCTGCCATCTGTCCCGCGCTCCACGCGATCCAGCTCGTCCCCGCGTCGGGGAGGTCGACGGCGTGACCGGCCGACACCTGACTGCCCGCGACGGCGATGTCGGACTGCAGGATCCGCCACGACACCGCGTCGACGACGAGGTGGTGGGCGACCACCGCCAGGCGCCCGGTGGCCCCACCCGACGGCGTCGCCAGCCACACCAGGCGCAGCATCGCACCGGACTCGGGATCGAGGTCGTCGATCGCGTCGGCCACGGCGGTGCGCAGACGCGCGGCGTAGGCGTCGGTGCCGGGCACCTCGCCGGCGTCCAGATCGATCCGGGTCAGGGCGGCGGACGGGTCGACGGTGCCCGGCGCGGCGATCTCCAGTGTCCGCGAGGCGATGTCGAGCCGTGAGCGCATCACGTCGTGCCGATCGATCACGGCGGTCATCGCCGCGACGATCTGCTCGGAGGTGACGTCGGCGGGGACGGTGAACACCATCGGCATGACGAAGCGGCTGATGTCCCCGCCGCGTTCGAGCATCTTCTCGATGACCGGGGTCAGCGGTGCCGAACCGGCGTGCACACCGGCGAGATCGGAGGTCGTCGACAGCTCCGGCGTGGACGCGACGGCGGCGAGGGCGGCGATCGTGCGCTTCTCGAGCACGTCGCGGGCGGTGAACCGGATGCCCGCCGACCGCGCCCGCGTCACCAACTGCATGGCGCCGATGCTGTCGCCGCCGATGTCGAAGAACGAATCGTCGGCACCGACCTCGGTGCCCAGCAGGTCGGCGACGATGCCGCACAGGACGGCCTCGGACTCGGTCGCCGGCGCGCGGCGCGGCGCGTGCTCGATCTCCGGCAACGGGAGCTCGCGGCGGGCGATCTTGCCCGAGCGACCGCGCGGGAACTCGTCGAGCACGACGATGACGTCGGGGACCATGTACGGCGGCAGCACACGACCCGCGTGGTCGCGGACACCGACCGCGTCGACCTCGGCGTCGCCGTGGCCGATCACGTACCCGATGAGGCGGGTGCCACTGTCGGTCTCGTGGGCGATGACCGCCGACTGCGCCACCGAATCATGCTGGGCGAGAACGGTCTCGATCTCCTCGAGCTCGATCCGCAGTCCGCGGACCTTCACCTGGAAGTCCACGCGGCCGACGTAGTCGAGCGTCCCGTCGGGCAGGCGACGCACCAGGTCGCCCGTGCGGTACATCTGCGTGCCCGCCGGCCCGAACACGCTGGGCACGAACCGTTCCGCGGTCAGATCGGCGCGGCCGAGGTATCCGCGGGCCAGCTGGTCGCCGGACAGGTACAGCTCGCCGACGGCGCCGAGTACACACGGACGCAGCCACCGGTCGAGGACCCAGCCCCGCGTGTTCCACACCGGCCGGCCGATCGGCACCACATCGGTCGTCGCGGGGACTGAGGCACCGGCGGCCGCGACGACCACCGCCGACGTCGCGTCGACGGTGACCTCGGTGGGTCCGTAGAGGTTGACGACCTGGGCACCCGACGTCGAGGCCACCTGCTGGGCCAGCGAGATCGGCAGCGCCTCACCGCCGGAGAAGACCGTGCGCAGCGAGTCGAGGGCGTCGGGGCCCGCCGACTCGGCGAACACCGCGAGCACCGACGGGACGAACTGCACGACCGTGACGGCGTGGTGTTCGACGAGGGAGACGAGTTCGGTGGCGTCGGTGTGCGCGCGCGGGCCGGCGATGACGGTGCGGGCACCGGCCAGTGCCGGCGCGAACATCTCCCACACCGAGGCGTCGAAGGTGAACGGCGTCTTGAGCAGCACGACGTCGTCGCGGCCGAGGCCGTACTCCTCGGCGATCCACCGCACCTGGTTGGCCAGGGCGCGCTGGGTGATCGCGACACCCTTCGGACGACCCGTCGATCCCGAGGTGAACAGGACGTACGCGAGCGACGCCGCGCGTACCCGGCCCCGCATCTCGGTCGGTCGGACCGGCGCGTCGGAGATGTGGCGCAACGCCGGCGCCGCGAGGTCGAGGCACGCGATCGGCGCCACCAGTGTGCGGATCGCCGACAGGCGACCGGCGTCGGTGACGACGCAGCGCACCCCGGCCTCGGCGACGAGGGTGGTCATCCGGTCGGCGGGGGCGTCGACGTCGATGGGCAGGTACGCCGCCCCGGCCTTGCCGACGCCGTAGACGGTGGCGAGCTGCTCGAGCGACCGAGGCATCGCCACGGCGACGAGGTCGTCGGGGCCGACGCCGTACGCGATCAGCACGCGGGCACGGCGGTTGGCCATCGCGTCGAACTCGGCGAAGGTGACCGTCCGCTCCGCGTCGACGAACGCGACCTCGTCGGGGGTCTCGCGCACGCGCCGGGCGAACATCTCGGTGACCGTCGCGTCGCCGACGGCGACGGAGGTGTCGTTCCACGACTCGAGCTGGCCCGCGACCTCGTCGGCGTCGAGCAGGTGCAGGTCGCGCACCGGTGTCGCGCCGGCCCGGGCGAAGGCGCGCAGCACCCGCACGACGCGCTGTCCGAGATCCTCGGCGCGGTCGTGGCCGATGAGCGCGGGGATGTACTTGAGCGAGATCGAGAGATGCGGATCCGACTGTGCGAGAACGGTCATCGGGTAGTGCGAGGCGTCGTTGATCTGTGCGCCGTCGACCGACATCCCGTCGATCTGCGAGCCGCTCTCGAGCGCCTCGCGGTCCACCGGGTACGACTCGAACACCACGAGCGTGTCGAACAGCGCGGGCACGCCGAGGTCGCGCTGGATCGCCGGCAGTCCGACGTGATGGGCCTCGAGGAGTCCGGCCTGCTCGGACTGCACGCGTTCGAGCAGACCGATCACCGTCTCGCGCTGATCGAGTCGCACCCGCGCCGGGATGGTGTTGATGAACAGGCCGAGCATCCCGCCGATGCCGGGCAGTTCGGGGGGACGACCCGAGACGGTGACACCGAACACGACGTCGTCGGCGCCGGTGGACCGGGCCAGGACCAGTCCCCATGCCGTCTGCACCATCGTGTTCATGGTGAGCCCGCGCTCACGGGACAGCTCGGCGAGGCCTGCCGCGGTCTCGGGGTCGATGGCCAGCGGGTACTCCACCGGGACGATGTCGTCCGGACTCAGTTCGGAACCGGCACCGTCGGATCCGGACGCGGGACGCTCCACGAGCAGGGTCGGGCTCTCGAGATCGCTCAGTGCGTGGCGCCACGAGGTCATCGCGGCCGCGGGGTCCCGCCGCGAGAGCCAGCGCAGGAAGTCGCGATAGTCGTTGTCGGACACCGGCAGGTGGTCGACACCGCCCATCGCGTAGAGGGCGAACAACTGCTGCAGCAGGATCGGACCCGACCACCCGTCGAGCAGGATGTGATGGTTGGTCATCGACAGCCGCGCCACCGGCGCCCCGTCGTCCCCCGGCGGCACGAGCAGCATGAGGAACCGCATGAGCGGCGGCGCCGCCATGTCGAACCGGTCGAGGCGGTGGGCGCGCAGCAGGCGGTCGGCCTCGGCGGCGGCATCGGGATGTCCGGTGAGATCGACGACGCGCCACGGCACCTCGACGGCACCGGCGATCGCGGTCACCGGGGTGCCGTCGCCGGCGGTGTGGAAGGCGCTGCGCAACACCGGGTTGTGCGCGACGAGGGCGCTGACCGCGGCCCGCATCCGGTCGGTGTCGACGGGGCCGCGGAGTTCCAGGACCACCTGCGCGGTGTAGATGTCGACGGCGTCCTCGCCGGCGAGCTGGGCGTGGTAGAGCAGACCGGACTGCAGCGGGGCGAGCGGCCAGATGTCCTCGACACCACCGTGTGCGGCCTCGATGACGTCGATGTCGTTCTGCGACACCGGGACCAACGGCACATCGGACGGGGTCAACCCACCGGCGCCGGCACTGTTCCCGTGCGCCGCGAGACCTGCCGCCGCACGCTGCCACTCGTCCGCCAACGCCACGACGTCGTCGTGGTCGAGGAGTTCGCCGGCGTAGGCGAACGACGCCGACAGACGCGGGCCCTCGGGGGTCTCGTCGGTGACCGCGTTGATCGTCAGCACGGCAGGCACCACCATGGCGTCGTCCATCGCACCACCGAGGGGCCCACCGTCGTCGGCGGCCTGCCACCCGAAGTCGGTGTCGTCATCCGTGGCGGAATCGGACGCCCCGGACTCATTGCGGCCCAAATAGTTGAACGCGATCTGCGGTTCCGAGCGACTGCGGAGCGCGTCGGCATCGGCGCCGCCGAAGGTGGTGAGCAATCCGAAACCGATGCCGTTGTCGGGGACCGACGCCAGCTGCTCCTTGACCGCCTTGAACGCGGTGCCCGCGGCCGGCCCGCCGGCAAGGGCGTCGTCGACGTCGATGCCGTCGAGATCGATCCGCACCGGGTATTTGGAGGTGAACCACCCGACGGTGCGGAACAGGTCGGCGCGTGCGCCGTCGGCGACGACGTCCTCCTCGCGACCGTGGCCCTCGAGCTCGATGAGCAGCGACGAGGCGTCGACGCCCCGTGCCTGCCGCCACCGCCGCGCGGCCAACGCCAGCGCGGTGAGCAGCGCGTCGTCGGTGCCGGCGCGGTAGGTCGCGGTCACGCCGCGCAGCAGTGACTGCGTGACGTCGACGTCGAAGGCGACCTCGACGCGGCGCAGTGTCGCCGCGACGTCGCGCGCAGGGTCCATCGGCCGGTCGCCGAGGTCGGGATCGGCGGCGGCCACGACCGCGGTCCAGTGGGGCAGCTCGTCGTGACGTGCCCGTACCGCGCCGGGCAGGGCGTGGGCCCAGGTGCGCAACGACGTCCCGATCGGGCGGACGGCGTCGGCGGGCGCGCCGTGCGGCCCCGACAGTCCCCACGCCACGGCGAGGTCGGGCAGCAGGATCCGCCAGGAGACACCGTCGACGACGAGGTGGTGGATCACGACGTAGAGACGTCCGCGTGCGTCCGCACCGAGCTCCTCGGCGGGATCGAACCAGACGACCGAGATCATGCGTCCGGCCGTGGGGTCGAGGCGATCGATCGCCTCGGCCGCCCCGGCCTGCACCGTGGCGGTGAACTCGGCGGTGCCGGGCAGGCTGTCGACCACGACGCGGGTGAGGACGTCGCGGGCGACCACCGAACCGGCGGAGGGGATCTCGAGGCGATCACCGTCGCCGTCGCCGTCGAGGACCAGGCGCGCCCGCAGCGCGTCGTGACGGTCGAGGACCGCGTCGAGTGCCGCGACCAGTCGGTCGTGACCGGGGTCGGCGGGCAGCGTCAGGAAGGTCGCCTGCGAGAAGGTGCGGTACTCCCCGCGGGTGTCGACGAGCCACCGCATGATCGGCGTCAGCGGCAGGGATCCGACACCGCCGCCGTCGAGTTCGGGCAGCACCGCGTCGGCGGCGCCGCCCTCGGTGTCGACGATCGGCGCCAGTTCGGCGACCGTACGACGGTCGAACACGTCACGCGGGGCGAAGGTGAGGCCGGCGTCGCGAGCCCGCGACACCAGCCCGATGGCCATGATCGAGTCACCGCCGAGCGCGAAGAAGGAGTCGTCGACGCCGACCTCGGGCACCCCGAGGGTCTCGGCGAACAGCGCACACAGGCGTTCCTCGATGTCGGAGACCGGGGCCCGCGCGGGACGGTCGGCCGCGACGAACGTCGGCGCGGGCAACGCCTTCCGGTCAAACTTGCCCGCGGGGGTCAGCGGCACGGTGTCGAGGACCACGATCGCGGTCGGCACCATGTGCGAGGGGAGGCTCTGCGCGATCCGTGCGGTGAGGTCCGCGGTGTCGACCTCGCGACCGCCGTGGCCGCGGACGTAGGACACGAGCATCGTCTGACCCGACACCGGGTGCGGCACACCGAGCGTCGTGGTGAACGCGATGTCGGGTTGGCGACCGATGACGGCGTCGATCTCACCGAGCTCGATGCGGAAGCCGCGGACCTTGACCTGGAAGTCGCTGCGTCCGTTGAACTCCAGCTCCCACCGGCCGTCGGCGTCGGCGCGCCAGCGGACGAGGTCGCCGGTCCGGTACATCCGGGATCCGGGCGGGCCGAACGGGTCGGCGACGAACGACGCCGAGGTCTGCGCGGTGCGGGTCAGGTAGCCCAGAGCGACCGAGGGGCCCGACACGTACAGCTCGCCGGGAACGCCGGGCGGCACGAGTTGCAGTCGCTCGTCGAGCACGGTGGCGCGGACACCGCTGATGGGTCCACCGATGGTCGGGGGCAGGTCGGGGTCCATCGCGGCGCTGCGCGTCGACCAGATCGTCGCCTCCGACGGCCCGTACAGGTTGAACATCGAGCGGCCGACGGCCCAGCGCCGCACCAGGTCCGGAGGGCAGGTGTCGCCACCGACGCAGATCACCCGCAGGTGCTCGACGCCGTCGGTCGGCACCGTCGCCAGCGCCGCCGGGGTGACGAAGGCGTGGGTGACGCGACGTTCGACGAGCAACCGGGCCAGTTCGTCGCCACCGAACATGTCGGTGGGAGCGATGACCTGCGTCGACGCCGCGGCCACGGCCAACAGCATCTCGAAGACCGACGCGTCGAAACTCGGTGAGGCGAAGTGCAGTGTCGTGGAGTCCGGGCCGAGGGCGAAGGTGTTCCTCATCTCCGCGACGACGTCGGCCAGCCCGCGATGGGGCACCGCGACACCCTTGGGACGACCGGTGGACCCGGAGGTGAAGATGACGTACGCGGTCGCGTCGAGGTGCGGGACGGCCACCGGCGCGAGTTCGGCGGTCGCGGCGGTGACGGTGTCCTCGATGTCGAGGGCGAGCCACTGCGCGGTGTCGGGCAGGCGGTCGCGCAACGCGTCGACGGTCAGGCCGATCTCGATGGCCGCGTCGTCGACCATGAAGCCGATGCGGTCGGCCGGGTAGTTGGGGTCGATGGGCACCACGGCGCCGCCCGCCCGCACGATCGACCAGAACCCGACGACCGACTCGATCGACCGCCCGATCGCCAACCCCACCGGTGAGCCCGTGCGGACTCCCCGCGCACGCAGCACGGCGGCCAGATCGGTGATGCGGCCGTCGAGTTCGGCGTAGGTGATCGTCGCACCGTCGGCGACGACGGCGGTGCCGTCGGGGTTGGTGGCGATCGCGTCGTCGAGGATCACGCCGAGGGTGCGCGACGGCGCCGCGGGTGTCCCGGTCATCGACGACAGCTGTGCGGTCCACGCCGGCGACAACAGACCGATGTCGCCCACGGGCACCGTCGGATCGCCCACCACCGCAGACAGGACCGCGACGAACCGCTCCGCCATGGCCTCGACGGTCCCGCGGTCGAACAGCGCGGTCGCGTAGGTGAACACCGCATCGAGGCCGCCGGACGCCCCGGCGGTCGGGGCGACGGTCAGCTGCAGATCGAACTTGGTGGTCGTGATGTCGGTCTCGAGTCCCGACACGGTCAGCCCGGGCAGTTCGAACTCGGCGTCGCCCGCGGTGTTGCCGAAGGCCAGTACCACCTGGAACAGCGGCGAGTACGCGGTGGTGCGTTCGGGTGCGAGCTTCTCCACCAGACGCTCGAAGGGGATCTCGGTGTGGGTGAACGCCGCGATGTCGGTGCTGCGGACCCGCTCGAGCAGGTCCGTGAAGGCCTCGGCCGGGTCGATCTCGCTGCGCAGCACCAACGTGTTGACGAACATGCCGACGAGGTCGTCGAGATCGGCGTCGCCACGACCGGCGATCGCCGTACCGATGGCGATGTCGTCGGTGGTGCCCGACCGCGCGAGCAGCACGGCCAACGCCGCGTGCACCACCATGAACAACGTCGCCCCGTGTGCGCCGGCCAGGCGCTGCAGGCCGGCGTGGATCTCGGGGTCGACGGAGAACTCGACGTTCGCTCCCGCGGTGGAGGCGACCGCGGGGCGCGGACGGTCGGTCGGCAGGTCGATGACGTCGGGCAGCCCGTCGAGACGCGTGCTCCAGTAGTCGATCTGACGCGAGGCGAGGGATTCGGGATCGTCCTCCGAGCCCAGCAGCTCGCGCTGCCACAGCGCGTAGTCGGCGTACTGGACCGGCAGTGGCGGCCACCCGGGCGCCTCGCCGCCGCGACGCGCGCTGTAGGCGGTCATCACGTCGCGCGCGAGCGGCGTCACCGACGACCCGTCACCGCTGATGTGGTGGACGACGACCACGAGGACGTGTTCGTCGCGACGCGGACCCTCGCTGTCGTCGCCGGCGCCTGACGGTGCATCGGCCCCGGATGCGACCGACAGCAACGCCATGCGCAGCGGGACCTGCGCGGCGACGTCGAAACCGGTGGAGACGAGACGGATCAGCTCGGCGTGCAGCGCGTCATGGTCGGCGACCGTCCCCACCGACAACAGATCCCGGGCCGCGGCGTCGTCGTGCTCGGCGATCGACTGGCGCGGTGCGCGGTCGTTGCCGCCGATCTGCGCGTCGGCCGGGTAGTGCGTGCGCAGGATCTCGTGCCGGGCCACCACGTCGGCGACCGCGGACCGCAGCGCGTCGACGTCGAGTTCCCCGACGAGCCGGATGACCGAGGGGATGTTGTAGGCGGGCGAGGAGGTGTCGAACTGGTTGATGAACCACATCCGACTCTGCGCCGGCGACAACGGGATCTGCGCGGGCCGCGGTCCGGCGACGAGGCGCGGACGGTCCGACGACGCGCTGCGTTCGGCGGCCGCCGCGACCCCGGCGACGGTCGGGTCGGTGAACAGGTCGCGGACCGTGAGGTCCGTTCCCAGCGCGGCGTTGATGCGTGCGATCGCCCGCGTCGCCGACAGGGAGTTGCCGCCGATCGCGAAGAAGCTGTCGTGGGCACCCACCGTCTCGACACCGGTGAGGTCGGCGTAGAGGCCGGCGACGATCTCCTCGACCGGCCCGCTCGGCGGCGTGTGGTCGACGCCCCCGCGCAGGTCCGGTTCGGGGAGGGCACGACGGTCGAGTTTGCCGTTGATGTTGAGCGGCAACGTCTCCAGGACCATCGTGACGGTCGGGACCATGTACGACGGCAGGTCGGTGGCGGCGGCATCGAGGACGGCGCGTTCGTCGATCGTCGCCCCCGGAGCGGGCACGAGATAGGCGACGAGGTGCTCGCCCGACCGCGGGTCGCGGTACACGGTGACGACGGCGCTGCGCACCGACGGCGCGGCACCGAGCACCCGCTCGATCTCCTCGAGCTCGATGCGCAGACCGCGCACCTTCACCTGGAAGTCACTGCGCCCCATGTAGACCAGGGTCGGGACGGGGTCGTCGCCGACGCGTGCCCACCGCACGAGGTCGCCGGTGCGGTACATACGCGTGCCCGCCGGTCCGGAGGGATCGGCGACGAAGCGGTCGGCGGTCAGGTCCGGGCGGGCGAGATATCCGCGGGCGAGCTGATCACCGGCGAGGTACAGCTCTCCGGTCACCCCATCGGGGACCGGGTGCAGTCGGTCGTCGAGGACGTGGACGCGGGTGTTCCACTCGGGCCGTCCGATTCCCACCACGGCGTCGACGTGGGCGGGCACCGGCTGGTGGGTCACGCTGACCGCCGCCTCGGTCGGACCGTAGAGGTTGTGCACCGACGCCGACGACACCGCGCGCAGTCGATGGACGACGTCGGCGGTCAACGCCTCACCGATGCAGAGGATCTGGCGCAGCCCGGCGACCTGCTCGGGTCGCACGTCGGCGAGGAACGCCGCGAGCAGCGACGGCACGAACGTGGTCACCGTGACCCGGCGTCGCTCGATCAGGTCGGCGAGGACGGCGGGGTCGCGGTGCGCGGTCGGCCCGGCGACCACCAGCCGGACACCTGCGGTGACAGCCCACCAGAACTCCCACACCGACAGGTCGAAGGTGGCCTGGGTGCGCAGGAGCAACGCGTCGTCGGAGGCGAGCCGGAATTCCACCGACAGCCAGTTGAGCTGGTTGACGATGGCCGAGTGCGGCACGGCCACACCCTTGGGTCGGCCGGTGGAACCCGAGGTGTAGATGACGTAGGCGGTGTTCCACGGCCGCAACGTCTGCAGTCGCTCGGAGTCGTCGACCTCGGTCGCGGCGTAGGCGGCGAGGTCGACCTCGGCGACGTCGATGACGTCGACCCGATCACCGATCACCTCGGGGGTGCCGTCGGAGACCAGCACCAGCGTCGGCGCGGCGTGGTCGAGGATGTAGGCCACGCGGTCGGCGGGATGGTCGGGATCGATCGGCAGGTACGTGCCGCCGGCGACCGTGACGGCGTACATCGCGACGACCAGGTCGATCGACCGGTGCATCGCCAGACCGACGACGACCTCGGGTCCCACGCCGCGGTCGATGAGCGCACGGGCGAGGCGGTTCACGCGTGCGGCGAGCGCGGCGTGGTCGAGCGAACCGTCGTCGGAGTCGAGCGCCACGCGCGTCGGGTACGCCGCGAACGACGACGCGAGGATGTCGGCAAGTGTGCTGGGCGCCAACACGACCGAGGTGTTGTTGCGCCCGTCGACCACGCTCTCGATCTCGGCGGGCGACATCAGCGGCAGGTCGCCGACGGGGGTGGCCGGTGCCGCGAGGAGTGAGTCGAGCAGCGTGGTGAACCGTGCGGCGATGCCCTGCACGGTCTCCCTGTCGAAGAGGTCGTCGGCGAAGGTGAGCACGGCCTCGACCGCGGCCGGTGCGCCGTGCTCGTCGTATTCCGGCGACAGGATCAGGTGCAGGTCGAACTGCGCCACGCCGTCGGGCAGCTCGACGGGTTCGATGCGCAGACCGGCGAGATCCAGTGAGGCGCGGTCGATGTTCTGGAACGACAGCCCCACCTGGAAGATCGGGTGGCGGGCGGTCGACCGCACCGGGTTGATGACCTCGACGAGGCGCTCGAACGGGACGTCGGAGTGGCTGAACGCCTCGGCGTCGCGATCGCGGGTCGTCTCGAGCAGACGGTCGAACGGCGTGGCGGGATCGACGTCGACACGCAGGGCGAGGGTGTTGACGAACATGCCGATCACGCCGTCGAGCTCGCGTTCGTTACGGCCGGCCATCGGTGTCCCGACGATGATGTCGCGGCTGCGCGACAGTCGGGAGAGCACCACCGCGAACGCGGTGTGGAACGCCATGAAGGTGCTCGCGTTGTGGGCGCGGGCGAGGTCGGCCATGCGGTGGTGGACGTCGGCGGGGACGGTGAACGCGTGCTGGCTGCCGCGCAGCGACTGCACCGGTGGGCGCGGGCGGTCGACGGGCAGCTCGAGCTGATCGGGCAGAGCCGCGAGAGTCGTCTTCCAGAAGGCGATCTGGGCACTGAGCAGGCTGGTCGGGTCGTCCTCGTCCCCGAGGAGCTCACGCTGCCAGATCGCGAAGTCGGCGTACTGCACCGGGAGCCGGTGCCACGCCGGCGCGGTGGACTCGACACGCGCGGCGTAGGCCAGCGCGAGGTCGGTCACGAACGGCGCCATCGACTCCCCGTCGGCGACCACGTGGTGCACGGCCATCGCCAACACGTGCTGGTCGGCGGCGACGCGCAGAACGGTGATCCGCACGGGGACCGCGTCGGTGACGGTGAACCCGGCCGAGAGGAACGCACGCAACGTCTCGGGTACGTCGGCCAGGGCGACGTCGGTGACCGACACCTCGGGGATCGCCTGGTCGGCGGGCAGGATCACCTGGTGCGGGCCGGCGGCGGAGTCGGGGTAGACCGTGCGCAGCGACTCGTGCCGCGCGATGACGTCGGCGACCGCCGCCCGCAGCGCGCCGAGGTCGAGGTCCCCGCGCAGAGTGACCGCGGCGGGGATGTTGTAGGCCGCCGACCCGGGGTCGAACTGGTTGAGGAACCACATGCGGGTCTGCGCCAGCGACAACGGGATCCGGTCCGGGCGGGGCCGGGCGACGAGCGGCGGGCGGGCCGGGCGGCCGACCTCGCCGGCGGCGAGACGGTCCGCGAGTCCGGCGACGGTGGGCGCGGCGAAGAGTTCACGGACGCCGATGGTGGTGTCGAGCGCGGCCGATGCGCGACTGACGACCTTCGTCGCGCTCAGCGAGTTGCCACCGAGGTCGAAGAAGCTGTCGTCGACACCCACCGGGTGCGGACCGTGGGGGTCGATGCCGAGGACCTCGGCGAACACGTCGATCAGGGTCTGCTCGACCGCGGTTCGCGGCGCCCGGTACTCGCGCTCGACGACGGTGAACTCCGGCGCGGGCAGGGCGCGTCGATCCAGTTTCCCGACGGGGGTCAGCGGGATCTCGTCGAGCACGGTGATCACCGCGGGCACCATGTGCTGCGGCAGACGTGCCGCGACGGCCTCGCGCAGGGCGTCGGGATCCGGTGTCGCACCGGGCGATCGGTGGACATAGGACACCAGTGCGGTCTGTCCGTCGGGTCCGGTGGCGCCGATCGTGACGGCGTAGGAGACGTCGGCGGAGTCGGCGAGGGCGCGGTCGATCTCACCGAGTTCGACGCGGAACCCGCGCACCTTCACCTGGAAGTCGCTGCGGCCCACGTACTCCAGCGAGTTCGGGGCGACGCTGTCGTCGAGGCTGAGGCGGACGAGGTCGCCGGTGCGGTACATGCGGTTCCCGGCGGCGCCGAACGGGTCGGCGACGAATCTCTCGGCGGAGGTGCCGGGACGGTCGTGATAGCCGCGCGCCAGGCCCGGGCCGGCGAGGTAGAGCTCGCCCACGGCGCCGCGCGGAACGGGCCGCAGCCGCGTGTCGAGGACGCGCACGGCGACTCCGCGCAGCGGTGCACCGATGGTGACCCGGTCGTCGTGCCGCAGTCCGGGGGTGATCGTGGTGATGACGGTGGTCTCGGTGGGGCCGTAGGCGTTACGGAGCCGGGGCGCCCACCGTGCCGTGAGCTCGGGGGTGCACACGTCACCACCGACGACGAGGGACTCGACCCCGTCGAGCCCCGACGGGTCCACGGTCATGAGTGCGGTCGGCGTCATCACGACCATCGACACGCGCTGCTCGGCGATCAGCTGCGCGAGTTCGTCACCGCCGAAGACGTCCTGCGGTGCGACGACCAGAGCGGCACCCGCTCCGAACGCGGCCAGCATCTCGCCGACGGAGGTGTCGAAGCTGGGTTGCGCGACGTGCAGCACGCGCGAATCGGCGCGGACCGCATAGTGCTCCACCACGTCGGCGGTGAGGTTCGCCAGCCCGGCGTGGGTGACGACGACAGCCTTCGGGACACCCGTCGAACCGGAGGTGTAGATCAGGTAGGCCGCGTCCGAGATGTGCAGCGGCGCAGTACGATCGGCGTCGGTGATCGGGCGCGGCGACCGGTCGTCCCCGGCCCGGGCCTCGGTGACCAGCGCATCGAGATCGTGCCACACGACATCGTCGGGGAGGTCGTCGCGATCACCGGAGACGGTGAGGCCGAGGACCGCGCGCGAGTCGGTGAGCATCCCGCTGATCCGGGTGTCGGGGTATTCCGGGTTGATCGGCAGGTAGGCCGCACCGGTCTTCGCGACGGACCATATCCCCAGCACGGACGACAGCGACCGTCGCAGTCCGAGGGCGACGACCCCGCCCGGACCGGCCCCGAGCGCGATCAGGGCGCGGGCCACGTCGTCGGTGAGCGCATCGAGTTCGGTGTAGGTCAGCGTGGTGTCGCCGTAGATCACGGCCGGCCCGTCGGGCGACACGGCGACGCCGCGACGCAGGAGGTCGGGCAGGGTCTGCGGGTCGAGGGCCGGTGGGCCCGACACGGCCACCAGGTCGGCGCGCTCGGCGGGGGCGAGGATGTCGATGGCGCCCACCCGTGCCGTCGGGTCGGAGGCGATCGCGTCGAGCACGCGGAGGAACCGGTCGGCGAAACCACGGACGGTGGACTCGTCGAAGAGGTCGGTGGCGTAGGTGAGGGTCGCGGGCGCCGGCTCGTCCTCGGGTGCGTTGTCCCCCACTGTGAGCTGCAGGTCGAACTTGGCCACCTCGAAGTCCGGCTGCACGACCTCGACGCGCAGGCCGGGCAGGAGCAGTTCGGGCGCCTCGTTGTTGTCGAAGGACAGCGCGATCCCGAACAGCGGGTGGTGCGCGGTGGACCGGGGGACGTCGAGCACCTCGACGAGGCGCTCGAACGGCACGTCCGCGTGGGCCATCGCGTCGACGTCACTCGTGCGCACGGCCGAGAGGAGTTGTGCCACGGTCAGTTCCGGATCGACCTCGGTCCGCAGCACGACGGTGTTGACGAACATGCCGACGAGCTCGTCGAGGGCCTCCTCGCCGCGTCCGGCGACCGGTGTGCCGATGGCGACGTCGGTCGACCCCGACAGTCGCTCCAGGAGCACGGCGAGCGCCGTGTGCATCATCATGAACAGGCTCACGTCGTGGTCGCGGGCCACCGTGGCGAGGCGGCGTCGCAGCGCCGGCTCGACGGAGAACCGGACGACGTCGCCGCGCAGCGATGCGACCGCCGGGCGGGGATGGTCGGTCGGCAGGTCGAGCGTCTCGGGGATCCCCGACAGGGTGCGCTGCCAGAAGGCCACCTGCCGTGCCGCCAACGACTCGGGATCGCCCTCGTCGCCCAGCAGGTCGTGCTGCCACAGCGAGAAGTCGGCGTACTGGACCGGCAGGGCCCGCTGGGTGGGGGTGACCCCGGAGCGACGCGTCTCGTAGGCGACGACGAGATCGCGGAACAGCGGTGCCAGCGATGCGCCGTCCGCCGAGATGTGATGCACCACCAGCATGAGCACCCATTCGGTGTCCTCGGGCGCGCTGTCGTCGTCGATGCGCATCACCACCACGCGGGCCGGGAAGCCGACGGTCACGTCGAACCCGGCGGTCGCGACGCGCACGATCTCCTGTTCGACGAGTTCGGGCTGCACGGTGGCCTCGCGGTACATCGCGGCCAGCGCCTCGTCGGCGGGATGGACCACCTGGCGCGGTCCGTCGGCGGAGTCGGGATAGATCGTCCGCAGCGACTCATGACGCTGCGCCACGTCGCCGACCGCCGCCCGCAGTGCGGCGAGGTCCAGGGTGCCGTGCAGGCGGATCGGCAACGGCAGGTTGTACGCCGGTGACGACGGGTCGAACTGGTTGATGAACCACATTCGTGCCTGCGCGGGCGAGAGCGGCACGGCGTCGGGCCTCGCGCGCGGGGCCAGCACGGGGCGGCGCACCGACCGGTCGCGGCCGTCGAGCAGCGTCGCGAGCCCCTCGACCGTGGGGTGGTCGAAGACGTCGCGCACGCCCACCTCGACGCCGAGGGCGGCCTGCACGCGCGCGGCGACGCGGGTGGCGCCGAGCGAGGTGCCCCCGATGTCGAAGAAGGAGTCCCGGGCGCCGACCGCGTCGCGCTTGGCGACATCGGCGTAGACCTGCGCGACGGTCCGCTCGGTGTCCGACGACGGCTCGACGTATTCCACCTCGGTGCCGGCGAACGCCGGAGCGGGCAGGGCCCGGCGGTCCAGCTTGCCGTTGGCGGTGAGCGGCAGGTCGGCCATCGCGACGATCGCCGCAGGGACCATGTACTGCGGCAGCCGTGTCCGCAGATGGTCGAAGAGGGGGTGGGCGGTGGGCAGCTCGCCCGGCGCCTCGGCGGCGATCGGACCGGTCGCGTAGCCGACGAGCTGTGCGTCGCCCGCGGCCTCGATCACGACGGCCACCGAGTCGGTGACGGTCTCGAAGGCGGTCATCGCCGCCTCGATCTCGGGCAGTTCGATGCGCAGCCCGCGCAGCTTGACCTGGAAGTCCGAGCGGCCGACGTACTCGAGTTCGCCGTCGGACCGGCGACGCACGACGTCGCCCGTCCGGTACATCCGCTCACCGGTCGCCGAGGTGATGTCGGCGACGAAGCGGTCGGCGGTCAGGTCGGGGCGACCGACGTAGGCCCGCGCCAGTTGCACGCCGGTGAGGTAGAGCTCGCCGGACACCGTCGGCGGGACGGGTCGCAGGCGGTCGTCGAGGACGTGGACGCCGGTGTGGGCGACCGGGCGACCGATCGGGACGGTGTCGACGTCGGCCGCGGTGTACTCGTGGTACGTCACGTCCACCGCGGCCTCGGTGGGTCCGTAGAGGTTGTGGATCGCGGCACCCGACACCGCCGCCATACGCGCCGCGACACCCGGCGGGAGCGCCTCGCCGCTGGCGAAGATCTGCCGGACGGTGCGCAGCGACGCCCCGCCGTCGTCGGCCGAGGCGGTGGCGAACGCCGACATCATCGACGGCACGAAATGCAGTGTCGTGACACCGGTCTCGTCGATGAGCCGCGCGAGGTAGGCGGGATCGCGATGGCCGTCGGGTGTCGCGATGACCAGTCGGGCGCCGGTCTGCAACGGCCAGAAGAACTCCCACACCGAGACGTCGAACGTGGCCGGCGTCTTCTGCATCACCGCGTCGTCGGGGCCGATCGGGTACTCGGCCTGCATCCATTGCAGCCGGTTGACGATGGCGCGGTGCGTGATCGCCACGCCCTTGGGTCGACCGGTGGAGCCGGAGGTGTAGATGACGTAGGCCGTGTGGTCGGGACGCAGTGATGTCCTGCGGTCGGCGTCGGTCAGCACCCCGGCGGGGCGGTCGGAGAGGTCGAGGGTGTCGATCGTCAGCACCGGCACGTCGATCCCGGGCGCGAACGCGTCGCGGGTGGTGGTCAGCACGGCCGCCGGGCGCGCGCTGTCGAGGATGTAGGCGATCCGGTCGGCGGGGTGGTCGAGGTCGATCGGGACGTAGGCGCCGCCCGCCGCGACGACCGCGTACATGCCGACGAGGAGGTCGAAGGAGCGTCGCATCGCCAGCGCCACATGGACATCCGGGCCCACACCGGCGTCGATGAGGTGCCGCGCGAGCCGGTGCACCTGCGCAGCGAACCCGGCGTGGTCGAGGGACTCGCCCTCGAACACCAGGGCCGTCGCCTCCGGCGTCCGGTGGACCTGCTCGACGAACAGGTCGTAGAGGGTGACGGCATCGGCGGCCGGCGCCTCGCCGGACTCGGCGATGACCGCGGCGAGCATCGCCGAGAACCGGTCGGCGAAGGTGCCGCCGGCGTCGTCGAGGAGACCGGGCAGCAGCGTCGACAGCGCGACGGTCACCGCGGCCTCGGGTCCGATGCCCACCGAGGCGAGGGTGGTCTGCAGCTCGACCGCCTTCGCCTGCAGCGCGGCGTAGGTGACGTCGGTGCCCTCGTGCGAGAGCGCGATGCCGTCGGGGTTGATCCGTGCCGCGGTGGCGAGGAGCTCGTCGAGCGGCCGCCCGTCGGTCGACACCGCCGAGACGCCGGTGCCGGTGTCGTCGCGCCGATCCATCTGTTCGCGTTCGGCCTCGGTGAGGATGTCGATGTCCCCGAGCGTCACGTCCGGGTCGTCGGCGACGGCGCGCAGCACGGTGGTGAACCGTTCGGCCATCGCGGTCACGGTCGACTCGTCGAAGATGTCGCGGGCGTAGTCGAGGATCGCCTCGATCCCCCGGCCGCGACCGTCGGCACCGAACGACTCCGACACCGTCAGACCGAGATCGGATTTGGCGAACCGCACGTCCCACTGCAGCGGGCTGACCGAGAGACCGGGCAGTTCGACGGTGGGGATGTCGATGTTCTGCATGGTCAGGTTGACCTGGACCAGCGGTGCGTACGCGCGGCTGCGGACCGGTGCCACCGCCTCGACCACCTGCTCGAGGGGGACGTCGGCGTTGCTGAACGCCTCCAGATCGGCGGCCTTGGTGGTCGACAGCGCCGCGCGGAAGGTCTCCGACCCCGGGATCTGCGTGCGCATGACCAGGGTGTTGACGAACATCCCGACCAGACCGTCGACCGCCGAGGCGGTCCGGCCCGCCGTGGGTGTGCCGACCGCGACGTCGGAGGTCCCGGCCATCCGTGCGAGCAACGCCGCGAAGGCCGTGTGCACGACCATGAACATGGTCGTCTCGGACTCGGCGGCGATCGCGTGCAACCGCTCCTGCAGTTCCGCCGGGACGGTGAAGACCACCTCACCGCCCTCGATCGACCGACGTTCCGTGCGTGGACGATCGGTCGGGATCTCCAGCAACGCCGGCATCCCGGCGAGGTGGTCACGCCAGAACGCGAGCTGGCGGCCCGTCAGCGACGTCGGATCATCGGGCGACCCCATGACCGTCTGCTGCCAGATCGCGTAGTCGGCGTACTGCACGCCCAGCGGACGGAAGCGCGGCGTGTTCCCCGCGACGTGGGCGCTGTAGGCGGTCATGAGGTCGGAGGCGAGGGGGACGAGGGAGGAACCGTCTGCGGCGATGTGGTGGATCACCAGCAGCAGGACGTGTTCGGCGACACCGTCGGGGGTCTCGGCGATCTCGAAGAGCCACGCCCGCAGGGGCGGGGCCACCGTGACGTCGAAGCCTTCCGCCGCGGCGTCCATGCACAGTTCGTACATCTGCGACCGCGCGGTCACCGTGCGCCGGCGCAACGGCAGGTCGACCGCGTCGACGGGGAGGATTCGCTGATAGGGCCCGTCGACGGAGTCGGGATACACCGTCCGCAGGATCTCCTGTCGCGCCGCGACGTCGCGCAGGGCGGCGGTGAGCGCGGCGTCGTCGAGGTCGCCGCGCAGCGCGAGCCCGAGCGGGATGTTGTAGTCGGCCGCGGTCGGATCGAAGCGGTTGAGGAACCACATCCGCTGCTGCGCCAGCGACAGCGGGATGCGGTCGGGGCGTGGGCCGGCCGTGAGCGGGGCCACCGGCATCGCGTGCAGGTCCGGTGACGCCTCGATCGCCGCGGCCATGTCCGCGACGACCGGTGTCTCGAACAGCATGCGCACACCGAGCCGGACGCCGAGCGCCTCGTTGATCCGGGCGATCGCCCGGGTCGCGCCGAGCGAGTTGCCGCCGAGGTCGAAGAACGAGTCGGTGGCGCCGATGGGCCGATCCGCGGCGAGCGCGTCTGCATAGGCGGTCGCGACGACGTGTTCCATCGGTGTCCGGGGTTCGACGAATTCGCCGCCGGCGGTGATGAACTCCGGTGTCGGCAGGGCTCGACGGTCGACCTTGCCCACGGGCGTCAGGGGGATCTCGTCGAGGACGGTGATCGCCGACGGGACCATGTGTCCGGGCAGCGATCGCGACGCGTGCGCGACGAGGTCGTCGGGATCGACGACGGAGCGGCCGGCGGCGGTGACGTAGGACGCGAGCACGGTGTCGCCGGAGGGACCCGGCACGCCGAGGGTGACGCAGAAGTCGACGGCGGGGTGACTCGCCATGACGACATCGATCTCACCGAGTTCGATACGGAACCCGCGCACCTTCACCTGCAGGTCGGAGCGGCCGATGTAGGCGATCTCGAGAGTCGTCGTCCCGTCGCCGCGCGGCGTGCGGACCCACCGGACCACGTCACCGGTGCGGTACATGCGCTCACCGCCGGGCAGGTACGGGTTCGCGACGAACCGGGCCGCGGTCAGACCCGGGCGGTCGCGGTAGCCCCGCGACACCCCCGGTCCGCTGATGTACAGCTCCCCCGGGACCCCGACGGGCGTCGGGTGGAGTCGCTCGTCGAGGACGAGGGCGGCGACACCCGCCACGGGCCCACCGATCGTGATCGGCCGACCCGGGCTCAGCGGATCGCCGATGTTGGTCATGATCGTCGTCTCGGTGGGTCCGTACCCGTTGTAGAGACGTCGTCCCTGCGACCACCTGTCGATGAGGTCGGCGGGCACGGCCTCTCCACCGACCGCGAGGTCGCGCAGCGCGGGCAGTCCCGCCGGGTCCACCGAGGCGAGGGCCGCCGGGGTGATGAACGCGTGTGAGACCTTCTCCCGGGCCAGCAGGTCGTGGAGTTCCTCGCCCCCGTAGATGCCGGGTGGGACGATCACCAGTGTGGCGCCGGCGCCGGTGGCCAGGAGCAGCTCCAGTATCGACGCGTCGAAGCTGGGTGACGCGAAATGCAGTGCCCGCGAATCCGTCCGGGTCTCGTAGCGACGGCGCTGCTCGTCGGAGAACGGCGCCAGTCCCGCGTGGGTGACCTCCACGCCCTTGGGCTTACCCGTGGTGCCGGAGGTGTAGATGATGTAGGCGCATCCGGCGATCCGCACCGGGCCCAGACGGTCCTCGTCGGTCACCGGGCCGGGGTCACGGGCGTCGAGGTCGGGGTCCGCGACGTCGATCCACTCGATGGAGTCCGGCAGTCCGGGCGCGTCCGCGCGTCGGGTCAGTCCGACGATCGCGCGCGAGTCGGTCACCATGTGCGCGATCCGGTCGGCGGGGTAGGTCGGGTCGACGGGGACGAACGCGGCGCCGCTGCGCACCACGGCCCACAGCGCGACGAGGGACTCGATACTCCGTCCGACACCGATCGCGACCACCGATTCCGGCCGGGCACCACGCTCGATCAGGGCGCGCGCCAGTCGGTTCGAGCGGGCGTCGATCTCGGGGTACGTGATCGACTCGTCCCCGCACACCGCGGCGACGCCGTCGCCGCCCCGACGGACGGCGTCGTCGAGGATCTCGATCAGGGTCCGCGGCGGCGCGGGCTCGCGTCCTCGCACCGGGACGAGTTCTGCCGCCGCCGTGGGTCCCATCAGGTCTATGTCGCCGACGACCACGTCGGGGTCGACGCTCACCGCCGCGAGGACCGCCACGAGACGGTCGGCGAGCGCCTGTGCCGTGTCCGCGTCGAAGATGTCGGTCGCGAAGCCGAGGAAGCCCGACATCCCGGCGGCCGCCCCGAGGTCGTCGTGCTGCTCGGTGAGCTCCCACGCGAGATCGAACTTGCTCAGCTCGGTGTCGACGGCACCCGGGATCACCTCGAGCCCGTCCACCTCGATCGTCGGTGCGGCACTGTTGTTCACGCCCAGGACGACCTGGATGAGTGGGGAGTAGGAGCCACTGCGCTGGGGGCTGACGGCGTCGACGATCTGCTCGAACGGGACCTCGGCGTTGGCGAAGGCGTCGAGGTCGATCCGCCGGACGGCGTCGAGAAGATCCGCGAACGTGACCTCCGCGCGAACCGGGGTCCGCAACACCAGCGTGTTGACGAACATGCCGACCAGACCGTCGAGTTCGGGCCCGACCCGTCCACCGACGGGGGTGCCGATCGCGACGTCGTCACCGGCACCCGACCGCGACAGCACGACCGCGAGCGCGGCGTGGGCCACCATGAACACCGACAGCTTCCGGGCACCGGCGAGATCGGTCAGCCGCCGGTGGATCTCGGCGTCGACCGAGAAGACCCGTGATCCCCCGGCGCCGTCCCTGACGGGGGGCCGTGGGCGGTCGGTGGGCACTCCGATGACCTCGGGCAGTCCGGTCAGCGCACGACGCCAGTGATCGAGCTGCCGAGCACCGGGACCGTCCGGCGACCCGTCACCGAACACCCGGTTCTGCCAGATGGCGAAGTCGCTGTACTGCGCGGGCAGCGGCGCCCAGTCGGGGTTCCGTCCGGCGTGCCGCGCGCTGTAGGCGGTCATCAGATCGGTCGCCAACGGACCCATCGACAGGCCGTCGGAGGCGATGTGATGGATGACCACCAACAGCACATAGGTGCGGAGATCGTCGTCGTCGGTCGACTCGACCTCGAGGAGTGCGGCGCGGAACGGGACGGTGGTCGTCACGTCGAACCCGGGCGAGGCGATGGAGAGCAGCCGATCCCACAGCGCATCGGGGGCCACCGTGTCGAGGACGAACGGTGGCAGCGCCTCGATGGTGGGGACGAGTTGCTGTTCGGGACCGTCGCGGCCCTCCGGGTAGATGGTGCGGATCGCGTGTTGCCGATCGACCACGTCGACGACGGCCGCGAGCAGTGCCTCGATGTCGAGCGGTCCGCGGAAGGTCACCGTCATCGGGATGTTGTAGGCACCGGATGTCGGGTCGTACCTGTTGACGAACCACAGCCGCTGCTGCGCCAGCGAGAGCGGGACACGCTCCGGCCGTGGGCCGTCGGGGACCGCGAACCGGACCGTCCTCGACGTCCCGGGCCCCTCGCCACGCCGCGACTCGACGAGTTGCGCCAGCGTCTCCGCCGTCTGCGCCTCGAACACGTCGCGCATCGCCACCTCGACACCGGTGGCGTCGGCGAGGGCCGACGTCAGGCGCACCGCGGACAACGAGTTCCCGCCGAGCGCGAAGAACGAATCGGTGACACCCACGCGCTCGACCCCGACGACGTCGGCGATCGCGGCGGCGATGGCCGCCTCGGTGGGCGTACGTGGCTCGACGTGCTCCGCCGGCTCCACGCGGATGTCGACGGCCTCGAGTGCGCGACGGTCCAACTTGCCGCTGGCGGTGACCGGCATCCGGTCGATCCGGACGTAGGTGGTCGGGATCATGTAGTCGGGCAGGCTCTCCGCGAGCTGTCGGCGCAGGACCGGTACGTCCGGCTCCGCACCGTCGACAGTCACCACGTATCCCACGAGTCGCTGGCCGTCACCCTCCCCGGCGACGGCGACGGCGGCGCCGGCGACGGAGGGCAGCGAGCCCAGGATCGACTCGATCTCGCCGAGCTCGATGCGCAGACCGCGCAGCTTGACCTGGAGATCGCTGCGGCCGAGGTAGTCGATCTCCCCGTCGGTCCTGATCCGCACCAGGTCGCCGGTGCGATACATCCGTGCGCCGGGCGGCACCCCGGGCAGCCAGCCGGGTGCCGCGACGAAGGCACCGGCGGTGAGATCGGGCCGACGCAGGTACCCCCGCGTCACCTGGATCCCCGCGATGTAGAGGTCACCGACGACGCCCTGGGGCAGCGAGCGCAGCCGCCCGTCGAGGACGAAGGCCGTCACACCCGGCGCCGGGTCCCCGATCGGCACCGATGCCGTGGCCACCGACACCGACTCCACCCGCACCAGCGACCGGGTCGCGTTGATGGTCGTCTCCGTCGGCCCGTAGAGGTTGTAGAGCCGGGCGTCGGTGAGCTCGCGCCAGCGGTGCGCCAGTGCGCCGTCCATGGCCTCGCCGCCCGACACGAGCGCACGGACCGACACGAGATCGTCGGGATCGGCCTCCGCGAGCACCTGTCGGAGCACCGAGGGCACGAACTGGACGAACGTCACCGCGTGCTCGCGGATCATGCGGAGCATGCGGACGGGGTCGAGGTGGACACCCTCGGGGGCGATGACGGCCCGGTTGCCGCTCACCGCGCCGACGAAGATCTCGGTGACCGAGGCATCGAAGGTGGGCGTGGTCTTGAAGAACCCGACGTCGTCGGGGCCCAGCGCGAAGAAGTCCGCCTGCCAGGCGAGTTCGGACACCACCGACCGATGGGTGACGGCCACGCCCTTGGGCATCCCGGTCGATCCCGACGTGAAGATCACGTAGGCGAGATGGTCGGGCGACCGCACGATTGCGGGGAGGCCGGCCGTGTCGTCGGCGCTCGGTCGGTCGACGGTCAGGACGGGGACGTCGACCTCGAGATCGCCGGGGAGCCCACGGGTCCCGATCAGCACACACGCCGGCGCGGCGGTCCGCAGGATGTGCAGGAGACGGTTCGTCGGGTGGTCGAGGTCGATGGGGACGTAGGCGCCGCCGGCGGCGAGGGTCGCGTAGGCGGCGACGACCATGTCGATGCCTCGCGGGATGGCCACGGCGACCGTCACCTCCGGCCCGACCCCGATCTCGACTAGTCGCCGCCCGAGGGTCTCGGCACGTCGCCGCATCTCCGCGAACGAGTACTCGACGTCGTCGGCGACGAAGGCGACCGCATCGGGATCGGTCTCGCATCGACGCACGAACGACGTCCACAGGGTGTCGTCGGTGGTCTGCGCACCGCTGTCGGGGGACGCGAGTTCCTGTGCACGCCGGATGATCTCGTCGATCACCGCGAGCAGGGATCCGTTCGCCGCGGCGTCGGGCACCATGGTCGACAGCGCCACGGACACCACGGCGTCACCCGACAGACCGCTCTGCGCCATGGGCAGCAGCGGGCGCAGGCGATCGGCGAGTTCGCCGAAGCTCACCTCGACATCACCGTGTGCGACGGCTGTCGCCGACGGTGAACGCGTCGCCGCGGCGAGGGCGAGGTCGAGAACCGTGGCCCTGCTCGCGGGCTCGGGGGCCGCGACCGCCTCGACGACGGGGGGCTCGCCCCAGATGTCGAGATCACCGACCGCGGTCGTCCGCGACGCCGTGATGGCGCGCAGGGCGGCGACGAAGCGCGTCGCGAACACCTCGGCGGTCGCGTGGTCGAAGATGTCGGTGGCGAAGGTCAGTGTGCCGCGCAGCGACACGGGTCGATCCGAGGAGTCGCCGAAGACCTCCGACAGGCCGACCGAGAGGTCGAACTGCGCTGCGCCGGTGGTGTTCTCCTCGCCGATCTCGGCGGTCACGTCGCCGAGGGACAACGTCACGCGCTCGGTGTTCTGCAGGGCGAGCATCACCTGGAACACCGGCGTGAAGGCGGTCGACCGGGGGATCCCGAGCGCGTCGACGACGGCGTCGAAGGGGACGTCGGCGTTGTCGAAGGCATCGAGGTCCGCGCGACGGACGGTCGCGAGCAGGTCATCGGCCGAGGCATCCGGATCCACGGCGGTCCGCAGGGCGACGGTGTTGACGAACATGCCCACCATCTCGGCGAGTTCGGGCCGCGCCCGGTTCGCCAGCGGCGTCCCGATCACCACGTCCTCGACACCGGCCGTTCGCGCCAGCACCAGCGCCAGCGCGGCGTGTGCGACCATGAACACCGAGGTCGACGTCGACGCACTCACGTCCACGATGGCCTGATACAGCGCCTCGTCGATGTCGAACAGCACGGCGGAACCCTCGGAGGACCGGCGGGCCGAACGGGGGCGATCGGTCGGCAGGTCGACGACCTCGGCGAGGCCGGCCAGCGTGCCGCGCCAATGATCGATCTGCCTGCGCGCCAGGGAATCGTCGTCGTCGACCGACCCGAGGCGATCCCGTGACCACTGTGCCCAGTCCGCGTACCTCAGCGGCAACGGGGCGAAGGTCGGCTCCATGCCCGCCGTCCGGGCCGCATAGGCCGCCATGACGTCGCGGGCCAGTGGCGCCATCGACGCCCCGTCGGCCGCGATGTGGTGGACCACCACCACGACCACGGCGTCCTGATCGTCGATCTGCAGGAGCCCGAAGCGAACGGGCGTCTGGGTGGTCAGGTCGAATCCCTCGCCTGCGAGACGCCTCACGGCGGAACCGATGTCGTGGGCCGTGACGTCCTCGGTGGCGAACGCGACGGTCGTCGGTGGTCGGACGTCCTGGAACACACCGTCGCTGCCGCTGGGGTGCACGGTACGCAGCGTCTCGTGCCGCGCGACGACGTCGCCGGCCGCGGCACGGAGCGCAGCCCGGTCGAGCGGGCCCCGCATCCGGACCACCAGGGGGATGTTGTAGGCAGCGACCTCGGGGGCCAGACGGTTGATCAACCACAGCGGCTGCTGCTGGGGCGCGAGAGGCGGTCTCTCACCGGCGATTCCGGCGACGAGAGCGGGTTCGCCGGCGACGGCGTCGGAGCCGGGCTCGCCGAGCGAGACCACCGTCGCGAGCGATTCCACGGTGGGGTTGTCGAAGATCTCGCGGACGGCGACCCGCCGTCCGGCCTCCGCGGACAGTCGCGCCGCGGCGCGGGTGGCGACCAGCGAGTTGCCGCCGAGGTCGAAGAACGAGTCGGTGACACCGATCTCGGGCAGACCGAGCACGTCGGCGAGGACCTCGGCCAACCGCGACTCGACGGCGGTACGCGGTGCGACCGCCTCGCCGGTGCCCGCCATCTGAGCGGGGTCCGGTGCCGGCAGGGCGGCCCGGTCGAGTTTCCCGGTCCGGGTCAGCGGGATCTCGTCGAGCGCGATCACCAGCGACGGCACCATGTGCGACGGCAGCGTGCGGCCCACGTGTTCCCGGATCGCGGCCGGATCGATCGTCGCCCCCGGGGTGGGTACGACGTAGGACACCAGGGCCGTGGTCCCGGCGGGCATGGGCGTCCCGACGGTGGTCACGAACGCGACGTCGGCGTGGGTCGCGACGGCAGCGTCGACCTCACCGAGTTCGATGCGGAAGCCTCGGACCTTCACCTGGAAGTCGCTGCGACCGACGTAGAAGATCTCCCAGCCGCCGTCGGCAGCGCGGACCCACCGCACCACGTCACCGGTGCGGTACATGCGGGAGCCGTTGTCGCCGTGCGGGTTCGCGACGAACCGGTCGGCGGTGAGCCCGGGCCGGTCGTGGTACCCGCGTGCCAGCGCCGGACCGGACAGGTACAGCTCCCCGTCGACGTCGGGTGGGACGGGCTGGAGTCGACGGTCGAGGACCATCGACGTCAGTCCGCGGACCGGGCGGCCGATCGTGATCGGTTCGCCGGGCACCATCGGGCCGGCGATGTCGGCGAAGCAGGTGGCCTCGGTGGGCCCGTAGCCGTTGAACATGCGACGCCCGACGCCCCAGCGGGCAACCAATTCCGGCGGGCAGGCCTCTCCTCCGACGACGACGGACTGCAGGTCCTCGAGTCCGGCAGGATCGAACGACGCCAGTGCGGCGGGGGTGATGAAGGCGTGCGTCACCCGGAACTGCGCGAGCAGGTCGTGGAGGTCCTGACCGCCGTAGACCTCGGTCGGGGCGATCACCATGGTCGCCCCGTGGGCGAGGGCGAGCAGCACCTCGAGGACCGACGCGTCGAAGCTCGGGGAGGCGAAATGCAGTGTGCGGGATTCCGGGCCGAGGACGAAGCGGTCGGACTGCTCGGCCATCAGGGCCGCCAGCCCGCCGTGGGTGACCGCGACGCCCTTGGGGACACCCGTCGTCCCCGACGTGTAGATCATGTAGGCGAGGTTCGCGACGCTCACCGGCGCGACGCGATCGGAGTCGGTCACCGGTGAGGTCGACTGTGCCGCGATCGCTTCGGCGGTCGCCGGGTCGTCGAGGTCGAGCCATTCCACCGTCGCCGGTCGCACCTGCGCCCAACCGCTCGTCGAGATGCCCACGACCGCACTCGAGTCGGTGAGCATGTGCTCGATGCGTTCAGTGGGGTACCGCATGTCCACCGGGAGGTATGCGGCTCCGGTCTTCGCGACGGCCCAGAGTCCCACCATGAACTCCACCGAGCGTCCCATGCCCAGGGCGACGATCTGCTCGGGGCCGATGCCCCGAGCCATCAGGACGCGGGCGAGCGCGCTCGACCGTGCGTCGAGGTCGTCGTAGGTGATCGATCCGTCCGGCGACTCCACCGCGGCCCGGTCCGCACCCGCGCGAGCCGCGTCGGCTAGCAGACCGGCCAGCGGACGGGCCGGGGGGACCTCACCGGAGCCGTTGCGCGAGAGCAGTTCCGCGCGGTCGGTGGCGGAGAGCACGTCGATGTCGACGGCGCGCGATGTCGTGCTGTCGGCGACACCTGTGAGAACACGGACGAGCATGTCGAGCACCGAGCGCGCACGGTCGGCGTCGACCATCGACGGCAGGTACTTCACCGACAACCGCAGGTCCGGGTCGGTGATCGCGATGACGGTCAGCGGATAGTGCGTCGCGTCCACGACATCGGCGTCGGTGACGGTCATCCCGTCCACCGATGCCGCCGCGGCGAGCGCCTCGCGGTCGAGCGGGTAGGACTCGTAGACCATCATCGTGTCGAACAGGACGTCGAGATCGCCGGCCGCGGTGATGTCGGCGAGACCGGTGGTGTGGTGGTCGAGCAGCTCGGCCTGTTCGTGGGAGACGCGTTTGCAGAGCGCGGCGACGTCGTCGGAGTCGTGCATCGTGATCCGCACGGGGACGGTGTTGATGAACAGTCCGAGCATGGTCTCGACGCCGGGTACCTCGGGCGGGCGACCAGAGACGGTGGTGCCGAACACGACGTCGTCGCGACCCACGAGTCGGGCGAGGACGATGGCCCAGCTCACCTGGAGCATGGTGTTGAAGGTGATGCCGGTCTCGCGGGCGTGCTCGGCGAGACGCTCGGTCACCTCCGTGGCGACGAGAACCTCGACCTGCCCGGGGATCTCGGAAACCTCGACGGCATGCGCCCCACGGTCGCCGTCTCCGACCAGCAGTGTCGGTTCGTCGAGTCCGGCCAGCGCGGTCGCCCACGCCGCGATCGAGGCGCCGGGGTCCTGCGCCGCCAGCCAGGTGAGGTAGGTGCGGTACGCCGGTGGCGCCGGGAGGGCCTGCGCGTCACCACCCGCGGCGTACAGCGCGAACAGATCGCTCATGAACACCGGCATCGACCATCCGTCGAGCAGGATGTGGTGGTTCGTCGCGATCATGCGGAAACGGTTGTCGCCGAGTGCGATCAACGCGAATCGCACCAGCGGCGGTGTCGCCATGTCGAACGCGGTCACACGATCGGTGCGGGCGATGTCGGCCGCGCGAGTCGCCGCGTCACCACCGGCCCCGGACAGGTCGTGGACCACGAACGGCACCGGCACCGAGGCCGACACCACCGAGACGGGGGTCCCGTCGGCAGCGGTCACGAAGGCGGTGCGCAGTGTGGGGTGCCGGTCGACGAGAGCCTGTGCGCTGCGGCGCATCCGGTCGGCGTCGACGCCGGTCAGGTCGAGGACCATCTGCGCGGTGTAGAGGTCGACCGCACCGACCGACAACTCGGAGTGGAACAGCAGACCGGTCTGCAGCGGCGCGAGCGGCCACACGTCGACGACGTCGTAGCGCGCCTCGACGGCGTCGACGTCGGCCTGGGTCACCGCGACGAGATCGAGGTCGGACGGCGTGAACCCGCCCGCGTCACCCGACGCCGCGTGACGGGCGACGGCCTCGAGGGCACGGTGCCAGAGGTCGGCGAGCTCGTCGGCCTCCTCGTCGGTCAGGACACCGTCGGGGTGGTCGATGGTGGCACGCAGCTGGGGTCCGGCGGCGGTCTCGACGACCGACGCGTTGATGTCGAGAGCATGGCGCACAGGCACAGTGGCCCCGCGACACCCGCGCAACGCCTGATCGCCCTCGGGCACCCACGGACCCGATGCGTTCGTCCCGGCGAGGCGACCGAGGTAGTTGACGCTGATCGAGGGTTCCGGCGTGGCGGCGAGCACCTGCGCGCCCTCGGCGTCGAGGTGGCGGAGCAGCCCGTACCCGACACCGCGGCGCGGTACCGAGGCCAGTTGCTCCTTGACCGTCTTGATCGCCACCCCGGCGGCCTGACCACCCGACAGCGCGGCCTCGACATCGACCCCGCCCAGGTCGAGCGCCACGGGGTAGACGGTGGTGAACCACCCGACGGTCCGCGAGAGATCCGAGCCCGGCAGCAGCTCCTCCTCGCGGCCGTGCGCCTCCATGCTGACGAGGAAGCGTCGCGCGTCGTCGGCGCCGGGGGTCCGCCACGCCGAGACGGCCAGTGCGAGTGCGGCGAGGAGTCCGTCGTTCACGCCCGCGTGGAACGCCTGCGGGACCCGGGTCAGCAGGGTCTCGGTGAGCTCGGGGGTGAGGTGGAGTTCGCGGCGCTGCAGCGTGGCGACGACGTGGCGTCGCGGATCGAGGGGCAGCTGCACCGAGTTGGGCCCCTCGGTGACCGCGCGCCAGTGCGCGAGTTCGGCGCGGATCGCCGGGGTCGCGGCCAGTTCGGTCATCCCGTGCGCCCACCGACGCATCGAGGTGCCCACCGGCGCGAGGTCGACGGCGACGCCCGCCGCGTGCTGGGCCCATGCGGTGGCGAGATCGGGCAGCAGGATGCGCCACGACACCCCGTCCACGACGAGGTGGTGCAGCACGATCACCAGACGCCGTGCGCCGGTGGCGGACCCGGGTGCGGTCGACTCGGCGGTGAGGGAGTGGACGACGACGAACTGTGCGACCCGTCCGGTCGCGGGGTCGAGCGCGTCGGTCGCCGCGCGGACGGCCGCGTCCACCCCGGCGGCGAAGGCGACGCTCCCGGGCTCGGCCATCACGTCGACAGTGGTGATCTCGGGCATGCCGGGCGGATCGGTCGACTCACCGACGACGTGGTGCCACCGGCCCTCGTCGTCGACCGACAACCGCGATCGCAGGATGTCGTGCCGCTCGATGACCGCACGGACGGCCACCTGCAGGGTGTCGGGATCGTAGGGCTCGGGCAGGGGGACCTCGACCGACTGCGCGAACGGGCCGACCGACTCCGGTACCTCGATCATGGACCGGACGATGGGCGTGAGGTCGACCTCGCCGACCGCACCACCGGGCAGCTCGACGGCCGCGACGGCGTCGTCGTCGGTGCGGACGACCGCGGCGAGGTCGCCGATCGTCTTGTGCTCGAACACCTGTCGGGAGGTGAAGTGCAGTCCGGCGGCCCGGGCCCGGGAGACGAGCTGGATCGACATGATGCTGTCGCCGCCGAGCCCGAAGAACGAGTCGTCGAGGCCGACACCGTCACGTCCCAGCAGATCCTCGACGAGACCCACCACCGCGCGTTCGACGTCGGTGGTCGGCGCCCGGAACGGGGCCGCGTGCGCCGAGAAGTCGGGCTCGGGCAACGCCTTCCGGTCGACCTTGCCGCTGGTACCCAGCGGCATCTCGTCGAGGGTGACGACGGCGTCGGGGACCATGTAGGCGGGGACACGGCCACGGACGGCACCGACCACGGCCGCGGTGTCGACGGTCTGCCCGACCGCGGCGACCACGTAGGCGACGAGGCGTTGGCCCTGGGCACTCTGATGGACCGTCACGACCGTCTCGCGGACACCGGGGGCGCCGAGCACGGCCGACTCGATCTCACCGAGTTCGATCCGCAGACCTCGGACCTTCACCTGAAAGTCGCTGCGTCCCACATAGTCCAGCGCACCGTCCACTGTCCACCGGACGAGATCGCCGGTGCGGTACATCCGCGACGGGCCCGGCGTGAAGGGACACGCCACGAAGCGTCCGGAGGTCTGGACCGGGTCGCCGACGTAGCCCCGGGCCAGTTGCACGCCACCGAGATACAGCTCCCCCACCGCGCCGACGGGCACCGGCCGCAACGCGCGGTCGAGCACCCACACCCGGGTGTTCCACACGGGTCGGCCGATGGGCACCGAGTCGACATCGGCGGCGGTGTACCGGTGATAGGTGACGTCGACCGCCGCCTCGGTGGGGCCGTACAGGTTGTGCAGTGCCGCGCCGGTGATGTCGGCGAGTCGTTCGGCGACCGACGGGGTCAGGGCCTCGCCGCTCGCGAACACCGCGCGCAGTCCGGTCAACGCCTCCGCCGGCGCCGACTCGACGAACAACGCCAGCATCGACGGCACGAAGTGCACGGCGGTGACCCCGCGCTCGGCGATGAGGTCGGCGAGGTACTCGGGATCGCGGTGTCCGTCGGGCACGGCGATCGCCACCGAGGCGCCGACCTGCAGGGCCCACAACAGTTCCCACACCGACACATCGAAGGTGACCGGCGTCTTGTGCAGGACGACGTCGTCGGCGGCCAGGGGGTACTCCCCCTGCATCCAGCGCAGCCGGTTGACGATCGCCCGGTGGCTGACCGCCACACCCTTCGGTGCACCGGTGGAACCGGACGTGTAGATGACGTAGGCGGTGTCGTCGGGGCGCAGCACACCACGACGCTCGCCCGCCGACACCGCGGTGTCGGCGTGGTCGTCGAGATCGACCGTGTCGACCTCGACGACGATCGGGGTCTGCGGGAGTCCGTCGGGGACCGCGAAACCGTCTGCACGCGTGGTGAGTACGACCGGGGCGCCACTCCCCCGCAACACGGCGGCCTGCCGGTCGCCGGGGCTGTCGAGGTCGAGCGGGACGTAGGCGCCGCCGGCCTCGAGCACCGCGTGGACGGCGACGAAGAGGTCGAACGAGCGCCGCATCGCGATGGCGACGCGATCGTCCGGGCCGATACCCAGCGCGATGAGGTGACGGGCGAGGCGGGCGACGTCGGCACCGAACTCGGCGTACGACCGTGTCCGCTCGCCGAAGTGCAGGGCCGGTGCGTCCGGGGTCGCCAGCGCCTGTCGACGCCAGATGTCGGGGAGCACGTCGGACTCCACCGGGTGGTCGGTCGCGTTCCACTCGTCGGTGATCATCGCGATCTCGTCCGCCGAGCCGACGGTGATCTCGCCGACCGGTCGCGCGCGGTCGCTGCCGAGCATCCGTTCGACGAGGTCGACGAACCGGTCGAGGTGGCGTCGCAGGTCGTCGTCGGAGTACAGGCGGGGGTTGGCCTCGAGGTCGAGGCGCAGCGCGTTGCCGTCGGCCCCGGGGTAGATGTTGACCGCGAGGTCCTCGACCGGGCCTGTCGTGAGGACGTGCATCTGCCCGACGGTGTCGCCGAGGTCGACCTCGGACTGGAACATCATGAGGTTGACCGACGGTCCGAAGAGCCCGCGTTCGCCGGTGCCCTGACCGATGTCGCGGCGCATGTCCTCGTGGCGGTACAGCTGGCGGCGCAGCGCGCCGGTCAGAGCGGTCTGGGCGTCGGTGATCAACCGACCGACGGACACCTCGTCGGACACCCCGACGCGCAACGGGACGACATTGGAGACCATGCCCGCGGCCAGCCGCAGCTTCGCGGTGTTGCGCGCCGACACCGGCAGGCTCAGGACCACGTCGTCGGTGTCGGTCATGCGCGACAGGTAGGTGGCGAACGCGGCGATGACGGCCGGCGCCGCGCTCCCCGAGGACTCCGCGGCGGCGGCGTCCACCAGTTCACCGACGCGGCCGCGCAGCTCGACCGACGCCAGACGGGAGAAGGCGCCGGGGGGTTCGCGACGCGCTGCCAGCGACACCGCGCCCGGGAGCCCCTCGTTGCGTTCGGCCCAGTAGGCGCGGTCGTTGTCGAAACGGGTGGAGTCGCGGTAGGTGCGCTCGCCCTCGACCAGGTCGGTCAGCGACGCACCGCGCCAGGCCGGGGGCTCGACGCCGGCCTGGCGTGCGGAGTAGATGGCCGCGACCCGGGAGAGCATCGCGGTGGCGGCGAACCCGTCGGTGGCGATGTGGTGGGCGCGCCAGTACCAGAAGTGACGGTCGGGCCCGACCCGGATGAGCGCGCTGACGGTGAGGCGGTCGGTGAGGACGTCGATCGGACGGCTGTACTCGGCGCGCATCCACTCCAGCGCGCGGTCGACGGCGTCGGCGTGTTCGGAGAAGTCGAGCAGGGTGATGGCGTCGTCGTGGTCGGACTCGACGACCTGCATGGGTACGTCGCCGGTGTCGACGAGACGGAGAAAGCCCGATCCGGCGTCGCGGCCGCCGGCGTTGGACGCCGCGGTCAGGGCCTGCGCATCGACCGGACCGCGGAGATCCACGTACTCGGCGATGTTGATCGGGATGGAGCCGAGAGCCTGCTGGGCGAACCAGATCCCGCGCTGCGCCGCCGAGAGCTCGAACGCGCCTGCCGGCATCTGCTCGGAGCCACCCGCAACCAAGATTCTCGTGCTCCGATCCCGTTCGACGGCCGTCGTGACAACTAACGACGATGACCGCGGAGAGTCATCCGCGTCACCTCACGATGGTTTCACCAACGCTCCTCGCCGGACGTGGTGACACGCTGGCGCGAACGGGCGATTTCGCCGACTTCTCGAGCAGTCATCGCGGGTCGTGATGCCACATTTCACGATGGCAAAACGACTTCCGATGCTACACGAGCGTGAAGGAAGGATGGAGTACAGCGGCCCGGGACCGGGCCGAGAAAGGACCGGACGCTCAGGCGCCGGTGAGCCTGCTCGCGATCCCGCGCAGGTCGATCTCGCTGGTACGCATGGTGCGGACCGGGGTGGCGGTGGCGGCGATCTCGAGCTCGGCGAGATCCTGCATGATCCGGGCGAAGGTGCCGTCGACGACGGAGGCGACCGTTGCGGGGTCGCGCTCGGTCGACAAGGCGGGCATCCCGGCGAACACGGCGGCCACGATGGCGGCCCGGTCGTCCATCTGCTGGCTACGGGTGACGGGCACCATCAGCTCGATGGCGGCGTCGAGTTCCCGGTAGTTGAGCGACCGGTAGTGATACCGGCAGACGACCCGGTTGGCTGCGGTCTCCGCAATTCGACGGACCGCGCCGATCAGATCCGACGACGCGACACCGCGGGCTTCGTCGAGGTCGTGCTCCACGGTCGTTCCCCCCGACCGAACTGCTGCGAATGCCATGTTGAACCCCTGATTCCGGTCACCCTGCTTGGTGTATGGACACACTAACGGGTGGTAGGGGTCGTGTGGGTATCCGTTTCGTTACAGACTGGAACGGTAAACACTGGCACTTCTCCACAAAAGGCGCTCTGAGCTGCACTTTCGGGTCTGAAATAGATGTCGATCTCGTTACATTGACAGGTGATCCGTGTCACATTCGAGGGCGAATCGTGTCTCTGCGTGGGCGTGTCGAGGGCCCCGAGAGGGCTCTGAACACCCTCGTCACTGCGCGGAATCGGCCTCCATGGCCTCGATCAGGCTCTTGGGCCGCAGGTCGGTCCAGTGCTCGTTGACGTAGTCGAGGCACTCCGCACGAGACGACTCCCCGAACACCTTGTCCCACCCCGCCGGGATGTCGACGAACGTGGGCCACAGGGAGTGCTGGTTCTCCGCGTTGACCAACACGAAGAAGCGACCGTTCTCGTCATCGAAGGGATTGCTCATGGGTGCGGTCCCACTCTCTGTCTGCTCTCGACCGGCGCACCGGGCGCGGTCGTCGGTTCGTGGATCGGGCGGTGTCGCGGACCCTGAGGGGGATCAGGCGCGCTCGGCACCCGCGAGGGCCACCGACGCCTGCACACGCAACGAGATCAATGTAGCGGCCAGGCCGGTGGGGCCCGACAAAGCGAGGCCGGGCACGTTCATCATCAGGGCGACGGTGAGGGCGGAATCGTCGATGACGTCTCCACCCGACATCGCACCGACCGCGCCGACCGCCGAGGTGGCCAGCTGGCCGAAGGTGATGGTGAGGCCCGGCTTGCAGATCGCGGGTTGTCCCGGGGCGATCGCGGCGGCTGCGCCGACGAGCTGGCCCAGCGTGCGCGTGTCGTCGATCTGGCTCACGCGCACCCGACCGGTGCCCGTCTTCTGCGAACGAAGCTGCATCGCCACGTTGCTCTCCCATTCTCCCGCCGCGACGTCGATCACCGGTCCTCGGTGGTCACACATCACGGTTGCCGATCACGATCTCGATGTCGGTGCGCGGGCCGATATAAAGCGTACCGGTAATCCCACGACCCAAAACTAATCGGTCATCGATTTCTTTTTCCGATTTCGATATCGGCGAAATGTCACGGAGCGTTACACACCGCGCCGATCACACGGAACACGTTCGCCGGACGAATACACTCGCCACCGGGTCGGCGGTCGTCGACCCGAACGGGAGCCGTCGACCCCGCGTTCCCCCTCTTCCCCCCGACGACAGGACCACAGATGCAGGGCAGCCAGTCCGGTGGATGGATCGCGGCCGGCGACCCGCCCGGCGGCACGGAGCACGCGGGGACGCGACCGAGCGTCGTCGCCGACGGACTCGTGAAGCGGTTCGGCGACTTCACCGCCGTCGACGGCGTGTCGTTCGAGGTCGCCCCCGGAACGGTGCTCGGACTGCTCGGTCCGAACGGCGCCGGCAAGACCACGACGGTGAACATGCTGGCCACACTGCTGATCCCCGACGCAGGGTCGGCCCGCATCGCCGGTCACGACGTGGTGGCCGACCGCGCACAGGTACGTCGATCGATCATGTTGACCGGGCAGTTCGCCGCCCTCGACGAGTCCCTGACCGGCCAGGAGAACCTGGTCCTGTTCGGGCGGCTCATGGGCCTGGACAAGAAGGCCGCCCGCTTGCGCGCGGCGGAACTGCTCGAGGCGTTCAACCTCACCGAGGCCGCCGGGCGTCGGGTCGGCAAGTTCTCCGGCGGCATGCGGCGACGTATCGACATCGCCTGTGGACTCGTCGTCCGCCCCGAGGTGGTGTTCCTCGACGAACCGACGACCGGCCTCGACCCGCGGAGTCGGCAGGACGTGTGGAACATCGTCACGAACCTGCGCGAACTGGGCATCACGACGCTGCTGACCACGCAATACCTCGAGGAGGCCGATCTCCTCAGCGACAACATCGTCGTCATCGACAAGGGCCGCGTGATCGCCGAGGGCACCGCCGACGAACTCAAGGAGCGCGTCAGCGGCACGTTCTGCGAGGTCGTCCCCAGCTACCCCGACGACATCGAGAAGATCACCGCGCTACTCGCCGATCTCGTCCCCCGCGACCAGATCCGCAGCGCGTCGGGCGGGACCGCGCTGACCGTCCCCGCGGTCCGCGGCACCGCGACCCTCGTCGAGATCGTCCGGCGGCTCGACGACGCCGAGATCGAGTTGTCGGACGTCGGTCTGCGGCGTCCGTCCCTCGACGACGTCTTCCTCAAACTCACCGCACCGACCGACACCGAGGCCCCGACACCCGCGGGGGTCACCTCGGGGAACGAGGGCGCGCGGTGACGACCACGGCTCCTCGGCCGCTGGTGATCGGCGGGCTCGCCACCGGGACGATCAACCCGGTGGGCCAGACGCTGGCGCTCACCGAGAGATCGCTGCGCGGAATGCTCCGGCAGGGCGAGTTCGTGCTGGGAATCGTCGCCCCGGTGATGCTGACCATTTGTTTCTACGTGCCGTTGCGCAGCATTTTCGACGCTTTTCCCGGGGTCAACTACGCGCAGTTCCTGATGCCGGTCATCCTTTTGCAATCGGTGGGTTTCGTGGCGACATCGGCGGCGATGCGCGCCGCCACCGACGGCAGCGCCGGGATCACCGACCGACTGCGCAGCATGCCGGTCAACGCGGTGATCCCGATGGCGGCGCGGCTGGTCGCCAACGCGATCCTGTTGGTCATCTCGCTGTTCTGGGCGGTCATCTCCGGACTGGTCATCGGGTGGCGGCCCGAACACGGCGTCTTCTACATGGCCGGGTTCCTCGCCGTCGCGTTCGTCGTGGGTCTGCTGCTCGCGCTCGGGGCCGACGCGATCGGGGTCGTCGCCAGCAACCCGGAGGCGACGAGCCAGGCCCTGGCGCTCCCGCAGCTCATCCTCGGCATGCTCTCGACCGGGTTCGTGCCGGAGGCGTCGTTCCCCGAGTGGATCCGCCCCTTCGCGCGCAACCAGCCCATCTCGCAGTTCACCGAGCTGATGCGAGCGTTCGACAACGGTCGTCTCACCTGGGGTGTCGCGCAGGCGCCGCTCATCTGGGCCGGCAGCGTCGCGGTCCTCGCCGTCGCCGGCGGCGCGTACGTGATCATGCGGGGTGCGCGACGATGAACTGGGAGATCACCGGGACGCCCTCGGGCGACGAACCCACCACCCGCCTTCCCCGTCGGCCGCGCCACCGTTCGCCGGGGCAGACCGATCACGACCACTGGTGGCGGTCGGAGAACCGACCCGTCTCGCGCAGATCGGTCGACCCCGACGACACCGAGACCCGTCGCACGGACATGACACCTGCGCGACAGGTGTTGTTCCCGGGCACCGGGTCGATCCGCGCGGTGGTCGGCCCGTGGACCGTTCTCGCACCCGAGGACGCCGAACGGCCGACGACCCGCATCCCCCTGCGCGACCGCGGCGCCACCGCAGTCGACGACGCCCCCACGACCCGCCTGCGGACGACGCCGCTCGACCACACCGACGGCGCCGTCGCCACGCGGGCGCCGGCCGTCGGCAACCTGATGGTCACGCGCTTCCCCGAGGTCGGCCGCCACACCGAACGCGGACTACGCGCATGGTTCTCCCACACCGGCATCCTCACCGGACGGCAGACCCTCGTCGTCCTGCGTGACCGCGTCACCCTGCTGCAGACCCTGCTGTTCCCGGCCCTGAGCATGATCATGTTCAAGGTCGTGCTCGGCGACGCCATCGGGCAGGCGACCGGTCAGAACAGTGCGTTCGGCACCGTCCCCCTGGTGGTCCTCGTCGGTGCGATGTTCGGTTCGATGGCCGGCGGCGTGCGGCTGACCTCCGAGCGCAAGTCGGGGTTGCTCACCCGCCTCTACGTCCTCCCCGTCCACCGCGGGGCCGATTTCAGCTCCCGGATCGCGGCCGAACTGATGCGCATCCTGGTCGGCACGGTGATCCTGACCTTCTTCGGGATGATCATCGGCTGGCGGTTCGACCAGGGCTTTCTCCCAGCGCTGGGCATCTTCGCGGTCGCACTGCTCTACGGGGCCGCGTTCTTCACGATCGTGTTGGCGCTCGCCTTGTCGTCGTCGAACATCCCGCTCGTGCCGATCCTCTCGCTCATCGCGAGCCTGTTCATGTTCTTCAACTCCGGGTTCTCCCCCGTCAGTGCCTATCCGGAGGTCCTGCAGCCGCTCGTCTCCAATCAGCCCATGACGTGCGCGATCGACACCATGCGCGCGTTGGCGATCGGCGGTCCGGTGACCGAGAGTCTCGTCAAGACGGTGCTGTGGGCGGTCGGCGGGCTCGTCGTGTTCGGCTACCCGGCACTGCGCGCCTACCGTCGGGCGGCCGTGTCGCGGGACTGACGGCCCCGATCGCGGGACCTCGGACGCGTCGTTGTCCGCGTGGTCGGATCCGGCCTCAGGCGCTGACGTCGAGGGAGGCGATCACCTTCGTCGGCTCGATCCACAGGACCAGTTCCCCGGGCACCCCGTTGCGGGCGCCGAACTCCTCGGCGCGGTCGGCACCCATGTAGCGTCCGCCCGCCGCGGTGGCGATACGCCGCACCTCATCGAGGTCGTCGCTGATCTCCACGCGTCCCTGGACCTGGACGAAGGCGTACGGCGGCTCGGGCAGGTCGACGCAGAGCACCACCCGCGGATCCCGCTGCAGTGCCCGGCCTTTCGCGGTGTCGGCGCCGGTGTTGAACGCGACGCGCAGTCCGCCCTCCCCACTCACGGAGGTCCGTTCGTCGAGCACGAACCACACCGGCGCGGCGAGCGGGCGACCATCGGACGCGGTGAAACCGAGCATGCCCGTGCGGGTTCCGGTGGACAGGAACTCCCGGACCGCCGGGTCGCCGAGTGAGGTCACGACCCGACGATACCGCCGCCGCCCGGCCCTCGTCCGGGGATGGCGGGTCGGGTGCTGTCGGGTCCGGAGATGGCTTCGGCGATCCGCGCGGCCATCATCATCGTCGTCGCGTGTGGGCCACTCGACAATGCGGTGGGGAGGATCGATCCGTCGACCACGCGGAGACCCTCGACACCGATCACCCCGCCGAGAGCGTCGGTGGCCGCACCCATCGGCAGGGTGCCCCACGCGTGGTGTGACGTGGCGAGCACCGGGTCGATGCTCACGCTGCCCGCCTCGACGAGGTCGGCGTGGTCGGAGCTCTCGAGCATGTCGACGACCCGGTGTGACCACCGCCGCATGGCATCGGTGGCGACCTGCGTTCCACCGACGTCGAGGGTGACGGTGCCGCCGGCGTCCATTGTCAGGTGCCCGCTCGCGCCCGGGACCATCCCCGCCACCCCGACCGCCGGACCCGAGCGTGGGACGCCGTCGATGTGGTCGGCGAAATCGGAGTTGTAGCAGCGGATCTCGACACCGTCCTCGGTGTGCAGCACCGTCGGGAGCAACGGGACGCCGGCGGCGCCCCCGGGCACGCCGGACCGGTCGCGGTACCGGAGGAGGATCTCGCGGTGTTCGGACAACGGGAAAGTCGAGGTCGACCACCCGTCCGACCGGGCGAGAAGTGCCGCACTCGCCAGGGTGCCCGCGCACAGGATCACCTCGTCGGCGGCGAGCGTGTCGCCACCGGCACGCACACCCCGCGCCACTCCCCCGGACAGGACCACCTCGTCGACGGTGGTGTCGGCGACGATCCGGAGCGACGATCTCGCGCGCACCGCGTCGGTGAGGAACGCCCGGTCGGCCGACACGCGGGCCGCAGCGTCGGCGTTCATGCGTATGCGGTTGATCCCGACCGTCGGCCACACGGCGTCGACGACGTCGTATCCCAGTGCCTCCCAGTGATTCTCGAAAGCCACCGCACGCGGATGGAGATCGGCGTCGTCGACGCGACGGACCGACATCACCCCGCCGGTGCCGCCGCCGTCGAGTGTGCGATGGAAGCGCTCGACGGTGTCGGCGTCCCACCAACGGCGATCCCATCCGTCGAGATCGGTGCGGTGACCACGCAGGAAGTAGCCGCCGTTGACGACCGACGACCCGCCCACCCCCCGACCGCGGACGAGGTCGAGGCCGTCGACCGTCGAGTGGCGCCGCACGCGAGGGGCATCGGGTCCCACCGGGAGGCGATCACGGCGCAGGTCCTCATCACCCGGGCGGTCGCGACCCGCCTCGATCAGGGTCACGACGACGTCGTCGACGCGCGAGAGACGTTCGGCCACCACACATCCACAGCTACCCGCACCGACCACGACGACGTGCCGGGTGGTCACGACAACCCGGTCACGACAGGGGTTGTGCGGCCCGTTCGGAGACCGCGCGCCGCTGCGTCGCGTGGACGGACCCGATGACCGGACGCAACGCACCGGTCGCACGCGCGGCCACCAC
This sequence comes from Williamsia sp. MIQD14, assembly GCF_051025635.1. Lineage (NCBI taxonomy): Bacteria > Bacillati > Actinomycetota > Actinomycetes > Mycobacteriales > Nocardiaceae > Williamsia > Williamsia sp. MIQD14. The sequence continues at coordinate 243,034 of NZ_JBPFDG010000001.1, forward strand.
GCCCTCCCAGAGCCCGGCGCCGTAGGCGAGATCGTCGAGACGCTTGAGGACGACGAACCGTGCGATGCCCAGACGCTCCACGGGGTCGGGGTTGAGCATCTCCGAGCGCACCCATTCCACGAGCCCCTCGGCGAGGGCGACGGCGAGCAACACCTGACGGAAGCGGGCCGAGAACACCGCGAGCACCACCGACAGCGGCCAGTAGTGCCGACACAGCGCCGAGGCGAACTGCAGGAAGCCGAATCCCACCGACTGCGCGGTCAACTTCGCCGCCACGGACATCGCGTCCGGGACGTGCGAGACCCGGCCGTGCAGTCGTCGCCCGATGATCGCGACCATGGCCACCAGCAGGCCCAGCCCCCAGCGCGAGCGGGTCAGGACACCGAGCGCCGCGACCGCCAACGGCACCGTCATCACGACCGGGGCCGCGAGGGTGGGGTGGCGATCACTGAGCAGGGCCGCACCGGTGCCGTAGAAGCGTCGTCGTCGCAATGCCGGGCCGAGCCGGTCGCGGTGATCGTGGGCGGCCACGGCGATGGGGTCGTACCGGATGACCCAGCCCGCCGACGTCATGCGCCAGCACAGGTCGACATCCTCGGCCACGCGCAACGACTCGTCGAACCCACCTGAGGTGACCTCACGGAACACGCTGCGGCGCACGATGATCGCCGCACTCGGGACGTACGGCACCCGCGTGCCCGGCGCGACGGCGCTCTCGCGACGTCCCATGTCGAGCGACGAACACAGCGCCTCGTACCGCGCCATGGGGCCGCCATCGGGTGTCATCGCGACGATGCGCGGTGCCACCATGGCGACCCGGTCGTCGGAGAAATGCGCGAGAAGCTTGAACAGCCAACCGGATTCGGGGACGACGTCGGAATCGACGAAGGCGATCAGGTCGGTCTCGATGTGGCGCGCACCGTGGTTGCGCGCGGCCGCCGGACCGACGCTGTGGTCGAGACGGAGGAGTTCGACACCTTCGGCACGTCGCGCTTCGTCGACCACGACGGGTGTCGCCGATCCGTCGTCGACCACGACGACACGGACGCCGACCACGGCGTCGAGCAGCCTGTCGAGCCCGGATTGGTTGTCGCGCACCGGGATCACGACGGTGACGTCCTCGGCGTGCGGTCCGAACATCGGCCGCGGGTGGGCGACGCCGGCACCGAGCAATCGCCGGCCCAGGGTCGCCGAGGAGGGTCCCGAGACCACCAGTCGGCCGTCGGCGTCGATCATGTCGACCGCTGCGGGCGACAGCGTCAGCAGACGCATCGGCGATCCGCCGAGGAGATGCCTGCGCGAGGCGGGGTTGACGACGGTGGACATGTCGAGCTGCACCTGGAACCCGTCGGGCAACTCCTGCGCGGGACGCACCGGCGTGTCCTCCGCCGTCTCCGCGGACTCGACAGCCTCGCCTGCGGTGTCGGGATCGGGGGCGTCGGTGTCGGTGATCCCGGCTTCGGGGGCGGCGTCGGGGCGGCGGGTCATCGGAGCATGCCGTGGTCGTCGGGGGACCATCGACGCAGCGCGGCGGCGAGACGGGTCGACATCGCGTCGAGGTGCGCCCGGCCGTCGCCCGGGTCCCCACGACGCGGGTCGCCCAGCACCCCGTTCGGACTGACCGCACGCACACCCGCCGAACGCAGGCGGGGCATGAGGTCGGCGACCGCACCGGTGTTGCCCACCGCCACCGCGTCCGATCGCACGAGATCTCGCGAGATATACAGCAGGAGAGCCGTTTCCGTCGCTCCGGCATGCGCGTCGGCACCGGCGACCGCGCAGGGGAACCACGCCACGTCGCGCCCCTCGTCGCGCAGCAGACCGACCGCGTCGACGAGGGTGGGGACGTTGCCGCCGTGGCCGTTGACGAAGACGATGCGGGCGGCCCACCGGCACGCGCTGCGCCCGTACTCCACGAGGACCAGTCGCAACGCCTCGTGTCCGATGGACACGGTCCCGGGGAAGTCCTCGTGTTCGCCGCTGGCACCGTAGGCGAGCGCCGGGGCGATCAGCATCTCCTCGTCGTCCCCGAGCGCCGAGCGGGCACCGTTCGCCACGGCACCGGCGATACGCGTGTCGGTGTCCAACGGGAGATGTGGGCCGTGCTGCTCCACCGAACCCACCGGGACGACCAGCGTGACGTGGCGATCGTCCAGTTCGGTCCAGGTCTGCACGCCGAGCCCACCGGAGCAGATCATTCGGACAATGCTAGCCACCGCAAGCGCTCCTGAACACACGAAGCGGCGAACGCTTTTCACCGTTGGCGGCGTTTCGCGACCCGGCGCGCCGGACCGGCCGGCAAACCACCCGGTGACAGCGATCACCACGGCCGCATGCGATGCTGACAGCGACAGAGCGAGCGCTCGGTCCTTCCACCGGCAACCGACCACGAGGTACTTCGATGAGTTCGAGTGAGCAGTCGAGCAACGACCGACGCCAGGGCCCGCTGACGGGCATCCGGGTCGTGGAGTTCGCGGGCATCGGGCCCGGCCCGCACGCCGCGATGATGCTGGCCGACCTCGGGGCGGACGTGGTCCGCGTCCAGCGCGCCGGGACCCTGCCGGCCCCGGGTCGCAACGCCGACCAACTCCTGCGGGGCCGGTCGGCGGTCGTGGAGGCCGACCTCAAGTCGCCCGACGACAGGGCCGAGGTGATCCGTCTCGTCGAGCGGGCCGATGTGCTGCTCGAGGGGTTCCGGCCCGGCGTCATGGAGCGCCTGGGCCTCGGACCCGACGACCTCCTGGGCGTGAACCCCCGCCTGGTCTACGGCCGCATGACCGGTTGGGGCCAGGACGGCCCGATGGCCGACCGCGCCGGGCACGACATCAACTACATCTCGATGACCGGCATGCTGCACGCCATCGGTCGTGCGGGCGAGCGACCGGTGCCGCCGCTGAACCTCGTCGGCGACTTCGGCGGCGGGTCGATGTTCCTCGTGCAGGGTGTGCTCGCCGCGCTCGTCGAGCGCGCGGTCTCCGGCGCGGGCCAGGTGGTCGACGCGGCCATGGTCGACGGCGCTTCGGTTCTGGGACAGATGATGTGGGCCTTCCGCGGCACCGGCCTCTGGCGTGACGAGCGCGGCGTCAACATGCTCGACACCGGCGCACCGTGGTACGAGGTGTACGAGACCTCCGACGGGAAGTACATGGCGGTCGGGGCGATCGAGCCCCAGTTCTACGCGCAGTTGATCGCCGGTCTCGGGCTCGCCGACGCCGACATCCCCGATCAGAACGACATCGCCCGCTGGGACGAGTTGCGCACGGTGTTCACCGAGACCTTCGCCTCGCGCACCCGTGACGAGTGGGCGGAGGTCTTCGCCGGCACCGACGCCTGCACGACCCCGGTCCTGACCTTCGCCGAGGCCCCGGCCGACCCACACATGGCCGCGCGCGCCAACCTGCAGGAGATGGACGACGTGATGCAAGCCGCTCCCGCACCACGCTTCTCGCGCACACGGACCGGCGCACCGGTGGCGCCGGCACGCTCGGCCACCGAGCTCACAGCGGTCTGGGCCGACTGACGCCGACGCAGACCCGCCTGCTCCGTGCGCGATCTGCCTAGACCTTCACGCTCCCCTGGTCCATCGAGAAGGTCGATGCGGTGATGGTGCGCGCGTCGTCGCTGCAGAGGTACATCACCAGTGACGTCACCTCGTCGCGGGACGAGAAGAACGGCTCGTTGAGGATCGGCGCGAAATGCGGCTGGTACTTCCTGATGGTGAAGGCGTGTTGGGCCGAGGTGTCCTCGAACGCCATCGGGGTGTCGACGGCGTAGGGGTGGATGGTGTTGACGCGGATCTTGTACTCCCCCACCTCTTTCGCCACCGTCTGCGCCATTCCGGTGAGTGCGAACTTCGACGCGGTGTAGGAGGCCTGCAGCGGCATGGCCTTGAGACCCGCCGAGGAGCTGACCACCACGATCGAGCCCCCGTTGCCCGCGTCGATCATCGTCGGCAGGGTCGCGCGCAGCGTCTTCCACGTACCGCCGACGTTCACGTCGATGACGTCGGAGAACTGCGCCTCGGTGAGCTCCCACGACTGCCCCCACGTGAGGATGCCGGCGTTCGCGATGACGAGGTCGATCGCACCGAACTGCTCCAGACCGTCGGCGACCAACTGCTCCTGGAACGCGAGATCACGGGTGTCGCCCTGGCGCGCAAGGATCTTGCCGCCGGCGCCCTCGACCGCCGCGATGGTCTCGGCCAGGTCGTCGGCGGTCGCGTGGGGGTAGGTGGTGTGGTCGGCGACCGGTCCGGCGATGTCGAGGCCGATCACCGCGGCACCCTCCTCAGCGAAGCGGATTGCATGGTTGCGACCCTGGCCCCGGGCGATGCCGGTGATGTAGACGACCTTGCCGTCGAAACGTCCCATCGGGTCAGACTACCCCAAACTGGAACGTGTTCTAGTTTGTTTTCGACGCGAGCTCCGCGGTCTCCCGATCGGTCGTGTCGCCGAACCGACGCTCGAATCCCTCGGGGATGATGATGTCGCCGCGGGTCAGTTCGTGGATGCTCTTGCGACCCAGCCCCATCAGGGCGGAGTCGATGCCGCCGCGCAGGATGTCGAGGACGTTCTCGACGCCGGTCTGGCCGTTGGCGGCCAGGCCCCAGAGGTAGGCCCGTCCGATCATGACCGCGTCGGCGCCGAGGGCGAGCGCCTTGACGACGTCGCTGCCGCGGCGGATGCCGCCGTCGAGCAGGACCTGCATGTCGTCGCCGACGGCGTCGGCGATCGGTCCGAGCATGCGGATGGTGGCCGGGGTGCCGTCGAGGTTGTTGCCACCGTGATTCGACACCGACAGCGCCGTGGCGCCGATGTCGCGGGCACGCTTGGCGTCGTCGAGTCGGGTGATGCCCTTGACCATGAACGGTCCGCCCCACTGCTCACGCAGCCACGCGAGGTCCTCCCACGACGGCGGCGCGGTCGCCATCCACTGACCGTAGGCGCCGAAGAACGTCGGACCGGTCTGCCCCTTGTCGACGACGTTGGGGGCGGTGAGATCCGGGATGATCGGCTTGCCCTTGTTGAACCAGTCCCACGCGTACCGGGGGCGCATCGCGATCTCGGGCGCCAGTTTCAGCAGAGCCTTGAGGTCGACCTTCTCGGGGATCTCCGGACTCCCCCAGTCGCGCCCCATGGAGAACGACCAGTCGGTGGTGACGATGAGACCCTTGGCCCCTGCCGCGCGGGCCCGCTCGGCGCGTTTGAGGATGTCCTCGCGGGAGTTGAGCCAGTAGGCCTGGAAGAAGATCTTGTCGTTGACCGCGGTCACCTCCTCGATCGGCTTGCTGGCGAAACTCGACAGCCCCATCGCGGTCCCGCGGGCCGCCGCCGCGCGTGCGACGGCGACCTCACCCTCCTTGTCGACTGCCTGGACACCGGTCGGCGAGATGAGGACCGGCATCGAGATCTCCTGGCCCATGATCGATGTCGCCTGCTCACGCTCGGCGTGTGCACCGACGACATGCGGGGCGAAACCGATCTCGGCGAACGCCTCGACGTTGTCGTGCAGCGTGATGCCTTTCTCACTGCCGGCTACGAGCGAGGAGTACACCGACTTGGGCAGCCGCTTCTTCGCGCGGCGCTGCGCCTCGAGAACGGTTTCGAACCAGGGATTGACCATGTCGAGCAACTACTTTCGTCAGATGAGGGTCAGGCGGGAGCGAAACCCGCGAGCGGGTTCTCGTCACAGTCACGGCTCGGCGGTCGAGTCATCAGAGTGAGCGGAACGCCACGCGAGTGGTCTTTGTTGGCCGTCGGGGCGGTGCGTTCGCCGGCGAGCAACTCCTCGCCGAACCCCTGCACGCATTCGGGGTCCGGACCCGCCAGGGGCAGCCCGGTGAAGAACTTCGCCGCCATGCAGCCGCCGCGGCAGGCGTCGAAGTGTGCGCACTTCGTGCACGCGCCGGCATTCTGCGGTTCGCGCAGTTCTCCGAACAACTCGGACTGCTGCCAGATGGTCGCGAAACCGCCGTCGGCCAGGATGTTCCCGGCCAGGAAGTTCTCGTGGATCGCGAACGGGCAGGCGTAGACGTCACCGATCGGGTCGATGAGGCAGACCACTCGACCCGCTCCACACAGGTTCAGTCCGGGCAGGCCGCCCTGACCGGGCTCGGCGAACGCGGCGAGGTGGAAGAACGAGTCGCCGGTGAGGACGCCGTCGCCGCGGGCGACGAGCCAGTCGTAGAGCTCACGCTGCTGAGACGGCAACGGGTGCAGGTCGTCCCACACGTCCGCGCCGCGACCCGACGGTCGCAGACGGGTGATCCGCAACGTCGCGCCGAATCGATCGGCCAGGTCCTTGAACTCGTCGAGCTGGGACACGTTGTGCCGTGTGACGACCACCGAGATCTTGGCGTCGGCGAAACCCGCCTCGGACAGGTTCTCCAGCGCGCGGATGGCCATGTCGAACGACCCCGGGCCGCGCACGGCGTCGTTGACCTCCGCGGTCGCGCCGTCCAGCGAGATCTGCACGTCGACGTAGTCCGACGCCGCCAACCGCGCCGCGACGGCCTTGTCGATCCGTAATCCGTTGGTGGAGAACTTCACTCCCACCTGATGACTCGTCGCATAGTCCACGAGCTCCCAGAAGTCCGGGCGCACCGTGGGCTCACCGCCGCCGATGTTGACGTAGAACACCTGCATCCGCTGCAACTCGTCGATGATCGCCTTGCACTGCTCGGTGCTCAGCTCACGCGGATCACGCTTGCCCGACGACGACAGGCAGTGCACACACGCCAGGTTGCAGGCGTAGGTGAGCTCCCACGTCAGACAGATCGGCGCATCGAGCCCCTTCTCGAACTGGTCGACGAGACGACCGACGGGTTGCGATGCAGCGGGACGATCGATCGTGGCGGTCATGCGGACTCCCGGGGACGGTCGGCGGGCACGATCGTCGCCGACGCCGCGAGCGAGGTGAGTGCCTGGAGGTAGAGGGGACGATCGGCGTCGGCGATGCCGCACGCGGCCAGCGCCGCCTCGGCGCTGGGGTGCTCGGCGAGCGACCTCACGAGGTCCACGACGATCAGGTTCTTGAGGAACGACAGCTTGCGGGTCCCGAAGTGGTACAGCAGCGCCCCGAACGGCTCCGGACGCAGCGCCACACTGGGATTGAGCATCCAGGGGGCACCGAGATCGAACCGGTCGGCCGTGACGGCGGCCGTCATGTCAGTAGACGCCGCACATGCCGTCGATGGAGACCTCTTCGACCAGGCTCTCGGTCACGAGTTCGGCGTCGTCGGTCACGGGTGCGGTGACGTCGGTGGACGGGACGGATGTGTTTTCGCTCATGATGTCCTCTCGATGGTGACGTGGGTCACGACGGACTATAATGGCACCGAGTGCAGAAAATCCAGACCTCGGCCGAACCGATCTCCCGGCGCAGCCGTCCCACGAAAGGCGGCGATGACGTCTCCGCAGCTCGGACGCCGTCCGCGTACGACGCGCGCGGTGATCAGCGAGGTCGCCATCGACCTGTTCACTCGGCAGGGATTCGACGAGACGAGCGTCGACGACGTCGCCGAGGCCGCGGGGATAGCCCGCCGCACACTGTTCCGCTACTACCCGTCGAAGAACGCGATCCCCTGGGGGGACTTCGATGTGCACCTCGGCGCGATGCGCGCCCACCTCGACGCCCTCGGCGACGATCTGCCCGTCGCGGTCGCGCTGCAGACCGCCCTGGTCGAGTTCAACCGCGTCGATGCCGACCACCTGAGCAGTCACCGGCGTCGCATGCGACTCCTGCTCGAGGTCCCTGCGCTGCAGGCGCATTCGATGCTGATGTACACCGGCTGGCGTGACGTGATCGCCGATTTCGTCGCCCGGCGCACCGGGGCGTCGCGCGACGACCACCTCCCGCAGACCGCCGGGTGGCTGATGCTCGGTGTCGCGCTCGCCGCCTACGAACAATGGTTGACCGACCCCGCGGCCGACCTCGCCACCCTGCTGACAGACGGCAGCCGTATTCTCGATCGGGGTCTACGGGCGCTGTAGTCGACCGGCGTCGCGGTGGCCGGCGGTGGCCCCGACCTGAAGGGCTCGAGTCCATCGGCCCACACCACCCTGGCGGAGGGCACCGCGCGATAGGTATCCTCAAAACTAGAACGTGTTCTCATTTTGCGAGAGAGGTGGCCGATGACGGCGATCACGCCCCACAGCACCCGGAGCGTCGTCCTCACGATCGCCGAGGTGATCGAGGAGACCGCCGACGCCCGGTCGCTGGTGTTCGACGTGCCCGCCGAACACACCGACCGCTTCGACTACAAGCCCGGCCAGTTCCTCACGCTGCGTATCCCCAGCGATCGGACCGGCTCGGTCGCCCGGTGCTACTCGCTGGCATCGTCGCCGTCGACCGACGCGAAACCGAAGGTGACCGTCAAACGCACCGCCGACGGATACGGGTCGAACTGGCTGTGCGACAACGCTTCACCCGGCGACGAGGTCGAGGTCCTCCCGCCGTCGGGCGTGTTCACCCCCGCCGACCTCGACACCCCCCTGCTGTTGCTCGCCGCCGGCAGCGGCATCACGCCGATCATGTCGATCCTCAAGGCCGCGCTCACGACCGGATCGGGACCGGTCGTGCTGTTCTACGCCAACCGCAGCCAGGACGACGTCATCTTCGCCGAGGAGATCCGCGCCCTGCACGCGACGCACCCGGAGCGACTCACCGTCATCCACTGGCTCGAGACCGTGCAGGGCCTGCCCGGGGTCGCCGCGCTCACCGCTCTGCTCCGGCCCTACGCCGCCCACCACGCGTACATGTGCGGACCCGGCCCCTTCATGGACGCCGTGCACACCGCACTGGCCGACGCCGGTTTCGGCCACAAGCAGGTGCACGCCGAGGTCTTCACCTCCCTGTCCGGAGATCCGTTCGACGATCCCGACGTCGCGGTCGTCAGCGCCGAGGAGTCCGCCGACGCCGCATCGGTGTCGGTCGAGCTCGACGGCACCGTCCACGAGTTGTCGTGGCCCCGCAGCCAAACACTGGTCGACATCATGATGGCGGCCGGACTCGACGTGCCGTACTCGTGCCGCGAAGGTGAATGTGGTTCGTGTGCATGCACCGTCGTCGACGGCACCGTCGAGATGGCCAACGTGGGCGCCCTCGATCAGGAGGACATCGACGACGGGTACATCCTCGGCTGCCAGGCCCGCCCCACCTCCGACCACCTCACGATCGAATTCTGAGCCGGCCCGCCGGCGCGAATTCTGAGCCGGCCCGCCGGCGCTCAGCGGGTGGTGAGCCAGGTCAGCACCGACTGCGCGGCCTTCGGGTCGCCGTACTGGGTGCCGATCGCACCGGCCACCGTCGCACCGATCGCGGCGCCCGCGGCCGCGGCCGGGATCGCCAGGAGACAGGCACCGAGAACCGAGCACCCGACGACGAGCCCCACCGCGGCACCGACGACCGTGCCGACACCCGCACCCGCGGCCGCCGAGACGGTGCCCGCACGGTTCAGCCCGTTGGCGACGTGGAACAACATGGCGTAGTACGCGCGGTCCTTTCGCGCCGAGACCGGATGTGCCCCACGCTTGATCGCAGCGGTCACGCCCGGTGTCAGGTCCGGCGCGATCGTGGCGGTGCGGCCGTTCGCCGCCACCGTCGTCCGCAACGGGACGTCGACCCCGTCGAGGGCGAGCGCCGCGGGAACTCGGTCGATCGCGTGACCGTGGTCGTCGGTGACGACGAGGCCGTCGGACGTGCGCGCGAAGGTGGCGCCCGACAGGGTCGACGTCATCGCACCGTTCTGACCGACCGTCACCCGATAGCTCGCCTCCGGACCGGCGTTCGCCACCGCCGTCCCGCCGCCGGAGACCACCACGACCGCGGTGACCACCAGCGCGGCGAGCGACCCCGCTCGCCCGGTCACGTGCACGACTCCACGCCGCATGATTTCCCCCTCAGACTTCTGCTCGGATCGGATGCTATCGGACTCGACGGCCCCCGGAGGGGAAGCCCGTCGACTACCGCAGTGCCCGCAGCGCGGCGCGATGGTCGGCGTCGAGGTGTTCGGTCGCGTACGACAGGGCCGTGCGACCCATCGCGGCGGCGTGGGACTCGAGGTAACCCACCAGTTCATCTCGGTCGCAGCGTTTTCCGGCCTCCCGCAGCATCCAGCCGAACGCCTTCTGGATGAGGTCGCGGCGATCGGCGATGACCAGCGGCGCGATCTCGTACAGCGTCGACGCACGGCCGCGGCGGATGAACGCGAACGTGGCGACGATCCCGACCCGCCGGCACCACAGGTCGTCGTCGGCGGCGAAACGGGTGAGCAGTTCCCGCGGGCGGTCGAGCAGCCACACGCCGAGGATCGGGTCGGCGGAACTGTCCACGAGGTCCCAGTTGTTCACCCGCCCGCGGGCGATGGCGTCGAGGTAGACCTCGACCCAGGCCGCCCGGTCGGCCTCGGTGTCGCTGCGTTCGAAGCCGTCGCGCAGGAGGAACAGGCCGATGAGTCGGTGTTCGTGCACGGGACTGTCGAGCAGGTCGACGACCCCGGGCGCGTCGAGGCCGCGGAACGACCGCACGAGCGACCGCAGCCGTGGGACGGGTACGCCGACGAAGCGATCACCCTCGCCGTAGTCGCCGGGACCGGACTTGAAGAACCGCAGCGACCCGGCGGCGCGGTCGGGGTCGCCGAGCGCATCGACCGCGGCCATCACCGCGGTCGCGTCGCGCCCGACAGCCCCCACCGCGACCCCTCAGGAGAGCAGGTCGGCGATCGGGGTGTCGGCGGCGACGGTGGCGCGCATCTTCATGACCGCACCCGCACGTCCCGCACCCACGACACCGGTCAGCACGCCGTCGCGGCTGAAGTAGGCGAGGAACTTGTCACCGTCGGAGTCGACCATGTGCACCTCGTCGTCGGCCGCCGGGGAGCCGAGGCACTGGATCTTCAGATCGAACTGATCGGTCCAGAAGTAGTGCACCACCGGGGTCTTCGAGGCAGCGTCCGCCCCGACAAGGGTGTCGGCGAGCACCTTCGCCTGCTCCACCACGTGGTTCCAGTGTTCGACACGATGGCCGAACACACCCGACTCGTCGGACCAGATGGCGACGTCGCCCAGCGCGAAGATCCCGTCGACCGAGGTCTTCCCCCGTGCGTCACAGGCGATCCCACCACCGTGGGCGCGATCGGCGAGATCGAGACCGATCGATTCCGCGAGTCCCGTCATCGGGGTCGAGCCGATCCCGAGGACGACGATGTCGGTGTCGATCCGGGTGCCGTCGTCGAGGGAAACCGCGGTCACGACACCGGACTCGGCGACGATCTCGTTGACACCGACACCGGTGCGCACGGTGACGCCGCGGTCGGTGTGCAATCTCTCGACACGCTTGCCGATCACGGGTCCCAGCGCCGCGCTCAACGCGGTGTCGGCGGGTTCCACGATGGTCACCGACGCGCCGGCGGTCGAGAGGCTCGCCGCGACCTCGCACCCGATGAACCCGGCCCCGACCACCACCACGCGGGCCCCGTCGGTGGCCTCGGCGCGCAGGGCGACGGCATCATCGTAGGTGCGCAGCACGTGCACACCCGTCAGGCTCTCGGTTCCGGGCAGCATGCGCGGATCGAGACCCGTTGCCAGCACCAGGGAGTCGTAGTCGACCGTGACACCGTCACCGACCGACACCGTGCGGGCTCCCGCGTCGACATCGGTCACCTCGACGCCCAGAGTGAGGGTCACGTGGTTGTCGGTGTACCACTGCTCGGGTTTGAGTTCCACGAGATCACGTTCGCCGCGCAAGACGGCCTTCGACAGCGGCGGGCGGTCGTAGGGGATGTGCTCCTCGCGGCCGATCAACGTGATGGCGTCGGAGAACCCCGCCTGCCGAAGGTATTCCGCGAGACGCGCACCCGCGAGTCCCGCACCGACAACGACCACTCCACCGCTCATCCACATCTCCTCGCATCGAGAGCGGACGCACCACTCATCCGTCGATCCCCACGGGGTACAGATCGGCCATGCGCCACCTGTCGTCGACTCTACGCATCACGACCCACCGCGCGATCGGCACCGTGGCGCGCGACGGCGCGGCCGTGGGGATCTCGATCATCTGGGTGGCGAACACCAACAGCCGCATGCTCTGTCCGTCGGTGTCGTCGGGGTCGGGGGCGGTGGGTGCCACCCCCACGCCGGTGATCGCGAGCGACGACGACGCACCCGTCTCGACCGCCGACGCCAGTGCGACGTTGGGGCCCTGACTGCGGTAGTCGGCGAGCAGTCGACCGGTCAGCAGCGGCGTGATCTCCGCGGCGCGGCGAGCGGCGGGAGCGGCGGCGAAATCGGCGGGGACGAAATCGAAGAGCGCGGTCATCGTCGACCGCGTCGTGTCCAGCAGGGTCGGGTCGGGGCCGGCGTCGTCCTGGCCGGGCCGCAGCGACGCACCCACGAGGGTGGTCGTCACGGCCACCAGCGCCACGGCCACGACCACCGCGTCGCGCCGGTCGACCGGGCGTCTGTGCACCACGACGGTCCCCAGCTGCGCAGCGACGGCGAGGGCGACCGCGACCGCCGGCGGCCACGCCCAGGTCGGTGCACCCAGGACCACGAGAGCTGCACCGATACCCGCGATCGCGGCCACACCGATCACGGCCCGTAAAACGACGGTCGGCGTCGACACCCGTGGCGTGGTGGTCATCGCAGCTGCGCCCGGTCGATGGTCCACCCCTGCGCGCCGTGGACCATACGGACATCGAGGACCAGACGTCCGTCGGCCGCGGACCCGCCGAGCAACGAGGGGTTGGTGGCCTCGGCGACGACGAGCAGGTCGACCGTCGACCGGGAGTCCGGGGAACGGTCGTCAGCGGATCCGGAGCCGCCCGGACCACCGACGACGCCGGCCGCCACGACCTGACCGGTGCCGGGCAGCCGTTGCGCCGCAACGGCCGCGGTGATCTCGGCGGCCGCGCCGTCGATCCGGCGACGGAACTCGCCGCTGCTCACCCGGCGCACCGACGCGAGATAGCGCTCGGGGTCACGGGGATCGGCGGTCAACACGGTCGCCACGGCGCTGCGCGTCGCCGCGACCACCGACGCGGCGCGGCCCCGCTCGTCGTCGGCCCGGGCCGCGAGCACGCCGAGGACGATCCCGGCGACGGTCGTCGCCACCACCACGGCGATCGTGACCGCCGGCGCCAGGCGACGCAGGCGATGCCCGGCCGCAGGGTCGCGGGGCCGCCGCGGGACGACGTCGGGCCGCGTCGCCTCCACCGCGGCCACGGCTCGTTCCAGGCGCTCGCGGGCGGCGGTCACCCGTGCCGATTCGGGTGAACTCATCGCAGCACCTCCACGCTCGAGACGCGCCAGCGATCGTCTACGCGACGCAGGTGGGCCGCGAGAACCCTTCCCAGCGTGGCGGTGTCGGCCCCCTGCCGTTCGGTGACGTTCACCGCGACCACCACATCCGCACCATCTGCCGACACGCCGCCGACACCGGTCTCGACGGGGACGCATCCGGCGGTCACGTCGGCGGCGGGCGCCTGCGCCTCCTCGAGGGCACCGGCGCCGGACCGCAACCGGTCGGCGAGCTCGTCGGTCGCGGCATCGAGGGCCGAGGTGCGGTCGGCGGCGGTTCCGCGGTCGACGATGCGACACACCAGCGGCCCGGCCTCGCGCGCCACCGCGTCGGCGGCGTGATCGACCGCCCGCCGATCGATCAGGTGCGTCGCACTCACCGCGACCACCGCGCCGAGGGTCACGACGAGCGCGAGAGTCGTTGCCGCGAGGACATTCCGGCGACGTCGCGCGGCCGGTGCCGACACACCGACGAGGACACCGACCACGATCACCGTCACCACCGACGACACCCACCACGGTGCCCAACCGACCAGCGCACCGAGCCACACCGCGGCCGCGCCCGCCGCGATGCCCACACCGGGCACCGCCATCCGGGAGCCGAGGGCCGTCACGGCAGGAACTCCACGCGCGACACCTTCAGCTCGCCGGAGTCGGGCTCGATGCGCACGAGCAGCCGGAAGCGATTCGGCGCGCCCCCCGGTTGCGCCGACGCGGAACCGCCTGTCCCCGAACGGGTGAGGACCACCGCGGTGACCAGGACCTCGGCGACGTCGGCGTCGCGTGAGGCCACGGCGACACCGTCGACACCGCCGCTCGCGACCGTCCCCAGACGCGTCACCAGCGTGCGGTAGGCGCCGGTCGACTGGGCGAACTCGTCGCGGAACGATCCCGTCGAGGCGTCCAGGATCTGTCGGGCGCGGTCGGGGTCACGTGCGTCGGGCAACAGCAGCGCCGACACCGTGGTCTGTGCGACGGAGGTGAAGTCGGTGTCGCGGTACCGGGTCTGGCCATGGCGCACCACGAGGACGGCGACCGTGGCGATCACCAGCGCCACCACCACGACACCCGCGGCGAGGACCCATCGGGGCGTGCGGTCGCGCGGGGCGCCGGTACCGAGCAGACGGTCGAGGTCTCGACGCGCCGCCGTCACCTCGCGTCGCGCCTCGCGACGGGCAGAACGAGTCGAGCGCGCCACGATCACCTCCACGCCCACCTGCAGTGCCGACCTCGCGACCACAGTAGCGGCGCGAGGTGCACCGACCGGCGCATCCACCCCGCGCGGACGCCCTCGCGATGCTTTGATGGGTTCTCGACCGTCGTCGAGGTCCCCGCCGGAGGAGTCGCAGTGGCCACACGATCACCCCGCCCCGCACCCCTCACGCGCGCCACCCTGCTGCGGCGCAAACCGATCCCCACCGGGTGGAAGGCGGAGGCCGACACCGGACTCGAACGGAACATCACCACCGTTCAGCTCGCGAGCTTCGGCATCGGCTCGACCATCGGCACCGGCATCTTCTTCGTGATGGCCGAGGCGGTCCCCGAGGCCGGGCCGTCGGTCATCATCTCGTTCGTGTTCGCGGGCATCGCCGCCGGACTCGCCGCCCTCTGCTACGCCGAGATGGCGTCGTCGGTGCCGGTCTCGGGGTCGACGTACTCCTACGCCTACGCGACGCTCGGTGAGTTCGCCGGCATGGCCGTCGCCGGGTGCCTCCTGCTGGAGTACGGGGTGTCGACGGCGGCGGTGTCGGTCGGCTGGAGCGGGTATCTGAACGAACTCCTCGGCGACCTGCACCTACCGCAGATACCGCACGTCCTGAGCGCCGCGCCGTTCGACGACGACCCCGGTGCGATCAACCTGCCGGCGATGATTCTCGTCGGGATGTGCGCGATCCTGCTGATCCGCGGCGCCAGCGAGTCGGCCCGCGCGAACGCGATCATGGTGTTCATCAAGATCGGCGTCCTCGCGATGTTCGCGATCATCGCCTTCACCGCGTTCGACGACGGCAACCTGACGCCGTTCTTCGCCGACGGGGCGCACGGGGTGACCCTCGCCGCGGGCACGATCTTCTTCTCCTTCATCGGGCTCGACACCATCTCCACCGCCGGCGAGGAGGTGAAGGATCCGCAGCGCACCATGCCGCGCGCACTGATCGCCGCGCTGATCACCGTCGTCCTCGTGTACGTGCTGGTGTCGCTGGCGGCGGTGGCGGCGCAGCCGTCGAGCGAGTTCGCCGCCCAGCAGGACGCGGGCCTCGCGCAGATCCTGAACAACGTCACCGGGGCCACGTGGCCGTCGCTGGTCCTCTCGGCGGGTGCGGTGATCTCGATCTTCTCGGTCACCCTGGTGACCCTCTACGGACAGACCCGCATCCTGTTCGCGATGGGTCGCGACGGCATGCTGCCGTCGTTCTTCACCCGCGTGAACCCGCGGACGCTGACCCCGGTGAACAACACGATCGTCGTCGCGGTGGTCGTGGCCATCCTCGCCGGCTTCATCCCGCTGGACTACCTCGCCGACATGGTGTCCATCGGCACCCTCGTCGCCTTCATCGTGGTGAGCCTCGGGGTGATCATCCTGCGTCGTCGCGAACCGGATCTCGACCGACCGTTCCGGGTGCCGCTGTACCCGCTGACACCGATCCTGGCCATCGCCGCGTGTGGCTACATCCTCTACGGATTGCACTGGTACACCTTCGTCTTCTTCGGACTGTGGGTGTCGGCGGTGCTGGTGTTCTACCTGCTGTGGGGGCGTCACCATTCGGCTCTGAACACCTCGGCCGATCCGCTGGAGTCCGCGCCGTGACGATCGTCGTCGGGTACCGGCCCGGGCTCGGCGGCGAGGCCGGTCTCGCGCTCGCGACCGAGCTGTGTCGGTCGTTGCGACGCGATCTCGCCGTCGTGATCGCACTCCCCCGGCCCTGGCCGGTGCCGTCGATGGCGAAGGTCGACGCCGAGTTCGCCGCCTACGCACGGCGTCTGGGCGACGACGCCGAATCGTCGGCGCGCGCCGCACTGGAACGACACCCGCTGCCGACCGCGGTCACGGTGCACCGCATCGCCGAGCGGTCGGTGAGCGCGGCGCTCATCACCGCCACCCGCCGACTCGGGGCGACGATGCTGGTGATGGGCACCCGTCGCCAGACCGGCGGTCACATCACCCTCGGCTCGACGACGGGACGGTTGGTGCACTTCAGCGAGACCCCGCTCGCGCTCGCCCCGCCCGGGTACGAGGCGACGGCGCAGCGCCCGGGGATCACCGGCGTCACGTGCGCCTACTCGGCGACCGCGGAGGGCGATCAGGCCGTCGCGCGTGCCGCGGCGATCGCGGCCGACGCCGGGGTTCGCCTGCGGGTGGCCAGTTTCGGGGTCGCACCGGCCGACATGTACCCACCCGAGGTCGGTTTCGGCGCCGAGCGTGAGGTGCTCGCCGCGTGGACCGAACAGGCCCGGATCGCGTTGGCGCGGCTGGTGACCTCGGGGGTCGTCGGCGCCGACACCGAGACCGTCGTGGGCACCGGCACCGATCACGCCGCCGCGCTGGCCTCCGTGGACTGGCCCGCCGGCGAGGTCCTCGCGTTGGGCACCACCCCGCGCAGTGGTGTCGCACGGGTCTTCCTGGGTTCGACGGCGACCCGGATCCTCAGCGGCGCCACGGTTCCCACGATCGTCCTGCCTGGCTGAGGAAGAGGACCACCCCTCAGCGGCAGGTCGGTCGGTAGGTCTCGCCGGGCAGGAAACGCGACCACTCGGACTCGGTGATGGGTGCCGTTCCCGACGCGCACACCTGCGAGACGATGTCGTCGGGGTCGAGGCGCCAGGCCTGGATGATCCCGCGTGCACCGGTCGCGAGCACCGTGCGGTCCTCGGGTCCGAACATCACGTCGTAGATCCGGCCCGGATAGGCCTGGAGCTGTGCACGGACCTGCGCGCGCCCCGGTCGGCGCACATCCCAGATCCACACCTTGCCGTCGGCGCCGGCGGCGGCGACCTGCGTCCCGTCCCGGGAGAAGGCTCCCCCGTAGATCGTGCTGTTGGGCCCGGTGAGGGTGTCGGTGACGACAGGGCGGCGGGGCTCGGACACATCGAGCACCTTCACCTCCTTCGTGGAGGAGGTGACCACCAGCCGTCGCTGGTCGGGGCTGAACCGCGCGGCGAGCGCGTAGGAGGCGAACAGTCGGGTGGACGACAGGATGCTCGGTCTCGACGGGTCGGAGAAGTCGACGAGGACGGCGTCGCCGTTGGTGGTCGAGACCACGGCGCGACGGCCGTCGGGCGCGAAAGCCGTCCACGCCACACCCGATCCGACGTCGACCGCCGACACCCGACGGGGCCGTGCACGATCGGCGATGTCGATGACCACCAACGAATTCGACGCGAGGGTGCCCGCCACCGCGAGCCTCGATCGGTCGCTCACGTCGACGGTCTCGGTCAGGCCGCCGAGCGCGGGCGCGGTCGATCCGACCAGGCGCGGACGGGCGGGGTCGGAGTAGTCGCCCAGATAGAACTGTCCGTCTCCGGAACCGATGGCGGCCGTGGCGCCGTCGGCGGTGTACGACAGCGACGTGAACTTCTGGCCGGCGGGCGCCGCGAGAAGCGGGCCGCGGCGACTGATGGCCCCGGTGGGGGCCACCGTCCACTGGCTCAGCGAACCGTCGGATGCAGCGTTACCGGTGATGAAGTGCGACCCGTCGGCGTCGAAGGCGAACTGGAACGTCGAGTCGACGCCGGCCTGCACCGACGGCTGACCAGGCGGCCAGACCTTTACGGTCCCGTCCTCCGACGCCGCCACCACCCTGTTCCCCACGAACACCGCGGAGTCGACGACGGCCCCGCTGCGCAGCACGCGTGGATCCTCACCACCGGTGAGGTCGAAGACTCGGGTGGTGTTGTCCGAGCTCGCACCGAGCACGTACCGGCCATCGGCGCTGAAATCGACCCCATTGACGTAGCTCTCGAACGACGTCAGGTCACGGGTCGGGACGGGGCGGGAGGGATCGGCCAGCGAGTAGATCTTGATGTCGCGGCTGTTGACCCCCACCGCGAGATCCCCCGACGGAGAGAACGCGAGGTCGGTTGCGGCGACGTTGATCGCCCCCGGCAGCACCACCGACGCCAGCGTTCGCACGCTCGGGGTGTCGAGGGAGTAGATGTCGAAACGGTTCTTGCCGCTGGCCGCGGCGAGACGACGTCCGTCGGGGGAGAACGCGACCGTCGTGCCGTCCCCGACGACGCTGTCGGGCAACGCGACCGGGTCCCATCGGGTCCGCGGCACCATCGCCGCCGGGGTCGAGCTGGCCGGGATCGCCGCCGAGAGCCGGAAGAGCAGTACCCCCGCACCGTCGACGGCGACCGCGAGCAGATTCCCCCGGCGGTTGACGGCGATGTCGCGGACGACGCCGCTGACCTCCGGAGCATCGGTGGTGACCCGCGGAGCCGTCGGGTTCGACAGGTCCCACAGCGTCAGGGTGTCGCTTCCGCCGACGAACAGCTGGCGGGAATCGGCGCCGAACGCGACCCCGTACAGCGGCTTGTCCTTCTGTCCCCTGCCGAACGTCGCGATCTGCCGATCGATCCCCCGGGGTCCGGTCCGGTACAGCCGGATCCGGTCGTCGGAGCCCACCACCGCGACGAGCGATCCATCGGGCGACGCCGCGACCTTGGCGGGCCCCTCGGCGGTGAGCAGTCGGGTCGGTATCGGCGAGGCACTGTTGTCGATGAGCGCAGACCGCGCCTCGACGGTCGGCGAGATGCGGTAGGCGACCATGGCCAGCTGCATCGACAACGCAGGGTCGATGAGGCGCTGCTGATCGGCCTGCACTGCGAGACGGGTCGACAGCGCATCCTGACGCAGTGTCTCGGCGGTCTCCTTCTGGTCGACTGCGTCGGTGCGCGCGACGACGGCGACCACCGCGGCCAGCAACGCGACGACGGCGAACACCGTCGCGGCGGCGGCGTAGGTACGGAGCTGTCGGATCCGTCGACGGTCGACCGACTGCAGGCGCGCACTGCGGGCGTTGGCGAGATCGAGGAATCGTTGTTCGTCCGCACTGATCCGCGCACCGTTCTCCGGTGACTGCGCGAATTCGTTGAACAGGTCCAGGCGACCGCCGTACGGGAGGAGTTCGGGTGCTTCGTCGGAGTCCGACCAGACCGCCAGCACCGCCTGCAGGCGACGGTGCTCGAGCAGGTTGTCGCGATCCTCGGAGATCCACTGGCGCAGGCGCGGCCACGCCGACAGGAGCGCCTCGTGGGTGACCTCGGCATAGGTGTCGCCGACGGTCACCAGTCGGGCGGCGGCGAAGCGGTCGAGGACACCGGCCGCGCGCCGCTGACGGACGTCGCGGCGGGTCTCGGCCAATTCGACGTTGGTCGGGAAACCGAGTTCGGTGAGCGGCGCTCGCCTGCGTGACGCCGAGTCCTCGTCGACGTGGGCCATGGCGAGCAGCTGACGCCGCGCCACGCCCTTCTCGGCGTAGTCGAGTTCGGCGTAGACCCGTTCGGCGGTCTGCTCCACCGCGCCGCTGATGCGGCCGGTCGCGAGATAGTCGCCGACGGTCAGGGTGCGTTTGTCCGACTGCGTCCAGGTCGACAGCAGAGCGTGCGACAGCAGCGGCAGCGATCCCGCACCGATCCCCGCCGCACCGGGACGCACATCACTGAGCAGCAGGTCGACGAGGTCATCGGCCACCTCGAGTCCCGCGACACGCGCCGGTTCGAGGATGACCTCACGGACCTGCCTCTCGTCGAGGGCGGGTACCAGGATGTGTGCGTTCTGCAGGGGCCGTGTGAGGCGGGGCAGGGCAGCCAGCGTTCCATAGAAATCTGCTCGCACAGTCGCCACCACGACCAGCAGTTCGTACTCGTCGCTCACCTCGATCAGCCGATCGGTGAAGCCTCGGCGGGCGTCGGGATCGGGCGTCAGGGTCCACATCTCCTCGGCCTGGTCGAGGGCGAGCAGCACCGGGCCGTCGCCCGGCGGCAGCTCCGCGATCGCGGCCTCGAGGGATCCGACGGGGTCGGCGCCGGGGGTCATCACGGTGCGCCGCCAGCCGGAGAAGCCGCTCTCGGTCTCCATCTGGGCGAGCAGTCCCGCCCGCAACACCGACGACTTGCCGGCCCCCGACGGTCCGATGAGGGTGACGATCGGCATGCGGTCGGCGCCCGGCATCGTCGCCGTGGGGTGGCCGGCCTGCTCGAGCACGGTGCCGATCACGAGATCGGTGAGGTCGTCGCGTCCGAAGAACCAGTCGTGGTCTTCGACGCCGAAGGCGGAGAACCCGAGGTATGGGGTGGGGGTCGACGGTGTCCGTCGCCCGCCCGGGCGCCGGGCGCGTTCGGCGGCGGCGATCCACGGCGCCTGGTCCGCGGGCCCCTCGACACCGCAGACGGTCAACACCTTGCGCAGGGTGGGTTCGCTCGACGCCGTGGGGGCGTGCTGGCCGGAGAACCAGCCGCCCACCGTGGGGGTGAGTGCCCCCGCCCGCGCGGCGGTCTCGCGGATGGAGAGACCCGCTGCCGAGCGGATCTCGGTGAGGGCGCGGGCGAGGTCCTCACGTGTACGGACATCGTCTGGTCTCATCCCCCACCCTCCCCTGACGTGCAGCGTTCCCGCAGGAAACGTATGGACCTTCGTATGGACTTGGCGTGAAACAAGCGTCCAGCTGGCGCCTCGAACGACCGCGAAGGATCATTTCTGCATCGCACATGTGTGCAGCAGTTCAATCGGGAGGATCGTACCCATGTCCGTCGCCCACGACTTCGACGACTCGGATTCCAGCACCACCGCGCACCGGCCCCAGCGCACCGTGACCCTGCGCGTCGTCACCGACGACCGCCCCGCACTCTCGCGCCGCGAGGTCGAGGTGTTGCTCGGCTGGCTGGCCGCCGACTCGAAGGCCGAGGCCGCCGAGCGCCTTTACATCACCGCCTCGACGGTCAACACCCACCTCACGCGCATCCGCGCGAAGTACACCGCCATCGGCCGTCCGGCCCGCTCCAAGGCGAACCTCTTCGCGCGCGCCATCCAGGACGGGTACACCACCCTCGATCAGTGGTGACCGCCCGGCGCTGACGCCGCACTCGACGACGAGGCCCCCTCCCGATGTGTCCGGGAGGGGGCCTCGTCGTCGAGTGGGCGGTGTCGTCGTGCGGGCGTATGGGTCAGGGCTTGCCGGGTGCGGCGGGGACGCCGTTGACCCGCTTGAGGTACTCGGCGCGCTCGACATCGTCGTAGCTGAGGAACATGCGGTCCATGCCGGTGAGCTTGCTCGACGACCGCTTCATCGCCGGCGGCATGACCGCGTTCGCGTGGACCCACGCCATCGACCGCGGGACGGTCAGGTGGGTCTTGGTGCCCTCGATGCTGTTGACGACCTGCTCGGCGACCTGCTCCGGTCCCACCGTCTGCACGAACCGGTTCGTGGTGATCCCGGAGATGAGTGCGGTGCGGGTGAACGTCGGGTTGACGGTCTTGACGCGGACACCCTGCGGCGACAGCTCGTTGTCGCACGCCTCGGAGAACACGATGACCCCCGCCTTGGCGGCGTTGTAGATGGTGAGTCCGGGAACGGGCAACCGCCCGGCCACCGACCCGATGTTGATGATCTGGCCGCCGCCGCGCGCGATCATCCGCTTGGCCGCCTCCTGGGTGCCGATCACGACACCGAGCAGGTCGATGTCGAAGTTGCGCTTGACGACGTTGAGGTCGTAGCTCAGCAGCGGACCGGTCGGCATGATCCCGGCGTTGTTGATGAGAACGTCGATGGGTCCCGCCGCGGCCTCGGCCGAGTCGAGGAACGCCGAGAACGACGCGGGGTCGGTGACGTCGAGCGAGAACCCGTCGTGGCCCAGGTCCGCGGCCGCCTTGCCGACCGCCTCGTCGTCGATGTCGCCGATGACGACGGTCGCGCCCAGATCGCGCAGCCGGGTCGCCGTCTCGAAACCGATACCGCGGGCGGCGCCGGTGATCGCGATGACGAGGCCGCGAACGTCGGTCGTCTTCTTGTTCCTACGTGCCATGGGTGACTCCTTGTTCGGCGCGCGACGAGGCGTCGCACGCGGTGGGGTGGGTGGTGGTGCCGACCGGGGTGGCCGTGGCGGATGCGGTCTCCGCGGTCACCAGATCATCGGGGCGAGGTGGGTGGCCGCGAAGGCGCGGACCCACTCGGGTTCCTGCTTCATCGGGTCCGACGCCGGGACCTCGAGTTGGGAGATCACCAGCCGCACGACGATCTCGACCGCATCGCGCAGGTCGGGATCGGGACGGGTGGCACCGACGCTGCGCAGGGCGCGGACGGTGCGGTCGGTGACCGCGTCGATGAACATCGACGTCACCGACGACGACGTGATGCCCTTCATGTCGGCGTCCTCGATCACGAGGCGATGCATCAGCGGATCCTTCTGGATCAGCTGCGCTCCGACCGAGAACGCCTCGGCGATGGCTTCTTTCGGCGAGAGGCCGGTGATCGACAGCTCGAGTGCCCGCATCCCGTCCTGGTAGAGACGCGTCGCGACGGCGAGCAACAGCGACTCCTTGTTCGGGAACCGTCGGTAGAGCGTGCTGCGACTGACCCCGGCGCGCTTGGCGATCTCGTCGACCGAGGCGCGCCGCACACCGGTGTCGGTGAACTCTGCGGCCGCGGCCGACAGGATCGCGTCCTCCTGGTCGCCGGGACTGTCGGTGTTGCGGGTCTTGCGGCCCGACGCCGAGACGTCCGAGCTCACCGGCGACGCAGGGTGACGGGGAGGCGATCCTTCGGGATCGGCAGCGAGCTGTAGTCCATCGGCATCTCGTAGTCGGCGGGGACCGACCACTCGAAGTTCCGCACCAGCTGATGCATGATCGTCTTGATCTCCATCTGCCCGAAGTAGAGGCCGATGCACTTGTGCACGCCACCGCCGAACGGGCTCCATCCCATGCGGAACTTCTTGTCCTCGGCGCGGTCGGGTCCGAAGCGCTCCGGATCGAAGGTCCACGGGTCGCTGTAGATGCGCTCGTCGTAGTGGTTGAACAGCGACGGCACGGTCACCATCGACCCCTCGGGGACGAAGTACCCCTGGATTTCGGTGTCGGCCACCGCCATCCGCGGATGCGCGGGCACCGGGGTGCACATGCGCAGCGACTCCTTGAACACCGCGTCGAGCACGGTCAGCGACCCGAGGTCGTCGTAGGTGAGTTCGGAGTCGAGGGTCATCGACTGCTCGTGTGCCTTCGCCTGCCACTCCGGCGATTTCGCCATCCGGTAACACATCTGGGTCATCGAGATGGTCGAGGTGTCGTGCGCGGCCATGAGGATGAAGATCATGTGGTTGACGATGTCCTCATCGGAGAACGTCGCTCCCTCGTCGCTCTCCGCGTGGCACAGCACCGAGAAGAGGTCGGGGGTCGCGGTGGCCCGCTTGGCGGGGATGTGGGAGTAGAAGAACTCCTCGAGGATCTTCCGCGAGCGGATCCCCTTCCACCACCGGGTGCCGGGGACCGGCTTGCGGATGACGGCGACACCGGCCTGCACCGTGTCGAGGAAGGCGCCGTTGATGCGGTCGGCCTCGGCCTTGGGCAGTTCCAGTCCGAGGAACACCTCGAGCGCGACGTCGAGGGTGAGTGCCTTGAACTCCTTGAACAACAGGATCTTCCCGGTCGGGAAGTCTTGCATCCGCTTGGCGATCATCGGCTGCATCAGATCCATGTACTGGCGGATCGCGACCGGGCTGAAGCCCTGCTGGAGGATCAGGCGGTGGCTGCGGTGCTCCTCGAAGTCCATCAGCATCACGCCGCGGTTGAAGAACGGGCCGATGAGGTACGACCACGCCGGCGCGTTGGCGAAGGTGCGCTTCTTATTCATCAGCACCTCCTCGGCCGCCTCGGGGCCCGACGCCACGACCCACTTGCGACCGAACGCGCTCATGCCGGAGATCTCACCGAACTCGGCGACTCGCTTCTCGTGGAAACCGAAGGGGTCGCGGCGCATACCGAGCACCGTCGCGATGCCGCTCCGGGTCGAGAACGGCACCTTCTTCAGTTCGCTTCCGGCCGGGATGTCCGAGTCAACCGTTGTCATCGCTGTGCACCTCCATTGGAACAGATGCCAGCAACTGTATCTTTGGGCCCCGGGATTGTCTACTGGGTCACATCACGATCGGGCGGCCGGATGGCCCTCGGCGAGCAGCGCGTGCACCCTGCGGACCCGGTCGATCCACCACTTACGGCGGGCCGGCGCGGCCAATGGGGCGCGCCCGTCGGGGGTGACGATGCGCGGCGCGAGGACGCCGGAGACCGACGGCGACGTCGGCGCGACGTCGATCTCGAACAGGCTCCCGGTACCCAGTCCACACGCGGGCGGCGCGGTCGGGAGGGCCGCGGCGGTCGCGATGCCCGCCGAGATCCCGACGGCGGTGTCGAGGGCGCTGGAGATCACCACATCGAGGTCGATCTGCTCGGCCAACGCCAGCAAGCGTCGCATCCCACCCAGCGGCGCGACCTTCAGGACCGCGACGTCGGCGGCCCCGGCGCGCACCACGCGCAGTGGGTCCTCGGCACGACGGATGCTCTCGTCGGCGGCGATGGGGGTCGTGACCGCGGCGCGCACGGCCGCGAGTTCCTCGATCGACGCGCACGGCTGCTCGACGTACTCGAGTTCGCCCAGGGCTCGGATCGCGGTGATCGCCTGCGGCACCGACCATTTGCCGTTCGCGTCGACACGGACGGTCGGCACGACGGCACGTACCGCCTCGATCCGCGCCACCTCGTCGTCGAGGGTGTCGCCGGGCTCGGCCACCTTGACCTTGGCCGTGCTCACGCCCGGGTGACGGGCCAGGATGGCCGCCACCTCCTCGGCGGGGACCGCGGGCACCGTCGCGTTGATCGCGACCTCGTCGCGCAGCGCGGCGGGTGGCCCCTGGTGGGCGGCCTCGATGCCGGCGGCGAGCCACCACGCCGCCTCGGCGTCGTCGTATTCGACGAAGGCGCCGAACTCACCCCAGCCGGCGGGGCCGGAGAAGATCAGCGCCTCGCGCACGGTGATACCGCGGAACCGTTGGCGCATCGGGAGGGCGACGACGACGGCGGTGTCGAGGATGTCGGCGACCGGGGGGATGTTCACATCGCTCACGCTGCCACATGAGACGAATGTTAGTATTCGTCTCATGAGCGATGTTGTGATCTCGGCGCGTGACGGCTTCGACGCACGGATCCGTGAGGCGGAACCGGTGCTCGCCGACCGCGACATCGAGTCGGCGACCGGGGCACGGCTCGGCCCGGACACCCTGATCTGGAAGTTCTACGGCGACATGCGCGGACTGCTGGGGTTCCAACGTCTCGCCGGCACCGAGAACTGCATCGAACAACTCGGGCAGGGCGTCGCCGACCACTCAGTGATCTTCGACGACTTCCTCGGCCGCGCCCGGCGCACCGGTCCGCCCATCATGCGGACGGTCTATGCCGCCGACGCCGCGCACTGGGGTGCGACGGTGCGCGACTTCCATCGCGACATCAAGGGCACCATCAGTGACGGGTCGCGCTATCACGCCCTCAATCCCGAGTTGTTCTACTGGGCGCACGCGACTTTCGTCGACCAGGTGCTCTACGTGACCGACACCTTCATCCGGCGGCTGTCCTACGCCGAGAAGTGCCGGATCTTCGACGAGAGCAAGACCTGGTACGCGCTCTACGGCATCAGTGCGCGTGACCAACCGCAGACCTACGACGAGTTCTGCGCCTACTGGGAGCGCATGCTGGAACGGTTCGTGCCGCACAAGACGATCGTCTACGCGACCGGCTATCTGCGACAGGGGCTCCCACGACCGCGTCGTGTGCCGGCGCCGGTCTGGCGGGTGGTGTCGGTGCCGCTGAACGCGGCCCTGCGCACGATCGTCATCGGGACGCTGCCGGAGCAGATGCGCACGGTCTGCCGCCTGGAGTGGTCGCCGCGCCAGGAGCGGCGGTTCCAACGCTTCGCCGCGTTCATGCGGGCGATCAACCCGCTCGTGAACCGTCTCCCCCAGAGGTGGCTGTACACACCCTGGGCCCACGAGGCCTGGACCGCCGCCGGTGTCGATCCGCGCCGCCTGCACAACCGCGCCGACACCTGACTCATCGCCGTCGCACGCCCACCGTTCGTCTGCGCGCCCCGCATCGCGCGCGGCTGCACGGTCGGCGCGCGTTCAGATCGACCCGCCGCCCCCGTCGACCGGGATTCGGGCGGTCAGGGGTGACGGACGGCGGCGAGCTCGTCGGCGCGCGGATCGACGACGACCGCATCGACCTCCAGATCGGCGTCGCCGAAGGTCCGTACCGGGCGGGTGTCGCCGACACGGTCCCACCCCGGGTCGCCGGTGGTGGCGAATCGCACCCAGGTCGCGTGCATCTCGTCGGCGAGCGCCTGTGGCGGGGCGTCGCCGGTGAGCGCAGCCGAGCCGCCGAGGTTGTCGAAGACGAACGCCAGCTCGAGTGCATGGCACGCCCGCAGGTCGCGGACCGGTGTGCGCCAGGCGAATTCGTACTGCCACGCCGACGCTCCACCCGCGACGACGGCGTCGACGACGTCGGCCGTGGGTGCCCGGAAGGCGTGATCGGTGAGCACCGAGCACAGCACGTCGCCCGGCGACTCGTCGGGACGGTTCGCGAGATACGGTGCCGCGGCGTCGGGATCGACACCGAACCGGGTCAGCAGCGCGGGCAACATCTCGGCGGTCACCATCCCCGCCAGGCCGCTGGGCACGAGGAAGAAGCGCATCTCGTCGCGGGTCGTCCCGGCGAGGATGTCGACACCGCGACCGGCCCCCGCGCGGATCGCGTCGATGGGCAGCGCGGGGAGAACGGTGCCGTCGATGGTCGGGAACAGACTCATCACGCCGAGCCCCCGCGCCATGATCGACGCTCCCCACCTATGGGGGTTCGGGTCGCCGACGACCATCGCCGCGACCGCATCCTGGGCGCGCTGCAACTGTGCCGTCTCGAGGTCGGCGACACCGGTGACCGTCGGCGGCAGGCTGAACGTCTCGGTGAACTCCGAGGTCACCAGGCGCGCGTCGGCGACATCGGCCGCGCTGATCCCGTTGCCGCTCTGCAGGATCGCGCGGGTGAACAATCCCTCGGCCGCAGGTGACGCGAGCAGCGCCGCGATGCTCATGGCGCCCGCGGACTCCCCGAACACGGTGACCCGATCGGGGTCGCCGCCGAACGCCGCGATGTTCGCCTGTACCCATGCCAGGGCGGCGATCTGGTCGAGCAGACCCCGGTTGTCCGGCGCCCCGGGAAGGCTGAGGAAGCCCAGCGCGCCGAGACGGTAGTTCACGCCGACCATCACGACACCGTCGCGGGCGAACGCGGCGCCGTCGTAGGTGGCGAGGCGATGCGTCCCGCGGACGAAGGCGCCGCCGTGGATCCACACCATCACCGGCAGACCCGACGCACCCGGGTCGGGCGTCCACACCGACAGGTTCAGCGATTCGTCGCCCTCGACGATGACGCTGGGCAACAGCTCCGAGGTGGGCGGCGGGTACGGGCCCTGCGGCGGGGTGGGCCCGTGCTCGGTGGCCGATCGCTCACCGTCCCACGGCTCGACCGGCCCCGGGGGCGCGAACCGCGCGGCGCCGACGAGGGGCGCGGCGTAGGGGATCCCGAGGAACGCGTGCACCTCGGTGTCGCCGGTGCGGACGCGGCGACCCCGCACCACACCCGCCTGCGTGGTCACTCCGACACCGGTCATCGTCTCGTCATCGCTCACACACCCCAGCGTGCCATGCGAGAGTGAGCCCATGATCGTCGAACACGCACTGCTGCCGGTGGCCCCGGGCCGAGGGCACGAGTTCCGCGCCGCGTTCGCCGAGGCGAAGGCCATCGTGGCGTCGATGCCCGGTTTCGTGGGCCTGCGGCTGTCGCGGGGCATCGAGGACCCCGACACCTATCTGCTGCTGATCGAGTGGGACCAGCTCACCGATCACACCGAGGGATTCCGCGATTCACCCGAGTACCGGCGATGGCGGGAACTGCTGCACCACTTCTACGATCCGTTCCCCGAGGTCACTCACTTCGACCCGGTCGACGCGGTCTGATCGAGCGCGGCGGCGAACCGCCTGTCGACCCGCGCCAGACGGTAGTAGAGCACCGCCCCGATCCACACGACAACGAAGGTGGCGACGACGAGCTGCCCGATGCGCTCGAGATCGAACGCGGCGACGACATCGAAGACGCCGCCCGTCAGACCGAGTTCGTCGGCCAGCAGGGTCAGGATCTGCAGGGTCCCGACGACGAGGGCGAGGAACACCGTCAGCCCGGTCATCGTGATGTTGTAGTAGATCTTGCGGGCCGGCGTCACGAACGCCCAGCCATAGGCCTTCGACATGAACACGCCGTCGAGGGTGTCCATCGTGGTCATCCCGGCGGCGAACAACACCGGCAACGCGATGATCGCCAACGGTGGCAGCCCACCGGCGATGGCGGTGGTGCCTGCGACCGCGAGCAGACCGACCTGCGTGGCGGTATCGAACCCGAGCCCGAACAGCAGTCCGAGCGGGTACATCTGCCAGGAATGGTCGATGAGCCTGTCGTACCGCCCCCGGAACAATCGATTCATCAGACCGCGCTTGGCCAGTAGTTCGTCGAGGGACTCGTCGGAGAACTCGCCGCGCCTGGCTCGCCGCCACACCTTCACGATGCCGAACAACACCATGACGTTCAGCGCCGCGATGAGGTAGAGGAAGGTGCCCGAGACGAGCGTGCCGACGATTCCGCCCGGTCCGGCGAATGCCTCCTGGAAAGCCGTGGCCTGTGCGGCGACGATCGCGATCGCACCTACGAACACCAGCACCACCGTCGAGTGACCCAGCGAGAAGAACAATCCGACGGCCAGCGGCCGCCGTCCCTTCTGCAGCAGGAATCTCGTCGTGTCGTCGATGGCGGCGATGTGGTCGGCGTCGAAGGCGTGCCGCATCCCCAACGTGTAGGCGAGCAGCCCCGCGCCTGCGTAGACCAGCGTCCCGTCCGAACCGGTGAGGTCGTGGATACGCGGAATCGAATTGTAGTGGGCGAACAGCCCCCATCCGATCAGATGGAGGACCACCAGGAACGCGACCATCACTCCGAGGCGAGGTAGTTCGTCTCGCGTGAAGCGGCTCGAACTGCCGATCCGTTCGTCGGCGCGGATAGTCGTCACGGTGGTCGACAGTATTCGACAGCCACAGCACCCGCCCGGTCAACGGGTGCGAACGCGAGAACGCCCGACCCCTTGCGGGATCGGGCGCTCTCGGTGATGCGGTCCCGCGTCAGACGCGGGAGGGTGTCACTTGTTGATCTTGGTGACGCGACCGGCACCGACGGTGCGGCCACCCTCACGGATCGCGAAGCGCAGGCCCTCGTCCATGGCGACCGGCTGGATCAGCTTGACGCTCATCTCGGTGTTGTCACCGGGCATGACCATCTCGGTGCCCTCGGGCAGGGTCACGACGCCCGTCACGTCAGTCGTACGGAAGTAGAACTGGGGACGGTAGTTGTTGAAGAACGGGGTGTGGCGACCACCCTCGTCCTTCGACAGGATGTACGCCTGGCCCTCGAACTCGGTGTGCGGGGTGGTGGTACCCGGCTTGATGATGACCTGGCCACGCTCGACGTCCTCGCGCTTGAGGCCACGCAGCAGCAGACCGGCGTTGTCGCCGGCCTCGGCCGAGTCGAGCAGCTTGTGGAACATCTCGATGCCGGTGACGGTGGTCTTGGTCGACTTCTCGCGGATGCCGACGATCTCGACGTCCTCGTTCACGTTGACCGAACCACGCTCGACACGACCGGTGACGACGGTGCCACGACCGGTGATGGTGAAGACGTCCTCGACGGGCATGAGGAAGGGCTTCTCGGTCTCACGGACCGGGTCCGGCACCGACTCGTCGACGGCGGCCATGAGCTCGGCGATCGACTCGCCCCACTTCTCGTCACCCTCGAGGGCCTTGAGAGCGGAGACCTTCACGACCGGCGCGTCCTCGTCGAAGTCCTGGGCGGCCAGCAGTTCGCGGACCTCCATCTCGACGAGCTCGATGATCTCCTCGTCGTCGACCATGTCGGCCTTGTTCAGCGCGACCAGGATGTAGGGCACGCCGACCTGGCGGGCGAGCAGCACGTGCTCACGCGTCTGGGGCATCGGGCCGTCGGTGGCCGCCACGACCAGGATCGCGCCGTCCATCTGGGCGGCACCGGTGATCATGTTCTTGATGTAGTCGGCGTGACCGGGGGCGTCGACGTGCGCGTAGTGACGCTTCTCGGTCTGGTACTCGACGTGGGAGATGTTGATCGTGATACCACGAGCCTTCTCCTCCGGCGCCTTGTCGATCTGGTCGAACGCGAACGCGGCGTTGAGGTCCGGGTACTTGTCGTGCAGAACCTTGGTGATGGCCGCGGTCAGCGTGGTCTTGCCGTGGTCGACGTGACCGATGGTGCCGATGTTGACGTGCGGCTTGGTCCGCTCGAACTTCGCCTTACCCACTTGATGTCCTCCTGGACTGTCATGCGCCTGAGGCTTTCTCAGCCGCAAAGATTGGTTGTTTGCTGGTGTGCGTCGCGACGGTTGTCGCGACGCATCGACGATCTATTCGCCGGTCGCCTTCGCGATGATCTCCTTCGAGACGTTCGCGGGAACCTCCGCGTACGAATCGAACACCATGGAGTAGTTCGCCCGGCCCTGGGTCTTCGACCGGAGGTCTCCGATGTAGCCGAACATCTCCGACAGCGGGACCTGCGCCTTGACGACACGGGCACCGCTGCGCTCCTCCATGGCCTGGATCTGGCCACGGCGCGAGTTGAGGTCGCCGATCACGTCACCCATGTAGTCCTCGGGTGTGATGACCTCGACGGCCATCAGCGGTTCGAGGATCACGGGGCCGGCCATGCGGGCGGCCTCCTTGAGTGCCTGCGAACCGGCGATCTTGAACGCCATCTCCGAGGAGTCGACGTCGTGGTACTGGCCGTCGAGAAGCGTGAACTTCAGGTTGACCAGCGGGTAGCCGGCCAGCACGCCGTACTGCATGGCGTCCTGGGCTCCGGCGTCCACCGACGGGATGTACTCGCGGGGCACGCGACCACCGGTGACGGCGTTGACGAACTCGTAGGTCGCGCCGTCCTCGGCGTCGACCAGCGGCTCGAGCTTGACGATGACCTTCGCGAACTGGCCCGATCCACCCGTCTGCTTCTTGTGGGTGAAGTCGTGCTTCTCGACGGTCTTGCGGATCGTCTCGCGGTAGGCCACCTGCGGCTTGCCGACGTTGGCCTCGACCTTGAACTCCCGCTTCATGCGGTCGACCAGGATGTCGAGGTGGAGCTCGCCCATGCCGCCGATGACGGTCTGGCCGGTGTCCTCGTCGAGCTTCACCGAGAAGGTCGGGTCCTCTTCGGCGAGCTTCTGGATCGCGGTGCCCAGCTTCTCCTGGTCGGACTTGGTCTTGGGCTCGATCGAGACCTGGATGACCGGGTCAGGGAAGCTCATCGACTCCAGGATCACCTGATCCTGCGGATCGCACAGGGTGTCACCGGTGGTGGTGTCCTTCAGTCCGATCACGGCGTAGATGTGCCCGGCGGACGCGGTCGGGACCGCGTTCTCCTTGTTGGAGTGCATCTGGAAGAGCTTGCCCAGACGCTCCTTCTTGCCCTTGGTCGAGTTGATGACCTGGGCGCCGGAGTCGACCTTGCCCGAGTACACGCGGACGTAGGTCAGCTTGCCGAAGAAGGGGTGCGTGGCGATCTTGAACGCCAGCGCCGCGAACGGCTCGTCCGACGACGGCTTGCGGGTGAGGAGCTTCTCCTCGTCGCCCACCGCGTGACCCGTGACCGACTCGACGTCGAGAGGCGACGGCAGGTAGTCGATGACGGCGTCGAGCATGGGCTGCACACCCTTGTTCTTGAACGCCGAACCACAGAGCACCGGGTAGATCTCGGAGTTCACCGTCATCTTGCGGATGGCGGTCTTGATCTCCTCGATCGTGAGCGGCTCGCCGCCGAAGTGCTTCTCGAGAAGCTCCTCGTCGGACTCGGCGACCGTCTCGAGCAGCTCCTCGCGGTACTGCTCGGCACGCTCGACGAGGTGCTCGGGGATGTCGATGGTCTCGTAGGACTCACCGAGCTTGGTCTCCCCGCGCCAGACCTTCGCCTTCATCTCGACCAGGTCGACGATGCCCTCGAAGTCGTTCTCGGCACCGATCGGCAGCTGGATGACCAGCGGCTTGGCGCCGAGGCGGTCCTTGATCGTCTGCACCGTGAAGTAGAAGTCGGCGCCGAGCTTGTCCATCTTGTTGACGAAGCAGATACGCGGCACGTCGTACTTGTCGGCCTGACGCCACACCTGCTCGGACTGCGGCTCGACACCCTCTTTGCCGTCGAACACCGCGACCGCGCCGTCGAGGACGCGCAGCGAGCGCTCGACCTCGACGGTGAAGTCGACGTGGCCCGGGGTGTCGATGATGTTGATCTGGTTGTCGTTCCAGAAACAGGTGGTGGCAGCAGAGGTGATCGTGATGCCACGCTCCTGCTCCTGCTCCATCCAGTCCATGGTGGCTGCGCCGTCGTGGACCTCACCGATCTTGTACGAGATACCGGTGTAGAAGAGGATGCGCTCGGTGGTGGTGGTCTTGCCGGCATCGATGTGGGCCATGATGCCGATGTTGCGGACCTTGTTCAGGTCGGTCAGCACGTCCTGTGCCACTTATCTGCCTCGCTCTTTCGCGTAGAAGATGTTGATAGGGATTGTCACCAGCGGTAGTGCGCGAACGCCCGGTTGGCCTCGGCCATCTTGTGGGTGTCCTCGCGACGCTTGACTGCTGCGCCGAGACCGTTGCTGGCGTCGAGCAGCTCGTTGGCCAGACGCTCGACCATGGTCTTCTCGCGACGCTGCCGGCTGAAGGTGACCAGCCAGCGCAGGGCGAGGGTGTTCGCACGGTTGGGCTTGACCTCGATGGGCACCTGGTAGGTGGCACCACCGACGCGGCGGCTCTTGACCTCGAGCGCGGGCTTCACGTTGTCGAGGGCGCGCTTGAGGGTGATGACCGGATCGGTGCCGGTCTTCTCGCGAGCCTGCTCGAGTGCGCGGTAGACGATGCGCTCGGCGGTCGACTTCTTGCCGTCGAGGAGGATCTTGTTCACCAGCTGGGTGACCAGCGGCGAGCCGTAGACCGGGTCGTTGATGAGGGGGCGCTTCGGGGCGGGTCCTTTACGTGGCATCAGCCCTTCTCCTTCTTCGCGCCGTACTTGCTGCGTCCCTGCTTGCGGCCCTTGACACCCTGGGTGTCGAGCGAGCCGCGGATGACCTTGTACCGCACACCCGGGAGGTCCTTCACACGACCGCCGCGGACGAGCACCATCGAGTGCTCCTGCAGGTTGTGACCCTCACCGGGGATGTAGGCGGTGACCTCGACCGAGCTCGTCAGGCGCACGCGGGCGACCTTGCGGAGCGCGGAGTTCGGCTTCTTGGGGGTGGTGGTGTACACGCGGGTGCACACGCCACGCCGCTGCGGGCTGCCCTTCAGCGCTGCCGTCTTCTGCTTGGCAGGCTTGTCGTGGCGGCCCTTGCGGACCAACTGGTTGATTGTTGGCACTGGTTGTTCGTCCTTAGGTTCGGCGGTGTTCGTTGTCCACTGTGGTTGGTGCTCCGGGCAGGTGAACCGGAGATGAACTCCGGCGCAACTCCACAGTTCGCCCCACCAGGCCCGAAAGCGCTGGTCAGTACTAGTTTGTTCACCCCACTGTCGGGCGTGTCGAATCTGCCGACAGGTGGTGGTCGTGTCACCCGCACACTGCCCTCGCCGGCGGAAACAGACCGGCGATCGATGGCATACGGATCAGCCCGGCTGTTGCCAGGCACCAGCGCTCAACTGTACCGACCGCGTCAGGTCAGGTCAAAAACGATCCCCGGGCACCTCGACGACCGATTTCACCTCGGCATATGCGCCGTTGGACGTATGTTTTCGGGCATGTCCGAGGTCGCCGGGTCCGAGTTCGTCAGGGCCGAGATCGCCCGCTCGTGGCAGCGCGCGGAACGGGCCGGACTCCAGCCTGCCGATTCGGCGACCCGGTTCAGTGTCTCCGAGGTCGACCGTCGGAGTCGACTCCTCGCCGCCGCCACCCCCGTCCTCGACCGGATGGAGAGTGTGTTGACCGGGAGCGGCTTCTGCGTCCTGCTCGCCGACCGCGACGCCCGGCTCGTCGACATGCGCTTCGGCTCCCACCAGGTCCACGACGTCGTCGCCGAGGTGGGCGTGCAGATCGGCCGGTCGTTCACCGAGGAGACCTCCGGCACGAACTCGATCGCCACGGTGCACGCGTTGCGGTCGCCGTTCGCCGTGCGCGGCGACGAGCACTACATCGAGGAATTGAAGCGCTTCAGCTGCTACGGCCACCCGCTCCACAACCCGGTGACCCGGCGGATCGAGGGGATCCTCGACATCACCTTCCTGCAGTCCGACGACAACCCGTTGCTGCAACCCCTGCTCGTCCAGGCGGCACACGACATCACCGAACGCCTCCTCGAACAGACCCGCAGCGGCGAGCACCTGCTCCTGCGGCATTTCCAACGCGCCGGGGCTCGTCGGCGCGGCGCCCCGGTCGTCGCCATCGCCGACGAGATCGTTCTCGAGAACGCCTCGGCCGGTCAGCTCGTCGGGCCGGCCGACCACAGCGCACTGCGCGCCCTGACCGACGGCGCCATGAACCGCCGAGGCCACGTGCCGCGGGTGATGCTGAGCTCGGGACACGCGGCGTCGTTGCGGTGGGAGCGGCCCGAGGGCGGTGGTTTCGTCATCGAGATCGATCTCATCGACGACGGGGTGGCGGTCCTCAACGCCCTCGACCGCGCGACCCGCGACGCCATCGTCTCCGAACTCGACCGCCACGACGGCAACAAGCGCGGCACCGCCCAGGCGCTCGGGATGAGTCGCACCACCCTCTACAAGCGGATGCGCGAACTCGGCATCGACGGCTGAGTCGTCCAGAGACACGACGGCTGACCCGTCCAGCCTGTCCAAAAGTTGGACACCTCCATCGAGTGACGCGCGTCACCATGGCCTACAGAGCGCACCCCTGACCCCGATCGGTGCGCCGAGGAGGAGGGACTTCGACCATGAAGACCAAGGCAGCCGTACTGTTCGACGCCGGAAAGCCGTTCGAGATCCTCGAACTCGACCTCGACAAGCCCAAGGACGGCGAGGTCCTGATCAAGTTCACCGCCGCGGGGTTGTGTCACTCCGATCTGCACCTCACCGACGGCGACCTCCCGCCGCGCTTCCCCATGGTCGGCGGCCACGAGGGCGCGGGCATCATCGAGGAGGTCGGTGCGGGCGTCACCAAGGTCAAGCCCGGCGATCACGTGGTGTGCAGCTTCATCCCCAACTGCGGGACATGCCGCTACTGCTCGACCGGCCGACAGTCGCTGTGTGACGTCGGTGCGACCATCCTCGACGGGTGCCTGCCCGACGGCACCTACCGATTCCACGCCGGCGGTGACGATTTCGGCGGCATGTGCATGCTCGGCACCTTCTCCGAGCGCGCCGTGATCTCCCAGTACTCGGTGGTGAAGGTCGACGACTGGCTGCCGCTGGACAAGGCCGTGCTCGTCGGCTGCGGTGTGCCCACCGGATGGGGATCGGTCGTCTACGCGGGCAACGTGCGCGCCGGCGACACGGTGGTCATCTACGGCATCGGCGGCATCGGCATCAACTCGGTGCAGGGCGCCGTGCACGCCGGCGCCAAGTACGTCGTGGTGGTCGACCCGATCGCGTTCAAACGCGACACGGCCACCAAGTTCGGTGCGACCCACACCTTCGCCGATCCGGCCGAGGCGCAGGAGAAGGTCACCGAGCTCACCTGGGGCCAGGGTGCCGACTGCGCGATCGTCACCGTCGGCACCGTCGAGGAGGACGTCGTGTCGGCGGCCATAGGCGCGGTCGGCAAGGGCGGCACGGTCGTGCTGACCGGGTTGTCGAGCCCGGAGAAGTTCACGGTGCACTGGCCCGGGATCGACCTGACCCTCAACGAGAAGACGATCAAGGGCTCACTGTTCGGGTCGGCCAACCCGCAGTACGACATCGTGCGCCTGCTGCGTCTGTACGACGCGGGTCAGCTCAAGCTCGACGAGCTGGTCACCTCGACCTACACCCTCGAGCAGGTCAACGAGGGCTACCAGGACCTGCGCGACGGCAAGAACATCCGCGGCGTGATCCTGCACGACAGCTGACCTCACCCGTCGGTGACCCCACGCGGGGTCGGTGTGCCCCGGAGACCCCACGGTCTCCGGGGCACATCGCCGTCACGGGCCGGCGGGAACAGCCGGCCACGCGTCGTCGTTGATCCCCGCATGGCACGCACCCCGCTCGTCCCCGGTCCCGACCACCCCATCACCGTGACGCCCACCGGTCAGCGCGTGACCGTGAGCGTGGACGGGCGACAGATCGCCGCGTCCGACGCGGCGCTGACGCTGCGCGAGGCGAGCTACCCACCCGTGCAGTACATCCCGATCGCCGATGTGGACCCCGCGGTGTTGCGGGCGTCGGATGCGCACACCTACTGCCCCTACAAGGGCGAGGCCTCGTACTACGACCTCGTCGTCGACGGCACCGAGCAGGCCGACACGGTCTGGGTGTACCCCCGGCCCCACGACGCGGTCGCCGACATCGTCGACCACGTCGCGTTCTATCCCGACCGCGTGGACATCAGCGTCGGCGGGTGACCGTCGCCGGGGGGACCTCGAACGAGACCGTCGTCGTCGCCGACGCCGGCGGGTCGTCGAGCCTGCGTGGGCGCCGTGACGCGACCTGGCTGATCGCGGTGTCGGCGGCGCTGTGGGGCCTCGACGGCCTGTTGCGCAAGCCGCTGGCGTCCGACCTCGCCGCGGGCACCATCGTGCTGTGGGAACACATCCTCCCCATGGTTCTGCTCGCCCCGTTCCTGCCGTCGGCGATCCGTGCCTTCCTGCGACTCGGCGTGCGCGACAAGGTCGCGGTGGTGGTCATCGGCATCGGGTCCTCGGCTGTGGCGACGGCACTGTTCACGCGCGCGTTCACGATCGCCGGGAGCAGCGGCGACTTCATCACCCCGCTCGTCCTGCAGAAGCTGCAGCCGGTCCTCGCCATCGCCCTGGCGGTGCTGCTCCTCGGCGAACGCCTGCGACCCCGCTTCGCGCTCTACGCGATTCCCGCCCTCGTCGGGGCCTGGCTGCTCGCCTTCGCCGACCCGCTGCACCTCACCGTGTCCGAACTCGAGCCGGCCCTGCTCGCCCTCGGCGCAGCGGCACTGTGGGCGGTCGGCACCGTCCTCGGGCGCATGGTGTCGCCCTCGCTGTCACCCCGCCACCTCACGACCCTGCGACTCGGGTTCGGCACGGTCGGGGCGTTCGGCGTCGTCGGTGTCACCGGCGCTCCCCTGCTGCCGGCATGGGGCGACGCGGTCGGCCTGGTCCTGCTCGCCCTCATCCCGGGCCTGCTCGCCCTGACCCTCTACTACCGCGCGCTGCAGTCGACCCCCGCGTCCCGGGCGACACTCGGCGAACTGGCCTTCCCGGCCACCGCGGCCGTCGTCGGGGTGCTCGTGTTGGGCACGACGCTGGCCTGGTCGCAGTGGGCGGGCCTGGCGATCGTCGCCGTGACGGTCACCGTGATGGGTGTCCGCGAGGCTCGCGCGCGCCACTGAATCCCCCTCGCGGCCGACTCACCCCTGTTCGCCCTTCCGGGCCCGCCACACCGACAGCGAATCCCCCTCCGCCCGAACGATGTCGCCGCCGGAGCCGGAGACGGCGGTCAGCGCGAGAGTGCCCGCCGACGGCGACCGGGACACCACCGACCACACGATCCGACCGGTGACAGCGTCGAGCGAGTGCATGCCGCTGGCATCGCCGAACA
Organism: Williamsia sp. MIQD14; assembly: GCF_051025635.1. Taxonomy (NCBI): domain Bacteria; kingdom Bacillati; phylum Actinomycetota; class Actinomycetes; order Mycobacteriales; family Nocardiaceae; genus Williamsia; species Williamsia sp. MIQD14. The sequence goes on from NZ_JBPFDG010000001.1 coordinate 281,190, forward strand.
CGAAGAAGCGGCCGTCGGAGATACCGGAACGGACTACGAACGCGGCGGGCCACGGGGTGGTCCAGATTCGACGGCCCGAGCGGGCGTCGAAGCCGATCAGATTCCCGTCCAACGATGCGGCGATGAGGGTGGGACCGACGACGGCCGGCGCGATGCCGCCGTCCGCCTTGCCCCAGTCGAGGACCGGGTCGCGCCAGAGCAGTGCGCCGGAGCGCGGATCGAACACCCCGTTGCCCATGACGATCGGGGCGAAAGGGGTTGCCGTGACCTGGGGTCGGAAGGACCCGTCCGGAAGGCTCAGGCGCTGGGTCGCGACCTGTGTCCCGTCGTCGGTGAGCAGACGCTCGATCCCCTGGGGATAGGTCTCGGCGCGGAACAGGGTGTCGCCGATCGTGGTGACGATGCCGTCGGCGGCGAAGCGCCGCGTCCCGGTGTCGAGCGAGTACACCGCCGAGGCGAACCCGATGTCGCCGTCGGCCGCGGCCCGGACGATGAAGACCCTGCGGTCGGGTGCCACGTCGCTGATCGACGCCCCGGGACCGGCATCGGTGATGGTCCGGACGCTCGCGGTCGGCGCGCCCACGGTGCCCGTGGCCAGCACGACCGACGCCGCGGGTCCGGTTCCCCGGGTGCCGCTCACATAGGTCGCGTCGCCGGCGACCGTCACGCCCGAGACGGTGAAGTCCGGATCGGCCTGGCCGCGCACGCGGCCGGTCGCGGTGTCGACGACGATCACGCGGGTCGGCGACCAGCAGGCGATGGATCCCGCGAGGGGACCGCCGGTGCAGCTCGTGATCGGACCGACCGGCCGCCTCCAGATCGGTGCTCCATCGGTGCGACCGATGCCCACCAGCGTCACGTCGGCGACCTCGGTGTAGGCCCGCGGCCGTCCCACCGCGGCGATCAGGTTGTCGGCCGCGTCGACGAGGAACCCGTAGCCGCTCGTGTTCGTGTCCGGGGTCGCGACCGACAGGAGCGTGTCGCCGGGCCCGGTCGCCACGCGCTGCACGTCGAGTGTCCAGAGCGGCGTCGGGCGGACGCCGAGTCCGAGTGACCGCACCGCGTCGGCCTCGCGGCGTTCGTCGTAGTGCCGTCCGACCACGTAGCTGGCGACGCCGGAGGCGATGGTCGCCAGCGCGACGAGGGAGACGACAACGATCCTGGTCGTCCGTACGGACAGAGTCGGCATGTCGGAGAACCTAGTCGGTGGAAAAACGATTGCCCGCCCACGGTCCACGTGTCCACACTGATCGGCGATGACGCTCACCGACACCGACCTCGAGACGTTCGCCCGCGACGGCCACATCGCGATCCGCGGCGCCGTCGACCGCGCGACCGTCGACGACTGCCGCGCACAGCTGTGGGATCTCCTCGCCGAGTCGCCCGACGACCCCCTGTCGTGGACCGAGCCGGTCCGTCGCGTCGACAGTCCGATGACCCCGTCGTTCGCGGCCGCGGCGCGGTCGCCGGCACTGACCGAGGCCTACGACCAGCTCGTCGGGCCCGGTCGCTGGACGCAACGGATCGAACTCGGGAACGTCGCGGTCCGCTTCCCCACCGCCACCGAATCCCGCGACACCGGCTGGCACATCGACGCGAGTTTCCTGCCGCCCGGGGCGAGTCGGTACTTCGTCAACGTGTCCTCCCGCGACCGCGGTCTGCTGATGCTGTTCCTGCTGTCCGACGTGGGGGACGACGACGCACCGACGCGCATCCGTTCCGGCTCCCACCTCGACGTGCCGCACCTCCTGGCCCCGTTCGGTGAGGCCGGCGTCGACATGTTCGACATCGCCGGGGAACTCGACGCCATCGGCTCCCGCGAGACGCCCGAGCGTCCCGAGGTCCTCGCCACCGGCGCCGCCGGCGACGTCCACCTCTGTCACCCGTTCCTCGTCCACGCGGCACAACAGCATCGAGGCACCCGGCCACGGTTCCTGTCGCAACCGGGCCTGATGCTCACCGAGCAGTTCGATCTCGACCATCCACGATCACCGGTGGAGCAAGCGATCATCGCGGGATCGAGTGGATTGAGCCCCTCGACCGCCGGGTAAGCGGGTCACATGATCAGCGATCCCGACGACCGACTGCCCACCGACGACGACATCGGCGATCTGTGCGAGGAACTGGCCTCTCTCGCCGACGAGGGTCGCATCACGATCGCGACGGCGGAGTCGCTCACCGCAGGCAACATCGCGACCCATCTGGGTAGGGCGACATCGTCGGGCGACTGGTACCGCGGCGGTGTGATCGCCTATCGACCCGAGGTCAAGCACTCGTTGCTGAAGGTCCCCGACGGACCGGTCGTGACCGAGGACGCGGCACGCGCGATGGCCCGCTCCACCGCCGAACTGTTCGGGGCCGACATCGCCGTCGCGGTCACCGGCGAGGGCGGACCAGAGACCCAGGAGGACGTGCCACCGGGCACCGTCTGGTTCGGCCTGTTCGACCGCGGTGCCGTACACACCGCGCACCGCGTGTTCGACGGTGACCCACCCGACGTGCTCGCTGCGACCGTGGGCGAGAGCCTGCACTTCCTCCTGGACCATCTCCGCGACGCCGTCGACGGTCACACCTCCGACACCGGGAGCCCATCATGACGGTGCGGCACGACATCATCGACGAGCTGCGTGTCCGCCCGACCACCACCCCACGCGACGAGATCGACCGTCGCGTGACGTTCCTGACCGACTACGTCCGGGCCACCGGCACCCGGGGGTTCACCCTCGGGATCAGCGGCGGCCAGGACAGCACCCTGGCCGGTCGCCTGTGCCGGCTCGCCGTCGACAGGCTCGTCGACGACGGCGTCGAGGCCGAGTTCGTGGGTGTGCGGCTCCCGTACCGCGACCAGGCCGACGCTGCCGACGTCGACATCGCGCTCGACTTCGTGGCGCCGACGATGGTGACGTCGATCGACATCGCGCCCGCGGTCGACGCCGGGGCGCAGGCCGTCGCAGACGCCCTCCACATCGACCGCCTCAGCGACCTCAACCGGGGCAACATCAAGGCGCGCGAACGCATGATCGCCCAATACGCCATCGCCGGTGAACGCGGACTGCTGGTGGTGGGTACCGATCACGCCGCGGAGGCGGTGACGGGGTTCTTCACCAAGCACGGCGACGGCGCGGCCGATGTCACGCCGTTGACCGGCCTGACCAAAGGACAGGGTGCCGAACTCCTCCGCACCCTGGGAGCTCCCGAGAGCACCTGGGACAAGGTCCCCACGGCGGACCTCGAGGACGATCGTCCCGCATTGCCCGACGAGGACGCGTTGGGTGTCAGCTACCGCGACATCGACGGGTACCTCGAGGGTCGTCAGGTGCCCGCCGCGGCGGCGGAGACGATCGAGGCGGCCTACTCGCGGACCCGACACAAGCGACGCCCCGCGGTGGCACCCGACGACGACTGGTGGCGGTGATCACCACCGGGCGCGGGAGGCCCGCTGCCATTTAGTGCCGCTAAGCTTTCACGTCATGCGGATCCTGTTCTCGTCACTCGAGGCCTACGGGCACACCTTTCCGCTCGTCCCGTTGGCCCTCGCTGCGCAGGGAGCAGGCCACACCGTGCACTGGGCAGTCGGGGAACGGCTGCATCCCGCGCTGGCCGAGCAGGGCTTCACGCCCTGGGCGGCGGGTATGTCCATCCGCGCCGCGTTCGAACGCGCCGTGGCCGAGGACGCCTCGGTGACGTCCGTCGAACAGGTGAAGGCCGACACCGTGGCCCACCGTCACGTGACCCGCCGGGCGTTCACCGAGCTGATCCCCCGGTCGTTCGAGACCGATCTGGCGCCGGTGATCGACCGGGTCGCGCCCGACCTGATCGTGGCGGAGTCCGCGGCCATCGGCGCCGTCACCGCCGCGCAGACCGCGGGAATCGACGTGGTGACGCACGGTGTCGGCCGCGGGTTCGCCTTCGACCACGACACCCCCGAGGTCGCCCTCCTCGACATCTGCCCACCCTCGCTCCAGCACCCCGACGTGCTGGCGCGTCGCGGCCGTGTCCCGTTGCGCCCCATCGCGTTCGCCGCCGACGGCCCGTTGCCGCCGATCGTCCTCGACGGTGACGATCACCGGCCGCTCGTCTACGTCACCCTCGGCACCGAGTTCGGCGATGCCCGCGTGCTCGGCGAGGTGGCCACCGGCATCGCGTCGCTGGGCACCCGCGTCCTCATCGCACTGGGCCCGTCGGTACCGGTCGACGCGCTGGGTCCGCTGCCCGAGGGCATCGCCGTTGAGCCGTGGGTCCCCCAGGCCGCGGTGCTGCACCACGCGTCGGCGATCGTGCACCACGGTGGGTCGGGCACCACGCTGGCCGCCCTCGCCGCAGGCCTCCCGCAACTGCTGCTGCCGCAGGGGGCCGATCAGTTCGACAACGCCGCCGCACTCGCCGACGCCGGTCTCGCAACACAGCTGATCGGTGAGCGGGCCCATCCGGAATCCGTCCGAGCCGCCGTCGGTGCGCTTCTCGCGCCGACCGTCACCGCGGCGCAGCGTCGACGCGCGATGGTCACCGAGATCGAGTCGATGCCGTCGCCGGACACCGTCGTCGCCGATCTCCGCCACCTGGCGGAGCCTGTCGCCGACCTCAGTTCAGCGCTGCAGCAAGGACTTCCGACCACGTCGCGATGACCTGCTTGCGTCGCGCCGAGTCGTCGGAGAGCGTGTCGGCCAGGCCGAGACCGCGCGCCATGTCGAGGGTGGCCTGCACCAGCCGGTGCACGGCAGGATCGGCGGAACCACCCACCAGCGACTGCATCGTGAGCCGGTGTGCGGCACGGGCGAAGCGGCGTTCCATCGGCAGGATCGTCTCGCGCAGCGCGGGATCGGACGCCGCCGCACTCCACACCTGCAGCAGCGCCTTGAACTGCGTACCGGTGTAGACCTCCACGGCGCGAGTCACCACGGCCTCGACACGCCCCGGGCCCTCGGGCAGCGTCTCCTCGCCGTCAGCCGCGCGCGTCGTCAACTCGTCGAACGTCTGCTCCAGGGTCGCGATCACCAGCGATTCCCGCGTCGGGAAGTGATGCTGTGCCGCGCCGCGCGACACCCCGGCCCGTTCGGCGATCACCGACACGGTCGCCGCGGCCCACCCGTCCGACGCCAGCACGTCGATCGTCGAGGCGATCAGGCGCTCCCGGGTGGCGCGCGACCGATCCTGTTGCGGCAGTCGGCTGTTCACGACACGGCCGGGTCGAGCACCCACCGGGGCGGACGCTTCTCGAGGAACGCCGACATGCCCTCGCGGGCCTCGTCGGAGGCGAACAACTCCGCCGACTCGGTGCGTCGCTGCTCGGCGTAGCGCTCGAACAGCTCGATCACCACGCTGTTGACGACCTTCTTCGACTCCCGCAGGCCCTGCGGCGACGCCTTGGCGATGTCGGCGGTCAGCCGACCCACCGTCGTCGCGACAGCATCGGCGTCACCCTCGGCGACGGTCACCAGACCGATGTCGGCGGCCTCGCGCGGCCCGAACTTCTCGCCGGTGAGGAAGTAGCGGCTCGCGGCGCGCGAATCCATCTTCGTGAGCAGGGTCAGCGAGATCATCGACGGCGCGAGCCCCAACCGTGCCTCAGTCAGCGCGAACGTCGTCGCGGGACCGACGACGACGATGTCGCACGCCCCCACGATCCCCAGACCGCCTGCCCGTACATGGCCGTCGATCCGGGCGATCACGGGTTTCGTCGAGGTGATGATCGCCCGGAGGATGGCGATCATCGCTTCGGTGCCCGCCGCCGACGCCTCCTGCGGGGAGAGTCCCGAGGACATCGCCGCCGAGAGATCGGCCCCCGCACAGAAGGTCCCACCGGTGTGGGTGAGCACCACCGACCGCACCGACGGGTCGGTGTCGACGGCCGCGAGATGCTCCCTCAGCTGCCCGGTCAGCGCCGGCGACAACGCGTTCCGGTTGCCGGGCGAGTCCAGGGCGAGGGTGGCGACACCGGACTCGTCGGATCGGGTGACGACGATCTCGGACACGGCGCTCAGTACGACTTCGGCAGACCCAGGCTGGTCTGCGCGACGAAGTTGAGGACCATCTCGCGACTCACCGGGGCCACGCGGGCGACACGGCACAGGTTGAGCAGCGGCGCGATGCCGTACTCGGTCGACAACCCGTTGCCACCCATGGACTGCACCGCCTGGTCGACGATCTTCACGCAGGCCTCGGCCGCGGCGTACTTGCTCATGTTGGCCGGCTCCGCGGCGCCCCAGTCATCCCCGGCGTCGTACATGGTGGCTGCCTTCTGCATCATGAGCTTCGCCATCTCGAGCTCGATCTTGCCCTGCGCCAACGGATGTGCGATCGCCTGGTGCGCGCCGATGGGGGTCTTCCACACCGTGCGGTTGTTCACGTAGTCGACGGCCTTGCCCAGTGCGAAGCGGGCCATGCCTATGGCCGAGGCGGCGGCCATGATGCGTTCGGGGTTGAGACCGGCGAACAACTGTCCCAGCGCGGCGTCCTCCGAGCCGACGAGCGCATCCGACGGCAGCCGGACGTCGTCGAGGAACAGCTGGAACTGCTTCTCGGGGTTGATCAGCTCCATCGCGATCTGCTTGTACTCGAAGTTCTCGGCGTCGGTCGGCACGATGAACAGGGCGGGCTTCAGCTTGCCGGTCTTCGCGTCCTCGGTGCGCGCGACGATGAGCACCGCATCGGCCTGGTCGACCCCGGAGATCCACACCTTGCGGCCCGTCAGCAGCCAGTCGGACCCGTCGCGACGGGCGGTGGTGGTGATCTGGTGCGAGTTCGATCCCGCCTCGGGCTCGGTGATGCCGAACGCCATGGTGATCGACCCGTCGGAGAGGCCCGGAAGCCACCGCTGCTTCTGGTCGTCGGTGCCGAATCGGGCGATGATGTTGCCGCAGATGGCCGGGGACACGACCATCATGAGCAGTCCGACGCCTGAGGCCGACATCTCCTCCATCACGATGGCGAGCTCGTACATGCCGGCGCCACCGCCGCCGTACTCCTCGGGCAGGTTCACGCCGAGGAAGCCCAGTTGTCCTGCCTCGCGCCACAGTTCGTCGGTCTTCTTCCCCGTCCGGGCGCACTCCATGAAGTACTCCTGGCCGTAGCGCTTGGCCAGGGCCGCCACCGAGGCACGCAACGCGGCACGCTCGGCGGTCTCGACGAACGGGTTGACCGGCGTGGTGTCGGTCGGCGCGTCTGCGAATGTGGTCATGGGGTCTCCTTCGGGTCGGACTGTTCGATACTGCCTGATGCGTCGTGTGCGCGGTCGCCGATCACGGCCAGGACGTCGCCCACGGCGAGTTGTTGGCCGGCGATCACTGCGAGTTCGGTGACGACCCCGTCGGACGGGGCGTGCACGGTGTGTTCCATCTTCATCGCCTCCAGCCACAGCAGCGGCTGGCCCTGCGTCACCTCGTCGCCGACGGCCACCGCGATCCGGATCACCGATCCCGGCATGGGTGCCAGCAGCGAACCCGGTGCACCCACCGCAGACGGGTCGACGAACCGGGGACGGGCGACGAGAGTGACCGACGCCGAGTCGGAGTCGACGAACCACACCGAGCGGCGTTGGGTGTCGGTGTACCGGTCGGCGGTGAACCGCGTGCGGACACCGTCGATCTCGAGGGTCACCGCAAACGGGTGTGCGTCGATCACCGTCACGGTCGGGTCGTCGGGCAGGTCCACGCCGGCGCGGTCGAATCGATACCGCACCTCGATGTCGGCCGCGGTGTCGTCGGCCGGATCGGCGAAACGCTTCACCGCGTGCTGGGAGAACAGGTTCCGCCATCCGGACGGGACCCGTGGCTGCACCGACGCCCGGTCCCGGTTGGCCTGTGCCGCGGCCAGTGTGGCGACGATCGCGGCGTGGCGGACCGCGACGGTGTCGGCGCGGGGACGGGCCAGCACGTCGAGACCGATCGCGTCGATGAAGCCGGTGTCGGTGTCACCGCCGAGGAACTGCGGATGCCGCAGGATCGTCACCAGCAGATCGCGATTGGTGCCCGGTCCGTGCACGCGGGCACGGGCCAGCGCCCCGGCGAGCATGGCACTCGCCCGCCGACGATCGGGGGCCCAGCTGATCACCTTCGCGATCATGGGGTCGTAGAACACCGAGATCTCGCTGCCCGACTCGATGCCGGAGTCGACGCGGACCCCGGGTCGCGTCAGCGGCCCGAAGCGGGAGTCGGCCGGCAGGTCGAGGGAGAACACGGTGCCCGACTGCGGCGCCCATCCGTGGGCAGGATCCTCGGCGTAGAGGCGCGCCTCGATGGCGTGACCGGTGGTGGGCGGCGGCTCGTCGCCGAGTCGCTCCCCCTCGGCGATCCGGATCTGCCACTCCACGAGGTCGAGTCCGGTGGTCGCCTCGGTGACCGGGTGCTCGACCTGCAATCGGGTGTTGGTCTCGAGGAAGTAGAACCGACCGGTCCCGTCGGCGAGGAACTCGACGGTCCCCGCGCCGACGTATCCGATGGCGGTGGCCGCCTGACGCGCCGCGTCGTAGAGCCGGGCCCGCAGATCGCCGCCGATCCGTTCCACGAGAGGCGCGGGGGCCTCCTCGATGATCTTCTGGTGTCGGCGTTGGATCGAGCACTCGCGTTCGCCGACCGCCCACACCCGACCGTGGGTGTCGGCGAGGATCTGCACCTCGATGTGGTGGCCGCGTTCGACGTAGGGCTCGCAGAACACCGTGTCGTCGCCGAACGCCGATGCGGCCTCGCGGGCGGCCCCGGTGAGTTCATCGCTCAGCGCGCCGATGTCGCGGACGATCCGCATGCCGCGCCCACCGCCACCGGCCGAGGCCTTGATGAGGACGGGGAGGTCGGACGGACCGAGCGTGGCGGGGTCGAGATCGCCGAGCACGGGGACACCCGAACCAGCCATGATCTCCTTGGCGTTCACCTTCGATCCCATCGCGGCGATCGACTCCGGCGGCGGCCCGATCCAGGTGAGGCCGGCGTCGATCACCGCGCTCGCGAACGCCGCGTTCTCGGAGAGGAATCCGTATCCGGGGTGGATCGCGTCCGCACCGGCGGCCACGGCGGCGGCGATGATCGCCGCGCCGTCGAGGTAGGTCTGCGCCGAGGTCTCCCCCGGCAACCGGACGGCCCGGTCGGCGGCGGTGACGTGTGGGGCGTCGGCGTCGGGGTCGGAGAACACCGCGACCGTCGACAGACCCATGCGTGCGCAGGTGGCGAACACGCGTCGGGCGATCTCGCCGCGGTTGGCGACGAGCACCGAGGTGATGGGGGCTGGTGTGGGAGAGGTCATCGCGGCGCTCACATCCGGAAGACGCCGAAGCTCGACGTCCCCTCGACCGGCGCGGAGTCGATGGCCGACAACGCGATCCCCAGGATCGTGCGCGTGTCACGGGGGTCGATGACGCCGTCGTCGTAGAGCATGCCCGAGAGGAACGCGGGCACCGACTGCGCCTCGATCTGGGCCTCGATCATCGCCCGCATCCCCTTGTCCGCCTCCTCGTCGACGACGCCGCCGCGGGCCTCCGTCGCCGCCCGCGACACCATCGAGATGACGCCGGAGAGCTGTGCGGCACCCATGACGGCGGATTTCGCACTCGGCCAGGCGAAGAGGAAACGCGGGTTGAACGCCCGTCCACACATGCCGTAGTGACCGGCGCCGTAGCTCGCACCGACCAGCAGCGAGATGTGCGGCACGGTCGAGTTCGACACGGCATTGATCATCATCGATCCGTGTTTGATGATGCCGCCCTGCTCGTACTCCTTGCCCACCATGTACCCGGTGGTGTTGTGCAGGAACAACAACGGCGTGTTCGAACGGTTCGCCAGCTGGATGAACTGGGTCGCCTTCTGCGCCTCGGCGGAGAACAGCACGCCCTGGGCGTTGGCGAGGATGCCGACGGGGTAGCCGTGTACGCGGGCCCATCCGGTGCACAGCGACGACCCGTACTCGGCCTTGAACTCGTCGAAGTCGCTGTCGTCGACGACCCGGGCGATGACCTCGCGGGGGTCGAACGGGATCTTCAGGTCGCCGGGCACGATGCCGACGAGTTCGGAGGGGTCATAGCGGGGTTCGGTCGGTTCGGCGACGGGTCCCGGGCCGGCCTTGCGCCAGTTGAGCCGTCCGACGATGCGCCGTCCGATGCGGATGGCGTCCTGTTCGTCGCGGGCGAAGTAGTCGGCCAGGCCGGACTGCCGGGCGTGCATGCCTGCACCGCCCAGTGATTCGTCGTCGCTGTCCTCACCGGTCGCCATCTTCACCAGTGGTGGACCACCGAGGAACACCTTCGACTGGTTCTCGATCATCACGACGTGATCGGACATGCCCGGCACGTAGGCACCTCCGGCGGTGGAGTTGCCGAACACCAGCGCGATGGTGGGGATGCCCGCCGCGGAGAGCTGTGTGAGGTCGCGGAACATGCGTCCGCCGGGGATGAACACGTCCTTCTGGGTCGGGAGGTCGGCGCCGCCGGACTCGACCAGCGAAATGCACGGGAGGCGGTTCTCCATGGCGATCTCGTTGGCGCGGAATCCCTTGCGCAGGGTCCACGGATTCGACGTGCCACCGCGGACGGTCGGGTCGTTGGCGACGATCATGCACTCGACACCGGCGACGACGCCGATCCCTGTGATGATCGAGGCGCCGACCTGGAAGTCCGATCCGTACGCCGCGAGCGGGCACAGCTCGAGGAAGGCCGAGTCCTCGTCGATGAGCATCTCGATGCGTTCGCGGGCGAGCATCTTCCCGCGCTCGTGGTGGCGGGCGACCTTCTTCGTGCCCCCTCCCTCGAGCGCGGTCGCGAACTCCGCCTCGAGCTCGGCGAGTTTGGTGGCCATGGTGGATGCGGCGTCGGCGTACCCGGGATCGGTGGGGTCGAGCGCGGAACGGAGTGTGGTCACGCCTTGCTGCCCTTCATGCCTGGAAGCCCAGTCGTTTCGCGGCGAGGCCGGTGAGGATCTCGGTGGTACCGCCGCCGATGCCGATGATGCGCATGTCGCGGTACTGCCGCTCGATCTCCGACTCGGCCATGTACCCCAGCCCACCGAAGAGCTGCATCGCCCTGTTGGCCACCCATTCGCCGGTCTCGACGGCGGTGTTCTTGGCGAAGCACACCTCGGCGATGAGGTCGTCGGTGCTGCTGACCTTCCGGTCGACGACGGCGCGGGTGTAGGTGCGGGCGATGTCGATGCGGCGGGCCATCTCGGTCACGCTGTCCTGCACCGACTGTCGGGCGATGAGCGGTTTGCCGAAGGTTTCGCGGGTGCGGACCCATTCGAGGGTGATGTCGAGGCATCGCTGCGCGCTGGCGTACGCCTGCGTGGCGAGCCCGGCGCGCTCGGTGACGAACGCCGCGGCGATCTGGGTGAACCCGCTGTTCTCGGCACCCACCAGGTTGGCCACCGGGACGCGGGCGTCGACGAAGCTGAGTTCGGCGGTGTCCGAGCAGCGCCACCCCATCTTGTCGAGCTTGCGACTGACGGAGAACCCCGGTGTGTCGGTGTCGATCACGAGCAGCGACACACCGCCCGCGCCGGGGCCGCCGGTACGGACCGCGGTGACGATGAAGTCGGCGCGGACCGCGGAGGTGATGTAGGTCTTCGCGCCGTTGACCACGAAGTGGTCACCGTCGCGGACCGCCTTGGTGGTGAGGTGGCCGACGTCGCTGCCGCCGCCGGGTTCGGTGATGGCGAGGCTGCCGATCTTCTCCCCGGCGAGCGTCGGTCGCACCCAGCGGTCGATCTGGTCGGGATCGCCGGCGGCGATGAGGTGGGGCAGGGCGATGCCGTGGGTGAACAGCGAGGCGTAGATGCCCCCGGCGGCACCGCGTTCGTGCAGCACCTCGCCGGCGATGGTCGCGTCGACGAGGTCGCCACCCGATCCGCCCACGGCTTCGGGGAACCCGACGCCGAGCAGGCCGAGCTTGGCTGCCTCGAGGTGCAGTTCGCGCGGGATGAGACCGTCGCGCTCCCAGTCGTTCTGGAACGGGAGGATGTGGCGTTCGACGAATCCGGCGACGGTGCTGCGCAACTCGCGGCGTTCCGGGGTGTCCCAGGCGGGTGTCGCAAGACTCATTCAGATGACCTCGAATCGATCGGGGATGTCGACCACGCGGGCGCGTAGCCATTCGCCGAGACCCTTGCCCTGCGGGTCGAAGCGGACGTTGTCGGCGACGCCGCGACCGAGGATCTCCTCGATCACGAAGTTCACCGCGAGCAGGTTGGGCAGGCGGTACCGGGCGACCCGGAGGTGCTCGGTCTCGGGGAGCAGTCGGCGCAGTTCGTCGACGGTGAGGGTCTCCTCGAGCCATGCGTAGTGCTCGGGATCACGCACCCACACACCGATGTTGGCGCTACCACCCTTGTCGCCACTGCGCGCTCCGGCGATCAGGCCGAGGGGCGCCGGGGTGGTGGGGCCCCAGTCGCGGGCCGGCGACGGCGTCTCGGGTGCGTCCGGGGTCGACGGGCCGCGCAGCGGGCTCGGCTCGATCAGCGTCACCGAGCCGTCGGGCAGGGTCACACGGTGTGTCACGGCATCGGCCGCGACGTACCCCGGCTCGAACACCCCGTAGGGGCTGCCCTTGCCGGGCGGGGTGGTCATGGTGAAACCGGGATAGCTGGCCAGCGCGAGTTCCACTGCGGCGGCCGAGAAGTGGCGGCCGACGACGTCGGCATCGGGGCTCTTGCCGATCACCCGCAGGAGCGCGCTCGACTGTGCCTCGGTGGCACCGTCGGCACGGTCGGTGCGCGACAGCTCCCAGGTGAGGGTCTCGGGTTTCGTCGTCAGCGACGATTCGAACTGTTCGGTGACGAGGCGCGCCTTGGCATCGATGTCGAGGCCGGTGAGGACCATGGTGACCTCGTTGCGGAAACCGGCGAGCATGTTGAGCGACACCTTCAGCGTGTCGGGCGGGGCCTCGCCGCGCACGCCGCTGATACGGACGCGGTCGGCGCCGACCTGCTCGAGGGCGATCGAGTCCATCCGCGTCGTCACGTCGGGTCCGAGGTAGCGAGGGCCGGTGATCTCGTACAGCAGCTGTGCGGTGACGGTCCCGACGGTGACCGCTCCCCCGGTGCCGGGGTGTTTGGTGATGACCGAGCTGCCGTCGGCGGCGATCTCGGCGATGGGGAATCCCGGTCGCGACAGGTCGTCGATCTCGGTGAAGAAGGCGTAGTTGCCGCCCGTGGCCTGGGTTCCGCACTCGATGACGTGCCCGGCGGCGACGGCTCCGGCGAGGGCGTCGAGATCGTCGTGGCCCCACCCGAAGTGGCTGACAGCGGGTCCGACCGCGAGGGAGGCGTCGGTGATGCGTCCGGTGACGACGATGTCGGCGCCGGCGTCGAGGGCCGCGGCGATACCGAAGGCCCCGAGGTAGGCGTTGGCGGTGAGCGGTGTGCCGAGTCCGAGCTCGTCGGCCCGGTCGACGAGGTCGTCGCCGTCGACGTGGGCGATCGCCACGCTCACGCCGAGGTCGGCGGCGAGTTCGCCCAGATCGGCGGCGAGTCCCTTCGGGTTCAGGCCGCCGGCGTTCGCGACGATCCGCACGCCGCGTTCCTGCGCGAGGGCCAGACACTCCCGCATCTGACGCAGGAACGTCGAGGCGTAGCCGCGTGACGGATCGCGCAACCGGTCGCGGCCGAGGATGAGCATGGTCAGTTCGGCGAGGTAGTCACCGGTGACGAAGTCGAGGTCACCGCCGTCGAGCATCTCGCGCATCGCCGAGAAGCGGTCGCCGTAGAAACCCGACGCGTTGCCGATCCGTACCGGCGCGAGGGCATCGTGATGGTCGGTCATCGGTGTCCTGCCGTCGAGGTGGAGCCCCGCGGTGCGCGGCCGGTGCCGGGGGCCCCGGCGAAACACTGTGCGATCTGCGACCATTCGATCGCGTCGGGGCCGGTGACGACGAGGTCGAGATCGTCCGGCGCCCGGCGCTGGGTGACCAGGCGGCAGAAGTCCTCGGCGGGGCCGGTCACGCGGTTGTCGGCGTCGGCCGGTCCCCACTCCCAGATGTCATCGCTGTCGGGTGCGGTGAGTTCGACGCGCAGCGGCGTCGTCGGCGGGGTGCGCCCGTGGAGGATGTAGGCGAAGTCGCGCGTCCGCACCCCGATGTGGGCGACGTTGCGCAGTCGCGACGTCGGCGGGAGTTCGGCGCCGAGGGTGTCGGCGACATCGAGGCCGTGGGCCCAGGTCTCCATGATGCGGGCGGTGGCCATCGACGCTGCCGACATCGGGGGTCCGAACCACGCGAGTCTGGTGCCCTCGGGGACCGACACGAGTGCCTCGGCCACCGTGGCGCGGCCCTCCCGCCAGCGCGCCAGCAGGTCCGCCGGCGGGATCTGCGCGGCCTCGGCGGCTCCGTCGTCGACGAAGTTCGCCGGGTCGTTCGCGGCGACGCCGAGCATGTCGTCGAATCCGCGCGGATCGGTCGCCGACAGTGTGGCCATCCGATCGGTCCACCACAGGTGCCCGACCTGATGGGCGATGGTCCAGCCCTCGGCGGGTGTCGGGGTCGCCCAGTCGGCGCTGTCGAGCCCGGCGACCAGATCGTCCAGCGACGCGGCCTCCGCGGTCATGTCGGCCACGAGGTCGTGCACAACGCTCATGCGTCGAGGGTCACAGGTGTCCCCATAAAAAGCAAGCGCGCTTGCTTGTTTTGTCCCGGGACCGCGCCGGATCAGCCGAAACGCACGTTTGCCGTGGCACTCGCGAGCAGCGTGCCGTCGGCCTGGGTGAACGTCGCCGACACCGCACCGAGGCGCCGCCCGATCCGTTCCGGGCGGGTGGTGACCAGCAGGTCCCCGGCATCCAGAGGTGGCGAGCGGAAGAAGTCGACCGCGAAGTCGCTGACGGTGTGGCTCTGGCCGGGCGCCGTGTGGGCCTGACCGGCCAGCGAGCAGCCCTGCGCGATGATCGCGGCGATGACGCCCCCGTGCATGGTCCCCAGCGGGTTGGCCATCCACGGCGCGGGCGTGCACACCACGCCGGGTCCCGTACCGCGGGCCGGATCGCCCGGCGTGATCGACAGCGACAGCAGTTCGGCGAGCGGACCGGCGGCGAGCCGACCGGCCGCGACGGCCTCGACGACCTGCGCGCCGGTGAGTGCGGGATCGATCCGAGGCGGTACGTCCGACGCGCTGCCCAACGTGTCGGGGACCGGTCGCCCGCCGTCGACGTCGTACGGACTGCGACCGCGGGCGAGCAGCTCCGGATCGAAGACCCGGCCCGTGCGGGCGTTACGGACGAGGACCGATCCGCGCAACCGACCCGCGGAGTCGGTCACCTCGACCGTCGTCAGGCCGAACTGCCCTCCGTCATCCCGCAGCGTCGCCTCGGCGGTCAGCACCCCCTCCGCCTCGATGGGGCCGCCGGCGGTCGCGAACGCCAGGCGGGCCTGCACCACGCCACGATCGGGACCGGTGGCCACCACGAAGGGCCCGCCGCCGACGGTGTCGACCAGGACCGCGTAGGCGGCGAGCTCGACCCGTCCGCGGTGATCGACCAACGTCGGCCCGAGGCGTTGGTGCATCGTCGCGACGGGTCCGGAGGGAGCGTCGCCTCCGACCCCGAAAGCGGCCAGGGCGTCCACGGGCGGTGTCATGGCTACACTCGTATCCCACGGCGGTTCCGTTCGACGATCGGGGAGGTGGCGAATGAGGGAGAGAACACACTCGTTCGCGACCCGCACACCCGTCGCGGCCCTGCCGGCCACGTCGGTGATGGCGACCGCGGTGCTCGCGATCGCCTGGTGGCTGACCATGATCGGGCTCACGACGCCCACGCTGCCCCACATCGCTGTCGCACTGACCTCGGTCGCCCTGGGTGCGGCGGTCGTCATCGTCGCCTCGCACCCGCAGCTGCGATCGTTGTTGTCGCGCTGGGTGTTCCGACAGATCGCGGTCGGCCGACGCATTCCACCTCCGGGCGTCGCCCATCGCTGGTCACGTGCCCATCTCGCGGTCCGCACGCCTGCCTCCCACGAGCTCGCACTCGTGCGTGTGGCTCGTCCCCGCGCGCCCGGCCAGGGGTTCGTCACCGCCTGATCGCGACTCTCGTTGCGTCAGGCGGTCTTCGACACCCCCTGACCCCACGCACCGAAAGTCTCACCGTGTTGCACATCGATCGTCTCTGCCTGTCCGCCGGCGACGCCGAACTCGTCACCGATCTCACCCTCGATCTCGAGGCGGGGCACTGCCTCGCCGTCACCGGGGCCAACGGTTCCGGGAAGTCGACCCTCCTGCGCGCCATCGCCGGTCTCCGGCATCCCGACTCGGGGACCGTCACCCTTCGCGCTTCGGCCACCGACGACGTGGTCGCCGATGACACCGACAGCCGCTTCCGCACACTCGTGGCCGTCGAGCTCGGGGACGACGCCACCTACGCCGAACTCACGCTGGCCGAACACCTCCGGCTGCTCACCGCAGCCCATGGCGTCGACGACGGCATCGCGACCGACGTCCTCGCCGACGCGGGCATCGCCGAGCTGTCCGATCGCTTCCCGCACACTCTCTCGACGGGCCAGCGCCAGCGATTCGCGTTGTGCGCGGTGTGGATCCGCCCTGCTCGGTTGATCGTGCTCGACGAACCCGAGGCCGGGCTCGACGTCGCCGGGCGCGACTGGGTGGCGCAGCGGATCGAACGCGCCGTCACCGAGGGGCAGTCGGTGGTCGTCGCGACCCACAGCGCCGAGCTCGTCGCGCGATGCGCCGATACGACGGTGACGGTCGGCCGATGAGCGTCACCCGCGACGACGCCCCCGGGATCGTGATGACGGGCGCGGTGGTCGCCGGCCTCGGGTGGTACCTGCTGCAGCCCGAACGTGTCGCGACGGTGATCGGGGTCGCCCACGGCATCGGCCACCCGGGCATCGTGTTGGTGGGGTGGGCGATCGCACTGTGCGCACTCGTGGTCGGGACCGCGGTCTGGTGGTGGGGCCCCATCCGACTCTCCCGCGCCGAGGCGATGTGGCACCTGTCGGGTCCCGGCGACCGTGGTCCCGTCCTGAGCGCTCGCCGTCGCCGAGCCGGTCTCGTCACCCTCCTCGGGTGCCTCGCCACCGCGACCGTCGTGGCCGTGCTCGACTGGTCGACGACACCGGCCCTCCTCGGCACGGGTGTCGTTGCGGCGGTGGCGATCTTCGCGGCCGCCACCGTGCACCAACACCGTTCGAGTGAGCGCCTGTCGCGCCGCGCACGGATGCGGGGGCGGCACCGATGGTCGCCGGCGCGTCTGCACCGCGACGCGTTCGCACCCGACGACGGCTTCATCGCCGCGGCGCGCCTCGCGGCGGTGACGCTCGACCTCGGATGGATCGACACCGCGCGGGTCGTCCGGTGGCAGCTCGCGTACTCGTGGGCACGCAGCCGCCGCCTCGACGGCGGTCGCATCCGAGCGTTGATATCGGCCGACGCGCTCCGCTTGTCCCGTCGGCGTGGCGATCTCGCGCTGGGTCTCGTGGTGCTCGCGGTGGCCCTCGCACTGCCGGAGACGCTGTACCTGACCTCGATCGCACCGGTGGTCGCGACAGTGCTCGCCTACCGCGCCGGGTGCGCGTGGGCCGGCGGACTGCGACGGCTGACCGAGGTCCCCGCACTGCGACGAGCGCTCGGCGGGTCGGACGCCGAGGTGACCGCGATCCACGCCGTGATCCCCGTGTCCGGTGTCGTGATCTGTTGCGCGGTCATCGCCCTCACCTGGCATCTGTCGCTGCCGGCGGTACTCGTCGTGGCCGTCGGCTCGGCGATCGCGACGGTGCGTCGCGCCACCCGACCCGATCTGCCGTTCGACGCCCCGGTGTACGTGACCGGTCAGGGCGGAGCCACGCAGCCGCTACTGCTGCTCGCCATGGTCCGCGGACCGGTCGCCGTGGTGATCACCGGTCTGCTCGCCGCCCTGATCGGCTGAGCCGTCGATGGTCAGCATTCTTTCCCGCTGAGCGGGAAAGAATGCTGACGGGTGCATGGTGGGAACCGATCGGGTGACCACCGCGTCAGAAGGCGATGAACGCGCACCTCCGACAACTCCTCGCCGACCACGACGGTGTGATCACCCGTCGGCAGGCGCTCGACGCAGGACTGGGGAGTTCGGCGATCGGCCGACTGCACGACAGCGGCAACTGGCAGCGGGTCGGCAACGGCGTCTACTTCGCGACCGACCGCGCGATGTCGCATCGCGCACGCGTGCGGATCGCCTGCGCACGAGTGGGCAGCCGCGCCGTACTGTCCGGCCCGTCTGCGGCGTGGTGGCACCAATTGGAACCGCGACCACCCGAGACGATCACGGTGACCGCACCACGCTCGCGACATTCCGGGCGCATCTCCGGTGTGTCGGTGCTCCTCCGGGACCTCCACGGAGTCGACATCATCGAACGTGCGGGTCTGAAGGTGACTGCAATCCCTCTCACCGTTCTCGACGCCGCCGGGGTCGCCGGCAGCAAGATCCTCGACGCGGCCCTGTTGCGGGGCCGGGTATCCCTCGAGCAGCTCGTCGCTGCGCACCGTCGATACCCGGGACGTCACGGTGCGACCCTGTCGGAGCGGCAGCTGGCAGCCGCGGCCGGCGGCGCGCGGTCAGAGGCCGAGAGAATGCTCCTGGATCTGCTGCGCCGGTTCGGCATCGACGGATGGGTCGGCAACGAGACGGTGTGCGGGTACCCGGTCGACGTCATGTTCGCCGCGCAGAAGGTGATCGTGGAGGTCGACGGGTTCGCGTTCCACTCCGATGCACACGCGTTCCAGCACGATCGGACGCGACAGAACGTCCTGGCCGCCAACGGCTGGACCATCCTGCGCTTCACCTGGGCCGACCTCACCGAAAGGCCACACCACGTCGTTGCTCAGATCCGGTCGATGGTCAGCAGAAGTTCCCACTGAGCGGGAAAGAATGCTGACCGTGTGGTCGACGGCCGGTCGGTCATTCCCCACGGTCGTCGCGGGCGGGGTTCTGCGAGGTCGAGACCGACTGCGCCCAGCGGTAATCCGGCTTGCCGCTGGGCGTTCGTCGAATGTCGTCGACGAGCCACCACACGCGGGGCACCTTGTATCCGGCGAGTGTCCCCCGCAGATGCGCGGCCACGGCGTCGAGGTCGATGGGGCCCCGCGGGGCGATCACGGCGGCCACCCGGTGTCCGTAGCGGTCGTCGGGGACACCGAGGACCGTCGCGTCGCCGATCGCGGGATGCGACTTCAGCACGCCCTCGACCTCCTCGACGAACACCTTCTCGCCGCCGGTGTTCACCACCTGCGAACCCCGCCCCAGAAGAGTGATGGCGCCGTCGGATTCGAGCCGGGCGCGGTCACCGCTGACCACCATGCGGACACCTTCGTGTTCGCGGAAGATGGAGGCGGATGTCACCGCATCGCCGTGATACCCGATCGGCAGGTGTCCGGTCTTGGCGAACCACCCCTCCCCCGGCTCGGTGAGCGGCACGCCGTCGTCGTCGATCACCGTCGCGCCGCGACCCGCGGGGACGCGCGGTCCTCCGGCGTGATCGGCGGTGACGAAACCCGTGTCGGCGGCCGAGTACACGCGTATCCCGCCGAAACCCGTCTCCGACGACCCGATGGAGTCGCTGATGGCCACCGAGGGCACAAGGTCCAGCAGGCGCGCCTTGAGCGCCGGGGAGAACAGCGCCGCACCGGAACTGACGGCGAGTAGAGACGACGTGTCGACCCGGTCGCCGGCGGCGTCGCGCGCCACCAGCTCGTCGATCAGCGGTCGCCCCATCGCGTCGCCGGTGATGACCATGATGTTCGGCCGACACCGGTCGACCACCCGCCACACCCGGGCGGCGTCGAAACGGGCCTGCAGGATGACCGTGTTCCCGGAGAACAGCGCACCGAGTGTCGGCATCAGCCCCGAGACGTGGATCAACGGCGGCAGCATGAGAAAGCGCATCCCGTCGGCACTCTCGGCCGCCCGGGCCGACTGCGCCCATTCGTCGGGCAGCGGCTCCCCGGAGTAGAAGTCGATGCCGCCGCCGAGCACCCGCCACATGTCGGACTGGCGCCACATCACGCCCTTCGGCGCCCCCGTGGTGCCGCCGGTGTAGAGCAGGAACAGATCGTCACCCGACCGGTCCACCGGCTCGCGGTCGGCGGAGGTGCCCTGCAGGTGCTCGTCGAGATCGGGGCCGGTGACGAGAACGGTCGGCCGGACGCCACCGACGAGCGTGGCCGCCTCGTCGGCGACCTCGGCCAGGTCGGCCTGCGCCACCACGACCACCACACCGGCGTCGGAATAGATGTGGGCGGCCTCGTCTGGCCGATACCGGTAGTTGACGTTCACCGGGACCGCGCGGAGCTTGTAGGCGGCCAGGAACACGGCGAGCGCATCGACGTCGTTGTACATGTGGACGCCGACGTGGTCGCCCCGGCGCACGCCGCGGTCGGTCAACAGACGCGCCCAGCGATTGGCCCTGCCCTCGAGGTCGCGGTAGGTGTGCGGCGTGTCGTCGTCGATGACCGCCACCCGATCGGGGACGGCATCGACGGCGTGCTCGAAGAGGTCGGCCAGGTTCTGCGCCACGGGAGAGCTCCTACACCGGTGTGATCGACAGGGGCATGATGGAACTGGGCGCGCCGCGATCGTCGAACCGGAAGCTCGCGCCGCCGCTGAAGCGGACCACGGCGACCTCCTTGCGTTCGCGCTGCTCGGCGCCCCAGCCGATGTCGACGGTGAGGAAGCCCGCTTCCACCCGAGCACCCTGCACCACCCAGTGCGGGTCGACCGCGGTCGCGATCGCCTGCAGCGGGAGCAGGTTGTCGGGGTCGAGGTGGACCAGCCAGCTCTGGTCGGCGACCGCCGCACTGCCCTGAGGGATACGCACCGACACACCCGCACTCGCACCGGTGCCGGTGGTGATGATCCCGAGCCCCACGTACTGCTCTGGCCCCAGGGCCGGGTGCAGTGACAGCACGCGCGCCAGACCGGCTGCGTCACCGCCGATCCCGAGGGCGACCCGGATGCGCTCCGCGGTCAGACCGGCGATCCCGGTGACCGCCTTGCCGAGGAGTTCGCGCGCGTGGGTGTCCGACGTACGGCGCGACACCGCACCGATGAATCCCATGATGAGCAACTGGTGCTGTACGGCCACCTCCTCGGCCGTGCGCACCAGGGTGCTGTGCGCCCAGTCGCGGAACTGCAGATCGTCGAGGAGGTCGCCCGAGTAGTCGATCCACCCCTTCTCGGAACGGTCGATCTCCGAGAGCTCGAGATCGGCTGCGCGGGTGGCGAACATCGCGTGCGTGTAGTCCGGGAGCTCGAGTTCGTCGCGGTCGGGCTCGATGGTCACGAGCCACTCGCAGTGCGGGGTGCGGTTCTCCGGACGGCGGGGCGGCCGGTGCACCGGACGGATGCGGGCCCGCCGGTTCGTGGCGATCGCCGTGGCGTCGAAGGTGGGGTCCTCGATGTCGTGACACATCGCGGTCACGTAGTCCTCGCCCATCGGTTCGACGTCCATCAGCGCACCGCAGTGGTCGAGCACGAAACTCCCGTGGTACTCGTCGATCACCGAGTAGCGGAAGTCCATGAACTGTGGCGGGGCCCCGATGTCGAGCTGCAGACACTTGAACATGTCCACGACACCGTCACCGTCGACGCCCATGGCGCGGCGCATCCGCGCGGTGTAGACCGGGCTCGCCGCCATCCACTCCTCGATGGCCACCTGCGCCATCACGTCCCGGCCGAAGTCGCCGATGACGTGGGCCATCGCGCTGCGGTCGATCAGCTGGCCGGCGAGCAGCAGTTCGGGGACGAGGACGGCCAGTTCTTCCTGGGACAGTTCGGAATACGACACGTCAGGCAGCCCTCACCACATCGGGACGGGGGTCTTGCCGAGCGGATACCAGCCCGGCAGCCGTTCGGTCGCGTTCGCCACCCGGTTCATCCGTGCACTCATGCCCTCGGTCAGGACGCCGTCGGTGATCATCTCCATGAACAGGGCGACGACGTTCCCGTAGTCGAAGAAGTCGCGCTGCCAACGGAACTGAAAGTTCCCGCCGTACTTGAACCAGCTGCCCTGGATGCCCTCGAGGGCGTAGCGGGTGCCGTCGGCGCGAGTCGCGTCGAAGACCTGCTTCCACAGACCGAGCATGTCGCCGGTGGTCTCGTCGATCACCCAGGACTGGTACGGATAGGTCCACCCGTCGAGTCCGTCCATCTCGAGCCCGATGGCGATGTCGCGGATCTCGTCACGGCCGACGGCCATGAAGTCGTCCTTCGGACCGTAGTTCCACCCGTAGGTGGCGTCGGCGGTGTAGAACTCGGCGAGATTGCGCCAGTTCCCCGCCTTCTCGCCGTCACGGTTCGCCTGCAGCCACCGCTGCACCATCTCGTCGAGTTCGGATCGGTCAAAAGCCATGGAGATCTAGCCTTCCTGGTCGTCGATGATGCGCAGGGCCTGGGTGGGGCAGTACTGGACGGCACGTTCGACCTCGTCGCGTCGCGACTCGTCGGGAGCGGGGTCGAGGAGGTCGACGGTGTCGGCCTTCGCCCGGAACAACTCCGGCGCCTCCATCTCGCACATGCCGTGTCCCTGACAGATGTCGCGGTCGACCTCGATCCTCACCGGACGCGCCTGCGATAGGCGACCCGACAGGGCTGCTGCAGCTGGACCACCATCTTCGAGTGGTCGTTACGGTAGGAGTCCGACGGCTGGGTCATCTCGAACTCGTAGTTCTGCAGCAGCACCGAGAAGATAGCCTTGAGCTGCATGACGGCGAACTGCGCTCCGACACAGCGGTGTCGGCCGGCGCCGAACGGGATCCAGGTCCACCGGTTCGCGAGATCCTCCTGTCGCGGCTTCGCGTACCGCTCCGGATCGAAGGTGTCGGGATCGGGGAAATCCTCGGGCAGACGGTTCGAGATCGCGGGCGACACCGCGATGGACTGGCCGGCGGCGATCTCGACCCCCTCGATGTGGATGTCGTTGCGGACCACCCGCATCAGGATGATCAGCGGAGGGTGCAGGCGCAGCGCCTCTTTGAGCGCGGCCTCCACCTTGGGCATCTGCCGGGTGTGGGCGAAGGTGTACTCCGGTCGCTCGCCGGCGGGGGTGTCGCGGAAGATCTCGTCGAGCTCGGCGACCACCTGCGCCATGTGGTCGGGGTGGCGCAGCAGTTCGATGAGCGTCCAGGCGGCGGTGCCCGAGGTGGTGTGGTGGCCCGCAAACATCATCGAGATGAACATGCCGGTGATGGTGTTGGCGTCGAACCCCACCGACACCAGCACGTCCATCAGATCCCGGTCGTCTTTGTTCTCCGGCGGATGGGCGATCCGCTCGTTCATCACACCCTGGATGAACGCCTGCAGTTCGGTGCGGGATTCGTCGCGTTTGCGGAAGCTCTCGATGTCGGCGTGGTAGTCGACGTAGGCGATGGGGTCGGTGCCCTTTTCAAGGTCGTGGAACAGATGCGCGATGTGACCGGTCAACTGCTCCCGGAACTTTCGACCGATCAGGCACGCCGAGGACGTGTACAGCGTCAGCTCTGCAAAGAACTCCAGCAGGTCGATCTCGCCCTCGTCGCCCCAGTCGGCGATGATGCGCTCGACCTCGTTCGGGATCGTGATCGCGTGCTGCTTCATGTGCTGCGCTTTGAGCGCCGAATTGTGGATGGCCTGCGATCGTTCCTCCGGGCTCGCGTCGAAGACGACGCCCTCACCGAAGATCGGCGTCATGAACGGGTACGCGGCCGCCTGATCGAGGTCCTCTTCGGGCGCACGGAAGAACTCCTCGTTGGCGGTGGCCCCCGTCACGAGCACGATCTCGCGGTCGGCGAGCTGGAACTGCCCGACATCGCCGCACTCCTCGCGGATCCGCCAGAACAGGCCGATCGGGTCGGCGGCCAGTTCGTCGAGGTGGCCGTGTTCGCCCTCACCTCCCGACACCCGTGCGGGTCTGGTGAGCGTCATGGGTTGTCTCCTTGCTGGTCCGGATTCCTGTGCGGCGTATCGACTATCGGCGCCTCGGCTTCCACCTCGACCAGGCGCATGTGCGACCCGCGCGGCATCCTGACGATGGTGGTGATGGCGGTCGCGAGGTGGACCGGTTTGAGGAAGAAACCGTGGCGGGCGAACCCGAACGACACCCAGTCGGTGAGCATCGCCTCCGCCATCTCCGGTTCGAAGTTCATGCCCATCCCGGTCATCACCTGGCCGGGACGGACCAGGCTGGCGCGGACCCCGGTGCCCTCGAGTTCCTGTCGTGCGACGCGGGCCAACGCCTCGACACCGGCCTTGGCGGCGGCGTAGGCACCCATGTGTGGGCGGGGATCATCGGCCACATCGGAGCTGATGAACACGACATCGCCCCGCCGACGATCGATCATCTCCGGAACGATGCGGCGGTAGAGCCGCTGCGCACCGAGGAGATGGATCGCGACCTGGTCGGCGAACTCCTCGTCGGACATCTCGTGGGTGCGCCCGGGCCACAGGTCGCCGGCGCCGGACACCACGATTTCGAGTGGGCCGAGTTCGGCCTCGGCTCTCGTGACACATTCGTCGATCGAGCTGACGTCGGTGACGTCGAGGGGCACCGCGATCGCCTCGCCGCCCGCCGCGACGATCTGGTCGGCGAACTCCTGCGACTTCTCCACTCGGCGCGCGCCGAGGGCGACGGGATACCCGGCGGCACCGAGCATCACGCCGGTGGCGGCACCGATGCCCGACGACCCGCCGGCGATGAGGACAGGTCGGCGGTCGGGGTGCGCGGGGAAGCGTGGCATCTACCGCGCCGTCACGGACATCGGGAGCGAGGCGAACCCACGCACGTTGACCGAGTGCACGCGGACCGCGCGGTCGAGATCGAGATCGATGCCCGACGCCGACCGCATGATCTCCGACAGCGCGACGTTGGCCTCGAGACGCGCGAGATGGGCACCGAGGCAGAAGTGGGTGCCCAGACCGAAACTGGTGAGCGCCTGCGAACTGTCCCGTCCGATGCGGTAGGCGTCGGGGTCGTCGAACACCTCGTCGTCGCGGTTGGCCGAGCCCAACAGCAGCAGGACCCGCTGTCCGGCCGGGATCGTGTACCCGCCGTACTCCACGTCC
Source organism: Williamsia sp. MIQD14 (assembly GCF_051025635.1). NCBI lineage: Bacteria > Bacillati > Actinomycetota > Actinomycetes > Mycobacteriales > Nocardiaceae > Williamsia > Williamsia sp. MIQD14. The sequence continues at coordinate 306,174 of NZ_JBPFDG010000001.1, forward strand.
TCGAGGACACGCCGCAGCACGATCTGCGTGGAGTTGTCGTAGCGCAACGTCTCCTCGGTCCACGCCGGGGTCAGTTCGGGGTCGGCGAACACCTTCGTGAACTCGTCGGGGTTGACGAACGCCCAGTACATCGCGTTCGCGAGCAATTTCGTGGTGGTCTCGTTGCCGGCCACGATCATCAGGATGAGGAAGCCGATGATCTCGTCCGACGTCAGCTGCGTCGGCGCGCCGGTTGCGTCGTCCTGCACTTCGGCTTCGATGAGGACCGACACCATGTCGGTCCCGGGGTTCTTCCGGCGGTCCTCGATGAGGTCGGAGTAGTACTGCGCCAGAGCGAAATACGCCTCGACCGCGGCGGGCGGGACGTCATGGACGCCCTCGTCACGATGGATGAGGTCATCGGAGAGTTGTCGGAGCCTGGCCCGATCGGCCTGCGGCACCACCAGCAGTTCGGAGACCACGTCCATCGGCAGCAGACCGGCGAAGTCGGAGACGTAGTCGAACTCGCCCTTCTGCAGGCAGCGGTCCCAGTGCTGGTGGGTCAGCTCGGTGATGCGTTCGGTGAGCTGGTTGACCCGGTTCGGTGTGAACCCCTTCGACACCAGCTTGCGGATGCGCATGTGTTTCGGGTCGTCGAGCGCGAGAAACGACATGGCCAGGTGCGCATCCGGACCGTACGCCGCGGGATCCATCGACACACCCCAGCTGTTCGACAACCGCGGCGCGTCACGGAACGCCGCGCGGACGTCGGCATGTCGTGACAGCGCCCAGAAATCTTTCTCCGCGTTGAAGTACACGGGCGCCTCGGTGCGCAGGCGCGCGTAGGTGGGGTACGGGTCCTCGTGGAACGCGTAGTCGTACGGGTCGAACGGAACCCGGCTCTCCATGCCCGCCGTGTCGGTGCCGGTGGTCACGCGAGCTCCTCCAGGAGCAGCTTGGCGGCGTCGGCCAACCGGTCGGCGATGTCGGAGTACGAGCCATAGCCCATGCCCGCACGGACGAGGGCACCGGAGTACAGCATCTCGAGCAGCTCGATCCGGCGGTCGTCGGAGTCCATGGGCACGCCGAGCGCCGCCGCGAGACGCTCCCGGATGAATACCCCGACCCGCAACCGCAGATGCTCGACGTCGGGGTCGGTGCCGAGCAGCGCGACCGTCACCGCACCGGCGAGCTGGTCCTCCCCCGCCACCACGAGGGCGACGTGGCGCAACACGTCGGCTGCTCGTGCCGCGGGCGGTGACGTGACATCGGGTTCGGGCACCGAGGTGACCAGCATGCGCCAGAACAGTTCGGCCACGATGTGGTTCTTCGAGCTGAAGTAGGTGTAGGCCGTGGCCGGTGCGACGCCGGCGCGCTTGGCGACCGAGCGGATCGTCATCCCCTCGAAACCGTCCTCGCCCAACACCTCCCGCGCCGCTTCGGTCAGCTTCGCGACGGTCTCGGCCTGCTGGTTCGTCAGCCTGCGACGCGTGGACTCGTGCGAACTGGGGCCGGATTCACCGAATACGGGGGTGGACATGACCGCCACGCTACATTAGCTTTGAACGCGAGTCCAGACACGTGTCCAGATAGGAGTTCGGCCCATGGTGCAGCCCGACGTCGCGGTACGGAACCTCCGCCCGGCGGTGAGCTCGGACCTCCTCATCGACGGGGAGCTGCGTCCCGGATCGGGCGGGACGTTCGAGATCGTCAACCCGGCGACCGAGGAGGTCATCGGCCTCGCCGCCGACGGCACCGCCGACGACATGGACGCCGCGATCGCCGCTGCGCGAACGGCTTTCGACACCACCACCTGGTCACGCGACCACGCCTTCCGTGCCCGATGCCTGCGCCAACTGCGCGATGCGTTGCAGGGCCACATCGAGGAGCTCCGAGAGATCACCATCGCCGAGGTGGGGGCTCCGGCGTTCCTCACCACCGGACCGCAGCTCGAGGGCCCGATCGCCGACCTCGGCTACTGCGCGGACCTCGCCGAGAGCTTCGCGTGGGAGACCGACCTCGGTCGCGCCGAACCCATGGGCATCCCCAATCAGCGGATCATCAAGCGGGAGGCCGTGGGGGTCGTCGGCGCGATCACCCCGTGGAACTTCCCCCACCAGATCAACTTCGCGAAGATCGGCCCCGCGCTCGCCGCCGGGTGCACGGTCGTCTTGAAGCCCGCCCCCGACACCCCGTGGTGTGCGGCTCTGGTCGGCTCGGTCATCGCCACCGAGACCGACATCCCCGCCGGCGTCATCAACATCGTCACCTCCAGCGACCACTCCGTGGGGGCGATGCTGTCGGAGGACCCGCGCGTCGACATCATCTCGTTCACCGGCTCGACCACCACCGGCAAAGCCGTGATGACCGCCGCTGCAGGCACTCTCAAGAAAGTCTTCCTCGAACTGGGCGGCAAGTCGGCGTTCATCGTGCTCGACGACGCCGACCTCATGGCGGCCTGCTCGATGGCCGGGTTCAGTGTCGTGACCCACGCCGGGCAGGGCTGCGCCATCACCACCCGGCTGGTGGTGCCCCGCGAGCGGTACGACGACGCCATCCGCTACACCCGGAAGTCCATGGCGGGCCTCGAGGCCGGGGACCCCACCGATCCCGGCACCATCTGCGGTCCGGTGATCTCGGCCGTGCAGCGTGATCGGGTGGAGTCCTACATCGCGATCGCGGTCGAGGAGGGCGGCACCGTCGAGATCGGCGGTGGCCGACCGGCAAAACATCCGAAGGGGTTCTTCGTCGAACCCACCCTCATCTCGGGTCTCGACAACTCAGCCCGTGCGGCGCAGGAGGAGATCTTCGGTCCCGTGCTCGTGATCCTCCCGCACGACGGCGACGACGACGCGATCCGCATCGCCAACGACTCCCCCTACGGCCTGTCCGGCGCGGTGTGGGGCACCGACCCCGACCGGATCGACCACGTCGTCGACGGCGTGCGCACCGGGACCATGAGCGTCAACGGCGGCATCTGGTACGGCGCCGACGTCCCCTTCGGCGGATACAAACAGTCCGGCATCGGACGCGAGATGGGCGCACTCGGCTTCGAGGAGTACCTCGAGACCAAGGCCGTCGCCACCCCGGCCTGACCGTTCCCACCCACGAACACCCCTGCAGAGAAGAGCAATTGATGAGGTTCGAAGGTAAGACCGCCATCGTCACCGGAGCCGCGGGCGGCATCGGCGAGGGCTACGCACGCGCACTGGCCGCCGAGGGCGCCCACGTGGTCGTCGCCGATCTGTCCGACGAGGCGGGTGAGAAGGTCGCGGCCGACGTCGGCGGGCTCTACGTCCACACCGACGTCGCCGACGAGGCGTCTGCGAAGGCTCTCGCACAGGCGACCCTCGAGGCCTACGGCCAGATCGACTACCTGATCAACAACGCCGCCATCTATGGCGGCATGCAACTCGACTTCCTCGTCACCGTTCCGTGGGACTACTACAAGAAGTTCATGAGTGTGAACCTCGACGGGGCGCTCAACGTGACCCGCGCGGTCTACGGCCACATGCAGCCGGGCAGCGCCATCGTCAACCAGTCCTCCACCGCGGCATGGCTCTACAGCGGTTTCTACGGCCTGGCCAAGGTCGGGATCAACGGCCTGACCCAGCAACTCGCGACCGAGCTCGGCGGTTCCGGGATCCGGGTCAACGCGATCGCGCCCGGCCCCATCGACACCGAGGCCACCCGCACCACGACTCCGGGAAAGATGGTCGCCGACATCGTCAAGAAGCTGCCGCTGTCGCGCATGGGCACGCCGCAGGACCTCGAGGGCACCTGCCTGTTCCTGCTGTCCGACGAGGCCTCCTGGATCACCGGGCAGATCTTCAACGTCGATGGCGGACAGATCATCCGGTCATGACCGCCGCGGATACTGACACGGCGTTCCCCGTCGGGTTCATCGGCCTGGGCAACATGGGTGGGCCCATCGCCCAGCGATTCGTCGCATGGCCGGGTGGCCTCGTGGTCTGCGATGCCCGCCCCGAGGCGACCGAGAAGGTGGTCGCCGCGGGCGCCACCGCCGTGGCGACGGCCGCCGAGGTCGCAGCCACCGCACGCGTCATCTCGATCACCGTCCTCGACGATGAGCAGGTCCGGTCGGTGGTGACCGGTCCCGGCGGGATCCTCGAGACAGCCACGCCCGGAACCGTGATCGCCGTGCACTCGACCATCGCGCCGGCCACAGCCGTCGAACTCGCCGAGATCTGCGCTGAACAGGGCGTCGACCTCGTCGACGCACCGGTGTCCGGAGGCGCACCCGGCGCCGAGCAGGGCCGACTCGCCATCATGGTCGGCGGTCCGCGTACCGCCTACGAGACGGTCGAGCCCGTGTTCGCCCTGGCATCGGACATGACCATCCACGCCGGAGATGTCGGCGCGGGCACCCGGATGAAGTTGGCGCGCAACCTCCTCCACTTCATCTCGTTCACCGCGGCGACCGAGGCGAGTCGACTGGCCGAGGCCGCCGGGATCGACATCGTGAAACTGGGCAAGGTCGTGCGCCACACCGACGCGATCACCGGCGGCGCCGGGGCGATCATGCTGCGCGACACCACCGCACCGATCGACGACGACGACTTCTGGCACTCGGTGTTCACCCACGTGCGCGGACTCGGCGAGAAGGATGTCGCGCTCGCGCTCGATCTCGCCGATGACCTCGACGTCGACCTCCCCCTCGGCCGCATCTCACTCGAACGACTCGGTGACGGGCTCGGCGTGGGACCGGGCGACATCGCGACCCACCATCAGAACGGAGTCACCCGATGACCGAGATGAGCGAACAACCCCAGTCCGAACAACGCCGTAGGGGTCTGGCCAAGATGGCCGAGGTCTATGGCTTCGACCTGTCCGACGGCCCGGGCGACTATTTCGCGCACACCGCTGATCACCTGTTCGGCGAGGTGTGGACCCGGGAGGGGCTCACCGTCCGCGACCGTCGCCTGCTGCTGCTCGGCGCGCTCGCCGCCTCCGGCCTCGACGATGTCGCCGAGATCCAGGCCGGGGCCGCGTTGGGCAACGGGGAGCTCGAACCCGATCAGCTCCGCGAGATCGCCCTGTTCCTCTGCTACTACATCGGGTGGCCGCTCGGCACGAAGCTGAACTTCACCTTCGGTAGGGTCATCGACAACTTCGAGAAGAATCGTTGAGGCAGTTTGTCTTCGAGGACATCACGTCCGAGGAGGTGGCACGACGCACCGGCGTCTACACACCCCTGACCGACTCGGTGCGGGGGCTTGTCGACGCCACCATCCGCACCGAGGTCGATCCCGACTCCATCGGTGCGGCGCGTGAGCTGATCGATCGGGCCTCGGCCCTGTTGCGCGCCCAGCAGAGCGACGGTCCGCACGGCGTGCGGTACACCGCCGACGGGACCGGGATGCCCTGGGGCAACCCGGCGATCGGCATCCGCAACGCGATCGCGCCCCCGATGGTGGTGACCCGTGACGGTGATCGTCGGCGCGTGGCCGACGTCGTACTGGGCGCGGCCTACGAAGGCCCACCCGGACTCGTGCACGGCGGCATCTGTGCGTTGCTGCTCGATCACATCCTGGGCGAGGCCGCGAGCGCGATGACAGGGACTCTGACCCTGCGATACGTCCGCGCAACCCCGTTGGGAGCGGTGCACCTCGAGGCCGAGGTGGTCGCGTCCGAGGGCCGGAAACGCACCGTCCGGGGTTCGCTGTCCGACGCCGAGGGCATCACGGTGACCGCCGAGGGCATCTTCATCGAGCCCCAGAAGAAAGGAACCCGATGACGACCGAACTGCCCACCCGTTGTCCGTTCGGCGCCGACTGGGATCTCACCGATCCGACCCTTCTGGAGAACGGGATGCCGCACCACGAGTTCACCCGGATGCGCGAGAGCAGGCGCATCTTCTGGATCGACCAAGATCCTGAGGTCGGGCCGTTCCGCGACCGCGGCTACTGGGTGGCCACCCGACACTCCGACATCCGGGCCATCTCGAAGAACTCCACGGATTGGTCGTCCAACACCCAGGGCGCGGTGATGCGCCTGCCGGACATGATGACCCCGGAGTTGCTCGAGTACACCAAGGCCATGCTGATCAACCATGATCCGCCGGAGCACACCCGGTTGCGCAAGGTGGTGTCGCGCCTGTTCACCCCCCGCGCGGTCAACGCGCTGCACGAGGTCCTCGACGCGCGTGCCCGCGAGATCGTCACGGCCGCGATCGCCGACGGTACCGGCAATTTCGTCGACGACGTCGCCGTGGGCCTCCCGCTGTCGGCCATCGCCGACCTCATCGGGGTGCCCGCCGAGGACCGCGAGAAGTTGTTCAGGTGGAGCAACGCGGTGATGAACACCGACGACCCCGACTACGGCGACATCGACGCCGCGGAGGCAAACGCCGCGCTGCTCGGCTACGCCTACGCGATGGCCGAGGACCGTCGCAAGAATCCGGCCGAGGACATCATCACCACCCTGGTCAACGCCGATGTCGACGGTGAGGCGCTCGACGAGGCCGAGTTCGGCTTCTTCGTCATCCTGATCGCCGTGGCCGGTAACGAGACCACCCGCAACGCGATCAGCCACGGCATGAACGCGTTCCTCGACCACCCCGACCAGTGGGAGCTGTTCAAGCGCGAGCGACCCGCCACCGCCGCCGACGAGGTGATCCGGTGGGCGACCCCGGTGCACTGCTTCCAACGCACGGCGATCAACGACGTCACCCTCGGCGACGTCACCGTCCGTGCGGGCGAGCGGGTCGGGATGTTCTACAGCTCCGCCAACTTCGACGACGAGGTGTTCGAGAACCCCCGGACGTTCGACATCACCCGGAACCCGAACCCGCATCTGGCATTCGGGGGCAGCGGGGCACACTACTGCGTCGGCGCGAACCTGGCCCGCATGGAGGTCGACATCATGTTCAACGCGATCGCCGACCTCGCGCCCGACATCACCAAGCTGGCCGACCCCACGCGCCTTCGGTCGGGGTGGATCAACGGGGTGAAAGCGCTACCGGTCGACTACCGCGCCTGACCGGCCGCCGCACGGGCGGCGATGCGGGCCTGTACCTCGGGCCTCCGCAGCGGCGGCACCGTGCGGGGCGGCTGACGTCGCGCAGGCAGCGCGTCGAGCAGCGCCGTGGTCGCCGCGGTCACGGTCGCCACCGCGGCCTCGAACGCCTCGATGTTGGCCGGCGAGGTCTTCGCGATCCCGCTGACCTTGCGCACGTACTGCCTCGATGCGGCCTCGATCTCGACCACGGTCGCCGGCGGTTCCAGTCCGCGCAGCTCGGTGATGTTGCGACACATGATGTCTCCCCAGGATGGAGGGTGGGTGCGATCAGTCGGCGATGTGGATGACCGCCTTGCCGAGGATCTGCCCGTTCTCGAGATCTGAGAGTGCCTGCGGCAGTTCGGCGAGCGGATAGGTCCGGTTGACCGGCGGGCGCATCCCGTCGGCGATCATGGTGGTCAACTGCTCGTGCAGCTCGGTCGGGAGGTTCGGGTGGGTGCGCAGGTATTCGCCCCACGCGGCCCCGACGACCGCGATGTTGCGGAACAGAACACGGTTCAACTTCACCTGCGGGATGCCGCCGGCGGCGAACCCGATGACCACGAAGCGGCCGTCGATCGCCACCTGTCGCAGCGCCTCGTCGAACACCTCGCCACCCACCGGGTCGATGAGGACGTCGACACCGGTGCCGCCGGTGAGTTCCTTCACCCGGTCGCCCCAGCCCTCGGTGAGCGACACGACCTCGTCGGCCCCGGTGGCCCTCAGCATGTCCTCGGCGCCGGTGCGGTGCACGATCGCGATGACCCGGGCGCCGAGCGCCTTGGCGACGGCGATGGTCGCGACGCCGACACCACCGGCACTGCCGAGCACGCCGACGGTCTCGCCGGGTTGCAGGTGTGCGCGGGTCTGCAGTGCGAACAGGGCGGTCTGGAAGTTGATGCCCAGCGCCGCGCCCTCGTCGAACGTCAGGCCCTCGGGGATGGGGAGCAGCTGCGCGGGCGCCGCGGCGACCTTCTCGGCGAAGCCGCCCACGACCGACATCACCAACACCCGATCCCCCACCGAGTACCCCGATCCCTCGGGGGCCTCGGCGACCACGCCGGCGACCTCGGTGCCGGGCGTGAACGGTGTGGGCAGGCGGAGCTGGTACTTGCCCTGCGACATGAGCAGATCGGGGAAACAGACCCCGCACGATTTGATGTCGACGAGCACCTGACCCTCCGCGGGGGTCGGGTCGTCGACGTCGGTCAGTGCCAGCCCGCCCGGGCCGGTCTCGGAGGTGAGCACCTGTGCCTTCATGCGGGTAACCCTACGCGGGCGGGCGGAATAGGATCAGCGTCATGACCACACCTCGTGCCGACGCCGGCGTCGCGCCCACGCAGACCCAGATCGCCGCCGCCGACGCCGCTCCCGGCTTCATGCCCGCCGACGAGGCCATGGCCCTGTACGACGTTGCGCGACAGTACCTGTCGAAGGATGACGCGGTCGGGATCGGTGTCGAGATCGGCACCTACTGCGGCAAGTCGACGGTGTACCTCGGCGCGGCCGCGCAACCCCTCGGGGCCACCGTGGTCACCGTCGATCACCACCGTGGGTCCGAGGAACACCAGCCCGGGTGGGAGTACCACGACACCGCGCTGGTCGACCCCCACACCGGCACCCTCGACACCTCGGCGCGGTTCCGCCGCACCATGTTCGACGCCGGTCTCGAGGAGACGGTGATCGGCATGCTGACCCGGTCGACCACCGCCGCACGCGTGTGGGGCCGGCCGGCGGATTTCGTCTTCATCGACGGCGGCCACAGCAGCGAGGCCGCCCAGGGCGATCTCGCCGCGTGGTCGCCCTGGGTCCGCGTCGGTGGCGCCCTGCTTATCCACGACGTGTTCCCCGATCCCGCCGACGGCGGCAGGCCCCCGTTCGAGATCTACGAGAAGGCCCTGGCCTCGGGGGATTTCACCGAGGTCGGTGTCCACGGCTCGCTGCGCGTACTCGAACGGATCCGCTGACCCCGCGCCGACATCGTCCGAGCTGAGGCCCGCCTCCGGCGTATGCCCAGAGGCGGCCCTGTATTCGGACGATCTCGGTGGATCCTTCCGGGCACTCCACGCGTCCGAGACCGTATGGACCACGGAGTGTTCACCACCGCCCACCTCCTGCGGCTCGGAGCCTCGCAGTCGCAGATCCGCCGCGCAACGCACGCCGGCGACCTGATTCGTCTGCGTCCGGGCTGGTACGCACGCCCGGACGCCGATCCGACCGTGGTCTCGGCGGTCTGCAGCGGCGGCGTCCTCGGGTGCGTCTCGGCGTTGCGGGCCCACGGAGCGTGGATCGCCCCGGGTCACGACGTCACGCACGTCCGCACCAGCAAGAGCCTGCGCGCATCAGCGGCACGTAGTTGCCGCGGCGACGGACCGCCACCGCCGACCGCCGTGGCGGTCGATCCCGTCGATGTCGCGCTCGGGTACGCGCGCCGATGTATGACCGAGGAGCACTGGATCGCGGCGTGCGACTCGGTGCTGGAATCATCCCTCGCTCATCGTGCCGACATCGTGTCCGTCCTCGGTCCCCGCGGTCGCGCAGTGCTGGACAAGTGCGACGAGCACTCACAGTCGGGCACGGAATCGTTGGTGCGGGTGCGGTTGCGTGCGCTGAACTTCGTGGTGATCGTCCAGCCGCGGATCCCGGGTGTCGGCAGGGTCGATCTGCGGGTGGGCAAGCTGCTCATCGAATGCGACAGCAAGTCCCATCACACGAGTCTGGCGAACTACCGCAACGACCGCCGTCGTGACCGGGTCGCGCTCGAACGTGGCTGGCTGACCATGCGTCTCACCTATGACGACATCCTCTACGACTGGGACGGCGTGCTCGGGTCGATCCGCGCGATCACGCTGCCCGAACGCCATCGGATGCGCCGAGATCGTCCGAGCTGAGGCCCGCCTCCGGCGTATACCCGGAGGCGGCCCTGTATTCGGACGATCTCCGCGGAGTTCTAGGCGAGACCGAGTTGGCCGGCCCGCTTGGCGAGGTAGCCGCGGGCGGTCTCGACGTCCTGGTCGGGGACGCCGTACAGCGCGAGGGTGACACCGAGATCGTCCCAGCGCGCGAGCTTCTCGGGGTCGGGCCTGCCGTCGAGCGCCACGATCTGCGGCGCCCCGGTCCGTCCGTGGTCGGCCCAGATCTTCTGGAGCAGGCGCACCGAGTCGTCGATGTCGGTGTCGGTGGGGGTGGTGAGCCATCCGTCGGCGTTCTTGGCGATCCAGGTGAAGTTCTTCTCGGTGGCGCCGGCTCCGACGATCACCGGTACGCCGGGTTGTTGGGCGGTCTTGGGCCACGCCCAGCTCGGACCGAACTGCACGAACTCCCCGGAGTACTCGGCCTCCTCCTGCGACCACAGCGCGCGCATCGCCTCGAGGTACTCGCGCAGCATGGTGCGACGCCGACCGGCCGGCACGTGGTGGTCGCCGAGTTCGTCGAGGTTCCAGCCGAATCCGACACCGAGGGTGACGCGTCCGTCGGACAGGTGGTCGAGGGTGGCGATCTGTTTGGCGAGGGTGAGCGGGTCGGACTGCACGGGAAGTGCGACCGCCGTACCGAGCCGGATCCTCGTGGTCACCGCGGCGGCCGCGCCGAGCGACACCCACGGGTCGAGCGTGCGCATATAACGGTCGTCGGGCAGCGAGGCGTCACCGGTCTGCGGGTGGGCCGCATCGCGTCGGGTCGGGATGTGGCTGTGTTCGGGCACGAAGTACGCGGCGAAACCCGCGTCCTCCACGAGCGGGGCCAGCACCGCGGGCCGGAGACCGCGGTCGCTCGTGAACTGCACGATTCCGTATTCCATCGGTCCTCCGGAGTCCGCGCCCGTCAGCTCGACGCGCGTCTGGACACCAGTCTAGGCAATTGTGCAGTCGCAGGAAAGGCCGGGTACGTCGGCGGCCGGGACGGTGACGTCGCGCAGCGGATCGGCGTCGCGGAAGATGCCGTTCGCGCGCGAGGTACGACTCAGTGCGTCGGCGGCGAGCACCACCACCGCCGACGTCCAGCAACTCTTCTCCACCGGCCACCGTTTGCCGTCGGAGAACACCAGACCCGTCCAGTACGAACCGTCGGGGTCGCGCAGATGCTGCATGTCGGCGAACAGCCGGCAGGCGTCGGCGTCGTCGCCCAGGCAGTCCATCGCCAACACCAGCTCGCACGTCTCCGCCCCGGTCACCCACGGACGGTGATCGACGCACCGGATACCGAGGCCGTCCACGACGAACTCGTCCCACCGCTGCGCGATCAACTCCTGCCCGGCCCGACCGCGCACCGCGCCGCCGAGCACCGGGTAGTACCAGTCCATCGAGTGGTCCGACGGCGGCAGGAAATGTGCTGTGTGCCGGCGCAGCGCGTGCCCGAGCCGCATCTGCGCGTCGCGCCAGGCCGGCGCCGGCTGACCGACCGCCTCGGCGATGAGCGCGGCACATCCCAGCGCCTGATGGATACTGGCGCTGCCGGTGAGCATCGCCGACTCGAAGACGCCGTCGGCGAGACCGAACTGTCCGCCGGTGTGCGGTAACGGATGTCCACCGCCCCAGTACATCTGACCACTGGGGGCCTGGAAACGCAGGACGAGGTCGATCGCCGACCACACCGTGGGCCACATGTGTTCCAGGAACGCACGATCACCGGTGATGAGGTGGTGGTGCCACACCCCGACGGCGATGTAGGCGCAGAAGTTCGCGTCGGTGTTGGCGTCGGCCACACGGCCGTTCACGAACTTGATGGGCCACGACCCGTCGGGTCGCTGGGTCCGTCGCGACCACTCGTAGGCCTTCTCGGCCTCGGCGAGCATCCCCGTCACCGACAGCGCCATCGCCGACTCGATGTGATCCCAGGGGTCGGTCTGGCCGCCGGGAAACCACGGCAGCGCACCGGAGGGCTCCTGCATCGCCGCGATCGCGGCGCCGGTCTCGCGGCACTGCTCGGAGGTCAGGACGCCCGGTACGGAAGGTGTCCGGGCCATACCTCAGGCGGGTTTCGTGAGGTACAGGACGACGGACTTGCCGACCAACGGGTTCAGCGCGCGCTCGGCGACCCGGGTGAGTGCCGGGGCACTCATCATGTCCCACACCAACATCCGGTGGTACCCCTTCACCAGCGGGTTGTCGTTGTTCTCGACACCGACGGCGCACTTGAGCCACCAGTACGGTGCGTGCAGCGCGTGGCGGTGATCGGTACCGGTGACCTCGAGGCCGGCCGCGGCGAGCTTCGCCGCGAGTTCCGACGCGCGGTAGATGCGCACGTGGCCGCCCTCGTTGGCGTGGTACTGGTCGGAGAACGCCCAACAGACACGTTCGGGCCAGTATCGGGGCACGGTCACCGCGGCACGTCCGCCGGGCTTGAGGATGCGCACCATCTCGGCCATGGCCTCGGTGTCGGCGGGCACGTGCTCGAGGATCTCCGACATCAACACCACGTCGAAGCTGTTGTCCGCGTACGGGAGATGGAGTGCGTCGCCCACCTCGGTGCGCGCCTTGGCCGAGGCGGGCACCTGCTTCTCGGCGATCATGGCATCGAACATCTCCGACACCTCGCCCATGTCCGACTCGGACTGGTCGAAGGCGATGACGTCGGCACCGCGCCGGAACATCTCATAGGAGTGTCGTCCCTGTCCGGCACCGATGTCGATCGCCGTGGTTCCCGACGTGACGCCGAGGCGGTCGAAATCAACTGTCAGCACGAGCATCTCCTGTTGTCTTCGCGGCTATCGCACGCGTGTAGTGGGCGGCGGTCCGCGCGGCGACGGCGGACCAGCTGTAGCGCGACTGGACGCGGGCACGACCTCCGGCACCGAGCCGTGTCCGCAGGGCGGGGTCGTCGAGCAGTCGTCCGATCGCCGACGCGAGCGCGCCGGAGTCCATGGGCGGCACGTGCAGTGCGGCCTCGCCGTCGGCACCGGCGACCTCGGGGATGGCCCCGGCCGTGGTGACCACCAACGGCGTGCCGCAGCTCATGGCCTCGATGACCGGTAGCGAGAAACCCTCGTACAGCGAGGGCACGCAGGCGACCTCGGCCGACGAGATCAGCTCTCCCAGTTCGGTATCGGTGAGTCCCGACACGACCGACACGCGGTCGGCGATGGCGAGGTCGCTGATCATCCGTGCGCTCGGGCCCTCGGGATCGAGCTTGGACACCAGCACCAGTTCGACCGCACGCTCGGCCCCCAGCTTGGCTACCGCCTCGAGCAGGTACGACACACCCTTGAGCGGGGCGTCGGCACTCGCGACACACACCACCCGACCGGCCACACGCTCTCCGCGGGGCCGGAAGATCTCGGTGTCCACGCCGAGCGGGATCGTCTCGATCACACCGGGTTCGATGTCGAACGCCTTGCGGATGTCGACCTCACTGCTCTTCGACACCGTGAGAAGCGCGGGGATCCGGCGCGAGACGCTGCCCTGCATCCGGGCGAAGGCGTGCCAGCGGATCGCGGTCAGCTTCCGCCATCCACGCGCGGCCTTCACCGCGAGCGTCCGGTCGCGGGTGATCGGGTGATGGATGGTCGCGACCACCGGCAGACCGCGACGCTGGATGTCGAGCAGACCCCAACCGAGACACTGGTTGTCGTGCACGACGTCGAAATCGTCACGCCGCGCCTTGAGGATTCGCGCCATCCGCAGGCTGAACGTGAGCGGCTCGGGGAAGCCCGCGGTCCACATGGTCGCCACCTCGAGCACGTCGATCCAGTCGCGGATCTCGCGGGGACGCGGGGTGCGGAACGGGTGGGGCTCACCGTAGAGATCGAGGCTCGGCACCTTCGTCAGGCGCACGCCGTGGTCGTAGGCGACCTCGTCGAGGTCGGGGTAGGGCTGACCGGAGAACACCTCCACGCTGTGGCCGAGGACGGCGAGTTCACGCGCGAGATGGCGGACGTAGACGCCCTGGCCACCGCAGTGGGGTTTGCTCCGGTAGGACAGCAGAGCGATGCGCACGCACGACCCTCTTTCTGGTGGGAGTCTTTCTCGGACGGGGCGAAGCGATCAGCCTGCGGCGGCGCCCTCGAGTTCGTGGACACGGACCAACTTCACCCGGCGGCGGCCCGCCTCGCGACCCGCGGACTTCTCTGCGGCGTCGATACTCTTCCACCCGCTGCCGTCGATGCGGTGGGCACCGCGACCGGAGACGAGTTCGGCGATCTTCTCACGCGGCGAGGACGGCTCGCCCAACACGCCCTCGGTGAAATCGGCGAGCACCGCGAGCGCGGTCTGCTGGCCGTCGAGGCGGTTCATGCCGATGCCGCCGGTCGCACCGCGCTTGATCCACCCGGTGACGTACACCCCGGGCAGCACGTCCCCGTCGACCTCGGCGAGCACACGTCCCTCGGCGTTGGGCACCACGCCATGGGCCTCGTCGAACGGCAGGTCGGTGACCGGCACCCCGCGATATCCGATGGCCCGCATGACGATCGAGGTCTCGATGTCGAAGGTCTCGTCGGTCGGCGTGACCGCGACACGCTCACCGTCCACGAGTGCGTTGCGCACACAGACCAGCTTCGAGACCGCACCCGCCTCGCCCTCGGGGCCGTCTGCGCTCAACTCGACCGGCGACACCAGGTAGCGGAACACCACACGCTTGGCCGCACCGGTCTCGCCACGCTCGGAGAACTCCCGGGCGATACGGATCTTTGCGGCGATGGTGGAGTCGAGCGTCCCGTCGGCCAGGCCCTCCTCCGACGCGGCGTCGAGCGTCAGTTCGGCCGGGTCGATGACGACGTCGACACCGGCCAGATCACCCATCGCGAGGAACTCCGCGTTGGTGTAGGCCGCCTGGGCGATGCCGCGTCGACCCAGCAGGATCACCTCTCGGACGTTGCTCGTCCGCATGCGTTCGATCGCGTGGTCGGCGATGTCGGTCGTGGCGAGGGTGTCGGGATCGGTCAGCAGGATGCGCGCGACGTCGAGGGCCACGTTGCCGTTGCCGACGACCACCGCGCGTTCGCTCGACAGGTCGAAGTCGAGGTCGGCGTAGTCGGGGTGGCCGTTGTACCAGGCCACGAACTCCGTCGCGGGGATCGACCCGGGCAGGTCCTCACCGGGGATGCCCAGGCGCTTGTCGGTCGAGGCGCCGACGGCGTAGATGACCGCCGAATAGTGCTCGAGCAGTTCGTCGTGGTTGACGTGGGTGCCGACCTCGACGTTGAGGAAGTACTCGAAGGTGCGCTTGTTGGCGGTCGCGGCGAACTGCTTCTCCACACCCTTCGTCGAGGGATGGTCGGGCGCCACGCCGGCACGCACCAGTCCGTACGGGGTGGGCAGACGGTCGAACATGTCGACGCGGACCGCGGAATGACGGACGAGCTCCTCGGCGGCGTAGAACGCGGCCGGACCGGCGCCGATGATGGCGACGTGGAGTTCCTTGCCCTGCGGCAGCGGGGGCTGCTTGCGCGGGGGGACCAGGCCGCCGGAGACGTCGTGGTCGGTGTAGTAGTCGGCGTTGATCTGCAGGTATCGCTCGCCCTTGGTGTCGAGCTGGTCGTCGGGGAAGATCGCCTCCACCGGACACTCGTCGATGCACGCACCGCAGTCGATGCAGGTGTCGGGATCGATGTAGAGCATCTCCGCTGTGACGAACTCCGGCTCGTCGGGTGTCGGATGAATGCAGTTCACCGGACAGACGGAGATGCAGCTCGCATCGTTGCAGCACGGCTGTGTGATCACATGCGCCATGAGAGTCTCGACCTCGGCTCGCTCGCCACGCGCCCACCCGAGGTGGAACGTGTTCTAGTTTGTATGCGTTGTGGACACTGTAGCCGCGGCCTGCAGGCAGACCAGGACAACGGTCCGTGTCCTGTCGGAGAGCCTATGCTCCGAGGGTCGAGCCGGGCGTGCCGAGGGTCACGAGACACTCGTGGGCACGCCCATCCCCCAGCGGTGAAGAAGGTGTTCTGCGTGACCGAGGCCCCCCACGTCCCTGCGAGTGCCGTCGTCGCGTCGGGGTATCCGTTCGATCCCGAACTGGCCGACCGACTGGCCAAGGCGCAGTACTTCGAGGCCTCTTATCGGGTCCGCACCGGCGATGTCGATCAGGAGATGCGCGTGCGTCTCGACGGTGCGGCGCGCTACCTGCAGGACATCGCCAACGACAACATCGAGGCCACCGACTTCCACGACTCCGATCCGTTCTGGATCGTGCGCCGCACGGTGATCGACGTGATCGAGCCGATCACCTGGCCGGCGACGGTGACGTTGCAGCGGTGGTGCGGCGCGCTGTCGACCCGATGGACGAACATGCGGGTGCGGATCACCGCCGAGCACGAGACGAACCGCTTCAACCCCGAGATGCGACCGCCCGGTCTGATCGAGACGCAGGCGTTCTGGATCAACGTCAACGACCAGGGCATGCCGTCGCGGATCACCGACGAGGCCTTCGACATGCTCGCCGAGATGACCGACGAACACCGACTGCGGTGGAAGACGATGCACCCGACCCCGCTGCCCGACGACGACGGCACCGACCGCGTCCACGTGCTGCGCAGCACCGACTTCGACCCGTTCAAACACCTCAACAACGCGGCGTACTGGGAGGCGGTGGAGGACGAGCTGATCGATCACCCCGACCTCGTCGACCGCCGACATCGCGCGATCATCGAGTACCTGCGCCCGGTGACCCCCGGCGCGCAGATGACGTTGCGACGACGTCGTGTGGGCGACGAGCTGCTGATGTGGCTGATCGTCGACGACCAGGTCGCCGCGACGGTGAGCGTCACCGCGGCCGCATGACCGCGACGGGCGGCTACTGCCCCCCGGTGAGCACCAGTTCCATCAGCTTCGTCGGCGCCGCACAGGGGTCGGCGGCCGCGGCCGTGGTGCGCGGCTCCACCCACCACGTGTAGACGCCGCGCGCAGGCGAGTTCGCGGTGACACCGCATGCGGCGGGCCGGCGGGGATCGCGCTGGGTGAAGGCGGCGGTGCTCGCGATCCGCACGTTCTCGGTCTCGTACCCGAGTTTCTTCGCGGTCTCCTTCTCGACCGAGACGGTGCCGGTCTCGAACCAGTTGAACGTCACGCCGGTCACGACCGCGCCGGTGACGACCCATCGGCAGATCGCGCCGTTGAAGGTCGACTCGGCGGTGGTGCCACCGACGGTGGTCGCGATCTGGTCGAGGCTCAGCAACCGGGTGCACTCGAGGGTCAGTCCGTCGTACTTGTCGGTGTCGACAGAACCGGGATCGGTCCCGGATCCGCCGCCCAGGGGAACGGCGGTGCCGTCGACCGACCGGCTGCACCCGGTGAACACCAGCAGGCACACTCCGAGCACCGCGACCACCACCGCGAGCGTCCGCCGCGTCACTTCGCACGCTCGATCGACATCGTGGACAGCTGCTTGGCCGCGCCGCACACCTGATCGGTGGAACGTTGCGTCACCCCGGGGGCGGGCAGGCCGTAGCTGACCGACCACTCGAAGAAGTCGCCGCCGAACTCCATGCCGATCTCGCAGATACCGACGTCGGAGGCGATGAAGCCCTTGGCGCCGTTGATCGAGAGGTCGGAGACCGACTCCCGGGAGAGCTGTTCGGTGGCGCGCTCGCGGCCGATCGGACTGCCGCGGTACCAGTTGAAGGAGAACTGCGGGCCGAGCTGGTCGGCACTGGTCACCCACTCGCATCCCGACGAGTTGTTCGTGGTGTTCGTGAGACCTGCGATGCCCACGATCTGCGACACCTCCGCGGTGGTGACCCCGCCGCACTCGCCGAAGAAGGGGCCTGAGCCCGCGGCCGACGCCGCGCTGGCCGAGGCCGGCGCGGAGTCGCCGCCGCCGGAGTCCGAACACCCCGACACCAGTGCCATTACGGCGATCACCGCAGCCACGATCGCGACGAGCGACCGCGGGGCTGCTGGGGGTCGGAGCACACCGCCGAGTGTAGGGCCGCCGGATGCGATCACGACGGGTTCTCGCCGGGTGGCCACGGCGCGTCCCCACGCCCGCGCAGGCGGTCGGTGTCGCGACGTTCGCGTTTGGTGGGCCGCCCCGCACCGCGATCGCGCACGGGGATCGACGCCAGCACCTCCCGCGGTGGCGGTGGCGGGCTGCGGTCGATCATCGCCGCCGCGGCCACCGGTGGCCCGACCCGTTTCGACAGCACGGTCACCACCTCGACGATGCGATCGCGGCCACCGACGCGCAGTCGCACCTCGTCACCGGGGGCGACGTGGTGGGCGGGTTTGGCGGGTGTGCCGTTGACCTTCACGTGCCCGCCGCGACAGGCCGACGCCGCCTGCGATCGCGTCTTGGTCAGCCGCACCGCCCAGATCCAGCTGTCGACGCGCGTACTGGGGAGCGCGGAATTCGGGACCGGGCCGGACATGACGCCCACGATAATGCTCGCGCACTCGGCCGCCGTCGGTTACGGTTCTCGCCAACTGGGTCACTTGACCCACTTGAGCCCGTCGAGGAGCCGACCATCGCCCGCATACCCGTCGACCAACGTCGCGACCGCCTCGTCGAGGCGGCGTTCCGGGTGGTCGCCGACCACGGTGTCGACGCCGCGACGACGCGTCGCATCTGTGCCGAGGCCGGGATGTCGTTGGCGAGCTTCCACTACGCCTTCGACTCGCGGGCGGCATTGCTCGAGGCGCTGGTCGTCGCCGGGCTGTCGAGCGAGGACTCCGCAGTGCACGCTGTGCTCGCCACCACCGACGGCGCACAGGACACCGACTCCGCAGACCGGCCGGTCGTCGAAGAACTCCTACGGGGCGGCCTGACCGGGTACCTCGACAGCGTCGTCGTCGACCCGGGGCGCGAACAGGCCATGATGGCGCTGACCCACTACGCCCGCCGCACACCGGGTCTCGAGGCCCTGGCCGCACGGACCTACGAGCGCTACTACCACCTCGCCACCCGCGCACTGACCGCCGCCGCCGAGGCCTCGGGGCGTCGGTGGCGGACGCCGCCCGCCGAGCTGGCCCCGGTGGTCGTCGCGGCCACCGACGGGCTGACCGCCGCCTACCTCACCACCGGCGACCTGGTGAACGCCCGCCGGATCGTCGATGCCTGCGTGACCGTGCTGCTCACCCATCTGGAGCCGGCGTGACCGGCCCCGCCATGGCGGTGCGAGCCCGCGTCGACGCGCGGTGGATCGGCCTGTTCGCCGTCGCCTGGGTGGGGATCTGGATGGCGCAGCTGACGCCGTTCCAACTCAGCCTGCCCGAGCAGATCAACGACCACCTCGGGATCGGCGACACGATCACCGACGACACGTGGCAGCACAGCGTCACCACCTTCGGTGTCGTGTCGGGGATCTCGGCGGTGTTCGCGCTGATCGCGTTCCCCCTGACCGGCGCGTTGTCGGATCGCACCACGAGCCGCTTCGGCCGACGCCGTCCGTGGATCGTGGGCGGGGTGGGCGTGTTCGCCGCAGCTCTGGCGATCCTCGGGACACGACACGGGCTGGTGGGCATCACCGTCTGGTGGTGTGTGGCCATCGTCGGGTTCAGCGCCGCCTCCGCGGCGTTGACCGCACTGATCGGCGATCGGGTACCCGTGGAACAGCGCGGGGTGGTGTCGAGCTGGGTGTCGGCACCCCAGGCGATCGGCGTCATCGTCGGCATCGCACTGATCTCGGCGCTCGGACTGTCCACCGGTGCAGGCAATCTCGTGGTCGCCGTGCTGCTGGTCGCGTGCGTTCTGCCGTTCGCGGTCACCGTCGACGACCCGCCCCACCGGACCCGTGACCGCCGACGCCTCACCGTGGCCGGCGTCGTGGCAGACCTGTGGGTGTCGCCACGCGAGCACCCCGACTTCGGGTGGACCCTGCTCGGCCGGATCCTGGTCAACCTCGGCAACGCGCTCGGCACGTCCCTGCTCCTCTACTACCTGCAGTTCGGTCTCCGCGTCGACGACGCCGAGGGTGATCTGTTGCTGCTCACCGCGATCTACATGGTGTTCGTGATCTCGGCGGCCATCGGGTCAGGCATTCTCAGCGACCGGATCGGACGCCGGAAACCGTTCGTCCTGACCGCTGGGGCGCTGCAGGGCCTTGCGGCGGCGACCATCGCGATCGCCGCGGGTGTCTCGACGACGATGGTGGCCGCCGCCCTGCTCGGGGCGGGTTTCGGCAGTTTCCTCGGGGTCGATCAGGCCCTGGCCACGCAGGTGCTCCCCTCGCTCGAACACACCGGAAAGGACCTCGGCATCATGAACATCGCCATGGCCGTACCCCAGGCCCTCGGACCTCTGCTCGGTGCCGGGATCGTCGCCGCGACAGGGGGTTTCGTCGCCCTGTTCACCGTGTCGGCGATCCTGGGCATCGCGGGCGGACTGTCGGTGCTGCGCGTCCGGTCGGTCCGATGACCCCCACCGCCGTCGGAGTCGACCGCTGGGACCGGATCGACCGCGCCACCGCACACCTCGACGGTCCCGTCGTCGCCCTCGACCGCGCGGCGTTCGAGGCCAACGTCGCCGACCTGCGTCGCCGCGCCGGTGGGGTGCCGATCCGGGTCGCGTCGAAATCGTTGCGGGTGCGATCGGTGATCGACGACATCCTCGCCCGGGACGGCTTCGCCGGGGTGTTGGCCTACGACATCGACGAGGCCATCTGGCTCGCCAACCGATCCGGCGTCACCGACGTCGTCATGGGATATCCGACCGCGCGCCGCGCCTCGATCGCGGCGGTGGCCGCCGACGAGGTCGCCGCGGCGCGGGTGACCCTGCTCGTCGACTCGACCGATCACCTCGATCTCATCGACGCCGCCGTGTCCGCTCGCGCACACCCGATCCGGGTCGCGATCGACCTCGACGCCTCTCTCGACGCCCCCGTACTGGGCCACATCGGCGTCCACCGTTCCCCGGTCCACAGTGTCGACGACGCCGTGGCGCTGGCCCGGGCGGTGATCGCCCGCCCGGGCGTCACGCTGGTGGGGGTGATGTCGTACGAGGCCCAGATCGCGGGGGTCGGTGACGCCGCGCCCGGTGGCCTGAGCAGCGGGGCACCGGTGCGCAACCGGATGATCCGCGCGATGCAGACCGCCTCGATGGCCGAGTTGCGACGACGCCGTGGCGCCGCCATCGCCGCGATCCGCGATCTGTGTGACCTCCAGTTCGTCAACGCCGGCGGCACGGGATCGCTGGAGGTGACCGCGGCCGACCCGTCGGTCACCGACATCGCGGCGGGTAGTGGGTTCTTCGGCGGACACCTCTTCGACACCTACTCGCACTTCCGTCCCGAGCCCGCCCTCGGATTCGGGTTGCAGGTCGTGCGACGCCCGCGCCCGGGCATCGTCACCTGCCACGGCGGCGGGTGGATCGCGTCGGGTCCACCGGCGCCCGACCGACTCCCCCTGCCCGTGTGGCCACCGGGACTGGCCTATATCGACCGGGAGGCGGCGGGAGAGGTGCAGACCCCTCTGCACGGCGACGTCGCCGACACCCTCTCGATCGGCGACCGGGTGTGGTTCCGCCACACCAAATCCGGTGAACCCGCCGAACACAGCGCGGCGATCGTGATCGTCGACGGCGATGAGGTCGTCGACACCGTGCCGACCTACCGAGGTGAAGGGAAGTGTTTCCTGTGACGACGACCGTGCCGTGGACCAACTGGGGTCGCACGCAGTCGGTGACACCACGCGAGGTGGTCACCGTGACCGACACCGACGACGTCTGCGCGGTCGTGCGCCGAGCACGCTCGGAGGGGGTCACGGTCAAGGCGGTCGGCTCCGGGCACAGCTTCAGCGGCCTCGCCGTCGCGCCCGGTATCCAGGTCGACACGACCGCGATGAGCGGGATCGTCCACGCCGACCCCGCCACCCGCCGGGTCACCGTGCGCGCGGGCACCCGCCTGCACGACCTGCCCGCACTGCTCGAACCACTGGGACTGGCGATGCCCAACCTCGGGGACATCGACGCCCAGAGCATCTCCGGCGCGACCTCGACCGGCACGCACGGCACCGGACGCAACTTCGGCGGTCTCGCCACCCAGATCGTCGGGCTCACCCTGGTCACCGGCACCGGCGAGACGGTCACCGTCACCGACGACGACCGGACCACGCTGCAGGCCGCCGCCCTCGGCCTCGGCGCCCTGGGCATCATCACCGACATCACCCTCGCGTGCGTCCCGGCGTTCGCGCTCGAAGCCGTCGAACGGCCCCTGCCGGTCGACGACGCCATCGCCGACTTCCTCGACGCCGTCGCGACCCACGACCACCACGAGTTCTACTGGTTCCCGCACACCGACGTGGCACTGTCGAAGACCAATCGGCGCCTGCCCGCCGACACCCCCGCCGCAGGACCCGGCAAGGTGCGGCGCTACCTCGACGACGAGGTGCTCAGCAACTCGGTGTTCGGGGCGATGTGCTCGGCCGGCGCGCGGATGCCGGCGCTCACACCACGATTGGCGCGGATCGCCGGCGGGGCACTGTCGGCGCGACGATTCGTCGACGCCTCCCACGAGGTCTTCGTCTCCGACCGCAGAGTGCGATTCCGCGAGATGGAGTACGCGATCCCGCTCGCGGAGATCCCCGAGGCGGTCGCCGAGATCCGGCATCTGATCGAGACCCGGGGATGGCGGGTGTCGTTCCCGATCGAGGTGCGGGCCGCCGCGGCCGACGAGTTGATGCTGTCGACGGCGTCGGGGCGCACCACCGGGTACATCGCGGTGCACCGGTTCCACGGCGACCGGCACGACGACTACTTCACCGAGGTCGAGAAGATCCTGTTCGCCCGCGACGGTCGACCGCACTGGGGCAAGATGCACACTCGCACCGCCGACGACCTCCGCGCGGTGTACCCCCGTTTCGACGAATTCCTCGCCGTGCGCGACATGTTCGATCCCGACCGCGTGTTCGCGAACGATCACCTGACAGGAGTGCTGGGCCGATGACCACCGAGTTCTCGCGTCGGACCGTTCTGGGTGGCCTCGCCGCGGGCGCCGCCATCGGCGCCGCGGGCGCGATCGCCGGCCCCGCCACCGCCGCGCCGAGCGGGATGCTGGTCGGGGCGGGCAAGGCCGACGTCACCGGCGCCGTCGCGGGCGAGGGGATGATGGGATACTCCGAGCAGGAGCAGGTGTCGACCGGGCTGCTGTCGCGATGCTGGGCGCGGGCGTACATCGTCGTCGACCGCGCCACCGGTGAGCGTGTCGCCTTCGTCAACGTCGACATCGCGTGCCTGTTCCAGTCGGTGCACTCCGGCGTGATCGCGGCGCTGCGAACACGTCTCGGCGGCGTGTACACCGAGCGCAACGTGAATCTCAACGCGACGCACAACCACAACTCATGCGGCGGGACGGCGTGGGACTACGCCTACACTCTCGCCGCATACGGCTTCAAGAAGCGGTCCTACCGTGCCGAGGTCGACGGCATCGTCGCGGCGATCGATCGGGCACACGCCGACCTGGCGCCCGGCTCGATCACACTGGGCCGCACCGAACTCGGCGACGCGAGCGCCAACCGGTCACGGATCGCCTTCGACCGCAATCCCGCCTCCGATCGCCGTGTCTTCCCCCGGGCCATCGATCCGGCCGTCACCTCCCTGCGACTGCGCCACGACGACGGCACCGACATCGGGCACATCACCTGGTTCGCCACCCACGGCACATCGCTCACCGACCGCAACACGCTCATCTCCGGGGACAACAAGGGGTACGCCAGCTACCGCGCCGAGGCCGAGACACCCGGGGTCGTCGCGTCGTTCCCGCAGACCAACGCCGGCGACATGACACCCAACCTGTGGGTGCGTCCGCTGCGGCCGGGTGGACCGACGGCCGACAACCGCACGAACTGTCTCATCATCGGTGATCGGCAACACCGCGCCGGCGCAACGGCTCTCGGTGCGGCCCGGCCGATGTCGCGCACCGGGGTCGCCTCGACGATCACCTTCGTCGATTTCGCCGCCGTCGCGATCGACGGCCGCTACACACCCGACGGCCGACCCGCGCGGACCGGCGCGGCGTGTATGGGTGCCGCCGCGTTCGGGACGAGCCGTGAGGACAACTGGAACCTGCCGGTCCCGTTGTTCGACGAGGGCCAGAAGACGCCGATCCCGGCGTCGCTGCGCGACATCCAGGCGCCGAAGCTCATCGTGGCGCCGCTGGGCCTGTTACCGCCGTGGCCGTGGATCCCGCAGATCCTCCCCATCCAGCTGATCCGTCTCGGAGATCTCGTGTTGGCCTCGGCGGCAGCGGAGTTCACGATCGTCGCCGGTCTACGGGTGCGCCGGACGGTCGCGGCGGCACTGGGCATCGACATCGACGACGTCCTGCTGCAGGGCTACGCCAACGGCTACAGCCAGTATGTGACGACCCCCGAGGAGTACGACGCCCAGCAGTACGAGGGTGGTGAGACGCAGTTCGGTCGCTGGACGCTGTCGGCCTATCTGCAGGAGTTCGACCGCCTGGCCCGGTCGATGGCGTCGGGAGCCGCGATCGGTCGGGGCCCGGCGCCGCTCGACAAGTCCTCGATTCAACCCGATCTGCTGCCCGCGGTCCCGCCCGACACCGCGGTCGCCGGGCGTCGCTTCGGCGACGTGCTCAGCGCGCCGCGGGCGACCTACTCCCCCGGATCGACGGTGGTGGCCGACTTCGTGGGTGCGCACCCGACGAACGATTTCCGCACCGATGACACCTACCTCGCGGTCGAGCGTTCCGTGGACGGTCGATGGACGCGCGTGTTCGACGACGACGACTGGTGCACCGAGTTCCACTGGCGCCGACCGGCCGGTTCGACGACCGCATCGGTGGTGTCGGTGCGGTGGACCGTGCCCCAGGGAACCGCCGGACGGTTCCGCATCCGCTACCTCGGCAACCGCAAGGCGGCGAACGGCGCGGTCACGCCGATCAGCGGTACGAGCGGGGAGTTCACCGTTGCGTGACCTCACGTTTGCTGTCCGGCGCTAATGTTCGCCCGATGCGCATGCGTACGGCCCTCCTCGCGGCGATCGTCATCGGTCTCGGCGCGGTGACGGCGACCTCGGCCGCGGACGCAACCGGTTTCGGATCGTCCGGGGATCCGTCGACGGTGCGGGTCGCGACCTTCAACGCCAGCCTCAACCGCGGTTCGCCCGGCGCACTGCTGTCGGATTTGCAGTCGGGATCGAACGCCCAGGCAAAGGTCATCGCCCAGATCGTCCAGATCAACCATCCGGACATCCTGCTGCTCAACGAGTTCGACTACTACCCGGGCCTCGCGGCCGCCAGGGCGTTCACCGACAACTACCTCGAGCGGTCGCAGAACGGGCACGCCCCCGTCGACTACCCGTTCATGTACACCGCGCCGGTGAACACCGGCGTGCCGACCGGACGCGATCTGAACGGCGACGGGCGCACCGACGGTCCCGACGACGCCTACGGTTTCGGGGCCTTCCCCGGCCAGTACGGGATGCTCGTGCTCTCGAGATTCCCCATCGACACCGCGAAGGTGCGCACGTTCGGGAAGTTTCTGTGGAAAGACCAGCCGGGCAACCTGATCCCGCGCGACTACTACGGCGCCGACGCAGACATCCTGCGGCTGTCGAGCAAGTCGCACTGGGATCTGCCCATCGACGTCCGCGGCCGACGGATTCATCTGCTGGCGTCGCATCCCACTCCCCCGAGTTTCGACGGGCCCGAGGACCGCAACGGGCGGCGCAATCACGACGAGGTGCGGTTCTCCGCCGACTACATCGCCGGAGGTGCACGCGCGCAGTACATCCGCGACGACGCCGGCCGCCGTGGCGGTCTCGATCCCGGCGCATCCTTCGTGATGGTGGGCGACCAGAACAGTGACCCGCTCGACGGCGGACCGCCCGGACCCGGCGTCGGTGCGATCACTCAGGTGTTGTCGCTGCCGCGGGTGCGCGACACGCTGCCCACCTCGGCGGGTGCCGTGGTCGCCTCGGTCGGCGAGACGGGTCACCGCACGCCACCACAGCTGCGTACCGCCGACTTCTCCGACCCGGTTCCCGGCAACCTGCGGGTCGACTACGTC
The DNA here is from genome assembly GCF_051025635.1 of Williamsia sp. MIQD14. Lineage (NCBI taxonomy): Bacteria > Bacillati > Actinomycetota > Actinomycetes > Mycobacteriales > Nocardiaceae > Williamsia > Williamsia sp. MIQD14. The sequence goes on from NZ_JBPFDG010000001.1 coordinate 332,069, forward strand.
CTGCCCTCGAGGGACCTCCCGGTGGCCGGCGCCGCGGTCTTCTGGCCCGCGCCGGGGCAGCCCGGCGCCGAACTGATGCCGCCGACGGTCAGCAGCGACCACCGGTTGGTGTGGGTCGACCTGCGGCTCTAGCTCACCGCGACGGGCGGGTGTCGGGTGTCGGGTGTCGGGTGTCGGAACGAGCTGCCACGATGGCGCGATGACCACACCGGCGGCCTCGACCGACCCGATCATGGACCGCATCGTCGGCGCGGTCGGGGCGCATCGCGTCGACCGCGACCCCCGCCATCGCGCCGCCCTCGTCGACCTCTGGTCGGAGATCACCGCCGGCGGTGACCCGTTCCACCGCTGCGTCCTCGCCCACCACCTCGCCGACATGGTCGACGATCCTGCGCAGGCGCTCATGTGGGATGTGCGCGCACTCGACGCCGCCGATGTCCTCGACGACGCCTGCGCGCAGGAGCACCACGTGAGCCTCCAGGTCGCCGCGTTCTACCCGTCGCTGCATCTGAACATCGCCGACAACCTCCGTCGTCTCGGATCGTTCGACGCCGCGGCCGATCACCTCGACGCCGCACGGGCGCGTGCCGGTGCGCTCGCCGACCTGGGACCCGAACACTCCGGATACGTCGAGATGATGACGACGCTCATCGACGACATCGGGGCCATGATCGGTACCCGGTCATCGGAGGCACGCGCGACGCATCCCGCCTGATCGGGGCCGGCGTCGCATCACGCGGTGTGGGCTCCGCGGACGGCCCGGACGAGGGCCGCCGGATCGTCGGCGGTCACGTCGAGGCGATCGACGACGACACCGGCGATCTCGAGGGACCGCACATGCAGGCGCACCGTCGCGTCCCCGTGGCGCAGCGTCGCGGTCCGGGAGTCCCCATCGACCTCGACGCCGGAGAACCCGGAGCCGTCGACGCGACACACCTCGGCGGTCTCGATCGCCGACAGCGGGACGTCGAGACCGGAGAAGACGCTGTTGCGCAGCACGAGTCGACCGTCGTCGAGCGCATGGGGTCTCGTGCGCAACGACGCGACGATACCCAACAGCCAGCAGAGCGCGTAGACGTGGATGACCGCGGCGACGATCGCGGCGGTCGCCGAGGAGGTGACCAGGCCGATGAGGAAATCGATGACGACACCCTCCACGACCGCGAGTGCACAGACGGCGTAGAGCAGCGGCCGGACCTGTCGTCCGTACCCGAACGTGCGGACACCGTCCGGACGGTCCGTGCGTGCCCACGCGAGCAACGATCGCCACATCCGCCCCTCGGCGTGGAGGATCCTCACGCCGCGGTGCGGCTGCCTCGGCGCGTCGAGACGACGTAGCCCACGGTGACCCCGGCGAACCAGATGGCGCCGACGACGACCGCGATGCGGCCGGAGTCGCTGAAGAAGAGCAGCACGATCACCATGGCGAAGAACGCCAACGCGATCACGGTGCTGATGGGAGCCCACGGCAGTCGGTAGTCCGATGCCTCGACGGTTCCCGCGGCCACCCGTGAGCGATAGATCATGTGGCTGATGAGGATCGAGCTCCACACGAAGATGATGCCGACGGTGGAGACCGAGGTGATGTAGGCGAACGCGCGGTCGGGGCTGATGATGTTGACGATCACGCCGATCACCATCACCCCGGCCGAGAGCCCGATCCCGCCGATCGGCACGTGCCGGTTCGACAACGTCGACAGCCTCTCCGGCGCCTCGCCCCGCTGGGAGAGGCTGCGCAGCATGCGCCCGGTCGAGTAGATACCGGAGTTGCACGACGACAACGCCGCGGTCAGGAGGATGAAGTTGACGATGCCCGCGGCACCGGGGATGCCGATGTAGCCGAACACCTCGACGAACGGGCTGTTGCCGTCGGAGAACTCACGCCAACCGCGCACCGACAGGATGACCACGAGCGCGCCGACGTAGAACAGGCCGATCCGGAACGGCAGTGTGTTGATCGCCTTGCGCAGTGTCACCTTCGGGTTGGCGGCCTCACCGGCGGTGACGCCGACGAGTTCGACGCCCACGTAGGCGAACACCACGATCTGCAGGCTCAGCAGAGCCGAGCCGAACCCGGTGGCGAAGAAGCCGCCGTCGTTGTAGAGATTGGTCAGCGACGGCCCGGTCTCGGGGCCGATGCCCGCGATGGGCAGCAGCACGAGGGTGCCGATGCCGATCATCGCGATGATCGCCGCGACCTTGATCATCGAGAACCAGAACTCGGCCTCACCGAAGACCTTGACCGAGATCAGGTTGGCCGCGAACAGGGCGATGAGGACAACGAGCGCGGTGACCCACACCGGTATCGACGGGAACCAGTAGTTGATGTACTTCCCGGCGACGGTGATCTCGGCCATGCAGGTGGTGGTCCACACCGCCCAGTAGGTCCACCCGTTGGTGAAACCCAGGTATCGCCCGAGGAATTCGTGGGCGTACTCCGAGATGGACCCGGCGACGGGCCGGTAGATGAGCAGCTCGCCGAGGGCGCGCATGACGACGAAGATCGCGAGCCCGGCGACGAGGTAGGCCAGGATGAGCGCAGGCCCGGCGTCCTCGATCGCGCCACCGGCGCCGTAGAACAGGCCGGTCCCGATGGCGCCGCCGAGGGCGATCATCTGCACGGTGCGGGCCGAGAGGCCGCGCTGGTAGCCGTCGTCGATCTCGTCGACCGTGTTCGAGGTCATTTTGCGAGGGTAACGGTGCCGTGACCGCCGTCACGTCGCGGGTCGGACGCCCGTGTACACACCTTCCGGCCGGAATCGCAAGCGCGGTGCGCGGTACTCCTCGATGGCGTGGGCGACCCAGCCGGCGATGCGGGCGATCGCGAAGATCGTCTCGGCGGCGTCGGGCACCATGCGGTAGCGCAGGGTGAACGCGGCCAACGCGAGATCGGAGTTCACGAACCCTCGGGGCCGCCCGGCGACACCTGCGCGCACGGCGTCGACCGCGGCGAGGACGTCGCGCCCACCACCGTCGGCGGCCAGTCCGTCCAGCAGCGCAACCGCCCGCGGATCGCGGTGTCGGTAGACGACGTGACCACACCCCGGCGGCAGCTCGTGACCGCGGAGGTGGTCGGCGACGGCGTGCTCCGGCCCTTCCGCGTCGGCGAGCACCGAGGCCAGGAACTCGTAGGCGAGGGTGGTGGCGCCGCCGTGCAGGGGTCCGTCGAACGCACCGAGACCGGCCGAGATGACCGCATAGATGCTGCCGCGTGCGCTGGCGGCGACCCGTGCCGCGACCGTGCCCGCGGCGAGGTCGTGATCGGCGAGCAGGATCAACGCCGCATCGAGCAGACGGACCCGCCGCGGGGTCGGGGCCATGGGCGACAGCCGACACCACAACCGTTGTGCCACCGTCGAACCGGTGTCGTACCCGGCCACCACGGGCATGGTGTCGACGACTGCATCGATCACACCTTTTGCCTTGTCGGCGACGTCGTCGGTGGCGATACGGCCGCGGAACTCATCTGCGGCTCCGAGGAGGTCGACGGTCACACGGATCCCGTCGAGACGTCGACCGGTCCCGGGCAGGGTCGGTGGGGTGATGGCCGGTGCGGCATCGCGCCCGGCCCCGGTGCCCGTCGTCGCCCACAGCATGTCGACGACCTCGAGGAAATCGGCGGCGAACGCGAGTTCGGTGACGTCGCGGCCGCGGTAGTAGAGGTGATCGTCGTCGAGCAGGGTGATCTCGGTGCGGATGCGTTCCACCACCCCGGCCGGGGGCCGTCGCTGGGTGCGACGCCGCAGGGCCTCGACCTCGCCGACGGCGAAGAGGCTGCCACGGATGCCCGCTATCCGCACGCTCTCGAGGTGTCCGCGACTGACGTAGGCGTACACCGATGCGGGTTGTATCCCCAACGCGCGGGACACCTGCGCGGTGGTGAGGTAGTCACGGCCGTCGTGTCGCATCGCCGTGGGCCATCGGTGCGGATGTCGCCGTGCCATGTTCGGACCTCCGTCGCCGATGTTGATCCGATCAACATTGACCGGTGCTGCTCTTGCGCCGAATGTAGGGGCACAACGGTGCAGAAGTCGAGGAGAGACGAGGAAACATGAGTGTCATCGTGGCGGAGCCGGGCCTGTCCAATGTGTCTGTGGCACACACCGAGATCGGCGACGTTCGCGGCGAGGAGGGTTTCTACCAGTACCGGCAGTTCGACGCGGTCTCCCTCGCCCGGTATCGCACGTTCGAGGAGGTGTGGTTCCTGTTCGTCCACGGTCACCTCCCCGAGGAGTGCGAGCTGAACCGTTTCGTCGGGGAGGTGCGATCGATGCGCGCGATCGGCGACGACCTGATGTCGGTGATCCGCGTGGTCGCCGGGGCCGGCGGCGGTGAGCGACCCCTCATCGGCCTGCGGACCGTGCTGTCGTCGCTCGCCGACCTCGAGGGGATGGCACCGCTGTGGGACGCCGATCCCGACACCCGCATCGCGCACGCGTTACGAGTCTGCGCCGTGACACCGACCATTCTGGCTGCGCTGCATCGCATCTCGAACGGTGACGAGCCGGTTCCCGCGCGCGACGATCTCGACACCGCCGCACACTGGCTGTACGCGGTCACCGGCGAGGTCCCGACACCCGACCACGCCCGGGCCGTCGAGCAGTACCTGATCGCGACCATCGACCACGGCTTCAACGCGTCGACCTTCACCGCGCGGGTGATCGCCTCGACCGGAGCCGATCTGGTGTCGGCCGTCTGTGGGGCGATCGGTGCGTTCTCCGGTCCGCTGCACGGCGGGGCTCCCGACCGGGCGCTCGATGCCCTCGACGACATCGTCGCCGCCGGTGGGGCCGATGCGGCCGCGGACTGGACCCGCACGCGGATCGCGCAGGGCGAACGGATCATGGGATTCGGTCACGCGGTGTACCGCACCGTCGATCCCCGATCGGAGTTGCTGCGGGACATCGCGATCGGTCTCGGTGGCGACACGGTCGATCTCGCCGTGGAGGTGGAGCGGACGGTGGTGTCGGAGTTGGCGCGACACCACCCCGACCGCCCGCTGTACGCCAACGTCGAGTTCTACGCGGGCGTGGTGATGGATCGCTGCGGTATCCCGCGCACCCTGTTCACCCCCACGTTCACGGTGAGTCGTGTCGTCGGTTGGTGCGCGAACATCGTCGAACAGGCGCAGAGTCGCAAGATCATCCGACCCCGCGCGACGTACGTGGGACCCGAGGTGGTCGAGCTCGTCGGCTGAGCCAAGTCGTTACGATGCGGGGATGATGCTGCCGCCCCGGGTCAGTGCGATCGTGTTCGATTGCGATGGGCTGCTTCTCGACACGGAGTCCTGCTGGTCTCGTGCCGAGGCGGCGTTGTTCGCCGAGTACGGCCACGGGTTCGGGCCGGCCGAGAAGGACATGCTCATCGGGCGGTCGGTACCCGCCGCGTGCGCGGAGCTCGCGCGCTTCTTCGGTCGTCCCGACGACGGTCCCCGCATCGAGGCGGACCTGCTGGCCCGGGTGGAAGCCGAGCTGGCCCAGGGGGTCGCACCGATGCCCGGGGCCGGGGCTCTGCTCGAGTCCGTGGCCGGACGGGTACCGATCGCGGTGGCGACCAACAGCCCACGGTCACTGCTGTCCGCGGCTCTGGACACATCGGGGTTCGGGGGCTACTTCGAGGTCGCGGTGACCGCGGACGACGTCGCCTTTCCCAAACCACATCCGGAGTCCTATCTCGTGGCGTTCGGGCGCCTCGGGGCGGAACCGTCCGATGGCGTGGCGCTGGAGGATTCGTCGACCGGAGTGGCCGCGGCGCAGGCATCCGGGGCGTTCGTGATCACGGTGCCGTCGCAGGCGGGCGCGACGTTGACCGGCGACTTCCTCACCGCAGCGCTCACCGATCCGGAGATCATGGCCTGGGGGCGGAAGGTACGGGGCATGTGATGTCGTGATGACATCCTCTTCCACTTTCAAGATATAGCTCAGTGGGGGGCTTGCCGCAAGGCCCTGTGCGCGTTGCATACTCACCGGCCACACCGCCGATCGAGTGAAACGAGACCCTCACGTGCCCTTCGGGACCCCTCCCGCTTTCGCCCTGCCCGACAGTCGCGCCGCGAAGGCCGACCCGGCCCTCATAGGCCGCGACGAGCGCCATTTCGCTGCCATCGCGACCACCCTCCACGCGTCGACGACCGAGCTGACCCGACGGATCGCGCTCCTGCGCACGAGTACCGGCCGTTCCGGTCGCGCCGCGATGGACCGCGACATGGAGATCCATCGCCTCACCGCGCGCCTCGGGGCGTTGCGTCGTCACGGCATCGACCTGTGCCTCGGCCACATGGTGACCGCGGACGACGACGAACCGGTCTACATCGGTCGTCTCGGGTTGACCGACGAGTCGGGCAGGACGCTGTTGGTCGACTGGCGCGCGCCGGCCGCCGAACCGTTCTTCGGGGCCACCCACGCGAACCCGATGGGACTCGCCCGCCGACGGCGGTACCGGTGGGATCTCGGTCGCGTCACGGACTACTGGGACGAGGTGTTCACCGATTCGGGCGACGGAGGCGACCGGTCGGACGCGGCCCTCGACGATCTGTCCGCGTTCATCGCGACCCTGAGGGCGGATCGCTCACCGCGGATGCGTGACGTGCTGGGCACGATCGCCGCCGATCAGGATGCGATCATCCGTGCCGGGTCGCAGGGTGCGCTCGTCGTCGACGGTGGCCCGGGTACCGGGAAGACCGTGGTGGCGCTGCATCGCACGGCGTATCTGCTCTACGCCGATCCGCGGCTCGGCCACCATCGTGGTGGGGTCCTCTTCGTCGGTCCGCACGATCCGTATCTCGCCTACATCGGTGACGTCCTGCCGAGCCTCGGCGAGGAGGGCGTGCAGACGGCGACTCTGCGGGATCTGGTCACCGAGGGCGTCGGCGCCGCGGTCGAGACCGATCGCGTTGCGGCGAGGGTCAAGTCGTCGCTGCCGATGCTCGACGCCATCGAGGCCGCGGTGGCGTTCTACGAGGAGCCACCAACGGTCGGGATGACGGTCGAGACCGAGTGGGCCGATGTCGAGGTGCGTCCGTCGGACTGGGCGGCCGCATTCGACGCCGTGGAGCGGGGCACGCCGCACAACGACGCCCACGAGGGCATCTGGGAGGCGTTGGTCGACATCGTCGGTGAGCACATCGACGATGTGCCACGGGAGGCGCTGCGAGAGTCGTTGCAGGGCAATCGTGATCTGTCGACCGCGGTGGTGCGGGCGCGGCCGAAGATCGAGGCGGCCGACCTCGTCGCCGACCTGTGGTCGGTGCCCGCGTATCTGCGTGCGTGCGCCCGGTGGCTGGACGCCGAGGAGGTCGCCGCGGTCCGACGGCCGGTGTCCGGCCCGTGGACCGACGCCGATCTGCCACTTCTCGATGCTGCGCGGCGGCGGCTCGGAGACCCCGAGGCGTCGCGGCGTCGGTCGTCGCAACACGCGGCGATCGCCGCGGAACGCGCACGCAGAGCAGCCGTCGTCGACGATCTGATCGCGGCCGACGGTGCCGACACGAACGGCGGGGACTCCGACGGCGACGGCGACAGCACGAGCCTGGTCACCATGTTGCGCGGTGGGCATCTCCACGATGTCCTCGTCGACGAGGCCGCGCGGGCGACCACCGACCCCGACCGGTTGGCGGGGCCGTTCGCGCACGTCGTGGTCGACGAGGCGCAGCAGTTGAGCGACGCCCAGTGGCAGATGCTCGTGTCGCGATGCCCGTCACGGAGCTTCACGATCGTCGGGGATCGCGCCCAGGCCCGTGGCGGGTTCACCGAGAGCTGGCACGAGCGCCTCGGACGGATCGGTCTCGTACGGGTCGAGGTGGCGTCGCTGCGGATCAACTACCGCACGCCCGGGGAGATCATGGATGTCGCATCGCCGGTGATCCGGGCGGTGCTGCCCGATGCGAACGTGCCGACCTCGATCCGTCGTGACGGCATGACGGTGGACCATCGGCCCCGCAGTGCGCTGCGGTGCGTTGTCGACGAGTGGCTCGCCGATCACGAGACCGGCATCGCCTGTGTCATCGGCGACCCGACGTTCCCCGCGACCGACCGGGTCCGATCGTTGCCTCCGGAGCTGGTGAAGGGTCTGGAGTTCGACCTCGTCGTGCTCGTCGAGCCCGAGGCGTTCGGTGACGGCGTCACCGGCGCGGTCGACCGCTACGTCTCGATGACCCGGGCCACCCGGCGCCTGGTCATCGTCGCCGGATGACCATGACGGTGCGGTCCACACCTCGGCGTAGCGTCGGGGTGTGACACGTTTCCCCGACCTCGCGGCACTCGACGCGGCCGTCACGGAGTGCCGTGCGTGCCCGCGTCTGGTCGAGTGGCGCGAACGGGTCGCCCGCGAGAAGCGTCGCGCCTTCGCCGACGAGACCTATTGGGGCCGCCCGGTACCCGGCATCGGACCGGCTGACGCAGCCTTCCTCATCATCGGACTCGCACCGGCGGCGCACGGCGCGAATCGAACCGGGCGCATGTTCACCGGCGACCGCAGCGGCGACGTCCTCTTCGCGGCGCTCCACGCGGTCGGGCTGGCGAATCAACCGACGTCGGTGTCCGCCGACGACGGGTTGACGCTGCGCGGGACGCGGATCACCGCGCCGGTGCACTGCGCTCCCCCGGCGAACAAGCCGACGCCCGCCGAGCGCGACGAGTGCTCGCACTGGCTGCAGTCGGAACTGACGTTGCTCGCCCCGACGGTGCGGGCGGTGATGTCACTCGGCGCCTTCGGCTGGCGGGCTGCGCTCACCGCGCTCGGCGACCACGGGTACACGATCCCGCTGCCGCGCCCGACGTTCGGTCACGGCGTGTGGGTCGATCTCACCGGCGCCGGCCTGCCCCCGATCCGACTGTTCGGCAGCTACCACGTCAGCCAGCAGAACACCTTCACCGGTCGTCTCACCCCGGCGATGCTCGAGGCGGTCCTCCGCGCGGCAGCCGATTACGCCGGGTTGTGACGGCGAAGGCCGCCGGTGGAGGACAATGGGTCTCATGTCCCCCGACGGCCCCACCTTCGACCCGATCGCGAAGGCCCGCGACAACTGGTCGAACGCGGGGTGGGGCGACGTCGCCGACGGGATGGTCGCCATCACGTCGGTGATGCGAGCACACCAGATACTGCTCGCACGCGTCGAAGCCGCGCTGCGGCCGTTCGATCTGAGCTTCTCCCGCTTCGAACTCCTGCGACTGCTGGCGTTCAGCCGCACCGGCGCGCTCCCGATCACCAAAGCCAGTGTGCGGCTGCAGGTCCACGTCACCAGCGTCACGCACGCCATCCGCCGTCTCGAATCGGCCGGCCTGGTGGAGCGCATCCCCCACCCCACCGACGGACGAACCACCCTCGTCCGCATCACCGACATCGGCCGCTCCACCGTCGAGGAGGCCACGAGCACCCTCAACGACGACGTGTTCGCCGACATCGGCGTTCCCGACGATCAGGCCCGCGCACTCGTCGACGCCATCGAGACCCTCCGCCGTTCCGCCGGCGACTTCTGATCCTGGTGCTGCCCTGAGCAGTTCGTCACCGCCCGAACGTTCGGGCGACCGGCATTTGTCGCCGTCGATCGGGCAGTTGTTCACGTCGAGTGGGCACACAGCGCAGGCGGGCTGTGGATAAATGTAGGGCGACGGCTTCTCGGTGTCAGAGTCAGACCGTAGGCTGGTGAACGGGGGCGTTGCCCATCCGCAATTCGATTGTCCGACATCGCTCTTGATTGTCCCGACGCCTGCGCCGTTGTTCGCACGCATGTACGATCGGTGCATGACCGGGGGATCATTCACCACCATTGCCGACCGCCTGATCGACGCACCTTCACCGGCACCACACGGAAAGTCGTCCTCACCCCGCGACCAGGTCTGCATCAAGTGCGGGGCACCCGCGGCGTGGTGCGACGTCCACCACATCACCCACTACGCCGACGGCGGCACCACCGTCGTCGACAACGGGTGCCTCCTCTGCCGGAGCTGCCACGTCGCCGTCCACACCGCCGGCTGGGACATCGCCATGGGCCACGACCGCCACCCCTGGCTCATCCCGGCGACGACCATCGACCCGAAGCGAACCCCGGTACCCGCATACAACCGAAGAACTTTGACCGCGATGGAACCGACCGCGGCATAGCGCCGTCATAGAACCAACGCCTCCGCCCAGTCGCGGGAGCGGCACGAACCTTGACAACTCCACAGTGTGAATCGCGGCCGGGCGCCCCGCAATTGTGTCAGCGCAAGGTCTCGATGATGGCGCTGAAGTCCTTGTCTCCGTTGTCCTCCGCGAACGCGGCGTAGATCTCCGCGGCGTGGGTGCCCAGAGGTGCGGTAGCGCCGGTCGAGGAGACCGCGTCCATGGCCAGGCCGAGGTCCTTGTGCATCAGCGCGGTCGCGAAGCCGGGTCGGAAGTCGTTGTTGGCGGGCGACGTCGGCACCGGACCGGGCACCGGACAGTTGGTGTGCACCGACCAGCAGTTGCCGGTGGCGCCGGTGATGACGTCGAACAGCGACTCCGCCGACAGGCCGAGCTTCTCGGCCAGCACGAACGCCTCGCCGACGACGATCTGCTGCACCGCGAGCACCATGTTGTTGCACACCTTCGCCGCCTGGCCGCTCCCGGGACCACCACAGTGGATCACCTTGCCCGCCATGGGTTCGAGAACAGGCGAGGCCGCGGCGAACGCGTCGTCGATACCGCCCACCATGAAGGCCAGCGTCCCGGCTGTCGCCCCTTTCACGCCGCCCGAGACCGGGGCGTCGACCTGGGCGAAACCGTGTTCCGCGGCAAGGGTGTTCATGTCCCGGGCGTCGTCGACGGAGATGGTGGAGCTGTCGATGAACACCGCCCCGTCCTGGGCGACGGGGAGTATCTCCGCGTACGCCGACCGGACGAGTGCACCGCTGGGCAGCATCGTGATCACGACAGCAGCCCGTTCCACCGCCTGGACGGCGGATTCCGCGACGAGCACCCCGTTCTCGGCGGCCGCCGCCGCGGCAGCGGGCACCGGATCGTATCCGGCGACGGCGTGTCCTGCGGCAACGAGATTGGCGGCCATGGGTCCACCCATGTTGCCGAGTCCGAGGAACGCGATGGTGGTCATGGGTTCTCCTTGGCGATGGCGCGGCCGACGACCATGCGCATGATCTCGTTGGTGCCCTCGAGGATCCGGTTCACACGCAGGTCGCGGACGATCTTCTCCAGGCCGTAGTCGTGCAGGTAGCCGTACCCGCCGTGCAGCTGCAGGGCCTGGTCGGCGACGGCGAAGCAGCGTTCGGTGACGAACCGTTTCGCCATCGCGCAGCTCGTCACCTTGTCGGGGTGATCGGCGTCGAGGGCGGACGCCGCGTTCCACAGCATGAGCCGCGACGCCTCGAGGTCGATCGCCATGTCGGCCAATGTGAATCGGATGGTGGGTTCGTCGATGAGACTGCCGCCGAAGGCCTCGCGCTCACGGAGATACCGGCGTGTGCGGGCCATGGCGTCCTGCGCGCCGCCGAGCGAGCACGCCGCGATGTTGATGCGGCCCCCGTTGAGTCCGTTCATCGCGATGCGAAAGCCGGTCCCCTCACCGGCCTCACCGCCGACCATGTTGGCCGCGGGGACGCGGACGTCGTCGAACACGACGGCCGCGGTCGGCTGGGCGTGCCACCCCATCTTCTTCTCCTGCGCGCCGAACGAGAGGCCCGGGGTGCCGTTCTCGACGATGAAGGTGGAGATGCCCTTCGGTCCGTCGCCACCGGTGCGGGCCATCACGATGTACACATCCGATGTGCCTGCGCCGGAGATGAACTGCTTGACACCGTTGAGCACGAAGTCGTCGCCGTCGCGGTCGGCGCGGGTCCGCAGCGCCGCCGCGTCCGACCCTGCCGAGGGCTCGGTGAGGCAGTAGCTCGCGACGGCCTCCATGCTCGCCATCCGCGGAACCCACTGCGCTCGCTGCTCGGCCGTCCCGTAACAGTCGACCATCCAGGTGGCCATGTTGTGGATCGAGAGGAACGCTGCGGTCGTCGGGTCGGCGGCGGCCAGCTCGGTGAAGATGCGCACGCCGTCGAGACGGGTCAGGCCACTACCACCGAACTCCTCGGAGCAGTAGATCGCCGCCATGCCCAGTTCCGCCGCCTCGCGGAGCTCGTCGGCGGGGAAGTGTTTCTCGGCGTCCCAGTCGAGTGCGTGCGGCGCGATCCGCTTCGCGGCGAACGCGGCAGCGGTCTCGGTGATGACGCGGTCGTCGGCCGACAGCGCCGAGTCGAGGACGCTCACTGCATCGTGGGGATGGAGAACTCGGCCCCGTCCTTGATGCCCGACGGCCACCGCGTCGTGATGGTCTTCACCTTGGTGTAGAACTGGATCGCCGCGGGCCCGTGCTGGTTGAGGTCGCCGAATCCGGAGCGCTTCCAGCCGCCGAAGGTGTGGTAGGCCACGGGAACCGGGATCGGGACGTTCACGCCCACCATGCCCACCTGGACCCGCGCACAGAAGTCGCGGGCGGCGTCGCCGTCCTGGGTGAAGATCGCGACACCGTTGCCGTACTGGTGATCCGACGCGAGCGCCAGGGCCTCCTCGTAGTCACCGGCGCGCACGATGCAGAGGACCGGTCCGAAGATTTCGTCGGTGTAGATCGACATCTCCTTGGTCACGTGGTCGAACAGGGTGGGCCCGATGAAGTAACCGCCCTCGAGCTGCTCGTCGCCGAAGGTGAGATCGTCACTGGCGCGGTCACGCCCGTCGACGACGAGGTCGGCTCCGGACTCGACGCCCTGCCCGATGTAGTCGCGCACCCGCTCGAGCGCGGCCCCGCTGACCAGCGGACCGTAATCGGCCTTCGGGTCGTGGCTGTGCCCGACGCGCAGCGCGGTCACCCGGTCGACGAGCCTGTCGCGCAGCCGGTTCGCGGTCTCCTCGCCGACGGGAACCGCGACACTGATCGCCATGCAGCGTTCACCGGCGCTGCCGTAGCCGGCGCCGATCAGCGCGTCGACGGCCTGGTCGAGGTCGGCATCGGGAAGGATGATCATGTGGTTCTTCGCGCCACCGAAGCACTGCGACCGCTTGCCGTTCGCTGCCGCGGTCTCGTAGATGTACTGCGCGATGTCCGACGACCCGACGAAACCGAGCGCCTGGACGTCGGGGTGGGTGAGCAACGCATCCACGGCGACCTTGTCGCCGTGCACCACCTGGAAGACACCGGCGGGCAGACCTGCCTCGAGGAACAATTCGGCCAGCCGCAACGGGACCGACGGGTCGCGCTCGCTGGGCTTGAGGATGAACGCGTTGCCGCACGCCAGCGCGGGGCCGGCCTTCCACAACGGGATCATCGCGGGGAAGTTGAACGGCGTGATGCCGGCGACCACTCCCAGCGGCTGGCGGACCGAGTGGACGTCGATGCCGGTGCCTGCGCCCTCGGTGAACTCACCCTTGAGCAGGTGCGGGATCCCGATCGCGAACTCGATGACCTCGACACCACGTTGGATGTCGCCGTGGGCGTCGGCGATCGTCTTGCCGTGCTCGATCGACAGCAGCTCGGCGAGCTCGTCGGCGTTCTGGTTCACGAGATCGACGAACCGCATCATCACCCGCGCCCGCTTCTGCGGGTTCCATGCGGCCCACACGCGCTGGGCGGCGACCGACGACGCGACCACCTCGTTGACCTCGTCGACCGAGGCGAGGGGGACCGTGGCCTGCACCGCACCGGTGGACGGGTTCATCACGTCGGCGCTGCGACCGGATGTGCCCGGCCGCCGGGCACCGTCGACGAAATGCGGGATCTCTGAGGTCATGGCGTGTCTCCGACTCGATGTGGTGAGAGTGGACGGGGTGTGTCCCCGGTCACGGTATACTTGCATATCCTAGTGTTTGCCCGCCAGGTGTCCAACCCGGCCGGGAATCCGACGTCAGAGGGTGGCCAGTGACCGATCCGCAGGAATCCAGAACCGAGACCTTCCGATCGGCGCGCGACCTCCTGGTGCGCCACGCCGACGACTACGAGACCGCAGTCTCCGAGTTCCGATGGCCGCAGTTCGACGAGTGGAACTGGGCGATCGACTGGTTCGACGCGATCGCCCGTAATTCCGACGGTTCGCCGAACGAGGCACCTGCGCTGTGGATCGTCGAGGAGGACGGCAGCGAGTCCATCCACAGCTTCGCCGACATGAGCACCCGCTCCACCCGCGTGGCGGGGTGGCTCGACGGACTCGGTGTCGCGCCCGGTGACCGGATCCTGCTGATGTTGGCCAACCAGGTCGAACTCTGGGAGGTGATGTTGGCGGCGATGAAGATCGGGGCCGTCGTGATCCCGGCGACCACCCTGCTCTCCGAGGCCGACATCGCCGATCGGATCGAGCGCGGGGGTGTCGCCCACGTCATCGCGCGCAGCGAACTCGCCGCCACCTTCGACGCGGTCGGCGCACAGCACACCCGGATCGCGGTAGGCGACACCGTCGACGGCTGGACTCCGTACGCCGAATCCGCCCAGAGCTCAGCAGATCTCACACCCGGCCACACCACCCACGCCGACGACACGCTGCTGCTGTACTTCACCTCCGGCACGACGTCGAAGCCGAAACTGGTGGAACACACCCACGTCTCGTACCCGGTGGGCCACCTGTCGACGATGTACTGGATCGGCCTGCGGCCCGGCGACATCCACCTCAACGTCAGCTCCCCCGGCTGGGCGAAACACGCGTGGTCGAACGTCTTCGCGCCGTGGAACGCGCAGGCGTGCGTGTTCATCTACAACTACGCGCGGTTCGACGCGAAGGCGCTGATGGATCAGATGCAGCGCTGTGGAGTCACGAGTTTCTGCGCACCACCGACGGTGTGGCGCATGCTTATCCAGTCCGACCTCTCGCACCTCACCACCCCGCCACGCGTGGCCGTCGGTGCGGGTGAGCCGCTCAACCCGGAGGTCATCGACCGGGTACGCCGCGCGTGGGGTGTCACGATCCGCGACGGCTTCGGGCAGACCGAGACCACCGTGCAGATCGCCAACTCGCCGGGTCAGCCGCTCAAGGACGGGTCGATGGGCCGACCGTGTCCCGGCTACCGGATCGAACTCGTGGACCCGGCGACCGGGACGCCGGGGGTCGACGAGGGCGAGATCTGCATCGACCTCGCGCACCGGCCGCTCGGACTCATGGTCGGCTACCACGGGGACCCCGAGCGGACCGCGACCGCGATGGCCGGCGGCTACTACCACTCCGGTGACGTCGGCAGCCGCGACGCCGACGGCTACATCACCTATGTCGGCCGCACGGACGACGTCTTCAAGTCCAGCGACTACCGGATCAGCCCGTTCGAGCTGGAATCGGTTCTGCTGGAACACGACGCCGTCGCCGAGGCCGCCGTCGTCCCCGCCCCCGACGAGCTGCGCCTGTCGGTGCCGAAGGCCTACATCGTCTTGGCCCCGGGCCACGAACCGACCGAGGAGACGGCGAACGCGATCTTCGAACACAGCCGCGCCCAGCTCGCCGGGTACAAGCGGGTCCGCCGCATCACCTTCGCCGAGCTGCCCAAGACGATCAGCGGCAAGATCCGCCGGGTCGAACTACGACATCTCGAAAGCGGCGGGCTCGAGACCGGTGGCGGCGAGGGTTCGCTCGTCGAATTCCGCGAACCCTCCTCCTCGACGGTCGATAGCGTGGGGTCATGACGCGCACACTCGCCCTCGACGACCTCATCGCGGCGCTCCCCGAGGGGATGGTCGTCACCGATCCCGACATCTGCGGCGGGTACCGGCAGGACCGTGCGCTCGATCCCGATGCGGCGATCCCCCTGGCGGTGGTGCGCGCGGAGTCGACCGACCACGTCGTGGCCGCCGTGCGCTGGTGCGCACAGAACCGCGTCGCGATCGTGCCCCGCGGGGCGGGCACCGGGTTGTCGGGTGGATCGGGCGGCGTCAACGGCGCGATCACCATCTCCACCGAACGCATGCGCGCCATCGACATCGACCCCGTGATGCGGGTCGCGGTGGTCCAGCCCGGGTTGCTCAACGCCGAGGTGAAAGCAGCTGCCGCACAACAGGGCCTGTGGTATCCGCCCGACCCGTCGTCGTTCGAGATCTGCTCGATCGGTGGCAACGCGGCCACGAACGCCGGCGGCCTGTGCTGCGTGAAGTACGGCGTGACGACCGATTACGTGCTGGGCATGCAGGTGGTCCTCGCCGACGGTCGCGCCGTGCGACTCGGCGGCCCTCGCCTCAAGGACTCGGCGGGCCTGTCGCTGACGAAGCTGTTCGTCGGCAGCGAGGGCACCCTCGGCATCATCACCGAGGTCACGCTGCGACTGCTGCCGCCGCAACCGGCGGCGTCGACAGTGGTCGGGAGCTTCGCCAGCGTCCACGACGCGACCGAGGCGGTCCTCGCGATCACCGACCGGATCCGCCCGGCGATGCTCGAGTTCATGGATTCGGTCGCCATCAACGCCGTCGAAGATCACCTCAAGATGGGCCTCGACCGGTCGGCGGGCGCGATGCTCGTGGCCCAGAGCGACTCCCCCGGCGCGGCGGCCGCCGAGGAGATCGCCGTCATCACTGCGGCGTTCGAGGCCAACAACGCCTCGGAGGTGTTCGCCACCGACGACGCCGAGGAGGGCGAGGCGTTCACCGTGGCCCGGCGGATGGCGATCCCCGCGGTGGAGAAGTTGGGGTCACTGCTCCTCGAGGACGTCGGCGTGCCCCTGCCGAAACTGCCCGACCTCGTCGACGGGATCGCGGCGATCGCCGAGCATCGCGCGGTGATGATCTCGGTCATTGCCCACGCCGGCGACGGCAACACCCACCCGCTCATCGTGTTCGATCCCGCCGACACCGAGCAGGCCGCCCGTGCGCAGCTCGCGTTCGGCGAGGTCATGGATCTCGCGATCGGACTGGGCGGCACCATCACCGGCGAACACGGCGTGGGCCGATTGAAGAAGCCGTGGCTGCCCGATCAGGTCGGCGACGACGTCATGGACATCAGCCGTCGGATCAAGCAAGCCCTCGACCCCGACCACCTCATGAACCCGGGCACCATGTTCTGAGACGGCCGCTCAGTAGCCGAAGTACTTCTCCAGCAGGCGGAGCCAGATCTCACTGCCCGTCGGATACGACGGGACGGCGTGCCAGAGATCGTCGACGGTCACCGCGCCGACGATGGCGATCGTCGCCGCGTGGATGAGTTCGCCGACCTCGGGGCCGACGAAGGTGGCGCCCACGAGCGTGCGGGTCTCGTCGTCGACGACGATCTGCGCGGTACCGGTCGCGTCGTCACGCATTAACCCGATACCCGACGCCGCGGTGATCGGCTGGCTCACCACGGTCACCGACCGTCCCCGCTCGCGTGCGTCGCGGACGGTGAGCCCGGTGCTGCCGACCTGCGGGTCGGTGAACACCGCCTGCGGCACCGGCACGTCGTCGCGGACCGGCGGCGGGGTGCGCCCCTCGGCGCGGGCGGCGATACGCGCCCCGACGATCCGGGCCTGATATTTGCCCCAGTGGGTCAGCATCGGACCGAACGACACGTCGCCCACCGCGTACAGCCAGTCGTGTCCACCGGGGTCGACCCCGGACAGCACCGACGGGTCGTCGATGCCGACGGAGTCGAGTCCGAGTCCGTCGGTGGCGGGCGTGCGGCCCGCGGCGACCAGGATCTCGGCAGCGGTGAGTTCCTCGCCGTCGACGGTGACGGTGACCGGACCACCATGGGAGACACCCACCGACGACCCGTCCCCGGCGTCGGTCAGCACGCCGTCGCGGCGCGGATCGGTGATGCTCACCCCGGTGCGCACCTCGACACCGGCGGCGCGCAGCCCCTCGATAACGGCGTCGCCGACGAGGTCGTCGAGGGCGCCGAGCACCCGTCCACGCACCAGCATGGTCACCGAGGTGCCCAACGCGTTCATCCACGTCGCCGCCTCGCAGGCCACGACACCGCCGCCGATGACGATCAGCGACTCGGGCACCTCCCGGACGCCGGTCGCGTCCCGTGAGGTCCAGGGGTGCAGGTCGGCGAACATGCCGGGGATGCTCGCGGTGCTCCCGGTGCCCAGGACCACGGCCCGGCGTGCGGTGAGGGTGCGCTCGCCGTCGTCGCTCGTGACCCGGACGGTGCGGTCGCCGGCGAGGGCGCCGCGGCCGGAGATGACGTCGATGTCGATGCCCTGGGCCCAGGACCGCTGTCCGGAGTCGTCGTAGCCGCTCACCCAGGTGTCACGGCGGGCCAGCAGGGCGGCGGTGTCGAGATCGCCGACCGACACCCCCTCGAGGTGTCGACCGGCGGCGGTCACCTCGACGGGCCGCAGCAGGGCCTTGCTGGGCATACACGCCCAATAGGAGCACTCGCCGCCGAGCAGCTCGGCCTCCACGATGGCGGCGGTGCGGTCGGATCCGGCGATGGCGAACTGGGCGGCCACCTCACCGGCGGGCCCGCCGCCGATGACGATGACGTCGTAGGTGTCGGTCATCGACCCAGCCTGCTACGCGATGAGCTCGCTGTCACGGGTGGTCGTCGGCGCGGGCGTGTCGACACCGCGCACCGCCGACAGGGTGGCGAGGGTGATGACGGCGCGGACCATGACGACGAGCACGATCACCATCACCGTGGTCTGCCACCAGCCGACGACGACCGCCTCGCCGAGCAGGGTGACACCGAGCGCCATCGACACCGCGGGCTCCATCACCGTCATCGCAGGGAACGAGGTCTGCAGTTCCCCGGCGACGAAGCTGCGTTGCTGGGCCACGACACCACCGACCGCGACGACGGCGAACAGGTAGACCTCGGGGCGCGCGTAGAGGTTCAGCGGATCGTGCAACGCCACGTAGACGACGGTCTTGATGAGCAGGGCGCCGATCCCGAACAGCGCACCGGCGACGAGGCCGTAGAACAGGGCCCGGTTGTGATCGCTCGACCGCTCTGCGACCACCACCAGCACGATCAGCAGCGCGATGATGGCGGCGATCGTGGCGACGATGAGCACGTGGTCGGGCCGTCGGTCGACCTCGCGGGGATCGGCGATGAACAGGAAGATGCCGACGCAGGAGACGAGCACGCCTCCCCAGGCCCACTCGTAACGGCTGGGGTGCCGGTGATCGAGCCACGCCTCGAGCGGCAAGGCGAAGAGCACCGCGAGGACCACCAGCGGTTGCACCAGCAGGATCGATCCCAGTCCGAGGGCCGCCGCCTGGAGGGCGAACCCACCGAGCGCGATGCCCGCACCGAGACACCACAGGACGGTGATGGCGCCACCCTCGCACGAGGCGCGCTGACGCAGAACGGTTCCCGCTGCGATCAGCGCTGCCGCGCCGACCGCCAGCAGCGCCGGGAGCCAGGTGTGCACGTGTTCGAGGTTAGTGGCCGGCCCGGGATGTGCCACCCAGGGAAACGCCGGTGGCACCCGAGGACACCAGTTCCGGTGGCGACTCGAACTCCGTTTCCCGAGCTGCCGCGTGCTTGGCCAGCACCACCACCGCGTAGAACATGAGGATCAACACACCGCCGGCGAAGACACCCTCGACGACGTCGACGTCGGCGCGCTCGCCGAGCAACAGGACGCCGAGCGCCATCGCCACCGCGGGTTCCATCACGGTCATCGCGGGGAACGAGGTCTGCAGGTCGTGGGCGGCGAAGGCCAGCTGCTGCGCCCACACCGAACCGCCCGCGACGACGATGATCAGGTACAGCTCGGGGTGGACGAAGATGTGCAGGATCCCGTCGCCCATCTGGGTGACGACACCCTTCACGAGGAACGACTGCACACCGGTCAGCAGGCCCGAGGCCGATCCGAACAGCAGGGCCCGGTAGTGCAGCGACACGAACTTCGCGCCCACGACCAGTCCGGCGAGGACGACGAGGACCGCGACGACGGTGCCGACGAACACCCACGGGCCCGGTGACGACTCCGACGGGGTGGGCATCGCGATGAGCACGAAGGCCGCGATGCACAGGGTGAGGACGATGCCCCACTTCCACTCCTGGAACGTGAGCCGACGGTGGTCGAGGTAGGCCTCCATCGGCAGCGCGAACAGCACCGACAGCACGATCAGCGGCTGCACCAGGAGCAGGGTGCCCAGACCCAGGGCGACGGCCTGCAGGGCGAACCCACCCGCGGCGATCAACACCCCCAGCCACCAGCGCCGGGTGATGCCCCCGGTCGGCGTCGACGACCGCTGCCGCACCAGGGTTCCCGACGCGACCAGCAACGCCGACAGCACGGCGAGGGTCGCGGGCAGGAACAGGTGCATCGCGCCCACGCTACTGGCCCGCCGAGGTGGTTGCGCCCTCCTCGGCGTCCCCGGCGAGGATTCTCAACGAAGTCTTATCGAGAGCCGTCCCGGAGGGTGTGACGGGTCACCCGACGATCGGCGCGACCGGCAGACACGGCACCGGGCGCGGGTGCGCCGGATCGAGGGCGTTGAGCACGTAGGTCGCCGCCCGCCGTGACGCGGCGACCGCGACGTGATCGCTGTGGTCGATCGAACAACCGTTCTGCACAACGATGTTCGTGACGTCGTCGCCTACCCGGCCCGCGACCTGGCCGGAGGTGTAGGGGATGACGGCCTCGTCGTACCTCGTGGAGATGTTCGTGTACGCGATCCCGGGGACGTACGGTCCGCCGCCCGCGGAGATCTTCGCCAGCAGCGGCGAACCGGTCTGCATCTGACCGCACGCGGCGCAGATGGGCAGGCCGGTCTCGGCGAGCCCCAGACGGCGCAGGAACGCACCCGATTGCGCGGCCACCGGTCCGCCCGTCCCGTTCCACAGCGGGGCGATCGAGACATAACGGGCGACCGACGACGCGCCGCCGAGGTATTTCACGTACCAGCTCGGCATCAGCGTGCCCTGCGAGTGCCCGACGAGGTCGACCTTCGCCGCCCCGGTGGCTCGGCGCACGCGGTCGACGAAGGTGCGCAACTGCGCGGCGCTGGTCTCGATCCGCCCCATCCCGCCGACCTGGTCGAACGGCGCCACCGACGTGACGGTGCCGTAGGTGAGGGCGAACACGCAGTACCCCTCGTTGCGCAGCAGCGGGACGTAGGTCCCCCAGTTGGTCATGCTCCCGCCGCCGGTCCCGTGGACCAGCACCACCGGGTCGGGATGCTCGGCCGTCGGCCGGCAACCGAAATCGTTCGAGCCGGGCAGCGATCCACCCGGATGGCCCAGCGCGTACGGGATGCCGGAGAAGAAGCTGTACGACACCGGCAACGGCGCGGCGCCGGCGGGCGCGACCGACGCGGCGACCGCGGCCGCCGCGAGCAGGAGACCGACGATGCCGCGCACGAGCGCAAAACGAGAACGTGTTCTCATTAGCGGAAGGTAGCACCCGCACCCGGGGTGATGTCCGGCTTCGCGACAGGTCACATCCGCAGCGACTTCGCGCCACGCCGCCGGAGGTGTTTCGCCGATGTCGGGGATCGGATCTACCGTCATCGGGTGGCATCACGCAGGACGGGGACGCGGGGGATCTCCGAGGAGTTGGAACAACTCCTCACCCTGTCGCGTGCGCAGATCGATCGCGCGCTGACCGAGGCCACCGCCCGCGACGGCCTGATCGAACTGAGCCTCGACGAGGATCTGGAGCTGCGCGAGGCCGCGTCAGCGGCGCTCGATCGCGGCGACGAGGAACACGCGCGGGCCTGCGAGCAGGAGGCGTCGGCGTGGAGGCACACCGCGCGGTTGCTGCGCGAGGTCCCCGGTGCCGCGCGGTCCGCGGCGGCGCGTACGGCATGACGCGCACCCTCATCCTCATGCGCCACGGCAAGTCGGGATACCCCGAGGGCATCGGCGACCACGAACGACCGCTCGCCGAGCGCGGCATCGCGCAGGCGACGCTGGCCGGTGAGTGGTTCTCCCGCGACGGGCTCCACGTCGACGCCGTCGTCTGCTCCACCGCGACCCGCACCCGGCAGACCCTGCAGTGCACCGGGGTCGACGCCGCCTCGGTCGACTATGTCGACGATGTGTACGGGGGCATGCCCGAACACATCCTGGCCGCGATCCGCGAGCACGTGCCCGCCGACGCCGAGACGGTGTTGGTGGTCGGTCACGAACCCGGGATGCCCGCCACCGCCGTCGCCCTCGACCCGTCGGCCGACATCGACGTGTTCCCCACCTCGGCGTACGCGGTGCTCCGCGTCTCGGCGCCGTGGGACCGCATCGGCCGCTCGCCCGACGACACCGCCGAGCTGGTGTCGATGAACATCCCGCGCTAGCCGACCTCAGGCACGACGGTCGGTGACGATCGCGGCCGCGAGGTCGGTTCCCGAACGCCACGCGCTCTCGATCCGCGGCGACCCCTGCGGACACCACTGGTCGCCGGCGAGACCGATGAGCCGACCGTCGACCCGTCGCAGGGAGTGGGTGGCGTCGTGGGCCCCGGTCGGTTTGGCGAAGGTCCACCGATGCGCGTGGGTCCACTCGGGCGAGGCCATGCTGATGTCGAGGAGGTCGGCGAGCGCCGCGACGACCTCGCCGGTCACCGAGTCCGGGTCGTCGAGGTGCGCGGCGGCCAGTTCGGGTGTGGTGTGGGCGACCAGGACCGCCGCGCCGTCGCCGCGGCGGGAGCCGTCGTCGGCGACGAACGACACCGACGGGTGCTCGTTGACGAAGGCCGCGTGGAGGAACGGCAGATCCCGCACCGAGTCGGGCGCGAAACCGACGGCGACCGCGATCACCGGGTCACAGCCGACCGGATCGTCGATGTCGACCAGCCGCGCCGCCTGGGGATCGGGCATCGCGACCACGACGTCGCCGTCGGGCAGTGCCTCGAGATCGTCGGTGGTGACGTCGATGTCGCCGAGGACGTCGCGGACCAACGATCGCAGGCCGCCGGGTGTGGCCCAGCGCATCGGTCCCGTCGAGGTCGACGGCGGCGCACCGGTGGCCAGCACGCCGAAGGTGTCGGTCCACTCCCGGGCGAGACCGCGGTCGCGCCAGTCCCCCACCACAGACTCGAAACCGTTGTCGCGCACGGTGAAATACCCGGCCCCGACGTCGACGCGTCGGCCGTGCAATTCCGGTGAGGCCATCCGTCCCCCGGGCGCGCGTCCGCGGTCGAGCACCCGCACCGGTACGCCCGCCGCGACCAATGCGGCGGCACACGCCGCGCCCGACATCCCCGCCCCGACGACGGTCACCGGCGTGTCCACGGCGTGTTCGGTGCTCATCGATTCACCGTACGTGCCCCGGCTCGGCGTGCCCTGGCTCCACGTGGCCGGGCCAGGGGTTCTCGCCGTCGAGCAGCCAGCGCAACGAGTCGGCCCAGAAGTCGTCGCGGTGACGACTGTGGAACAGCCCGAAGTGCCCGATGGCGCTGTGGCCCAGCGCATCCGGCGACAGGAGGACGAACTCGTGCGGCGCGTTGCGCAGGTAGCCCAGCACCCGTCGGACGGCCGCGGGCGTCGCGTACTCGTCGTCGGTGGTGGCGACGGCGAGAACCGGTGCCGTCATCGCGGCGGCGACGGCCACGACGTCGTCGCGTTCGGCGCGGGGGTAGTTGTCCTCCATCCGCGGGCGGCGCCGCGCGCATTCCATCGCGACGCCGCGCGGCAGGTCCTCCATCCACCCGAGACGCCGCGCCGGGAAGTAGCCGCACACGGAGGTGAGCACGGGTCCGACCACCCGCCACCGCCAGATCAACCGCCGCCGGGCCCACGGCGCGAAGTCGCCGCGCCAGGCGTACTGCCCGCCGACGCTGAGCACGCGGGCGATCTCGGTGTTGCGCGGCGCCCACAGCGGGACCACGCCGCCGACACTGTGTCCGACGACGGAGATCGGCGCCCCGGGCCATCGACGCCGGGCGTCGGTGAGGACCGCGTCGAGATCCTTGCGGCCCCAGTCCTGCCACCGACACCGCATGCCGCGCAACCTGGTCGGTCGAGATCCGCCGATACCGCGGTAGTCGAAGGTGATCACCTCGAACCCGGCCTCGGCGAGGAACGCGGCGTAGCGGTGGTAGTAGCGGGCGAGCACGCCGGTCGCGGCGGTGATGATCGCGACGCCGGGTCGCGCGGGGGTGGCCTCCGATGCCGGCCAGTGGTGCCCGCGCAGCACGAACCCGTCGGCGCAGGCGATCTCCACGGGGACGGTGTTCATGCGCGCGGGGACGTCGGTCGCGCGCTCGCATCGGTCACCGGTTCAGCGTATCCGCGGCCGGTGCCGGGTCCGGCTCCCTAGGATCGCGGCATGACCATCACCCCCTCCGCGATCGACACCGTGACGAAGAAGCTGTCCCGGAAGTCCCGCTCCACCGACCGCGCCAAGACCGTGCTGCCACTCGTCCTCGGCGGTGGCCGTGTCGCGCTCGGCCTGTCGATGCTGTTGGCGCCGGCCAGGACCAACGCGCTCATCGCCGGCGCCGACGCGACGCTGCCGATGATGAAGGTGTCCACACGGCTGTTCGCGGCGCGCGAGGTCTTCGTCGGCGGTGGCGTGCTGGCCGCGACGTCGGCGAGCCCGGCGGTGCTCACCTCGACCATCGAGGCCGGCGTCGCGCTCGACACCGTCGACGCGGTGTCGTTCGCGGTCACCAAGGGTGTGCCGCTGACGACCCGACTGCTGACCACCACGGTCGCCCTCGGTTACGCCGCACTGGGCATCTACACGCTGCTGGTGCTCGAGGACTGAGCCCTGCCCGTCGCGGGCGGTGCTGCGAGGATGGTGCGGTGACCACCGCACTGTTCCTCGCCCACGAAGACGACCGTGCGCGCGGACGCGTCGAGGCCGGATCGCTCGCCGACAACACCCGCGACCGCGGCTTCGACGTCATCGTCGCCCACCCCGGCGACGACCTGCCCGACCCGACCG
The DNA here is from genome assembly GCF_051025635.1 of Williamsia sp. MIQD14. Lineage (NCBI taxonomy): Bacteria > Bacillati > Actinomycetota > Actinomycetes > Mycobacteriales > Nocardiaceae > Williamsia > Williamsia sp. MIQD14. Next base: position 356,812 of record NZ_JBPFDG010000001.1, read on the forward strand.
ACGTCGACTTCGTGACGGTGCTCGGGTCGGCCCACGCCGCCGACGACGATTCCCTGCCGTGGCTGGCGCCCGAACGCGCCTACGTGGCCGCGGTTCTCGACGCCGGCACCCCGGTGCTCGGCGTGTGTTTCGGCGGGCAGCTGCTCAGCCGGGTGCTCGGCGGCGTCGTCACGCGGTCACCTCACCCCGAGGTCGGGTTCGCGACGGTGGAGTCGACCCGCGACTTCATCGACTCCGGACCGTGGATGCAGTGGCACTTCGACCACTTCACCGTGCCGCCCGGCGCCGAACTGATCGCCCACAACGCGAACGGCGCACAGGCATTCGTCTCCGGCCGCAATCTGGGCCTGCAGTTCCATCCGGAGATCTCGGCGGGGTCGTTCGCGGCATGGCGACTGGGCTGGACGCGGGAGTCCGAGATCGAGGTCGAACGCGACTTCGGCATCGACGTCGACGACCTCGCCGCGCGCATCGAGCGTGACTCGGCGACCCTGAGCACCCGGTGCGGTCGTCTGCTCGACGGGTTCCTCGCGCTGTAGCGCCGGCCTCAGGCGAACAGCGCGATGCTGATCCCGCCGGCGACGAGGCAGTAGGCGACGAACGGGTACAGCGTGCGGGTGCGGAAGAAGCGCGCGAGGAAGGCGACCGCGGCGAGTGCGGCCACGAACGCGCACACCGACCCGACCAGCACCTGCCCACCGATGCCGTCTCCGGCGGGACCGAACAACTCCGGGATCTTCAGCACACCGGCGGCCAGGATGACCGGGGTGGCGAGCAGGAACGCGAAGCGCGCAGAGTCCTCGTGGTCGAGTCCGCGCAGGATGCCGCCGGAGATCGTGGCACCCGACCGCGAGATCCCGGGCAGCAGCGCGAGGATCTGGAACGCACCGATCAGCGCGCCGTCGGGATAACTCAGATCGGTGACGTCATCCTTCGCGTTCCCGGACCCGACGGCGCCCGAGGTGGCGTGTCTGCCCGAGGTGGCCGGCGTGCGGCGGCGCAGCACCTCGGCGGCGAGCAGCACCAGTCCGTTGAGAAAGAGGAACACCGCGGCGATCAGCGGCGTGGCGAACACCTCGCGCAGCGGCTTCTCGGCGACGAGCCCCACGATGCCGACCGGGATCGTCGCGATCACGATCAGCCACCCCAGCTTCGCCTCGGGGGTGTCCACCGAGCGGGTTCGCAACGAGCCGATGACCCCACCGATGATCGCGACCCAGTCGCGGCGGTAGTAGACGATCAACGCCAGCGCGGTCGCCACGTGCAGCGCGACGAGGAACGCGAGGAACGGCGTGTGCCCCGGGCTGTTCGACTCGGTGACGAGCTTCTCCCAGCTGCCCCCGATCCAGGCCGGGACGATCAGCGAGTGCCCCAGGCTCGACACCGGGAACAACTCGGTGACGCCCTGCAGCAGGCCCATGACGACGGACTGGGTGTAGGTCAGCGTGCTCACGGCAGCCATCGTGGCCTCGCGCACCTGTCGATGTCATATCGTGCGGGCGACTTGTCGTGAAGGTCGCGATCAGGTGTCCGGATCGGTCAATTCGAGTCGGACGCCGAGCAATCGGACGGGGCGGTCGAGGTCGAATCTGTCGAGCAGGAGATGGACGGCGGGCTCGATGTCCGCGAGCGACGTCGTCGGCGCGGGGAGCTTGCGTGACTTCGTCCGGGTGAAGAAGGTCGTCGTGCGCACGGTGACGGCCACCCGGAACACGACACGGCCCTCGCCGACGATCTGCTCGAGCAGGCTCTCGGTGAGCTCGGCGAGCCGGTCGTGCATCTGCGCGACGTCGGTCAGGTCGGTCGGGAAGGTCTGCACCTTCGAATGCGACCGCGCGAGCGCGGGCTCCGCGGTGATCGTCGCGTCGCCTCCGCCGCGGGCGAGCACGGATAGCCAGGTGCCCTGATGCGGACCGAACAGGTCGATCAGGTCCTGCCGCGATGTGGCGACGAGGTCGGCGACGGTGTCGACTCCTGCGGCGGCGAGCTTGGCCGCGGTCTTCGGTCCGACGCTGTGCAGGTCGCGGGTGGGTCGGTCCCCCATCTCGGCCATCCAGTTCTCGCCGGTCAACACGAACACCCGAGCCGCGGGGTCGCCGTCCACGGGTCGCGACTTGGCGATGTTGGTGGCCATCTTCGCGCGCTGTTTGTTGTCGCTGATCCCCACCGCGCTCCGCAGCCCGGTCACCGCGGCGACCGTCTCCCGCACCGCCTCGGCGACCGCGACGGGATCGTCGGCGTCGACACCGACGTAGGCCTCGTCCCACCCCCACACCTCCACCGGGTGTCCGAGGGAGGCGATCGCGTCCATCACCCTCGCCGACGCGGCGTCGTAGGTGGCGTGGTCGGTCGGCAGGAACACCGCATCGGGGGACTTCCGCAGCGCCGCCCGCATCGGCATACCCGCCCGTACACCCTGCTCACGGGCCTCGTACGACGCACACGTCACCACGGTGCGGGGTTGTTCGGGGTCGCCCGAGCCGCCCACGATCACCGCGACACCGACGAGATCGGGGTCACGGATGCGCTCCACCGACACCTGGAACTGGTCGAGATCGACGTGCAGGATCCACCGGTGCCGCTGTGGGGTCGGGGCCGCGGGAGGCTGTCCGTCACCTGTGACGTCGGGGACATGCACGACCCGATTGTCCCCCGTGTGCGACCCTGTCCGGGGCGATCCGTGCGGGCGGGGATGCACGAACACGGACGAGTCGTGGAAAAATCGCCCCCCGAAGCGAACAAAACAGGAGTGGTGTGTGTGATGACGTCTGACGGACGCCGAGTGTCGAAGCGAACCGGCGTGACCTCGCGACGGCGACCGCTCGTCGTCGTGATCGTGTCGCTGCTGCTGGCCGTCGGCATGCTCGTCGTCGGGACCGGCACCGCCTCGGCGTGGGGCCCCAACCCCGCCCCCACCTTCCGCGCCGCGAAGATCGACGGCTACGGCATGGGTGACCCGGTCATCCGCACCTGGGCCTCGACCACCACGAAGCCGTCCGCGGCGCCGACCATCATCTTCCTCGACGGTCTGCGTGCCACCAACGACGTCAACGGCTGGGAGAAGGAGACGAACGTCGCCTACCTCAGCCAGCGCGGGTACAACGTCGTGATGCCCGTCGGCGGGCAGTCCAGCTTCTACGCCGACTGGGACAACCCGAGCCCGACCGCAGGCCAGACCCGCCCCTACCGCTGGAACAGCGTGCTCACCGGCAGCCTGCCCGCATACCTGAACTCGCTGGGCTTCTCGCGTAACCGCACGCTGGTCGGCCTCTCGATGGCGGCGAGCCCGGCGATCATGCTGGCGACCACCCGCCCCGACCTCTACTCGCGCGCCGCGTCCATCTCGGGCTTCCCGCACCCGACCGCACCGGGCATGCAGACCATGCTGCGTGCGGCCGCGTTCGATTCGGGCCGCTTCGATCTCAACAACATGTGGGGCATCTTCCCCAACGTGCGGGCGTTCCAGAACGACCCCTGGCTCAACCTCGGCGCGATGCGCGGCAAGCACCTCTGGGTCTACGCCGCGGCCGGCGTCTGGAACGGGCCGCCGACCAGCGTGGCCACCTTCGGCACCGGCCTGTCGGGCTCGGCGCTCGAGGTGGTCTCGATGGAGCAGTCACAGACCTTCGCCGTCGCCGCACGCGCGGCCGGTGCGAATGTGCGCAGCAGCTTCTGGCCGGTCGGCATCCACGCCTGGCAGTTCTGGCAGACCGAGGTCGGTCGCATCGAGCGCGCCGGTTGGTTCCGCAACGGCTGAGCCGAGTTCTTTTCCTGTCGGATTCTGATCGAGGACCGTTCCTGTCCTCGTTGGTCGAGAGAATGGCCACACCAGCCCATCGACGACAGGAATCGACATGAGCACCACGACCGAGCGCACCACCATCCCCGGCGGCCCCTGGACGCTGGAGGTGGTGATGTTGCCCGTGAACGACGCGGACCGGGCCAAGGAGTTCTACACCCGCGTCGGCTTCACCCCCGACCACGACCACGTCGTCCCACCGGGCGCACCCGGCAACGCCGGCGACACCGACATCCGGTTCGTACAGATGACGCCGCCCGGATCGAACTGCTCGATCGCCTTCGGCGACGGGCTGGTCGAGGGTGAGCCGGGATCGGTGAAGGGCCTGATGATGTGCGTGACCGACACCGAGGCCGTCCGTGCCCATCTGATCGACGCCGGCGTCGACGTCAGCGAGGTCGCGGTGGAACCGTGGGGCCACTTCGTCTACTTCGCCGATCCCGACGGCAACGAGTGGTCGCTGCAGTATCTCCCCTATCGACACGGCTGACCGGGCAGACTGTGGCCCATGGCATCCACCACGATCGACGCCCTGGGCCGACTCCGTAGCGCCGGAACGCAGTTCCTCGTCGGGACGGTGGTGAACCCGGCGGGTCTCGTGCACGCGAAGACCGTCGACATCGATCGCGCCGGGGGTTTCGCCGAGACCGGTCTCGGCGTGAGCCCGGTGTGGCATGTGTTCACCACCGACCGTGTGGGCATCGCCTACACCGATCGCTTCGGCGCCGTCGGCGACGAACGCATCCGGGTCGATCTCGACGCCGCGCGCGTGATCGGCGACGGGATGGCCTGGGCACCGGCCGATTTCGTGGATCAGGACCTCTCCCCGGTGTCGGCGTGCTCGCGGAGCACGGTGCGCGACATCGAGGCCAGGCTCGCCGAGCGGGGGCTGACCGCGCTGGTCGGGCACGAACTCGAATTCGGGTTGTTCGGGGCCGACGCCGAGCCGATCCCGGCGACGCTGTGGGCGCAGTACGGCTTGGCCGGGGTGCTCGAACACGAGGGCTTCGTGCGCGATGTGCTCGGCGCGGCCCGCGACGCCGAGATCGACATCGCGCAACTGCACCCCGAGTACGGCGGCAACCAGTTCGAGGTGTCGTTGGCTCCGTTGCCGCCGGTCGCCGCGGCCGATCAGCTCGTGGCGGCGCGCCTCGTCATCGGTCGGGTCGCGAGGCGTCACGGACTGCGGGCGTGCTTCTCCCCCAAGCCGATCGCCGACGGCGTCGGCAACGGTGCACATCAACACTTCTCGTTGACCGGCGCCGACGGTCCGCTGTTCTCCGGCGGCGGTGGGCCGCACGGTCTGACCGACACGGGGTCCGCGGCCATCGCCGGTGTCGTGGCGGGGCTGCCCGACATCCAGGGCATCCTGTGCGGCTCGATCGTGTCGGTGCTGCGGATGCTGCCGGGCTACTGGGCGGGTGCCTACGCATGCTGGGGTACCGAGAACCGTGAGGCCGCCGTCCGTTTCATCGAGGCCCGACCGGCGAACCCCCACGGCGCGAACGTCGAGGTGAAGATCGTCGACCCGTCGGCCAACCCGTACCTCGCCTCCGCGGCGATCCTCGGGACGGCCCTCGACGGCATCGATCGTGGACTCGCGCTGCCGCCGGAGACTCTCGTCGATCCGGCGTCACAGACCGACGCGCAACGGGATTCGGCCGGGACCGTGCTGCTGCCGGTCGATCAGGGCGCCATCGTCGACGCCCTCGACGCATCGGCGGTGGCGCGCTCGGTGCTCGGTGACGACGTCGTCGACGCCACGGTCGCGGTACGCCGGTACGAGGTCGCGAACTTCGGGCATCTCTCCCCCGGCGAGATCGCCGAGACGTTCCGGATGACCTGGAGCGTCTGATGGGCACGATCGGTGAGCACGCCGCGTCGGTGTCGCTGATCGACCATCACGTGCACGGCTTCTGGGCCGCGGACTCCCCCGATGCTCACGACACCCGGTTCGCCTCGGCGCTCCTCGAGGCAGACACCGCCGCCGTGCGGTCGCTCGACGACGGGTTCGACACGCAGGTCGGTTTTGCCGTGCGCGCGCACTGCGCGCCGCTACTGGGGCTCGAGCGTCACTGCAGCGCCACCGACTATCTCCGCCGCCGACGGGAGCTGGGCGAGACCGGTGTCGCGCAGGCGCTGCTGCCCGCGGCCGGTGTCGCACAGTGGTTGGTGGACACCGGTTTCGACGTCGGCCTGGTGTCGCCGGAAGAGCTCGCCGCGGTGGGCGGGGGTGTCGCCCACGAGGTGGTGCGCCTGGAACAGATCGCCGAGGATGCCGCGGCCGCGTCCGGCGGGTACGCGGATGCGTTCGTCGAGATCCTCCACCGTCGCGCCGCGGGCGCCGTGGCCACGAAGTCGATCCTGGCCTACCGCGGCGGGTTCGGCGGCGATCTCGGCGATCCGCCGCCGGCGCTCGTGGAACTGGCCGCGCAGCGCTGGCGCGACGACGGTGGCGTCCGCCTCACCGACCGGATCCTGCTGCGGTTCGGGCTGCACCGCGCCCTCGACCTGGGGTTGCCGCTGCAGTTCCACATCGGTTTCGGTGACCGCGACGCCGACCTCGCCGCGTCGAACCCGCTGCTGCTCACCGACTTCCTGCGCGACAGCGGCGACACCCCGATCATGCTGCTGCACTGCTACCCATTCGAACGCGAGGCCGGCTACCTCGCGCAGGCGTTCGGCAACGTCCACCTCGACGGCGGGCTCGCCATCCACCACCTCGGCGCGCGGTCGGGTGCGTTCATCGCGCGCCTGCTCGAGATGGCGCCCTTCTCGAAGCTGCTGTACTCCTCCGACGGCTGCGGCCCGGCCGAGTTCCACCATCTCGGCGCCGCGCTCTGGCGGACCGGGATCGCCCGCGCCGTACAGAGTTTCGTCGATGCTGACGAGTGGTCGAGAGCCGACGCGATCCGCGTGATCGACATGATCGCCCACGGCAACGCGCGCAGGGTCTACCGCCTCTGACCCCGAGCGTGCCAAAAACCATAGCCGAGCGTGCCACAAAGGAACACCGAGAGTGCCAAAAAGGAACACCGAGGGTGCCGAAATGTTTTGTCGAGCGTGCGGCGACACTTTCGCCGAGTACGGACGGATCCAGATCGCGCCCGCGCACGTCACAAGTGGATGAGCATCGACACGAATCGCCCTTTCCACCTATCCGACAGCGGACTTCCCGCGACGGTGACGCCCCGCGACATCGCGCGCGATTTCCGACGCGTGCACCGAGGGGTCTATGCCGACCCCGCGCTTCCGCTCGATCCGATCGAATCGATTCGTGCCGCCTGGCTGCGATCGTGACCCGACGCCACAGTCGGCGGAGTCAGCGCCTCGATCCTGCACGGGTCGACCTTCTTCGATCACGGCGACCATGTCGAACTGCTCCGGCATCCCACAGGCCAGGGCCGGAGAAAGCGCCATGTTCGCGTCGTGCGGGCCGACGTCGATCCCGCAGATGTCGTCGAAGCCCACGGGATGCCGGTGACCTCCCCCATTCGAACCGCGTTCGATCTCGGTCGTCGCGGACCCGCCTGGTTGGGACTCGCCTACCTCGACGACCTGACCGCAGCAACAGATCTGGATCTTGGCGCGCTGTGGCGCTTCATCGTCTCCCATCCGGCCGTTCGAGGCATCCGACAGATTCGGGGTCTCGTCCCGTGGATCGACCCTGGAGCCGAGTCGTCCGGCGAGAGTTGGATGCGCCACCTGATCCTGAGCGATGACCTGCCGCGCCCGGAGACCCAGGTCAGGGTCTACAACGAGCACGGCGACATCGTCGCCAAGTTCGACCATGCGTACCGGGAGGAGAAGATCGGCATCGAGTTCGACGGGTTCGAGTATCACTACACCGCCGAACAGCGTGCCGCGAATACGGCCCGCGATCGGGAGACCGCACGGCTCGGGTGGTCGACGATCCGGCGCAACAGTGCACAACTGTCATTCGACCCACACGGCTTCCTCGCAGAAGTGACTCGGCAACTCGACGAACGCGCTCGCCGGCGCCGGCGATAGGCACGATCGGCGGCGGGTTTCGGCACGGTCGAAGCGCAACTTCGGCACGATCGCCGGCGAGTTTCGGCACGGTCGGGGCGCAACTTCGGCACGCTCGGCGGAGAGTTACGGCACGGTCGAAGCGCACCGTCGGCACGCTCGGGAATGCAGAACGGCCCCCACCCGAAGGTGAGGGCCGTTCTGTCGATCATGGACTAGCGGTAGTCAGACGAGAAACCGTAGTCGTCGAGCGGCACCGCAGCGCCGGCCGGAGCACCGAAGGTGCCGTCCGGGCTGTAGTAGGTGTCGTCGTAGGACGGCACCGCATACGCCGCGGCACGAGCTTCCTCGGTCGGCTGCACCGTGATGTTGCGGTAGCGGTTGATACCCGTACCGGCCGGGATCAGCTTGCCGATGATCACGTTCTCCTTGAGGCCCACCAGCTTGTCGCTGCGGCTGTTGATGGCCGCATCGGTCAGCACGCGGGTGGTCTCCTGGAACGACGCCGCCGACAGCCACGACTCGGTGGCCAGCGACGCCTTCGTGATGCCCATGAGCACCGGACGTCCCGCCGCGGGCTCGTTGCCCTCGGACACGACGCGACGGTTGGCCGCCTCGAACTCGGCGCGCTCGGTGAGCGAACCGGGCAGGAACTCGGTGGCGCCGGAGTCGATGATCGTCACGCGACGCAGCATCTGACGGACGATCGTCTCGATGTGCTTGTCGTGGATCGACACACCCTGGCTCCGGTAGACCTCCTGGACCTCGTTGACCAGGTGCACCTGCACCTGACGGGGACCCATGATCCGCAGCACCTCGTGCGGGTCGGCAGCACCTTCCATGAGCTGCTGTCCCACCTCCACGTGGTCACCGTCGGTGAGGAGACGCTCCGAGCCGTCCTCGTGCTTGAACACACGCAGACGCTGACGCTTGGAGATCTTGTCGTAGACGACCTCCTCCGAACCGTCGTCGGGGACGATGGTGATCTTGTAGAAACGATCGTCGTCCTCGAGGCGGATGCGTCCGGTGACCTCGGCGATCGGGGCCTTGCCCTTGGGGACACGGGCCTCGAACAGCTCCTGGACACGCGGCAGACCACCGGTGATGTCGTCGCCGACACCACCCTGGTGGAACGTACGCATGGTCAGCTGGGTACCGGGCTCACCGATCGACTGCGCGGCGATGATGCCGACCGCCTCGCCGATGTCGACGAGCTTGCCGGTCGCCATCGAGCGGCCGTAGCAGGACGCGCAGACGCCGGTACCGGTGGTGCAGGTCAGCACGGAGCGGACCTTCACCTCGGTGATGCCGGCGGCCAGCAGGGCCTCGATCGCGGGGTCACCGAGATCCTGGCCACGCTCGACCACGACGGTGCCGTTCGCGTCGACCGCGTCGGTCGCCAGGGTGCGCGCGTACGACGAGGTCTCGACGTGGGCGTCCCGGATCAGCGTGCCGTCGGCCGCCTTCTCCGCGAGCGTGGTGATGATGCCGCGCTCGGTGCCACAGTCGGTCTCGCGCACGATGACGTCCTGGCTGACGTCGACGAGGCGACGGGTCAGGTAACCCGAGTCGGCCGTACGGAGCGCCGTGTCGGCCAGACCCTTACGGGCGCCGTGCGTGTTGATGAAGTACTCCGCAACGGTCAGACCCTCACGGAACGAGGACTTGATCGGGCGCGGGATGAACTCACCCTTCGGGTTCGTCACCAGCCCCTTCATGCCCGACAGGTTACGAACCTGGGTCATGTTGCCCGTCGCACCCGACTTCGGGATCATCGCGATCGGGTTGTCCTCGGGGTAGTACGCCTCCATCGCGGCACCGACCTCTTCGGTGGCCTGCTTCCAGACCTCGACGAGGGCGTCACGACGCTCTTCCGGCGTGAGAGCACCACGCTGGAACTTGCGCTCCAGACCGTCGGCCCGCTCCTCGTACTTGTCGAGGATCGCGCCCTTGGTCGGCGGCACGAGCACGTCGGCCATCGACACGGTGACACCCGAACGGGTGGCCCAGTAGAAGCCGACGTCCTTGAGCTTGTCGACGGTCTGGGCGACCACGATCATCGGGTAGCGCTCGGCGAGATCGTTGATGATCACGGCCTGACGCTTCTTCGGCATCTGCTCGTTGACGAACGGGTACTCCCGCGGCAGCAGCTCGTTGAAGAGCACGCGACCCAGGGTGGTCTCGATCGTCCACGGGGAACCGAAGGTCCAGCCGTCGGGGAACTGCTCGGCCTCGATGTCGGCGGGCGGCCGCTGATCGGTCAGACGGACCTTGATCGGCGCCTGCACGCTGAGCACGCCACGGTCCATCGCCATGATGGCCTCGGCCGGGGTCGAGTAGACACCGCGCTCGACGTCGTCGTTCGACGACGCCGTGTACGCGCCGACCTTGTCGTCCTTGAGCGCGGTCAGGAAGTACAGACCCGTGACCATGTCCAGACGCGGCATGGCCAGCGGACGGCCCGACGCCGGCGACAGGATGTTGTTCGAGGACAGCATCAGGATGCGGGCCTCGGCCTGCGCCTCGGCCGACAGCGGCAGGTGCACCGCCATCTGGTCACCGTCGAAGTCGGCGTTGAACGCCTCACAGACGAGCGGGTGCAGCTGGATGGCCTTGCCCTCCACGAGCTGCGGCTCGAACGCCTGAATACCGAGGCGGTGCAGCGTCGGCGCACGGTTCAGCAGAACCGGGTGCTCGGCGATGACCTCTTCGAGGACGTCCCACACGGCCGGGCGCTGACGCTCGACCATCCGCTTGGCGGACTTGATGTTCTGCGCCTGGTTGAGATCGACCAGTCGCTTCATCACGAACGGCTTGAACAGCTCGAGCGCCATCAGCTTCGGCAGACCGCACTGGTGCAGCTTGAGCTGCGGGCCGACGACGATGACCGAACGGCCCGAGTAGTCGACACGCTTGCCCAGGAGGTTCTGACGGAAACGACCCTGCTTGCCCTTGAGCAGATCGCTCAACGACTTCAACGGGCGGTTGCCCGGCCCGGTGACGGGCCGGCCACGACGACCGTTGTCGAACAGGGCGTCGACCGACTCCTGCAGCATCCGCTTCTCGTTGTTGACGATGATCTCGGGGGCACCGAGGTCGATCAGTCGCTTGAGGCGGTTGTTGCGGTTGATGACGCGGCGGTACAGATCGTTGAGATCCGAGGTCGCGAAGCGGCCACCGTCGAGCTGGACCATCGGGCGCAGCTCCGGCGGGATCACCGGCACCGCGTCGAGGACCATGCCCAGCGGCGAGTTGCCCGACTGCTGGAACGCCGCGACGACCTTGAGTCGCTTGAGCGCACGCAGCTTCTTCTGGCCCTTGCCGTTGCGGATCGTGTCGCGCAGGATCTCGCCCTCGGCCTCGATGTCGAAGGTCTCGAGGAGCTTCTTGATCGCCTCGGCACCCATCGCGCCGGTGAAGTACTCACCGTAACGATCCTGCAGCTCACGGTAGAGCCGCTCGTCGATGATCATGTCCTTGGGAGCGAGCTTGGTGAACTTGTCCCAGATCTCCTCGAGGTCGTCGAGGGCACGCTGCGCGGTGTCGCGGATCTTGCGCATCTCGCGCTCGCCGCCGTCCTTCACCTTGCGGCGGGCATCGGCCTTCGCGCCTTCGCGCTCGAGCTCGGCCAGATCCTCTTCGAGCTTCTTGGCGCGCTCCTCGAGGTCGGAGTCACGGGTGTCGGCGACACCCTTCTTCTCGACCTCCATCTCGGCCTGCAGCGTCGACAGCTCGTTGTGACGGAGCTCGTCGTCGACCGCGGTGATGACGTAGGCGGCGAAGTAGATGATCTTCTCGAGATCCTTCGGCGCCAGGTCGAGGAGGTAACCCAGACGCGACGGGACACCCTTGAAGTACCAGATGTGGGTGACCGGCGCGGCGAGCTCGATGTGGCCCATGCGCTCACGACGCACCTTGGCGCGAGTGACCTCGACGCCGCAGCGCTCGCAGATGATGCCCTTGAAGCGCACACGCTTGTACTTGCCGCAGTAGCACTCCCAGTCGCGAGTCGGTCCGAAGATCTTCTCGCAGAACAGGCCGTCCTTCTCGGGCTTGAGCGTGCGGTAGTTGATCGTCTCGGGCTTCTTGACCTCGCCGAAGCTCCACTTGTGGATGTCGTCGGCGGTCGCCAGACCGATCTTCAGTTCGTCGAAAAAGTTGACGTCGAGCAAGTTGTAACCTTCCTAGCTCTTAATCAGGGTGATCAGTTGGCGAGATCGTCGACTGTGGCGGACTCGTTGCGCGAGAGGTTGATGCCGAGGTTGGCCGCTGCGCGCTCCAGGTCCTCGTCGTCTCCGTCGCGCATCTCGATCGCGGCACCGTCCGAGGACAGCACCTCGACGTTCAGGCACAACGACTGCAGCTCCTTGAGAAGCACCTTGAACGACTCGGGGATACCCGGCTCGGGGATGTTCTCGCCCTTGACGATCGCCTCGTAGACCTTCACGCGGCCCACGACGTCGTCGGACTTGATGGTCAGCAGTTCCTGCAGCGTGTACGCCGCGCCGTAGGCCTGCATGGCCCAACACTCCATCTCGCCGAAGCGCTGGCCACCGAACTGGGCCTTACCGCCGAGGGGCTGCTGGGTGATCATCGAGTACGGACCGGTCGAACGGGCGTGGATCTTGTCGTCGACCAGGTGGTGCAGCTTGATGATGTACATGTAGCCCACGGCCACCGGGAACGGGAACGGCTCGCCGGAGCGACCGTCGAACAGCGTCGCCTTGCCGTCGCCGTTGACCATCACCTCGCCGTCGCGGTTGGGGAGCGTCGAGGACAGCAGTCCGGTCAGCTCCTCGTCGCGCGCACCGTCGAACACCGGGGTCGCGGTGCGGGTGTCGGGACCGTTGGACAGCATGTCCTCGGGGAGTCCCTGCGCCCACTCCGGTGTCCCCTGCGCGACGTCGATGTTCCAGCCGGTCTTCGAGATCCACCCCAGGTGGGTCTCGAGGATCTGACCGATGTTCATACGACGCGGCACACCGTGGGTGTTCAGGATGATGTCGACCGGGGTGCCGTCGGGCAGGAAGGGCATGTCCTCGGCGGGCAGGATCTTGCCGATGACGCCCTTGTTGCCGTGACGGCCGGCGAGCTTGTCGCCGTCCTGGATCTTGCGCTTCTGCGCCACGTACACGCGGACGAGCTCGTTGACACCGGGGGGCAGATCGTCGTCGTCATCGCGCGAGAACACGCGGATGCCGATGACCTTGCCGGTCTCACCGTGGGGCACCTTGAGCGAGGTGTCGCGCACCTCGCGCGCCTTCTCCCCGAAGATGGCGCGCAGCAGGCGCTCCTCGGGGGTCAGCTCGGTCTCGCCCTTCGGCGTGACCTTGCCGACCAGCACGTCGCCGTCGCGGACCTCGGCACCGATGCGGATGATGCCGCGCTCGTCGAGATCGGCGAGCACCTCGTCGGAGACGTTCGGGATGTCCCGGGTGATCTCCTCGGCACCGAGCTTGGTGTCGCGGGCGTCGATCTCGTGCTCCTCGATGTGGATCGAGGTGAGGACGTCCTCCTCCACGAGGCGCTGCGACAGGATGATCGCGTCCTCGTAGTTGTGGCCCTCCCACGGCATGATCGCCACGAGCAGGTTCTTGCCCAGGGCCATCTCACCGTCGTCGGTGCAGGGGCCGTCGGCCAGGACCTGTCCGACCTCGACACGCTGGCCCTCGTCCACGATCGGACGCTGGTTGGCGCAGGTGCCGTGGTTCGAGCGCGCGAACTTGCGCATCCGGAACGTGTCGCGGGTGCCGTCGTCGGCCATCACGGTGATGTAGTCGGCGGAGACCTCCTCGATCACGCCGGCCTTCTCGGTGGTGATGACGTCGCCGGCGTCGATCGCGGCACGCAACTCCATGCCGGTACCGACCAGCGGCGACTCGCTGCGCACCAGCGGCACCGCCTGACGCTGCATGTTCGCACCCATCAGGGCGCGGTTGGCGTCGTCGTGCTCGAGGAACGGGATCATGGCCGTGGCCACCGACACCATCTGGCGCGGCGAGACGTCCATGTAGTCGACGCCGTCGGGTCCGACGAACTCGACGTCGCCACCCTTCTTGCGCACGAGGATCCGCGACTCGGTGAAGCGGTTGTCGTTGTCGAGGACGGCGTTGGCCTGGGCCTTGACGTACCGGTCCTCCTCATCGGCGGTCAGGTAGTCGATCTGGTCGGTCACCTGTCCGTCGACGACCTTGCGGTACGGCGTCTCGATGAAGCCGAACGGGTTGACCCGCGCGTACACCGACAGCGACCCGATCAGGCCGATGTTCGGGCCCTCGGGGGTCTCGATCGGACACATGCGGCCGTAGTGCGACGGGTGGACGTCACGGACCTCGAGGCCGGCGCGCTCACGCGACAGACCACCGGGGCCCAGCGCCGACAGGCGGCGCTTGTGGGTCAGGCCCGACAGCGGGTTGTTCTGGTCCATGAACTGCGACAGCTGGGAGGTCCCGAAGAACTCCTTGATCGCGGCCACGACGGGACGGATGTTGATCAGGGTCTGCGGCGTGATGGCCTCGACGTCCTGGGTGGTCATCCGCTCGCGGACCACACGTTCCATGCGGGACAGGCCCACGCGGATCTGGTTCTGGATCAGCTCACCCACGGTGCGCAGACGCCGGTTGCCGAAGTGGTCGATGTCGTCGACCTCGACGGGCACCTCGACGCCGCCGGGGACGGTCATCATCGCGGGCACGTTGGGCTCGGACTCGTGCAGGCGGACGAGGTACTCGACCGTCGCGACGATGTCCTCCTCGGTCAGCACCGACGACCCGACCATCGGGTTGTCGGTGAGACCGAGCTTCTTGTTGAACTTGTAGCGACCCACGCGGGCGAGGTCGTAGCGCTTCTCCTTGAAGAACAGGTTCTCCAGCAGGGTCTGCGCAGACTCCTTCGTGGGCGGCTCGCCCGGACGCAGCTTGCGGTAGACCTCGAGGAGTGCCTCGTCGGTGCCGGCGGTGTTGTCCTTCTCCAGCGTCGACATCATGATCTCGGAGAAACCGAAACGCTCGGTGATCTGCTCGGTGGTCCACCCGAGCGCCTTGAGCAGCACGGTGACCGACTGGCGACGCTTGCGGTCGATGCGGACGCCGACGGTGTCGCGCTTGTCGATGTCGAACTCGAGCCATGCGCCACGACCCGGGATCACCTTGACGCTGTGCAGCGTCTTCTCGGTGGCCTTGTCGATGTTGGCGTCGAAGTACACGCCGGGGCTGCGGACGAGCTGGCTCACCACGACACGCTCGGTGCCGTTGATGATGAAGCTGCCCTTGTCGGTCATGATCGGGAAGTCGCCCATGAAGACGGTCTGCGACTTGATCTCACCGGTGTTGTTGTTGATGAACTCGGCGGTGACGAACAGCGGCGCCGCGTACGTCATGTCCTTGTCTTTGCACTCCTCGACCGAGGCCTTCACCTCGTCGAAGCGGGGATCGGAGAACGACAGCGACATGGAGCCGGAGAAGTCCTCGATCGGGGAGAGCTCGGCGAGGATGTCGTCGAGGCCTCCGCTGGGGTTCTCTTCGCCGCGCGCCAACGCGCGGGCATGCCACTCCGGAGATCCGACGAGCCACTGGAACGACTCGAGCTGCACGTCGAGCAGACCGGGAACTTCGAGGGGCTCGCTGAGCTTTGCGAACGATGCACGGCGCGGAGCGCCGGGAATGGTTGATGTGGACTGGCGGGAGACTGCCAAGATGCGTCCTTCCAACACGAAATCTTTTAGGTGCCGAGCTTCTGTGTGCCGATCGACGCGGAGTGCGTCGGCAGGCGTTGGTGGCGGCGCCGGAAGCGACCTTGGTCGATATCGGCGATCACCGGACGCAGCACACAGATGTGGCCGAGAAAGGAAATCGTGATGTGGACAGGAGGCAGCCAGCGCAACGTCCAACTGTATCAGAAAAACAACTCCGCGTGTCAAGCCGCGGGGAGGTCGTCAGAAGACCTCGTGCGCTTGGGGCTCTACCAGTGGCTGCCGGTGATCCGTCGCTGCAGACAAGCGTGCAACCACGGGGCGTGTGAGTCAAGAGGAACGCGCAGGTCGGTGTGGAGAAATTGCGTCAAGACGATCAGAAATCGGCGAAATTGCTGATCAACCATTTGCCGTTGACCTGCTTCATCGACACCTGGTAGCGCTTCGTGCCACTGCCCGCGGCCTGCTGGTCCTGCGTCTGACTGATGATCAGGTTGACGATCAACAGTGCGTTGCCGTCCTGGATGGTCTTCACACCGACCGAGTCGACGCGGCAGTCGACACCGCCCGCGGTGAGACCCGTCTGCTGCAGGGCGTCGCGCACCGCGGTGTTGTACTGCGAGAACCGCTGAGCGGCCTCACCGGTCACGTTGGCCGCGGCGGTCGCCTGCCACTCGTCCATCTTCGCGTAGTTCACCGCGAACACCGAGCAGATGCGCGACTTCGCCTGCGAGGTGACCTCGCTGGTGATGCCGGGATCGACGAAGGCCTGGTTCGCGCTGAGCGAGACGCCGGGCTTGGCCGCGGAGATGGCGGCGATGATGCCGAACACGACCGCGAGCGCGGCGACGATCGACACCGCGCGCCACCCGGGCGCCGCGAGTCGGAGACGACGTCGCGAGGTCTCCGCGGTGTCGGTCGACGCGGCGGGGCGGGTGGTCGCCGTCGCCCCGGCGCGCTGCGGCTTGATGGTCGAGACCTTCGCCGCGGGCGGTCGCTTGCCACGCGGGCCGACGGCGGCCTCGGCAGTCGCGTCGGGCGCCGGCGTGTCCGCACCGGGCGTCGTCGCCGAGGTGTCGGCGACCATGTCGGTGGTCTCGGTCTCGGTCGGGGCGGTGCTCGTGGCGTCGGCCGACGTCCACTCCCCCGCGTCGACGGTGGCGTCCGGGGTCGACGGAGCGTCGGCTGTCGAAGCGGGCTCCGGGGTGGGCGCGGGCGCCGGTGGGGCCTTCTTCGCGACCGGTTCGCGCTTCGGCTCGGGCTTCTTCGGCTCGGGCTTCGTGGGCTGGGGCTGGGTCGGCTGGGCCTTCTCGGGGACGGCCTTGGCCGGGGTGTGTCCGGCGACCTTGGGGACACGCTTACCGGTGGTTCCGCGACGCGGCGGGCGAGGGGTGGTCATCAGTTTCCTCCGGGCGCGGGGGTCGCAGGTGCAGACGCGGCCGGGGCCGAGGGTGCGCCCGACGCCGCGGGGGCGGCGCCACCGGCGGCCGGGTCGGTGCTGTCGATGGCGACGGCGTCGAGCGGCTGGATGTTGCTCGCCTTCCAGATACCGCCCTCCTTGGTCACCTCCACCTGGAATCCCATGGTCTGACTCGAGGACGCCTCGTTCGGGCGCGACGAGGTCACGGCGATGAACACGAGGGTCTTCGCGCTGTTGTCGTCGGTGTTGAGTTCCACGACGGAGCTGCGCAGCAGCTTCGCGCTCAGCGTCGCCGCCTTCGACGGGTCACCGGCCTGCTTCTGCAGCTCCGTGAGACCGGTGCTGCCGAGCAACTGCGTGCGCGCGTTGCCGGTGACCGAGTCCTGCAGCCGGGCCTGGTAGCCCTTGCTGTCCTTGAGGTCGATGTTGAGCACGTTGAGCATCGCCTGCTCGGCCCCACCGAGGGCGTCGTCGCGGGCGGACTGCACGGGCTGCTTGTTGACCGCGTCGTCGTACCAGCGGTAACCGAAGATCCCCGTGAACACCACGGCGGCGATCAGACCGGCCACCGCGACGACGCCGGCCACCGGCAGTCCCACGACGGTCAGGCGGCGGCGCCACACCGACTCCGTGGCAGCCTCCGGCTCGTTCGGTTCAGGAGAGTTCACACGCTTCTTCGACTTCATCGGGCGCCACTGTAGTCAGTCAACCTGTGTGCACCATCACCCGCGGGTGCGCGGGTGACGGCGACGGGTCAGCGAGGAACGACGCCGAGCAGGTAGGACAGCTGCGTGGCCAACGGGTTCAGGTTGAGCTTGTCGGGATCCTTCTTGGGATTGCGATCCCAGGGCTGCGTGTAATACGGGTCCGCGTACTTCGCGTTCTCCGCACCACGCACCGCTGTCGGATTACCCTGCGCCACGGCACACTTCGCGTCCTTGTTGAACGGGAAGTCGTCGTAGTTGATGTCGAAGTTCGGGTTCTTGCGCTTCTCCTCGGCGATGATCGCGTCGGTGCTCTCGTAGCCGACCGTGCAGGACGCCGGGTTGTTCGTCTCGAGCACCGCACCGAAGTGGATGGTGCCGTCGCCGGGCGCCGGGGTGTAGCTGCCACTCGACAGGGCCGAGAGCATCGCCAAGCCGGGACCGACACCCTGGTAGGTGCCCTTCACGTTGCGGACGTCGAGCGCGAGGTTGCGCACCACCGACGTGAGGTCGCCGCCGCTGCGCTGCAGCAGCGCCGAGATCTGGGTGGCGCTGGTCTGACCGGTGGTCAGCAGACGCCGCAGATCGGGGTCGCTGGAGGCGAGCTGCGCGGTCACCAGTCCGAGGTTCTTCGACCAGTCGAGGATCGCGTCGGACTGATCGGCCTGGGTCGTCAGCACGGTGTCGCTGTTGCGGATCAACGAGATGGTCTGGGGCAGGTTGTCGTTGCCCGACTTCGACAGGTTCGCCAACGAGTCGACCAGCACCCGCAGGTTCTCGCCGTTGCCGTTGAACGCCTTGCCCAGCTCGGTGATCACGGTGTTGAGGTCGCCCAGCGGCACCGACTCGGTGAAGTCGACCGCCGAGGCGATGACGTCCTGCACCGGGGTCGGGATGGTCGTGTTGGAGATGACCGACCCGTCCTTGAGGTAGGGCCCACCCACGCTCGACGGCCGCAGATCGACGTACTGCTCACCGATCGCCGACCGGTTCGCGACGACCGCCTGTGCCGTCGCCGGCACCTTCGGGCCGCCGGAGTCGAGCTGGAGGTTGACGCGTACACCGTCGGGCCGCAGCTGCAACGAGCCGACACGGCCGACCGGGACACCCTGATAGGTGACCTCGGCGTTGGTGAAGATGCCGCCGGAGTCCTTGAAGTCCGCGTGCACGGTGTAGAGGCCCACGCCGACGAGCTTGTCGAGACGGGCGTAGGTGGCGCCGACATAGATGATGGCCAGCACGCCCACGAGCGTGAAGACGATCAACTGCCACTTGACGAGCCTCGACATCATCGGCCGGTCCCCCCGTTCGCACCCTGCAGCATCGCCATGGGTCCGGTCAGTGCCGTCTGCCCCTGCTTCGGCGAGGGCAGCAGGGCGTACTGGCCACCCGACGGCGGCGTGTTCGGTCCCGGTCGGGAGTTCAGCAGCGGCAGCAGTGTGATGGTCGGGAAGCCCAACCGTGCGCCGTTGCCGTTGTAGTACGGGTTGCGCGGATCGATCCGCGGCTGCGGACCCGACCGCACCGGTGTGTACTTCGGCTCCGGCTGTCCCACACCGAGCGCCTCGAGCTGGTTGAGCAGCCGGAGGTCGACGCTGAGGAACAGGTTCGTCGAGCTACCGCGCACACCGGGCAGGAGATCGTCCGGGAAGGGGTAGGTCGGCAACAGCGGCAGCGCGGTGATGATGTCGGGCGCCGCCGAGGCGAGCGCCGACAACGTCGGACGCAGCGACCGGAGATCGGTGATGATCTCCTGGCGGGCACGCCCGAGGATGTCGACACCGACCTGGCCGAGACCGTCGAGCTTCTGCAGCAGGTTCACGAACTGCGGACGCTGGTCCTCGAGCACCTTCACGCCGGCGGGCAGCTGGTCGAGGATGCGGTTGATCTGCGCGGTCTGCGCCTCGGTCCGCGTCGACAACGTCGCCAACCCGTCGATGGCCCGGGTGATGTTGTTCTTTTGGTCGTCGAGGGTCTTGATCAGTCGCGACGTCTGGTTCAGCAGCGACTTCACCGTGGACGTGCGGCCGTCGAACGCGTTGTTGAGCTCGTCGACGATCGGCTTGATCTGCGCGATGCCACCACCGTTGAGCAGCATCGACAGCGCACCGAGGACCTGCTCGATGTCCGTCGCGGTCCGCGTCCGGGCCACCGGGATGGCCTGCTGGGCCGGCTGGCGAGGCGCGGAGACGTTGTCCTTGGGATCGACGAGCGCGATGAACTTCTCACCGAGGAGGTTCGTCTGCGAGACGTTGGCCTCGGCCTTGTTCGACAGATCGATCTTGTTCTTCACCTCGACGGTGACCTGCGCCGACCACTGATCGGGCGCGATACCGATGTCGGTGACCTTGCCGACGACCACACCGTCGAGTTTCACGGCCGACTGCGGGACCAGGTCGAGCACGTCGGCGAACTGGATCTTGTACGTGCGCGGGTTGTCGCCGACGTCGGCACCACCGGGCAACGGCAGCGAGTAGACGCCGTTGGAACACCCGGTGAGCACGATCATCGACGTCATCGCGACCGCACCGGCCGCGACAATGCCGCGACGGCGCAGAACCGACGTCTTGGGGGTCCGAGACTTCAGAGAGGACATCGGCTCAGCCACCTGTCAATCCGGGCGAGGGCGTACCGGGACGGGTCCCGGGGACCGGTCCACGCCGCTGCTGGTTCTCGCCGCTCATGATGCCGAACGGGAGGTTGAGCGTCGGGGTGGTGATGCCCTTGTTGATCTGGTCGGTGATGTTGCCGCACTGGTCGAGCAGCGGACGCAGCGTGTTGCTGAACTGCGTGAACGCGGGGTCGCCCGGCTTGAGCTTGCCCAGGTCGAGCAGCTTGCAGCCGGCACCGGCGAGGTTCTGCAACTCCGGCAGCACCACACGCAGGTCGAGGGTTCCCGACTCGGCGTTGTAGGCGTTGATGAGGTTGTTGATCGTCACCGGCAGGACCGTCAGCAGTTCCTTCTGCTGGTCGGTGGTGTCGGCGAGGGTCTGCGCGGTCGGGATCAGTTCCTTCACGCGGTCGCCGAGCGCGATGCGGTTGTCCTGCACGAAGCCGGCGACATCACCGAGGGCGACCGACAGCTTGTTCAGAGCCTCACCGAGCTGCGAGCGCTCACCGGCGAGGAACGAGGAGAACGAGTCGAGCTGGGTGTTGAACTGCCGCACCTGCGCGTCGTTCTCGGCCAGTGCACCGACGAACACGTCGAGGTTCTTCACGGTGTCGACGAGGCTGCCCCGCGAGTCGCTCAGCGTGAGAGCGGCCTTGGAGAGCTGGTCGATGGTGGCGCCCAGCTTCTCGCCGTTGCCCTTGAGGTTCTTCGCACCGGTCGTGATGACCTGGCTCAGCGCGCCGGTCTTGTTGGCGCCCTGCGGGCCGAGGGAGTTCGACAGCTTCTGCACGCTCGAGTACAGCTGGTCGATCTCGACCGGCACCATCGTCTCGTTGAGACTCAGGGTGATGTCGTCGCCGGCCTTCGGCATCCCCTCCTGGTAGGTCGGGGTCAGCTGGATGTAGCGGTCGGCGACCACCGACGGGGTGATCTGCACCGCCCGCACGTCCTTGGGCAGATCGTGTCCGCCGTCGACGGTGAAGACGATCTTCACCTTGTCGCCCTGCGGGTCGACGGTGTCGACCGAGCCGACCTTGACGCCCATGATGCGGACGTCGGTGCCGGAGTAGATGCCGACGCTCGACTTGAAGTAGGCCGTGACCTTCGTCTGGTTCAGCGAGGTGAACAGCCACCACAGCGACCCGGCGATGATCAGCGCCACCACGACGCCCACCACCAGGAAGGCGATGTGGCGCGGGGTGAACCAGCGACCGGGACCCGAGGAGTCGCGCAGGTCGTGGCGGGGTGCGTTCGTCGTCATCATCCCGTCGCCCCCGTTCCACCGTTGTTGAGCTGCTGGTTCTTGTTCGGCGGCCGCGTGGTGTTCTGCGCGGGCAGACCCGGCGGCAGGATGTTCGTGATCACCGAGTCGAACCAGCGGCCGTTGCCGAGCACGTTGGCGTAGAGCCGGTAGAACGGCGCGAGATTGGTGATGGAGTCACGCAGGTTCTGATCCTGTTTCTGCAGCAGGTCGGTGACGCCCTTGAGCGACTCCAGGGCGGGGCCGATCTGCTTCTCGTTGTCGCGGACGATGCCGGTCAGCGTCGTCGACAGCTGCGACGTGCTGCTCAGCAGCCGCGAGATGGCCGACTGTCGGGTGTTGAGCTCGGAGAGGAGGTCACCGGCACCGGCGATCAGGCGGGTGAACTCCTGGTTGCGGTCGGCCAGGATCTTCGAGGTGCCCTTCGTCGCGTCGAGGAGCTTGCGCACCTCCTGGTCGCGACTGGCGATCGTCGTCGACAACCGGGTCAGTCCGTCGAGCGAACCACCGAGCTCGGCGGGCGTCCCGGAGAACGCGGCCGACAGGGTCCGGAAGCTCGTCGCGAGCTGGTCGGTGTCGATCTCCTGGATGTTCTCCGAGGCGTCGTTGAACGCCTCGATCACGTCGTAGGGCGACGTGGTCTGGGTGATCGTCTTGCCCGGATCGGCGAGCTTGTCGCCGCGCGGCTCGATGGCGAGGTACTTCTGCCCGAGCACGGTCTTGATCTGGATCGACGCCGAGGTCTGGTCGCCCACCCAGGTGTCACCGACACCGAAGGCCACCTGCACCTTGTTGTCGACGATGTCGACGCTCTGCACGGTGCCGACCTTGACGCCGGCGACACGCACCTCGTCGCGCGGCTTGAGCCCCGCGGCCTCGGTGAAGTCGGCCTTGTAGACCGTTCCCGCGCCCACCAGCGGCAGGTTCGCGAGATAGAACGACGACAGCGCCGCCATGATCAGGATCGCGAGGCCCAGGGCCCCGACGGTGACCGGACTCCGCAGAGGGGCGTCTGGTCGGCGGTTCTCTTTCTTGTCAGCCATGGTGTCCCTCCCCTCAGCTCGGCGGATCGTCGTTGGCCCAGCATCGCGTCGCGACGTTGGTGTAGAAGACGTAGTTCAGATCGGGCAGCGGGATCAGCGGCTGGCTGAGCATCGTCGACTTGCCGTTGCCGGCCACGAGGTCGATACCGCACAGATAGAACTGGAACCACGAACCGAACGTCGCCGCCCGGCCGATCTTCGCCGCCTTGATGGGCAGGTTGGTCAGGGTCTTCTCGACCTCGCCGCGCCGCTCGTTGATCCGCTGCGAGAGCTGGTCGAGGCTCGCGATCGAACCCTGCAGCGACGGCCGGACCGGCGTGAGGATCGAGTTGGTGACCGCGGTCAGGTTCGACACCGACGTGATCGCCGAGCCGACCGAGTTCTTCTGCGCGGCCAGACCGGTCACGAACTTCTCGGTGGTCGTGAGCAGCGACGTCAACTGGTCGTCGTGGGCGTTGATGTTGTCGAGCACCGTGGTGAGGTTCGTGATCAGCTCACCGATCACCTTGTCCTTGTCGGCGATCGTGTTCGTCAGATCGGCGGTGTCGGACACGAGGTCGGTGATGGTGCCGCCCTCGCCCTGGAAGACCTTGATGATCTCGTCGGACAGCTTGTTGACGTCCTCGGCGGTCAGCTGCTGGAACAGCGGACGGAAGCCGTTGAAGAGATCGGTGAGGTTCACCGACGGGTGGGTGTTGGCGATCGAGATCGTCGACCCCTTCGACAACATCGCGCCGTTGTCGCCGGGTCCGCGTTCGAGGGCCAGGTACCGCAGGCCCGTCAGGTTGCGGAACTTGATGTACGCCTGCACGCCGTCGGGGAGCTTGTCGCGGTTGATGGAGAAGGCCACCATCGCCTTGTCGTGGTCGTAGACCTCGACCGACTTGACCTGTCCGACACGCACACCGGCGATGCGGACGTCGTCGCCCTGGTTGAGCAGCGACGCATCCGAGAAGACGGCCTTGAAATCGTTGCTGCCGCCTGCGCCGGAGTTCGCGATGGTGATGCCGAGCGTCGCGGTCGCGACCACGGTGATCACCGCGAAGATGATCAGCTTGATCAGCGGCGAGTAGAAGTTGTTCTTCACTTGACGGTCACCTGCGCCCCCTGCATGCCCGGGGCGACGATCTGCGCGATCCAGCCGGGGACCTGATCGGGTGTCGTGCCCGCCTCCGAGGCCATGATCGCCTGGAGGGCGACCTTGTTCTGCGGGTCGTCGTAGACGCTGGGGGTGATGGTGCCCGCCGGCTTCCCCGAGAAGTCCGGGACCGGGAGCTCCTGGACGTTGCGCGGGCCCGGGTTACGCGACGGCGGCTGGTAGGAGCCGTCGTTGAGCGAACCGCCCGGGTACTGCGGGAACGGCCGACCCGACTGGTAGTGGTGCGGGTAGCAGATCGGTCCACGGTTCTCGAGCAGTCGCGGCTCGTCCTGGTTCGGCAGGTAGCGACCACGCGGGTTGGAGAACGTCAGGCTGACGCGCACGCCCGGGTTCTTCGTGCCCTTGCCGACGATGTTGCCGACCTCGGGGATGAGACCCGCGAAGTTCTTGAACGTGCAGCCGAACGCCGGGGACTGCTCGGCGATCGCCGAGAGCAGCGGCTCGGAGTCGATCGCCAGGGTCAGCAGGTCGCGACGGTTGGTGGCCAGGAAGTCGGTCGTGTCGACCGCGGCCTTGGTCACCGTCGAGATGAACCCGCGCAGATCGCCCTGCTTCTCCACCAGCGTGTTGGTGGTGGTGCGCAGCGAATCGAGCGCGTCGACGATGTCGGGCAGCGCCTGGGAGTAGGTCTGCGAGAACGACGCCAGACCACGCAGGGTCCCCTGCAACTCGGGCATGTTCCGGTTGAACTGGGTGAAGATGTTGTTCAGCTCCTCGAAGCTGGTCCCCAACCGCTCACCGTTTCCGGTCAGCGCCTTCGAGAGGGATCCGAGCGTGACGCTGAGGTCCTGCGGCGGGATCGCCTCGAGGACCGGCAGCAGCTTGTCGAACAGTGCCTGCAGCTCCATCGCGTTGCCGCTGGAGTCGGTACGGATGGTCGAGCCGTTCGTCAGTGTCGGGCCTGCGGTGTCGCTGGGCAGCTGCAACGCCACGTACCGCTCGCCGAACAGCGTCTTCGGCAGGATGCGGGCGGTGGTGCCGGCCGGCAGCATCTTCGCCTTGTCGGGCTGGAGGCCGAGCTGGACGGTGACCGCGCCGTTGTCGGATGCGGTGACCTTGTTGACCTGTCCGACGATGAGGCCGCGGACCTTCACGTCGGCCTTGTCGGGCAGGGCGTTACCGGCGGAATCGGTCGTCAGGTTGACGTCGGTGAACGACTGGAAGGACTGGTTGAACTTGAGGATGGTGCCGCCGATGAACAGCGCGACCACGACGAAGAACACCAGGCCCAGCAGGCGGGTACGGAGGACACTCATGGATCAGCCCGCCACCCTCACGCTTGTACTGGTTCCCCAGATCGCCAGACCCAGGAAGAAGTCGAGCACCGCGATGAGCACCAGCGCCGATCGGACGGCACGTCCGACCGCCACGCCGACGCCGGCCGGTCCGCCGCTCGCGTAGTACCCGTAGTAGCAGTGCACCAGGATGATCACGAAGGCGAAGACCAACACCTTGCCGAATGACCACAACACGTCGGCCGGTGGCAGGAACAGGTTGAAGTAGTGGTCGTAGGACCCCGACGACTGACCGTTGAACTGTGTGTTGACCACACGCGTGGCGATGTACGCGGCCAGCAGACCCAGCACGTACAGCGGGATGACCGCGATGAAACCGGCGATCACTCGCGTGGTGACGAGGAACGGCACCGACGGGACGGCCATGACCTCGAGGGCGTCGATCTCCTCGGAGATGCGCATGGCGCCGAGCTGGGCGGTGAAACCACACCCGACGGTGGCCGACAGGGCGAGACCGGCGACGAGCGGTGCGACCTCACGGGTGTTGGCGTAGGCCGAGAGGAAGCCGGTGAGTGCCTGCGAACCGATCTGGTCGAGGGCGGCGTAGCCCTGCAGACCGACGACGACACCGGTGAAGCCGGTGAGCAGCACCATCACGCCGATCGTGCCGCCGATGATCGCGAGACCGCCTGCGCCGAAGGCGACCTCGGCGAGCAGACGCAGCAGCTCCTTCGGGTAGTGCTTGATGGTCCGCGGCGTCCAGGCGACGGCGCGGCCGTAGAACGACATCTGCGTGCCGGCACCGTCGAGCACCTTCAGCGGCGCGTTGACGCCCTGGCGGATGCGGTAGTTGAGCTGGTCGGCCCGGCTCTTGGCGATGGTCATCTGTGCACTCCCCTACGAACCCTTGGCGGGGACGATCTGCAGATACACCGCAGTGATGATCAGGTTGGCGAAGAACAGGAGCAGGAACGTGATGACCACGCTCTGGTTGACCGCTTCACCGACACCCTTCGGGCCGCCGCTGGGGGTGAGCCCCTTGTACGCGGCGATGACGCCGGCGATCACACCGAAGATCGCGGCCTTGAGGGTGGCGACGTAGAGGTCGGGCAGCTGCGCGAGCGCGCTGAACGACGCCAGGTACGCGCCGGGCGTCCCGTTCTGGACGACCACGTTGAAGAAGTAACCGCCGCCGATGCCGACCACACACACGAGACCGTTGAGCAGTGCACCGACGAGCACCATCGCGAGGACACGCGGGACGACGAGACGCTGGATCGGGTTGATGCCCAGCACCCGCATCGCGTCGATCTCCTCGCGGATGGTGCGCGATCCGAGGTCGGCGGCGACAGCCGAACCGGCGGCACCGGCGATGAGCAACGAGGTGATGATGGGCGCGGCCTGCTGCAGCACGATCAGGACGCTCGCGGCACCGGTGAACGACTCGGCACCCAGCTGCTTGATCAGCGACGACGTCTGCAGCGAGACGATCGCACCGAACGGGATGGCGATCAGTGCGGTCGGCAGGATGGTGACGCTGGCGATGAACCAAGCCTGCTGGATGAACTCCCGCAACTGGAACGGGCGCACGAAGATGTTGCGTGCGACGTCGATGAAGAGCTGGACGATGTTGCCCGTCTGCGTGAGCGCGGAGTTACCGGCCCGCTGCACCTTCTCGACGCCACGCGTGGTGGCTGAACTCATCGACGGCCCTCGCTCGAACGGGGGGCCGGTGAGGCGACGGTCATTCAGTTCCCTCCGCGATAGGCGGGGAACTGCTCGGTGTTGTCGTTCGAGCCGGCGAATTGTTTCTCGGTGTCCACCTTCTGCGACTGGTCGGACTGACCGGAACGCTCGTGGGCCTCGGCGTTGTTGCGGCGGACCTCGTCCTCGGCCTCCTGCGACTCGCGGATCGCCCGCTGCGCGTTCTCCGGCAGCTCGTGCATCATGTCCTCGACACGCTGACGGTGCCGGGCCGACGCCTTGCGCTCGGGCATACCGGGATTGGGCTGCACCTGCGGAATGATCTCCGAGAAATCGTCCTTCGTCCCGCCGCCACCGATACCCGCATCGGCGAGCTCCTGCTCCTGCGCGGCGGTCGCGTCGTCCTTCTCCTCGGACATGCCGATCGGACCGAAGCGGTCACCCGACAGGAACTGCTTGACCGCGGGCTCCTCGGAGGTCAGGAGGACCTCACGCGGCCCGAACATGACCAGCTCCTTGCGGAACAGCATGCCGATGTTGTCCGGGATGGTCCGCGCGATGTTGATGTTGTGCGTGACGATCAGGATCGTCGCGTCGATCTCAGCGTTGATGTCGATCAACAGCTGCGAGATGTAGGCCGTACGCACCGGGTCGAGGCCCGAGTCGGGCTCGTCGCACAGGATGATCTGTGGATCGAGCACCAGCGCACGGGCCAGACCGGCGCGCTTGCGCATACCGCCGGAGATCTCACCGGGCAGCTTGTCGCCGGCGTCACCCAGACCCACGAGGTCGAGCTTCTCCATCACGATCGACCGGATGTCGCTCTCGGACTTCTTCGTGTGCTCACGCAGCGGGAAGGCCGTGTTGTCGTACAGGCTCATCGAACCGAACAGCGCGCCGTCCTGGAACAGGACACCGAAGAGCTTGCGGATCTCGTAGAGCTCCTTCGAGGAGCACTTGGTGATGTCGGTGCCGTCGACGATCACCGAACCCTGCTCCGGGTGCAGCAGCCCGATGAGGGCCTTGAGGAACACCGACTTGCCGGTACCCGACGGCCCCAGCAGCGCACTCACCTCGCCCTCGGGGAGCGTCAGAGTGACGTCGCGCCAGATGTTCTGCGATCCGAAGGACTTGGTGAGTCCCTCGACGCTGACCTCCACACCCACGTAAAACTCCCTCTGCTGTGCCACCCCGACTTGTGGTTGGAGTCACTCTAACCCACGGTTCGCCATCGACGAACATCAACTCGACAATTCGTGCGCACCCCAGAAAAAACCGTCATGACCTGCAGATACGACAAGGCCACCCCGCGCTGCGGGGTGGCCTTGTGTAGTCCGACGGAATAAACCGTCCAGACGGGATTACTTGACGGAGACCTTGGCGCCGGCCTCTTCGAGCTTCGCCTTGGCGGCCTCGGCGGCGTCCTTGTCGACCTTCTCGAGGATGGCCTTGGGGGCGCTCTCCACGAGGTCCTTGGCCTCCTTCAGACCCAGACCCGAGACGACCTCACGGACGACCTTGATGACCTGGATCTTCTTGTCGCCCGCGCCCTCGAGCACGACGTCGAACTCGTCCTGCTCGGCAGCGGCCTCGGCGCCACCGGCGGCCGGGGCACCGGCAGCGGCAACGGCGACCGGAGCAGCCGCGGTGACCTCGAAGACCTCTTCGAACTTCTTCACGAAATCGCTGAGCTCCAGCAGGGTCAGTTCCTTGAACTGATCGATGAGCTCGTCAGCACTGAGCTTCGCCATGGTGGCGTCCTTCCTGTTGTCCCCCGTGGGGGTGATCCCACACACGGGGAATGGTGTGGTGTCGGTGGGTGTGGTGCGAGGGACGGCGAATTATTCGCCGGCCTCGGTCTTCTTCTCCTGCAGGGCCGCGGCGAGACGCGCGACCTGCGACGCGGGCTGGTTGAACAGCCCGGCAGCCTTTGCCAAGTTGCCCTTCATGGCACCGGCGAGCTTTGCCAGCAAGATCTCTCGGGTCTCGAGGTCGGCGATCTGCTCGATCTCGGCCACCGACAGCGCGCGGCCGTCCATGTAGCCGCCCTTGATGACGAGAGCCTTGTTGTCCTTGGCGAAATTCTTCATCGCCTTGGCGGCGACGACCGGCTCACCCTCGATGAAGGCGATCGCGGTCGGACCGACGAAAAGCTCGTCGAGGCCTGCGACGCCGGCTTCACCGGCGGCACGCTTGACGAGGGTGTTCTTGGCGACGGAGTAGGTTGCGCCCTCGCCGAGGGAACGACGCAGCTCCGAGAGCTGCTTGACCGACAGTCCACGGTATTCCGTGATGACTGTGGCCGTGGCGCCCTTGAACTGCTCGGCGATCTCCGCAACTGCGGCGACCTTGTCGGACTTGGCCATACTTCGCCTCCTCTCATGTCGATTCGGTGCCGGCCGGAAGGGCCCACTCACGACGAACGCCCCGAGCGCAGGGCATCGGGGCGTAGAGGAAAGACGGCCGCGAACATCGGCCACCGAACTTCACACGTCCACCCTGCGTGGGTCGCCGGCGATGAGCCGGACCTTCGAACACCTCCCAGGCGGGAGACGTCGACCGACGGTCTTTGGTTGAACAGACGATCCCGCAGGCCAGGGCCCGCGGTTGCATCGACGTCCAGAGTAGCGGCGAAGGCCGCGATGGACCAAATCGATGCAGGTCCGGGCGCTTCGGTGCCGGCGAATCGGTCGCAAATCCGGTACGACTGTCCCAAGGTGTAGACATCGTTACCAAATGGAGGACGTCCATCCCGCTCTGGTCACAAGTTCCTACGGTGCCGTATCCATACCCAATAGGCTGGGTTACATTCGGCGGGAGCAGCTGACGTGACCTGCGCCACATGACGGGGCGCACACGCCAGACCACGACGGAGTGGACACAGTGAGATCTCGGCCCTGCGCCGACCTCGCTCCCCACAGCGAGGCGACAGCGATGAGCGTGCAGGTCGATCCACCCGAATTGCCGATGACCGACGTACCCGCGGGGTCCGCGATGCCTGCCCCCGCCCATCCCGCGTCCGCGCCGGGGACCGACCGCCGTACCCGCCCGACCCCGCTGCCCACCCTCCCGCTCGGCGATCCCACCGGTGGCGCCGACGCCCTCGAGTGGAAGCAGCTCGTCGACGGCCCCCTGCGCCACCCGCACGTCAGCATCGACCGCGACGTCGAGATCCGGATGTCCGACGGTGTCCTGTTGCGTGCCACCGTGATCCGACCGGCCGACCATCATCGGCGCGCGGTGTCGACGGTGTATCCGGCCGTGGTCAACATCAACCCGTACAACCGGGCCCTGCTCGACGTCATCGACACGGCCATCCACTCGCCCGTGGTCGGCCGCGGTGTGCGCGGAGTCGCGGGCGCCGTCAACATGACCGGAACGCCACTGTCGGGGGTCACCGACGTGACCCGCACGCTCTCCGGTGGCGCGCTGGACATCTTCGGTATCAACCGCAACCTCGTGCGCAGCGGCTACACCCAGGTGATCGTCGACGTCCGGGGAACCGGTGCCTCGCACGGCAAGTGGCAGATCCTCGGAGCCCGCGAGCAGCAGGACTCGGTGGAGATCTGCAAGTGGGTCGCCGCGCAACCGTGGTGCGACGGCACCTACGGCATGGCGGGCTGGTCGTACTCGGCGATCAACTCGCTGCAGGCCGCCGACAAGCGACCCGAGGGACTCAAGGCGGTGTTCGCGGTCGAGGGGTGCGAGGACATCGTCCGTGACATCTACATCACCGGTGGCCTGCCGTCGGCGTTCATCCCGATGTGGCTGTCCATCGTCAACGTCCTCAAGTGGATCCCGAACCCGGCGACGTCGGTGCGGGACATCCTGCGCGGCAACGCCGTCAAGTGGTTCGCCGACCGCGTGGCGTCACCGGCCACCGAGGTCGGTTCCCTGGCATGGGGTTTCCTCACCGGGCACGACGACCGCGTGTACGACGACCCGTACTTCGACGAGCGCGATCCCCTCGTCGACCGCATCGACGTCCCGACGTTCCTGTTCGGCGGATGGCACGACCTGTTCGGTCGCAGCGCCACCTCGATCTACTCCCACCTCGACATGGAGCCCGGTCGCAAGCAGCTCGTGGTCGCCGACGGCTATCACGTCGACGCCGGGTCGGGTTTCGGTGGACCGACCCATCCGCCGCGTGTCGATGTCCTCGAGCGCGCGTGGTTCGACAAGTGGCTCAAGGGGATCGACAACGGCGTCGACAACTACGGGCCGGTGACCCTCGAGCAGCAGGGCGGCTCGTGGACCTCCGGTGACTCCTTCCCCCGTGCCGGCGCGACGGTTCGCCGGCTCTACCTCGACGACAAGCGTTCGGGCACCGCGAGGCACGCCGTCCACGACGGCACGCTCGGCGGATCGCCGGTCACCGCTGCCCGGTCGCTCGGCGTCCGTCCCGACATGCGCGGGCTGCGCTCGCGGGACATGACCCAGGTGACCGCGGGGATCACCGCGATGTTCGGCAAGGACTTCACCACCGACGCGCGTCACCAGGAGGGCGGGGCGCTCGCCTTCACCACGCCGCCGGTCACCGAGCGCACGCAGATCAGCGGTGCGATGAACCTGCGACTGCACGTCTCGACCTCCGGTCAGGAAGGCATCTGGGCGGTCACCGTCAACGACGTCGCCCCCGACGGCACGTCGCGCGTCCTCACCAACGGTGCACTGACCGTCTCGAACCGGGCCATCGACCATGACCTGTCGGAATACGCCGAGGACGGCACGCTGCTGGTGGCCCACCACTACCTCAGCCGCAAGCGCAAGCTGCCGGTTCCCGCCGACGTCGCGCTGCCCATCGACGTGGACCTCGTCCCCACCGACGCCGTGCTCGACATCGGACACCGCCTGCGCGTCGACGTCTACGCCGGCAGCGTCCCGCGCTACCTCACGGTGATCCCCGACCTCATCCGCGCACACGGTCGCAAGCAGGACCTCGTCCTCGACCCGAAGCACCCCAGCTACCTCACGTTCCAGGCCATCGGCTCCCCCGGCTGGTGACCCCGCGCCCTCAGTTGGGCCGTCGTTTCCGTCAGTTGGGCCGTTATTTGCGCCAGGTGGGCCGTCGTTTCCGCCAGGTGGGCCGTCGTTCCGCTCGGTGGGGCATCTGCCGAACCCCTCAGCGCAACGCGATGCCGCTGTCGGTGAGGATCACGCGGTAGACGAATCCCGCCTCGGGGCCGAGGACGTCGGCGACCAGGTCGACGAGGGTGCCCACGAACTCCGGACCGTGGGGCACGACACCGGGTTCGGTCAGGTGATGCGACACCTCGTGCAGCACCACGAGTTCCCGCAGCGCCCAGCGCCCTTCCGTCGACTCGGGGACGGCGATCACCGGCGTCGGCGCCGATTCGTAGTGCGCACTGGTGTGCCCTCGGCGGGCCCGGACGCCGACATCGAGACCCGCCCGCGGGAACCGTTCCTGCACCGACGGGCGCGCCAGCACCCGGTCGACGTAGGTGCGCACCGACTCGACCGACCCGAACCGTGCCTCCGGCGGGAGGGTGATCGCGGTGCCGGCGAGTTCGACGGTGGGCTGCTCGGACTCGAACAGTGACAACACCATCGCCTCGGCGGCGTAGAGCGCCGAGCGTTGGGTGTCGCGGCCCCGCGAGGGACTCACCCCGATTCCAGCGCGCCGCGGCTCCCGTCGAGGTGGCCCTGTTCGCCGAGCCGGGCACGACGTCCGGCGGTGTCCCCCGCGCGCCGCGCCGCCTCGGAGTATCCGGCGCTCGCGCTCGCCCCCCGCCACGTACCGCGCGCGGTCGACTCGGAACGATGGAAGTCGACGACGGCGATCTCCTTGTCGCGCAGGGCGATCTGGGTCGACGACGATCGCGCGGAGGTCGCCGCGACGGCCTCGGCCCGTGCCTCGTCGCGCGCCTCGGTGAGACGCAGACCGATCCGCTCGGCGAACGCCGACTGGAAGTTGAGTCGCGCGGTGATCGGCGACAGCGGGGTCTGCTCGACCACACGGCGGGTGCGCCACCGCGAGTGCTGGGTCACCACCTTGTGCGCGACCTCGTTCTTGTAGCCGCCGGCCTTGAGGTAGGCGTCGCTCGCCGCGACCATCTGCACCACCAGTGAGCTGTAGAGCGCCTCGGTGCTGTCGATGTCGCCGGAGAAGCCATAGGCGAGCACGAAGGTGGAGTTGCTCGCGACATCCACCTTGACGTCATTGGCGTGGGCGATCGCGACGAACAGCGCCACATAGGTCCGCAGACCCCGCTTGCCCTTCGTCCCGATCGCGATCTGACGTGCCACCGGCGCCGTGCGCGCCGCGGCCGGATCGTGCGCCCGGGCGACCGCGAGATCGATCGACGCCGCCGTCGCCAGACGCTGCGCGGCCTGCATGAAGGTCTGCGCCTCGTGCTCGTTGTCGGTGCCCTCGGCCTGGCGCAGCAACCCGGCGATCCGGGTCAACAGTTTGTCGTCACGCATATCCCTCAGACTATCGAGACCGCGATTCGGTTCCGCCGCAGCACAAAGAACTCCCCGCGACGATCGTGATCGTCGCGGGGAGTTCTTTGTGGAGCTGGTGCCTGATCAGGCCTGCGCGTCCGCGGGCACCGCGTAGTTGCGGGTGACGGCCGGGTCGACCGGGATGCCGGGGCCCGAGGTGGTCGAGACGGTGACCTTCTTCAGGTACCGGCCCTTGGCCGCGGACGGCTTCGCGCGGAGGATCTCGTCGAGCGCGGCGCCGTAGTTCTCGGCGAGCTGCTCGGGCGCGAACGACGACTTGCCGATCACCAGGTGCAGGTTCGAGGCCTTGTCGACACGGAAGTTGATCTTGCCGCCCTTGATCTCGTTGACGGCCTTGGTGACGTCGGGGGTCACGGTGCCGGTCTTCGGGTTGGGCATGAGACCACGGGGGCCGAGGACGCGTGCGATACGTCCGACCTTCGCCATCTGGTCCGGCGTCGCGATCGCGGCGTCGAACTCGAGCCAGCCGCCCTGGATCTTCTCGATGAGATCCTCGGCGCCGACCTCGTCGGCACCGGCGGCGGTCGCCTCGGCGGCCTTGTCGCCGACGGCGAACACGATGACGCGGGCGGTCTTGCCCGTGCCGTGCGGCAGGTTCACGGTGCCGCGGACCATCTGGTCGGCCTTGCGGGGATCGACGCCGAGACGGATGGCGACCTCGACGGTGGCGTCGTACTTCGACGAACCGGTGGCCTTCGCCAACGCTGCAGCCTCCAGCGGGCTGTACAGGTTGTCCTTGTCGATCTTCTCGGCCGCGGCCAGATATGCCTTGCTCTTCTTGCTCATGTATTCATTCCTTCTCCGCAGCTACTGCGGATGGGTGGTGTGCGGACCGAGCCGGTCCTCCCACGCTGTCTGGTGTGTGAAACGGGCGGGACGGCTCAGCCGTCGACCGTGATGCCCATCGACCGGGCGGTGCCGGCGATGATCTTCGCGGCCTGCTCGACGTCGTTGGCGTTGAGGTCTTCCTGCTTGGTCTTGGCGATCTCGCGGACCTGGTCCATCGTGACCTTGCCGACCTTCTTGCTGTGCGGCTCTCCCGAACCCTTCTGCAGACCGGCCGCCTTGAGCAGCAGCTTGGCCGCGGGCGGGGTCTTCAGCTTGAAGTCGAACGAGCGGTCCTCGTAGACCGAGATCTCGACCGGGATGACCGTGCCACGCTGCGACTCGGTCGCGGCGTTGTAGGCCTTGCAGAACTCCATGATGTTCACGCCGTGCTGACCGAGCGCCGGACCCACGGGCGGGGCGGGGTTGGCCGCACCGGCCTGGATCTGGAGCTTGATGATCCCGGCGAGCTTCTTCTTCTTGGGGGGCATCTCTCTTTTACCTTCGTGTTGTCTTCGTGTGTGTCCGACGACCCGGTCGCACCCGGTGTCGGACGTCCCGCGTCCGCTGGAGACGCGAAGTCATGAAAAGGGTCAGATCTTCTCGACCTGTGCGAAGCCGAGTTCGACCGGGGTCTCGCGACCGAAGATCGACACCAGGACCTTGACCTTGCGCTGCTCGGCGTTGACCTCGGAGATCGAGGCGGGCAGCGTCGCGAACGGGCCGTCCATGACGGTCACGCTCTCGCCGACCTGGAAATCGACCTCGATGATCGACGCCGACGAGGTCTCGCCGCCCTCGGAGGCCGCCCCGGCCTTGCCCGCGACGGGCTTCTTGGCCTCGGCGCGCGGCAGCAGGAACTGCAGGACTTCCTTCATCGACAGGGGCGACGGCTTCGAGGTCATGCCGACGAAACCCGTGACGCCGGGGGTGTTGCGCACCGCGCCCCACGAGTCGTCGTTGAGCTCCATGCGCACCAGGATGTAGCCGGGCAGCACCTTGCGCTGCACCTTCTTCTGCTGGCCGTTCTTGACCTCGGTGACCTCTTCGGTGGGAACCTCCACCTGGAAGATGTAGTCGCCGACGTCGAGGTTCTGCACGCGGGTCTCGAGGTTCGCCTTCACCTTGTTCTCGTACCCGGCGTAGGAGTGGATCACGTACCAGTCACCCGGTGCGCGACGCAGCTCCTTCTTGAGCTCCTCGACCGGGTCGACCTCCTCCTCGGGCTCGGCGGGCGCCTCGTCGGTGCTTGCTGCCTCGTTGGTGCTCGGGGTGTCGTCGACGATCGATCCGGCGACGGCCTCGGTCAGCTCTTCGGTCGCGGCGACGTCGACCGGCGCGTCCAGGACATCGCTGCCCGACTCGATGGCCTCGAGGTCGGCATCCTGGATGCTCTCGGTGTCGTGCTCAGGGGTGCTCACTGCAGCCCACGCTCCCTTTCATTGCTTACCGTGTACATCGCTTCGCGCGAGGCACACCATGGTTGGCGCGAACGCCCGTCGTGATCTCCGAACCGGTCGGTGTCAGCCGAACAGCCAGAGCACGGCCTTGGCGAAGCCGAGGTCGATGCCCGAGATGAACGCCGTCATCACGACCACGAAGATCAACACGATGATCGTGTAGCGGACCATCTCCGAGCGGGTCGGCCAGATGACCTTCTTGAGCTCGCCGACGACCTGTCGCAGGAACGTCCACAAGCGGACGAACGGGTTGCGGCTGGTGGCCGTCGAGGTGTCGGTCCGGGTGGACCGTTCCTTCAGTGCGACGCCGCCGGCGGTGGTGGCACCGTCGGTGTCGGCGGCGGCCGAACGCTTGCCACGCGGTGTGGACGAGCGCTTGCCGCTGGGCCGGGCGTCGGAGTCCGCGGAGGTGGCGTCAACGCTGTCCGCGTTGGCGGTGGTGTCGGCGTCGGTTGCCTCGGCGTCGGTGTTGTCGGTATCGGGGACCGACCCCTTCGCACGGGCAGCTCTGTCGCGTCTGCTCACCTTCATCCTCTCGTCGAACGTGTGTCCGTCACGTGGCCGGGCCGCGTGATGTCCTGCGGTTCACCGAGAGCCGTGATGACACCGTTCTCGGCGAGGGCAGGGGCGACAGGACTTGAACCTGCAACCTGCGGTTTTGGAGACCGCTGCTCTGCCAGTTGAGCTACGCCCCTCTGGGCCGGTGGCGGGCACCGACCCGGTGGACACGACTCCACATGCACGACCATCGTCGCACCGGAGGAGCCGATTCCATCTTCGTTCCACACAATCAACGCGCCACCCGTGGGCAGCGCGCAGCTCGGTGAACCTCAGACAACCGAGTGTACGACACCCGATCGTGCGAACTCCAATTCGCTGTGGTCACGGGCGTGCAGGCCCGCGGCGGTCGAGGAGGGTCAGGAGAACTGGACGCTGGCCAGTGCGCGGCCGAAGATCTTCTTGCCGTTCGACTTGGCCGTGAGGGCGATCTGCCCGCGACGGGTCTCGGGATCGAGCGACTTCACCTTGGCGGTGAGGTCCATCTGCCCGTAGCCGTCGCGCGGGACGTAGACCGGCGCGGTGAAGCGCACGTTGTACTCGTAGACCGCGCCCGGGTCGCCGACGAAGTCGGTGACGTAGCCCGCGCTGATGCCCATGGTCTGCATGCCGTGGGCGACGACGGTGTCGAGGCCGACGATGTCGGCGATCTCGTCGCTGAAGTGGATCGGGTTGGGGTCGCCGGCCACACCGGCGTAGTTGATGAGGTTGCCGCGGGTCAGCTTCACCGTGCGCGGCTCGAGCTCCTGGCCGACGGTCAGGCTGTCGAAGCTGATCGCCCCGTAGGCCTTGGGCTCGACGGCCGGATCGGGCTCGGTGAAGAAGCCACTGTGGTCGGGGATCGTCTGACCGTGGTCGTAGGTCGCACCCTCGACCAGCATCGTGTGGGCGACGGTCTGCATGAACGACGGCGCGGGGGACTCGCCGGCGCGGGCCACCAGCGTGGTCCAGGTGGTCATGACCGGCACGTCGTGCTGGTTGTGGATCTGGTTCTTGGTGACGAGCACGTCTGCGCCGCCCATCTGGCGGTACGAGTCGAGCGACACCACGCAGATGAGCCGGTCACCGACCTCGACGGGCTTGTGGAACACGAGGCGCTGGTCGGTCTGCAGCATCTTCCACAGGTCCCAGCCCTCCACCATCTCCTCGAAGAGACGGCGCTGGGCGATCATGCCGGGGATGGCGACGAACGACAGCGGTGCGATCAGGGTCGAGTGACCGTTCGCGGTGGCCGCGGCCTCGTTCCAGTGGACGGGGTTGCCGTCCTGCACGGCCCGGGCGTACTCGCGGACCTTCTCGCGGCCCACCTCGTAGTAGTCCTCGACCGTGTAGTGGAAGCCGACCTGGGCCGCGGTGCGCTCGGCGATCTCCTCGGGCGACAGGCTCGTCTGGTTGGCCATGATGGCGAGGCGTTCCTCGACCGACGCAATGGACTGATCACTCATGTGTCACCGACCTGATCTGTGTTGGTTCTCGACCGTGAGGGCGACCATCGCGGCACGCGTCGTGGTCGCCGGGACGCCGTCTCCCGCGGGCGACGGGTACTCGACCCGATCGACGACGGAGACGACGCGTCCCGCCGGGCTACCGGCGGGACGGGTGGGTCAGCGCGATTCCTTGTGGCCCTGATGCTTGCCGCAGTTCGGGCAGAACTTCTTGATCTCGAGCCGGTCGGGATCGTTGCGGCGGTTCTTCTTGGTGATGTAGTTGCGGTGCTTGCAGACCTCGCAGGCCAAGGTGATCTTGGGGCGCACATCTGTTGAGGAGGCCACGGGGCTGCCTTTCGGGTGAATCGTTCTCGGGTACGGATGCCGACACCGGTGAGGGCGCCGCGTCCGCTGAGCTTGTCTCTCGGGAGTAGCGATGGCCGGACTCGAACCGGCGACCTAACGATTATGAGTCGTTCGCTCTAACCAACTGAGCTACACCGCCATGGCCGCCCAGTCCGGTGACGGTCTGGGAGTCCAGCGAGCCCCCTAACGGAATCGAACCGTTGACCTTTTCCTTACCATGGAAACGCTCTACCGACTGAGCTAAGGGGGCGGGACCCGAGGCGTTGTTCGACGCCCCGAGAGCCTTGTCGAGGTTACACAGCAGCCCCGAGTGTCGCCAAATCGCTGGGGTCCGGCGCTCGCTGCGGGCCGCTCAAGCCCGTATAAGCGCAGCTCACAAGGACTTTCAACAGTCCTTGATGAGTGGTGGCACGTGTAGGATTCGAACCTACGTAGCTTTCGCGACGGATTTACAGTCCGCTCCCATTGGCCGCTCGGGCAACGTGCCGTGTGTCGGACCCGCTCAACGCGATCTGGCGACGCCGTGAAGATTACAACGTCACCCCCGTGGTTGCGAAAACCGGTGGTCACGCGCAGTTTGCCGGTCCCGATGATTCGCACCGTTCCGCGCCGTTCGCACCCCGCTCGATGCGGGCGAACGACGCGATCAGGGGCGAACGTCTCGGTCACCGACTCCGCAGCGCCCGATCGATCCGCTCGATGACGACCTCGGGCCGGTGCAGGAGTTCGTTCCAGCTCCACCGCACCACGATGTAGCCGAGGTCGACCAGCTCCTGGGCTCGGAACTTCTCCTCGTCGAGGACCTCGCGAAGCGACTTCGACGAGTACTCACCGAAGTACTTCCCCATCCCGTCGCACTCCCCCACAACACCGAACTCCTCCCACCAGAAATCGACACGAGCGACCAGCCGGCCGCGATCACGGATCTCGTGTTGCAGGTCGGGGGTGGGCAGGTTCGAGCGACCGATGACGAGCCGACTCCACGATTCGAGCGGGCTCTCGGCGCGGCCGTCGAGCCCGGTCAGCACCGCTCTCGCTCGTCCACACCCGTCGACGGCCCCCAAGCCCTCCAGGACCGCGGTGAGCTCCTCGATGGTGCACAGTCGGCGTTGGAGGGCTGCATCTCCGGTGATGGTCGCCGTGCGCACCGACTCCGACCGGGCGAGGTCGACCACCGTGCGTGCCGCCGTGGTCGACCAGGCCCCGTCGATGACGGTCAGGTCGGCCGCGGACACGTTGC
Source organism: Williamsia sp. MIQD14 (assembly GCF_051025635.1). Lineage (NCBI taxonomy): Bacteria > Bacillati > Actinomycetota > Actinomycetes > Mycobacteriales > Nocardiaceae > Williamsia > Williamsia sp. MIQD14. The sequence goes on from NZ_JBPFDG010000001.1 coordinate 395,790, forward strand.
GATGCAGCGACACCACTGACGTCCGCTTCGAGCCCGAGGCGGTTCCGCCCACTCGTGCGAGCTGCACCCGGCCGAGATCGGCACCGGTGACCGGGAGCCTCAGATTGATCGCGGAACTCACGCGCGCGAGGGCGTCGCCGGAAGGACGGTCCCGAAGCACCCCCCGCGCCAGGGCGTGGTGTCGATCCTCCGGGAACGGCCCCAGATCAGCGGCGGGGAGCAGGTGACCGGCCGCGAGCTCGATCAGCCTGCCATCGCGCAGCGCAGCTTCCACGGCTACGCGGGTATGGCCCTGGGCCGCCAGGCGGCGGCGGGTCGTCGCAATCGCACTCATGGGCTTCAGCTTCGGCGACGCACGGCGTCCCGAGCCCCGCGAAGCGACCTCCCGCAGCCGGTTGTCCACAGTTGCCAATGGTGTTCACGCCACCTGGTGTCGTTCGCGCCGTCCCAGCGTGGTGCGAACGACACGACGCGGTGCGAACGCCGCACACCGAATCGGAAAACCGGACGAGGCTGACTACCCTGGCCCGCATGGCAGATTCATCATTCGACGTGGTCAGCAAGATCGATCGGCAAGAAGTCGACAACGCTCTGAACCAGGCCGCGAAGGAACTCTCGCAGCGCTACGACTTCCGTGGCACCAACACGAAGATCGACTGGTCGGGCGAGGAGACCATCGTGATCACCTCCGACACCGAGGAGCGCACCGAGGCCGCGCTCGAGGTGTTCAAGGAGAAGCTGATCCGCCGCGACATCTCGCTCAAGGCGTTCGACGCGGGCGAGCCGGCGTCGTCGGGCAAGGGCTACCGCCTGTCGGGCACGCTCGTGCAGGGCATCGACTCGGAGAAGGCCAAGAAGATCACCAAGGCCATCCGTGACGAGGGTCCCAAGGGCGTCAAGGCACTGATCCAGGGCGACGAGCTGCGGGTGTCGAGCAAGAAGCGCGACGACCTGCAGGAAGTGATCTCACTGCTCAAGGGCAAGGACTTCGAGATCGCCCTGCAGTTCGTGAACTACCGGTAGGCACTCAGCGCCCGCCGCGCGCCATCTCCTCGAGGCGCGCGATGCGCTCCTCCATCGGCGGGTGCGTCGAGAACATCTTCCCGATGCGCTCGCCGCCGCGGAACGGGTTGGCGATCATGAGGTGGCTCTGCGCGGCGATGTCGGTCTGCGGGGGCAGCGGTGCGGCCTGGACCCCGCCGGAGATCTTGCGCAGCGCCGAGGCGAGCGCGAGCGGGTCGCCGGTGAGTTCGGCGCCCGAGGCGTCGGCCTGGAACTCCCGTGACCGTGACACCGCCAGCTTCACCACGGTCGCGGCGATCGGACCCAGCAGCGAGATGAGGATGAGCGCGAACGGGTTGGGCCCGTTGTCGCGGTTGCCGCCGAACATCCCGGCGAACATCGCGAAGTTGGCCAGACCGCTCACGACGGCGGCCATGGCGCCCGCGATCGACGAGATCAGGATGTCGCGGTTGTAGACGTGACTCAGTTCGTGGCCGAGCACCGCGCGCAGCTCCCGCTCGTCGAGGATCTGCAGGATGCCCTGGGTGCAGCAGACCGCGGCGTTCTTCGGGTTGCGGCCGGTCGCGAAGGCGTTCGGCGCCTCGGTCGGGCTGATGTAGAGCTGCGGCATGGGCTGGCGCGCGGTGGTCGCGAGCTCACGCACGATGCGATAGATGACCGGTGCCTGCACCTCGGTGACGGGTTGCGCGTGCATCGCCTTGAGCGCCATCTTCGCGCTGTTGAAGTAGACGTAGGCGTTCATGCCGACCGCGAACAGGACCGCGACCAGCAGGATCGCCGGGCTCCGGAACGCGGCACCGATCGCGACGATGATCGCCGACATGGCGCCCAGCAGCAGCACCGTCTTCAAGCCGTTTGCGTGCCCGTGCATGGTGGTCGTTCTCCTCGGGTGAGCGGTGGGATTCACCCGCTCAACGCTCGAGGTTGCCTCGGGAGTTCCGACGCCGAGCGCGTCAGCCGATGCGGTCGACGGTGTAGGTGACCAGCGAGGTGAGCGCGTCGGTCGACGGGCTGGCCGGCAGCGCGGCGAGCTCGGCGAAGGCCTTGTCGGCGTAACCGCGCAGCGTCTCGCGGGCCCGATCCATCCCCGGCGAGGCGTTGAGGAGGGTGAGCGCCTCGGTGACGTCGGCGTCGTCGACGAGCGGGATCCGCTCACCGGACTCGCTCACGAGCAGGGCGCGCAGCCGGTCGGCGTCGGGGCCCGACTCTCGCAGCGCGTACAGCACCGGCAGCGTGTGCACACCCTCGCGCAGGTCGGTCCCCGGGTTCTTGCCCGAGTCGTCGGACTGCGAGCTGATGTCGATGATGTCGTCGGACACCTGGAACGCGGTGCCGATGGCGTCGCCGAGACGCGACAGGCGCTCGATGTCGGCGTCGGCGGCGCCGGAGGTCATACCGCCGAACCGTCCGGCCGCGGCGATCAACGACGCCGTCTTCTCCCACACCACGCGTAGGTAGTGGTCGACGGGATCGGTGCCCGCCTGGTTGCCGATGGTCTCGCGCATCTGGCCGGTGACCAGCTCGGCGAAGGTGTCGGCGATGATCCGCACCGACTCGGGACCCAGGGTCGAGACCAGTCGTGAGGCGCGGGCGAAGAGGAAGTCGCCGGCGAGGATCGCGACGCTGTTCCCCCACCGCGAATTGGCACTGACCGTGCCGCGTCGCATGTCGGCCTCGTCCATGACGTCGTCGTGGTAGAGCGTCGCGAGGTGGATCAGCTCGACGACGGTGGCCGCGGTGATGACCTCGGTCGCGTCGGGGCGGGGCCCGAACTGTGCGGCGAGGAGCGCGAAGAGCGGGCGGAAACGTTTGCCGCCGGCCTTGGCGAGGTGGGTGGCCGCCTCGGTGAGGAAGTCCTCGCCCGAGGACAGCTCGGCGAGGAGTAGTTCCTCGATGCGGGCGAGCGAGCCGCCGATCTCGTCGGAGAACTGCTCGGAGCCCATATCGAGCCCCATGAACGTCGTCTTCACGACGCGACTCCCGTCAACCTCGTCCGCACGACTCGGCGCTCCATCTCCCACGGGGTCGGCGAGACTGTTCTCACCCGACCGTCTACGACCGAGCGTAATCGTTGCGTCGAAGCTTCGGTGATACTGGATCAGGTGACCTCCATCGCCGACGCGGAGCAGCAGCCTCCCGCGCCCCTCCCGACGCACGCCGACGTGCTGGTCGTCGGTGCCGGGCCGGGCGGTTCGGCCACCGCCGCGCACGCCGCCGCCGCGGGTCGTCAGGTCGTGCTCCTCGACACCGCAGTGTTCCCCCGCGACAAGACCTGCGGCGACGGACTGACCCCGCGCGCGATCGCCGAGATGGAACACCTGGGTCTCGGCGCGTACCTGTCGTCGCGACCGAAGATCGTCGGCCTGTCGATGCGCGGTTGGGGTGCCTCACAGCAGATCCGGTGGCCGTCGGGGCGGTTCCCGGCACACGGAAGTGCAATCGCCCGAACCGAACTCGACGATCGCATCCGCCTCGCCGCACTCGACCGCGGCGCCACGATGGTGCAGGGCGTCAAGGCGGTCGGGGTGGTCCGCGACGGCGATCGGGTGAGCGCGGTCGAGGTCGTCGGACCCGACGGGCCAGCGCAGATCCGGGTCGGTCAGCTCATCGTGGCCGACGGTGTGCGCTCGCCGCTCGGGCGTGAGCTCGGCCGAGAATGGCACCGCGACACCGCCTATGGCGTCGCGGCGCGGGCCTACGTGCGGTCCGACCGCGCGGGCGACGAGTGGATGGGGTCCGATCTCGAACTCCGTGACGGCGACGGCGGCCTGCTCCCCGGATACGGATGGGTGTTCCCGCTCGGCTCGGACGACGGTCTGGTGAACATCGGTGTCGGCGCGTTGGCGACCGCGAAACGCCCGGCGCACATGGCGTTACGGCCGATCGTCGGGCATTACACGAACTCGCAGCGCGAGCGTTGGGGTCTGCACGGCGACCCGATGCGCGTGACCTCGGCACTGTTGCCGATGGGTGGCGCGGTGACCGGGGTGGCAGGTCGCAACTGGATGTTGGTCGGTGACTGCGCGGCGTGCGTCAACCCGCTCAACGGTGAGGGCATCGACTACGCCATGGAGACCGGACGCTTCGCCGCCGCCCGACTCGGCGAACGCGACCACACCGACGACTGGCCCGCCCTGCTCGCCGATCACTACGGCGCCGCGTTCTCCGCCGCCCGTCGCCTCGCCGGGGTGCTGACCGTCCCGAAGGCGGTGCCGGTGCTGGGCCGGCCGGGTATCCGCTCGGCGGCGTTGATGTCGATGGTGGTGCGCGTGATGGGCAACCTGATCACCCCCGAGGACTCCGACCTCGTCGCGCGCCTGTGGCGCACCGCGGGCCGCGCCTCGACCACGATCGACTCCCGCCCGCCCTTCCGCTGACCGGGCATTCATCGCCCGATCGGCGAGGCGCGGGCTACTTGACGGCGCGGTGGAGCGCGGCGATGCCGCCGGTGAGGTTGCGCCAGCGGACGGTGTCGAATCCGGCGGTCTCGATCTTCGCGGCGAGACCGGACTGGTCGGGCCAGGCGCGGATCGACTCGGCGAGGTAGACGTACGCCTCGGGGTTGCTCGACACCTTCGTCGCGACCGACGGCAACGCCTTCATCAGGTACTCCATGTAGACCGTGCGGAACGGCCCGAACGTGGGTGTCGAGAACTCGCAGATCACCAGTCGCCCAGCAGGTTTCAGCACGCGATACAGCTCGGCGAGCGCGGTGTCGACAGACGCGACGTTGCGCAGCCCGAACGAGATGGTGGCGGCGTCGAAACTCTCGTCGGCGAAGGGCAACGTCAGCGCATCCGCCGCGACCTTGGGTACGGGCCGCTTGTGACCGGCCTTGAGCATCCCCAGCGAGAAGTCGGCGGCGATGCAGTGCGCACCCGACTGGGCCAGCTCCTCGGTCGAGACGGCCGTGCCCGCGGCGAGATCGAGCACGACGTCACCCGGCCCGATACCCAAAGCCTCGCGGGTCGCGATGCGCCACCGGCGGTCCTGAGCGAAGGAGAGCACGGTGTTGGTGATGTCGTAGCGCCGCGCGACACCGTCGAACATCGCGGCGACATCGGCGGGTGCTTTGTCGAGGCCGGCGCGGGTCGAGGTCATGGCAGCAACGTTACGTGCCCGCCCCACCCGCACGCATCGAGAGCCCGGCCACAGCCGACCGCTCGATGATCAGGCAGAACGACGGACGCCGAGGCTGCCGGCACGGCCGAGGACGGCGTCGTAGTGGCCGAGCAGCTGATCGCAGATCGAGGGCCACGTCTTGCCCGCGACACCGCGCCGGGCCGCGGCACCGAACTCGGTGCCCACGCTCGAGGCGACGAGGGTGTCGACGGCGTCGGGCAGGCGTTGGGAGAACGTCGGCACGTCCAGTAGGTAGCCGGTGCGGAAGTTCGCGATGAGGTCCTTGGGGCCGCCGGCGTCGGGCCCGATCACCGGGATACCGCTGGCCTGCGCCTCCTGCACCGCCTGGCAGAAGGTCTCGTGCTCGCCGGGGTGCACGAAGACGTCCATGCTGGCGTAGGCGCGCGCGAGGTCGAGGCCACCGAGTTCGCCGGTGAACACCGCGTCGGGCATCAGCTTCTCGAGACGGGCACGCTCGGGTCCGCCACCGACGATCACGAGCTGGCGGTCGTTCCGACCCGAGAGCACCGCGAGGCGCTCGACGTGCTTCTCCGGTGCGAGGCGTCCGACGAACCCGACGATCGGCACACCGTTCGGGCTCCACTGCGCGCGCAGGTCGTGGTCGCGGCGGTCGGGGTGGAAGCGCTCGGCGTCGACACCGCGACCCCAGCGGAACACACGCGGGACCCCATGGTCCTGAAGCGCTTTCACCGACACCGTCGAGGGCGCGAGGGTGCGGTCGCAGGCGGAGTGCAGGCGGCGGGTCCACGACCACGCGGCGCGCGTCCCGATCCCAATGCCGTAGCTGGCGGCGAATCCGGCGACGTCGGTCTGGAACACCGCGACCGTCGGGACGTCGAGGCGTCGCGCGGCATGCGCTCCGGCGGCACCGATCACGAACGGCGACGCGAGGTGGACCACGTCGGGGGCGAAGTCGGCCATCGCGCGGTACAGCGAGGGGTGCGGCACGCCGACCGGGAGGCTCGACACCTTCGGCACCATCAGCGACGGCACGAGATGCACCGGCACGCCGTCGATCTCACGCGGCGCCGCCGGCAACCCGCGCGGGGTGTCGGGGGCGAAGATCATCGCCTCGTGTCCGTGAGCCGTCAGGTGCTCGCAGACGCGCAGCACCGAGTTCACGACACCGTTCATGTTGGGCAGGAAGCTCTCTGCCACTATCGCCACTCGCACGCACCCAGTGTGCGCAGCGCACCTGTCTCCCACGGCACCTCGACGTGACACGGCCCGGAATGCCGCGTGAACGCTCGGCGGGTCAGTTCACCCGGTGTTCGTCACCTGCACGCACGGTGTCCGGTGTGGGCTGCGAGACGTCGATCGCCCGCCCACGCCTGCGGGTCACCTCGGCGAGCAGCACCATCACGACCACGATGAGCAGCCACGTGTAGCCGGCGATCGACACCGCCGGGATGATCGCGAGGCTCGCATCGCGCCCGGCGACACGCACGAGGTCGGGGTTCGTGCTGTCGTACTCGACGCTGATCCGTTGTCCGGCAGTCAATTCCGTCGGGTAGAAGATCCCCAGGCGAGGGCTGCGGAGTTCGCCGCTCTCGGTGTAGAACCGGACCGTCGACTTGGTCGCCCCCGCGGTCACCACGTCGGCGGTGGCGGTCGCCCGGTGGGCGTCGATCGAGGAGTCGTCGCGGTAACACCCGGCCACCACCACGACCATCATGATCGTGACGATCGCACCGATCAGCAGCAGCGCGATCTGCGTGCGTCGGAGAGCGGTGGCGGACATGCGGGCCAGACTACCGACGCGACCGGCGCGCGGCGGCCACCCACACGACGGGCAGGGTCTATAGCCCGGCGCCGATGGCCGCGTGCAGGTCACGCAGCCGGTCCCGGTCGGTCGACACCTCGATCACCCGGACCCCACCCTCGGTCGCGGCCGACGGTGCAGTGGCCAGCGCCGCGGGCAGCTCCGCCAACGACACCCTGCGGTGCGGTACCGAGAACCCGGCGCAGACCGCGGCGAGATCGGTGCGGTGCGGGGTGCCGAAGACGCGCTCGAAAGCGCCGTCGTATTCGGGTCCGCTGAAGCGTCGTTCACCCTGCTCGAGCAGCGCGAAGATGCCGCCGCCGTCGTCGTTCGCGACGACGATCGTGAGGTCACGGGGGCGGGGCTCGGCCGGTCCGATCAGCAGGCCGGTCGCATCGTGCACGAAGGTGAGGTCGCCCATGAACGCCACGGTCCGCACGCCGTCGGCACTGAGCGCGGCACCGATCGCGGTCGAGACGGTGCCGTCGATGCCGGCGACGCCACGGTTCGACAACACCCGCACCTCGGGCGACACGCGCCCGGCCAGCGCGACGTCGCGGATCGGGTTCGAGGCCCCCACCACGAGCTGCTCGCCCGGGTGCATCGCGGCGCTCACCACGCGTGCGACGTGCAGGCCGGTGACCGGGCCGGGGCGGTCGAGTTCGGCGTCGACGGAGCCCACCGCGCGCTGGTGGGCGTCGGCGCAGTCCTTGAGCCACTGTTCGGACTGCGTGCCCGACACCTCCGCGCGGGTACCGGTCGCGAGCACGTTGCCCGAGACGTCGGGCCAGCGCGGCCCGGTCGTGAGGGCGTAGACCCGCACCTGGGGATCGGCCAGCAGCCGCGACACCCCGCGGTGCAGCGTCGGGCGGCCGCAGATGATCGCCTGCGTCGGCCGCACGAGCCCGAGTGCGAGCGGGTGCAACGCGGTCTCGGGCGCCGGAGCGGTGGGTTCGGCGACCGTCGGGATGCCGGCGAGCTCGGGTCGCACACCCGCACCGTGACCCGACACCACGACGGTCGGCTCGGTCAGGTCGATGTCGATGGGGACGTCGAGGCGACCGACGGCCGCCGTGGTCCACGGCGCACCGTTGTCGCGGCCGGCGAAACCGTCGAGCGGGTCGTCGGGCCCCACACCCGCCTCGGGGACGAGCGGTTCGCGCAGTGGGATGTCGAACTGGACGGGGCCGGGATTGCCGGTGCGTGCGCCGCGGGCGGCGGCCAACGCGCGACCCACGCCCGAACGCCATTGACTGTTGGTATCGAGATCCTGCTCGGCGAGCCCGAGGCTGATGGCCAGGCGCACCTGCGTACCGAAGATGCCGAACTGCTCGATGGTCTGGTTCGCGCCCGATCCGAGCAGCTCATAGGGCCGGTTCGCGCTGACCACGATCAGCGGGACGCGCGCGTAGTTGGCCTCGAAGACCGCCGGGCTCACGTTGGCGACGGCGGTGCCACTGGTCATCACGATCGGCACCGGTTGTCCGGACGCCACGGCGAGGCCGAGCGCAAGGAAGCCCGCGGTGCGCTCGTCGATCCGTACGTGCAGGCGGATCAGACCCGCGGTGTCGGCCGCGTGCAGCGCGAAGGCGAGCGGCGCGTTACGCGAACCCGGACACAGGACCGCCTCACGCACGCCGCCTCGGATCATCTCGTCGACGATCACGCGGGCCTGCACGGTGGACGGGTTCATCACTCCAGGTTAACGACAGATCACCGGCGGTCGACGCGATGTGCCCCACACCCGACCACCGCCCGTCGGGCCGATCAGCCGGCCGGCTCAGGCGCCGCCGCCACCGTCGACCGGCAGTATCGCACCGGTGACCATCGAGGCACGGTCGCTGAGCAACCACGCGGCAGCCTCGGCGACCTCCCGGGGCGCGGCCATCCGACCCATCGGGGACGCCGCGATCGTCGCGTCGATCACGCCCGGCGACCGCGCATCCCAGTCGAGCATCATCTCGGTGGTGGTGCCGCCCGGGGTGATGCCGTTGACACGTATGCCATCCGGAGCCCAGCTGACCGCGGCCGACTCGGTGATGCTGTTCAGTGCACGCTTCATGGCGCCGTAGGCGGGGAGCATGGGGTTCGCGCGACGGCTGCCGACGCTGGAGGTGTTCACGATCGCCCCGCGACCACCGGTGCGCATCACGGCGACCTCGGCGGCCATCGCGACCCAGTGCGCCCGGAAGTTGACGGCGAACTGGTCGTCGAGGTCGATGTCGCTGGTGGCCTCGAGCGGACCGGGTTGCTGCACGATGCCTCCGTTGTTGAACGCACCGTCGAGCCGTCCGTGCATTTCTGCGGTGCGCCCGACCGCGCTGCGGATACTCGCGGCGTCGGCCAGGTCCACGGTCACGGCGTCGGCGACACCACCGGTGGCCCTGATGTCGGCGACGATGCGATCGAGTGCGTCGGTGCTCCGTGCGGCGAGGACGACCGCCGCTCCCTCCGCCGCGAAGAGGTGGGCGGCCGCCGCACCGATGCCGCGGCTCGCGCCGGTGATGAGGATGACCTTGTCGGCCAGCAGTCCGATGGGTGCACTGTCGTGTGAGTTCGTCATGGCACCAGCCTGAGACGGCGGGCGGACCGTAGTCAGGCACAGTCGGTACTACCCTGCGCCGACGCCCGGCGCGCACACTCGGAGCATGGACAAGCAGGAGTTGGGTGCCTTCCTCCGCAGTCGACGCGAACGCCTCCGGCCCGCCGACGTGGGCCTGCCGTCGGGTCCTCGGCGGCGCACACCCGGGCTGCGCCGCGAGGAGATCGCGGTGCTCGCGCACATCTCCACCGAGTACTACGTCCGCCTCGAACAGGGCCGTGCACCACGCCCGTCCGCAGACGTGCTCGCCGGGATCGTCGGGGCGCTCCGGCTCACCGGCCCCGAGTCCGACCATCTCCACCTGCTCGCCGGGACCGCCCCGAATCGATCTGGTCTGCACTCCCGACAGGTCCGACCGAGCATCATCGAACTGCTGCGGCGTATCCCGGCGACGGCCGGGTTCGTGATGTCCGCGGCGTTCGACGTCCTCGCCTGGAACGATCTCGCCGCGGCGTTGATGGAGGACTTCGCCGCCCGCACGCCCGACGACCGGAACCTGGCCCGGAACGCCTTCCTGCCGGAGGTTCCCGACGGCGAGGCGCTCTACGGCATCTCCGATGCCGCCGGATTCCGACAGAGCGCGGTGATGGAACTGCGCACCGCCTCGGCCCGCTATCCCGACGATCCCGTGATCCGAGCGCTCGTCGACGAACTACGCCATGGCAGTCGCGAATTCGCACGTCTCTGGGACCGCAACGATGTGCAGCCGCCGTCGATGCTGACCAAGACCTTCCGGCATCCCGTCGTCGGCGAGCTCACCCTCGACTGCGATGTCCTACATCTCGCCGACGGTGACCAGCACCTGGTCCTCTACACCGCGCCGGTCGGATCCGCCGCGGCGGAGAGCCTCGCGTTCCTCGGAGCGCTCGGCGCCGACGGTGTGGCCGCCCGCTAGGGCTCGTGCGTCGTCCCGACGCCCATCTCCTCGGCCCAGTCACCGTGTTCCTTGCGGGCCCAGCTCGCCGAGACGCGACCGGTGCGCATGCCACGACGCGCCTCGGCGTCACCGAAGGCGAAGGCCATGTGTCCGAGGACGAGCAGTCCGACGCCGAAGGCGAACCAGTCGTGGGCGAAGGTCGCGCCCGTGCGATATGACAGCCCCACGAGCGACGGGAAGTACATCAACACTCCGGTCACGAACAGCACGATGATCGACCCCGCCGACAACGCGCCGTTCAGCTTCTGTCCAGCGTTGAACTTCCCCACCGGGATGGTGCCGTCGCGACGGGTCTTCGACCGCAGCCATCGCCGGTCGGTGGGCGCGAATCGGTTCAACCGACGCAGGTCGTCGCGATACGACGGCGACGCCAGCCCGAGGAGAATCGGCACCGGCAGCGCGAAACCCCCGTAGACGTGCACGATCTCGACGATCTGTCGGTGCCCGACGAGCACCGACAACGAAGACACGTACAGGATCGCCGCGGTCACCAGACACGCGATCATCAACACCGCGACCGTGCGGTGCACCCAGCGGGCGGTCGGGCCGAAACGGGGGACGTCAGTCGTCGATGGTGCCGTCGAGCTCATACCCGCGCCTCTCCCAGTAGCCGGGGATCTCGTCGGTCGTCAGCTCGATACCCGACAGCCACTTCGTGCTCTTGTAGCCGTACTGCCCGCCGACGTACATGCGCACCGGGCCGCCGTGGTCGTGGGTGACCGGGGCGTCGAGCATCCGCAACGCGACGATCACGCGGTCGCCGCGGGCCTTCTCCATCGGCAGGCTCTCGGTGTAGGTGCCGTCGAACGAACGGAAGCGCACCGCGGTCGCGGTCCGCTTCGGATCGGCACGGTCGAGCAGTGTCGAGAGTCGGACGCCGCTCCACGCGACGTCGGGAACGGTCCACCCGGTGACGCAGTGGAAGGTCTCGGTGAACGACGTCTGCGGGAGCTGCGCCAGTTGCGCCATCGTGTACTCGGCCGGTGTGGCGACCTCGCCGCCGACGGCGAGCCGATAGTCCGTCGACGACTCCTCTTCCACCGATCCGACGACGGAGTAGTAGCGGAAGTTGTTGCCCAGGGGCAGAAGAGCGATGAGTCCGGTGGGGTCGCGGACCTGTACCGGCGCGAGGAGTTTCGACAGACCGCCCTGCGCGGCGGGACCGGCGACGATCCCCAGGCCGCCGAGTCCGATCAGTCCGAGCACCACGCGGCGCCCGACCGGGGTGCCGGTGACGCGGGTGTCGTGATCAGACGATTCCACGAGGGCGCTAACGGAGCTTGCCGCGCACGCCGACCACGATGAGCGCGACTCCCACGAGCGCGATGATCGGGCCGAGCACCGACCACAGCACGGTGTCGCTCATGGCGCTGCCCTCGAGCACGCCGAAACCCTGCAGCGCGAACACGAGTCCGAAGAGCGTCAGCACGACTCCGACGACGGCGACGAGGGGTTTGCGCATGTGCGCCAGGGTACGCGCGGGCCACGTCGGCCCGATGGATGCGAACGTCGGCCCAACCAACGGAAACGGCGGCCCACCTGACGGAAACGACGGCCCACCTGGCGGGGTGGGCGGTTCGGTCAGCGGCTGCGTTCGGTGGCGAGGCGTTCGAAGAGCGGGACGCAGAGCATCATCAGCCCACGTTCGGTGTCGTCGAAGTTGTCGGCGAACGACTGCGCGAGCCAGGCGTCGCGTTGGGCACGGTCGTCGAGGATCAGCGCACGCCCGGCCTCGGTGAGTTCGACCAGCTGTCGCCGACGGTCGAGGGGGTCGGTGCGGCGGACGATGAGGCCGGCGTCGTCGAGCTTGTTCATGCTCACGGTCAACGACTGCACGCGGACATGCATGCGGTCGGCGAGTGCGGCGACGGTGGTGGTGCCCGATCGGTCGAGGTAGCCCAGCACCGTGATCTGCGTGAGCGGGAGACCGTGGTCGGGACGGTGGGTTCGCGCGGCCCGGGCGACGGACATGATCGCCTCCCGCAGGCGGGTCGCCTCGGCGACGTCGATCGTGGTCATGGCAAGACAATAGTTCACATTCACCCGGCCTTCATCGGTTTACACCGAGGTATTAGCAAGCCTAGTCTTGGCATCATGCTGTTGCGCTGGCTCGGACTGATCGCGGTGACCGCGGCGGCGACCGCGCTTCTCGACCACCTGTCCGTCCCGTCGGCGGCACTGTTCGCGGGGCTCGTGGTCGCCGCGGCACTCGCTCTCGCCGGCCTCGCGCCCCGCGAACGCACCCCGAGGACCGAGGGCAGCACGGCGAAGAAGCCACCACTCCCCCGCCCGATCGGTATCGCCGGGCAGGGTGTGCTCGGCGTGTACATCGGCACGATGGTGCAGCCGTCGGTACTGGCCGGTCTCGCCGACTCGTGGCTCCCGGTGATCGTGATCGCGCTCGGCACGCTCGTGTTGTCGGTCGCGGGCGGTGCACTGCTCGGCCTGCACCGCCGTGTCGACCCGCTCACCGGCTCGCTGGCCCTCGTCGCGGGCGGCGCGTCGGGACTCGTCGCACTCACCCGGGAACTCGGCGGCGACGAGCGGATGGTGGCGGTGGTGCAGTACGTCCGCGTCGGACTCGTCACCGTGAGCCTGCCGATCGTGGCGACCACCGTGTTCGGCGCGCACACCGGATCGGCGACCTCCACGCACTCCGCCTCGGCCGGCGACCAACTCTGGGGACTGCTGCTGCTCACGGGCGCCATGGCCGTCGGCATCAGCGTGGGCCGCCTCATCCGACTCCCGGCCGCCGGGTTGCTCGGCCCGCTCATCGTGACCGTCGTCGCCGAACTGACCGGCGTCGCGGGCGGGGCCTCGGTCCCGGTCGTGCTGGTGACGGCCGGGTACGCGGTCATCGGCTGGCAGGCCGGCCTCGGCTTCACCCAGGAGAGCCTGCGCGCGATCGGTCGGGTGCTCCCGTATGCCGTCGTCCTCATCGTCGGAATCGGCGTCGGCAGCGCGGGACTCGGTGTGGCGCTGAGCCTCTGGACCGGGGAGTCGATGTTCGACGGGTACCTCGCGACGACACCGGGCGGCATCTACGCGGTGCTGGCGGCCGCCGCGGCGTCGGGCTCCAACATCACCTTCGTGCTCGCCTCGCAGATCGTGCGGGTGCTCATGATGCTGTTCGTCGCACCGTTCGCGGCACGGCTCTACAACCGTTGGCGGTCACGCGGGGCCGCACAGCCGGAGCCGGTGTCGCCCGCCGACGAGCCGGTCTACCCTCGGGTGTCATGACCGATTCCTCTCGTGAGTTCGATGTCGTCGTGTTCGGGGCCACCGGTTTCGTGGGCATCCTCACCGCCGATTACCTGGCCAGGCACGCCCCCGCCGGCACCCGCGTCGCCCTGGCCGGACGCAGCGAGACGAAGTTGGCGTCCATGCGGCGCACGCTGCCCGCCTCGGCGCACGACTGGCCGTTGATCGTCGCCGACGCCGATTCGGCGTCGTCGCTCGACGCGATGGCCGCCCGCACCCGCGTGGTCTGCACCACCGTCGGGCCGTACCTGAAATACGGCGAGCTGGTGCTCGCCGCCACGGTCAACGCCGGCTCCGACTACGTCGACCTCACCGGCGAGGTCCCCTTCGTGCGGTACTCCATCGACAAGTTCGGTGAGCAGGCCGAGGCGAACGGCGCGCGCATCGTCCACTCGTGCGGATTCGATTCGGTGCCGTCCGACATCGGCGTCTACCTGCTCCACAAAGCCGTGTCCGAGGCCGGCGAGGGCGAACTCACCGACACCACGCTCGTGGTCAGCTCGTTCTCCGGCGGCGTCTCCGGCGGCACCGTCGACTCCATGCGTGTCATCGCCACCGAGGCCCGCAACCCCGAGACCCGCCGCATCCTGCTCGACCCGCAGGCGTTGTCGACCGGCCCGGGCGAGCACCGGCTGCGCACCGCGGTCAAGCAGCCCAGCGACGCCATGATCGTCAAGGGATCGAGTATCGACCCGTCGATCAAGGGCACGTTGGCGCCGTTCGTGATGGCCGCACACAACACCCGCATCGTGCGGCGCACCAACGCGCTGCTGGGCAACGCCTACGGCGCCGAGTTCCGCTACGGCGAGGCGATGGCCGTCGGCAAGAACCCCGTGCTCTCGACCGCGACCGCAGGGCTCGTCAGCGTCGGTCTCGGCGGCTTCCTCGGACTCATGGCGATGGCCCCGACCCGCAAGGTCCTCGACCGCATCCTGCCCAAGGCCGGCGACGGACCGAGTGAGAAGACCCGCGAGAACGGCCATTTCACCGTCGACGTCTACACCCGCACCACCACCGGCAAGCGGTACAAGTCCCGCGTGAAGGCGCAAGGCGACCCCGGCTACAAGGCGACCGCGGTGATGCTCGGCGAGAGCGCCCTCACCCTCGCCCTCGACCGCGACAAGCTGCCGAACCGCACCGGCGTCCTCACACCCGCCGCCGCCATGGGCGACGCCCTCGTCGACCGACTCCGCGACGCCGGTCTCACCCTGGAAGCCGGTCCGCTCGCCTGAGAGTCTTCGACAGAGCCATAGCGCGCGACGGCCAGATCGCCGGCTCTGCACGACACAGTGATCTCGATCAGTGCAAGTGAACCGGATTGTTCTGCGCCAACAGATTATTCACCATCGGCAATCTTCCGCGCTATTACGTGCGCAGGAATTCATTCCCATGATCGGACCCGGTGTACATCGTCCGTACGAAAAAGATGAGACGCTGCCGGCCACCCACTCAACCCTGTACGTGATCGAAGCTGTTGGGCTACACACGTTTTCACACGTCATATCGGGACGTTCTATCAATCAGAGAGTGTCGACAGTGAGACGCCCGTCATAGGTCAGCGGTCTCTCCTGTTGCGACGCCCCCAGCGTCCTGTCAAGATTCGGTTCACCATTTCAGCGACGTAATGCGCTCGATCCACGCCTCCTTTCCTGTTCTCTGTCTGTCGATTCTCGCCGGACAACGGCACAGTCGCGCCCCGGCGCTGTCGCGGACGATCGCTGTCCTGACCCTGCCCAGAATCGAAAGGGACTTGCCGGATGGCACTTCCACTCGCGAATACCGATGCCCGCATCACCCAGCTCGGATCGCCGAGGCACGCGCGCCCGGTCTCGGTCGCCGAACCATCGGTGTCTCCCCCGAACGATCAGGAGTTGTACGCCTACTTGGGCCCACAGAAGCGATGGGTGCAGGTCACCATGGCCTGCGCCTTCGTCCTGGCAGGAATCAGTCTCGCGCGCTTCAGCATTCACACTGTGTGGCTTTACCCGCTCCTCGCGGTGCTTGCCGTGAACGTGACCGGTTCGGTGCTCTCCGCCCTGTCGGGCTGGAACAGTCGGATCCCCAGCGCGGCAACACACAGGGAAACCGTGCGGGCGTGGCACGCGGACCGGACGGTGTGGCCATCTGTGGACATCTTTCTGCCGACCTGCGGCGAGGACATGTCCGTCCTGTTCAACACCTACACCTACGTGAAGAACGTTCAATGGCGGGGCGAGCTCCGCGTGCTGGTTCTCGATGACGGTGGCCGTGACGAAGTACGCGCCGCTGCTGAGGAGTTCGGGTTCGACTACCTCGTCCGGCCCAACCGCGGCCACATGAAGAAGGCAGGAAACCTGCAGTACGCGTTCGGACAGAGTCACGGTGACTTCATCGCCATCTTCGACGCCGACTTCTGCCCACGGGCCGACTACCTGGAACATCTCGTCCCCTACACCGAGGACCGCGAGGTGGGGATAGTGCAGAGCCCGCAGTACTTCTCGACCGAGGAGTCGATGAACTGGTTGGAGCGCACAGCGGGTGCAACGCAGGAGCTGTTCTACCGCTGGGTGCAACCATCCCGTGACCGCGCCGGGGCACCGATCTGCGTGGGCACGTGTGCCCTGTATCGCCGGGAGGCCCTGTCCGACGTCGGTGGCTTCGCGCAGATCGAACACAGCGAGGATGTACACACCGGCATCTTTCTGCTCCGTGGGGGTTATCGAACTCGCTACGTGCCGATTCTGGTCAGCAAGGGTTTGTGCCCGTCGGACCTCGCCGGGTTCCTCAACCAGCAATACCGATGGTGCAACGGGTCGATCACCCTGCTGCAGAGCAGGGTTGCACAACGCCAACCACTCAGCCTCCGTCAGCGCCTGTGTTTCTGGGCAGGGTTCATGTACTACATATCCACGGCACTGAACGTGTTCGTCCTGCATGTGCCCGCGATGGTGATGGCGATCTTCTTCGCCGATCAGATCCGGGCGTCGCACTTCATACCGTTCATGGCGGGCGCGTGGGTCTATTTCGTGCTCATGCCACGTGTTTCGGTGGGGCAGTGGCGATTCGAGGTCATGCGGACTCAGATGGCGTATGGCTTCTGTCACGCCCTGGCCATCACCCACAAGCTGACCGGTCGTACACGTGGGTGGGTCGCGACCGGAGCTGTGGGCAAGTCGTCGTCACTCGCGCGCACGATCAGCAAGGTCGGCGCCGCGACGCTGATCGTGACCCTCGGGGTTTCCTGGGCGGCATGGGGATTCGATACCTACCAGTACGGTCTGCGCGAGTTCTGGACCATGGGCCTGTTTCTTCTCGGCTACACCTACCTGAGTGTGCCGCTCATCGGCGGCTTCGCTCGTGTTCTCGGGATCATCGCGCCGAGTTCGTCTCGACCTCCGCAGTTCACGCAGTTCGAGACGGGGAAGAACCGGATCAGCATGTTCGAGGCGATCGGCTATTCCGCACTGATCCTGTTCGCGGCTGTCATCGCGAGCGGCTACTTCGACCTCGTCATCCCCTGGAGCTGATCATGCACAACTCACTGGTCGATCGCGAAACAGTGCCCATCAATTCGACACCCCGCGGGATCACGTACCGCCCTGACATCGAGGGCCTCAGAGCGGTCGCGGTTCTGGCCGTCGTGCTGTTTCACTGCTCTGTCCCGCACATGCTCGGCGGATATGTCGGTGTGGACACATTCTTCGTGATCTCGGGTTTCCTCATCACCAGCCTGATCATGGCGGAAGTTTCTCGCACGGGACGGTTTTCGTTCGCGGGCTTCTACGCGCGAAGGGCCAAACGACTTCTGCCGGCCGCGGCGCTGGTCATCGTGCTGTCGAGCGTGGCCGCCCTCGTCATCTTGCCGACCCTGACCACCTACAAGGCCACATTCGATTTCCTCTCGGCCATCCTCTATATAGCGAACTGGCGGCTGATCGCCCAGGGAAACGACTACCTCGGTGGCGGTCAGGCCGACACCAACCTCATCCTGCACTTCTGGTCGCTCGCTGTGGAGGAGCAGTTCTATCTGGTGTGGCCGGCCCTGGTGGTGGCTGTGACGCTTTTGGCACGAGTGCTGCGAATGTCCCGGCCGACGGCGGTTCTCGCGGTGACCATCGCCGCGGTGTCCGGTGCGTCTTATATCTCTGGAGCGGTGCTCACCGCCTCCAACCCTTCGCTGGCGTACATGGCGACTTATACGCGTGTGTGGCAGTTCGGGGTGGGAGCGTTGCTGGCCCTGAGCGCACCGTTCGTCCTCGAGCGGGTCAGGCCCCGAACGCTGTCGCTCGTCGGCATCATCGGAGTGTTCGGTCTCGGCTGGGCGGTCGTCACCTTCGACTCGACCACGGCGTACCCCGGTTGGATCGCAGCGGTGCCGACGCTCGCCGTGGTGGGGATCATCGCCTCGGGTCCCAGATCGGTTGTGGGGCGAGGACTGGGTACCGCACCGCTTCGGCTCATCGGACGATGGTCCTATCCGTTCTACCTGTGGCACTGGCCCGTGTTGGTTCTCGCGGAGGCCCAGTTCGGCGAGCTGTCGTGGACGGCGAAGCTCCTGCTCATGGCGCCGGCTCTGGCACTGGCCGCCGCGACCCACGAGATGATCGAGAAGCCGATCATGACCGCACGGTCCGCTCGAGTCCGCCCGCAGGCCGCCGCGTCGGTGGGATTGACGGCGACGCTCGTCGCGTGTGCTGTGGTCATGACGGTGGGAACTCAGACGGCGACCGCGTTGGGAACCGGCAATCAAGCGCCCACCTCGGCCGACTTCGCACAGGTCTTCGGCGGAGCCGCGACGGCGAACAGTGGCTCGACCACACCATCTCCGATCAAGGCAAAAGATGATGTGCCCCGGAGATCAGAATGTCTACTGGACAAGACGACAACCCAGCCCGACTGCGAGTTCGGCGACCGGGGCGGGTTGCCCGTGGTGCTATTCGGCGACAGCCACGCGCACCAATGGCAGACAACCTTAGAAGCCATTGCGAAGCAGCGTGATTGGCGGCTCCGGGTCGTCACACAAGCTGGCTGCCCTGTGCCTGAGATCGCTCCGCGCGTAGGTGAGAAAGCCCGCTATTCTCAGCGCTATTGTTCGGATTGGCGTCGGGCACAGATCGCTGCGATTGACCGGGACCGACCGGCCATCGTTTTCGTGTCGTCACTAAACCGATATATCCCTCAACTGTCCGAGGTCCAGGACGACTGGGCTCGCAGTCTGCGAAAACTGGCAAAGTCCGGCGCGAAATTGGTCTACATCCGCGACACTCCGTACCCGGGCCGAAACATTCCCGAATGTGTCTCGTCGGCACTCGACGACTGGAGCAAGTGCAGCTTCCCCGCCTACGACCAGGTCGACGCGGTCCTCTCGGCGAGCCTGCGCGGGTCCTTGCCCGAGGTCGGCGTCGTGGACCTCAACGGCTACCTCTGCAACGGCGCGACATGTCCCGCCGTCCGCAACGGCACACTCCTCTATCGTGACGATTCGCATCTGTCCGCCACCGCAGTCCGTCTGCTGACGCCCGCGTTCGAGAAAGCTCTCGTACCGCTCGGAATCCCGTGATCAGTCGGCGGTTGGCCCTTCGGGCGAGCTTGCTCACCCCGGCACTGGCGGCCTCGGGCGGACTGGCCATCACGTCGTGCGCACGCGACGCGGTCCCGCGGCGAAATTTCGGGATCTCCATCACCGGGTCACGCGCCGAGGACGTCGCGATGTCGAGCACGGTCGCCGCCAGGCTGGGTCGACAACTCCGCGTTCTGAACTTCTTCGTCGCATGGGAGTGGCAGACGGGGTACCCGCTCGAGACGGTGGCGGCGATCCGGAAGACGGGTGCGATCCCGGAGATCACATGGGAGCCGTGGAATCCGCTGGCGGGCGTGACCCAACCAAAATACGCACTGGCCGCGATCACCAGCTTCGCGTCGTACGTCGACCAGTGGGCCCACAGTGCCGCAGCCGATGGCGGTCCTCTGGTCATCCGATTCGCGCACGAGATGAACAGCGACTGGTATCCCTGGTCCGCGCAGTCGAACGGTGGGAGCCCTCGGGACTACCGAGAAGCGTTCCGCTGGGTGCGATCGCGCTTCGATCTCGCCGGCGCCGACAATGTGCGGTGGATCTGGTGCCCCAACATCGATCATCAGCAGCGCCCCGATCTGATCACGGCATGTTTCCCTGGTGATGACGTCGTCGACATCGTGGCGGTCGACGGCTACAACCGGGGCGAGGGAAGTGCGCGGACGCTGTTCGACGAAACACTGGGACTACTCGACAGGATCGCGCCGTCGAGTCCGAAGTGGGTCAATGAGATCGGCTGCCGACCCGGCGACGATCAGGCTCAGTGGATCACCGACGCCTTTCTCTATTTCGCCACCACGTCGGTTGAGGCCATTGTCTGGTTCGAGATCGATGCCTCGAACACCCCGGACTGGCGTCTGCTCCGCACCCCGGAGACGGCCTCGGCGGCGTCGAAGGCGCTCGTGAACTGGTGACACGGCATCGACCGGTTCAGCAGATCGGCGATCGTCACCCACCTGCCGCGTGCACAATCGGACCGTGGCCGTACTCCGCAACGCTCGACCCCGAGCGGGGCTACGCAATCTCTGTCCCACCTGCGAACATCCGGTCGACCCCCTGTCGTCGACGACCGGTGCGCGCTGGACCGCGTCGAGACGCCGCCTGGCGACGAGATTTCTCGGGATGCCGGCCCGACCGGCGATGTGTCGGGCCCCGGTCACGACGGAATCGGAGTGGGGTGGCGAGATCTGTGGCTGCACCGACGGAGTGCACGGCTCCTGAGAGACCCTCGCGCTACGGTTGCCCGGGATTGAGGGCGATGAACAGTCCGTCGGCCTCGGCGCAAAGCCGGTCGCCGTCGCGCATCTGCGCGGCGACGAAGATCTTGCGGCCGTCGACCTTCGTGACCTGCGTCGTCACCGAAAGATCGGTGTAGAGCGGGGTGATCGACCGGTAGTTGACCGTGAGATAGGCCGTGCGCGTGACCTTTCCGGTCGCCAGCGCACCGGTCATACCGAGGAGGTCGTCGAAGGCGGTACCGATGTAGCCGCCGTGCGCTGCGTTGTTGCCGCCGAGGTGGAAACGCGTGAAGCGTAGTGTCGCATCGACTCCCGTGGCGTCGGCCCGGTTCACCAGATACGGCGGCAGGGTGATGTTCCCGCGGGCGGGCAGGTCGATCCGCGTGCCCGAGGGTGAGTTCCATTCGTCGATGGCGACGGCCTCGAGCTTGGCGTTGATCGCCGCGAGTTCGTCGATGAGCTCGTCGACCAGTTCCTCGGTCGGCATCGCCGCCCGCACCCGGTCCATGAACAGCCGAGCCGATTCCACGAACTCGCCGTAGCGCGGTCCGCCCTTGTCGACGCTGATCGCCATGTCGGTGCGGAAACCGCCCTCGTGCTGGTCATCGGTCATGCCCGCAACGTTATCGACCCAGGTGAGACGCCCGAACGGGGGCCACCACTACGCTCTTCACACATGAGCGACGACGCCGCGAACCCCTTCACGCCCGAGCACTGGACCGCGGTCGACGGGTTCGACGACCTCACCGACATCACCTATCACCGTCACGTCGGGTCGGGTCGCGAGAACGGCATCGTGCGAATCGCTTTTGACCGCCCCGAGGTGCGCAACGCGTTCCGACCGCATTCGGTCGACGAGCTCTACCGCACCCTCGATCACGCCCGGCGCAGCCCCGATGTGGGCACCATCCTGCTCACCGGCAACGGCCCGAGCGCCAAGGACGGCGGCTGGGCGTTCTGCAGCGGCGGCGACCAGCGGATCCGCGGCCGGTCGGGGTACCAGTACGCCGGCGGCGAGACCACCGACACTGTCGACACCGCGCGCGTGCAGGCCGAGGGCGGTCGCCTGCACATCCTCGAGGTGCAGCGCCTCATCCGCACCATGCCGAAGGTGGTCATCGCCGTGGTCAACGGCTGGGCGGCCGGCGGCGGGCACTCGCTGCATGTGGTCTGCGACCTCACCATCGCCTCACGCCAGCACGCCCGGTTCAAGCAGACCGACGCCGACGTGGGCTCGTTCGACGCCGGGTACGGCAGCGCCTATCTCGCCAAGCAGGTCGGCCAGAAGTTCGCCCGCGAGATCTTCTTCCTGGGCCGCGCCTACGACGCCGAGACGATGCAGCGCATGGGTGCGGTCAACGAGGTCGTCGACCACGCCGACCTCGAGGACACCGCCATCGAGTTCGCCCGGGCGATCAACGCCAAATCACCGACCGCACAACGGATGCTGAAGTTCGCGTTCAACTTGACCGACGACGGACTGATGGGTCAGCAGGTGTTCGCCGGCGAGGCCACCCGCCTGGCCTACATGACCGACGAGGCCGTCGAGGGCCGCGACGCCTTCCTCGAGAAGCGCGACCCGAACTGGGACCCGTTCCCCTACTACTACTGACCGGGCCCACGCCTCAGCCGCGCAGCCATCCCGCGAGCCGGTCGATCATCGGATCGAGTTCGGCGGCGAGGGTGTCGAAGGCAGCCGGGGGCTTGTGCATGGGATCGGTGATGTCGAGGTCGTCGCGGTTGCGATCGGCCGCGATCTGCGGGGTGGAGGTGAGCGCTCCCCCGCCGGCGATGTAGGCGTCGAGTTCCCGCAGGGTCACCACACGACGCCACGACATCGGCGCCGCCGCGGTCGCGTGATCGCGATGTTCGCGCGACAGCCCGATCACGAGGTCGGCACCGGCCACGAGGTCGGCGGTGAGGTAGCGGGCACGGAACTCGTCGGTGGAGTCGATGCCGCGCTCGCGCAGCACCCGCTCGGTCTGGACATGCATCGGGTGATCGGTGAGCGCCGCGGTGCCCGCGCTGCCGACCGACACCTCGACCCCGCCGCCGCGCACACGGTCGGCGAGAAAGTACTGCGCCATGGGCGACCGACAGATGTTGCCGGTGCAGACGAACAGGATTCGGGTCGGGACCACCGGCGCGCTCATGCCCGCGACAGTAGCGGTCGGGCCGCGGTCAGTACGCGCCCGAGCGACCGACCACCGCCCGCAGGGTGCGCCACATGATCATGGCGTCGCTCATCGCCGACCAGTTCTCGACGTAACTGAGGTCGAGGCGCACCGACTCCTCCCAGGTGAGGTCGGAACGGCCCGACACCTGCCAGAGCCCCGTCATGCCGGGACGCACCAGCATCCGGCGTGCCACCGGACCGTCGTAGCGCTCGACCTCCTCCGCCAGAGGAGGGCGGGGACCGACGAGACTCATGGAACCACCGATCACGTTGAACAACTGCGGCAGTTCGTCGATGCTGAAGCGGCGGATGACTTTTCCCACCCTGGTCACGCGAGGGTCCTCACGGATCTTGAACAACGCACCGGCGCCTTCGTCGAGGTCGGCGAGATCGTCCTTCATTCGGTCGGCTCCGGTCACCATGGAGCGGAACTTCCACATCAGGAAAGGTTCGTTGCCCGGCCCGATGCGCTCGGACCGATAGAACACCGGCCCGCGGGAGTCGAGAGTGATCGCGAGCGCGCAGACCGCCAGCGCGGGTGAGACGAGCACCACCAGCGCGACGGCGCCGATGCGGTCGACCATCGCCTTCGCCAACCGGTTGGCACCCTTGTAGGAGGGCTTGTCGATGTGCAGGAGCGGCAGGCCGGCGACCGGGCGCATGCTCATCCGCGGACCGGCCACGTCGAGTAGCCCGGGAGCGACCACCATCTGGACGTCGAGACCCTCGAGGTCCCACGACAACTCACGCATTGCCGAGTGGCCCAGAGCCTCGGCCGAGGTGACGGCGACGGTGCTCGCCCCGGCGGTCTCGACGATGGCGCGGGCGTCGGCGAACTCACCCAGGATCGGGATCGACCGACCGTTGGCCGCGAGCGGCCCGATGATCTCGGACTGCTCGGGCGGCACGCACAGACCGATCACGTCGTATCCGAGCTCCGGGTTGCGGTCGAGGTGCTCGATCAACGGCTGCGCGGTCGCGATCCCGCCGATCACGACTACACGGTCGAGATCGAGTCGGCGTCGCCGGCGGTGGGTGAGCCGCGAGCGCCACGACCACCGTGACGTGAGCAGAGCGACGGTCCCCAGGGGAAATGCCAACGCGACGAACGACCGCGCGATGTTCAGAACGAAGAGCAGGTCCACGATCGCCAACGTCGCGAACACGAGGAAGCAGGCCGATACCACGCGGCTGTACTCGGTGGGCCCCGCGGCGATCACCCGACGGTCCAGGGACTGCCGCATCCGCAGCATCAACAGCCACGCCGCGACGACACCGAGACTGACCAGACCGATCGGCACGCGGGCACGGCCGACGTGATCGTCGAACGACACCGGACCGTAGCGCAGCATCTGTGCGCCGAAGACCACCGCGATGACGATCAGGGTGTCGGTGACGGTGACCCGACGTGTGTAGTCGTGAATCCAGGCGTCGGAACGCGCCTGTACGACAGTGCGCCTGGCTCGACGCGACCGGGCGAGTGCGGGCGATCGCGTCGTCACGTCTGCGCTCCTCACCTCGCCCGTCACCGCTGCGACGCCGCGCGCCGCGCGCTCAGCCTATTCCCATCGACAACCGAAATCAGCGAAAGCAAATCGGTACGTGCATGCGGTCGGAATGATGCCGGCCCGGCTGTCTCATCGTCTGTGACACCGGTCATGGCCCCGGCCGCGACCGCGGGGAGTCGATACGCTCTGCCCATGAGGCGACGGGGGCGCAGGATCGCGCTCGGCGTGGTCGCCCTGGTGATCGTGATCGCCGCGGCCGGACTGCCGGTGTACGTGTTCCCGCAGGTCGCCGACAACCCACGCAGGGTCGACGTGATCATGGTGCTCGGTGGCCGCCAGGACGGGCGCGAGGACTACGGGATCTCGCTGGCCGAGCGAGGTCTCGCGTCCACCGTCCTGGTCTCGAATCCGTACGACGAACCCGACGAGTACATGGACGCGATCTGCGATGCGCCGCACCGCGTGCGGGTCATCTGCTTTCGTCCGTCACCGAAGACGACCCGCGGTGAGGCCCGCTTCCTGCGTGATCAGGCGGCCGCCAACGGGTGGCGGTCGGCGATGGTCATCACCTTCACCCCGCACGTGACCCGCTCGGAGTACATCGTGTCGCGGTGCTTCACCGGCGATCTCGTGATGGTGAACTATCACCCGCACATCCCGCTGTTCTACTGGGCGTACATGTACCTCTACCAAACCGGCGGTTTCGTCCGCGCAGTGGCGCAGGACGGGTGCTGAGGGTCTTCGGATCGGGCCATCAGACGCCATCGATTTCCCGCTTCGCGGCCGAGAAGCCTCGATGATTTCTTCCGTGAGAGCCCACGACCCGGCGTTATGGTGATCCATGGCCATCGTCCGCACGATCCGCAGGGCCCTGCACAGGGCGGGCGTCGACGTAGTCCGTTACCCCGGCCTCGGGCCGGCGGTGATGCTCGTCCGGATGCTCGACCACGCCGGGGTCGAGACCGTGATCGATGTGGGCGCCAACGGTGGACGCTACGGCCGGGAGATCCGCGACGCGGGCTGGACCGGATCCATCGTCTCCTTCGAACCGCTGTCCGAGCCGTTCGCCCGACTCGAGACCGAGGCGCGGCGGGACGCACTGTGGACTGCACATCGATATGCGTTGGGCGACAGGGACGAGACGGCCCGGATGCACATCGCCAACAACGCCGGTGAGAGCAGCTCGATGCTCGACATGCTCGACGGCCATCGCGCCGCGGCCCCGGGCATCGGGTACGTCGGAGACGAGGAGGTGGCGGTCCGCCGACTCGACGGGCTGACCATCGCCGAGATCGCATCCCACGAGAGGTGTTTCCTCAAGATCGACACCCAGGGATTCGAGCGCCGTGTGCTCGAGGGCGCGACACGATTCGTGGCCGACCGGTGCGTCGGCGTCCAGCTGGAACTGTCGCTCGTCCCGATGTACTCCGAGGGGATGTCGTTGCAGGACGGTGCGGCGTTCGCCGCGCAGCACGGTCTCGAGATCGCGGCGCTGTACCCCGGTTTCACCGACATCACGACCGGGCGGATGCTTCAGCTCGACGCCGTCTACCTCCGACCGGAGAGCTGAGTCGTGGACGCTGCACCCGTCCGCCGGCTCGCGGGCTTCCGCGGCGTGGGATACGACAAGGGCCGTTCGCGGGTGGTCCAGGTCGCGTGGTTCGCGTGCTTGAACCTGGTTTTCTGTACCTGGTGGTGTCCGCCGCGCGTGCGGGTGGCGTTGTTGCGGTGGTTCGGAGCGGACATCGGCCGCGGGGTGCTCATCCGACATCGGGTCCGGGTGCACTGGCCCTGGAAGTTGAGCATCGGCGATCACTCCTGGGTCGGTGAGGGCGCCTGGATCCTGAATCTCGAACCGGTGCACATCGGCAGCGACACCGTCATATCGCAGGAGGCGATGCTCTGCACCGGCAGCCACGACCGGCACTCGGCGACCTTCGAGTTCGACAACGCACCCATCTCGATCGGCGACGGTGCCTGGGTGGCGACGAGGGCCGTGATCCTTCGTGGGGTCGTCATCGGGGACAGGGCCACGATCGGCGCGGGAGCGGTGGTGAGCACCTCGGTCGCACCCGGTCACATCGTCACCGCCAACGGGTCGTGTCGTATGGACACCGGACGAGGCCATGCTCCCTAATATGAGTTCAGGCGGGAGCACCGCAGCCGGGGGGTGAGAGCACGACGACCGAGGAGGCCCCCGGATGGCTTCGCATCGCACCGACCGCGGGCCGGGTGAGGTGGCGGCCAGGCCCGGTCGTGCGTCGATCGCGATCGTCGGCATCAATTACGACCCCGAGGTGACGGGGATCGGACCGTACACCTCGGGCCTGGCCGAAGGTCTCTCTGCCCGCGGCTTCGCGGTGTCGGTGCACACCGGTGTGCCGCATTACCCCCAGTGGCGGAAATCAGTCGTCCCTCCGCCGACTGCGGTGGGTGGCGACACCCCGATCATCCGACGCGTGAACCATTACGTCCCGTCGATCGTGACCGCCGCCGGGCGCGCACGCATGGAGATCAGCTTCGCGACGAGGTCGATCGCCGCGGGCCTCGGTCGTCCCGACGCCATCATCGTGGTCAGCCCGCCTCTCCTCGCCGCGGCGGCGGTCAGCCGCTATGCCAGGATCCGACACATCCCCGTCGGTCTCATCGTGCAGGACCTCTACAGCCTGGGCGCCATCGAGACCGGCCTGGCCCGTGGCCGCACCAGCGCACTGATCGCCCGGATCGAGGCGGCACTGCTGCGGCGCGCGACGGCGGTCGTGGTGATCCACGATCGCTTCGCACAGTCGATCGCCGCGCTCGGCGTCCACCCGCGCAGAGTGACCACCATCCGGAACTGGACCCACGTGCAGGCCGGCGACGCGGTCCGGCGCGAGGCGACCCGAGACCGGCTCGGGTGGCGCCCCGGCGAGATCGTCGCGCTCCACACCGGGAACATGGGCGTCAAACAGGGACTCGAGAACGTCATCGAGGCCGCCGCAGCGGCCTCGGCCGTCGGCGCGCCCGTCCGCTTCGTGCTGATCGGCGATGGCAACCAGCGACGCCACCTCCAGGACGCGGCGCGCGGGGTCGGCGCCGTCGAGTTCCTCGATCCACTTCCCGAGGCCGAGTACATGTCCGTGCTCGGCGCCGCTGACGTGTTGCTGGTCAACGAACGGCGCGGTGTCGCCGACATGGCGTCGCCGAGCAAGTTGACGAGCTACTTCGCCAGCGGTCGGCCGGTGATCGCCGCGGTGGATCCGAACGGTGTCACCGCAGAGGAGATCGCTCGCTCGGGAGCGGGTGTCACGGTCGCACCGGCAGATTCGGCGGCCCTCCTCGATGCCATCCTCGGCCTGCACCCCGACGCCGACCGGATGCAGACGCTCGCCGAGAACGGTCGGCGATATGCCGCAGCCGTACTCGACGCGGATGCCGCGCTGAACTTGTACGCGCTCTGGTGCCACGAATTGGTGGGTGCGGCATGAGATCGCAGCGGCAGACCGTCAGCGACCGCCGGTTCGCGAGCGCCCGCTACACCGCCCTTCTCGGTCCTGTGGACCTGCCCGGTGGCGAGGCCGGCGTCCGGGAACGTCTGCGAATGATCGCGTCCCAGGGTGGACACACCCGAGTCGGGCTCGTTCCGGATCTGTCCTCGTCGCGCTGGCGCCGAGACCTCGACCGCGCGGTCGCCGTCCACACCGACTCACGTACCGACCTCACCGACCACGGCGCGCTCATGCAACGCGGCGGCGACGAATCTAGCGCGGCACTCGACATCTCACTCACCGGAGACCATCTGGTGATCACCTGCGACCACGGCCTCGGCGATGGTGTGTTCATCACCGAATTGGTGGCCGCGCTCACCCACGAACAGACGTCCATCTTCCCCCCGTTCGTCACCGACCAGGTCCGCCCTGTGCGCCGCCCCTCGGCACACGCGCTCGCAGCGACACTGCGGCGAGACCCCACCGCAGTGATGCGTTCCGCACGAACGATATTCGGCCGCCGCGTCGCCACGCCGGACGCCGCGCCGGCGTCCACACCGACGGCGCATGCGGCGACGCGGACGATCTGCGTGTCGAGCCCACCGGGATTCCCCGCCGGACTCCGGGCCCTGCGGGACAGAGACTTTCCCGGCGCGAGCGTCACGACGACATTGACCTGGTTGATCGCCGGCCGCCTGCGCGATGCGGGTGTCGAGCTCGCACAGACGATCACGCTGATGGTGAATCTCCGCCGCTACCTGCCCGCCACCGTGGTGTCGACCTCGAACTTCGTGGGGGCCATCACCGCCCCCGACGCGTCGCCGGTCGCGATGAGCCGCACCGTGCGGGCCCAGATCGACAGCGCCGACCTCGTCGTCCACCAGGCCGCCGCCGACGCGCTCGGCGCCCTGCGGCCCCGTTCGCTGCGCACCGCGCACGTGCGCCGCTTCGTCGCCGACGGGCCCACCCGTCTCGTCGTCTCCGACCTGTCCGCCTCTCCCGCCGTCGACACGGTCCGGTGGAACACGCTGTCGCCCGCACCCCGCGTGTACGCGGTGGCCACGGTCTGCACCCGTAGCGACGAACTCAACCTCGTCTACAGCCGGGTCGGCGACACCCTGTTCGTCACTGCGCGTTTCTTCGCCGAGACCCACGACGCCCGTGTCGTAGACGCCGCGATCCGCGACGCACTCACCCCTGCGGGTGCACGGTGACCCGCACGCGACGAGCGCCGTGGGCCGTCCTCGCATCGACGGTCATGGCGGGGGCGCTGCTCGTCGGATGCTCGGACGGTTCGGGTCCCACCGAGGCGATCCGCTCACCGATCCCGGTGACCGCGTCACCGTCCCCGCACGCCTCGGCACGCGGGACGGTGGTGTCGGCGACGCCGCTCACCGACCTCACTCCCGAGGTGGCCGGCATCGTCTCGAGCGCCGCCCGCGCCACCTACCTCTCGGTGGACCCCGTGACCGGCGCCGAGGTCCGCGTGACGGGCACCTTCCTCGTACCCCGGGGGACGCCACCCACCGGCGGGTGGCCCGTCATCTCCTACGCCCACGGCACCACCGGCATAGCCAACGGCTGCGGACTGTCACAGTCGCCGGACCTCCGCGGCTACACCGGCACCCTGACTGCTCTCGTCTCCGCAGGCTTTGCCGTCGCCGCGACGGACTACCGCGGTCTCGGCCCGTCCGGGGCCCACCTCTACCTCGAACCACTCAGTGCTGCACTCGATGTCATCGACGCCGTACGGGCACTGCGCCGCGCGACATCGACGGTCTCTACGAGGTGGCTGGCGTTCGGCGACTCGCAGGGCGGGCAAGCCGTGTGGTCGGCTGCCGAACAGCAGTCGACACTCGGGACCGGCCTCACCCTGGTCGGCGCACTGGCGACCAAGCCGGCCGCCAACGTCACCCCCGTCCCCGAACTCGCCGAGCACGAACGGCTCTCGGCCGAACAACGCACGATCGCGGCTTTGGTCGCCGTCGGGGCCGCACGGTCCTCCCGTGGAGCGCTGACCGTCGCACAGGTCCTGCCGAGGATCCCGCCCGACCGCCTCGCCGAGCTGGTGGGATGTGACAGCGGCGCGCGGTCGCGCGCACTCTCCGAGACCAGCGCCGTCGACATGGCCCCGAACGCGGATGCGGTGGACAGGTACACGACCGAACTCCGACGACAGGCGCTGCCGCAACGCCGTTCCGAGGTCCCGATCCGCGTCGTGTACGGGCTTGCTGATCAACTCGTCCCTCCCGAGTGGGTTCGCTCGGCCATCGACGACGCCTGCGCCCTCGGCAGCCCGGTGTCAGCTCGCGCGGTACCCGGGAAAGGACACGGCGACACACTCCTCGATGACACCGACCAGCAGTGGGTCACGGCACGTTTCGCCGGACAACCGGTCACGGGGACGTGCCGATGAGAATCCTGCACGTGGCGACCCTCTTCACACCCGACGGCGCGTTCGGCGGGCCCACCCGCGTGGCCTCCCATCAGGCCGCCGAGCTCGGTCGACGCGGACACCACGTCACCCTGACAGGCGCAGGTAGCGGCTGGGACCACGAAGTGGACATCCCCGATGTCACCGTCTCACTGTTCCCGCCGCGACGATCGCCCCGCGTCCTCGGGTTCGCCGGACTACGCGCCCCCGGCGTACGCCGACTCGTCGAACGATGCTGCAGCGAGGTCGATGTCGTGCACGTCCACCTCGCGCGCGACCTCGTCACGCTGCCCGCCGTGTCAGCGATCCGGCGACGCGGCGTCCCTTACGTCCTGCAGTGCCACGGGATGATCGACCCGTCCGACAAGGCGCTCGCGGGCCCGCTCGACCGGTTCGCGACGCGACCCGCACTCGACGGCGCAGCGCAGATACTCACCCTGACCGACACCGAGGAGGACGGACTGCGCGCCGTCGCGGGCCATGAATTGCCGTTCAGACGTATCGCGAACGGGATTCCCGACCACGACGTCGTCGCCGGCGCGGCGTCGTCGGTGCCGGAGGTCTTGTTCCTCGCCCGCCTCGACCGTCGCAAACGCCCGACCACTTTCGTCCGGGTGGCCAACGCGCTGCTCGACGCCGGGATCCGCGCGACCTTCACCGTGGTGGGTCCCGACGGTGGTGAAGCCGCTGCCGTCGATGCCGAGATCGGCCATGGCGGGCACGTCACCGCCGTCCGTCGTGACGGGGCCGTCGCCCCGGAGATGGTCACCGAACGCATGGCGCGGGCTGCGGTCTACGTGTTGCCCTCGGTCGACGAACCGTTCCCGATGTCGGTCCTCGAGGCGATGTCGGTCGCCGTACCGGTCATCGTCACCGACACCTGTGGGCTCGCCCGCGTCGTCGAGCAGTCCCGCTGCGGGATTGTCGTCGACGCCGAGGAGTCGTCGTTGCACACCGCGATCGCGTCGCTGCTGGCCGATCCGATCGAGGCCCGCCGTGCCGGAGAGCGCGGCCGGGCGCGCGTCCGCGAGACGTTCTCCATCGCGGCGGTCGTCGACGATCTCGAGGAGTCTTACCGCGCCGCCGCCCGGAGCGGGGTGGTCGCATGACCGCCGGCGACCTCGCGTCCTTCCTGCGCACCCGGTCGGCAATCCTCGTGATCGGACTCCTCATCGGGTTCGCGACGGGGTGGTACGTGGCCGACACGTCGACGCGGTACTACACGGCCACCGCGACGGTCCTGCCCGCCGTCGGTGGAGGCTCCACCGACACCGGTGGTTTCGCCCAGACCGTGTTCATGCAGACCCGTGTCCCGGAGTACGTCGCCTTCGGCACCACCGACTCGTTCCTCGAGCGGGTCATCTCGACATATCGGTTGCCGATCGATCGCGATCGGCTCGCCGATAATCTCACCCTCTCCGCCCCGGCGGACAGCGCCCTGATCGAGACCAGCGTCCGCGCCACCGATCCGGCCGCGGCGGTGACGATGGCGAATGCGACCGCCGACGTCCTCGCGACGGTGATCCCGGAGCGGGAGAACCTGCTGCCCGTCAGGGTGACGGTCGTCGACGCCGCGATGCCCCCCGCCGGCCCGGACGGGATCGGCGCCGGCGCGGTGATCGCGCTGTACGGGTTCCTCGGCGTGGTCGGAGCAGTGCTGGTCTCGCTGCTCACGACTCGGTTCCGCGACGGCGTCGCCGAACCACGAGCGCCGGGGGTGCTCACATGACCGCGGTCCGAATGTTCCTGTGGCTCCTCCCGGCGAGCAGGTTCAAGAACCAGCTGCTTCGCCTGACCGGAGACGTCATCGGGCGACGCGTGCACCTCGGCCCGACCATCGTTCTCGGACCCGTACGGTTCCACCTCGCGGACGGGTCGTCGATCGGGACCCTCAACCTCATCCGCGGGCTACGCCTCGTCCGTCTCGACGACGACGCCTTCATCGGGAACCTCAACCAGTTCACCGCCGCTCCCGAGTACCGCCTCGCCGACCCCACCCTCGGATCGGTGCATCTGCGGCGCGGCGCGGGAATCATCAACCGGCACTACCTCGACTGTTCGGGGCGGCTGGAGGTCGGGTCGATGTCGATGATCGCCGGCATACGGTCGGTCCTGCAGACCCACGGACTCGATCTGCAGGACAACATCGCGCGTGCCGGGACCATCGTGATCGGCGAACGCACCTTCACCGCGACCGGCGTGGTGATGGTCGCCGATTCCTATCTCCCCGACCGGAGTTTCCTCGCCTCCGGCGCGACACGTACACGGACCGACCCGGGCGACCCCTGCGGCCGGCTGTATGCGGGCACCCCGGCACGGCCCGTGAAGGACGTGTCGAGCTGGACATGGTTCACCCGCACCGACATCCATACTCCGGTGGCACCACCCCGAGAGCGCGGGGTGATCTGATGCTCGTCATCGTCTACGCGACCGTCGCGCTGGTCGCCGCCCTCGCCGCCACCGTGCGGCGCGGCGAGTTCCGTGCACTGTCCGACGAGAACCGGTGGGCCGGCGTCGCCGTGGTGCTGGTCACCGGTTGGCCCATGATGTGGACGTTCTTCCTGGGCCCGCTCATCGTGGGATCGCCGACCTCCGCCCTGTTCCCGACCCTCTGGTATCTCCCGTCCGCGGGCATCGCGGTGCTGATCATGCGAAACGCTTTCAACACCAGGGGGTTCCGCGTCGATGTGCCGGTCGCGATCATCGCCGCGGTGAGCGCGCTCGCCGGAGCCGGTCTGCTCCTCGCCGGGAGCACGGTGAGCGAGATACAGCGCTGGGTGCTCGCCGCGGTCATCCTCGCGATCGCCGCGTTCAAGCGCGAGCGCGTGACCCTGGCCGCTCTCGCCTGGGGGTGCCGCATGAGTCTCCTGCTGATCGCGTCGACCATAGTGGCCGCGGTGGTCGGCGTCCCCGGCGCCGTGGGCGCATGCCGCACCGACAAATGCGGATCGGCGGGGCAGGCCCTCACCTCGCCGTTCGCCGGGAACGGCAACGTCCTGGGTCTCACCGTCGCACTGCTGCTCCCGTTCGCGCTGGTGCACCGTCGATGGCCGGCCGCCGCCGCGCTGGTGCTCTCGGTCGTCGCGCTCGGGGAACTCGCGGGCAGCCGGACGGCCCTGCTCGGCGTGGCGATCGTCGTCGCGATGACGATCGCGCTGCGACTGTCGAACGCACGGCGCACCGTCGCGTCACTGGGGCTGGGTCTGTCCCTCGCCCTGTCGCTGGCGCCGGTGCTGCTCTCCTACGGCGACGAGGCTTTCAGTTTCCGCGGCACGCTCTGGAATGAGGCGAAACTGCTCATCGGACGCACGATCGTCCTCGGCCAGGGCCCAGCCGCGTGGGAGCGCATCGGCACCACCTCGGTGTTCGACTCGAACTACTCACCGCACAACGCCTGGCTCGACATGACGTTGTCGGTGGGCGTCGCCGGCGTCGCGCTCATCGTCGCGGCGGTCGCACTGAAGGCGTTCCTGCTGACCGGCGAGGAACGTTCGACGCTGATCGTGTTCATCTGCGGACTGCTCGGGATCTCGACGCTCGAATCGTTGTTGACGCCGTACTTCCTGGGCATCCTGCCGTGTACGCCGGTGCTCCTGTTGCTGATGGGCCCGGGCCGGCTGCTCACCCCCCGCAGGTTCACCTCCCGTCGGGCCGTCCTCCGACGGCGACGGCGGCCACTCGACATCGACGCCCCCGTACCGGCGACCACGACCCGAGGAGCGCCATGAGCGAAATACTCGACCTGTTGCGACGACGTCTGCTGTTCATCGTCGTGTGCGCGGTCGTCGCCGTCTCGATCCCGGTCGCGTTGGCCACCACCTCACCTGACTCCTACCGGGCGACCGCACGACTGTTCGTCGCCACCTCCGCGCAGGACGTCACGTCCGCGAACCAGGGAAATCTGGCCGCGCAGTCCCGTATCCGGACCTACGCCTTGATGGCTGTCGGCCCCGAGTTGCTCGCACGCGCAGCCCAGCGGTCCGGGGTGTCCATCGACGGTCGACAACTCGCACAGCGCATCTCGGTGTCCACGCCCCCCGAGACGGTTCTGCTCGACATCGCCGCCACCGCGCCGAGCGCGCAGGAGGCGGCGACACTGTCCGACGCTGTGGCGCAGGAGTTGGTGACCCTCGTCTCCCAAGCGGAGCGGCCGTTGCGCGGCGGGAACCCCTCGCTCGGCCTGCTGATACTGCAGCCCGCCGACGCCGGCACGGTCAAGGTGCCCGTACTTCAACCGGTTCGACTCGCGATCTTCGGAGTCGCAGGACTGGTTCTCGGTGCGGTCATCGCGATCCTCGTGCCCGGGCGCCTCCGGCTCCGCGGTCGACCCACGCGCGCGTCGGCTCCCGTGGTCGACGACGCAGCCGGCGTCGGGCCGGACTCGTCGGCCGGCGCGACCATCGCGGACGACACGCCTGAACAGCACGCTCCGAAAGAGGAGCCGACCAACTCGGGCGCGACGCACCGGCCTGGGATGTCCCACGGAACCGAGCCTTTCGATCATGGGCCCCACCAGCCGGATCCGTACCCGATGCCTGGCTTCTCGGACTCGACGGTGACCGCACCGAATCACCTGCAGCGCCGACCTCACCGGGTGATCGTCGACGACGACCGGGCGGCACCGTCGCGCCGTCACCGCCGCGACGACGCCGCCTGGCAGTTCTCCCCGACACCACGGCGGGAGCGCGGCGTCGGCGACGACCATGTCCGACGCCCGGGCGAGACCACCCTCGACCGGGACGATTTCGACGTCGCGCGTCACCGGGTCAACGGCACGATCCGATCGAACGGTCACCCCCCGCTGTGAGCAACGCGCCCGCGGTCCCCCGCATCAGTGTCGTCATCCCCTCCTACAACCCGGGCCGGTATCTCGCTCCCGCGGTCAACAGCGTGCTGGGACAGCTGGGACGTGACGACGAGGTGGTGGTACAGGACGCCGAATCCACCGACGGCACCCGAGAGCTTCTGCGCGAACGCAGTTGCGCGGACCCGCGGTTGAGAGTCACCTCCGAACCCGACGGCGGACAGTCCGATGCCCTCAACCGGGCGTTGGGTCGGGTCACCGGCGACTACGTCATCTGGCTCAACGCCGACGACGTGGTCATCGACGGGGGGATCGCGGCCGTGCAGGCGGCGGTGCGCGCCGATCCGACGGTCGACCTGGTGGTGGGCGCACACCGAATCCTGCGCGAGGACGGATCGGTCGTCGACACCTTTCCCGGCCGCGAACTCCTGGTCCGCGACATCCTGCGGCGCGGTTGCGTCGCGTTCTCGGGCTCGATCGCCATGCGGACGGAACTGCTCCGGGCAGCGGGCGGGTTCGACCCGGACCTCGACACCGTGATGGATCTCGAACTGCAACTCCGGTTGGCGCAGAGCCGACCTCGACAGGTCGTCGTCGACGATCCCATCGGCGCGCTGCGCTTCCACGAGAGCTCGAAATCGGCGACGTTGTGGCCGCAGTTCGTCCGGGAGAGTCACCGTGTCCGGATGGCGTACGCCCACACCGGGCGCGACCGCCTCCTCTCCTACGGCATGACCGGTCTCCACATCGCCTACGCGGTCACTTTCCGGATTCAACTGACTGCGGGATACCGGCGCGTGCGACGTCTTCTCGCGAGATCCATCCGATGACCGACACCCCGACCACGACCCGTCGGGTCGCCTCGCTCGCCCTCGGGAGGGTGGGGTCGAGGGCGGTGAGTTCGGCCGCCCTGGGGATCACGTTGCTGCTCATCGCACGCGGGACCACCGTCGCCGACTTCGGGCATCTGATGACCGCGTACACCGCGGGTCTGATCGTCGGTCTGGCGGTCGGTCTCGGTGCCCCCACCCGCATCCTGCGCCTCGACGCAGAACATCCCGACCTCCCCGGAACACTGTTCGTCGTCCACTCGCTGCTCGTGGTGTCGGCTGCGGTGATCGCGCTCGCCGTCGCGACCGTGACCGGAGCCGGGTGGGTGGTCGTCGCGGGCATCGTCTTCGCGCTGGGGGACACGATGCAGAACTACGCACAGGCCCATCTCACCGCTCGGGATCGGCAGCTGGCCGCCAACGTCCTGGTGACCTCGCACCGTCTCATCCCGCTCGCCGTCGTCGTCGTCGCTCTGGTGGTGGACGGCAGGGTCGGGTTCGTCCTCCTGACCACGGTGTGTGTAGTACCGATCGTGATCGGTCTACTGGCCCCGCTGTCCGACGCGAGTCGCCGATCGGCGCAGATGTGGTCGGCCGCGCGGCAAGGGGCGTCGGGGTATTGGGTCTACGCCCTCGCTGCCATGTTGCCGCAGATCCAGATCCCCGTTCTGGCGCTCATCGCTTCGCCCGTCGTCGTGGGCCAGTTCTCGATGGCGACGAGGGTGATCGGCCCGGTCACCCTCCTCACGGCGTCGATGTCGGCGGTCCTGGTCCCCGAACTGGCGCGGCGCATCTCCGATCGCGGCGCCTTCGACGCCCTGTACGCGTTCTCCGTGCGGATCTCGGCGGTCTATCTCGTCGTGGTCGCCGCCCTGGCGTGGCCAGGCGCCCTCGTGGTCACCCTTCTCGCCGGACCGCAGTATCGCGAGGCGACATTCCTCGTCTTCGCGATGATCGTCAGCGCCGGGATCGGGGCTTTCGCGCAGGCGTCGAACTCGAAGCTGTTGGCGCTGGGCCGCGCCGGATCGTCGGCGCGCGCACTCATCGCCGGCGGGGTCGTGGGTCTCATCCTGCTCGTCGCTGTGGGTGCCACCGCCCCCGGTGGGTGGCTCTGGACGGTACCGGTCGCCACGCAGATGTTGATCCTGGGCACGATGCTTCACTACGCTCGCGCGGCATCACCTGCACGCGACCTCTCGACATCGGGCGCCCCGCGATGAGGCGGCACGGGATCGCCACGCTTGTCGCGTGTCTCGCCGTCAC
The DNA here is from genome assembly GCF_051025635.1 of Williamsia sp. MIQD14. NCBI lineage: Bacteria > Bacillati > Actinomycetota > Actinomycetes > Mycobacteriales > Nocardiaceae > Williamsia > Williamsia sp. MIQD14. Next base: position 432,792 of record NZ_JBPFDG010000001.1, read on the forward strand.
CGTCGCAGCCTGCGCGCCCGCGCGAGCGGATACCCCGGCACCGCTCGGCGTCGCGAGCATTGCCACGCTGACCGACCGCACCATCACGGGATACGACCGCGAAGCCGCAGCCATTGTCTCGGTCGGGGCGAGCTGGATCCGAATCGTGGTGAATTGGAACGAGATCGAGACCGCGCCGGGGGTCTTCGACTGGGGTCGCATCGACGGCGCCGTGACCTCGGCGCGCGCCCACGGACTGCACGTGCTCGCCCTCCTCACGGGGCCTGCGCCGGGGTGGGAACACCCGTTCGTCGAGGCACGTTCCGCAACGCCCGCCGAGCCCGCCGACTTCGGGACGTTCGCCGGACAGGCGGCTCGCAGGTTCGCTACGTCGGTGTCGCACTGGGAGATCTGGAACGAACCGAACCTCCCCGAGTTCTGGGCGCGCCCCGATCCTGCCGGTTACGTCGCGACACTGCGTGCGGCGCATCGAGCCATCACCGCCGTCCAGCGCGACGCCACCGTCGTGCTGGGCGGGCTGTCGACCGGACCGAGCGGGTTCTCCGCCACCGACTTCCTCGAGGGCGTGTACCGGGCGGGAGGGCGGGGCTTCTTCGACGCCATCGGCCTACACCCCTACTCCTACCCCTATCCGTTGACCGCCGACCCTCTCGACAGGGTCGCGAGTATCGCCGCCCTGCGGTCGACAGCGCAGCGACATCGACAGGGCGCGATGCGGATCTGGGTCACCGAGTGGGGCCAGTCGACCGGCACGGGACCGACGTCGGTGACCCCCGCAAAGCAGGCCGAGATCCTCGTCGACGGGCTCCGATACCTACGCGCGCAGGTCGGCATGGGTCCGGTGTTCCTTTTCACCAGCAAGGACTGGAGCCCGGACAGCAGGGACGCAGAACGCAATTTCGGGTTGTTCGACCACGACTGGACGCCGAAGCCTGTGGTGGCGCGACTGCGATCGGGATCCTGATCGCGTCCACGATCCGGCATCGCAGCGACGACGATCAGGCGTCGACCATCTCTTCGCGGTACCACTGCGCCGCCGAGCGGATGCCGTCGTCGAGACGGATCTTCGGTTTCCAGCCACCGGTCGTCAAGATCCCGACGTCGAGTAGTTTTCGCGGCGTGCCGTCGGGCTTGGTGGTGTCCCACTCGGTGATGCCGTCGTAGCCGACCGCGTCGGCGACCATCCCGGCGACCTCCGCGATCGAGTGGTCCTCGCCGCACCCGACGTTGACCTGAGAGTCGCCGTCGTAGGTGCGCAGCAGGTGCATGCAGGCTTCAGCCATGTCGTCGACGTGAAGGAATTCCCGACGTGGCGTCCCGCTGCCCCAGTTGGTGACGACAGGCAGCCCGTCGCGACGTGCGGCGTCGTAACGACGGATCAGCGCCGGCAGCACATGTGAGGTGGTCGGCGAGAAGTTGTCGCCCGGCCCGTACAGATTCGTCGGCATCGCCGAGATCCACGGGAGCCCGTACTGACGTCGCGTCGCCTGGACCTGCAGGATGCCCGCGATCTTGGCGATGGCGTAGGCGTCGTTGGTCGGCTCGAGGTCGCCGGTGAGCAGCGACTCCTCCCGGATCGGCTGTGCGGCGTACTTGGGGTAGATGCACGACGAGCCGAGGAACAGCAGCCGCGGGACCTCGACCGCGAGCGCTGCGTCGAGCACGTTCACCTGGATCTGAAGATTCTGGGAGATGAAGTCGTGCGGACAGGACTTGTTGGCGAGGATGCCGCCGACCTTGGCCGCGGCGACCACCACGGTGTGCGGACGGATCGTGTGGAAGAACTCGAACACGGCCTGCCGGTCGAGGAGGTCCAATTCTGCGTGTGTGCGGCCGACGAGGTTGTCATGTCCTCGAGCGCGTAGATGTCGCCAGATGGCGGACCCGACGAGACCACGGTGCCCCGCCACGTAGACGGGGCGAGAGGTGGGAATCTCGAATTCCACAGAAGGTGTCATATCAGGTGCTCGAAATCTGTCGACGTGTGAAATCTGCCGGTCCCGAACCACATTCTGTCTACCACGAAGTGGTGACTCGTCACAGTTGTTTGAGGACGGTGCCCGTGAGGGAAACAGTTTGCCTGCCTTGCGAATTGTTCGGGTGATCCCGGTCGCACGACATACGGAACCCTCACTTGATTCGCGCGAACACAGCGGTGTTCTCTGAACTCTCTGACACCGCCGAATCGAAATTCCCGCTGCAGGTGATCATGGCCAGGTCCGCGGTGCGTGCGTTGTCGGCGAGGACGGTCTGCAAGGCGGTCTGGTCGTTCTTGGCGATGCCCGGGACCACGCGCGAGACAGCCAGGTCGACCCGCCGCGTCCCGGATGCGTTCTCCACCGTCACACTGTCGCCGTCGCGCAGGGCGCTCAGACGATTGAAGACCGCGTAGCCGCCGCCCACCTGACTGTGTCCCAGCAGGACAGCCATCCCGGGCGCGCCGAGGCGCGGTCCGTCCGACCACCAACCGACCCGCACCAGATCGGGCGGCACCACGAAACTGGCCACCTGGGTGCCACCCAGGAACGGGTCCGGCGCCATCTCGGTACCCAACGACATCACGGTGGCGTTCACACCGATTGCGTCGATGTAGATGTGGCCGGGCACGGTCGGCGACCGAGTGGCTCGATCGACCACCGTCGCCTCTGGGTTGGCCACACGTGCGGCCGCCGCGCGGTCACCCTCGGGAAAAGGCCGCGTAGATGGGCGATCTTCGGAACACCCGCCGACGACCACCACCACCACGGCCGCGACGAGCAACGCCCAGCGACTGCGGTTGCGACCGGACGCGCGTCGCCGGTTCGCGGGCATCAGACCGGTTCTGATCCGCGACGGCCGAGGGCTCGAACGCCGGCGACGCCGCCGAGGCCGACGACGATCACCAGCGCCACCGGAGTCGCCACCGAGGCAGAAGAACCGCTCGGCTGCTCATCGCGGGCACCGGTACGGGCCTGCACCGGATACGAACCGGGAGCGATGGCGCCGACCGAGAGCGACGGGACACGGACCGGCTGGGCGGCAGAGGTCACGACACCTCCGGTGGGCGGAACGGGAGGGTAGGGCGCGGCCGATGCGGGTGCTACGGACACCAGGATGAGGGCCGACAGCGCTACCACCAGGATCCACGCGCCGCGCGAACGCCTCTGTTCACCGACAGTCACGATGTTCGCCTCGCTTTCCGGGTGACGCTTGTCGAACCACAATGTCGTACCAGTTTTGTCGTCGTCGGAATCGCCGCCCGAAACAGTTCCGCATTCATTTGTCGATGGAAAAATCATACACGCGGAGTTTCTCGCGACGGCGCTCTTTGCGACCGCCGAATTCCCTCCGAGAAACCGCCCGAAGTCGCCTGAAACGTGTTCATGATCAACGGGCATGCGCATGAAAGAAGGGATTCACAGAAGTGAGCGACCCGAAAGAAGACAGTGCGTCGGACGCGGCGGCGGTGGACGCCCGTCCACGCCGTCGGGCGATCATCGTGTGGGTCTTTCGCTGGATTGCGGTCGGTGGGTTGGTGGCGATCGTGGGACTGGCCGCATGGACCGCGCACGACGTCCTGCAGATGCGGACTCAACTGCAGGACGCACGGAGCGCGGTCGGTGCGGCCCAGGCCGCCGCGCAACGCGGGGATCGCGACGCCGTCGATCGGTCGCTGCGCACCGCGACCGAGTCGGCCGCGCGCGCCGCCGACTCTGCGCACGACGGGCTGCTCGACGAGGTGGCCGCGGTGCCCTGGCTCGGTGAGCCGATCGAGTCGGGCCGGCAGATCGCCGACGTGGTCCGCGACGTCGCCCGCGACGCCCTACCCCCCGCCGCGACCGCGGCCGGCACCTTGACCCGGCGTCCGCTGTTGGCGTCCGGTGCGGTGGATCTGCAATCGATCGTCGATGCTCGCCAACCGCTCACCACCGCGCAGACGGCGATCGAAGCCGCGGCCGAGCGCGTCCGCCGGATCGATGTACACACCTGGCTGCCCGCCGTGAACTCCGCCGGACGCGACCTCGCCGCCGAGATCGGGCGTCTGCAGTCCACCGTCCGCGCGTCCCGAATCGCAACGGACCTGGTTCCGGACATGCTGGGCGCCAACGGTCGTCGGACCTACCTGATCGCACTGCAGAACAACGCGGAGGCTCGCGGAACCGGCGGGCTCGTGGGCGGGTTCATCATGCTGACCGCCGATCGCGGGCGCATCATCGCCGATCAGGTGGTGAAAGACCTGGCGCTGCCGCCAGGCCGGTCAATTGATCTCGGTCCGCAGTACGAGGCGCTGTACGGCGCGGGTGACCCGACACAGATCTGGCAGAACTCGAATCTGAGTCCGCATTTCCCCTACGCCGCGCAGATCTGGCGAAGTCTCGCCCGACAGCTGACCGGCGTGACCGCCGACGTCGTCGTCGGCGTCGATCCGGTCGGCATCAGCAAGCTCATGGCCGTCACCGGCCCCGTCACACTCCCCGACGGAGGCACCGCTGACACCGACAACATCGTCGAACTCACCGAGTCCTCCGCGTACGCCCGGTTCGACGGGGATCGGTCGGATCGCAAGACCTATCTGGCCGACATCGCCGAGGCCACCATCGACCGGATCACCACCGGACGCTTCGATACCACGGCGCTCGCCAAGGCGTTCGCCGACGCGATCGGAGACGGGCGGATCGCGGCGTGGAGCCAACGCCCCTCGGAACAGGCCCGCATCGCGGCGACCGCGCTGGGACACGACGTGCCCTACTCTCCGGCCCCCTACGCCGCCGTCGTGATCAACAACTCCTACGCCAGCAAGCTCGACTATTACCTGACGCGCGACATCCGATACCGCTACGGGACCTGTTCCGATGGTCGTCAACGAGTCCGTGTCGTCGTCACGTTGTCGAACAACGTTCCGATGCAAAGGTTCTCACCCGAGGTACTCGGTACCTTCCTGCCGGTGGCCGATCGGCTGCCGCTGCGAAGCAACCGGGTGACGGTGTCGCTGTACGCTTCGTGGGGGTCGCATCTGACGGGTCTCACGGTCGACGGGACACCGACAGGTGTCGGCTCCGGCAGCGAACTCGGCCATCCTGTCAGCTACGCGGTGGTGACCCTGCCGCCCGCCACCCCTGTGACGGTGGAATTCGATCTGTCCGAACCGGTGTCATCGGTCGCCCCGACCCTCCCCGTTCAGCCGATGACCAACCCGGCACGGGTGTTTCGATCCGGTACCCAGTGCACGCCCTGAACCGCTTCGCACCGACGCCGCGCCTCGTCGGGAGTCACGCCCGAAAGATCGAGCGCGGTAGTTCTCGAATGCGGCGATGGATCACTGCGACGGAGTCGTAGAACTCGATCTTGCCGACGATCGTCGTGGCGAACGGGACGCGGACCACCTGCTTCCGCTCCGCGCCACCGGCGTGAAAGGCGCTCTCCCCGATGTTGTCGAAGTAGTGGGCATGCATTGCGTCGATGAGCCACTTGGTGAGGTCGACGAAGGTCTCGGATCGGTCGGCGTGCGTCCACCAGTAGTTGGCGTGGATGTCCTCCACCATGTAGGTGCCGTTGTCGGCCAACGCATTCGGGAACAGGTAGGTGAAGGAGTCGATGATGTGGGAGTTGACGTGCGAACCGTCGTCGAGGATCACGTCGAAGGGACCGAACTCGTCGATCACCCGTCGCAGGAATGCAGTGTCCTGCTGCGGGCCGATGCGCACATGGATGTCGCGGTCGGGATCGTCGAACCGAGCGCAGTCGGGATCGATGTCGACACCGACGATCACCGAGTCCGGGTGGAGGTACGTCCGCCACATCTCGAGCGAACCACCGCGGAAGACGCCGATCTCCAACATCCTGATCGGCCGGTCTCGCAGCGGGGCGAGCACGGCATCGTAGGCCTCGAAGTACTGCGACCACTTGTGCACGTCATGCGACAACTCGAAGATCTCGGCGGTCTCCCCCACCAACGGATTGTCGGTGGCCTGCCACGAGACGGGTCGGCTCAGGTCGGGGCCGAGAATCCGACGGAGCTTACGTTCGCGAAGTCTGGTGCGGGCCGCCACGCGGAGGAATGGGAGTGTGTTCCGGTCCATGCCGCGACCCTAGAGCCGGGTGAGCTGTACGAAGGTACATTTTTCCGTTTTTGCCCGCAGCCCTACCTCAACTGCCGGCGGCGGCCATCTCCCGATAGGCGGCGAACATCCGACGTCCGATGAGGCGACCCGCCTCGGCGGTGAAGTGTGGGTCTTCCACGACGCCGGGAACGCCCGGCGACCCGTTGAGCATGCCGTCGGGCGCGTCGACGAAGCGCGCGTTCGGGTGCCGGTTGGGGGTGTCCTTGTGGACGGCGTCGATACCGGCGAGCTTCGGCGGGCCGAAGCGCATGTACTCCGGGCTCAGACCTCCCAGGATGAACGGCACCGGTCCGTAGCGGACACGCAGCGTGGCGATCAACAGGTCGAACTGCTCCTGGTAGAGCTCGGCCGGCGTGAGCGGACCGTCGGATTCGCCCTGGTGCCACAGGATTCCGCTCAAAGGTTGGCCACTGAACTTCAGTGCCGAGTCGATCTGCTTGCACGCGTACTTGAACAGATTGACCCGCACATCGGTGTTCGCCGGGTTCCACGAGTAGCCGTTCTTCGGCCAGAACGACGTGTCGCCCCGCGCCGTCGGCACCAGCAGTACCGGCTTGCCCGAGGCGTCGGCGAGCAGTGACCCGAACTCGGTCGCGAAGCCGACACCGTTGGTGGGCACCTCGTGGATCAGCGGATCGACCGCCGCGAGCGGCTTACGTCCGCGATAGCGCCCGCACCCCGGCCACTGGTGTACCCGGGGGTTCGGTGGCGTGGGCGTGGTGCCGCCGACCTCTTTGCCGGCACCGGCCGCGTTCGACTGGCCGAGGACGGCGATCACCGTGTACGGCTCGTCGAACGGCTCGACCGGCGTGCCGGTCGCGATGGCCTTCTTCACGATGGTCTTCGCCCGCATCAGCATCTGCAGCTTCAGCGGAAAGTCGCCGTGGATTGCGCGGTCCTCGTCGTAGGTGCGCAACTCGGGATCGAACGGTGACGGCATCGAAGTCCTTCGCGTGGGTCGTCGGCAGCGTGTGTCTAGCTGATCATCTCTTTCAGGAGACGAATCTGCTGAACGTTGGCCGCATGGTCGACATCCATCGGCGTCGCGAGCGCCATAGTGACACCGCCCGCCTCGAAGGCCTGCACGCGATCCTTGACTTCCGATGCCGACCCGATGAGCGAGATCTGACGGACCAGATCGTCCGGTACGGCCTCGGCGGCTTCCTGCTTCTTGCCGTCGAGGTAGAGGTCCTGGATGGTCTTGGCCTCATCGACGTAGCCGTAACGCACGGCGAGATCGTTGTAGAAGTTCTTGCCGCGGGCGCCCATGCCTCCGACGTAGAGCGCGACCTGGTGCGACACCAGCGCGCGGGCGTTGTCCTTGGCGGTCTCGTCATCGGAGATGAGCAGCGCGGTGGTCACCGAGATCTGCAGGTCCCCCAGCTCGGCGTCGCGCTTGGCCTTGCCGGCCTTGAGCGGCTCACCGAAGGCGGCGTCGACGTGATCGGGGTGGAAGAAGATCGGCTGCCACTCCTCGAACTTCTCCGCGGCGAGCGCGACGTTCTTCGGACCGATGGCGGCCAGCGCCATCGGGATGCGATCGCGCACAGGGTGATTGATCAGCTTGAGCGGCTTGCCCAGACCTGTGCCACCGTCTTCCTTGGTGAGCGGGAGCTTGTAGTACTTGCCGTCGTACTCCACGCGTTCGCGCTTCCACACCTTGCGGCAGATGTCGGCGTACTCGCGGGCGCGACCGAGCGGGGCGTCGTACTTCACGCCGTGAAAGCCCTCGATGACCTGCGGGCCCGAGGCACCGATACCCAGCACGGTGCGGCCGCCGGAGATGTAGTCGAGGCCGGCGGCGGTCATCGCAATGTTGGTGGGCGTGCGGGTGAACAGCGGCAGGATGCCGGTGGCGAGTTCGAGGGTGGTCGACTTCGCCGCGATGAAGCCGAGCTGACTCACCGCGTCGTAGCTGTAGGCCTCGGGGACCGCGACCCGGTCGAGGCCGGCGGCCTCGAACTCGAGCAGGTTGTTGATGGTCTCGCTGAAGTCTCCGGCGTAGTTGATGCCCATACCGATTCTCATGCGACTGCCCTTCCTCGACGTTGAGGTCGATGATGCCCGACGCTGCGATCGGGTCGACTATCGCCATCGACCATAACCCGACTTATGTTCGATGTCCCACGATTCTGCCGGTAGACAGAGTCGATGGAGATCTTGAGTGCCCGCGTCCTGCTCCGTCCGAGCGATCCCGAGGCGACGTTGGCGTTCTATCGGGACACCCTCGGACTGGCGATCGCTCGCACCTATCCGGGCGGTGTCGTGTTCTTCGCCGGGTCGACGCTGATCGAGGTCGCCTCACACATGACCTTCGACAGCGACGAGACGACGACCGCGTTGTGGTTACAGGTGCGGCACATCGAGTCGACGCAGCGCGACCTCGTGTCTGCCGGCGTCTCGATCACCCGCGAGGCACGGACGGAGCCGTGGGGACTGAGGGAGATGCACATCCTCGATCCTGACGGTCGACAACTGATCTTCGTCGAGATCCCGGCGGATCACCCTCTACGCCAGGACACGCGGTGACCGGCTCACACCACTTCCCGTGTTGCGGTGAGCACACGGTTACCGAAGTCGGGCCGGCACCGTAACGCGAGCGATCCCGATGCTTGGTCAACTGGTGTCACCGCAGGATCCGACGACGTGACCTGCGGCCCGAAGTCGCCGCATCGATCCGCAGGGGGATCCCATGCCCAATCTGTTCTCGCCTTACACCCTGAAGGGTGTCACTCTTCGTAATCGGATCGTCATGTCTCCCATGACGATGTACCGGTCCGCCGAAGGGAAGATGAACGACTTCCACGTCAGCTACCTCGGTGCCCGAGCCGCAGGCGGTTTCGGGCTGGTGTTCCCCGAGCAGGTCGCCATCACCCCGGACGGCCGCACGTCGACGAGCTGCTCGGGTATATGGGACGACAGCCAGATCGAGGGCCACAAACGGGTCACCGACACCATCAAGATGTTCGGCGGCGTGCCGGCCATTCAGCTGGGCCACACGGGCCGCAAGGGCAGCGAAGTACCGAAATACAAGACCATCGACGGATTTCCCGGTGGGTCCCAGCTTCCGCCCGACCACCCGCAGGGCTGGGAGTGCCGCGCGCCATCGGCGATCCCCTACGGCGGAGATCATCACTTCTCCGTCCACGAACTCACCCGCGACGAGATCAAGGACCTCTACACGAGCTACGCCGACGCGGCCCGCCGTGCGGTGGATGCCGGCTACCAGTGGCTCGAGATGCACTACGCCCACGGCTATCTCGGCGCCAGCTTCTTCTCGCCTCTGGCGAATCAGCGCAGCGACGAGTACGGCGGCAGCCTCGAGAACCGGGCGCGGTTCCACCTCGAGGCCCTCGACGCGGTACGCGAGGTGTGGCCCGAGGAGTACCCGCTGACGATGCGTCTGGGATCCGATGACCTCCACCCCGACGGCACCCAGTTCGAGGATGCGATCACCGCGATCGGCTGGATGAAGGAGCACGGACTCGAGCTCGCCGACATCTCGCTCGGCTTCAACACCGACGACATGCGCAACAACCCGATGGGTAAGCAGGCGTTCATGATGTCGCGCGCTGAACGCCTGAAGTCCGAGGTCGACATCCCCATCGCCACCAGCTGGAACCTCGGCGTCCCCGAGAAGGCCGACGAGGTCATCCGGAGCGGGATCATCGACCTCGCGTTCCTCGGCCGTCCGGCCCTGTCGAACCCGCACTGGCCCGTGTGGGCCGCACGCGAACTCGGTTACGACAACCCCTTCGAGCTGGTCCCCGACGACTGGCGGTGGTGGCTGGAGAATTTCCGTGGCCACGAACCGAGCATCGGCCTTCCCGCAGCCGCCGACACCGACCTCGACGAGGAGTCCGCCGCCTAGCAGTCGCGGTCGGAGTCAGATCGCGGTCAGACCGAAAGCCCGGTTGTACCGGGTGGTGGCCCAGCGGATGTCGCTGCGAAGGGTCGAGGCGAGGACCGCGAGTTCGGTCCGCGCGAGTGCCGGAGTGGCGGCTGACGTCTGGAATGTCGTCGAGTCGGCGAGATACGTCGTGTGAGGGTGGCCGGAGATGTCGGTGCCGACGCGGAAGTCGCAAACCGGATCCCTGGAGTGGCAGACCGACATCCGTCGAACACCGGCCAGGGCGTAGTACGCGTCGGCATCCCGATCATCGACACCGCTGACGAACGCACCGACGGGGTTCCGCCAGACGCCCTCTCCGCCATCGCCGGTGCCCACGACACCGTCAGCGCCGGGCTTCTGCAGGGGGTCGCCCATCAACAACGCTGCTGCGACGACATTGCGTTTCGCCAGTTCGACAGCCACACGGTGGGCCACCGCCGCGCCCTGGGAGAACCCGACCAGCACGACCATCGGCGCGCACCCCGGGCTGCCCTTCGATCGCGCGTCGTCGTAGGCGGCGACCGCCGTCGAGACCCCTGACGCCATCGACCGTCCGAAGCTGCGGTGCCTGATTCCGTCCGCCGTGCCGACGGCCTCGTACCCGCTACCGACCGACAGGACCGGCACGGCGCGGATCTCCGTCTGATCGCGGTAAGTGGCGGTGAGCAGCCGACTGAGCGTTGCGCCCTCCCAGCCGTCGGTCACCATGTCGCCATACCGCTGGGGCCCGATGCTGCCGTCACCGCTACCCCGGATCGGGATCACCACCGCAGGCGCACACAACGACGCCGCTGCGACGGCGGGTGCTGAGGGAGCGACCAGCAGACCGATGGCGGAAAGCCCGGCCACCGCTGTCGCGCACCACCGACTCCTCCCCCGCATTCCATCGATGATGCCGCATCACCGGTTTTGCCGACACGACGTGCAGTTCCCGGCGTGCGGCGCAACACCGCGTCTGCGGTAAATGTGGCTCGTTGCGGCGTCCCGACGTCCGGTCAGATGAACAATCGGTAAACAGGGGTTGTAGCAAGCACAAAATGCCAGGTCAGGCCGTGAGTAACAGTCACGATCCTTTAGACATTCGCACAGTGGTGGCCCCACAATGAGCGTCATGAGCGCAGAGATGCTGATCTTGGTGTTGCTGGTCGTCACGGCACTGGGATTCGACTTCACGAACGGCTTCCACGACACCGGAAACGCGATGGCGACCTCTATCGCAACCGGTGCACTGAAGCCGAAGGTCGCGGTGACCATCGCGGCGGTACTGAATCTCGTCGGCGCATTCCTGTCGGTTCAGGTCGCGGCCACCATCACCAAGGACGTCCTGAAGATCCAGCAGACCAAGGGCGCCGACGCCGGCGACCTGGTCAGTGGTCTCGACGGCCAGAAGGCGCTGGTCATCATCTTCGCCGGCCTCATCGGCGGCATCCTGTGGAACCTCTTCACCTGGCTGTTCGGGCTGCCCTCGAGCAGCTCGCACGCCCTGTTCGGCGGCCTCATCGGCTCCGGCCTCGCCGCCATCGGCACCTCGGGCGTCAACTGGGAGGGCATCACCCAGAAGATCATCATCCCGGCGCTGCTCGCTCCGGTGATCGCGCTCGTCGTCGCCGCCCTCGGCACGTGGCTGATCTACGCGATCACCGCGAAGATCGCCGAGAACAAGAAGGACAGCGGTTTCCGCGCCGGCCAGATCGCGACCGCCTCGCTGGTCTCCCTGGCACACGGCACCGGCGACGCGCAGAAGACCATGGGCGTCATCGCCCTCGCGCTCATCGCGACCGGTCACCTCTCCGCCGGCTCGGTGAGCGAAGGCCTTCCGGTGTGGATCGTGTTCTCCTGCGCCATCGCGATCGCCGCAGGCACCTACCTCGGTGGCTGGCGCATCATCCGCACCCTGGGCAAGGGCCTCGTCGAGATCAAGGCCCCACAGGGCTTGGCCGCAGAAGCGTCCTCGGCCGCGATCATCCTCACCTCCAGCGCCGCGGGCATGGCCCTGTCGACCACACACGTCGCGACGGGCTCCATCCTCGGCTCCGGTGTCGGCAAGCCCGGCGCCTCGGTCCGCTGGAGTGTGGCCGGCCGCATGGTCGTCGCCTGGGTCACCACCCTTCCGCTCGCCGGATTGGTCGGCGCCGCATGCTTCTTCATCGCCAACGCCATCGGCGGCGCCCCCGGCGCCATCGTCATCTTCGTGGTCCTGGTCGCGCTCTCGGGCTACATGTACTGGCGTGCACAGCAGCAGAAGGTCGACCACAACAACGTCAACGCCGAATGGGACGAGACGTCGAACACCGTGATCCCGGCCGAGGTCGCCGCGGAGTCCCCGTCCACCGTCGGCTCGCGCTGATCGCCGGACCGACAGACAACCAGGGAACCTGAACATGGAAACCTTCGAAGCGATCTTCAAAGTGCTGGTGATCGGCCTGATCCTCGGCGCCGGACTGCCCGCGGTGTTCGCGATCGGTCTGCGCCTCTACGCCGCCGGCTCCGGTGACGTGAACGCCGACGGCAGCACGTCATCCACGAATCCCGCTCTACGGGCCGCGGGCATCGCGCTGTTCGTCCTCATCGGTGCGGTGATCGTGGTGGGGATCCTCTGGATCACCCGCACCACCATCAACTATCACTTCGGGGTGAACCTCTTCCCGTTCGCTCCGGTGAAGTGAGCTGATCATGGCCGACAGCAACACCTTCGACTCGATCCTCGGCTGGCTGCGCGAGGGCTACCCCGAGGGCGTGCCGCCCAAGGACTACTTCCCGCTCCTGGCACTGCTGAAGCGCTCACTCGACGAGGAGCAGGTCACCCGCGCGATCCTCACAGTCTTCAAGGAGCACGGCACCGACGACCCGGTGACCGAGGACCAGATCCGCGACGCGATCCACAAGGTGATCGAGATCGAGCCGAACCCCGAGGAGATCAACCAGGTGGCGTCACGCCTGGCATCGGTCGGTTGGCCGCTGGCGGCACCCGCGCGCTGAGCGCACCTGTTCCCACCTGCATTGTTGTGGGAAGATCGTGCGATCGGCGTGCAGTAGCCGCGCCCACGCACCCATCGTTGTCCATGTATGCCGGGAGGGACCCATGGACCGACCGCAGTTGATGCGCTCGATCATGAACTGGTTGCGCGCCGGATACCCCAACGGCGTGCCCCAGCAGGATTACGTGCCACTCATGGCACTGCTGCGTCGTCAGCTCACCGACGACGAGGTCCACGAGATCGCCGACCTGCTGCTCGCCGAGTTCGATTCCGACCCGGCACACGAACCGATCAGCCGCGTCGATGTCGGTGTGCTGATCACCAAGGTCACCGACGAGATGCCGTCCGACGCCGACGTCGAGCGCGTCCGACGGCTCCTCGAACAGGCGGGTTGGCAGTTCGACACCGGCCGACCCGGCGAGACGTCGGGTCCGTCCTGAGACGCCTCACCCCACTCCCCCTGGCTTCCGGGCCTGCGGTTCTCGACGCCGTCGACGACCTGCACGCGATCATCGACGGATCGATCGCCGCTCTCCCCGTCCCCGCCGCTGACCCGCGAGAAATCGAACGGCTCGAGTCCGCCCTGGGAGCCAGCGAGCAGATCGACGACGACATCGCGCTCGTCATCGCCACCTCCGGCACCACCGGTGTCCCCAAGGGAGCCCTGCACACCGCGACCACCCTCGAGGCGTCGGCCACAGCCACCGACGCTCGCCTGGGCGGGCCGGGTGGCTGGCTGCTGGCTCTGCCGCCCCATCACATCGCCGGCCTCCAGGTACTGCTGCGCTCGTTGCGCGGGGGTGTCACCCCGGTGGTCATCGATGTGTCCAGAGGATTCGACCCCGCCGATCTCGTCCGCGGCATCGATGCGATCGACGGCCCTCGGCGCTACACCTCGCTGGTGCCGACGCAGCTGATCAAGGTCCTCGACGATACGAACGCGACCGCCGCGTTGCACGAGGTGGATGCGGTGCTGGTCGGCGGAGCGGCGACACCGATTCGCCTGCAGCAGCGGGCTGTTGATGCCGGCGTGCCGATCGTGCGCACCTACGGCATGAGCGAGACCTGTGGTGGCTGCGTCTATGACGGTGTCCCGCTCGACGGGGTCGAGATCGTCCTCGAATCGGCCAACAGCGACGGCGTCGGACGCGTCATCCTGCGAGGTCCGATGGTGGCGCGCGGCTATCGGAACATGCCGGAGCACAGTGCGTTCAGGGTTTCCGGCGAGTACCGCACCGATGACCTCGGCCGACTCGACGACGGAGTGTTGAGCATCATCGGCCGCGCTGACGAAGCCATCACCACCGGAGGACTGACCGTCGTACCCCAGGTCGTCGAGGCCGCCATCCTGAGCGATCCAGCGGTGTCCGAGTGCGCGGTACTCGGGCTACCGGATGAACGCCTGGGCCAGAAAGTCGTTGCCGCAGTGGTGCTGTCGAATGGAAGCACCGTCGACCTCGAACATATTCGCGCCGTGGTCAGCGAACGCCTGGACCGGTCCGCCGCGCCGCGCGAGGTCTACGTGGTCGACGCACTGCCGCTTCGCGGACCGGGTAAGGTCGACCGCGCGGCACTTCGACTCGCACTGGCTTGACCGACCGATGCCGCAGACGTCCGTCACCACACCCCGCCGGCGCGGATGCGGAGGACTTCGTCGACTCCCGCGACGACGCGTTGTCGATCTTCTCCGGACAGCGAATCGATGCAGGTGAATGGCGCCGCCGCGCACTTCGCGGCGTCATCGAAGGTCAATACGTGGTGAGGGAGTTCGCCCCTCAGGATCCGCGCATCGATGTCGCGGACGGTTCTCTCCACCAGGTCTGTCCACTTCGCGCAATCCATCGAGGCCCCTCTCCCGGTGGCGATGCTAGCCATCGACGGCGAAGCACCTGCCGCGTAGACGACAAGTCCACGCGATCGCTCGACACCGGAATCTCTCGGTCACGCAACCACCGGGTCTGATCCCGCGCACACTGATCGCATGACGGTCACGCCGGAGTTCTTCCATGCGTTGGTGATCATGAACCTGCTGTTCGTGACCGCCGCGTGGTCGTTGGCGCGCCCCAGCCTCGCGTCGTCCGCGGTTCTCGTCGCCGTCGCGGTCGCGTGGGTGCTGGCGAACGGTCCGATCGAGGGCCACGTGATCCTGAGCTTCACCCTGCAGCACGGCGTCACCGAGTCGGATCTGCTTTCTCTCGCCGCGGTGGTGATTGCCGCGGTCGGTGTGTGGCGAGCGAGGCGCTGGCCGAAAGCGTGACCGCTGGTCGGGTCGACGGCACGAGAAGGCGCCATTGCCCATCCGAGGTAGGTGCCGGAGCGTGCAGGGCTCGGCGAATCCATGTAGTTCATGCTGCCGTCAGCGACCGCACCCCGCGACCCGGATTGCCCGATAGTGCCGGATCGGGCGTCACCAGCGATCGATGTGCAGGACCTCGTCCAGATCACCGCGCGGGGCGGGCTTGAACGTGTCGCCGGTGTAGAAGGCGGTGGGGATGAGCGCGCCCTGGTGGAATCCGGCGGGGATCCCGAGGATTTCGGCGACCTCGGCTTCGCGGTTGAGATGCAGTGTGGTCCAAGCGGTTCCGAGGCCACGCGCACGCGCCGCGAGGGCGTAGCTCCATGCGGCGGGCAGCAGTGAGCCCCACAGTCCGGCCTGATTGCCCGCGGGCAGTTCCCGGCCGGCCTTGATGCAGGGGATCAGGAGCACGGGCACGCGACCCATGTTCTCCCCCAACACCTCCACGCTGGTACCGACCCTGCGCTGCACCTGCGAGCGATCGGGATCGTCAGAGAACAACTTCGCCGCCGACGCCTGCGAGGCCAGGTACTTCTCGGTCTCCTCGCGGTAGATCTCCCCCACCTTCGCGCGCTGGTCGGCGTCGGTGACCACCATCCACTGCCAGCCCTGCCGGTTCGACCCGCTGGGCGCCTGCAGGGCGACCTCGAGGCATTCGCGAATGAGGTCCATGGGTACCTCACGATCGAGGTCGAGACGTTTACGCACGGTGCGCGTGGTGGTCAGCAGCTCGTCGGGCGTGAGATCCAGAATCGTCATACGTACAGACTGCCAGGCTCGCCGTTTGTGAACGGTCCCAACAACCGTGTACGCCGTTCATACGACATCACTGCGCAGACTCCGCGGCGGCACCGTGAACTGCGATTTCTCGGGTCAGAATCGACTGGTGGCGCGCTCCTATGAACAACCGATTGTGACCGTCGATCGGCACTGTCACCCTCGAGACACGGCGTCGGGCACTGCCGCACCTATGCCTCGACCCGACCGTCGCGGCACGCGATGACCATCCCGGACCCACCACCGGGCCGTCCCGCCCGGATCGGAGTCATCGATGACCACGAGATCGCGATCCTCGGGCTCAAGGCGATGATGGAGACCACCAGCGACCTCGCCTTCGTCGGCGGGGGCGCCACGGTGAAGGACCTGCTGACGATCACCACCGAGCTCGATCTGGTGGTGCTCGATCTGCGTCTCGACGACGGCAGCTCCCCGCGCAAGAATGTCGAGGAACTGCGCTCGCACGGCATCGAGTGCCTGGTGTACACCTCCGCCGAGGAGGCCTATCTCGTCCGATCGGCCGCTGCCGCAGGCGTTCTGGGTGTGGTGCGCAAATCGCCGCGCGCCGTGGAGATCCTCGAGGCCATCCGTGCCGCCGTGCGCGGCGAGACCATCGCGACCATGGACTGGGCCGCCGCCATCGACGCCGACCAGGAGTTCGTGGAGGTCAACCTCAGCCCGCGTCAGCGAGAGGTGTTGGAGCTGTACGCATCCGGTGAGGCCAACGCCCGCGTGGCCAAACTGACCGGCCTCTCCGTGGACACCGTCAGCCAATACCTCGGTCGCATTCGCAACAAGTACGCCGCGGCCGGGCGACCCGCGCCGACCAAGACCGACCTCTACAAACGCGCAGTGGAGGACGGATGGCTACCGATGCCCCGCCGACCCCGCGACTGAACGACCGCACCGCGACCCGCGTACCCGGTGACGCCGAACGGCGGATCGTGCGCCAGTTCGCCATCTTCACGAGTGCGGGCTACATCGCCTACGGACTGCTGTGCGCCGGGAACATCGTGAAGTCGTTCTCGTACATGTCGAGCTGGTGGGCCCTCGGCGGACCGATCCTCGTCTTCGGCAGCGGCCTCGCGATCGGTGTGGTCGCCGCACTGGGCAAACAGGATCTGATCAAACCCACGATCGTCGTCGCCGTCGCGGCATACGTGATCGTGGCGCTGCTGGTACCGGTCGCCTGGAAGAACGGGGTCTACAGCGACGAGCGCGGACTGTGGTTCTCCCAGTTCCCCGGCGTCGCGGGTGTCGCGATCGGCGGTGCCTGGCCCCGAGCACGAGCCCTGGTCTACCTCGCCGTGCTCACCACGATCGCCACGTTCATGAGCCGGGTGGTGCGCCCCGACGACCTCATCGTCCCCCTCGGGCCCGATCTCGCCTTCGCCTTCGCCTACTGCCTGCCGTTCACCGCGGCGGTCATCATCGGTGTGCGCACTGCTCGGTTGCTCGACGAGACCCGGACCGACGCGTTCCATCTCGCGGCGCGGGCGGCCGCGGCCCGAGCCCGCGACTCCGAACGTCGACGCTTCGACGCCCTCACCCACGACGGTGTGATGACCGTGCTGCTCGGCGCGGCGCGGAAAGGTCCGACGACGTCGCTGCGCGCATTGGCGTCCGACACGATCGCCGAACTCGGTTCCGAGCAGACCGGTAGCGATTCCGTACCGGCCACCGCCGCGATCGCCCTGCTGCAGAGCGCCGTCACCGACATCGACGACTCGATCGCGTTCACCGACATCCGCCACCCACCGGTGGGTCTCACCACCTACCCGCAGGACGTGTTGCGCACGATGTCGGCGGCCATGGCCGAGGCCCTGCGCAACAGCCTCCGTCACGCTGGTCCGGACGCGCGCACCGCCGTCGAGGTGGCGATCGCCGCGGATCGGCTGAGCATCGAGATCATCGACGACGGCGTCGGGTTCGATCCCTCCCGCGTGCCACCGCACCGTCTCGGTGTCGCGGTCAGTGTGCGAGGACGCATGGAGCAACTCCCGGGCGGTGTCGCGGGGATCCGTTCGGCCCCCGGGCAGGGCACCCAGGTGACACTCGAATGGGCACGACCCCGATGACGACCCCACGCGCGACCCATTTCGACACCGACGCGCCCCAGGACGCGCGCGCCCTCGTCGGCTTGCACACCACCGGGGCGAAGATCGTCGTCGCGATCTATCTCGGCCTGTCCGGGTTCGCGATTCTCGTCATCACCCCGCCCGATACAGCGTCGCTCGCGAGCACCGCGGTGTCGCTGCTGATCCTCACCGTCGCGACGGTGGGGATCATCGTGATCCCCACCGATCCACTGCCTCTGCGCGCCGCAGTGCCGATGGCGTCAGCGGGGGCGGTGAGCTGCGGAGTCGCGCTGACTTTTGTCGACCCGTCGGCCCGAGCTGCGGGGATGAACTGGATACATGCCCTCGGCACGGCCATCCTGTGTTTCCTGTGCGTGCGTGGGCGCACCAACGTCGCCTGGGTCGGCATGGCGCTGATGCTCGGCGCGTTCCTGGTGGCGGCCATCGTGGGACCGGCACGTGTCGGCGTCGGACCGCAGGTGACGCTCATCGACGTCGCTCCCCTGTCGATGGCCACGGTGTTCAGCCTGACGTTGCGCCCCAGTGCGACACTGATCTTCGAGCTGCGACGGTCGGGCGCACGTCGCAGCGCCGAACTCGCTGCGCAGACCGCCGCGGCGGCCGAACGCGATGCACAACTGGCCGAACTGGACAAGCTCGCGCGCCCCATGCTCGATCGCATCGCGGCCGGCGACGAACTGACCCCCGCCGAGCGTGAGTCGTGCGGGTTGCTCGAGGCGCACCTGCGCGACCGGTTGCGCGCTCCGGGCCTCGCGACGACCGAGGTGGCCGATGCGGCGAGGGCGGCGCGCAGTCGCGGCGTCGAGGTGATCCTCCTCGACGACGACCCCATGCGGTCGGCGCCGATCGACGCCCTCGTGGGGGTGCGCGCCGTGATCGTCGACATCCTGGAGTCCTCGACATCGGGTGACGTGCGTGTACGCCTGCTGCCGCCGAATCGGTCGGCGATGGCGTCGGTCGTGGTGCGCGACGGCGGCGACATGTACCGCCGCGACTTCGGATCCGACGGCTCCGAAATCGTGCGCTCACCTGTCGACGTCGACGCCTGATTGCGTGCCCCATCTAAGGGTGACCCCCGTTCAGGGGACACCAGATGATGTGTCTGTTCGGTGTCGGTACGTCTGGTTACCGTTGCCCCATCGCGTCGGAACCGTCGACGCCCCTGTGATCGGACCTCTCCATGACCGCCGTTCTCGACCCATCGCCCCTGCGAACCCTGACCCCGCCGGCCCTCAGCGACCGCGAACGCGAGGTGCTGCGCGCCTGGGTTCTCGCCGACAGCAAGAACGGGGTCGGCAAGCGGCTCTACATCTCCGAATCGACGGTGAACACCCACATCACGCGGATCCGCGCGAAGTACGCCGCCGTGGGACGGCCGGCGCCGTCGAAGGCATCGCTGCTGGCCCGCGCCCTCCAGGACGGCATCGTCGACATCTCCGAACTCTGAGTTCTGCCGCTCAGTTCACGCACGGCACGCCCGACGCGGTGCTCGTGACCGGGGCGCCCTGATCAGGGGCGGGATCCTGCGAGGTGGGGTCCGTGGAGCCGCTGTCGGTGCTCGACGTGTCGCTGCCCGACGTGTCGGCGGTCGACGCGAGCGGTGTCGCGGTGGACGTCGGGGGTTGCGGCGGGATGATCCCGAACGCGGTCTGGACCTGCGTGCGGATCGCCGCCGGGTCGACGATGTTCACGTCCTGGTTGTCGACGGTGTCGTACCGGACCACGGGCAGCGTGCGAAACGCCAGATTCTGACCCGAGATGTCGCCGATGCGGTGTGCGTAGTCGACGATGTCCCAGCCCGACGACAACACGATGTCGCGCTGCGCCACGGCGACGAGTGCGTTGAGTCTGTCGAGATCGCCGAAGATGCCCGACGACTGCAGCGAATGCGCCACCGAGATGAGGAACGCCTGCTGGCGGTGGGTGCGGTCGAGGTCACCGTTGTCGAGTCCGTGTCGCTGCCGGACGAACGCCAACGCCTGCGACGCGTTCAGCGTGTGCACCCCGGCGCTGAAGTGGGCGCCCGAATAGCTGTCGTTCACAGCGTGATCGAGGCACACCTTCACGCCGCCGAGTGCCTTGGCGATGTCGTAGAAGCCGACCAAACTGACCTCGGCGAACCGGTCGATCGGCACACCGGTCAGCTCACGCACGGTCTGCAGGGTCTCCGCGCGGCCCGCGTCGCGGCCGTCGGTCTCCAGCGTCGCCGGGTCGGTGACACCCTGGTCGACGAGCTTCTGTTCGGCCTGCGCCTTCATCAGGCCGTAGGCCTCTTTGATCTTCGCGTGGTCGTACCCGTCGATGCCGTGCACCGCGACGTAGTCGTCGCGCGGGATCGAGAACGCGGTGATGTGCTGCCCGTCGGCCGGAACGTGCACGAGGATCAGCGTGTTCGTGTTGTAGCCGCCCTCGTCGCCGTCGCCGGCGTGCAGCGCGGCGAGCACCGACGCCGGCAGGTCGTTGCCGTCGCGGTCCTTACGGGAGTCGAGCCCGATCAAGAGGATGTTCTCGGCGCTGCCCGTCGACTTCGGCGCGCCGGCCAGCACGTCGGACGTGTGGAATCCCCCGCCGATGTGCTGCGCCTCGCCCCACGCGAGTCCCGATCCGAGCAGGACTGCGCACGAGGCCAGCGCAACGAGCGGACGCACCAGGCCCCGGCCGGAACGGCGGCGCGGAACGGGCCGTGCGGTCGCGCGACGATGGTGTCGTGGACGGACGCGGGCGATGACCTCGGTGGGCGCGTCGGCGGTCGGGTGGCGGCGTGCAGCGGCGTCGGGATGTCTGCGTGAACGCTCGGGTGGCATGGTTGGTGTCCCACTGTCGATCGGGTGGCCCGATCCGGTGGGTCGGTCGCGTGCGAACCGCCGACTGTATCCGAGGGACCTGTTCTCGGCCACTCGCTCAAACACCGGATACGTTGCGAAACAGACGCTTCGGGCGATTCAGTTCGGACTGTTCGCACCCTCAGCGCGCTGAGTGGGCAGTTATCCGCGTCGATCGGGCAGTTGTCTCCGTCGATCGGGCAGTTGCCTGCATCGAGTGAGCGGATCCGTCCGAGTTCCTGTGGATGGATGCTGTTCTCGACCCTGTTTCTGTCGGAGCCGAGGCGTAGCCTGGTCGTCGGGGAAGTCTGTTTCACTCTATGTTGTTGTCCCTCAATACTATTCGATACATTTGCTCTTGCGCCTCAGTCCGAACGTATGTACGATCGAAGTATGACCGGGGGATCATTCATCGCGCTCGCCGACCGACTGGTCGACGAGTTCGGTTCACAGGGAACAGTTGTCGCCGACGTCGACACCGAGATCGTCGCCGCCATCCGTGGCGCAGTCGCGCTGCGGGCCGTCGTCGACGGTGTGTTGACACGATTGACGTCGCAGGCCGAACGCGTCGGGGTCGCGTCGCACTGTGGGATGTCTTTGCGGGAGCTGTTGGCCGCCAACGGTGTCGCACCGGCCGTCGCGTCACGATTGATCCGTCTCGGGCGAGCCGCCGAGGTCCTCCCGGTGCTGGCGCGATACGCCCGCGACGGCGGTATGTCCGCCGAGCATCTCGACGCCGTCGCGCGAGGAGTCGACCACGTCGCGCGTCGCACCGGAGAAGCGCTCGACTCCGAGGTGGTGTCGAACCTGGAGCGACGGCTCATCGGATGCGCTGTCGCCGGGAAGACACCGTCCGAGATCGTCGACGACGCCCGCGCGGTGGCCATCGCCCATTCGCCGGCCGATCCATCCGTCCTCCCTGTCGCCGAGGACCCGGCACTCAACGAACTGGGATGGTCGCAGTCCGGAGACGGCCGGCTGACCGGCGAGTTCGACCTCGACGTCGCCACCGGCGAACGGCTCGTCACCGCACTCGACGCCGCATCACGACCCCGTCCCGAACCCGACGGATCCCCCGACCCGCGCCCGGTGGCCCGGCGACGAGCCGATGCGTTCGCCCAACTCCTCGAGGCCGGCACCCGCGGACTGTCACCCGACGCCCTGTCGGGGCCGCCGTCCACCGAGGTGATCGTCACCGTCCCCCTCGACGAGGCGGACCCCGCGAGCGCAGCCCGGCTCAACTGGCTCGGACCGATCTCGGACCTCGCGGCACGGCTTCTGGCCTGCGACGCGCGAGTCGTGGGAATCGGGGTCGACCTCAACGGTGCACCCGTATCCGTCGCCGCGCAGAAACGGCTCTTCACCGGCACCACCCGGAAGATCGTCCTCACCCGAGACCGGTGCTGCGTCAAGTGTGGAGCTCCGGCCTCCCGGTGCGACGTCCACCACATCATCCATGTCGCCGACGGCGGTCCCACCACCGTCGACAACGGGTGCGTGCTCTGTCGTAGCTGCCACGTCGCCGTCCACACCGCCGGGTGGGACATCGTCATGGGCCACGACCGACACCCCTGGCTCATCCCGCCACCGACAGTCGATCCCCGCCGCACACCGCAACCGGCCTACACCCGAAGAACTTTGACGGCCATGGAACCGATCGCGGCGTAGCGCCGTCATAGGACCAACGCTCCCGCCCTGTGGCGGAAACGGCACGAACATTGACAACTCCACAGTGTGATCGTCGGCCGGGAACCATGCCACGACAGTCCGCGACAGCGTCACGACAGAGCTGTCGCGGACAGTCGTGGGCATGACATCACCTCACAGTTCCGACGCGCCGGCCATCGAGGCCCGCGGGTTGGTGAAGCATTTCGGCAACACGCATGCGGTCGACGGTGTCGACCTGGTCGTACCCGCCGGATCGGTGTACGGCGTGCTGGGCCCCAACGGCGCGGGCAAGACCACCACCGTCCGCATGCTCGCGACCCTCCTGAGGCCCGATGCCGGAACGGCGCGCGTCTTCGGTCACGACGTGGTCGCCGCACCCGTGGCCGTCCGGTCGCTGGTGGGGGTCACCGGTCAGTACGCCTCCGTCGACGAGGACCTCTCCGCTCGCGAGAACCTCATCATCTTCGCGCGACTGCTCGGGAAGTCCCGGGCGCAGACACGGACCATCGCGAGCGACCTGCTCGAGGAGTTCGGTCTCGAAGAGGCGGCGAACCGACCGCTCAACGAGTTCTCCGGCGGCATGCGGCGGCGGCTCGACCTCGCGGCCAGCCTCATCTCCGCTCCCCCGCTGCTGTTCCTCGACGAGCCCACCACCGGTCTCGACCCGCGCACCCGCGCCCAGATGTGGGAGACGATCCGTCGGCTCGTGTCCGAGGGGTCGACGGTGTTGCTGACCACCCAGTACCTCGACGAGGCCGATCAGCTCGCCGACCGGATCGCCGTCATCGACCGCGGAGTCGTGATCGCCGACGGCACGGCCGACGAACTGAAGGACTCGGTGGGCGTCAACACGTTGCAGGTTCGCCCGACGTCGTCGTCGGATTGCGTTGCGACACTGCAGATCGTCGAACGGGTCACCGGTGAGAAGGGGTCGCTGAGCCCGGAGGCCGGACGGGTCGCGGTTCCCCTGGCCCGACCGGATGCCGTGTCGGAGGTGATGACCGCCCTGGTCGCGGCGGACATCGCCATCCGCGAACTGTCCGTGGCCAAACCCAGCCTCGATGAGGTGTTCATGACCATCACCGGCAAGCCCGCCGACGGTGCCGAATCCGGCTCCGCCACAGAGTCCGAGGAGGACGCAGCATGACCACCCAGACCCTCGACCGTCCCGCCGCCCATCCCCGCGACACCCGCTCGGTGCCGCACTCGGTCGGCTTCCTCGACACGGTCCGCCAGTCCCTCACCATGGGTTACCGCGGAATCCTCAAGATCCGCCACAACCCCGAGCAGCTGTTCGACGTCGTGTTCCAGCCCATCGTGTTCACGTTGATGTTCACCTACATCTTCGGCGGGGCACTGGCCGGCAGTGTGTCGCAGTATCTCCCGATCATCATCCCGGGCATCCTCGTCCAGTCCGTGATCACCACGTCGGTCGTCACCGGGACCCAACTCCGGGAAGACATGAACAAGGGCGTGTTCGACCGCTTCACATCGCTGCCGATAGCGCGGACCAGCCCCTTGGCGGGAGCACTGCTCGCAGACGTCGTGCGCTACCTGATCGCCACGGTCATCACGTTCGTGGTCGGCATCGCGATGGGATGGCGCCCCGAACCGCTGGGTCTCATCGGAGCCACCGTCCTGGTCATCATCTGCAGCTTCGCGGTGTCCTGGATCTGGGCCCTCATGGGCATGTTGGTCAAGAAGGCATCTGCGGTGCAGGGCTTCTCGCTGATGATCCTGTTCCCGCTGACCTTCGTCTCGAACGCCTTCGTGCAGCCCGAGACGATGCCCGGCTGGCTGCAGGCGTTCGTGAAGATCAACCCGGTGTCGAATCTGGTGACGTCCGTGCGTGAACTGACCAACAACGGCCACGTCGGCATCCACGTGCTGTGGTCGCTGCTCGGTGCGGCCGTCCTCATCGCGATCTTCGCGCCGCTCACCGTGCGGGCGTACATGCGCAACGCTTAGGCGAGCGCTTCGATCATGGTCTGCAGGATGGTCTCGGCGGCACGCCGCCGGGACATCCTGCCGATCTCGGTGTCGAGGTCTTCCCAGACGCCGGCCGCGACCGCGCCGCGGGACCTCGAGGTCGCGACGGCGTGGTGAAGGATCGGGAAGTCGAGGCGTGCGCAGGAACGCACACCGAGCGCGTAGAGCCTCGCCGCGGTGTCCGACCCGGGGTCCTCGGCGACGAGTGCGGTGGCGAAGGCGAGCGCGCAGGCACCGATCTGCGGGATGTCCTGGTAGCCGGACGGTTCGAACTGCGCGGACACGAAGTCGCGCAGCATCGGGAGCCGCCGGTACGCGGCGTCGGCGTCACCGGTCGACGCCGCCATCGTCACCGCGGAACTGAGGACGAGCAGCATCGTCGGATCCGCCGTCGCGCCCGCCAGAGTGCCGAGCACCTCGTCGAGAACGCGCGCGGCGATGGCTCCCGCGGTCGCCCTGTCGCCTGAGGCGTGAGCCACCTCGGCACTGGCCATCATGCCCGTCCCGACCACCTCGACGCTCCCCGCCGGCAACGGCTGGTCCACGGTCCAGCCACCGGACAGCTCATCCACGATCTCGCGCGCCCGCTCGATCTCCCCGATGCCGACCAGACTGCAGGCGAGATAGGTCCGGACCTGGACGACCTCGTCGACGGAGCCGAGTTCGGTGAGGAGGTGCGTTGCGCGCGAATAGCTCTCGACCGCATCGCCGTAACGCCCGCTCTGGCCGTGGATGTTGCCGATCTCCATCGCGCCGGTCGCGGTGATCCACAGGTCACCGCGGTAGACGGCCAACGATTGCGCGTCCTGCGAATCGCGGAGCGCGCCGGTGAGGTCGCCGACGTTCTCGCGGGCGTTCGAACGCACCGACAGCGCGATCGCCCGCACCAGCGGGACCGACGAACGCGCACCCCGGGTGAGAATGCGCAGTCCGCTGTACGTGCTGCGCGCCAACAGGATCGCGCTCACGAAGTCCGCGGGCAGCGCCATCGTCTCGTCGGGGTGGAAGACCGTGCGCAGCGCGATCCGCGCCCGAGCCAACAACCGCAGCTCAGGGTGGATCATGATCAGGTGGCCGGCCACCATCAGGAGGGCGACCTGCCACAGCTCCCGTCGGTCGTCGGGGAGGTCACGTGGCGGTCGCCCGAGCAGGCCGATGATGCGGGGCGCCCAGTTGCGGACCTCGACGTGCAATCCGCGCGCCACCCATCCCGAGGCCATCACCGGGAACACCGCGACCACGGCCGACACGGCGTCGTCGGGACGCTCCGTCGCGTCGAACTCGGTGCAGCGGCGCAGGATCCACACGATGTTGTCGTTGTCGGCGACCACCGTCGCCATCGCCGCCGCCTGCTCACCGCCGTCGTAGAGGGCGCGGGTGTCCTCGGCCCATCCGATGGCCCACCGGATCATGGCCGCGTCGACCTCGTGCGCCTCGCCCGACGCGGCGAGCTGCTCCTCGCCGAACTCGCGGACCATCTCGAGCATCCGGTAGCGGATGTGTCCGTCGACCTCGGTCACCGTCAGCAGGGACTGGTTGACCAGCTGTTCGAGGACGTCGTCGACGAGGGTGAGCCCCGCGCCGCCGGCCACGACGACATCGGCGGCGGCGACGGTGAACCCGGCGGGGAAACGACACAGCCGCCGCAGGGCCGAGCGCGCCTCGTCGTCGAGCAGATCCCAACTCCACTCGATGACGGCGTGCAGCGTCCGATGTCGGCGTGGTGCGGTGCGATCGGACGTGCGCAACAGGCTGAGTCGGCCACGGGCGAGACGTGCGGACAGCAGTCGGGCGATCTCGGACACGCTCAGGGTACGCACGCGCGCGGCGGCGAGTTCGATGGCGAGAGGCAGGCCGTCGAGGTCACGACACAGCTCGGCGACGACGCCGGGATCGATGGCGACGTCGGAGCGCACGGCGCGTGCTCGCGCGACGAAGAGCTCGACCGCCGGCGAATCGGCGACGTCGCTCGACAGCGGCGCCAAGCGGTGGATGACCTCACCCGGCACCATCAGCGGCGCGCGGGAGGTGGTGAGCACGGTGAGGTCGGCGACGGCGGCGATCAGGTCGGTCACCACCTGCGCGCTGCCGTCGATGATCTGCTCGCAGTTGTCCAACGCGAGAACGGCATCGCGGCCGACGAGGGTGTCGGCGAGCCGGTCGGCCAGATCGCCGACGGGGATACGCGGCGCACCCGACGGCGTGAGGTCGGACTCGCCGACACCGAGGGACGCGGCGATGGCCGCGACGACGTCGTCGTCGTTGCGGACCGACGCCAGCTCGACGAGGTAGATCGTCCGGCCCGCCTCGGCGATCCGTCGGCCGACGGCATGCACCATGCGGGTCTTGCCCGCGCCGCCGGGACCGGCGATGGTGACCACCCGGTGCCGGTCGACCGCGGCGAGCACCGCGTCGATGTCGCCTGCGCGACCGAGCAATTCGTTGGGTTCGGACCGCAGACCGACGGCACGGGTGGCGACCGACGGGCGCGGGATCGGGATCACCGGAGGCGGGAACGGGACCTGCACCGGGGTCAGCAACTCGCGATGCAGTGCCTCGATCTCGGCGCCGGGGTCGACACCGAGTTCGGCGGACAGGGCGCGCCGGAGTCGGGCGTGCACGGCGAGCGCGTCGGCGGTACGGCCGGCCGCCGCCAGCTCACGCATCAGAAGCAGGTGCGCGGGTTCGTCGAGGGGGTCGCGGTCGCAGAGGTCCTGGGCGATGGTGCGGGCGGTCTCGTGGTCACCCGCCGCCGACGCGGCCGCGGCTCGCGCCTCATCGAGCCGCCGACGCAGATCGTCACCGAGAGTGCGCAACTCACCCGCGAGTGGGTCGCCACCGGGGGTGTCGGGACCGAGGTCGTCGCCGGGCACACCGCGCCACAGGGCGTCGGCCTCGGCCAACGCGTCCGGCGTCGCGACGGCGGCGAGTGCGCGGGCCCGGTCAACGTCGACGGCGTGGCCGCTCAGGTCGAGGCGATAGCCGGTGGCCGCGCCGGCGAGCATGCCCGACGGCAGCACCTGCCGGAGTCGGGAGATCTGGGTGTGCAACGCGGCCTGCGGCGACTTGGGGCGGTCGTCGCCCCACACGAGGTCGATCAGCGCGGACGCCGAACGGACACCGCCGCGGGCAAGGGCGAGGGCGACGAGCAGGCGGCGGGCACGGACGCCGGGGACCTCCACCATGCCGGCGGGGGTCGCGACCGCGACGGGACCGAGAAGGCCGATCGTCACCGTCGACGCGTCCACCGACACCTTCACCTCTCCGGCCATGCGTTCGGCCCGACCTGTCCCGGCCGTCTCGATGTCCGCAACGCCCGGATGTTCACAGTAGTGGCGGCCACCTGCGATGACTCGGCGCCGGCACTTCGGATCGGACATAGCGGACCGTAGAGGCCGGGCGGGCGCGGAACCACCGATGCGTCGCGACACAGCGGTAGGTCAAGATTGTCGACATGGCTACCCCGAAGCAGTGGATCGACGGAGCGCGGCCGCGCACGTTCCCGAATGCGATCGCCCCCGTGGTGGCGGGCACCGGCGCGGCGGGCTGGCTCGGCGACGCGGTCTGGTGGAAGGCGCTGCTCGCGCTGGCGGTGTCGCTGTCGCTGATCGTCGGGGTCAACTACGCCAACGACTTCTCCGACGGCATCCGCGGCACCGACGACGATCGTGTCGGACCGATGCGGCTCGTCGGGTCGAAGGCCGCCCCCGCGGTGGCGGTACGCAACGCCGCGTTCGCCGCGTTCGGTCTGGCCGCGGTCTGCGGTCTGGTGCTCGCGTTGAGCAGCGCGTGGTGGCTGATCGTCGTGGGCGTCGTGTGCATCGCGGGCGCCTGGTTCTACACCGGCGGCAAGAACCCCTACGGCTACGCGGGTCTCGGCGAGGTCGCGGTGTTCGTGTTCTTCGGGCTCGTCGCGGTGCTGGGCACGCAGTTCGTGCAGGCCGAGCGGATCGACTGGATCGGCGTGGTCTGCGCGGTCGCCGTCGGTTCGTACTCGAGCGCGGTCCTCGTGGCGAACAACCTGCGCGACATACCGTCGGACACGGAGTCGGGCAAGAACACCCTCGCGGTCCGCCTCGGCGACACCCGCACGCGCACCACGCACCTCGCGCTCGTCGCACTGCCGTCGGTGCTCAGCCTCGTGCTGATCGCCGCGACGCCGTGGGCGCTGCTCGGGTTGATCGCCGCACCGCTGGCCTGGCGGGCCAACGCACCGGTCCGCAGCGGCGCGCTGGGCCCGGCCCTCATCCCGGCGATCGCGCAGGCCGGCATGGCGATGGTGGCCTGGGCGCTCGCGACCGCGGCCGCCCTGTTCCTCGCCTGAGCTCACGTGACGACACTGCGCCCGTGAGGAACTCACGGGCGCAGCATCATCGGTCACGGATCAGACGGTGGCGCTCAACGCGTCACGCAGCTTCTCCGAGGTGGTGACCGACTCGATCAGTGCGCGCGAACGCCTGTCGTCGGTCTTGAGGATCCCGAGCAGCACGTGTTCGGCGGTGATCCGGTCCTCGCCCGACTCGCGGGCGATCTGCACGGCATTGGCCATGGCGGCCTTGGCGTCGACCGAGAACCGTGGCCGACCGAACGGCCCGCCACGTCCACGGGGTCCACGCCGGCCGCGGCCGCGTTCCCACGGTCCCTCGCCCGTCTCCGGCTCGCCCATCGGGCCCCCGAAGCCGCGACCGGGGAACTCACCGCGGCCCAGCGGGAAGTCGGGCCGGCCGAAGCCCTCGTCGGGATGGCCGTGGCCGTGACCATGGCCGTGCCGGTGACCGCGGTGGCCGCGGGGACCGGAGTCCTCGCCGCGCCGCGGTCCGCCACGACCGCGGTGTCCGCGGCGGTCGGAACCGCGCTGCGACCAGCCGTCGGTGATGTCGGTGCCGAAGGCGTTCTTGATCGCCGTGGCGACCTTGTCGAGGTCGATGCCGACGGACTTGAGGGCCTCGCGGTCCTCGGCGACCTGTGACGCATCGGCGTCGTCGCTGTCGTCACCGTCGCCGCGGACCTCACGGACGGTGTCGCGGGCCGCGTCGAGCGTGAAGCCCTCCGCGGTCAGCCGGGTGAAGATCGGGGCACGTGCGTTGCACAGCATCCCGAGGATCAGGTGATCGTTGCCGAGTTGGGTGTGCCCGAGGTCGGCGGCCTCCTCCATGGCGAAGGACAGGATGTGCCTGTTCTCGCGAGTGAAATGGTCGAACATGGTGTGTCTCTTTTCGGTCGTGTGGTGGGTGTGGATCAGTCCCTCTCGCGAGCCGAGTGCTTCTGATGCACGGCCTGGCGGCTGATCTGCAGGATCTCTGCGATCGCCTGCCAGCTCCAGCCCTGCTCGCGGGCACTGGCCACCTGCACCTCTTCGAGGCGGTCGGCCAGCGTTCGCAGGGCGCGCACCGCGGCCAGTCCCTGGGCGGGATCTGTGCTCGCCGCGGCTGTGGTGATGGTGTCGTTCTGTTCGGTGTCCACGTCGTCGCTCTGCATTGTGTCAGGTTAAGTTGACACTCACAGCGTTGTCAACATTTATTGACAACAGATATTCCAAGCAGGGCCGTCGAGCCCTATTCGTCGAGGACGGCTTCGCTGATGTTCATCCGCGCGGCGCGGGCCGCGGGCAGGAAGGCGCCCGCGGTGCAGAGGACGAATGCGACGACGACGTAGAAGATCGTCGACGCCTGCGGGTGGTAGCCGATGTCCACCGAGGTGGTCGTGCCCAGCACCCGGTCACTCACGATGTGCAGCAACTCGCCGCTCGCCACACCGAGGACCGCACCGACCGCGGCGATCGAGGCCGCCTCGGCCAGCACCATCCGCGACACGAAGCGGCGTGAGGCACCCATCGCGCGGAGCACCCCGAGTTCGCGGCGGCGTTCGATCACCGACAGCAACAGCGTGTTGAGCAGCGCGATCGCCGCGACCAACGCCACGATCCACTGGATGGCGATGGTGAACGCACCCGACTGCTTCACCGAGGCGCGGGTGGCGTCGAGGGTCTCGACACCGCTGTAGACGAACACCGGGCGCTGCGGATCGGCACCGGCCTGCGCGGCCGCGGTCACCGCTTCGCGCACCTGCGATCCGTCGACGCCGGGGTCGTAGCGCACCTGCAGGAACGTGCTGCCGGGCCGCTGGAACCACTGCGACAGGAGCTGATCGGAGATGGCCGCGGTACCCGAGTCGAGGGTCACGTAGTCGACGGTCTGCAGGATCGGCAGTTCGTGGAACCCGGTGGGGGTCGCGAGCCGGAACCCGTCGCCCACTCCGAGCTTCAGCGTGCGGGCGAGCACCTTCGACACGACGACGCCCTCGCCGGCGAGCACCCGACGCAGAACCTCCGGGGAGGTCTTCTTCACGTACGGGGCCTGGATCCCCGGCGCGAGACCCTGCATCAGGATCCGGGCCTCGCCGACGTTCACCGTCGCCCACTGACCACCGACCACCGCCGCGACACCGGGCACCGCGGCCACGCGGCCGGCGACGCCCGAGTCGAGGACCGGCCCGCTCGGGATGTTCTCCACCGGTTGCGACGAGACGTAGAGATCGGGATCGGCGAGACCGTCGAGCGCCCCCGACACCGATCCGACGAGGTCGTTCATCGCCCCCGACGTGCCGACACCGACCGACACCGCGACGGTGACCGTCATGAGCGTCGCCCAGGCTCGGCGCGGGGACCGCTCGGTGTTGACCGCGGCGAGCGTCCCGGGGCCGCCGAGTCGCGCGGCCAACGCCGTCACCGCCCGGATCAGCGGGCCGGTGATCGCGAAGAAGAACAGCAGCGTCCCGATGCTGGTGAGCACCGCGCCGCCGAACACGAGCCGACCCTGCACGGTGTGCGCGATCAGCCAGCCCGACCCGACGAGCCCGAGACCACCGACGCCGGCGAGCCACACCAGCACGCCCGGGCTGCGGTCGCGGGCGAGCACCTCGCCGGGCACCATCGCCTCGATCGGTGACAGCGCGAACACCGATCGGGCAGCGAGCACACTGGCCGCCACGCACGACGCGATACAGGCGATGACCGCGATCGGGCCGACGTACCAGGGCAGGTGGTAGCCGATGGTCGCGCCGACGGCCTCCTCCGAGACCTCGGGCAGCCTGCTGATGATCCAGCGGCCGGCGAGCATCCCGACGGGGATGCCGATCAGGCCGCCGACCAATCCGAACAGGGCGGCCTCGCCGATGAGGTCACGCACGAGTTGTCCACGGCGCCCGCCGATCGCCCGGACCATCGCCAGCATCTGTCGCCGTGACGCGACGGCCATGTTCATCGTGTTGAACACCAGGAACGCCGCGATCACCAGCGAGATCAGCGCGACGAGCAGTGTCGAGTCGCGGGTCACCGAGCTGGCCGTCTCGACCTGACCCGCGCGGTAGTCGGGCCGGTTGACCACCGCGCGCCCGGCGACCACGCGCTCGATCGCCGAACGCAGTGCGGCCGTGTCGACACCGGGGGCGGCGCCGATGAGTATGGAGTCGAGGCGGCCCTGCTTGTCGGTGAGTCGTTGCGCCAGCGGCAGATACGCCGCGATGAACCGGCCCCCGTTGATGGGTTTCGCCGCCGCGTTGTCGACCACCCCGACGACCGTCACCTCGACGCCGTCGACGGTCACCTTCTGCCCCGCGGTGAGACCGAGTCCGGGGCCGACCGCGATCGACGTCGACGCGTCGGGACCGCTCGGCGACAATGCCTGCCCGCCCCCCGACGACGAGGCCAGCACCTCACGCAGGGCGCCGCCGAGACCGAGGATCGACACGTCGGCACCGAGCACGGTGACCGGCTTCGCGTCGAGGTAGATCGAGCCCTGGATCAGCGGTGCGACGGTCGAGGCCTGCGGCACCTGCGAGCGGATCTCACCGACCAACGACTCGTCGAGCCCGCTGTCGCCGACGGAGGTGACGTCGAGGTCGGCGGTCCCGGAGACGGTCGCCGACAGCTCACGCACCGACGCGGTGATCGATCCGTAGGTGCCGAGCACCGCCACGAGCAGCGTCGACGACACCGTGATGACCATCAGCGACGTGATCACCCGCAGCCGGTGACTGCGCAGCTCGCGCAGGTTGAGCACCCGCACCCGTGTCCACGTCGCGACCGGATCGAACCGACGTCGCGCTCCCCCGCCCCCCGACATCTACGCTTCGATCCGCCCGTCGCGGACGGTGACGGTGGTGTCGGCGAACTGGGCGGCCTGGGTGTCGTGGGTGACCATCAGCACCAGTCGGCCCGAGTCGTCGTGGGCCAGTTCGGCCAGCAGTCCGAGGATCGAGGCACCGGTGTGCGAGTCGAGGTTGCCGGTCGGTTCGTCGGCGAGCACGATCCGCGGGTCCATGATCAACGACCGGGCGATCGCGACGCGCTGCATCTGCCCGCCCGACAGCTCTGACGGACGGTGACCGGCGCGGTTGCCGAGCCCCACGCGGTCGAGCAACGCCACCGCGTCCGCCTTCGACCGCCGCAGCGACGTCCCGTCGAGCAACCGGGGCAGCGCCACGTTCTCCCACGCCGACATCGTCGGCACCAGGTTGAAGAACTGGAAGATGAAACCGATGGTGCGCCTGCGGAACTCGGACTGCTCGTCGTCGTTCAGCGACCCGATGTCGGAACCGGAGACCACGATGCGTCCCGAATCGGGGGCGTCGAGGGCACCGATCACGTGCAGCAGCGTCGACTTCCCCGCCCCCGAGGGCCCCACCACCGAGACGAACTGACCGCCGTCGAGGCGCAGGGTCAGCCCGTCGAGCGCGCGGACGGTCTCCTCGCCCATGTGGTACTCCCGCACGAGGTCGGTCGCCTCGATAGCCGGCGTCGTCACGCCGTCGGCCACCGCGCTCACCCGGTCCACCGACCGTCGGTCCAGAACTCGTCGAGCACGGCGCGCGGCTCGTCGAGCGACCAGCCGCACCCGGCGACCCAGTCGTCGTCGAAGTAGGTGTCGCCGTACCGGTCGCCGCCGTCGCAGAGCAACGTCACCACGCTGCCGCCGGTGCCGGCGGCGAGCATGTCGGCGATGACGGCGAACGCGCCCCACACGTTGGTGCCGGTCGACCCGCCGACGCGGCGGCCCAGCTGATCCGACACCAGCCGCGCGGTCGCCACCGACGCCGCGTCGGGAACCCGCAGCATCGCGTCGATGACCTGCGAGACGAACGACGGCTCCACACGGGGCCGGCCGATGCCCTCGATCTTCGACCCGACCGCCGAGGTCACCGATCCGTCGGCGCTGGCATACGCCGGATGGAACACCGAGTTCTCCGGGTCGACCACGCAGAGCCATGTGGGGTGGCGGCGGTAGCGGATGTAGCGGCCGATGGTGGCCGAGGTGCCGCCGGTGCCCGCTCCGACGACGACCCACGTCGGGATCGGGTGCCGCTCGAGGGACAGCTGGGAGTAGATCGACTCGGCGATGTTGTTGTTGCCGCGCCAGTCGGTGGCGCGTTCGGCCATCGTGAACTGGTCGATGAAGTGCCCGCCGAGGTCGTCGGCGAGGGACGCCGCGGCGGTGTAGACCTCCGACGGCGAGTCCACGAAGTGGCACCGGCCGCCCTGTCGCTCGATGAGCGCGACCTTCGCCGACGACGTGCTGCGCGGCATGACCGCCACGAACGGCACCCCGATCAGGGCCGCGAAGTAGGCCTCGGAGACCGCGGTGGATCCCGACGACGCCTCGATGACCGGTGTCGTCTCGGTGATCCACCCGTTGCACAGCGCGTACAGGAACAGCGACCGCGCGAGCCGGTGCTTGAGGGAACCCGTGATGTGGGTGCTCTCGTCCTTCAGATAGAGATCGATGGCGGTGGGTTCACCGTCGGCGCCGACGAACCGCGACCACTCCGGCAGCGGGAACCGCACGAGGTGGGTGTCGGCGCTGCGCGTGGCGTCGGCCTCGATCAGCCGGATCGCGGTGTCGACCCACTCACGCGAGCCCCGGTGGTCGACCAGCGGACCCGCGGGCGTCACGATCGGGGGTCGCCGGAACCGTCGGGACGCTGCGATCCCTGCAACCGTGCCTGCAACGCGTCGCGCTTGGCGCGGCGGTCGGCGTCGACCGCGGAGATGGCAGAGTTGACGTCGGTGCGCAGTCGCTTGAACAGCAGCATGCCCAGCGGCAGCGCGATCACGACCGCGAAGATCGCCGCGACGAGGATCGGCACGTCGACCCCGGCGAGGTGTCCGACGCCGTAGATGATCGCGGCCAGCACGATGACAAGTCCAAGGCGCGCAACGGTGTACAGGATAAGCGCGGTCGCCAGACCACGTCCGGCACCGACCTCCTGCGGGTCCGAGGGGGCACCCGTGGGGCCCGGCTGACTGGCGGATGTGTCGCGTTCGTTCACCCCGTCAGCCTACGTCGAGAGGGCCCCGCGCCCGCGATGCCCGATTTTTACCATTGATTTACCAACAGCTGACCGTTCGAACACCTTGCATTCTCGGTGTAATCATGTTGTCGGGCAGCGAAACACCAGTTTCATCGGTCACAGCCAGATCAGATGCCCACCACCGCCGATCTCGATCGACGGCCGGGGGCCCAGCACGAGGAGAACGACACATGACTGCAGCATTCAACGCTATGCCTGGGGGCGCACTCTCGTCGTCCATGCCGATCACGCCGCGGGTGGCCAGCCAGCACACGCTGACCCCCGGACAGGTCGCGGCGATGTTCAACGTCAACCCCAAGACCGTGGCCCGCTGGGCCAGCTCCGGCCTGCTCGGCGCCATCCGCACCCCCGGTGGTCACCGCCGGTTCCGCGAGGCCGACGTCGTGGCCCTGCTCAACCGCAAGACCGACTGACCTCGTCGCACGACTCGTCGAGCCCGCGGGCCGGCCCCGGACAGCCCCCGGGTGTCGGCCCGCGGTCGTCTCGGAGCCCCCGACGCGGGCTCCCGACCAGCGTCGACAGCCCGATTCGTCGGACTCCCGTAACGTGGACCTACCCGTACGTTCGTGGAGGTTTCTCGTGGTCGTCGTCGTTGCCCTGGTCGTCGCGATAGGTGTCGCCTATCTCGTGTGGAAGGCGTTCGGGCCGGACACGACGACGCGCAGCGCACCGACGTCGTCGCGGCGCGGCCCCATCGGCCCCGACGACGATCCCGATTTCCTGCTCGATCTCGGTCACGATCGCCGCACCCCTCGCAGCCCCCGCCGCGACACGAACGGCACCGACCCGACCGGCGACGACACGGCCACCCCACCGGCCCCCGACGCCGACGATCCGCGCCCCGGAGCCGGTTCCTGAGGTGGTGTTCGGCTCGTAGTACCTGATGAACGACTCCTAAAGGTAGAGTTCACAGCAGAAATAAACGCAAGGCGGACACATTCTTGTCCGCATGGCGAGTTCCATCTGCTGCGAAGGTGATCTGGTCGGTCACCTTCACTAGATCGGGGAGCACGAATGACCACGACGAGCGACGTTCACACAGCCCGGTCTTTTGCCGAGAGTCTCAATGAACTGTTCGACACCGTTCGCGATGA
Organism: Williamsia sp. MIQD14; assembly: GCF_051025635.1. Classification (NCBI taxonomy): domain Bacteria; kingdom Bacillati; phylum Actinomycetota; class Actinomycetes; order Mycobacteriales; family Nocardiaceae; genus Williamsia; species Williamsia sp. MIQD14. The sequence continues at coordinate 468,876 of NZ_JBPFDG010000001.1, forward strand.
GAACGGTATTCCCTACACCGGGAAGAAGATCGCGCTGAAGGCGAATCGCCTCGGCTACACGCTGAGCGACGCCTACATCTCACAGCTGCGCACCGGCAAGGCCAAGACACCGTCTTTCCGCACGGTGGAAGCGATTTCGCGCGCGTTCGAGATCAGCGTGACCTACTTCCTGTCCGACCCCGACGAGGATCTCAAGCGGGTCGAGCAGCAGCGCGAATACGTCGCGATGGCCGCCGAGACCGGCGCCCATCTCGCGGCGTTCCGCCACGGCGAACTGTCGGTGTCGACCATCGACACCATCATCGAATTGCTGAAGGTCGTGCGTCAGCAGAATCTGCGCGACGACCACTGAGTCACCGCAAGACAATGGTGAGCCGCGGGATCATTCTCGCGGCTCACCATTGTTCGTTGACATTGTTTTTTCGGTAGCACTGCGTAAAGTCGCGCGCCCGCGGCGCGCTTCCTACAGGCCGGCGTAGGAATGCAGACCCGACACCACCAGATTGATGATGAAGAGGTTGAACAACATCGCCACGAATCCGGCGATGTTGATCCACGCCGCCGACGTGTTGCGCCAGCCCGCGGTCGCGCGGGCGTGGAGGTAGGCCGCGTAGATGATCCAGGCGATGAACGAGACCGTCTCCTTGGGGTCCCAGCCCCAGAAGCGTCCCCAGGCCGCCTCGGCCCAGATGGCGCCGCAGATGACGCCCAGGCCGAACAGCGGGAACGCGAACACGACGGTCTTGTAGGCGAGCCGGTCGAGCGCCTGCGCGCTGGGCAGCCGGTCGAGGATGCGTCCGCCGATGCCGTTCCCGGCCTCGGGGTAGCGCAGCTTGATCAGGTACAGCGCGCTGGCGACACCGGACACCAGGAACACCCCGGACCCCACCGACACGATGGAGACGTGGATCGCGAGCCAGTAGGACTTCAGGGCGGGGACCACGGGCGCGGCCTGCGTGTAGAGCCAGCGGCCCGCGATGAACATCAGCAGCGCGACCGGCACCAGCACGAACGACAGCAGCGGCCGGTTCTCGGGGCGGCGCAGCACCACGATGCCCGCGACGACACCCGCCGCGCACGACAGGCTGATGAACTCGTACATGTTGCCCCAGGGCATGCGGTCGGTCGCGAGACCGCGGATCACGATCGACCCGATGTGGGCCAGCGCGCCGACGATCACCACCGGGAACGCCATCTTCGCGATGCGCTCACCGAACGGCGTGCGCACCTGCGGACCGATCTTGCCCGGCATCCGGACGTCGCCGACCGGACCCGGCGTGCGGACGTCGTTGCCGCCACCCGCCTTGACCAGCACGTTCTCCTCGGCTGCAGCCGGCGCGGCGGTCGTGCTGCGCGACGACGCGAGGGCGGCCAGGAACATGATCATCGCCAGCACGTACAGCGTGAGCGTGGTGCCGAAGAGCAGGTCGGAGTACCGCGACAGGTTCTCGTCGATGTTCACAGGTGTCACCTTTCGCCGGTGCGCGCAGAACGTGCGCCGGGTGGATCGATCTCGAGGAGTCTGCGGACGAGGTCACCGAAGCCCTCGCCCCACCCGGCCTGATCGGTCCGGGCGAGACCCGCCATCTCTACTACTGTATGTCGTTTGCCGGTCGCGGCGGAATCCCGAGAAGAGGGGTCCGCAGCCGGCGTGATCCGCGCCCACACCCGACGTCGCTTGATCAGCAGCGACACCAACAGCCCGGCGAGCATGGCGATCGCCGAGATCAGCACGTACTGCTGGGCGGGGTCGTGGCTGACCTGCAGTGACACCCACTGTTGGTAGCCGTCGAAGCGGACGGTGGTGCCGTCGTCGATGGTGCTCGTCTGCCCGACCGCGAGGTTGACCTGCGCCTTCTGCAGCAGTCGTCCCTGGTTGATGAGGTTCTGGTCGAGCGAGTAGACGTTCTGCGGGCGACCGGTGTCGAGGCCGGTGTCACCCTTGTAGATGCGGATCGCGACCTGCGGGTCACGCGCTTCGGGGAACGATGACGACAGCAACGACCCGGTCGCGCCGGTGAACAGAGCGGTCGGCGCGAAGAGGCCCTCCACGGCGATCTGGTTCTTGCGGCGCACGTCGGAGTCGGGGTAGAGCCCGGCGGGGGTGTCGAAGCGGGCGGCGCCCGACGACAGCAGCGTGACGGCCTCGTTCGGGGTGAACGGCACCGTCTGGGTGCGCTTCTCCCCGTTCGGGAAGGTGACGGTGAACGTCGGCGCGTACCCGTGGCCGAGGAGGTACACGCGGTCACCGGCGACGCGCAGCGGGTCGTTGACCTTCAGGGTGGTCGATTTCGTCCGGTCGTTCTCGAGGTCGGAACCCGCCTGGTAGTCGACGCGGGCGGAGTACATGTCGGCCTGGCCGCTGGGCAGGTACTTGGCCGTGAAGTCGTCGACCTGCACGCAGAACGGCGCGAGGTCGGTGCCGTCGACGAGGTTGCCGCCGCGGAACGAGTCGTAGACCGCGGTCGAGGTGTTGCACAGTCCCTGCTGGCCGTCGGCGACGAGGATGCGGGTGCCCTCGTAGCCCCACATCTTTCCCGCTGCGATCGACACCAGCAGCGCGAGCAGCGCGAAGTGGAACACGAGGTTGCCGAACTCCCGCAGGTAGCCCTTCTCGGCCGAGATCTCGATGATCTCGGTCTGCGCGCCGTCGGGTGCGGTGACGGTGCGCGTCGTGCGCGTGCGTCGCCATCCACGCAGATTCCCCATCACGCGGTCGGCCATCTCCGACGGTGCACCGTCGACCTCGTGGCGGTCGTGGCGCGGCAGTCGGGTGAAGTTGCGGGGCGCGGCGACCGGTGTCGCGCGCAGGGCCTTGGCGTGCTCGATGAGGCGCGGGGTGAGGCAGCCGACCAGCGAGATGAACAGCAGCACGTAGATCGCGGTGAACCAGACGCTGGAGAACACCTCGAAGAACTGCAGGCGGTCGAGGATCCGGGCCGGGAGGCCGTGGTCGTCGATGTAGGCCTGGGTCTTCTGCGAGTTCAGTTCACGCTGCGGCAGGAGTGCGCCGGGGACGGCGGCCAACGCCAGCAGGAACAGCAACGCCAGCGCGGTGCGCATCGACGTCAGCGACCGCCACAGGTTGCGCGCCGGCCACAGCAGGCGCCGCTTCCACACCGGCGGCGGTGGCGAGGCGGCTCCGGTGGTGTCGCGGACGATGGTGTCGGTCATATCGGCAACTCCGTGTTGGTGACGAACGCGTCGCGCACCCAGGTGACGAACGAGTCCCACATCCCGGTGACGAGCGCGATGCCGACCGCGATGAGCAGTACGCCGCCGACGACCTGGATGGTGCGGGCGTGCCGACGCATGAAGCCGACGGCGCGCAGCGCGCTCGCCGAGCCGAACGCGAGGATCACGAACGGCAGGCCGAGTCCGAGGCAGTAGGCGATGATCAGGGTGACCCCGCGGACCGCCGTCGACCCCTCGGTGCCGCTGGCGGTCGCGATGACCGCGGCCAGCGTCGGGCCCAGGCACGGCGTCCAGCCGAGCGCGAAGACCGCCCCCAGCAGCGGTGCGCCGACGAGGTTCGACACCAGTCGCGGGTGGAACCGCGCGTCGCGCTGCAGCATCGGGACGAGACCGATGAACACCAGACCCATCGCGATGGTGACGACACCGCCGATGCGTTGCAGCACATCACGATTGAGCACGAACGTCGAGGTGATGCCGAAGACGGTGGCGGTGGCGAGCACGAACACCACGGTGAACCCGAGCACGAACAGCAGTGCGGCGCCGGCCACGCGGGCACGGCCGGTCGATTTGGGTTCCCCGGCGCGCACCGGCGGCGCCTCGGCGCCGACGAGACCGGCGAGATACGACAGGTAGCCCGGGACGAGCGGCACCACGCACGGCGACGCGAACGACACCAGGCCGGCGAGCGCGCAGGCACCGAGGGCGAGCAGGATCGGTCCGGAGCTGACGGTGGAGGCGAAGGAGTCGCCGATGCCCGAGGCGAGCGTCACCGCGCTCACGACGGCACCCGCGCCGACGGCACGGTCGACGGTGACGGTGAGGACGACGGGGACGCCGACGCCGAGGGGCCGTCATAGGGCTCGGCGGCCAGGCGCCGGACGAGGGGTTCGAGTTCCTCGGCGGAGATCGTCCGCAGGAACACCGCCGCGGCCCGGTGGTAGCGGTCGAGGACGACGGTGGTCGGCACGACCGAGGTCGGCGTGGTCAGGCGGACCAGCGTGCGGCCGGGGTAGTCGAAGATCGACGGGTAGCTGATCTTGTTGTTGGCGATGTAGTCCTGCGCGTCGGTCTGGTTGTCGCGGAAGTTGATGCCGAGGAACGCGACGCCGAGGCTGCGGGTCTGCTCGAAGGTCTGCTCGAGGTCACCGACCTCGGCCCGGCACGGTGCACACCACTGACCCCACACGTTGACGACGACGACGTCGCCGGTGAAATCCGAGAGGGCGAGCGGGCTGTTGTCGACGACGTTCTCGCCGCGCAATTCCTGGACCCGTTTGCGCGCCGACGGCGGGTCGTAGGTGATCGAGGTCTGACCGTTCGGCGACACGAACTCGAAGGTGTCGCCCTGGGCGACGGCGTCGTCGCCGGTACCGCAGCCGGCGAGGACCACCACCAGCGCCACGATGGCCGCGAGCACCGCGCCTTTCCTCACAGCTGGGGTCACGCCCCCGTGGCGAGGGGGTCGGACGCGCCGGCCGGCTCGGAGTACACGATGTCGACGAGGGCGTCGCCGTCGTAGAGGAGGCTGGTCAGCGAGGCCAGCGAACACTGGCGACGGCGCGGGTCGTGCCACAGACGCTGGCCCTCGAGGAACCGACGCAGTGTGTAGACGGGCAGCTGGTGGCTGACGCAGACCGCCTCGTGACCGCGGGCGGCGTCGCGTGCCTTGGTGGCGACGGCGAGCATGCGGTGCGCGAGCTGGATGTAGGGCTCACCCCACGACGGCGTGAACGGGTCACGCATCTTCGGCCAGTGCCGCGGGCGGCGCAGCGCCCCGTCGCCGATCGACACCTTCAGACCCTCGAAGACGTTCTCGGCCTCGATGAGGCCCTCGTCGGTGATGATCGACAGCCCGTGGCGCGCGGCGATCGGGGTGGCGGTCTCCTGGGCGCGCTGCAGCGGCGAGGCGAAGACGGCCGTGATGTCGTGGTCGGCGAGCTCGTCGGCGACGCGACCGGCCTGTCGGGTACCGGTGGTCGACAACCCGAAATGCGGCAGACGGCCGTAGAGGATGCCGCCGGGGTTGTGCACCTCGCCGTGTCGCATCATGTGCACGATGGTGCGCTGCATCAGTGGAGCTCCTCGCGGGACGTGGCCGCGGCAGCCGCGGCGGCCGCCGCAGGCATCGCGTCGGCCAGGACACCGAAAGCATCCTCGTCGAGCGCTGCCGACACAAACCACGCCTCGAACGCGCTGGGCGGCGGGTAGACGCCGCGTGCGAGCAGCGCGTGGAAGAACGGCGCAAACCGCCAGGTCTCGCTGTTCTTGACCGCGGCGTAGTCGGTGATCGCCACCTCGGGGGTGGAGGTGAAGAACACACTGACCATGTTGGCCGCGTACTGCACGCGGTGGCCGACACCCGCGGCGGTGAGAGCGTCGGTGATGAGGTCGCCGAGGCGGTGGGAGTTCGCGTCGAGCGCGGCGTAGACGTCGGCGTCGGCGGTGCGCAGCGTGGCCAGCCCGGCGGCGACGGCGACGGGGTTCCCCGACAGCGTGCCCGCCTGGTAGACCGGCCCGGCCGGTGCCAGGTGGCCCATGATGTCGGCGCGGCCACCGAACGCGGCGGCGGGCAGGCCACCGCTCATGACCTTGCCGAAGGTGTAGAGGTCGCCGGCGACGCCGTCGATGCCGAACCACCCGGAGGGGCTCACTCGGAAGCCGGTCATCACCTCGTCGACGATGAGGAGCGCTCCGTTGCGGGCGGTCAGCTCCTTCAGGCCCGCGTTGAAGCCGGGCGCCGGTGCGATGGCGCCCATGTTCCCGGCGGCGGCCTCGGTGATCACACACGCGACGGTGTCGGGGTTCTCGGCGAACGCCGCCTCGACCGCGGCGAGGTCGTTGTAGGGCACGACGAGGGTGTCGGCGGCCTGGGCGCCGGTCACGCCGGGCGAGGTGGGCAGGCCGAGCGTCGCGACGCCCGAGCCCGCGTCGGCGAGCAGCGCGTCGACGTGACCGTGGTAGCAGCCCGCGAACTTGATGATCTTGGTGCGACCGGTGAACCCGCGGGCCAGGCGCACCGCCGACATCGTCGCCTCGGTGCCGGAGTTGACCAGGCGCACCCGTTCGACCGGGGCGACGCGACCGATGATCTCCTCGGCGAGTTCGATCTCGGCCTCGGTCGGGGCGCCGAACGACAGGCCGGTGGTCGCGGCCCGCTGCACGGCCTCGACCACCGTCGGGTGGGCGTGGCCCAGGATCATCGGGCCCCACGAGCTGATGAGGTCGATGTAGGTGGTGCCGTCGGCGTCGGTCATGCGGCAGCCCTGCGCCGAGGTGATGAAACGCGGCGTGCCGCCGACCGACGAGAAGGCCCGGACCGGCGAGTTGACCCCACCCGGGATGACACCGCTCGCCCGCGCGAACAACGCCGCCGAACGGGCGGTCGATGCCGTGGAGCCGTCGGCGGTGGGTGCTGGGGACGAGGGAGGGGGCGGGGTCACCTCTCCAGTGTTCCAAACTTTTCGACCCCGCCGCCTCCGACGCCGGTCTCCGCCCTGAGAGGACGCCCGGACGGCGGTGTCGGCGGAACGGGCGATGGCGACACGCGCCGATCTGCACGTTGTTGCGCGACCGGTCGCCGACAACGATGATGCACAGTGGTTCGGGAGACCGTCTAGAGACAGGCGTGACCTGCGATGACCTACGACCACCAGCGCGCCGAGCGCGCTCTCGCGTCCCCGGTCGTGCCTGCGTTCCAGCCCATCGTCGATCTCACGACATCGGCGACCGTCGGGTACGAGGCGTTGTCGCGGTGGCCCGCCGAACCCGACGCCTCCCCGCTCGAGGTGTTCGACCACGCGCGCAGGTCGGGGCGCATCGCCGAACTCGACTGGGCCTGTCGCCGCGCCGCGGTCGTCGCCTCGCTGCGCGAAGGTCTCGTCCGTCCGCTCAGCGTCTTCATCAACGTGGAGCCCACGGCGCTGGGAACGTCACCCACCTGGCATTTCCCGGGCGATCGCTTTCGCGAGATCACCAGCAACGACCTGCAGATCATCATCGAGCTCACCGAACGCGACGTGCTAGCGAACCCGGCCGCGGTCATGGCGACCATCGACTGGGCCCGCGAACGCGACTGCGGTATCGCGCTCGACGACGTGGGCCCCAACCCCGAGTCGTTGGCGCTGCTCCCCCTGATCCTGCCCGACGTCGTGAAGCTCGACCGGCGGATCATCACCGACCCGACGGCGCCGGGGTCCGACGACACCGTCTCCTTCGTGATCGACTACGCCGCCGAGACCGGCGCCCGCATCCTCGCCGAGGGCATCGAGGACGACGGCGACATCGCCGTGGCCCGCTCGGTCGGCGCCACCCTCGGCCAGGGCTTCCTCCTGGGTCGGCCGGGCGACCCGCCTGCGGACGCACCGATCGCCGATGAGCGACACATGATCCGGGCGTTCCCGGCCGGTCCGCCACCACTGCAGGCGCCGGCCGACATCCTCGACCGACTGCCGTCGCAGGTCATCGACCACGCGACCATCATGCGGGTGTTCGACACGGTCACCTCGCTGGGCGATGAGCTCATCACGCCGGGATGCATGGTCGTCGCGGTGCAGAACGCCGATGCTTTCGCGACCCGATTCGGGCACCAGTACGCCGATTTCGCGCGTAAGCACACGCTTGTCGGGGTCGTGGGGGCCGGCGAGTTCGACGTCCCCGGGGTGCGCGGACCGATCAGCCCGCATTCCGGTTTCCCGCGTCAGTTCGCGCTGGCCATCCTGACCCAGAACTACGCCGCCACCATCGTCGCCAAGGATCTCGGCGACAGCGGGCCGCTCGCCCGGCGGCGGTACGCCTGGTACTACACCCACGACCGGTCGGCGGTGCGGGATGTGGCGCGGTGCATCGTGTCCCGTCTCGCGCCGCGCTCGTCGCCCACACCGACGCCGGTGTCGGCAACCCCGACTCAGTAGTAGACGGGTCCGGGTATCCCGCCGCCGGCCGCGATCGCGTCGCCGGTGATCGCGATGCTGCGCGGCGAGGCGAGAAAGGCGACGACGTCGGCCACCTCGGAGGCGTCGACCACGCGTCGGATGGAGTTGGTCGCCACCCCCTCCTCGAGACTCTCCACCGAGACCTGTTCGCGGGCAGCCTGATCGGCGAGACGATCCCGCAGCCGTTCGGTGCGCGTGAGCCCGGGGTGCACCACGGTCACGTTGATCCCCTTCGGACCGAGTTCGTCGGCGAGATTCTTGGTGAGCGCCGAGACGCTGACGTTGCGGACGGTGTGGGCGATCGAGGTCGCCTGTCGCGCACCGAGTCCGCTGATGTTGATGATGCGACCCCACCCCTGCTCCACCATGTGCGGCGTCACCGCCCGCGCGGTGCGCAGGTAGCCGAGCACCTTGATCTCGACCTCGGCGCGCACGACGTCGTCGGTGATGGCGTCGAACGCGGTCGGCTTGCCCGCGCTCCACGGGGTCGCCGCGCTGTTGACGAGGATGTCGACGCCACCGAGCTCGGCGACGGTCCGCTCGACGAGGCGATCCACCGATTCCTGCTCCGCGGTGTCGGCGGCGATCGGGACCACCCGCCCGCCGGTGTCGCGGGCGATCTCGGCCGCGGCCTCGGCCAGTCGACGCGGGTCCCGTGCCGCGACGACCACAGCGGCTCCCTCGGCGGCCAGAGCGCGCGCGATGGCCTTGCCGATGCCGCTGCTCCCGCCGGTGACGATCGCGCGCTTACCGCTCAGCTGCAGGTCCATGGGTTCACCCTAGGGATCGAGCAGTCGGCGTCGAGCGCGGCGAGGGTGGGCGGTCGCCGCTGAGGAGGATGAGCAGGAGTTCGGCGCGGGTGCGGGCGTCGGCCAGATCGACGCCGAGGAGGCCTTCGATCCGGGACACCCTCTGCCGCAACGTGTGCCGGTGCACGCCGATCGCCGCGGCCGCCGATTCCCAGTGTCCGTTGGCCTCGAGGAACCGGCGCAGGGTGATCACGAGGTCGGCGCCACCGGCGGCACGCACCTCGAGCAGGGGTCGCAACCGGATGTCGTGGAGTCCGCGCAGGCCGTCCTGCACCCCGTCGATCGCGAGCACCGACCGCGTCGTCACGAGATCGACGACCTCCCCGTCGACGGCGGCGCGTGCGGCCTGACGGGCCTGCCCGGTCGACGCCGCGATCTCGCGCACCGCGACCGGGTCACCGAGGCCGGCGCGCATCCGCAGACCCGCGGCCAGCGACAGTGCCGTCGCGGCGTCGTCGTCACCGCGCAGCACCACCACCACCTCACGCCCGTCCTGCGCGCAGAACACCGGTCGCCACCTCTGCTCCAGCGCGCCCGCGAGACGCCCGACGGCGTCGGTCGCCGTGGCCGCCGAGCGGAATTCGAACACGACCACCCGCACGAGACCGTCGTCGTCGGCGGCGCGCAGGAGCATCGTCTCGGCGGTCGGCGGCAGGGGGTCACCGCGTACCGCGAACCCGAGGACGTCGGCATGCAGCTGCGCCCGTTCGGCGGCCACGTCGCCGGCGCCGTTGTGCTGCAGGGTGATCAACGACGATGCGTGACCCACCAGCACGCGCTGCAGATCGCCGAGCGGCCGCTCACCGATCACCGCGAGGTGCCCGACCACCGCGCCGCCGGAGCTGATGCGCTGCACGGTGATGGTGTGGTCGTCGGTGATGGTCACACCGGTCGCCGACGCCGCACGCGAACGCCAGTGGTCGGGTCCGATGGCACGGCGCACATGCGCCATCGCGGCCGGATCGGCCGCGCGCGGACGGCTGCACACGACACGGCCGTCGCGATCGATCACCACCACGGTGTGGTCGAGTGCGGCCGCCAGCTCGCCGGCGAGCGCGGGGACGCCCCCGGCGATGACGGCCCGGGTCATCGCGGGCTGGCTGCGGGCGGCGCGGGTGAACTGCGCGTAGCGGTCGTCGGCGACCCGGTCGAGCAGTGCTCGCGCGATCGCGGAGAACGGGATGGGCAGGGGGACCTCGAGCACCGGCAGACCCAGATCGGCGCCGAGGGCGACGAGGTCGTCGGGCACGGTGTCGTAGCCCAGCCCGGTGCCGAAGCCGATGGCCGCGACGCCGGCGTCGGCGAGGCTCGAGAGGTACCGCGCGCGACCGTCATGGTCGTCGGGCAGCCGCATCCCCGTGGTCAGCAGGAGTTCCCCGCCCGAGAGCCACTCGGCGGCATCGACGAGTTCCGAGGTCAGGGCGCAGTCGATCGGACGGTCGAGCCCGAGCCGGCCGGTGCAGGCCCGTAGGTCGAGGGCACGTTGATCGAGGAGCCAGCCGACCGTCGTCGCCACTGCCGATCACCCCCTCGAACTGCACGGACACCGCGACGCTACTCCATTTCGTCCATCCGGGAGCGTGAAGTGTGGACAGACTGTCAGGGGCACCCCACCACCCACAGGGGAAACACTGATCGACAAGCCACCCACCGTCTCCCGAGGAGGCCGCCACCCGCATGACCACACCGACCGTGCTGCAGAACTGGATCAACGGGGAGTTCGTCGACGCGACGGGCACCGACGTCATCGACGTGGTGAACCCGATCGACGAGTCGGTCGTGGCCCGCTCCCCCATCTCCGGTGCGGCCGATGTCGATGCGGCCATGGCGGCGGCGAAGGCCGCGTTCGCCTCGTGGGGCACCACCACACCCTCGACCCGCCAGAAGGCACTGCTGCGTCTCGCCGATGCGATCGAGGCCAATTCCGATCGCATCGTGGCCGCGCAGGCGCGCAACACCGGACAACCCGAGGCGCAGATCGCCGACGAGGAGGTCACCGTCGGCGCGGATCAGATCCGCTTCTTCGCTGGCGCCGCCCGCATGTTGGAGGGCAAGTCGGCGGGGCAGTACATGGAGGGTTTCACCTCGCACGTGCGTCGTGAGCCGGTCGGCGTGGTCGGCCAGGTGACGCCGTGGAACTACCCGCTGATGATGGCGCTGTGGAAGATCGGGCCCGCGCTCGCGGCGGGCAACACCATCGTCCTCAAGCCCAGCGACACCACCCCCGAGAGCACCCTGGTGCTCGCCGAGATCACCAAGGGCATCCTCCCCGACGGCGTCCTCAACATCGTGCTGGGCAACGGCGAGACCGGTGCCGCGGTGGTGAGCCATCCGACGCCGGCCATGGTCGCCATCACCGGCTCGGTGCGCGCCGGGATCGCCGTCGCGGTCGCCGCCGCGAAGAACCTCAAGCGCGCCCATCTCGAACTCGGCGGCAAGGCACCCGCGGTCGTGTTCGCCGACGCCGACCTCGAGAAGTCCGTCGCGCCCATCGCCGACGCCGCGTTCTTCAACGCCGGCCAGGACTGCACCGCGGTGACCCGCATCCTCGTGCACGACTCGGTCCACGACGCCTTCGTCGACAAATTGGTCGCCTACACCGCCGACGTCACCGTGCCCCCGCTGAACAACGTCGACCACTTCGGCAAGGTCACCGCGATCCTCGACTCCGTCCCGTCGCACGCCACCGTCGCGATCGGCGGCAAACGCAAGGGCGACACCGGGTTCTTCGTCGAACCGACGGTGATCACCGGTGTGCACCAGGACGACAGCCTGGTGCAGGACGAGACGTTCGGTCCGGTGGTGACGGTGCAGTCGTTCACCGACGAGGCCGAGGCGATCGAGCTCGCCAACGGCGTCGACTACGGCCTGGCCTCGAGCGTGTGGACCACCGATCACGCCACCGCCAACCGCATGTCGGCCGCACTCGATTTCGGCTGCGTATGGATCAACTGCCACATCCCGCTGGTCGCCGAGATGCCCCATGGCGGGTTCAAGAACTCCGGCTACGGCAAAGACCTCTCCGGTTACGGCGTGGAGGACTACACGCGCGTCAAACATGTGATGAGCTCGGTCGACTAGGACCGCCACGAACCCCGCCTGCGCGGTCGTCACCCGGCCGCGCAGGCGTGTTTTCCTTCCACACCAGGAGCACGTTCCCGTGACCTCGCATCCGCTCGACCCCCTCGACACCGACGAATTCCGCTCGGTGCGAAGCATTCTCGCCGACGCCCACGGAGTGGGGCCCGGTTGGCGGTACTGCTCGATCGAGATGGCCGAGCCGAGCAAGGCCGAGCTCGCCGCGTTCGCGTCCGACGGCACGCTGCCCGCGCGCCGCGCGCTGGTCACGCTGCTCGAATCGGCGCGCAACGCCACCCACAAGGCGGTGGTCTCTCTGACCGACGCCCGCGTCGAGTCGTTCGAGCACATCCCCGGCGTGCAGGCCAACTTCACCGTCGACGAGTTCGAGGAATGCGACCGTGTGCTGCGGGCCCATCCCGACGTGATCGCCGCGCTCGCACGTCGCGGCATCACCGATCTCGACCTGGTGTTCATGGACACCTGGACCTACGGCGCGGCGGTGATGCCCCCCGAGTACGCCGACCGCCGACTCGGCTGGTCGGACACGTGGCTGCGGTCGGAGCCCGGCGCCAACCCGTACGCGCACCCGGTGTCGGGGCTGCACTGCGTGATCGACGTCAACACGATGGAACTGCTGCGTATCGAGGACTCGTTCGACGGTCCCGACGGCGCCATCGACCCGCCGGAGGTGATGGGCGAATACGTCCCCTCACTGATCCCCGAGCGGATCCGGGCACAGTCGCGCCGAGAACCGCTCAGCCCGTTGGAGATCACCCAACCCGAGGGACCGTCGTTCACCCTCGACGGCAACCGTCTCACGTGGCAGAACTGGTCGCTGCGGGTCGGGTTCAACCATCGCGAGGGGATGACGCTGCACACCGTCACCTACCGCGACGGCGACCGAGAGAGGTCGGTCGCGCATCGGATGTCGTTCGCGGAGATGATGGTTCCTTACCGCGACCACTGCGAGGACCACTACCGGCGCACGGCGTTCGACATCGGCGAGTGGGGCCTCGGGTTCATGACCACATCACTGGAACTCGGCTGCGACTGTTTGGGTGAGATCCGGTATCTCGACGCCACCCTGCACGACAGCGCCGGCGAGCCGTACACGATCACCAACGCGATCTGCATCCACGAAGAGGACGACGCCGTGCTGTGGAAGCACGTCGATCACGACGCGGGCGCCGAGGTGCGTCGTATGCGGCGGCTCACGGTCAGCTTCCACGTCACCGTCGCCAACTACGAGTACCTCGTCTACTGGCGCTTCTACACCGACGGCAACATCCAGTGCGAGGTCCGTGCCACCGGGATCATGGTCACCACGCCGATCGCCCCCGGTGCCGAGCACCCGCACGGCACGTTGGTCGACGAACGCACCTATGCACCGTTCCACCAACACTTCCTGGTGGCACGCCTCGATCTCGATGTCGACGGCACCGACAACACCGTCGTGATGAGCGAGACCGAGGCCGAGCCGATGGGGCCCGACAACCCGTACGGACTGTCGCTCGTGCAGCGCAACATCCCGTTGCGCACCGAGTCGCAGGGACGCCAGGACATGAACTGGGCGAGTCAGCGGGCGTGGAAGGTGGTCAACCCCAACACCGTCAACGGCCTGGGCACGCATCCCGCCTACAAACTGGTCCCCGGGGACGCGATCCCGTCGATGTTCGATCCCGCCTCGCCGATCTTCGCCCGCGCCGAGGTCATCGGCCACACCCTGTGGGTGACACCCAACCGCCCCGACGAACGCTGGCCCGCAGGCGAGTTCGTCAACCAGTCGGCCGGCGACACCGGCCTGGGCTCGTGGACGAAGGCCGACCGGCCGATCGAGAACACCGACGTCGTGCTCTGGTACGTCTTCGGCGTCCACCACATCACCCGACCCGAGGACTGGCCGGTGATGCCCGCCGACACCGTCTCGTTCTGGCTCAAGCCCTTCGGGTTCTTCGACCGCAACCCCTCGCTCGACGTGGCCCCCTCACCCGGCGGTCACTGCCACGGCTGAGTCCCGGCACTGCTGACAACACAGGCGCTCCACTTCCCGAGTGGCGCTCCACCTATACGTGGAGCGCGACCACGAAAGTGGAGCGCCTGCGCGTCGGGACGTCGGTCAGGGGGTGACGATCACCTTGAGTGCCTCGCGGTCGGCCATCTGCTGGTAGCCGGTCGGGACGTCGTCGAGCCCCATGCTCACGTCGAAGACCTTGCCGGGCTCGACCTTTCCGTCGAGCACGTCGGGCATGAGCTCCTCGATGTAGGCGCGAGCAGGCGCGACACCGCCGGTGAGCGTGATGTTGTTCATGAAGAACTGGCTTCCCGCGGTCACCTTGTCGTACTGCGGCACGCCGACACGGCTCACGGTACCGCCGGAGCGGACCGCGCCCAGCGCCATGTCCATCGCGGCCTCGTGCCCGACGCACTCGAGCACCTTGCGGGTGCCGTCACCACCGGTGAGCTCGCGGACCTTTTCGATGCCCTCGTCGCCGCGCTCGGCGACCACGTCGGTGGCACCGAACTCACGACCGAGGTCGGTGCGGGCGGTGTGCCGACCCATCAGGATGATCTGCTCGGCGCCGAGGCGCTTGGCCGCGAGCACCGCCGACAGACCCACCGCGCCGTCACCGATCACGGTCACCGTGTCGCCCTCGCCGACACCGGCGGTGACCGCGCAGTGGTGGCCGGTGGAGAACACATCGGACAACGTCAGCAGTGACGGCAGCAGTGCGGAGTCCTCGGCCACCGGCAGCTTCACCAGCGTGCCCTGGGCCTGCGGCACGCGCACCGCCTCTCCCTGTCCGCCGTCGACACCGTCCATCCCCCAGCCGCCACCGTGGCGGCAGGACGTCTGCAGGCCCTCGGCACAGAAGTCGCAGGTGTTGTCGGCCCACACGAACGGGGCGACGACGAGGTCGCCGCGCTGGAGGTCCCCGACCTCGGAACCCACGTCCTCGATGACGCCGAGGAACTCGTGTCCGATGCGGGCGCCCTCGTCGGAGGCCTCTTTCGAGCCGTAGGGCCAGAGGTCGCTCCCGCAGATGCAGGACCGGACGACGCGGACCACGGCATCGGTGGGATCGCGCAACTCGGGGTCGGGGACGTTCTCGATCCGGATGTCGCCCTTGCCGTAGATGAGTGTTGCCTTCATGGTGAACCTCCGAAAAGCGCGGGCCGGCCGCGCACGACACATGTGTGAGGGCTCCCGGGGTCTTCGTGGCCGGCAGCCGCACGATTCAGCCTACGGACGGCGGCCGAACCCGGTCGGGGGTTTCGACGACCACGGCGAACGCCGCGGCTCGATCGGCCGGGTCACGCTCCGCCGGGTCGCTACTGTGACAGCGTGCCCCGCCCGAGTACCCCGCTGCTGTCGGTCGACCTCATCGTCGACACCGCGCTGCGTGCGGTCGACTCGACCGGCGACTTCACGATGCCGGGTGTCGCTGCCGCACTGGGAGTTCGACCGTCGTCGCTCTACAACCACATCGGTGGCCGCGGTGCGATCATCGAGCTGCTGCGCGACCGCGCCATGGCGTCGGTGCGGATCGACGCGTCCACCGACGCGGGATGGGCCGACACCGTGGCCGCCATCGCACGGTCGTATCGCGAAGCCTACGCCGCACACCCGCGGCTCATCCCGCTGCTGACCACCCACACGGTGCGCAGCCGCGCGGCGCTCGCCATGTACGAGGCACTCGCCCGAGCCTTCGACACCGCCGGCCTCACCGCGCAGGAGACCCTCGACGCGATCACCGTGCTCGATGCGTTCGTCCTCGGATCGGCACTCGATCTCGCTGCCCCGCAGCAGGTGTGGGCGCACGACGACGTGTCCGAGCCCGCGTTCGCCCGCGCGCTCGCCCATCTCGACACCCCGGACCGAGCCCACCGCGCCTTCGAATCCGGCCTCGCCGCACTCCTCGTCGGTTGGGGAGCCTGACCCGTCGGGGAGTCGACGTCAGCTGGGATCGCTGCCCCCGAGGGCGGAGATCCACACCGCCACCGTGGCCGCCACGACCGTCACGGCCACGACGTCGATCACCCCACCACCGGCGACGAACACCCACAGCAGCCCGACAATCGGTGCGCCCACCGCGGCGGGCGCATCGAGCACCAGCCGACGCCGGATCGATCCGAAACGCGCAGCGCGGGCCCGCAGATCAGTGGGGTTGAGACGCGGGGCGTCGGACACGGTCCCCGGCATGGGTCTGTGCCGCTCCCGCCCGGCGGGTAGCGCCACGATCCCGTCGCCGACCTCGCAGGCGACCCATCGACCGACCCGGACGATTCGCGCCGCGGTATCCGGCGCGATCGCCAGCAGACCGGTGTGGAAATACACCGGCACCAGGGTGACCGCCCCCTCGGCGTGCAGTTCGAGGACACCGCGGGAGCGCATGCGGTGCTGCACCCGTATGCGCCTCACCGTGACCGGTCGACCGCCGCCCCGGGCGAGACGTCGTGCGCACACCATCGCGATACCGAGTCGACACACGGTGGTCATCAGCACGATCAGGAGGACCAGGACCGACAGCGCCCCGAGCACCGGGACCGTCGCCGCCGCGACCACCATGCAGGCGGCCGCGACGGCGAGCGGATAGCGCAGGCCCGCTATTTCAGGAACCCGACCTTGGACATGTCCTGGTCGCCGAAACCGGGCGCACCGTAATTCGCGAGGTTCTTCTTCGTCGCGTAGGTGAACGGACGCTGGAAGAGCGTCAAACTGTGGCCCTCCTGCCAGACCTTTTGATCAAGCTGGTTGTAGAGGGCGAACCGCTTGGTGTCGTCGGTCTCTTTCAACGCCTCATCGGCAAGCGCATTGATCTCCGGGCTACCGACCTGGCCGTAGTTCTGCAGCGTGATGCCCTTGGTCAGCCGGTAAATTCCATCGCCACCGGACGGGTACGGCGTTGTTTCCCAGGTGAAATGAGTGACGTCGAAATTGCCGACCAAGACATACTTCTCGAAGAAGTCATCAGTGGGCACGGTGTCGATGATCAGGTTGACCCCGACGTCCTTCAGGTTCTGCTGCATGATCTGCGCTTCCTGTGAGGCGTTGGGCGTTCCCGACGGGATCACATCCTGCAGATCGAGTTGCTTGCCGTCCTTCTTGCGGAACTGTCCCGACATGGTCCACCCTGCCGCGTCGAGTTCCTTTTTCGCCTGCTCCGGATTGAAGGTGATGTCCCCGTTGTTGGCCTGATACCCCTTCTGTCCGTCGACGAAAACGTGGTTGTTCATCACGGTCGGCTTCGAGGTGATCTGACCCAACTGTGTCTGGGCGAGATACGTCCGATTGATCGCCTTCATCAGTGCCAGCCGCACAGCCTTGTCCGAGGTGATGCGACCACTGGCACCGTTGAAATCGAAGTGCCGATATTGGAATCCCAGGCTCTGGCGCAGTTCGACATTCGGAATACCCCGGGCGATTTTGAAAGCGTCCGCATCGCTGCCGAGTTCGTAGAAGTCCACTTCCCCGCTCTGCAACGCGCCGATCGACGCTGTCGAATCGAGCGGTATGTAGGTGATGGTGTCGAGTACGGCCTTGTTCTCACCCCACCAGTCGGGGTTTCGTTCGGCCACGAAACGCTTCTTCCCGGGCTCGATCGACCGGATGCGGAAAGGCCCTGCTGTGGGCGGGAACTGGGTGATCGCGCCGTTGTTGAACGCCTGCACCGAGTTCATGTTCTCGCGAGGTAGCAAGGGAACGAACAATCCGCGCCAGTCTCCGTAGGGCTTCCCGGCCTGATAGGTGACGATCGCCTGTTTGTCGCTGGACCCGCGGACGACCGACTCCACACGGTCGTAGCCGGCGGTCGAGGATGCCTCGTAGGCGGTGTCCTTGCCGTTGAGGGCCGTCCAGTTCGTGACGAGATCGGTGTAGTCGATCGGGCGACCGGTGCTCCACGTCGCCTTGGGATTGATGTCGTAGGTGACGGTCTGCTTGCCGTTGACGAAGGTTTCGTTGATCGACGTGAAGTAGTCGGTGTCCACCGACAGGGACGCGTCCGGCGCGGCTCGGAATGCGGTCGGCATCAGCGCGAGATAGAAGCGATTCGTGTCGACCTGGGTTCCGTCGATTTGGTAGTAATTGAAGTTGACCGGCACCTGCGACAACGGGAAGTTGAGGTTGCCGCCCTGCTTCAGGTCGCTGATCGGATGCGGGTTGACCTGCGCCGTTGTCACGAACGAATCGGGCCCCCGGGCGCCACCGTTGTTGCCCGACGAGCATCCCGCGAGTAGGCCGGCGGCGGCGATGACCGCCGCCAGGGGCACGATCGCGCGAAGTGTTCTGCGTCTCATGATGTTGCCTCTCATATCTTCTCGGCCAGTTCGGCCGCGGTGGTGATGCGTTCTCGCTGTCGGGCGGGATCGGGGACGGGGATGGCCGCGAGCAGAGCCCGCGTGTAGGGGTCGCGGGGGTCGCTGAAGACCTGCGCGGTGGGGCCCTTCTCGACGAAGACGCCGTTCCGCATGACGGCGACGTCGTCGGCGAGGTGCCGCACGACCGAGAGGTCGTGCGACACGAACAGATAGGCGAGCCCCAGTTCGGCCTGCAGGTCCTGCAGCAGGTTCAGCACACCGGCCTGGATCGAGACGTCGAGCGCCGACACCGGTTCGTCGAGCACGAGGATCGACGGCCGCAGTGCGAGCGCGCGGGCGATGCCGATGCGCTGGCGTTGACCGCCGGAGAACTGGGTCGGGTAGCGGTCGGCGAAGGCCGGTCGCATACCCACGGTGTCCATGAGTTCCCGCACGCGCGTGGCACGTTCGGTCGCGGGTACGCCGGTGATCTTGAGCGGCTCGGCGATGATCTCGCCGACCGGCATACGCGGGTCGAGCGAACCCATGGGGTCCTGGAACACCATCTGGATGTGTGCGCGCAGTTCGCGTTGCGCGGCACGGCCGAGGTCGTAGGGGTGCTGACCGCGCACCGAGATCGATCCCGACTCCGGTCGGGTGAAGTCCATGATCTGCATCAGTGTGGTCGACTTGCCGCACCCGGACTCGCCGACGATCGCGAGGGTGTGCCCGGCGCGGAGGTCGAAGCTGATCCCGCCGACGGCCTCGAACGAACCTGTGCGACGCCGGATCACCGAACCCTTGAAGAGTGGGTAACTCTTGCGCAGCTCGGTCACCGAGAGCACGACATCCGAGGTGGGCGCCTTCTCGGTAGCGTCTCCACCGGCGGCCGGCGGTGTGTCGACCTCGACTCCGAAGACCTCGGCGGCACTGCCCTCGGTGGCGGCTTCGACGTTGATACACGCCGCACGGTGACCGGCCGCCACCTCGATCAGCGGCGGCTCGGCGGTGTCGCAGGCATCGATGTGCACGGGACAGCGTGGGCCGAACGGGCATCCGACGGGCAGATCGACCAGTGCGGGCGGATTGCCGTCGATGGGGACGAGACGTTGCTGCGCCGGACGGTCGGGCCGGGGTATCGAGCCCAGGAGACCGATCGTGTACGGCATCGACGGCCGCGCGTAGAGGTCGTCCACCAGCGCGGTCTCCACGGCACGACCTGCGTACATCACCATCACGCGATCGGCCACGCCCGCGACGACTCCGAGGTCGTGGGTGATGAACACGACGCCGGCACCGGTCACGTCGCGCGCGGTACGCAGCAATTCGAGGATCTGGGCCTGGATGGTGACGTCGAGCGCGGTGGTCGGCTCGTCGGCGATGATGAGATCGGGGTCGTTGGCGATCGCCATCGCGATGACCACACGCTGGCGCATACCGCCGGAGAACTCGTGCGGATACGACCGCGCGCGGGTGCCCGGTTCGGGGATACCCACCAGGTCGAGCAGTTCGACGGCACGCGTCTGCGCGGCCGACCGCGACATCGACGGGTTGTGGATCCTCACGGCCTCGGCGATCTGATCGCCCACCCGGAAGATGGGGGTCAGTGCGGTCAGCGGGTCCTGGGAGATCATCGCGACCGAACGTCCGCGTTCGGTGGACATCTCGCGATCGGAGAGGCCCAGCAGCTGGCGGCCGTTGAGCTCGATCGACCCCGAGACCCGCGCCGACGGGGGCAGGAGACCCATCACCGCCAGCGACGACACCGACTTGCCCGACCCCGATTCACCGACGATGGCGAGTACCTCACCGCGGTTCACCGAGTAGTCGAGACCGCGGACCGCGGTCACGGTCCCCTCTTCGCTGGGGAAGGTCACCTCGAGGTCGGCGACCTCGAGGACCTTCGTGTTCTCAGGCACGGGCCTGCCCTCTCGTCGAGGTCGGATCGAACGCGTCGCGCAGACCGTCGCCCACGAAGTTCGCGGCCAGCACGATGAGCACGAGTGCGCCACAGCAGAACCCGAAGAGCCACGGGTAGGTCAACGCGGACGAGGTCCCGTCGGCGATGAGCGTGCCCAGCGACACGTCGGGACGTTGCACCCCGAAACCGAAGTAGCTCAGGCTCGCCTCGCCGATGATCGCGATGCCCACGTTCAGGGTGACGTCGACGATGAGGATCGACGCCATCGACGGGAGGATGTGCTTGCCGATGATGGTGCCCGGGGTGGCGCCCATGTATCTCGCCGCCCGGATGAACTCCCGCTCGCGCAACGACCGCGTGAGAGCTCGCACGATGCGGGAGGTGATCATCCACGAGAAGGCGGCGAGCAGGACGACGAGGATCATGAAGCTCTTGCCCCGGAAATAGGGGCTCGAGATGGCGATGATGAGGAAGCTCGGTACCACCAGCATCACGTCGGCGATCCACATCAGCCCGCGATCGGGCCACCCACCGAAGTAGCCGGCGACGGCGCCGACCACCCCGGCCACGACGGTCGAGATGAGCGCCACGAGGATGCCGATGATGAGTGACTTCTGCAGTCCGCGCAGCGTCTGCGCGAGGACGTCCTGGCCGATCTGGTTCGTGCCGAACC
This sequence comes from Williamsia sp. MIQD14, assembly GCF_051025635.1. Lineage (NCBI taxonomy): Bacteria > Bacillati > Actinomycetota > Actinomycetes > Mycobacteriales > Nocardiaceae > Williamsia > Williamsia sp. MIQD14. The sequence continues at coordinate 489,786 of NZ_JBPFDG010000001.1, forward strand.
AGTGTGCGGTGGTGGGTGGTGAGTTCAGGGCGAACGCGTCGAGTTCCTCGTAGCCGTAGGGGATCACGTACGGGAGCAGGAACGCCGCGAGGAACATCGCGACCAGCACCACGATCCCGAACAGCGCGAGCCGGTTGCGCAGGAAGCGACGCAGGATCAGTCGCCGTTGGCTGATCGGCGGCGCGAGCACCACGGCGTCCACGGTGTCGAGCGCCTCGTCGCCCACCGGACCGACGGACCCGTCAGCGGGACGGATGGGTACCGACATGATCGGCTCCTCTCTCGGCGGGTGGCAACGGACTCGAGGTGATCGGGACGGTCTGCATCACACGCGGATCCGTGGATCGAGTGCGGCGGTGAGGATGTCGGTCAGCATGCCCGAGATCAGTACCGACAGCGCCGTGAACAGGGACACCGCCATCGTGATGTTGACGTCCTGGCTGGTGATCCCGTAGATCAGCCAGTCCCCCATGCCGTACCAGCCGAAGACGCGTTCGGTGAACGTCGCGCCGGTGATGACCGCACCCATCCCGAACGCGAACAACGTCGCCATCGGTATCAGCGCGGTGCGGAAGCCGTGCTTGAAGATCGCCCGACCACGGGTCAGACCCTTGCCACGCGCGGTGCGGATGTAGTCGGAGTTGAGCTCGTCGAGCATCGAGCTGCGCATGTAGCGGCTGTAGCTACCCAGGGTGAACAGCAGCAGGACAAGGGTCGGGAGCACCAGATGCTGTGCGCGGTCGATGATCTCGTTCCACAGACCGGGCGACAGCGTCGTGGAGGTCTCGCCGGTGTACTCGAAGAAGGTTGATCCGGTCGACTGGTTGACCTTCACCGCCACGTACTTCAAGACCGGCGCCAGCACCAGTACGGGGATGCTCAGCAGGACGAAGGTGACGACGGTGGCGACGTGGTCGAAGATCTTGTACTGCCGCACGGCCCCATACGCGCCGACCAGGGTCCCGATCACCGCGCCGAGGACGGTGCCCAGCACCACCAGACGCAGCGACACGAGGATGCGTCGCCAGAGTTCGTCGTTCACCGATCCCGCCGCGACCGTCTGCCCGAAGTCGCCCGTGAGCACGTCGCGGAGCCACTGGAAATACCGCAGTACCGGATTGTCGTCGAGATGCAACGCCGCGCGTTTCGCGGCGAGCACCCCCGCCGACGGCGGCGGGTTGCGACCGAGGAGGTTCGCCAGCGGGTCGAACGTCAGCGACGCCAGCAGGTACGTCAGGAATGTCGCCACGAACAGCAGGACGATGTAGTTCAGGAGCCTGCGAACCAGATACCCCGCCACGCACCCCACCCTTCGAGAACCCTGTGGACAACTTGCGTCATTGTGCACACGCCGTGTTTCACATTCGTTTCGTTTCGCTCCGAAAGGTGCAAAGTCGGAGGTTCGACATCGCTTGCCGAGGCAGCGAGCTGGGGTTATCGTTAAACGAACATAATTCGTTAAACCCGAGGAGACCCGATGCGAACGATCGTCGCCCCTGCGGTGCCCGCGCCGCCGTGTCGGTACGAGGCGCCGACGCGCGAACCGTTGCGCGTCGCGCTGGTGCAGCACCGCTGGCACGCCGACCCCGACGACCTGCGGGCCGAACTCGCCGAGGGGATCGCCGCGGCCGCGCGCGCGGGAGCCCGCGTGGTGTTCCTCCCCGAGCTGACCCTGCGTCGCTATCCGGCCTTCGAACGCGCGGGCACCGACCCGGGTACCGACGCCGAGGACCTGCACACCGGACCGACCGCCACGTTCGCCGCCGAGATGGCACGCACCCACGACGTGTTCGTCCACGCGTCGCTCTATCAATCGTCGCCCGGTGACGACGGGCTGGGCCTGAACACCGCGATCCTCGTGTCACCGCAAGGCGACATCGTCGCGCACACCCACAAGCTCCACATCCCGATCAGCCCGGGCTATCACGAGGACACCTACTTCCGTGGCGGACCGGCCGATGACCCGTACCCGGTGCACCGTCCCGAGGGACTCGACGCGGCCCTCGGTCTGCCGACGTGCTGGGACGAGTGGTTCGCCGAGGTGACGCGCAGCTATTCGTTGGCCGGCGCCGAGATCCTGGTCTATCCGACGGCCATCGGATCCGAGCCCGACTTCCCTGATTTCGACACACAACCCCTGTGGCAGCAGGTGATCGTGGGCAACGCGATCGCCAACGCGACGTTCATGGTGGTGCCGAATCGACACGGCGACGAGGGCGCGATCACGTTCTACGGGTCGTCGTTCATCTGTGATCCGTTCGGGCGCATCCTCGTTGCGGCACCCCGGGACGAGTCGGTGACCCTGGTCGCCGACCTCGACCTCGACCAGCGACGCGACTGGCTCGCACTGTTCCCGTTCCTCGCCACCCGTCGGCCCGACACCTACGCATCGCTGACAGCGCCGGTGACGCCGTGACCCCCGCCGACCGAACATGGCGGATGCCTGCGGAGACCGTTGCGCAGGAACGTGTCTGGATGGCCTACCCGGTCGCGGGATACTCCCTGGGCGACAGCGAGGCCGAACGGGAGGAGGCGCGTTCGACGTGGGCGGCGGTCGCGCACGCGGTCGCCGACTTCGAGCCGGTGACGGTGATCGTCGACCCCGCCGAGATCACCCACGCACGACGCCATCTGTCGAGTGAGATCACGCTCGTCGAGGCCCCGCTCGACGACGCCTGGGCCCGAGACATCGGCCCCACCTTCGTCCTCGACGACGCCGGCGGGCTGGGCGCGGTCGACTGGGTGTTCAACGGCTGGGGCGCCGCCGAATGGGCGACCTGGGACGCAGACCAGCACGTGGCGACGCTGATCGCCGAGCTCTCCGGTGCCGAACGCATCGACTCGCCCATGATCAACGAGGGTGGCGGCATACAGGTCGACGGCGCCGGGACGGTGTTGCTCACCGAGACCGTCCAGCGCGGCGAGGGTCGCAACCCCAGCTGGTCTCGCGCGCAGGTCGAGGCCGAACTGGCACGCACCATCGGCACCACGACGGCGATCTGGTTGCCGCGCGGATTGACCCGGGACAACGACACCTTCGGCACCCGTGGACATGTCGACATCGTCGCGGCCTTCCCGACGCCGGGCACGATCCTCGTCCACGATCAGACCGACCCGGCCCACCCCGACCACGCGGTGACCGCCGAGATCATCGAACTGCTCTCCGACGCCACCGACGCGATGGGCTCACGGCTGGACATCGTGCGTGTGCCCGCGCCGCGGAACCTCACCGACGCAGGCGGATTCGTCGACCACAGCTACATCAACCACCTGGTGGTGAACGGCGGCGTCGTCGCGTGCTCGTTCGACGACCCCGGCGACGCACCGGCCGCGGAGATCCTCGCCGACGCCTATCCCGGACGCGACGTCGTCACCGTCGACGCGCGGCCGCTGTTCGACCGCGGCGGCGGGATCCACTGCATCACCTGCCAGCAGCCCGCACGACGGCACCCGTGAGCCGGCCGGCCCACGGGTGCCACCTGGGGACAAGGTCGCGTCAGGCTGTCGATTCGGCCTCGATGGACCGAGGCGAATCCTTCTGGCGCACTGCGATCGTCCGCGGCTTCGCCCGCTCGGCGACCGGGATGGTCACGGTGAGCACACCGTTCTCATAGGAGGCCTCGATGCCCGCGGCGTCGATATTGTCGCCCAGGCTGAGCTGGCGCCGATACGTCCCGGAGAACCTCTCGTTGGCCAACCACTGCACCGCATCATCGGACCGCGCGGTGCGCTGCGCGGCCAGGGTCAGCGTTCCGTTGTCGACGCTGACCTCGACCGATCCCGGGTCGACGCCCGGGAGATCCGCCGTCAGCAGGAAATGATCGTCGACCTTGCAGAGATCCATCGGCATGAACCTCGGGGTCCGCGTCGATCCCGTCGGCTGACCGCTGAGCAGACCGCGGGCCAGTGCGTCCATCTCGGTGAAAGGATCAAAACGAAGCACAGCAACCCACCTCCTGTGTCGCCATGGCCCGCCCCGGTGACGAGCCCTCCATCACTGTGCAGCTCCGAATTTAGCACTCCGATGCGTCGAGTGCCAGAACTTTTTCGATGTCATTGTTCGCCCAGTCATGCACCTGCACACCAGGTTCGGAGGAAATCGCCGAGCCTGGCGACGACAGTCGTTACTCCGCTGTTATCCGACACGCCCACCGCTGCCGTATTCCGGTCGTCAACTGTGATCATCATTTCCGTCAAGCCCGGTCCGGCTCTGCGTAACGTGGGTATATGTCAGTCACCGATGCGGCAGTACCCGAAGAAGTCACCCCGGACCTGAGTGTGGTCGGCGCCGACGACGTCGATCGTGAACTCCTGGTCGACAATCTGCGATACACGCTCGACGGGCGGTGGCGCGAGACGCGCCAGTACGCGCGGCGCAACATGGATCGCACCGACCTCCTGCCCGACCCGACGCTGACGATGCAGGAGTCACGCGACCGGACGTTCGAGCACATCCGCGAGCTCGGCAAGCTCGACTTCGCCTCGGCCGGTTTCCGTACCGAGCACGGTGGGACGGGCGATGTCGGCGCGTCGATCACCGCGATCGAGATGCTCGGCTACGCCGACCTCTCGCTGATGGTGAAGGCCGGCGTGCAGTGGGGCTTGTTCGGCGGGGCGATCGAGAACCTCGGCACGCAGCGCCACCACGACAAATACGTGAAGCCGCTCATCGATCTCGACCTCCTCGGCTGCTTCGCGATGACCGAGAAGGGTCACGGATCCAACGTCCAGGCGCTCGAGACCGTCGCGACGTACGACCGCGACGCCGACGAGTTCGTGGTCCACTCCACCACGCCCTCGGCCACCAAGGACTACATCGGCGGCGCAGCCCAGCACGCCACGCTCGCAACGGTGTTCGCACAGTTGGTGACCGCCGGTCCGGGTCAGGAGCCCGAAGACCACGGCGTGCACTGTTTCGTGGTCCCGATCCGCGACGAGAACCACGAGCCCATGCCGGGTGTGACGATCGGCGACGACGGCCCGAAGGGTGGTCTCGCCGGCGTCGACAACGGGCGTCTGAGCTTCGACCACGTCCGCATCCCACGCGAGAACCTGCTCAACAAGTACGCCGACGTCGACGACGACGGCACCTACCACTCCCCCATCGACAACCCGAACCGTCGCTTCTTCACGATGCTCGGCACGTTGATCCGTGGTCGTGTGTCGGTGGCCGCGACGGCCGGTGCCGCCGGCCGCAAGGCGCTGGCCATCGCCACGCACTACGGTCTCGAGCGTCGCCAGTTCGAGGCGCCCGACTCCGACAACGAGATCGTGATCATGGACTACCTGGCGCACCAGCGGAAGCTGTTGCCGCTCATCGCCAAGTCGTACGCCCTGGCGTTCGCGCAGAACGAGGTCGTCGAGGAACTGCACGAGGTGCAGTCGGCCAACCCCGAGGACACCGAGGGCGACGACTCGATGGCCGGCCGCCAGCGCGAACTCGAGAGCACAGCCGCCGGACTGAAGGCGATGACCACCTGGCACGCGTCGCACAGCATCAACGTGTGCCGTGAGGCGTGCGGCGGCAACGGCTATCTCGACGAGAACCAGCTGTCGATCATGCGTGGCGACATCGACGTGTTCACCACGTTCGAGGGCGACAACACCGTGCTCACACAGCTGGTCGCGAAGGAACTGCTCTCGGCCTACGCCGAGGACGTGCGCGGACTGAACACCGTGGGCTGGGCCCGCTTCATCGCAGACATGGCCCGCGACGTCATCCTCGAGAAGTCCGCCGCGCGTCAGGTGGTGCAGACCCTGCTCGATTCCTCCGGTGAGGATCCCGAGGAGTCGGAGCTGTCGAACCGGGCCACGCAGATCCGCCTCTTCCGCAACCGCGAGGATCACCTGCTGCGCACCTGCGCCAACCGTCTCCGCCGCGCGACGGCCGAGGATGCCGACGCGTTCGAGGTGTTCAACAACGCCCAGGATCACCTGCTGAAGGTGGGCCACGCCCACATGGAGCGTGTGGTGCTCGAGTCGTTCATCGAGGGCATCGAGAACTGCGACAGCAAGGCCGCCGCCGAGCTGTTGGGCACCGTCTGCGACCTGTTCGTCTACTCCGCGCTCGAGGACGACCTCGACTGGTTCCTCATGCACCGACACGTGTCGGTGGAGCGCGCCAAGGCGATCCGTCGCGGCGTGAACGAACTGTGCAAGGAACTCCGGCCGCACGCGCAGACCCTCGTCGACGCCTTCGGCGTTCCCGAGGCGCTGCTCACCGTGGCGATGGAGGGCTGACCCCGTCGACTCCCGTGTCGCCACGACGGCGGCGCGGGAGCACCCGGGTGACCGCGACACAGGTCGCGACCACGGCGGCGAGGATGCACGCCGTCGCGCCGCCGATCCGGTTGCCGCTGTAGGTCGTCAACGAGTACGGGCCGCCCACGGTGCGGTCGTCGATGGTCAGCGGGGGATAGTCGGCGGTGGTCACCGAGGTCAGAGCGAGCCACACCGCCAGCGCAACGAACACCAGCGCGACGATCACTGCCGCCCCGGCGACCAGGCGTGCCCGACCGTTCACGGGGTCTCGTCCGGCTCGTCGTCGGGATCAGGCTTCGCGCCACCGCGCGGACCCAGCCCCATCTGCACCGCGAGGAGTGCCTCGGTCAGTTCCTGACGGAGGCGTCGATGATCGCGGGCCCAGGCCTGGGTCAGCTTCCCCGAGGTGAGGGTGAGGCCGATTCCGGTGCGACGCCGCGGCACACCCGACAGATCCCCCAGCGCCTTGGCACTCTCCCAGTCCTTGGGGTCGTGCGCGTTGTTCTCGGGGTGGATCGTCGCGATGTCGGAGAGCGGGATCGTCTTCACGCCCTGCCGCAGTGTGGTCTCGGTGAGGCAGACGCTGACATGTTGACGTGCGGCGTAGACCTGGATCAGGGCGAACCCGGTGAGCACCACGAAGAAGATCGACAACACCGGCCAGTGGATCTGCCCGGGTCCGGTCGCCTCGACCGCGACGACCGCCGCGATCAGCAGCGGCCCGATCGACACCACCCACCAGCTGCCACCGTTCTCGCGGAACAGTACTGCGCCCGGGTCGTCGTCGGATCCTGCCGCCGAATCCGCGTCGAGGTCGCGCCGATCAGCCACCGATCGCACCCCCGGTGAACCACTTCTCGGCTGCGGGCCGATACGCCATCATCGATCCGACGAGACCCACCAATCCGCTGACCAACAGGAACGGGTCGAAGAACAGCACCGCGACGAGCATCCCCGCCATCGTGACCACGAGGGTCAGCACCGACACCGTCGATCGCCAGCGTGCGTCGGGGGTCGCCGCGCGGCGACCCAGGATGTACACCGCCGCGGCGATCGCGATGCTGATGACGCCCAGGCCGATACCGAAGGCGCTGCCGCTGCCGATACCGATCCACAGGAACCACACGGCCGAGACACCGAAGAGCACGGCCGAGGCGAGCCACAGCCGCGCCGCCCACACCGCCATCGTCGGAACCGCGACACCACCCGCGCTCATCGGCGCGACTCGCCGTCGTCGGGGTGATCGGGTGTTGCGTCCTCGGACCGCTCGTCGAGCGCGGACAGGTCACGCTCGCGCACGTTCTCCCCCGTCGCGGGGCGGGCCGACGACCGGTCGTCGGCCGGCGGTGTCGGCGGCGCCTGCTGATACGCCTGCGGGTCGAAGGTCCGGGGGTCGTAGGCGTGCGGGTCGTAGTAGGGCCCCGGCTGCTGGTCCCCGTGCTGCGCAGATCCCTGATTCTGCTGCGCCGGAGGCTGATACCGGTTCGGGTCGTACTGCGGCGGAGCCGGCGGGTACTGCGCCGGCGGGTGCTGGGCGGGCGGGTACTGGGCGGGCGGGTACTGGGCGGGCGGGTACTGGTTCGCCGGATACTGGGAAGGTGGGTACTGGCTCGGCGGGTACTGGGCCGGCGGGAAGGCGTTCGGAGGGTAGAGGGCGGCCGGGTACGGCGTGGGCGTCGCGCCACCGCGGCGGTACATCGCCATGTCCCGACAGAACTTCTCGGAGTCCTTCTGCAGCAGCAGGTATCCCGCGCCGAGAGCGGCGACACCACTGATGACCGACGGGATCGTCGTCCATGCGGGTCCGCCGTCACCGAAGAGCGAGAACACCGCCTGCACCACGAGGAAGCCGCTGAGGAACGACAGCGCGAGACGCGCCCAGTTGTGGCCCGATCGCGCCAGCCACACCAGCAGCAACGACACCGCCGTCACGACCACACCGACACCGACGAACACGCCGACGATGAGGCCGGTCGACGCCATGAGATCGGACTGCTCGGTCGACGCCTCGCGCGCCGCCCGGCGCACCGAATCGGCGGCCGCGGAGTACTGACCGCCGTAGGCGATGGCCTGCCCCGCGATCACCACCAACCACAGCTCGGTACCGATCGCCATCGGCGTGGCCAGGGTCGGCTTCGGGTTCTGCGGACTGGACTCCGGATGGGTGCCCTGGTTCGGCGGGCCCTGCGCAGACGGCCGCGGATTCGACGGGTACGACATGGCACACAGAGTAGTGCCCCACCCGTATCCGACGGTGTCCGCCCAGCTCAGGTGGCCGAACGGGGGTCAGCCCAGGCGACGGGCGACCTCGGTGGCCCAGTAGGTGAGCACGACAGAGGCGCCGGCCCGGCGGATCGAGGTCAACGACTCCATGATCGCGGCGTCGCGGTCGATCCAGCCGCGCTCGGCCGCGGCGGTGATCATCGAGTACTCGCCGGAGATCTGATACGCCGCGATCGGGGCGTCGGTCGCGTTCGCCACGTCCCGCACGATGTCGAGGTAGCTCATCGCCGGCTTCACCATCACGATGTCGGCGCCCTCGGCGAGGTCGAGTTCGAGCTCACGCATCGACTCGTCGCGATTCGCCGGATCCTGCTGATACGTGCGGCGGTCACCCTGCAGGGTCGAGCCGACCGCCTCGCGGAACGGACCGTAGAACGCCGAGGCGTACTTCGCGGTGTAGGCCAGGATGCCGGTGTCGGTGTGCCCGGCGTCGTCGAGCGCATCGCGGATGACACCGACCTGCCCGTCCATCATGCCGCTCGGGCCGAGCAGATGTGCGCCCGCGTCGGCCTGGGCGAGCGCCATCGACACGTACCGGTCGAGGGTGGCGTCGTTGTCGACGCGACCCGAATGGTCGAGCACGCCGCAGTGCCCGTGATCGGTGAACTCGTCGAGGCAGGTGTCGGCCATCACCACCGTGGCGTCGCCCAGTTCGTCTCGCAACGAGCGCAATCCGCGGTTGAGGATCCCCTCGGGATCATCGGCCCCGGAGCCGGTCGCGTCCTTGTCCTCGCCGCGCGGCACACCGAACAGCATCACTCCGCCGACGCCGGCGGAGACCGCTTCGGCGGCGGCCGTACGCAGCGATGCGAGCGTGTGCTGCACGACACCGGGCATCGACGAGATCGGCCTCGGCTCGTCGAGACCGTCGGCCACGAACATCGGGAGCACGAGATGCCGTGGCTCCAACGAGGTCTGGGCCACCATCCGACGCATCGCCGGGGTGGTGCGCAGACGACGGGGCCGGATGTAGGGATGCGAGGTCATACCGACCAGCCTACGACGCTGTCATCTGCGACCCGGCCATCTGCGACCGGGCCTGTCAGGACCGCGAGCGACGAGCCTTCTTGCGCGGCGGGGGCAGAGCACCCTCGGCGCGCAGACGCGAGGCGTGCTCGGCGAGTGCGTCGACGAGGTCGGGCACCGACGCAGATTCGGGCTGGACATCGACCCGCAGGCCGAATTCCGTTGCCGTCTCCGCGGTCTTGGGTCCGATGCACGCCACGATGGTGCGCGCGTGCGGCTTGCCCGCGATGCCGACGAGGTTGCGGACCGTGGAGCTCGAGGTGAAGCAGACCGCGTCGAACCCGCCGGTCTTGATCATCTCGCGGGTCGTCGCCGGCGGCGGCGCCGCGCGGACGGTGCGATAGGCGGTGACGTCGTCGATCTCCCAGCCACGATCTCGCAGGCCCTCCGACAGGGTCTCGGTTGCGATGTCCGCGCGCGGCAACAGGATCCGGTTCACCGGGTCGAAGACGTCGTCGTAGGGCGGGAAGTCGTCGAGCAGGCCCAGCGACGACTGCTCGCCGCTCGGGATGAGTTCGGGGTTGATGCCGAAGGTGCGCACCTTCTCCGCGGTGGCCTCGCCGACGCAGGCGATCTTCACGCCACTGAAAGCACGTGCGTCCAAACCGAATTCGGCGAACTTCTCCCACACCGCGCGCACCGCGTTGGTGGAGGTGAACACCACCCACTGGTAGCGGCCGTCGACGAGACCCTTGACCGCACGTTCCATCTGCGCGGGACTGCGGGGCGGCTCGACGGCGATGGTCGGCACCTCCATCGGGATCGCGCCGTGCACCACGAGCCGGTCGCTCATGTCGCCGGCCTGATCCTTGGTGCGCGGCACCAGCACGGTCCAGCCGTACAGCGCGCGCGACTCCCACCAGCTCAGCTTGCCGCGCTGGGCGACGACCTTGCCGACGGTGACGATGAGCGGTCCCTGCAGGCCCGCGCCCTTGTCGTTGAGGGTGGCCAGCGTCGCCTCGATGGTGCGCTGCTGGCAGGTGGTGCCGTTGACGGTGACCGCGACCGGGGTCTGAGCGGCGACACCGTGTTCGGTGAGCGCGCTGGCGGTCTCGGCCAGGTGACCGGCGGTGGCGTGGAGCACCAGCGGGCCGGGTGCGGCCGCGAGCGCGGCCCAGTCGACCTCGCCGCGGACGTCGGCCTCGGTGTGCGACGAGCCCAGCGGCATACCGGCGTAGCTCGGCACCGCGGCGGCGGCGGGCAGACCGGGGATGACCTCGAAGCCGACCGACGTGCGCGCGACGGCGGTGACCTCGGCGAGAACGGAGTCGGTGGTCAGCGGGTCGCCCGAGACCAGGCGGACCACGTCGTCGCCCGCCTTCGCGGCGGCGAGCAGGGTCTTGGCGACCTCACCCGGGTCGCCCAGGGCCGGCCGGATGCGTGCACCCGAGGGGTCCTGGTCGTCCGCGGCGGGCGGGGTGTCGATGGAGGCGTCGTCGTCACCGTCGGCGGACGCGTCGGCCGGTGTCGTCTCGGCGGGCCGGACCACGGGCTCCTCGACGGGGATGTCGGCCCCGATGAGCGCGGTGACACCCGCGGGGACGTCGGCGTCGACGAACACGGTGCTCGCCGAGGCGATGGCGTCTCGGGCGCGAAGCGTCAGCAGTGCCGGATCTCCGGGGCCCGATCCGACAAACAGGATCCGACCCGGACTGGCCTTCTTCGTACGGCTCATTCGTGCGCTCTCCTGACCCGTGCGGGGGTCCGTTGCGTTCGTTGGCTACAGCGAACTGCGTTCGGCGGCTACTGGGAACGCATGACCTCCGCGGCCCCGCGATCCAGCAGTTCTACGGCGAGTTCCCGCCCGAGTTCGGCAGCGCGTTCGACCGGTCCCACCAGCGACGACCGGATCACGTCGGATCCGTCCTCCGCAGCGACCGCAGCGCGCAGCGACAGCTCGGTGAAGATGCGCCCGTCGTCGTCGAGCGACTCCACCACCTCGGCGATCGCTCCGACCGGGGCCGTGCAGCCGGCTTCCAGGGCTGCCAACACGGCTCGCTCGGCATCGACCGCCGCCCGTGTGGGGGCGTCGTCCAACTCGGCGAGAATGCTCACCAGTTCGGCATCGTCGGAGCGGCACTCCACAGCGAGGGCACCTTGTGCAGGTGCCGGAAGCAACACGACCGGGTCGAACGCCTCGGTGACCTCATCGGCACGACCGATACGAACCAGCCCGGCACGGGCCACCACCACTGCGTCGAGTTCGCCGCTGGCGACTTTGCCCAACCGAGAATCTAGGTTGCCTCGTAGGGGGCGGATTTCCAAACCGAGACCCAGTGCGTTAAGCTGCGCGATCCTCCGCGGCGCCGAGGTGCCCACGGTCGAACCCGGCGGCAACTCACCGAGTACCCGGCCACCCGACGCGACCAGCGCATCGCGCGAATCCTCGCGCGGCGGGACGGCGGCGATGGTGAGCACCGGGTCGACCGCGGTCGGCAGGTCCTTGTAGGAGTGCACGGCGACGTCGATGTCGCGCGCGTGCAGGGCGTTGCGGATCGCGGTGGTGAACACACCGACACCGATCTGCTCCACGGGTGCCGCCGACAGATCGCCCGCGGTCGTGATGACGACCAGCTCCGCGTCGTGACCCGCCGCGATCAGCTGGTCACGGATGACCCCCGACTGCGTGGTCGCCAACAACGATCCGCGCGTCCCGATCCTGATCGTCAACGGTCGCTCCCCGTGACCGGCAAACCGGTCTCGGGAGCCGACACGGACTCTGCCGCACCGGGAGTCAGTTCGAACAACTCGCGCAGCGCCTCGGCGTAGTGGTCGCCGTTCGGGGTCGACGCGAGCTGCTTCACCCGCACGGTCGGCGCGTGGAGCAGCTTGTCGACGACGCGCCGCACGGCCTTGGCGACCTCGTCACGCTGCGGGTCATCGAGTCCGGGCAGCCGGGTCTCGAGGCGCATGATCTCGGCCTCGACCATCTCGGCGGCGCGCTGGCGCAGGGCGGTGACGGTCGGGGTGACCTCGGCCTGGCGCTGCAGGGTGAGGTACTCGGCGAGCTCGCCGGCGACGATCGCGCGCGCGGCGGTGGCGTCGGCCGCGGCGGCCTGGGTGGCCCCGTCGGCGCGCAGGCCCTCGATGTCGACGATGTGGACGTGCGGCAGCTTCGCCGCCGCGGGATCGACGTTGCGCGGCAGACCGAGGTCGCAGATGACGAGCGGGGTGGTGCGGGTGCGTCGCGCCAGGGCCGAGTGGACCTCGCCGACGCTCACCAGCGAACCGACCGTGCCCGTACAGCTCACCAGCACGTCGGCCTCGGCGACCGCTGCGGAAAGCTCGGACATCGGGACCGACGTCGCCCGCACACCGTGGTTCTTCGCGACGTTCGCCGCGAGGTGATCGGCCTTCTCCGCGGTGCGGTTGACGATCGACAGGTCGAGAACGCCGTCGCGGGCGAGGTGGGCAGCGGCGAGCGCACCCATCGCGCCGGCACCGAGGACGACCGCCGATCCGATCGCCCCGGGGGTCTCGCGGGTGCCGAGCAGAGCGCGGGCGCGGTCGAGGGCGACCGACACCACCGACGCGCCGGCACGATCGATGCCGGTCTCGGTGTGGACCCGCTTGCCGACACGCAGCGCCTGCTGGGCGAGCTCGTGCAGGACGCGTCCGGCCGAGGAATGCTCGTCGGCGCTGGCGTAGGCCGAACGGATCTGGCCGAGGATCTGCTGTTCGCCGACGACCATCGAGTCGAGTCCGGCGGCGACGGTGAACAGGTGCTCGACGGCGGCCTCGGAGTAGCGGACGTAGGCGTGCTGCGTCATCTCGTTGACGGTCATGCCGGAGTGCTCGCCGATCACCGCACCGACCGCCTCGAGCGCGGGGTGGAAGGCGTCGACGACGGCGTAGATCTCCACGCGGTTGCAGGTCGAGACCATCATGACCTCGGAGATCTGCGGGGTGTCGAGGAGTTGGTCGACCAGCTTGGGCCGGTCGCCGTCGGACACCGCGAGGCGTTCGAGCACCGAGACAGGCGCGCTGCGGTGGGACACTCCGAACAAGAAGATGCTCACACTGACACTGCTTTCTGGGTCGCTGCGCTCGTGGAGTCGCGCCGCGAGGCGTTGAACGCGAGGACCTGGAGTTCGAGAGCCAGGTCAACGGGTCGGACGTGCACCGACGGCGGCGTGTGCAACGCCACGGTCGTGAAGTTGAGGATCTGTCGCACGCCCGCCAGCACGAAGGTGTCGCAGGTCTGCTGCGCGATCGCGTCCGACGTCGCCACCACGGCGATGTCGACGTCTTTCGCCGCGCATTCGGCGGAGAGTTCGGTCATCGGTGCCACGATCATCTCAACGCCCCCGGTACCGAATGTGGTGCCCACGAGGGTGGGATCAGTGTCGAACATCGCAACCACGCGGAACCCGCGCCCGAGTCCGGTGTGGGCGAGAAGAGCCCGTCCGAGGTGACCGGCGCCGGCCAGGGCGACGTTGTGGGTGTCGGAGGTGCGCAGCGCGAGGGCGATGCGGGCGGTGAGGCGGCCGACGTCGTAGCCGACGCCACGCACCCCGTTCGCGCCGACGTGGGAGAGGTCCTTGCGCAGGATCGCGGGGTTCACGCCCGCCGCGGTCGCCAGCTGGCCGCTCGAGGCGACCATGACGCCGTGCTCACTGAACGACCGCAGCACGTGCAGATAGGCAGCCAACCGCGCCACGGAGGCAGCGGGTATCGACGATGTCACGTCGTCGTCGGCATGAGGCACGCGTCGAGGGTATACCGCTTGTGAACGCGTTCACAAAGAAGGGTTGGATCACCTCGCGGCGTCGAGGTCGGCCCGGAGTCGCGGCATGTCCACCTCGCCGTAGCTGTGCTCGCGCTCGTCGAGCAGCACCACGGGCAGCCGGTCGCCGAACTCGGCGCGCAGCCCCGGGTCGTGTGCGGCCGCGGCGTCGACGTCGACGATCTCGAGCGTCGTGTCGTACTCGAGGGAGACCGGGGTCAGCTCGTCGAGCGCGCGGGCGCACGCCGGACAACCCGCGCGGGTCAGCAGGGTGATCACCATGGCGCCGATTGTGCACCCGGCTCCGCCGGGCGCGGGCGCGACGGGGACGCGGTGTCGTGGGCGGGTGCGGCTAGGCTTGGAGGCCGAGGAGCAGGAGGCGATCTGGTGAGCGATACGCCCGGCGACACCGACCCCGAGAGGTCGATGCACACCGGCCCCACCGGCGATGGTGAGCACGAGCCCGACGCCATCCCCCCGGTGCCCGCCGAACAGTCCGTCGACCCCGTGACCAGCACAGGTCCGGTCGGTGGCGACGACCGTGAGCCCGGTGGGACCGTCAGCAACTGGATCTCGTCGCGGGCCAACCGGTCGGCCCAGTCGGGTCGGGTCGGACGGTTCCGTCAGTCCGCCGCCGAACTGCGGCACTCCCTGGCCGGCGAGGCCAGCGCGCAGGCCGCCTACGCCACCCTCGAACGCCGCGGCCGACTCGCCGGACCGCTGCACGACGACGACGAGCCCGGCGCCCCGACCGACGTCCCGCCCGACCTCACCGCCGCCGCCTTCTTCGACGTCGACAACACCCTCGTGCAGGGTGCGTCGATCGTGCACTTCGCCCGCGGCCTCGCCGCCCGCGACTACTTCTCCTACCGCGACATGGCCGAGTTCGCCTGGGCGCAGGCCAAGTTCCGCATCAGCGGTCGCGAGAACGCCGACGACGTCGCCTCGGGTCGTGAGAAGGCCCTGGCCTTCATCGCCGGACGCTCGACGGAGGAACTGCGCAGGCTCGGTGAGGAGATCTTCGACGAGACCATCGCCGACAAGATCTGGCCGGGCACGCGCACCCTCGCGCAGATGCATCTCGACGCCGGTCAACAGGTGTGGCTGGTGACGGCCACCCCCCTCGAACTCGCGCAGACCATCGCCGACCGTCTCGGCCTCACCGGCGCCCTGGGCACCGTCGCCGAGAGCGTCGACGGGAAGTTCACCGGGCGGCTCGTCGGCGACATTCTGCACGGACTCGGCAAGGCCCACGCCGTGCGCCAGCTCGCGGTACGTGAGGGGCTCAACCTCAAGCGCTGCACGGCCTACTCCGACTCCCACAACGACGTCCCGATGTTGTCGCTGTGCGGGACCGCCGTCGCGATCAACCCCGATGCCGACCTCCGCGACGTCGCTCGCGTCCGCGGCTGGGAGATCCGCGACTACCGCACCGCCCGCAAGGCCGCCAAGATCGGCCTGCCCACCGCGGTCCTCCTCGGTGCCGCCGGCGGCGGCGCCGTCGCCGCGGCCCGTCGCCTCCGCGACTGACCGCCCTTCGCGCGACTGTTTCGTCCACGCGCGACCGCTGCAACGGTCGCGGGAGGTGCAGCAGGTCGCGGGAAACGTCTCGGGATCCGATCCGCTGTCGGCCGCGTCCAAACCCCATGACCTCATTTCCCGTCGACGACAACGGCCTCGTACACCGCGACTCCGCCCTCCGCGTCGGCCTGAGTGACAAGCACCTCGCGGCCGCAGTCCGCGATGGTCGCCTCACGCGACTACGCGCGGGGACCTATCTCCTCACGACGCCCTCGTCGCCGGAGCACCGACACCGCCTGCGTGTCGAGGCATCGACGCAGCCCGACACCGTCGTCAGTCACCATTCGGCCGCGGTGATCCACGGCTTCGGCATGCTGCACCCGCCACTGCGCCGGGTCCACACGACGTCCGGCGCGACGACCGGTGGAAGGATCTCCCCCACCCGACATATGCACGCGGGACCGCTCGATGGCGCCGACGTCACCGGCATCGACGGACTCCTCGTCACCTCGGGCGCTCGCACCGCCGTCGATGTCGCGTGTGCCGGTGATTTCGATCAGGCGCTGGTCGTCTTCGACTCCGCGCTCCGCGTCGGTGTTCAGGCCATCGACCTGGCCGCCGAGGTGGATGGTCGTCGGCGCCGCGGGATCGGCGTCGCACGACGCGCGCTGGCCCACGCCGACGGAGCGTCGGCGTCGGTGGGTGAGTCCTGGAGCCGGGCTCAGATGATCACGGCGGGGCTGCCCATCCCGGCTCTCCAGCGCGAGCACACACTCCAGGGACGGCGAGTGGTCACCGACTTCGACTGGGACGACCGACTCGTCGGCGAGTTCGACGGTCAGATCAAATACGGCCGACTGCTGAAACCGGGGCAGCGCGTCGAGGATGTGATCGCCGACGAGAAAGCCCGGGAGGATCTGCTGCGGTGGAGCGACCGCATGGTCGTCCGGTGGATATGGCCGCAGCTGGTGCGGCGCGAGGTCGTGGGGATCATCCGTCCGTGGCTCGATCGGCTGGAATGTGTGTGACCCGATTCCCGCGACCGGCTCTGTCACCAGCGACCAGTGCGACGGTCGCGCGAGGCGGGAACGGTCGCGCGACGCTGGGCGTCAGCCGAAGTAGACCGAGCCGCGGCGGGAGAGCATGCGGAAGAGGGTCTGCTGGATCTCTTCGCGGACGTGGTCGGTGAGGTCGAAGACGACCATGGGGTCCTCGGCGGCCTGCTCGTCGTACTGGCTGGTCTCGATGGGCTTGCCGAAGTGGATGTGCCACTTCGAGGGCAGAGGCACGAGACCGAGGGGGCCGAGCAGCGGGAACGTCGGGGTGACCGGGATGTAGGGCAACCCGAGCACGCGGGCGAGCGGCTTGAGGTCGCTGAGCATGGGGTAGATCTCCTCCGACCCCACGATCGACACCGGGATGATCGGGACGGCCGCGCGCAGGGCGGTGGTGACGAAGCCACCGCGGCCGAACCGCTGCAGCTTGTAGCGGTCCTTGTAGAGCTTGCCGACACCCTTGAACCCCTCGGGCCACACCGCGGTCAGCTCCCCGCCGCGCAGGAGTCGTTCGGCGTCGGCGGTGCACGCGAGGGTCGACCCGGTGCGGCGCGCGAGCTGTCCGACGAAGGGCGACTCGAAGGCGAGATCGGCCGCGAGCAGCCGGAGGAACCGTGCGCGGGGATGGTGGTCGTGGACGGCGACCGAGGTCATCATCGCGTCGATGGGGATGGTGCCTGCGTGGTTCGCGACGAGCAGCGCGCCGCCCTCGTCGGGGATGTTCTCGATGCCGGAGACCTCGACGCGGAACCACTTGTCGAACAACACCCGCATCGCGGGCAGGAACACGCCCTCGGTGAAGTGGGGATCGAAGCCGAAGTCGTCGACCTCGTAGTCACCGGTCAGTCGCTCGCGGAGGTAGCCGGCGCCGGAGATCACCGAATCCGCGACCGCGGACCGCAGTCCGGTGAGACTGAACAGCGGGCTGCCGGTGCGTCCGACGGGGAGGCCCGAGGCGTCGAGGCGGGCGACGACATCGGCGTTGATCGGGGTGATCTCGGCGGTCGTGGCGGCGTCGTCGGTCGGGGTGACGATGCCGGAAGGCGTTGGGGGCGTTGGCTTCTGCTGCTGCGAGGGATGGCGACGACGAACCTGTTCGCGACTGGGGGCGTCGGGTGGGGTCGCGTACAGCTGGATGACCTTGGCGGTCCGTGCGTCGGATGCGCCGTTGCCTTTGACCACTGTGCCGACACCCTTTCGCACCATCAGACGCTGTCCCCCGACAGCGCGTACCAGCCCCCGGCCTGCACTCGCTCGCCCAGTGTAGAAGGTGCGCCGGATCGATGCTGTCTCAGACCAACGAGCGAGCGGTCTCGGCGATCTTCTGTTCGAGGCGATGCCAGGCCCC
This sequence comes from Williamsia sp. MIQD14, assembly GCF_051025635.1. Classification (NCBI taxonomy): domain Bacteria; kingdom Bacillati; phylum Actinomycetota; class Actinomycetes; order Mycobacteriales; family Nocardiaceae; genus Williamsia; species Williamsia sp. MIQD14. The sequence continues at coordinate 508,006 of NZ_JBPFDG010000001.1, forward strand.
GGACGACACCACCGGCTCCAGCGGGCGTCGCGCGATGAAATCGTCGAGGGTCTCGAGGCTCGAGTACTTCGGCGCGAAACCCAACTCGGCACGCATCCGGGCGGTGTCGAGGACGCGTCCGTAGGTGAGGTACGACGCCTGGTCGCCGTGCAGGGTCGCGACCCGCATCCCGCGGAACACCCCGGCCACCGACCCCAACAGGTTGGCGGGCACCGGCAGTTCGACACGGCCGGCGCGGCGGATCGCCTGGGTCAGTGTCACGACACCGTCGGCGGCGAGGTTGAACGTGCCGGGGCGGCCGAGGAGCGTGGCGTGCTCGAGGGCGGCCAGGGCGTCCTCCTCGTGCAGGAACTGCAGTCGCGGTTGATAACCGATGACGACCGGGATGATCGGCGACGAGAAGTAGATGCTCATGCGCGTCGAGATCTTCGGGCCGAGCATGGCCGTCGGTCGCAGGATGGTGACGTCGATGTCCTGGCGACGTCGGGCGAGGCCGCGGGCGTACGACTCGACGTCGAGGAGGTCCCGGCCGTAGCCGGTGGTCGGCTCGACGCGGGCGCGGTTGTCCTCGGCGAAGTGCGCGGGGTCGGCGGCGCTGGAGCCGTAGACCATGCCGGTCGACCGCAGCACCAGGCGTCGCACCGACGGCGCGCGCTGACACGCCGCGCACACCTGCATGGCGCCGATGACATTGAGTTCCTTGATGGCGGGCGAGTGCGCCACGGTGTCCATCACCGACGTCGCCGCGTGCACGACGGTGTCGACGCGGGCGTTCTCGATGACCTTGGCGATGGTGGGTCGCCGGATGTCGGCGCGGACGAACTCGGCGCGCCCCATCCTGCGGAGCATGTCTTTGCTGGGGACACGTGCATCGACGGCCAGCACGCGTTCGATCGAGGGGTTCTGCGCCAGGCGGGTGGTGAGGTACCCGCCGAGGAAGGTCGACGCACCCGTCACCAGCACGACCTTCGGTGCATCCGACCGCGCGTTGGCATCGCTCATGCGGTCACCCTAGCCATCGCGGGCGTCGGGTGCAGATATGAGAAAACCCGCCGACCAGCGGCGGGTTTCGTCATCGGTGACCCGGTCGATCACTTACCGAGTTTCCTGCGCTGCACTCGCGTGCGGCGCAGCAGTTTGCGGTGCTTCTTCTTCGACATGCGCTTGCGGCGCTTCTTGATGACTGAACCCATCTCGGGTACCTCACGATCTGACCGAACGCGGTCTGTTATCTGCGAATCACGGGACTGCGCCCGAACCGCGCAGACGCGGGGCCGGTGGCCGTCGAGCACAACAAGGGTCCACGTTACCGTTCGCGGCGCGAGAGATGAAATCCCCGCCGGCGAGACGGACCGCGTGGACGACAGGGGCCGCCGACCTCGGGGCGGCGGTCACCCGCGACGAGGCGTCAGCCGACGTCGAAGTACGACGTCTCGAGGTAGTCGTGGACCGCCTTGGCGTGCACCCGGAACGAGCGCCCGACACGCACCGCGGGCAGCTCGCCGCTGTGGACGAGCCGGTACACGGTCATCTTGGAGACACGCATCAACGCGGCCACCTCGGCGACGGTCAGGAACTGCGTTCCCGAGCCGACAGCATTCAGTTGGCCGCCAGAGGCGGGAGTGCTCGAGCCGCTCGAGGCCGGGGTGACCGGTGACCCGCTGGGGCCGTTCCGGTCGCCGGCATTACTTGCAGGCGCCATGAAATTCTCATACCTCCGGTGCACGCGTCGCGGCCGCGGGCTTCCCCTCCCGCGGACACCAGACACGCACGTGCTCCAGGGAGCTTAGCGTGGCGCGTGGGAAAGATGCGACGTGAGTGGGTAACCATTCTGAGATTGACCAGTTGTCGAACCGATATACGGCGTGTCGCGATCAACCGTCGGCGTGGCGTGGTCACGCGCACGCGCCGGCAGGGTCAGTCGCGGTCGGAGATGTCCGATGTGGAGGACCCGGAACCACCCGAAACGGGCCGCGCATCGGCCGCGGCCATCGACACGCTCGCCGCGACGTTGGCCCGCATGGCCTCGTAGAACGCGTGCCGGAAACCGTTGGCCTCGAGCTGACGGATCGCCTCGGCGGTGGTCCCGGCCGGTGAGGTGACCGCCGCGCGCAGGTCGACCGGCGACACCTTCGCATCGGTCAGCAGCACCCCGGCCCCGCGAATCGTCTGCCCGGCGAGCTCGGTGGCGACGGCCCGGGTGAGCCCCAGCCCGACGCCGGCGTCGATCATCGCCTCGGCCATGAGGAACGCGTACGCCGGTCCCGACCCGGACAGCGCGGTGACCGCGTCCATCTGTTTCTCGGCGACCACGACGACCCGACCGACCGACTCGAGCAACCCGACCACGGTCGCGACGTGCTCCTCGGTCGCGTACCGACCGGGCGCGACCGCCGACATCGCCTCGTTGACGAGCATCGGGGTGTTCGGCATGACCCGCACCACCGGCGCACCGGCGGGCAGGGTGTCCTCGTAGCGCCGCGTCGGCAGACCCGCCACGAGGGTGACGGTGAGGCGTTCGACCTCGGCGTTGTCCTCCACCGCGGCGACCTTCGCGACGACGGCGTCGACATCGGCGGGCTTGATGGCGAGCACCACGATCGCCGCGCCCTCGACCGCGTCGGCGACATCGGTGACCCGGACGCCGTACTCCTCGACGAGTTCGGCCCGCCGCTCCTCCGATTTCTCCGCGACCACCAGGTCGCGGGTCGGTCGGCCCGATCGGATCAGTCCGGCGAGCAGCGCCTCCCCGATCTTGCCGCCGCCGATGATCGCCACCCGCTGAGTCACACGTATCCCTCTCGTCGCTGATTCCGACACCAGCTGATCACGGTGCGCCCTCCGGGATCAACGCGAGCTGCCGCGACTGGGCGACCAGCGCGCCGGTGGAGTCGATCACCCGATGGTCCTCCTCGAACCAGCCGGCGCCGACCTCACTGGTGGACGACTCGATCCGCAGCCAACCCGGCGCAGGTGCGCGACGCAGATACGAGGTGAGCTGCAGCGTCGGGGCCCAACCGAAGAGACCGAGGTTCATCACCACGGGCGCCGACAGGTCCCCGCACAGCACGGCGAACGCACCGTCGGGATCCGACCCGGTCGGGCGGGCCCAGATCCGCATGAGCGGTGCGCCGGTCTCGCCGCGGGTCATGGGTGTGGTCGCGGGGTCGTAGGCCATGTCGATGGCACCGGTGAGGTGCACGATGTCGGCCATCACCGAGTCCTTCGTCCACTCGACGTCGGCGGGTGGTTCGACGGGCATCTCGGTCATCGGCTGCGGCGCGACGTACTGCGGATCGGCGGTGTCTGGACGGCCGAGCGTGATCGACGACGACACCCGGGTGCGCCCGCCCTGCACGATCTCCACCTCGACGAGCGAGATCCGACGACCTCGTTTGCGCACCCACACCGCGACCTCGACCTCGGCGGGGTCGGGGGCGCCGAGGAAGTTGCTGGCGACCGCGATCGGGGCAAGGTCGGCGGGGACGTCACCGGGCTCGGGCGCGGTGTCGGCGAAGGCGCGCAGCGCGGCGTACGACGAGATGGCCTGCAGCGCACCGCCGTGCACCTTGCTGCCGATGGTGAACACCGGGTCGATGGTGATGAGGTAGGTGCGGCGGTCGGCGGATGCCTCCGCGGTGTCGCTGGGGCGTAGGTCGGCGAGCCGTTTCACCGGCGGTCTCCTTCGGGTCGGGATCGGGCCCATCACGATCGCGAGAGGTGCTCGCGTGCGAACGCGAGCGACCGGGCGAGGATCTCACTGCGTTCGGGTTTGGTGCGCGCCGAACCCGTCGTGACCTCGAGCACCACTCCCCCGTCGAAGTCGCTCTCGGCGAGCCGACGGCACACCTCGACGCAGGGTTGGTTGCCGTCGCCGGGCACGAGGTGTTCGTCGACCGCGGCCCCGACACCGTCGGTGAGGTGCAGGTGGTTGAGGTTCGAGCCCATGCGTTCGAAGAGGGCGAGGGCGTCGACGCCCGCGGTCGCGGTGTGCGAGAGGTCGAGTGTGTAGTGCGCGAACCCGTCGTCGGTGGGGTCGATGGACGTGCCGAACGCGGAGACGTTGATGCCGGGTCCGCCGCGGCGTTGCATCCGCTGCGCGGCCTCGTCGTACTTGCCGAACACGCGGTCGGCGCGCATCGGGAACATGTTCTCCACCGCGACCGCGACACCACTGTCGGCCTCGAGTTCGGCGACCAGCGCCGAGAACTGCTTCACGTAGCGACGCTGCCATCGGAACGGCGGGTGCACGACGACGGTCGAGGCACCCAGTTCCTGCGCGGCGGTCACCGATCGCGCGAGTTTGGCGATGGGGTCGCGACCCCAGACCCGCTGCGAGATGAGCAGACACGGCGCGTGCACCGACAACACCGGCATGGCGTAGCGGTCGGAGAGGTAGTGCACGTGGTCGATGTCCTGGCTGACCTGCTCGCCCCACACCATCAGCTCGACGCCGTCGAAACCCAGTTCGCTGGCGTATTGGAACGCGGCCTCGGTGTTCTGCGGATAGACCGACGCGGTCGACAGTCCGATGGGGATGTCGACCTTCACCGGCCCCCGATCGGCCATCAGTTGCCCGAGGCGAGCAGGGCGAGGGGTCCGATGGTGACGACGAGACCGACGGCGAGCGCGAGCAGCGTGCTGATCAGGTCCTGGCTGCGGCGGACGACGTGCACGAACGTGACGAGTCCGAAGATGACGACCACGCTGAGCACCAGCGCGAAGTAGACGTTCCAGCGCCACAGTTCGGTGAAGCCGAGGAACAATCCGACCCCGATCACCAGGCCCGCGAGGACCTGCAGACCGAGGACGACCCACTGCCGCGTCGGGGACGGCTCGTCGTCCTCGACGGCCCGACGCGAGGCCCGGGTCGATGCCGGCGCGGTGTCGTCGTCCGTGTCGATGTCCTCGGCCGGTCCGGTCGAGGCGGCGCCGAACGCGGAGGTGGCGCCGAACGCCGAGGTGGTGGCGCCCGAGGGCGCGGCGTCGGTGTCGTACCCGCCGAGCTGCGCCCGATCGAGATCGACCACCTCGGTGTCGGGATCGTCGTGCACCTGCGGCTCGACGTGGTCGTACGGCAGGTCGACCGGCGGGAGCTCGTCGAGGACCGCGTCGTCGCGGACCGTGTCGCGCTCGGGTTCGGGCGCGAAGCGATAGGGGTGATCACGGGGCGCCTCGGTGACCGGATCGGACTCGGTCTCCGGGGCGGCAGGCGCGCGATCGCCGGTCAGACGACGCAGCGCACCACGCAGACCACCGGTCTTCGCCGGCGGCTCGACCTCCTCGGCGGGGATGTCCTCGAAGTTGCGGTAGCGCTCGAACGCCCGCTCGCGCTCCTCGGGCGAGAGGTCGTCGAGATCGTCGTCGGCGGGCAGGGTCGGCCACGCCACCAATGGGGCGTCGTCATAGCGCGGGATGATCCCGGTCGCCTCCTCCCCGTCGGCCCGACCGGCATCCGATCGACCCGCGTCGAGGCGGTCGCGGACCGCGCCGGCGCTGATGTCGCGGGTCGGCGGGTGCACCGGACGGTCGGTGTCGGGCGCCGACCAGCGAACGGTGTCGGCGACCGGGGGCCGACCCACCGGCGGCTCGGAGCGCGGGAACGGATCGGGGTCGGCAGCCGGGCGCGGCACCTCCGACCGGGGGAAACGGCGCGAACGCGGTTCGTATCGCGGGGTCGTCGAGGGCGCGATGTGCGCCTCGGCGGGGTCCGGGACGAACGACGACTCCGCGGCCAGGGTGGCGTCGTCGGGCACGGCGTCGCCGGCGGTCACGTCATCGAACGCGGTCGCGCGGTCGATGGCGGCGAAGCTGCCCGAATGCGCCGAGCCGCCACCGATGCGGGGCTGCTCGCCGGTCAGTTCCGACACCGAGAACGAGCCGGCGCCACCGCGGCGTCGACGCCCGCCACCGGAGTCGCGGCCGGCGTTCGCGGCATCGGCGGCATCCTCTTCGGCTCGGCGGGCGAGAATCTCCGCGACCGAGATCGGGCGCGAATCCGGATCGGGTTCTCTTGCCATCACAGTGCGCCCTCTCTCAACACAAGGCCCTTTCTCACGAGTGGATCGTCGATCATCGGGTGCCGACGTGGGAGCCGGACGCCCGCGGATCGGTGAGAGGCGCCATCGGCTCCACGTCGAGCCTGCGGAGGATCACACCCTCACGCAGCGCCCAGGGACAGATCTCGAGGGTATCGACCGACAACGCCCGCATCGACGCCTCGGCCACCAACGCGCCGGCGACCAGCTGACCGGCGCGGTCGTCGCTGACGCCCTCGAGTTCGGCGCGGTCGCGCACCGACATCCGCGAGATGAAGGCGATGAGCTGGCGCAGACCGTTGCTGGTCAGGGTCCGGGTGACGCGGGGACCTGCGCTCGACGGCGCGGCACCGGTGAGACGCGCCAGCGAACGGAAGGTCTTCGAGGTCCCGACGGCGAGATCGGGGGCACCGGCGTCGGCGAGCGCCTTGGCGGGCCCGGCGAGCTCGGCGTCGAGCCAGTCGCGCAACACCGCGACGCGACGCTTGCCGGGCGGGTCCTCGGTCAGCCATTCACGGGTGAGGCGGCCGGCCCCCAGGGGCAACGACAACGCGACGTCGGGTTCCTCGTCGACACCGTTCGACAACTCCAGCGACCCGCCGCCGATGTCGAGGGCCAGGATTCGTCCGGCGCTCCAGCCGTACCAGCGGCGTACCGCCAGCGACGTCAACCGCGCCTCGTCCTCGCCGGTGAGGACCTCCACCTCGACGCCCGTCGCGGCGGCGACCTCGGCCAGCACCCGGTCGCAGTTGGTGGCGTCACGGACCGCCGACGTCGCGAAGGCCATCACCTGTTCGCATCCCGAGGTGCGGGCGATGGTGGTGAACTCGTCGACCGCCTCGACCAGCGCACGGGCACCGCTGTCGGACAGGCGACCGGAGCCGTCGATCTGCTCGGCCAGGCGCAGCGTCGATTTCGTGGAACTCATCGGAGTGGGGTGCCCACCGCGATGGGCATCGACCACCAACAGGTGGACGGTGTTGCTTCCCACGTCGAGAACTCCTAGGCGCACGCAGTACAACCTAGTGCGTCTACCGTTGACTGTTGTGCAGGCAGCCACCGACAAGATGACACCCGCTCCGGAGGTCGAACTCGACTTCCCCCGGGAATGGTTCGATTTCTTCGATCCCGACGACCCCGAACACCTCATCAGCGCCGACCTCACCTGGTTGCTGTCGCACTGGACGTGCGTGTTCGGCACGCCCGCGTGTCAGGGCATCATCGAGGGCCGCGAGAACGACGGATGTTGCAGCCACGGGGCGTATCTCTCCGACGACGACGACCGCAAGCGCCTCGAGTACGGGATGTCGATGCTGACCGCGGCCGACTGGCAGTTCCACAGCAAGGGTTCCGGCAAGGACCCGCTGGGCAAGCGCGGGTACCTCGAGGAGGACACCCTCGACGACGAACCCGCCATCAAGACGCGGAAACACAAGGGCGCGTGCATCTTCCTGAACCGTCCCGGTTTCGCCGGTGGTGCGGGATGTGCGTTGCACGCGATGGCGCTGCGCAAGGGAATCGAGCCGCTGACCGTGAAGCCCGACGTGTGCTGGCAGCTACCGGTGCGCCGGGAACAGACCTGGGTCGACCGCCCCGACGGCACCCAGATCCTCAAGACGACGATCACCGAGTTCGACCGTCGCGGTTGGGGTTCGGGCGGCGAGGATCTCGAGTGGTACTGCTCGGGATCGCCCGACGCCCACGTCGGCGCGACGCAGGTGTGGCAGTCCTACGCCCCCGAGCTGACCGAACTGCTCGGTCAGGCCGCCTACGACGAGCTCGCCGCGGCCTGCCGTCGTCGCAACGGACTCGGCCTCATCGCCATCCACCCCGCCACCGCCGCGGCCACCACCCGCCGCGACACCGACATCAAATACGTCGAGCTCGACGCTGAGTAACGTCTCTGCCTGCTGAAAACTGCCCCGAGAGAGGATTCCGAGGGCACATTCCCCTCGAGACCCCTTCTCGGGGCAGTTTTCCGCTGCTCGCGGAACCACCCCGGGCACGGCACCGTCGGAATCGGCATGCACAGCCACGTCTACTCACGTACTGAACTCCTTCACCTCGGTCACGGCGACGCCGCGATACGGGCGTCGATCCGGGCGGGCGACCTCATCCGCCTTCGGCGAGGGTGGTTCGCGACGGCGACAGCCGATCCCGACATCGTTGCCGCGGTCCGTGCGGGTGGTGTGCTCGCCTGCGTGTCCGCCCTCCGTCACCACGGGCTCTGGATCCCTCCGACCGAACAGGGACTCCACATCCGTTTCTCGCGCCACGGTGAACGATCGCGTCGCCGCAGGTGTCAGGGGTACGGACGGCCACATCCCTTTGTCGGCGCGGTCGACAGCATCCCGATCGCGCTCGACTGTGCCGCGCGATGTCTCGATCGGGAATCGTGGATCGTCATCGCCGACTCCGCACTCGCCACGCACGGATGGTCACGGACGGAACTCGCGTCGACCATGCCTGCGTGTCCCGCGCACGTCCGTCGCTGGCTACGCGACTGCGACTCGCGATCGCAATCGGGAACCGAGTCGATGGTGCGCCTGCGACTCCGCGCGCTCGGCTACGCGGTCGAGGTCCAGCCGGAGATCCCCGGCATCGGGCGGGTCGATCTGCGCGTGGGGCGGCTGCTCATCGAATGCGACAGCAAGGAACACCACACGAGCGCAAAGAACTACCGCAACGACCGCCGACGCGACCGAGTGGCACTCATCCTCGGGTACATCCCGATGCGCCCGACGTACGAGAACGTCGTCTACGACTGGGACAGCCTTCTCGCCGACATCGAGTCGATCACCCGTCCTGACCGCCACCGACACCGTCCCAGCCGAAAACTGCCCCCAGACGCGGCCTGAAGGGGAATGTTCCCTCGGACCGCGCTCTCGGGGCAGTTTTCAGCAGCAGCGGCAGGAAAGCGAGACCCGCCTAGGGCTCGAGCTTGTAGCCCAGTCCGCGGACGGTGACGAGGTGTTCGGGGTTGCCGGGGTCGGATTCGATCTTCGAGCGCAGGCGCTTGACGTGGACGTCGAGGGTCTTGGTGTCGCCGACGTAGTCCGCGCCCCACACCCTGTCGATCAACTGACCGCGGGTGAGCACCCGACCGGCGTTGCGCAGGAGGTACTCGAGGAGGTCGAACTCCTTGAGCGGCAACGTGACCGGCGATCCGCCGACCTGGACGATGTGGCGGTCGACGTCCATGGTGACCGGGCCGGCCTCGAGCAGGCCACCGTCGATACCGAGGTCGTCGCCGGTGTCGACGCCGCGTCGCAGCACCGCGCGGATCCGGGCGATGAGCTCGCGCGCCGAGTAGGGCTTGGTGACGTAGTCGTCGGCGCCGAGTTCGAGGCCCACCACCTTGTCGATCTCACTGTCGCGCGCGGTCACCATGATGACCGGCACGCTCGACTTCTGCCGCAGCGCCTTGCAGACCTCGGTCCCCGAGACGCCGGGGAGCATGAGGTCGAGCAGCACGATGTCGGGCGACACGCGTTCGAACTCGCCGATGGCCCGGGTCCCGTCGTTCACGACGGTGGTCTCGAAGCCCTCCTTGCGCAGGAGAAATGCGAGCGGATCGGCCAAAGACTCCTCGTCTTCGACAATCAGGACATGCGTCACCGGTGGGATTCCTTTGTCTCGAGAACCCGTGTGGACGGGTTCGGGGTGTGGCTGAGGGCGGTGCGGGCGCGGGCGGCGGGTCCGTGCGACGAGGCCTCGGCGCGGGGTGTGGTCCGACGCGGTGAGCGGGCCTTCGGCACGGCGAGCGTGAAGGTCGAACCGGTGCCGGGTTTGCTCCACAGCGTGATGGTGCCGTCGTGGTTGGCGGCGACGTGTTTGACGATCGCAAGCCCGAGTCCGGTGCCGCCGGTGGCGCGCGACCGCGCCTTGTCGACACGGAAGAACCGTTCGAACACCCGCTCCTGATCGCGCGGTGCGATGCCGATGCCGCGGTCGGTGACCGCGATGGCGACCATGTCCTCGCCACCGGCGACGACGCGGCGGCTCACCGACACCGGCGAGTTGGCGGGCGAGTAGGCGATGGCGTTGGCGATGAGGTTGTTGAGCGCGGTCAGCAGCAGCGTGCGGTCCCCGCGGACCACGAGCCCGCTGGGCGGGTCGGTGGTGAGCGAGATGCCCGCGGCCTCGGCGCCGACCTGCGCGCGGTGGATGGCCTCGTCGACGAGGTCGTCGACGTCGACGTCGTCGGCGTCGGGCAACTTCTCGGCCCCCTGCAGCCGCGACAGCGCGATGAGCTCGTTGACCATGTTGCCCATGCGGATCGACTCGGTCATCACCCGCTCGCCGAAGTGGCGGACGGCGTCGGGGTCGTCCTGCGACTCCAGCAGCGCCTCGGTCAGCAGGCCGATCGCACCGACGGGGGTCTTGAGCTCGTGCGACACGTTGGCGACGAAATCGCGGCGGGTCGCCTCGAGGCGCACGTTGTCGGAGTCGTCGTCGCCGTAGACCACCGCGTACCGCTCGTTGCCGTCGGTGACCAGTCGGATGATGCAGCGCACCGCGACCGGCGGGTTGATCGCGCGGCCGGTGGAGACGAAACCGTTGATGGGGTGGTCGGGGACGAGCTCGACGTCGCAGTCGACACCGGTCTCGAGAACCGAGCGCGCGGCCTGCCACACGTGGTCGTCGAGGAGGTGATCGTGGACGAGTCCGAGTGCGTCGGCCCGCTTGTTGAACAGCACGACGTCGCGGTGTTCGTCGACGACCGCGATACCGGTCTCGGTGGACTGGACGATCAACGCCAGCAGCGCAGCCTTCGACATGCGTCCGTCGACGGTCTCGGTGCCGGGCTCCAGGAGTTCGGCCGGCCCCCCGATCTGATGGCCGAGGTCGGCGTTCTCCCCCGGCTCGATGGCCTCGGGTTCGCTGCTCGTCGCACTGCGCAGGGTGCTGACGGCGTCGGCGGTGCGCGCCGCACCCCGTCCGAGCCGCCAGCCCACGACCGCGGCCACTGCGACCGCGAGGACGGCGATCACGATGACGACCACCGTCGAGGTCATGTCACCCACCGTGCCCGCCGGGCGGCGAGCTCACTCCTGGCTGAACGCGACACTCCGCAAGAATGCGTGCTGCGCCCGCAGGTAACAAGCCAGGTGGACCTTGTTGGGATGGTGTTCACCGTGATTTCGCCCTCCCGCCCTCGCTTTCGCCGCAGCGGTGGTGGCGATCACGCCGATCGTCAGGCGGGCGCCATCATCGGGGCGTACGCCGGGTTGTCGTGGACGAAACCGCGGACGAACGAACAGACCGGCACCACCGGCCGCCCGGTCCGACGGATGTCGTCGAGCACATGGCGGACGAGGGCCGCACCGAACCCGTGGTGGGTGTACCGGTCGAAGATCACGGTGTGGGTGATGACGACCTGGTCGACCTCGTTCAGATAGTCGAGGTAGCCGACGAGTTCGTCGTTGCCGTGAGCGTCGCGGACGAACGCCTCGTACCGCTCCTGCGCGACCGAATGAGCGAACCGGACCTGTGGCGTGTCACCAGCACCGGACGACGGGGTTGTGATGTGGGCCATAGCCCACGATACCGCCGTTTTGGACGGATCGTGGCTACTTCTTCTCCCCCTGGGCGGCGACCGCGGCAGCTCCGGCCTCGGCGGCCTCGGGATCGAGGTAGGCACCCTCACCGATGGGCATGAGGTCGTCGCCGAGGTCGTAGCGACGCGGGTTGCCGGTCGGGATGTTGAGCCCGGCGATGTCGGCGTCGGAGATCTGCTCGAGGTGCTTGACCAGGGCGCGCAGCGAGTTGCCGTGCGCGGCGATGAGCACGGTCTTGCCCGCCCGGAGGTCCTCGGCGATGACCTCGGTGAAGTACGGGATCATCCGCTCGACGACGTCCTTGAGGCACTCGGTCAGCGGCACCTCGTCGAGATCGGCGTACCGCGGGTCGGCCGACTGGCTGTACTCGGCGTCGGGCTCGATCGCCGGCGGCGGGGTGTCGTAGCTGCGGCGCCACAGCATGAACTGCTCGTCGCCGTACTTCTCCTTCGTGGCCGCCTTGTCGAGACCCTGCAGGGCGCCGTAGTGGCGCTCGTTGAGGCGCCAGTCGCGGACCACGGGGATCCAGTGCCGGTCGGCGGCGTCGAGCGCGATCTGCGCGGTGGCGATCGCGCGACGCAGCAGCGATGTGTAGAGCACGTCGGGCAGCAGGTCGTGCTCGACGAGCAGTTCCCCGGCGCGTTTTGCCTCGGCCCGCCCCTTGTCGGTCAGGGCGACGTCCACCCACCCGGTGAACTGGTTGGACTCGTTCCACACGCTCTCGCCGTGCCGCATCAGGATCAGGGTTCCGGTAGCCATGCCGAGCAGTTTTCCACACGCGGGCGCACACCTCCGCGGACCGCGAGGGCACCGGCGACGGCGACGTCCGATTATTCCCGCGTGTCCGCTTTATCCGTATGTAGATGTCGTCACACGAAATCGGATTGATTGCGCTCCACCACTACGTGCATGATGCAAGTAATGAGTACTTTACGCCTGGAGCCCACGCGCAAGCCCTCCCCGACGATGCTGATCGCGGTGCTGTGCTTCGGCGGCCTGTTGGCCTCCTACATGCAGACCCTCGTGGTCCCCATCGTCGGCCTGCTGCCCACGTACCTCCACACCTCCGCCGACAACGCGTCGTGGGTCATCACCGCCACCCTGCTCGCGGCCGCGGTCGTCATGCCGATCGCCGGTCGCGTCGCCGACATGTTCGGCAAGCGCTCGGTGATCCTCGCCAGCATCGGCCTCATGGTGATCGGTTCGGTCATCAGCGCGGTGTTCGACTCGCTGATCCCGGTCATCATCGGTCGCGGCCTGCAGGGCATGGCGATGGGCGTCATCCCCGTCGGCATCAGCCTCCTGCGTGACGAACTGCCGCCGAACAAGATCGCCGGCGCGATCGCGACCATGAGCGCCACCCTCGGCGTCGGTGGCGCCATCGGCCTGCCGGTCGCGGCCTGGATCTCGCAGAACTACAGCTGGCACGTCCTGTTCTGGACCTCGGCCGCACTGGGTACCGTCGCCTTCCTGTTGGTGGTCACCCTCGTGCAGGAGTCGCCCGCCCGCTCCGGAGGCACCTTCGACACCGTCGGCGCCGTCGGCCTGACCATCGCACTCGTCTGCCTGCTCCTCGCGTTGAGCAAGGGGCGGTCGTGGGGATGGACCAGCGACCTCACCCTCGGCCTCGTGGCGGCCGGACTGATCGTCTTCGCCGCGTGGGTCGTCTACGAACTGCGCACGAGTTCGCCGATGGTCAACATCCGGGTCTCGGTGACGCCGCGGGTGGCCCTGACCAACATCGTCTCGGTGGTCATCGGGTTCGCGCTCATGGGCATCAGCCTCGCGTCGCCGCAGCTCCTGCAGCTCCCCCACATCCCCGGTGTCCTCGACTACGGCATGGGCCGCAGCATCATCGAGGCCGGCCTGTGGATGGCCCCGGGTGGCCTGATGATGATGTTCCTGTCGCCGGTCTCTGCGCGACTGAACGTCAGCATCGGCCCGAAGTTCACGCTCCTCATCGGCACCATCGTCATCGCCCTCGGCTACGGCCTCGCGATCGTGGCCGCCGCCGCGCCGTGGCAGGTCGCCCTCGCGGTGATGGTCACCAGCTCCGGTGTGGGTATCGCGTACTCGGCCATGCCGTCGCTGATCATGTCGGCGGTCCCGCTCAGCGAGACCGCGTCGGCGAACGGGTTGAACTCGCTGATGCGCTCCATCGGTACGGCCATCGCCTCGGCCCTGCTCGCGACGATCCTGGCCAGCTCGACGGTGAACATCGGACCGACGAGCGTCCCCGACCGGTCGGCCTTCCAGATGGTGTTCATCATCGGCGCCGTCGCGTCGCTGGTGGCCGCCGCACTGATCCTGCTGATCCCCGGCGACAAGAAGAACGCTCTGCCGGGCGCGCAGCCGGTCGACCTGCCCGAGCACAAGGATCGTCCCGACGAGTCGATCGCCGAGGAGATCCTCGGTGGCGAGCTGCCGGTCGACGGCAGCGCCGAGTACGGCCGCCACGCCGCTCCCGCCGCCCGGTAGTCGAGGGACCCGACACCGGCTCCGATTGCCACCGAGCAATCGATCGGTCAGGCTGTGCGCGTGACAGTTGCAGCCGAAGTGGAACGCCGGACCCGCCCCGCGGTGATGGTCGCGGTGTTGTGCTTCGCCGGCGCGGTGTCGTCGTACTCCCAGAGTGTGATCCTGCTGCCGATCGTCGGACGCCTCGACGAGTACCTCGACACGAGTCCCGACAACGCCGCCTGGGTCATCACCGCGACGCTGCTGGTCGCCGCCGTGGCCCTGCCGACGGGCGGTCGGCTGGCCGACCTGTTCGGCAAGCGCCGGGTCGTCGTGGTCGCGCTCGGCTCGCTGCTCGTCGGATCGGTGATCGCGGCGCTGTCGGACAGTCTCGCACCGCTCATCGTCGGACGGGCGCTGCAGGGGGTGACCCTCGTCGTCATCCCCGTCGGCGTCAGCCTCCTGCGGGATCTCCTGCCCCCGCAACGGGTCCCGGGCGCGATCGCGACGATGGGCGCGGCCCTGGGCCTCGGCGGCGCCGTCGGACTGCCCCCGGCAGCATGGATCCCCCAGCAGTTCGACTGGCACATGCTGTTCTGGGTGTCGTCGGTGCTCGCCGCCCTCGCACTGCTGCTGGTGGTCACACAGATCCCCGAATCCGCGCGACGATCGCCCGGCACCGTCGACGTCGTCGGCATCGTCGGGCTCACCATCGGCCTCGTGTGCCTGCTGCTGGTGATCAGCAAGGGACGCGTGTGGGGTTGGGGCGACCCCGAGACCGTGGTCACCGCGGTCGTCGGCGCCGTGACGCTGATCGCGTGGGCGACCTACGAGTGGCGACGCGCCTCACCGCTGGTCAACCTGCGGCTCGCGGCACTCCCGACGGTGCTGGTCACCAACCTGGTGTCGGTGCTGATCGGCTTCACCCTGCTCGGGATGCTGCTGGTGTCGCCGTGGCTGATGCAGGTCGAGATGGGTCAGTCGGTGTTGTCGGCCGGGTTGTGGGTCGCGCCCGCGGGGTTCGCGATGCTGATCATGTCGCCGCTGTCGGCCCGACTGGTCACCGCGTTCGGCGCACGGTCGACACTGCGGGCCGGGACCGCCGTGATGGGCCTGGGCTACCTGTTCGTGATCGTATGGATGAACTCGGCGTGGCAGGTGATGGTCGGGGTGACCATCACGTTCGCCGGCCTCGGCGTCGCCTACGCCGCGATGGTGGGACTCATCATGGCGTCGGTGCCGCTCGAGGAGACCGCCGCGGCCAACGGACTCAACTCGCTGATGCGGTCCATCGGCACCTCCACGGCGTCGGCGGTGATCATCGCGGTGCTCGCCGCGTCGACGGTCACACTGACGACCGACGGCGGCGAGCGCACCGTTCCGAGCCGCTCCGCCTTCGAGCTGGTCTACGTCATCGGTGCGATCGCCGCCGTCGTCGGGGTCGCGCTGATCAGCGCGATCCCCCGGATCAGCTCTTCGCGCGTAGATCCTTCCGAAGAATCTTGCCCGACACCGACTTCGGGATCTCGTCGATGAACTCGACCTGACGGACCTTCTTGTACGGCGCCACCTTGCCCGCGACGAACTCCATCACGGCGTCGGCGGTGACCTCGGTTCCGCTCTGGCGCACCACGAACGCCTTGGGGATCTCCTCCCCCGACTCGGCGTCGACGACACCGACGACGGCCGCGTCGGCGATCTCGGGGTGGCTGAGCAGCAGGGCCTCGAGCTCCGCCGGCGGCACCTGGTAGCCCTTGTACTTGATGAGCTCCTTGAGCCGATCGACGATGAACACACATCCGGTCGGGTCGACCTGCGCGAGGTCGCCGGTGTGCAGGAAGCCGTCGGAGTCGATGGTCTCGGCGGTGGCGGAGTCGTTGTTCAGGTAGCCGGCCATCACGTTCGGACCGCGGAACCACAGCTCACCGGTGTCGCTGAGACCCTCACTCGGCAAGGGGATCTCGTCGCCGGAGACGGGATCGACGAGCTTGCTCTCGGCGTTGGGCACCGTCCACCCCGATGAGCTGAGCTCCGCGTCCTCGCCGTTCAGCAACGACTGGCCGCCGTCGAACGGGATGACGTGGCTGACCGGGCTGAGCTCGCTCATGCCGTAGCCCTGCACCATGCGGCAGCCGATGCGCTTCTCCACGGCGTGACCGAGCTCGGCGTCGAGCGGGGCGGCACCCGACATGATGGTGTGCAGCGAGGACAGGTCGTAGTTGTCGACCAACGGGTGCTTGGCCAGCGCGACGGCGATGGGCGGCGCGATGTAGCCCATGGTGCACTTGCGATCCTGGATGTTCTCCAGGAACTCGGTGAGGTCGAAGCGCGGCATGATGACCAGGCTGGCGCGGGCGTGCAGCGCCGCGTTGAGCAGCACCGTCATGCCGTAGATGTGGAAGAACGGCAGAACCGCGAGGATCGCGTCGTCGGCGGTCATACCCTGCAGCGGGCGGATCTGGCACACGTTCGACACCAGGTTGCGATGGGTGAGCATCACGCCCTTGGGGTTGGCCGTGGTCCCCGAGCTGTACGGCAACACCGCGAGATGGGTCGCCGGGTCGAAGCTCACCTCCGGCGCAGCATTGTTCTCCCCCAACAGATCCGCCGCGTTCGGGTGGCCGCTCGCCTCGAGGCCCTCACCGTCGAGAACGATCAGGTGGTCGTCGGCGATGCCGAGCTTCTCGGCGGCCTCCTTGGCGCCGGGCGCCAGCACGCCGACCGTCACCAACATGGTCGCCTTCGCGTCGGTGAGCTGCTTGGCGATGTCGTTCGGGGTGAACAGTGCGTTGATCGTGGTGGCGGTCGCACCGGCACGCAGGATGCCGTGGAAGGCGATCGCGAAGGCCGAGGAGTTCGGCGAGAGCAACCCGACGACGTCACCGACACCGATGCCGCGCGCGGCGAGGGCACCGGCGAATGCGTCGATGCGGCCGACGAGCTCACGGTAGGTCGTGGTGGCGTCGGCCTTGGCGTCGATGAGAGCGGGACGGTCGAGGTCAGAGTCCGTGATACCTCCGAAAAGGTAGTCGTAGACGGTCGTCTCGGGGACGGTCACCGCGGGGAACGGACTCGCGAAACTCATGGAACCTCCGTTGATCGGCACGACCGGAGACGTAGGTGACACCGGCCGTCACAGCTAGCTGCCGCCCAGACTAGCAACGGCCACAGGCCGCCGAGGCGGGGTTCACCCAGATGTCGAGACCGGATCCTGGTCGGCCTGCGCACGCTCGGCAGAGCCATCCTGGGCGGCCTGCGCACGCTCGGCGACCGGCGTGACGGTCTTCTCGGGCGCGATGTACGGGAGCGATTCCTCGTCGATGAGGTGCTCGAAGGCGAGGAGGTTCTTCAACGATTCCCCGCGCGACACCCGCCACGCCCATTCCCGCCGGATCGAGGTGTAGAAGCCGAGTTCGAGGAGGGTGTTGAAGTCGCCGTCGGCCGCCTCGAGCACCTGTCCGAGCACGCGGTCGAGTTCGTCGGGCGTCACCGACTCTGCCGAGAACCGACCGACGAGATAGATGTCGCCGATGTTGTCGATCGTGTAGGCCACGCCGTACATGCGTCGGTTGCGCTTGAGCATGAACTTGTAGACGCCCTCGTGGTTCTCGTCGGGTCGTCGACACACGAACGCCTCCACCCGCACGCCGGGCTTGCCGACGGTGAGCAGGACGGTGGTCTTCAGCTTGCGTTCACCGGGCAGCTCGATGACGAGGTGCTCGGTGTCGGCGCCTCCGGAGTTCTTGAGCGCGAACGTGACCCCGCGTTCGCGCAACGCTTTCTGCAGCGAATCGGACTGCTCGACGATGCCCGGCGGGCGCAACGGCTGACTCATGCTCGAACTCCTGACCGGCGACGTGACCATCGCCGAGTTCCACGGGTGGACGGGGTGGGGATCTGTTCGGGGCGCGAGGAGGCACCGTCGTAGGTGGCGACCGCGCGGTGGTAGCTGTCGAGCAGTTGATCGGCGGTGTGATCCCACGAGAAACCCTGCGCGTGGGTCACCGCGGCCGCGCCCATCTCGGCCAGGCGACGCGGTTGCGCGAGCAGACCGTCGATCGCCGCGGTCCAGTCGTCGATGCGGTGTCCCGGCACCAGCAGTCCGGTCACACCGTCGTCGACCGCGACGCCGAGACCGCCCACGTCGGCCGCGACGACGGGTACGCCGCTGGCCTGCGCCTCGATCGCGACCAGACCGAAGCTCTCCGAATAACTGGGTACGGCAACGAGATCCGAGGCGCGGTACACGGTCGCGAGCATCTCGGGTCGTTGCGGCGGGAGGAACGTGACCGCGTCGGCGATACCCAGTTCGGCGACGAGATCGATGAGGGCAGTGGGCCGGGCGAGTCCCGAACCCGACGGTCCGCCGACCACGAGGACCCGCACCCTGCGTCCCGACGCACGCGCACGGTCGATGATCGGCGCGGCCGCGCGGATGAGCACGTCGGGGGCCTTGAGTGGCTGGATGCGGCCGACGAACGTCACCACGACCTCGTTCGGGTCGAGCCCGAGTTCGGCGCGTGCATCGTCACGCGGGCCGGGTCGGTAGGTGGTGAGGTCGACACCGGGTGTCGCGACGTCGACACGGTCGGGGTCGGCGTGGTGGATCGAGATGAGTTGCTGCGCTTCGGCATCGGTGTTCGCGACAAGGCGATCGGCCTCGACGACGACCTGCTGCTCCCCGACCTGCCGCAGCATCGGTTCGGGCTCGTCGCCGGCGGCGAGCGCCAGGTTCTTGACCGCGGCGAGGGTGTGGGCGGTGTGCACCAGCGGCACGCGCCAGCGATCGCGGGCGAGCCATCCGACCTGCCCGGACAACCAGTAGTGCGAGTGGACGAGGTCGTAGTGACCGGGCGGGTGCATCGCCTCCGCGCGCAGGACGCCGGCGGCGAAAGCGCAGAGCTGCGTGGGCAGATCACGTTTGTCGAGGCCCTCGAACGGACCCGCGACGACGTTGCGCACCAGCACCCCGTCGGCGGCGCGCACCGACGGTGCGTCGGTCGACGAGGTGGCGCGGGTGAAGATCTCGACGTCGATCCCGCGCTGGGCGAGCGTGCGCGCGGTCTGCCACACGTAGACGTTCATGCCACCGGCGTCGCCGGTACCGGGTTGGGCCAGCGGTGAGGTGTGCACCGAGATCAGTGCGATGCGACGCAGCTCCCGTCTCCTCATACCGCGGCCTCCACGTCGGAGCCGATGGTCCCGGTGAACGTCAGGACCGACTCGGCGAAGCGGTCGGGGTCCTCCACGAACGGCGCGTGACCGGCGCCGTCCCAGAGGTCCACGCGGGCGTGGTCGAGGAGGTCGGCGGCGTGACGGGCCGCCGAGATGTCGACGACGGCGTCGGCGGTGCCGTGGAGGATGAGCACCGGGATCGACAGTGCGCGCAGCATCGGGTCGTGATCGGCGGTGCGGGCGAACAATCCAGCGCGAGCGCTCGGCGCGGTGGTGAGCGAGGCGCCGAACAGCTGCTGACTCACCGCACCGAGGTCGGGTCGGTGGGCGGGGACGAGTGCGGTGCCGAACGACCCCAGCGCACGGATGGCCGTACGTGGGTCGGCCGAGCAGGCATCTGGCAGGGCCGCGCGCATGGCCGGACCGACACGGCCGCCGGCCGCGCCGCGACCGAGCGAGGTGATCGCACCGACGAGCACGAGACCGACGACATCGCCGACCCCCTCGGTGCGGGCGAGCCGGTCGGCGATCAGGTCGCACGACACCAGGCCGCCGTACGACCACCCGGCGAGCACCACCCCACCGTTGCCGACGGCGGGGGTGTCGAAGGCCGAGGTCGCCGTGGTCGACTCGGCCGCGAGCACGGCCTCGATGTCGCCGGCGAAGTCCGCTGCGGAGTAGGAGTACCCGACGGCGTCGCCGCCGTGGACCGCCGGTACCTGCGAGGCTCCGTGGCCGCGCAGGTCGACGGCGATCACGCGGTGGGTCTCGGCGAGGCGGTCGAGGAGCCCGGCGCCCCAGGCCGCGGCCGACTGCGCCCAGCCGTGGATCAGCAGCAGGGCCGGCGTGGCCTCGTCGGCAGGAGCCGCCGACGTCTCCACCGCGGGCGCGCTGACCCGGTAGGCGATCTCGATGCCACCGGGGCCGGTGGCCGAGCGCGTGCGGAAGTGCGTCATCCGCCCAGCGTATCGCCGGAACAAATCGGACCGCGGTCCGGTTACATGAGGCACACTATGGACACGCACTCGTGTCGACTAGAGAAGGAGGACACGATGCCCGCGATCACCGCAGACACTTTGACCCTGGACCGGTTGGCTCAGGCCGCCCCGTCCGACACCGAACGCCCCGTGCGCGCGGTGACCACCGGACCCCGCGGCTACGAGGGCGAGGGCTTCCCTGTCGTCCGTGCGTTCGCCGGCGTCAGCAAGGCCGATCTCGACCCGTTCATCCACATGGACCAGATGGGTGAGGTCGACTACGAGCCCGGTGAGCCACGCGGCACCAGCTGGCACCCGCACCGTGGCTTCGAGACCGTCACCTACATGATCGACGGCCGCTTCCAGCACCAGGACAGCCACGGCGGCGGCGGTCTCATCGAGGACGGCGCGACGCAGTGGATGACCGCCGGATCGGGCATCCTCCACATCGAGACCCCGCCCGCCGAGCTCGTGGCCAGCGGAGGCGTGTTCCACGGCATCCAGCTGTGGGTCAACCTGCCGCGGTCCGACAAGTTCACGACACCGGCCTATCAGTCGATCGAGGGCACGCAGGCGACGCTCGTGTCGTCCTCCGACGGTGGCGCGCTGGTGCGGATCATCGCCGGCGACATCGGCGGGCACCACGGACCGGGATCGACCCGCACGCCCATCACCCTGGCCCACGCCACGGTGGAGCCCGGCGCGCAGCTCAACCTCCCCTGGAACCGCGACTACAACGCGCTCGTCTACGTGCTCAGCGGCGACGGCACGGTGGGACCGCTCCGCACCCCAATCTCGGGTGGCCAACTCGCCGTGCTCGGCCCCGGTGACCGGATCAGCGTGAGCGCCGACGGCACGCAGGACTCGAATCGCCCGGCGATGGAGGTCCTCCTTCTCGGCGGTCGCCCGATCCGCGAGCCGGTGTTCGCCTACGGCCCGTTCGTCATGAACACCAAGTCGGAGGTCATCGCTGCGATCGAGGACTTCAACGCCGGCAAGTTCGGCGTCATCCCGCCCGACGCGTTGATGCCGCACACGTGATCCGACCCGCCCACGGCGACGTCCGGTGTGATGGACCACAGCTCTGCCGCTGTGACATCTCCCAACATCGGGCGTCGCCGATGGGTGCACGCACCAGACTTCGAGTCTTTTCTGATGCTTGGGAAACTATTTAAGCTCCCTTTAACAATCGGTGGGTACGTTCGCCCGCATGCACCTGCCGACCTCGCTGAGTTCGACCCGCCTTCGTGACGTAGTGCGCTACGACGTCCCCGCCTCTCTCGTCGTCTTCCTTGTGGCGCTACCTCTTTCGCTGGGTATCGCCATCGCCTCCGACGCCCCGGTCATGGCAGGTCTCATCGCCGCGGTCATCGGCGGCATCGTCGCCGGCGCACTCGGGGGGTCGGTCCTGCAGGTCAGCGGCCCGGCCGCGGGCCTCACCGTCGTGGTCGCGGAACTGGTCGCGAACTTCGGATGGCGGGTCACCTGTGCCATCACCGTCGGCGCCGGCGTCCTGCAGATTGTGTTCGGCCTGAGTCGGATCGCGCAGGCCGCGTTGGCCATCGCACCCGTCGTGGTGCACGCAATGCTCGCCGGCATCGGCATCACCATTGCGCTGCAACAGATCCATGTCCTGCTGGGCAACGACTCGCAGAGCTCCGCGTGGGAGAACCTCAGCGCCATACCGGGATCGTTGCTCGACATGGACTGGCACACCGTCGTGATCGGCGGTCTGGTCGTCGCGACGATGCTGGCGTGGCCGTCGCTGCCCGCGCGCCACCGCAAGGTCCCCGGACCGCTGGTCGCCATCGTCGGCGCCACCGTCGTCGCCCTCGCCGCCGGCTTCGACATCGACAAGATCTCGTTGGACGGCAACTTCTTCGACGCCCTCGCCCTGCCCGAACTGCCCAGCGGCAACTGGGGTGCGGTCGCCCTCGGTGTCATCACCGTCGCGCTGATCGCGAGCGTGGAGTCGCTGCTGTCGGCGGTGGCCGTCGACAAGATGCACACCGGACCCCGGACCGATTTCAACCGGGAGATGCTCGGTCAGGGCAGCGCGAACATCCTGTCGGGCATGGCCGGTGGCCTGCCGGTGACCGGCGTGATCGTGCGCAGCTCCACCAACGTCGCCTCCGGTGCACGCTCGCGCGCCTCGGCCGTGCTCCACGGTGTGTGGATCCTGGTGTTCGCCGTGCTGCTCACCGCGCTGGTGCAGCAGATCCCGATGGCCGCGTTGGCGGGACTGCTCGTCGTGATCGGCATCCAACTCGTGAAGACCGCACACATGAAGCTCGCCCTGCGCACCGGCGACATGTGGGTCTACGTGATCACCGTGCTCGCCGTGGTCTTCCTCAACCTGCTCGAGGGTGTCGGCATCGGTCTCGCGGTCGCCGTCGCGATCGTCGTGGTCCGGGTGGTGCGCGCCAGCATCACCTCCGCACCGTTCGGCACGGCCGGTTCGCGGCAGTGGGAGATCAGCATCCACGGGTCGTTGAGCTTCCTCATGCTGCCCCGCCTGAACAAGGCGCTGGCGAAGGTGCCCGCGGGCGCGCACGTCACGATCCACATCGACGCCGACTTCCTCGACAACGCCGCCTCGGAGATGATCGCCGACTGGCAGTGGGCGCACGAGGCCGCCGGAGGCACCGTCGTGATCTCCGAGACCGGGCATGCGCTGCTCGTCGACGCCCCCAAGGCGCCGCCGCGCCGCCATCAGGTCGCCACCCGCGTGCTGGGTCTCGCGCCGTGGAAGGCGCAGTCGCCGAGCCGCGACGCCGACGCCGACGAGTCGCCGACCCTGCGGTCGATCAAGAGCGGTGTGCACGAGTACCACCGCCTCACCGCCGACGCGCTCCTCGAACACATGGAGGGCCTGAGTGATTCGCAGGATCCCGACTCGCTGTTCCTCACGTGTTCGGACTCGCGGGTGGTGCCCAACGTCATCACCGCCAGCGGTCCCGGCGACCTGTTCACCGTCCGCAACATCGGCAACCTGATCCCGACCGATCCCGGCGCGGACATCTCGGTGGAGGCCGCACTCGAGTTCGCCGTCGACACCCTCGGCGTCAGCTCGGTCGTGGTCTGCGGTCACTCGTCGTGCGGTGCGATGAAGGGTCTGCTCACCCCGGACGGTCCGGGCGGCGCCGTCGGCACGTGGCTCGAGCACGCGGCGCCCAGCCTGTCGGCGTACCGCAGCGGGCACCCCGCGGGCCGCAGTGCCGCCGAAGCCGGGTTCTCCGAGGTCGATCAACTCGCGATCGTCAACGTCGCGGTGCAGATACAGACCCTGCAGCGACACCCGCTCGTCGGTCGTGCCGTCGCCGACGGTCGGCTCCGCGTCGCCGGGTTGTTCTTCGACATCGCCACCGCGCGGGTCATCGAGGTGTCGAGCACGGCGGTCACCGTGCCGGCCTGATCGGTGTCGCCGATGGACGAGTTGGACCTCTTTTCGAAAACGGTTACCATTTGCGTCGCAGTCGTCGAGGAGTGGAGTGTGCGATGAGTTCGAACGTTCGTGGGGTGTCGACCCGGGTCGCGGCGCTGGCGGCAGCGCTGGTCGCCGCGACGGTGGTCGCCGGGTGTTCGGGCGACACCACCGAGGCCGCGGGTGCCCCCGGGGCGCCGGTCGTCGTCGCCTCCACCGACGTGTGGGGCGCCGTCGCCGAGGCAGTCGCGGGCAAGGACGCCGGCGTCACCTCGCTCTACACCTCGCCCGACGGTGACCCCCACGAGTTCGAGGCCACCGCGCGCGACACCGCGAAGGTGTTCGACGCCGACGTCGTGGTGCTCAACGGCGCCGACTACGACGCCTACATGGAGAAGGCGCCGAAGAACCCCGACGCCACGGTGATCAGCGCGTACGACGCGTACAAGAAGTTGAACCCGAACGCACCCACCGGGGCAGGTGAGGTCAACGAGCACTTCTTCTACGACTTCGACGTGGTGAAGGCCGTCGCCGCCGACATCGCCGACTCGCTGGCCGAGAAGTTCCCGGCCGACAAGGACGCGTTCGCCGCCAACGCGAAGCAGTTCGAGGACAAGGTCACCGACCTGCAGACGACGTTGGCATCGATCAAGGCGGCCCACGCCGGTGCGAAGGTCGCCCAGACCGAGCCGCTCGCGGCCTACCTGCTGGCCGAGGCCGGACTCGTCGACGCCACCCCGTCGTCGTTCACCGACGCCGTCGAGGCCGGCAACGACCCGCCCGCCGCCGCCGTCGCGACCACCGAGGACCTGGTGCGCAACAAGACCGTCTCGGCGTTGCTCTACAACACCCAGGCCGTCGACGAGACGACCAAGCGACTGCTCAGCGCGGCCGGCTCCGACGGACTCCCCGTCGTGAAGTTGACCGAGACGCTGCCCTCCGGAGTCACCGACTACGTGGCGTGGCAGAGGGCTACGGTGGATGCGATCGCGGCCTCGCTGTCGCGCTGATCGACCCCGTCTCGTCACCTTCTCGCCACCGGAGCAACGCCATCACCGCCAGCGTCCCTGCCATCGACATCCGTGGTGCGCGACTGCGCTTCGGTGACCGCGTGCTGTGGTCGGATTTCGACCTGACCGTCGCCCCCGGCGAATTCGTCGCGGTGCTCGGCCCCAACGGATCGGGCAAGACCTCGCTGCTGCGGACCCTGCTGGGTCAGTACCGGTTGGACGCGGGCACCATCTCGATCGACGGCCGCGACGGCACCGATCGGTCGAAGATCGGATACGTGCCGCAACAGCGCCCGCACGATGAGGGTGTGCCGTTGCGCGGTCGCGACCTGGTGGGTCTCGGCGTCGACGGTCGCTCGTGGGGCGTCGGGTGGCGTCACCGCCGCGCGCGCAGGGCGGCAGTCGATCTCGCGATCGATCAGGTCGATGCGCGCGCCTTCGTCGACGCCCCGCTCGGCCTGCTCTCCGGTGGTGAGCAGCAACGGTTGCGGGTGGCCCAGGCCCTCGCGAGCGACCCCGTCGTGCTGCTGTGCGACGAGCCGCTGCTCAGTCTCGACCCGGCGAACCAGGCGCGGGTGGCGCAGTTGATCGATCGGCGACGCCGGGCGGCGGCGACCGCGGTCGTCTTCGTCACCCACGAGATCAATCCCGTTCTGCCCTACGTCGATCGCGTCGTCTACCTCGTCGACGGTCGGTTCCGGATCGGGACCACCGACGAGGTGATGAACACCGACGTGCTCAGCGAGCTGTACCGCACGAAGGTCGACGTCCTGCGCGTCCGCGACCGCCTGGTCGTCGTGGGCGCCGACGAGGCCGCCTGCCACGGCGTCGAGGCGCTGTGAGCACCGTCGACTGGGGCAGCTTCTTCGACGCCGGGCTCGCCGGCGACCTCCTGGCCCGACCCTTCGTGCAGCAGTCGTTGGTGGCGTTGGCGCTGCTGGCGCTGCTCGGTGGTCTGCTCGGGCCGACGGTGGTGGCACGCCAGATGTCGTTCGCCGTCCACGGCACCGCCGAGTTGTCGTTCACCGGCGCCGCATTGGCGCTGTTGCTCGGCGTGAGTGTGAACATCGGCGGCGTGGTGGGCTCCATCGTCGCCGCCCTCATCTTCGGCCTGCTCGGCAGCCGTGTCCGCGAACGGGATTCGGTCATCGGCGTGGTGATGGCGTTCGGACTGGGTCTCGGTGTGCTGTTCATCGCGACCTACGGCCGCACCGGAACCGGCTTCGCCCTGCTGACCGGGCAGGTCGTCAGTGTCGGGGTAGACGGGTTGACCGCCGTCGCGGTCACCACCGTCGTGGTGGTCGCCGTGCTCGCGCTGATCTACCGGCCACTACAGTTCGCGAGCACCGATCCCACGGTCGCCGAGGCACTCGGGGTCCCCACGCGCACACTGTCGTTGGTGTTCGCGGTCCTGCTCGGCGCCAGTGTCGCCCAGGGCGTGCAGATCATCGGCGCACTACTGGTGATGTCGCTGTTCATCACCCCCGCCGCCGCGGCCACGCGTGTCACCTCCACCCCGACCACGGTGGTGCTGCTGTCGATCCTGTTCGCCGAGATCGCCGCGGTGGGTGGGCTGATCCTCTCCCTCGCGCCGAATCTGCCGGTGTCGGTGATGGTCACGACCATCTCGTTCGCGATCTACGTCGTCTGCCGCCTCGTCGGCGGACGCAGGCTCCGCTCGGCCGGACGCGTCGCGGCGGCGTCGCCGACGTCGTGACCCGGGTAGGCGTGCACCTGCGCGGTGGCCAGACGCGGGACGCCCTCGATCAGCGCGTGTTCGGCGCGGTGGGCCAGCGCGTGGGCATCGCGCAACGCGGTCTCGGGTGCGACATCGAGATCGGCCTCGGCGTGCAGGGTGTGCCCGACCCAGCGCATCCGTAGCCCGGCCACGCCGTCCACGCCGGGGACCGCGGCCAGCACCACCTCGGCCGACCCGACGATCTGCGGGTCGACACCGTCCATGAGGCGGCGGAACACATCTCGCGCTGCACCGACGAGCACCGCGAGGATCGCGGCGGTGATCACCAACCCCACGATCGGATCGGCCATGGGGAAGCCGGCGGCGGCACCGGCGGCGCCGATGACGACCGCCAGGGACGTGAACCCGTCTGTGCGGGCGTGCTTCCCGTCCGCGACCAGCGCGACCGATCCGATGCGGCGGCCGACGGTGATGCGGTAGCGCGCGACGATCTCGTTGCCGAGGAATCCGACGGCACCCGCCGCGGCGACCCACGGCAGGTGTGACAGGGGCGCGGGGTCGATCAGACGCCGTACCGCCTCGACCCCGGCCACGACGGCCGACGCGAGGATCATGAGCACCACGAACAGCCCGGCGAGATCCTCGGCACGGCCGAACCCATAGGTGTAGCGACGCGTCGGTGCGCGACGGCCGAGCACGAACGCGATCCACAGCGGCACCGAGGTGAGCGCGTCGGAGAAGTTGTGGATGGTGTCGGCGAGCAGCGCCACCGACCCGGACACCGCGACCACCGCGAGTTGCGCGCACGCCGTCGCCAGCAGCACCGCCATGCTGATCTTCACCGCGCGGATGCCCTGCGCGCTGGACTCCATCGCGCTGTCGACCTTGTCGGCGGAATCGTGGCTGTGCGGGGTGAACGCGTGGGTCACGGCATGTCGCCAACCACCGTGGTTGTGGGAGTGGTCGCCGCTCATGCGCCTGCGGTCTTCTCGGAGGCGACGATGGCGATCGGCGCGTCGACGTGGGCGTCGGGACGGTGGTGACCGGGCGTGCCGGGGCCGGCGTGTTCGGCGTTGAACACCGCGTCGACCACCATCTGGCGCACGTGGTCGTTCTCGAGGCGGTAGAAGACCGACGTGCCCTCCTTGCGGGTGCGCACCAGCCGCGCCATGCGGAGTTTGGCGAGGTGCTGACTCACCGAGGGGGCCGGCTTGCCGACCTTCTCCGAGAGCTCGTTCACCGAGCACTCCCGATCGACCAGGGCCCACAGCATCTGCACGCGCGTGGCGTCGGAGAGCATGCGGAACACCTCGACCACCAGGGCCACCTGGTCGTCGGCGAGTGTCCGGCGACAAACACCCTTATCTGCATTCATACGCAGATAATAGACGACTACTCCTCGGCGCCGCCGGGGTTGCACCGGTCGTCGATCATCTGTTGCGCACTCACCACCGGTCGCCACGGCTCGAGATTCCAGCTCGGTTTGTCAGGTGCGACGATGCGCGCGAACGTCCAGTGACAGTCGAACTGCGCGCGCATACCCGGGGTGTCGGCTCCCGGGTCGTCGGCGAGCACCTCCGCCCAGGCGACGGCGTTGTCGCCCGCGCCCTGCGCGGCGCGGCCCGACGCCGTCGGATACACCTGCACGCTCGTGCCCGAGGGCAGCGTCACGACCTGCACCCGGTCGATGAACGGCGGCACCGCCGGGGCCTGCGAGGCGGTGATCACCTCCGGCGCCGTGCTCGAGGGAGGTGTCGACGACGAGGCGGCGACATCGGTGTCGCTCCCGGTCGAGCAGGCCGCGGCCGCCATCGCCACGCCCAGCACCAGGGTGCAGGCGGCGTACCGGCGTCGAGTTGACATCGATTGAGCCTCGTTTCGGTGATCGCGACACCACCTCTGCGAGCATGGGGCGCATGTCCAGCCTGTCCGGTGCCGACGATACGCACACCTTGCGACCGGTCGATGGGGGCGAATACATCGACGTCGCCGGTCATCCCGTGTGGCACTTCGTCGATGGCGAGGGCACCCCGGTGGTGCTGTTGCACGGCGCCTTCGCCGGGGCGTCGTCGTTCGGTGCCCAGATCCCCGAGATCCTCAGGGCGGGCTGGAAGGTGTACGCGCCCGAGCGGTGCGGTCACGCCCACTCCCCCGACACCGGCGCCACCTTCAGCTATTCGACGATGGCGGAGGAGACGATCGCCTACCTCGAGGCCGCGGTCGGTCGACCGGCGCACCTGGTGGGGTGGAGCGACGGTGCGGTGGTCGCCCTGCTGGTCGCGCAGCGTCGCCCCGACCTCGTCGACCGCATGGTGCTCGTCGGGCAGTACTTCAATCGCGCGGGTCGTGTCACCGACGGCATCACCGACGGGCTCCTCGCCGACAGCTCGGCGATGAACTTCCTGCGCGCCGAATACGATTCGGTGTCCCCGGACGGACCCGAACACTTCGAGACCGTCTACCGCAAGACCATCGCCATGATCGCCGCCGAACCCGAGATCGATCTCGCGACACTGGCGTCGGTCACCACGCCCACCCTGGTGGCCCAGGGCGACCGCGACGAGGTGACGGTCGCGCACAGCGTCGACGTGGTGGCGGCGCTGCCCGCTGCGCGTCTGGCGGTCCTGCCCGGCACCCATCTGTTGCCGCTGGAGTCGCCCGACGTGTTCAACCCGCTGATGCTGTCATTCCTGGCTGGGGATCCCCCCGCCCAGTGGGACCTCTGAGTAGGCCTGGTAGCGGCTCCACGCCTTCCGTCGCTCGGCGTGCGGATCGAGTTCGGTGCGACTCGGGTCGTCGATGACCTTCACCGCGCGCGTGGTGGTGTCGTAACGACGCCATCCGGATCGGGGTGCGCCGGTGGCCGCGAACGACGCCCAGTCCGACTGCATCTCGGCGGTGACCCGCCGGGCCGACTTCCGGTCGCCGGCGACGGTCAGCAGGCCGCCGATCCGGGAGGTGAACAGTCCGAACACCCCGAACAGTTCTATGCCGTGGGTGGCACCGAAGCCGGTGGCGTCGAGGACGCGGGTGGAGTAGTCGAACCGGTACATGAAGGTCGGCGCGTGTCGACTGTGTCCGTCGGCGATGGCGACCGACGGTGCCCAGAAGATCATGTCGGCCATGATCTGCCGACAGGTCTCCGGCGCCGGGTAGTCGGGGTAGGCGTCGAGGATGCGTTGCCGTGCATCGTCATCGGCGCCCGCCAACACCTTGTCGAGCGCCTCGGGTGAGGTGGGCAACACCGGGAACACCTTGGCGAACAGGTTGGCCTCGGCGAGGTTGCTGCCGAGCAGCAGCGGCACCGGGAGAGTGCGCCCCTGGGCCGCGGCGTCGATCGGGTCGATGGGCAGCAGGTCGCCGTCGATGGTGGGGCCGAACGGCAATGCGCCCGGGATCATCTTCGAGACCTTGCGCGACAGCACGTCGCCGGCCCGACCCAGCTCGGCGGGCGTCGCG
Organism: Williamsia sp. MIQD14; assembly: GCF_051025635.1. Classification (NCBI taxonomy): domain Bacteria; kingdom Bacillati; phylum Actinomycetota; class Actinomycetes; order Mycobacteriales; family Nocardiaceae; genus Williamsia; species Williamsia sp. MIQD14. Next base: position 537,806 of record NZ_JBPFDG010000001.1, read on the forward strand.
CTGTGCAGTGCGGCGATCGGGTCGTCGTGGGTCTCGCCGAGGATGTCGACGAAGGTCGACGCGAACTGCCTCGCCCACTGCGCCTTCAGGGTGAGCGCGGGCGCCGAGCTCTCGGCGATGGCACGGTGGAACAACCCCTCCGCCGACGGGACGGCCAGCAGGGTGGTGACGGCGTTGCCGCCGGCGCTCTCACCGAACACGGTGACGTTGTCGGGGTCGCCGCCGAACGCGGCGATGTTGCGCTGCACCCACTGCAGCGCCGCGAGCTGGTCACGCAGCCCGAGGTTGCTGTCGTAGCGCCGTTCCTCGCTCGAGAAGCCGCTGAGGTCGAGGTATCCCAGGGTGCCGAGCCGGTAGTTGATCGACACGTAGACGACGCCACCCGCGCGGACGAGAGAGTCGCCGCGGTAGGTCAGCGACGACCCGAGGATGTAGGCGCCGCCGTGGATGAACACCATCACCGGCAGCGGTCCCGAGCGTGTCGCCGGCGCCAACACGTTGAGCGTCAGGCAGTCCTCGCTCACCGGTTGGTATTTGTTGATGCCGATGGTGGTGTAGCGCCGGGCCTGCGGTGCGGCATTGCGGAAGCTGTGCGCGAGTCGCACACCCGACCACGCCGTGGCCGGCTCGGGTGCGCGGAAGCGCCGATCGCCCATCGGGGGCGCGGCGTAGGGGATGCCGCGCCAGCTGTGCAGGCCGTTGTGATCGACACCCTCGACGACGCCGTCGGTGGTGGTCACGCGTGTATCGGAGTGGGACATGCGCTCGACACTAATCGTTACGCTGGGACGATGGCGCAGACCTCGACACGAATCGATCTCAACGCCGACCTCGGCGAGGGCTATGGCGTGTGGCGCCTCGGCGACGACGCCGCGATGCTCGAGGTCGTCACGAGCGCCACCATCGCCTGTGGTTTCCACGCCGGCGATCCCACGTCGCTGCGCGAGACCTGCGCGGCGGCGGTGGCGGCCGGGGTCGCAATCGGGGCGCAGGTGTCCTACCCCGACCGCGTCGGGTTCGGTCGTCGCTTCCTCGACATCGCCCCGGCCGATCTCACCGCCGACGTGATCTATCAGATCGGCGCACTCGAGGGAGTCGCACGCTCGGTCGGCGGGCGAGTCTCCTACGTCAAACCCCATGGCGCCCTGTACAACAGCATCGTCTCCCACGAGGAGCAGGCGCGGGCGGTGGTCGATGCCGTCGTCGCCCTCGACCGCGACCTGCCGCTCTTCGGTCTGCCCGGATCGGTGTCGGTGGGACTGGCGCAGGCGGCCGGGCTCGTCACCGTCGCCGAGGCGTTCGCCGACCGCGCCTACCGCGCCGACGGGTCTCTCGTCCCACGATCCGAACCGGGGGCGGTCATCACCGACACCGACGCGATCTGTGCCCGGGTCCTGCGGATGGTCGTCGACCACGAGGTCGTCGCGGACGACGGCGCGGTCGTGTCGATCGAGGCGTCGACGGTGTGCCTGCACGGTGACACGCCCGGCGCGGTCGATCACGCGCGGGCGGTCGCGGCAACCCTGCGTGCCGAGGGCGTCACCGTCGCTAGAGTGACGTGATGGCCGGTCTCGACACACCACTGACCCCACTGCGCTTCCTCGAGCGAGCCGCCGAGGTGCACCCCGAGGCGGTCGGCATCGTCGACGGCGAGCGACGGTTCACCAACGCCGAGTTCGCCGCCGCCGCACAGGCACTCGCGTCGGCGATCCTCGCCTCCGGGGTCACACCCGGCGAGCGCGTGGCGTTCCTCGCCACCAATCGCGCCGAGTTGTTGATCGCCCACTTCGGCGTCCCGTTGGCCGGCGCGGTGCTGGTCGCGGTCAACACACGCCTGTCACCCGACGAGATCGCCTACATCTGCGAGCACTCGGGCGCGAAGATCCTCGTCGGCGAATCCGACCTGCTCGCTCCGTTGGCCGATCTGCCGGTCGACGAGGTCGTCGACCTCGACGCGGGGTACGACGCGTTCCTCGCCCGCGGCACCGGCGATCGGTTGCCGTGGGAGGTCGAGGACGAGACCGCCACGATCACCATCAACTACACCTCGGGTACCACCGGACGCCCCAAGGGCGTGATGTACACCCACCGCGGCGCCTACCTCAACGCGCTCGCCGAGGTGGTGCACCAGGGCTTCGCGCACGACAGTCGCTACCTGTGGACGCTGCCGATGTTCCACTGCAACGGCTGGTGCACCACGTGGGCGGTGACCGCGGTGTCCGGACGGCACATCTGCCTGCGGGCCGTGCGAGGTGACGACATCTGGCGGCTCATCGACACCGAGGGTGTCGACCACCTGTGTGGTGCCCCCACCGTCTTGTCGACGTTGGCCACGGCGCCGGAGTCCCACCAGCTCGACGGCCCGTTGACCGTCGTCACCGCCGGCGCACCGCCCAGCCCGACCGTCGTCGGGCAGATCCGCTCTCTGGGAGCCACTCTCGTCCACGTCTACGGACTCACCGAGACCTACGGCCCCTATTCGATCTGCGAACCCCAGGACTCGTGGGCCGACCTCGATTCCGACGAACTGAACGTCGTCATGTCACGGCAGGGTGTGGGGATGGTGACCGCCGACCGGCTGCGCGTGGTGCGCCCCGACGCCGCCGATGACGGTTCACTCGTCGATGTCGAGGCCGACGGTGTCGAGATGGGCGAGATCGTGATGCGCGGAAACTGTGTCATGAAGGGCTATTTCGCCGACGATGACGCGACCGCCGAGGCCTTCGCCGGCGGCTGGTTCCACTCGGGTGACCTCGGCGTGATGCACGCCGACGGCTACGTGCAGTTGCTCGACCGGGCCAAGGACGTCGTGATCTCGGGCGGGGAGAACATCTCCACCATCGAGGTCGAACAGGCCCTGGCCAGTCATCCCGCCGTCGCCGACGTCGTCGTGATCGGCGTCGCCGACGACAAGTGGGGTGAACGCCCCAAGGCGTTCGTCGTGCTCGCCGAGGGCACCTCGGTGGAGGCCGAAGAACTGACCGCGCACGTGAAATCGCTCATCGCGTCGTTCAAGGCACCCCGCGACATCGAGTTCACCGACGCCATCCCCCGCACCTCCACCGGCAAGGTCCGCAAGAACGAACTCCGCGATGCGGAGCGCTCTCGGGCGTGAGGCCGGCGGACTTCTATGACCTGTTGAACCCGTGGGACGCCTCCGATGACTTCTATCTCGGCCTGATGATGCGTGCCGATCGGGTGATCGACGTCGGCTGTGGCACAGGCGCTCTGCTCCACCGCGCACGCGAGCACGGTCACGGTGGACATCTCATCGGCATCGACCCCGACGCGGACATGCTCGCCGTTGCCCGCCGGAGAGCCGACATGGACTGGCGGGCGGGCACAGCGGAGGACGTCCCACCCGCCGACGCCGACCTGATCACCATGACCGGTCACGCGTTCCAGACGCTCGTGGAACCGGCCGAACTGGACTCATCTCTCCACGCGATCAGCGACGCGCTCGCCCCGAACGGTCGGTTCGCCTTCGACACCCGCAACCCCGCCGTCGAACCGTGGCGACACTGGGGCGGCGAGTTCACCGTGGTCGACGACACCGGCAGGCAACTCACCGTCGTTCGTGAGGTGGTGACCGCAGAAGCCGGGGTTGTCGAGTTCGACGAGACCTTCTCCATGTCGGGGGAGACCGACCACGTCGTGACACACTCGGCTCTGCGCTTCCTGCAACCGGACGAGGTGCACACCCACCTGTCCGCCGTCGGCCTCACCGTCGAGCAACAATTCGGCGACTGGATGCGTCGTCCGCTCGAGAGCGACAGTCCGGAGATCATCACCATCGCTCGACGTCACATGCTGACATCGGCTGCCTCATAACAGTTCTCCACAGATCACCTTCGCGACCATGGCACTTGTCGGTGGGCGGGTATACACTCGAACCTACATTCGAGAGGTGATTCGGGGGGATCATGACGGCGACTCAGGACACGACAGTGGTTGCACTGCAGTCGTTTCTGTCGTCGCTCACCGAGCTTCCACCCGCCGACAGTGAGACGTCGGCGATCGACCAAATCTCCGTTCTCGAGTCGCTGAAAGCGGCATGTGCTGCTGCGCAGGCGAAGCAGACGATGCGGCTCGAGGAACTGCGCGTCGAGGCCGAGCGTGCGGCGGGCGTACCGGTGGCGCGGCAGGGTCGCGGGCTGGCGGCCGAAGTGGCACTGGCCCGCAAAGCGTCTGGGTCAGCGGGTGGCCGGTATCTCGGTTTTGTGCGGGCGTTGATACGCGAGATGCCGCACACGCGTGCTGCGTTGGCATCCGGTGCGCTCACTGAGTGGCGGGCGACGATCCTCGTGCGGGAGACCGCGCATCTCACCCCACGAGATCGCGGCGAGATCGACCGTCGTATCTGCGCCGCCACGTCGTCACTGGAGGGTGTCGGTGACCGTGCGTTGGATGCCGAGGTGAAAAAGATTGCCTACGCGCTTGATCCGCAGGCCGCCGTCGACCGTCATTCCCTGTCGCAGTCCGACCGGCGCGTCAGTACCCGGCCGGCTCCCGACGGGATGGTGCGACTGTCGGCGTTGCTGCCGTTGGTGTCGGGGATCTCGGTGTACGCGTCGCTGAAGAAGCACGCCGATGCCACCGTCGGCGCCGATGACCGCACCCACGCGCAGGTGATGGCCGACGCCCTCGTCCAACGCGTCACCGGAGCCGCGACGGTTGATGCCCTGCCGGTGGCGGTGAACGTCGTCATGCCCGACGACGTTCTGCTGGGTGACAGCTCCGCCGCGGCGCACGTGCCCGGGTACGGCCCGATCCCCGCCGACACCGCGCGTGGCCTTGTCCGCGAGTCCCTCGATGCTGACGCCGCGACCACACTGCGCCGCCTCTACAAGGCGCCGTCCAGCGGCGCGCTGGTGGCGATGGACTCCACCGCGCGCCTGTTCCCGACCGGACTCAAGCACTTCCTCGAATTCCGCGACCAGTCATGTCGCATCCCGTACTGCGACGCACCGATCGCCGAATACGACCACGCCAAACCACATTCACGAGGCGGTGGGACGTCAGCAGACAACGGCGGTGGCATGTGCGTCAGCCACAATCGCGCCAAACAGAACCCCGGCTGGCATGTGACCACCGACCACGACACCGGCAGACACCTGGCAACAGTCACCACACCCACCGGGCACACCCGTGCCTCCCGGGCACCCGCGCCGCCGGGTCACCACGACCAACCCGTCAGCCCCGTCGAACGACAGCTGCGAGCGCTACTGGACGCTGCCTGACTCCGTCAGTTGTCGTACCTCGGGGTGTAGACCACCGCACCGTTGTTGCCCGGGTTCGGGTCGAGTGTCGACGACACCGCGTACTGGTAGAGCTGCCGTCCGAAGATCCCGCAGTCGATTTGCAGTTTCTTGGCGGTCTGCCCCGGCGCGATGTCGCCGAGGGACACCGGTCCGGGCCCGAAGACACCGGGCGATGTGAGCACGTAGACGTTCCGGGCGATCGCGGGACCGCGGTTGGTGACCGCCAGACCGCAGCTGAACGGCTCGCTCCCGTCCGTTCCCACCAGGTCCGCGGTGACACCCGACGACGAGCCCGTGTCACCGGGCGCCGCCATGGCCGGCGCCGCGACCATCGTGCCCAGCACCGCTGCGGTCACCGCGGGCAACACGAATCCCTTGATCGTTCGCATACCGTGCTCCTCCGAATTCAGCGGTACGGCGATGTACCGCTCGATACGAAGTGTTACTCACGCGAACAAACAAGACAAGCGTTTTATGACGGCCCAGAGATCTGCGGTGCGCTAGACGGCGCGGCGCTGGCGGGCGAACTCGGCCAGCACGACTCCCGCGGCAACCGAGGCGTTGAGGCTCTCCACCGGGCCGGCCATGGGGATCGACAGGATCGAGTCACAGGATTCGCGGACGAGGCGCGAGAGTCCCTTGCCCTCCGAGCCGACCACGATCACCGTGGGGCCGGTGCCGTCGTAGGAGTCGAGTTCGGTGTCACCGTCGGCGTCGAGACCGACGAGCTGCGCACCGTCGGCCGCCCAGTCCTTCAGCGTGCGAGTGAGATTGGCGGCCTGCGCGACCGGCAGACGCGCCGCGGCGCCCGCACTGGTCCGCCACGCCACCGCGGTCACACTCGCGCTGCGACGCTGCGGGATCACGACACCGTGCCCACCGAACGCGGCCACCGAGCGGATCACCGCACCGAGGTTGCGGGGATCGGTGATGTTGTCCAGGGCCACCAGCAGCGGCGGCGTGCCGCTGTCGACGGCGAGCTGCATGAGATCGGACGGGTGGGTGTACCGGTACGGCGGCACCTGCAGGGCGATGCCCTGATGCAACCCGTTGGTGCTCATGCGGTCCAGCTCGGACTTCTGCGCCTCGAGGATCGCGATCCCCTTGTCACCGGCCATCTTCACGGCCTCCGACACCCGCTCGTCCGGCGTTCCGCCGATCATCACGTACAGCGCGGTCGCGGGGACCCCGGCACGCAGGCACTCGACGACGGGGTTACGACCCAAGACGTACTCGGGGCCCTCCTCGTCGCGACGCTTCGCCGCGGTCGACCGCCCACGCCCGGCACCCGTCGCCGACGCGCTCGCGGCCTTCGCCCGCTTGTGCGCGGCGTGATACGGGCGGTCGACGGCCTTGGGCGTCGCGCCGCGGCCCTCGAGCCCGCGCCGCCTGTTGCCACCGGACCCGGCGACCTGACCCTTCTTCGTGCCGTCCTTGCGGACCGCACCTTTGCGTCTCGAATTGCCTGCCATCAGTTGCGCCCCTTCAGATGCCACTGGGCGCCGTCGGCGGTGTCGGTCACGTCGACACCGGCCTGGGCCAGTCGGTCGCGCACCGCGTCCGCGGTGGCGTAGTCCTTGTTCGCACGCGCCGTCGCCCGACGATCCAGCTCGGCGCGGATCAACACGTCGAGGGCCGACACGGCCTGCGAATCGTCGTCGGCGGTGTGCCACTTCTCGTCCAACGGGTCGACCCCGAGCACACCCGTCATCGCGCGCACCGACGACGCGGCGGCCCGTGCGGCCTCGCTGTCGCCGGCCTCGAGGGCGGTGTTGCCTGCACGCACGGTCGTGTGGACCACCGCGAGTGCGGCGGGGACCCCGAGGTCGTCGTCGAGAGCGGCCGCGAAGTCCGCACCCACCTCACCGACGACCACCGGACCGAACCGCGAATCGACCCGCTGCACAAACGATTCGACGCGGCGGTACCCGGCCGCGGCCTCGTTCAACGCGCCCTCGGAGTACTCCAGCATCGACCGGTAGTGCGCACTGCCGAGGTAGTACCGCAGTTCCACCGGACGCACCCGCTGCAGCATCGCCGGGATGGCGACGACGTTGCCGAGCGACTTGCTCATCTTCTCGCCGCCCATGGTGACCCAGCCGTTGTGCAGCCAGTACCGAGCGAAACCGTCACCGGCACCGTGCGATTGGGCGATCTCGTTCTCGTGGTGCGGGAAGATGAGATCCATCCCGCCGCAGTGGATGTCGAACTCGCCACCGAGCAGCGACGTCGCCATCGCCGAGCACTCGAGATGCCAACCCGGCCGACCGGGCCCCCAGGGCGTGGGCCACGACGGCTCACCGGGCTTGGCGGCCTTCCACAGCGTGAAGTCGCGGTCGTCGTGTTTCCCGGTGCCCGCGCTCTCGCCCTGGTGCACGTCGTCGAGACGGTGGCCCGACAACGCGCCGTACTCGGGCAGGCTGCGGACGTCGAAGTAGACGTTGCCGTCGGAGGCGTAGGCGTGGCCGCGGTCGATCAGTCGTTCCATGTACTCCACCATCTGGGTGATGAAGCCGGTGGCGCGCGGCTCGGCCGACGGCGGCAGCACGCCGAGTGCGTCGTACGCCGCGGAGAACGCTCGTTCGTGGGTGGCGGCCCACTCCCACCACGGACGGTCGGCGTCGGCGGCCTTGGTCAGGATCTTGTCGTCGATGTCGGTGACGTTGCGGACGAAGCGGACGTCGAGTCCGGAGTGCAGCAGCCAGCGCCGCAGGATGTCGAACGCGATACCGCTGCGGACGTGACCGATGTGCGGGACGCCCTGCACGGTGGCACCGCAGAGGTACACCGATGCCTGTCCGGCGTGCAGCGGCGCGAAATCACGCACGTCACGCGCGGCGGTGTCGTACAGGCGAAGGGTCACGACGTGCGATCCTACTCAGTCGGCGACGAGCAGCAGTGCGGTGGCGACCGCGGCGACACCCTCGCCGCGCCCGGTCAGGCCCAGTCCGTCGGTGGTGGTCGCCGACACCGACACCGGTCCCCCGGCCAGATCCGACAGCAACTGCTGCGCGGCCTCGCGGCGCGGACCGATCTTCGGCCGGTTGCCGATCACCTGCACCGCGGCGTTGCCGACGGTGAAACCGGCGTCGTGCACGAGCCCGCGCACGTGGGTCAACATGGTGGCGCCGTCCACGCCGTCCCATTCGGGACGACCGGTGCCGAAGACCGCACCGAGGTCACCGAGACCCGCCGCCGACAGCAGCGCGTCGCACAGGGCGTGGATCCCGACGTCACCGTCGGAGTGGCCCTCGCACCCGTCGTCGTCGGGGAAGTGCAGACCCACCATCCAGCAGGGCTTGCCCGACTGGACGGGGTGGACGTCGGTACCGATCCCCACGCGCATCTAGCGGACTCCTGTCGACTCGAGCAGCATGCGGGCGATCCGTAGATCCCAGGCGGTGGTGATCTTGAAGGCCATCAGGTCGCCGGGCACCACGTGAACGGCGTAGCCGGCGGCCTCGGCGAGGCCGGCGTCGTCGGTGGCGTCACCGGCGGCGGCATGCGCGCGCCGTAACGCCTCGGGCCGGAATCCCTGGGGGGTCTGCACCGCGCGTAGAGGTGTGCGGTCGACGGTGGCGACGACGGTCTCGGCGGAATCGACCCGTTTGAGGGTGTCGGTGACCGGGACGGCGGGCACCACGACATCGGAGCCGGTGGTCACCGCGTCGATCACCCGGGTGAACACCTCGGGCGGGGTGAGGGCGCGGGCGGCGTCGTGGATCAGCACCACATCCGACGCCGACGGGCCCACCTCGGTGAGGCACGCACGGACCGAGTCGCTCCGCACCGACCCGCCGACCACCACGTGGACACGCGGCAGCATCGAACGGGTCGTGTCGAGGAGTTCGGCGGGGACGGCCACGACGACCTCGTCGACGCCGGCGGCCAACACACCGTCCACCGATCGCTCGAGGATGGTGCGACCACCGAGGTCGACGAACGCCTTGGGAATCCCCGCACCCAACCGGGTGCCCGATCCCGCAGCCGGGATCAGCGCGACGGTCGTCACGGGTGGGACTCCGCGGCCTAGGAGGCGGCTGCGAAGACCTCGTCGAGGAGGAGGTCCGCCTTGGCGTGGTCGGTGCCCTGGGCGAGCGACAGCTCGTCGACGAGGACACGACGGGCGCGGGTCAGCATGCGCTTCTCGCCCGCGGACAGACCGCGGTCCTGCTCGCGACGCCAGAGGTCACGGACGATCTCCGAGACCTTGATGATGTCGCCGGAGATGAGCTTCTCCTGGTTGGCCTTGAACCGGCGGGCCCAGTTGGTGGGCTCCTCGGTGTGCGGGGCACGCAACACGTCGAACACCTTGTGCAGACCCTCCGACCCGACGACGTCGCGGACTCCGACGTACTCGAGCTTGGTGGACGGGATCTGGACGGTCATGTCACCGTCGGCGATCTTCAGGACGACGTACTCGACCTGCTCTCCCTTGATGGTGCGGACGACGATGTCTTCGACCTTCGCTGCACCGTGATGGGGGTATACAACGGTGTCACCGACTTTGAAATTCAATGTTCCAAGCCCCTTTCGATCTGCCCAGTCTAACACGGGGCTGTTTCGCACATCACACAACAGTGCAGGTCAGCGGCCTACCAGCAGCGATCGCCCGTGAAGTGTCGATGATCGGACCACGGCACCCCCGCGGTGGGAGACGCCAATTCGCCACCCGAACGCGCCCGAAGCGGTCACGGCCACTACGCTCCGTAGTGCAAGATCGGCGCGACCCACCAGGGTCCCAGGCTGAAGAGGAAACCCGGTGTCAGTGCTCACTTCCGCGAAGGTCCCCGCTCGCACCCCCGGCCGCCGCGCGGCGCGCGCCGTGGCCATCGCAGCGCTGGGCGGCGCACTCGCGCTCGGTGTCTCGGCCTGCGGCGCCGGTCAGATCGCGCAGACCGCGAACCAGCAGGCCGCGGTCAACGGGTCGTCGGCCACCCTCGGCGACATCGCCCTGCGCGACGTCCACATCGTCTTCCCGAGCCAGGGCACCCAGGCCTTCGCCAACGGCAGCCCCCTCGAGGTCGCGTTCCTCATCTCCAACAACAGCCCGTACCGCGACGACAAGCTCGAGTCGATCACGCTGCCCGGCGGCGGCAGCGTCTCGTTCTCCGGCGCCACCGACATCCCGGCCACGAAGTCGCTGCGCGCGGGCCAGCCCTCGCAGCTCCTTGTCGCCGCCGAGTCGTCGGTCACCTCTGCCTCGCCGACCAGCCCGTCCGCACCGGACAACAACGCGGCCGATCCCAGCGAGACCCGTATCACCGTGACCGTGAGCGGCTACGGCAAGCAGATCACCCCGGGCCTCACCGTGCCGATGGAGTTCACCTTCGCCCAGGCCGGCAAGACCACGGTCCGCGTGCCCATCGACGCCGGGTCGGAGCTGCAGCGTCGTGCCGACCAGCTGCTCAACCCCGAGTCGCAGGAAGAGGGCGGCGAGGGCTGATCCGCCCCGGATCCGTCCCACCCGCTCCTGTCACACCCCGCCTCTAGAGTCTCCCGGGTGGCCAAACCCCGTACGTCCTACCGCTGCCGGTCGTGTGGTCACTCATCCGCGAAATGGGTCGGACGATGCCCCGAGTGCGGTGAGTGGGGGTCGATCGACGAGGTGGCGACCGCCTCGAGTTCGGCCCGCGGTTCGACCGCCGTCGCGCCGTCGTCCCCGGCCCGCCGCATCACCGAGATCGACCCGACCGCCGCCGCGGCCTTCCCGACCGGCATCGGTGAACTCGATCGTGTGCTCGGCGCGGGTGTCGTACCGGGCTCGGTGGTGCTGCTCGCGGGCGAACCCGGCGTCGGGAAGTCGACGCTGCTGCTCGAGGCCGTCAAACGCTGGGCCGAACAGGGCAAGCGGTCGCTCTACGTCACCGGCGAGGAATCCGCGGCGCAGGTGCGGCTGCGCGCCGAACGCACCGGCGCCGTCCACCCCGAGGTGTTCCTCGCCGCCGAATCCGACCTCGACACCGTGCTCGGCCACGCCGAACAGGTCGCACCGACGCTCATGATCGTCGACTCGGTGCAGACGATGGTCGCCTCGGGATCCGACGGCGTCAACGGCGGTGTCACGCAGATCCGTTCGGTCACCACCGCGCTCACGTCCCTGGCGAAGAACACCGGCATCGCGATCGTCCTCGTCGGTCACGTCACCAAGGACGGTGCGGTCGCCGGTCCGCGATCCCTGGAACATCTCGTCGACGTGGTGCTGGCGTTCGAGGGCGACAAGCACTCGTCGCTGCGCATGGTCCGCGGCATCAAGAACCGGTTCGGCGCATCGGATGAGGTCGGCTGTTTCGAGCAACGCGGTGACGGCATCCACGAGGTGCCCGACCCGTCCGGACTGTTCCTGCACCATCGCGACTCCGATGTGCCCGGCACCGCCATCACCGTGGCCATGGACGGTAAGCGGCCGATGGTGGGTGAGGTGCAGGCGTTGGTCGCGCCGACGCAGAACGGGTCACCACGCCGCGCCGTGAGCGGTCTGGACTCGCAGCGTGTGGCGATGATCCTCGCGGTCCTCGAGGGACGGATCGCGGTGAAGGTGTCCGACGTGGAGGTCTACGTCGCGACCGTCGGCGGGATGAAACTCACCGAACCCGCGGCCGACCTCGCGGTAGCGCTCGCCGTCGGATCCATCGTCCGCAAGAAGGCCCTGCCGCGCTCGACGGTCGCGATCGGCGAGGTCGGACTGGCCGGCGAGGTCCGCCGCGTCGCCGGCGTCGGACGGCGGGTGGCCGAGGCCAAGCGCCTGGGGTTCCGACACGCGATCGTGCCCGCCGGATCCCCCGACCTGCCCCAGGGCATCAAGATCACCGAGGTCGCCGACCTGCACGAGGCTGTGCGCGCGGCGCTGGTGACCAGCGTGGACACGTACACCTTCTAACCAACCTTCTGACCCAGGTCCCGCGTCGGACCGAAATGGGCGTGCGGGTCGACGATCACGAACAACCCGTGCGCACCGGCGACGGGGTCGCCGGCGGGTCCATCGGAGTCGAGCACCGTCGCGGTCGCCTCGGCGTAGACCTGGCGACGACGGGTGCCGAGCACCCGTGCCCCCACGCGCAGGCGGGTGCCGATGGGGATGGGTCGGGCGTAGTCGATGTCGAGCACCACGGTGACCGCGGTGAGGCCCAGGAGCATGAGGCACAGGCCCATCGACTCGTCGAACACGGTCGCCAGGATGCCGCCGTGGATAACGCCGGGACCGCCCTCGAATCGTGGCTCCACCAGCAGATCACCGGTCGCGGTGACACCCTCGCCCGCGGTCATCGACACGTGCAGACCGTGCGGCGAACGGGGGCCGCAGCCGTAACACATCGGGTTGTGCGGGGGGATCGTGTCACCGGGGGCGACGACGCCGTCGCCGCGGCGGGCCTCGTCCAGATCGTCGGGCACGACAAAGGTTGTTCTCACCCGCAGTTAATCTAGTGCACGGTAAACGCCCGTAACGAAAGGCTGTCGCGATGGTGGACACGGCGCACGGCGATCTCCTGCGCGACACGATCGGTCGGGTGGCACCCGGTACCGGACTACGCGACGGTCTCGAACGGATCCTGCGTGGGCGCACCGGTGCGCTGATCGTGCTGGGGTACGACGAACTCGTCGAACGCATCTGTGACGGCGGTTTCCATCTCGACGTCGAGTTCGCGCCGACCCGTCTGCGTGAGCTGTCGAAAATGGATGGGGCGGTGGTCCTCTCGACCGACGGCACCCGAATCCTGCGCGCCAACGTGCAATTGGTGCCCGATCCGTCGATCCCCACCGAGGAGTCGGGCACCCGACACCGCGCCGCCGAGCGCACCGCGATCCAGACCGGGCACCCGGTGATCTCGGTGAGTGCGTCGATGTCGATCGTGAGTGCCTACGTCGACGGCATCCGGCACGTGGTGGAGGGGTCCGACCCGATCCTGTCGCGTGCCAACCTCGCGGTGGCGACGTTGCAGCGCTACAAGACCCGACTCGACGAGGTCAGTGCCGCGCTGTCGCGCGCCGAGATCGAGGACTACGTGTCGCTGCGCGAGGCGATGACCGCCGTGCAACGCATGGAGATGGTGCGTCGGGTGTCGGTGGAGATCGAACAGTACGTGCTCGAACTCGGCGCCAACGGGCGCCAGTTGTCCCTGCAGCTCGAAGAACTCGTCGGCGACAACGACTCGATGCGCGAACTCGTGGTGCGCGACTACTACTCGAGCCCGGAACCCGCGACCATCGAGGAGGTGCGACAGGCGCTCGAGGCGATCGAGGCCCTCAACGACACCGACCTCCTGGACTCGACCCTGCTCGCAGGCGCCTTCGGCTACCCGACCACCCTCGACGCGCAGGACACCACGATGAGCCCGCGCGGCTACCGTCTGCTGGCCCGTATCTCGGGGTTGCAGTTCGCCCACCTCGACCGTCTGGTGCGCAGCTACGGGACGCTGCAGTCGTTGCTGGCGACGAGCGCGTCGGATCTGCAGGCCATCGACGGCATCGGCGAGATCTGGGCCCGACACATCCGAGAAGGCCTGTCGCGTCTGGCCGAGACGACCATCGAGCGGTTCGACTAGACCCTCGCCGAGAGCGGCGCGTTACTGGCGCGGCGGGTCGGCGAAGTTGAACGTGATGGGGGCGCTCTGCTTCTCCCCCAGCGACCCGACGGCCTGATACGGCCCGGCCACGGCCACGCGGCGCGGCGTCTTGCAACCCGGCGTGCTGGTGGTGCCCGACCACACGATGGTGTCCTTGAACTGCTGCGCCGGCTTGAGCAACTGGTTGTTGACCGTGTTGATCGGCGAGCAGTCGGTCGCCGACCAGATGTAGCGGGTGCCGTCGAGGCTGCGCACAGTCACGTTCTGCATGTCCTTGCCGACGTCACGGGTGCACTCGGCGAGTCCTGCGTTGGTGATGACGATCGTGAAGACCGGCTTGTCGCCGACGGTGTAGGTCGGCTTGTCGGTGTAGAGGACCGCCGAGATGTTCTGGTCGGGGCACAGACCGCTGGCGGGCACCGCCGTCGGTGCGGCCGACGACGAGGACGACGCACCGGGCACCACGCCCGAGGCCGCCGATCCCGACGCCTGCGTCTGGCCGGGGACGCCGTTGCCCCCCGAACCCGACCCGCCGGAACCGCCCGACCCGCCTGCGATGCTCTCCGAGGCGTCGGCGCTCGAGGGCACCGAGGTCAGCGACGGGCTCGACGACACACTCGCGCTGGTGTTCGTGGGGGACTCGTCGGAACCGCCGGAGGCCCAGATGATCAGACCGATCACGACGACGAGCGCGAGGACCACCACGCCGACCGCGAGCGCGCGCCGACGCCAGTAGATCTCGGGTGGCAGCGGGCCCTGCGGTTCCAACACACACCAACGCTAACGGTCGAGGGGGCCGCCCCGTCCGACCCGCGGCGGCGTGTCGCCGCCGCGGGTGCACATCACACCGTGGGCAGGGCGTGATCGTGGTCGGGCTGGTCGTCGACCTGACCGATGGCCTCGCGGAGGTACGCGCGGCCCTCGGCGAGGCTGTAGGTGAGGCCGACGATGCCCAGGGTCCCTGCCTCGATCGCGTCAGCGATGATCTGGCTGCGATCGGTGAGGAGTTTGGTGGTCTCCTGGACGTGGCGCGCCTCGAACTCGTCGACGCGCGTGAGTCCCTCGGCCTTGCCGGCCAGGACACTGGGCGTCACCTTCTCCACGACGTCGCGGATGTAGCCACCCGGGATCTGCGCCTCGTCGACGGCCTTGATGGTGGCGCCGACCGCGCCGCAGCTGTCGTGGCCGAGCACGGCGATCAACGACACCTTGAGGACGGCTACCGCGAACTCGATCGACCCGAGCACGGCGGAGTCGATGGCCTGCCCGGCGGTGCGGACGACGAAGAGGTCCCCGAGACCCTGGTCGAACACGATCTCCGCGGCGACGCGGGAGTCCGAGCATCCGAAGAGGACGGCCTTGGGGGCCTGCCCACCGGTGAGCCGGGTCCGGTCGTCGATACCCTGACTGGGATGTTTGGGTTCACCACCGACGAATCGGTCATTACCTTCGCGCATCTCGCGCCACGCCTGTGCAGGAGTCATGGTTGCCATGGCTGACATTGTGCCGAATTCGGACGTGACGCGCCGCCTCCTGTCGTGGTTCGACGACCATGAGCGCGATTTGCCCTGGCGCGCAGAGGGAGTCACACCCTGGCAGATCCTGATGAGCGAGATCATGTTGCAGCAGACCCCGGTCGTGCGCGTCACACCGATCTGGCTCGAGTGGGTCGCGCGATGGCCGGTGCCGTCGGCGATGGCCGCCGCCGGCGTCGGCGAGGTGGTGCGCGCCTGGGGCAAGCTCGGTTATCCGCGCCGCGCGATGCGTCTGCACGCCTGTGCGACGGTGCTCGCCGAGGAGCACGGCGACACCGTCCCGTCCGAGGTGGCGACCCTCCTCACCCTGCCCGGCATCGGCGACTACACCGCGCGGGCGATCGCGTGCTTCGCCTTCGGCCGGTCGGTACCGGTGGTCGACATCAACGTCCGCCGCGTCATCGCCCGCGCCCTGCACGGTCGCGACGCCGGCAACCCGACCCGCTCGGACATGGACGACGCGGCCGCCCTGCTGCCCCGGGATCCCGCTGTCGCGCCCCGTTTCTCGGCGGCGTTGATGGAGCTCGGCGCGCTGGTGTGCACCGCCCGCAACCCGCGATGCGGCGATTGCCCACTGCCGCACTGTCTCTGGGTCGAGACCGGACGGCCCGCCCTCGACACCCCACGCAAGGTCCAGAAGTTCGCGGGGACCGACCGCCAGGTCCGCGGCCTCATCCTCGACCAACTCCGTGCCGCCGAGGGTCCGGTCGGACGCGACATCCTCGACGCCGTGTGGCTCACCGACATCGGTCAGCGAGAACGCGCGCTCGACTCGCTGCTCGCCGACGGCCTGATGGAGACCACCTCCGACGGCCGCTTCTGTCTCGCCGGGGAGGGCGACTGACCACACCCGCCGCGGTGGGCGGGCACCCTCAGTCGACCATCGCCGACAGGAACGCCTCGACCGCGCCGCGGTAGATCCCCGGCCGGTCGTCGTGGGCGAGATGCCCGGCACCCGGGATCACGAGATGTCGTGCGTGCGCGTTCACCTCGGCCATGCTCGCCATCTGACCCGGCGGGGTCACACCGCGCTCGGCCTCGAGGAGCAGGGTCGGCGCAGCGACCTGCCGCCACTGCGACCAGAAGTCGCGGCCGCCCCATTCCCCGGCGATGGCGGCGAAGATCTCGACGTCACCGTGCAGGCGACCGTCGTCGAAGGCCTCGAAGAAGTAGCGACCGGCGATCGGTCCGAACATGTCGTCGGCCGCCGACCGCGAGGCGAACCGCTGCGGCCACGAGGCGAACCAGGGCGTCCAGTCGGCGGTCGTGCGACCGCGGAAATCCGGTGCCATGTCCTCGATCACGAGCGCCGACACCAGTTCCGGGTACTGCGCGGCGGTGCACCAGGCGTGCAGCCCACCCATCGAGTGACCGATCAGCACCGCGGGGCCTCGGTCGATCCAGACCAGCGTCTCGGCGACATCGGCGACGAACCGCTCGGTCGCGATCTCGTCGGCGGCGAGATCGTCGATGTCGACCGTGTCGTCGGCGCCGGTGTGGAACGCCGCGTCGACGGTGAACACGCGGCCGTGCCGACGCAACCACGGGATCTGACGCCGCCAGGTGCGTCCGCGGCCCATCAGTCCGTGCAGCAGGACGATCGTCGGGGCATCCGCGCCGCGTTCGGATCCGTGGTCCCGCAGGCCCGTCTCGGCCCACCGCTCCTCGGCTGTCACGACCGATACGATAGCGACCATGGCCGTGGTGAAGATCAACGCGATATCGGTGCCCGAGGGCGCCGGACCCGAGCTCGAGAAGCGGTTCGCGAACCGTGCACACACCGTCGACGGGACGCCGGGCTTCCTCGGCTTCCAGCTGCTGCGCCCGGTGAAGGGCGAGGAGCGCTATTTCGTGGTGACGCAGTGGGAGTCCGACGAGGCGTTCGAGGCGTGGTCGGGCGGACCCGCCCGCGCGGCCCACGCCGGGGAGCGCGCGAACCCGGTGTCGAGCGGCGCCGACCTGCTCGAGTTCGAGGTCGTCCTCGACGCCAAGCCCAGCTGACCCCCGTCGATCGGCGGCCCGCCCCGGTCCGTCTCGCGACCCCCGAGGATGTCCGGGCGCTGGCCGAGGTGCACGTCGACTCCTGGCGCGAGACGTACGTCGGCCTCCTCGCCGCGGACACGATCGCGACCTTCGACGTGGCCGAGCGCGCCGCGATGTGGACGCAGGCCCTCGTCACCTCCCCCACCCCGGGTATGACCACCTGGCTCGCCGAGATGGATGGCGAGATCGTCGGATTCGCCACCTCGGGCCCCCCACGCGCCGAACGCGTCCGGGACATCGAGCTGCGCGGTCTCTACACCCTCGCGCGGACGCACGGAACCGGCCTCGGCGGGGCGCTGCTCGACGCGGCTCTCGGCGACCGGCCGGCGCAGCTGTGGGTCCTGGCCGGCAACGCGCGCGCCCTGGCGTTCTACCGCAAGCACGGCTTCATCGAGGACGGCACGACCGGGGTCTTCGACCGGTGGGACGCCGACGAGGTACGCATGGTCCGCTGACCCGAGCGCTCACGACGGCGACGGCCCCGCGGCGACCGTGGCCGATCCGCACCCCACGGGTCTACCGTTGACCCATGGCAGTGTCCCCCGGTACGCCGACGCCGATGTTCCCGCTCGGCATGGCGCTGCTGCCCGGCGAGATCCTGCCGCTGCAGATCTTCGAGCCGCGGTACCGCGAGATGCTCGCCGAATGCCTCCGGTCCGACGACCCCTCGTTCGGGGTCGTGCTCATCGAACGCGGGCGTGAACTCGGCGGCGGCGACGAGCGCCACCTGGTGGCGACGGATGCGAACATCGTCGAACACCACATCAAGGACGACGGTCGCGCCCTGCTGCGCTGCGTGGGCACCGATCGCATCCGCGTCCGCGAGTGGCTGCCCGACGACCCCTACCCGAGGGCGATCGTCGAGGACTTCCCCGACGAGGCGATCACGACCGTCGGCGACTCGGCGAGCCTGGAGACGCACTACACCGAGGTGGCCGCGAGCATCCGGTCGCTGTTCGAGCTGGTCCGCACGGCGGGGCGCTCGGATGCGACTTTCGACGACACCGTCTACGGCGACGTCGACCGGTCGTTCGGATGGGCCGGGCAACTGCCGCTCGGACAGGCCGACCGCTACGCGATCCTGGCCGCGCCCTCGCCGCTCGAACGAATCGCGGTGCTGTCGGAGGCGGTCGAGTCGGTCACGGCCGCCATCCAGTTCCAGCTGATGGACTGACCGGAACCATAAAACTGGAACGTGTTCTAGTATCGGTGTGAGCAGGACCACCCTCGACCGCACTGGAGCATCCCGCAATGACCGACACCGTCGCGACCGCCCCGTCTGATCCCCGTTCCGATTCCGCGCACGACCACGACACCCTCTACATCGGGGGCACCTGGACCGCGCCGCACTCGACGGCAACGCTCGACGTGTACTCCCCCGCGACCGGCGAGAGGGTGGGTCGCGCCCCCGACGGCGACGCCGTCGACATCGACGCCGCGGTCACCGCGGCCCGACAGGCGTTCACCTCCGGTGTGTGGAGCCGCCGTTCGCCCGCCGAACGCGCCGACGTGCTCGACCGGGTCGCCGACCTCATCGACGAACGCGGCGAAGCAATCGGGGCCCTGGTCTCCGCCGAGATGGGTGCGATGCCGTCCGACGTCGGCATGCTGCAGCAGCTCCCCGGCACCGGCGTGCTGCGCGCCTACGCCGCCGCCGCCCGCGAGTACCCGTGGGTCGAGCACCGCACCGGTCTGTTCGGGACCACCCGCATCGAACGCGAGGGCGTCGGTGTCGTCGGGGCGATCACGGCGTGGAACGTGCCGCTGTTCCTGATGTGCAACAAGCTCGGTCCCGCACTCGCCGCGGGATGCTCGGTGGTGCTCAAACCCGCACCCGAGACACCGATCTCGGCGCTGTACCTCATCGAGATCTTCGCCGAGGCCGGCGTCCCCGAGGGTGTCCTGTCGGTGGTCACCGGCGGTGTCGAGACCGGCAAGGCGCTCGTGGAGCACGCGGGCGTCGACAAGATCACCTTCACCGGGTCCACCGCGGCCGGTCGCGTGATCGGGTCGCGCTGCGGCGCTCTGCTCAAGCGCTGCCAGCTCGAGCTCGGCGGCAAGTCCGCGGCGATCGTGCTCGACGACGTCAACATCGACGAGATCGCCCCGATGCTCGCCTTCTACGGCCTGTTCAACACCGGTCAGGCGTGCGTCGCGCAGACCCGCATCCTGGTGCCGCGCTCGCGTCACGACGAGATCGTCGACGCCGTCGTCGCGGCCGCCGCGGCGATGACCCCGGGCAAGCCCGGTGACCCCGAGGCGCGACTCGGCCCGATCATCACCGAGAAGCAACGCGACAAGATCGAGGGCTACATCCGCACCGGTACCGAGCAGGGTGCCACCCTGGCCCTCGACGGTGGTCGACCCGAGGGGCTCGAATCGGGATACTTCCTCAGCCCCACGGTGTTCACCGGCGTCACCAACGACATGACCATCGCGCGCGAGGAGATCTTCGGGCCGGTGCTGTCGATCATCGACTACGACACCGTCGACGAGGCCGTCGACATCGCCAACGACTCCGAATACGGTCTCGCCGGCGCGATCTGGACGGCCGACGTCGAACGCGGCATCGAACTCGCCGGCCGGATCCGCACGGGCACCCTCGGCATCAACTGGTACGCGATCGACCCCGCCTCGCCGTTCGGTGGCTACAAGAACTCCGGCATCGGACGCGAGAACGGTCGGGAGGGGCTCGAGTCGTACCTCGAGCACAAGTCGATCATCCTCCCGATGGGCTACACCCCGGAGAGCTGACGGCGTCTGCTGCGCTACCGTCGGAGCGACATCTCATCCCCGACGAAACGGAAAAACCTGTGCGGCGAAGTGTGACGATCTCGAGTTCGGTTCTCGCAGCGTGTGTCGCGATGGGTGTCCTCGCCGGATGTGGTGACGACTCCTCGGATTCGGCCTCGGCCTCCACCTCGGCCACCGCGACGGCGTCGGCCACCGAGACCGCCGATGCGACCGACGGCGCCGCGCAGGCGACCACCCCTGCCGCGGCACCCCGCAGCGGTACGCCCGGGTCGGCGGGTATCCCGGCGATCACCGAGAACGCCACCGACACCTCGAAGGAGGCGAAGATCGCGGCGGGCACCGGGACCCCGTCGGCGGATCTGTTGATCGCCGATCTGGTCGCCGGCAACGGGAAGGTCGCCGCATCGGGCGACACCGTCAACGTGCGCTACACCGGCGCCCTCTACGCCAACGGCGAGGTGTTCGACGCCTCGTGGAAGAGCGGCGACGCGCCCGTCGAGTTCCCGCTCGACCAGGTGGTCCCGGGCTTCGCCCAGGGCATCGAGGGCATGAAGATCGGCGGCCGCCGCGAGATCGTGATCCCGCCCGCGCTGGGCTACGGCGCCTCCGATTCCGGTCCCATCCCCGGCGGGTCGACCCTCGTGTTCGTGGTCGACCTGGTCGGCATCAGCTGATCGCCCGCGCCGCCGTGCACGATCTCAAGGTCTGTTACGACGCCGAACGCGGCGCGGCGCGCTGGGCGGAGGCCGGCTCCACAGACGGTCTCGCACCGGATCTCTGGCCGTACGGACTCAACCGTTTCGCCGACCTCGGTGTCGATGTGGTGCACGTCGACAACCCACCGCTCACGACGTCGGAGGCGCTGCGACAGCTGATCTCGCCGTCTGCCCGTCGACCCGGCGGAGCAGGACCCGAGGCGCGGGTGTCGATCGCGTGGGACGAGGGTGCGGCCAAGCGCCTCCTCCTCCGAGACCGTTCCGAACGCAACCATTGCGGCGCGATCTGGGTCAACGACATGACCAAGCGCACCGATCCTCCCCTGGTGTGGGACGCCAAACGGGTTCTCATGCAGATGGACTCGGTGTGGTGTCTGTCCCGCGCCCAGGTCGGACCACTCGAGGAATTGCTGCCCGGCGTCCGCGTCGATCCCCTGCTGTTCGGGATAGACGCCGACTTCTTCCCGGCACGCGATCACCCCGGCGGCCAGACGGTCTGCAGTTTCGGCGGGGACCGGCACCGTGACCCCGACACCCTGTTCGCCGCGCTGCATCGTGTCCGTGAGACCCATCCGCACGCCGCGTTCGACGTACAGAGCACCTCCCCGACCCCACCGGACTGGCTGACGCTGCTGCCCCGGATGTCGCCGAGCGGCGTCCTCGAGGTCTACGCGCGCAGCGCCGTCGTCGTGGTGACCACACGACCCAACCTGCACGTCTCGGGCATGACCGTCGCGCTGGAGGCAATGGCCACCGGCCGACCCGTCGTCATCACCGACAGCCCGGGCATGGACGACTACGTCCAGGACGGGGTGTCGGGCACGGTCGTGCCGTCCGGTGACGACGCCGCGGTCGCCGCGGCCGTCACGCGCTACCTCGACGATCCGGCGTTGGCCGCCGAGCACGGACGCAACGGGCGACGACTCGTCGAGTCGACGTTCACGACCGCCCGCATGTGCGCCGATCTGGCCGGGATCCTCGGACTCGACTAGCCCTGAGGTGCCGGGGCCGTGCTGGAGGGGGTCGAGGGCGGCGGGCCGAGATGGAGCTTGTCGCGGAGCGAGTCGTCTGTGATGACGGCGATGTCGTCGATCAGCCAGCGGTCACCGGACTTGCGCATCGAGTACTGCACCCGGCTGGGCTCGACACGCACCAGTTGCGTGTCGCCGCGCACCACCGACTGGTTCATGAAGATCAGCACCACGGCGCGGCCCGCGTCGGCCGAGACCACCCCGGCCTGCTGGATCGAGACCGTCGAGTTCACCTTCTGCTTCTTCACCTGCGCGGAGAGGTCGCTGCCGGCCATGATCTGGTCGTAGGTGGTGCGGGCGTTGCCCACCAGTGCGCTCTTCGCCGCCGCGACGTTGGCGTCGACGTCGGCCGGCGTGAAACCGAACATGACCGTCGCATACCGCTTTCCGGCGTCGAGAGCCGAGGTGCGCGCATCCCGGTCGTCGACGGCCGACGACCACCGCAGACCCAGCACGGTCGTCGCGGCCGCGGCGGCGATGATCGCCAGCACCATCACGCCGGTCACGATCCGCGCCCGCGTCGACCGCAGCACGCCCGAGGTCCGAGGGCCCGGCGCCATCACGTCACCCACTCGATGTCGGTCAGCTTCATCGCGCCGTTGATCTTGGTGACGACGACCTTCCAGCGGAACGTCTGCACCACGGTGTCGTCGCCCGTGACCGGCGGGACCGCCGCGGAACCCTGCGCGGGGGGCGGGTTCTTCATGGTCCAGCCCGAGACGATCAGGACCGTCGCGGAATCGGCGTCACTGGCGACGACGGCATCGGAGAGGATCGTGCCCTTGGTCGACACACCCTGGGTCTTGATGAGGTCGGTCGTCTGCTGCATCGTGTCCTGCAGCTGCTGGAGAGCCTTGCCGCTGGTGTCGTTCTGGAACGTGTCGACCGCGGTGTCGATGGTGGTGGGGCTCAGCGAGGTCAGGTTGACGATCATCTGACGTGCGAACGCCGAGTACTGCGCCCGCTGCGCCGACGCGTCGTCGATCGACGAGGTGTTCACCGCGAACAACGTCGAGGCGACGATCAACGCCACGAGGACGACCGCGCCGACACCACCGGCGAGGCTCATCCCGAGGCGTGACCGGTCGACGCCGCTGCGGACCGTCGTCACCGCGGACCGGCGCTGCCGGTAGCCGAGTGCGGCACCCGATCGATCGGGCGATCCCGCCGCCGTCGTGGTCGCCGGCGCCGCCGTGGCCTTCGCGGCGGTGGCAGCAGGAGCCGACTTGCGCAGGTTGCCGACGGGCGAGCTCTTGCGAGGAACGGCCGTCGCCGACGGACGCGCGGTCGGTGCGGTGATCGTCGATCCCGGGGCACCGCCGACGGGCGGACCCGCAGGCCGGCGCACCCGTCGCCGCGCCCGCGGATGGTCGGCGTCGTATCTCATCGCTGCACGGTCCCGGTGATGAGGCTCTGCAATGTGGCGCTTCCTCCCTGCGACGACGTCCCCGCGCCCAGTCCACCGACGGTGTAGGTCTTCCCGTCGGGTCCGATCGCGGAACCCGACCCCGGATCGTACGCCGCACCGTAGACCGCGGGAGCGCCGTCGAACGACGACGGCGTCGCCGGGGTGAGCTGTCCGTTCGGCAGGCCCGTGACGCCGGGGATGCCCTTCGGGAACGGCACGTTCTCGGCGAGCGGCTTGTATCCCTCGCGGCATTCCTCCGGGGTCGACGCCCGGCGGCCGGGGAACTCCACACACGGGAAGTTGCGGCTGCCGCGCACCGCGAGGTTCGAGTCCTGCGGCACCCGACACAGCAGTCCCGGCGGGAGATCGCGCGACGTCATCGTCGACGCCGGGCGGCGGTCCTCGGCGGGCAGGAAGCCGACCGTGCACACACCCGGATCCTGGAAGCCGAGGGCGAAGTCGACGTTCGCACCCTTGCGGGAGTCCTCGGTGTTGATCGCGGTGATCAACGCCTGGATCAGGCGCGGGTAGAGCACGAGCACCTGCTGCAGGTTGGGCAGGTACACCGCGAGGGTGCGACCGGCGGTGGCGAGATTGTCGAACAGCAGCGGCAGGCTCTGGTCCATCGAGGCGAACAGCTGCTGCGCCTGATCGGTGACGCCGGGACCCTTCGCGAGGATGTCGCGCAACTGGGGGTCGTTCGCCCGCAACTGGTCGGTGAACGCGGCGACGTTCGACGTCCACTGGCGGATGGCGCCCACCGTCGCCGTCTGCGTCTCCAGCAGGGGCGCGGCCTGCTCGACGAGCTTCGCGGTCTGCTCGGAGTTCTTGTTCGCCTCGTCGGCGAACAGCGACAGCGAGTCGAGGAGTCGCTGCAGATCCTCGCCGGAACCGTTGAATGCGTTGAACGATTCGTCGAGCACCCGTCGCAACTTCGTGCTCTGCACCTTGGCCAGCAGCGCGTTCGAGCGGTCGAGCAGCGTCGACACCTCGGTCGGGACCTGGCCGTTGCGGACGACCGAGCCGTCGACGAGGGTGCGCGCATCCCCCGATGCGCCCGCGTCGGGCATGAACTGCACGAACTGCTCGCCCACGGCCGAGACGCTCTGCACCGACGCGGTCGACGAGGCCGGGATCTTGCGGTCGCTGTCGATGGAGAGTTCCGCGCGGACCCCGGTCGAGGTCAGCGTCACCGACGAGACCTTCCCGACCGTGACACCGCGGTAGGTGACGTTGGCGTTGGGGTAGATGCCGCCGGTGCTCGGCAGCTCCACCGCGACCGCGTACCGGCCGATGCCGAACATGGCGGGCACCTGGATGTAGAAGAACCCGACGACCACCAGCGAGATCACCGTGATGATCGAGAAGATGATCAGCTGGATACGGACGAACCGTGAGATGGTCACCGGCCCTTCACCTCCGGGGCGGCGGTGACCTCGGAAGCATCGGGACGCAGCGGTGCGGTGAACGGGTTCGCGCCCCGCTTCGCCGCGCCGGCCGGGCTGCCGAGTACCGCTTCGGGGCCGTAGACCGCCGACGGGGCCGCTGCGCCGATGCTGGCGAACGCTCCTCGCGAGAGCCGGCCGTTGGTGAGGTCGAGGTTGATGACCGCGTTGACGTAGTCGCCCTTGACGATCTTGGGGATCACCGACTCGGCGAACGGGAACGTGACGAGGATGTTCAGGGACTGGGTGAGCGATTTCCCGCTGGCCTGCAGCTGGTCGAGCACCGGCACGAGGTTCTTCACGATCGTGGTCAGGTCGTCACCGTTGGCCTTGAGGATGTCGTCGGTGTTGCGACTCAGACGCCCGACCGACGCCAGGGTGTCGGTGAGGTGGACCCTCTGGTCGACGAGCACCTTGAGGATCCGCGGACCGTCGGCCAATGCCCGGTCGATGGTGTCGCTCTGGGCGTTGAAATTGCTGCTGAGCCGGTCGAGTCCCTCCACCGCCCGGATGATGTTGCCGCGCTGGCGATCGAGGTCGGTTACCAGCGTCGTCAACCGTGGGATGAGCTCGCGGATGGTGTCCTGTCGGCCGGCGAGCGTCGCATTCAGTTCGTGGATCACGTCGCCGATCTGCGAGAGCCCGCCGCCGTTGAGCACCACCGACAGCGAGCTGAGCACCTGTTCGACCGTCGGGTAGGTGCACTGGGCGACCTGCTGCGCCGACGTGATGTCGGCGACCGGCTTCGCGGTGGTGGGCGCGGCGATGTTGTCCTGGGTGGGGCACTGCGAGGCGGGGATCTCCTGGCCGTCGCGCATGAAGCCCTGGGTCGGCGAATCCGGTTGTACCACCTGCAGGTTCAGCGAACCGAGCACACTGGTGATCCCGACCATGACATGTGATCCGACAGGAATGCGGGTGCCCTTGTTCAACCGCAGCGTCACGAGGGCCTTCCAGTCGCGGACGCTGATGGTCCCGACGCTGCCGACGGTGGCGTCGTTCATCAGAACCGGTGCGTTCTGGACGAGGTTGGCGGCGTTGGGGATCAGCGCGGTGACGCGGAACGATCCGTCGCCGGTGCCCTGCGCGCCGGGGACCGGCAACGAGTTCAGACCCTGGAACGAGCACGCCGACGTCGCGAGGACGGCCGCACACGACACCGCGACGGCGGCGCGACGGAACACAGAACCCGGCCGCGTCATCCCTGGCCCCCGAACGGGACGAGGAGGTTCGCCAACCCGACGTTGCCGCCGTAGGAGCGACGCGTCGCGGCGTCCTGCTGGATGATGCCCTGCTGGGCGCGCGCCCTCACATCGGAGTTCTGATACTGGATCTGGTTCGGTCGCGCGTTGATCCCGCTGACCGGGTTGATCAGTGCCGGTGGGTAGTTGATGGAGATCGACGACAGGATCGGCCCGAGGACGTCGACACATTTCGTGACATCGGCCTGCGAGGTACCGGGACGGTCGTTGCCGGCCAGGGTGCCGCAGAGCAGGTCGACGAGGTTGCCGAACTGGCCGAGACCGAAGACGCCGGACAGGGATCCGGTGAGCGGGTTGTAGATGTTGTAGAAGTTCGACAGCTGCGTGGGAGCCGAGTGCAGCAGCCCGCGGATCTGTTCGTCCTTCTTCGCGAGGATCGATGTCGCGTCCGACAGGCGTCCCACCGACTCGCTGAGCTTGCGACCGTTGGTGTCGATGAACGTCTTCAGGTCGGTGAGCGCCGATCCCAGGTTGGTCAGTGCACCGTCGAGGTTGGCGGTGTTGTCGGCCAGTACCTGGCTCACCGAGGCGATCCGGCCGTTGAACTGCACCAGGTCCTCGTGGCTCTTCGACAGCGCGTCGGTCAGGGTCTGCAGGTTGCGGATGCTGGCGAACAGGTCGCCGCGGCTGTTGGCCAGCGTCGAGGCGAGATCCGACAGCTGCGCGACCGATCCGCGGATGGCGGTGCCGTTGCCCTCGAGGTTGGCGTCGGCGGTGTTCACCAGCCGCGCCACCGAACCCTCGTCGGCACCCTGCGGGCCGACGGCGGTGGTGAGCTTGGTGAGCTCGCGTTTGATGTCGTCCCACTCGATGGGCACGGCCGTACGGCTCATGGGGATGTCGGACCCCGAGGCGAGCTGCGGACCACCGGCGTAGACCGGCGAGAGCTGGATGAACCGACCCGACACCAGGCTCTGCGCCACGATGACCGCCGAGGCGGTGCGCGGGACGTCGACATCGCGGTCGAGGTCGAAGCGCACCTTGACATCTCCCGATCGCGGGGTCACCGATTTGACGGTGCCGACGTCGACGCCGAGGACCTTGACGGGATCGCCGGGATAGAGGTTGTTCACCTCGGTGAAATACGCGGTGTAGCTCTTGTAGAACGCCTTCTGGTAGCCGATGTACCCGGCGAGCGCGAGCACCACGATGATCAGCAGCGCGATCGCGATCTGCCACAGCCGGCGGCCGGGGAGGAACCTGGTCATGACGGACCTCCGTCCCGGGGCGAGCCGACCTCGGGGACCGACCGGTCGGGATCGCTCTCCTGATCGGGTCGCAGGAACAGCTTCGGCGGGAAGAGCCCGGTGTATCCCAGCGCCTTGGCCGCCTCGGGGTACTTCTGCTGCAACAGGTTCAGGAACAGCGACGTGTAGTCGCCGAAGCTGGGCACGCCGACGAGTGACGAGAAGTAGGGGCCGCTCGAGACGGCCTCGCCGAGGACGTTGGCGTACGGGCCGAGCCGGTCGAGGGTCTGGCTGAGGTTGTCGCGGTTGTCGGTGAGGATCTTCGTGACGCCGTCGAGCTTGGTGAGCACGGGGGTCAACTGCGCGTTGTTGTCGGCGATGAAGCCGCTCACCTCCGCGGACACGTCCTTGATCCCCTGCAGCAGTTGCCCGATCGCGAACCGTCGGGTCTGCAGCTCACCGAGCAATGCGTTCGCGTCCACGAGCAGTTCGTTGATCTGACCACTCCGCTTGGCCACGACACCGGTCACGCTGTCCGCGCGCGAGAGCAATTGACGCAGGGCGTCGTCGCGGTCGTTGATGGACTTCGACAACCGCGCGACGCCGTCGACCGCACCCCGCACCTCACCGGGGGTGTCGGCGAAGGTGGCCGACAGGGTGTTCAGGGCGTCGTTGAGCTGACCGGGATCGGTCTGTTCGAGGGTCGTGGTGGTGTCGTCGAGGGCGTCGGTGAGCGAATACGGCGCCACGGTGTTCCGGTTGGGGATCTCACCGCCGGGCTCGAGGCGCCCCGATCCCCGCGGGGTGATCGTGAGATTGCGCCGGCCCAGCACGGTCTCGGTCTTGATCGACGCCTGGCTGTCGCGTCCGACCGCGACGGTGTCGGTCATGCTGAAGCTGACCTTCGCCTTCGTGCCGTCGCGCGTCGAGGCGAGACCGATGCCCGAGACGGTGCCGACGTCGACCCCCGAGACCACCACCACGTCACCGGTCTTGAGGCCCCCGGCGTCGTCGAAGTAGGTGGTGTAGACGCTGCCTGTCGAGAGGAAGGGCAGTTTGTCGACCTGGAGTGCGACGATCACCACGAGGGCGGTGACGACCACACCGATGATGCCGATACGGGCGCGCGAACGGGGGGTGTCGAACTTGCTGACGGTGCTCATCGCGGGGTCGCACACCTCCCGCCCGGGTTGACGTTGCCGCCGGTGTTGTCCAGCGAGCGGTAGACGATCTCCTTGTGGTCGGGACCGGTGAAGAAGATGTCGACGCGGCACAGCCAGATCTGCAGCCACGCACCGTAACTGCCGAGGTTGCTCAGTGCCTTGAAGTCGCCGGGGAACCGCTGCAGCAGTCCACGGACGAACGGCTCGTCGGAGAGCACCTGATCGGACACCCGGCCGGTCTCGGACACCACGCGCTTCAGGTTCGGGCGGTTCGTGTCGAGCAGACCGGCGAGGTCGTTGGTGAGCTGGGAGGTGTCGGTGATCGCTTTGCCGACGGTGTCGCGCTGCGACGACAGGCCGGAAATCAACTGCTGCAGGCGATCCAGCGAGGTGTCGAGGCCGGACTTGTCGTCGTCGACGGTGCCGAGCGTCGCGTTGAGGTTGTCGACGACCTCACCGATCAACTGGTCGCGGTCGGCGAGGGTGTTGGTGAACGACGCGGTGCTGGCGAGGAGCTGGTTCAGCGCCGGCCCCTGTCCCTGGAACACCGCGATGAGCGATCCCGACAGTTCGTTGACCTCGGCGGGCTTGAGGGTCTTGAACAGCGGCTTGAAGCCACCGAGCAGTTTGTCGAGGTCGAGCGCGGGTTCGGTCTGCGACTCGGGGATGTGGCCGCCGTCGGGCAGCAGCTGCGAGGGGTTGCCCGTTCCCTCGCCGAGCTCGAGATACCGGTCACCGGTGAGGTTCTCGTAGCGGATCATCGCCTGGACCGACGTCGGGAGGCGGTATTGGCTGTCGACGGAGAAGTCGACGTTCGCGGCGTTGTCGCGGGTCAGGGTGACGTCGCCGACGGATCCGACCTCGACGCCCGCGATGCGCACCTTGCTGCCTGGCTTGATCTGCGAGGCACTGGAGAAGGTCGCGCTGTACCCGTTGGTCGAACCCGACCGGTACTGGCTGAAGACCACCACCAGCCCGACGAAGATGAGCAGCATCACCACGGCGAACACACCGAGTTTGATCGCGGTGGCGCGGAACACGCGGTCACGCCGCGTCCGGTACTCAGCCACGGGGCACCGGTCCGAACATGATCTCGAACAGCTTGCGCGGGTCGGCCTTCGGCGTGGTGCGGGGCTGGTAGGGCTGCGGCGCGGTGTCGCCGACGTAGAACGGGGCGTGCGCGGTCGCGTTGATGTCGGACAACCCCAACGCGCACGTCGGTGGGCCCTGCACGCCGACCTTCGGCAGGTCCTCGGGGTAGCGGTAGGGCTCCTTGCCCGGCAGCACACCGGCGTTGAGCGAGAGGTAGCCGGTCTTCTCGCCGAAGATGGGCAACGCCTTGCGGCCCGCACCGTCGGTGGCCCGCAGGAAGCAGGCCAGGCCCGGTGCGTAGTAACCCAGCAGCTGCGACACCGGGTCGAGGTTGCTCAATGCCGTCATGATCGTCGCCTTCTTCGGAGCGACGATGCCGTTCACCGTGTCGGCGAGACCGGTCGTGTTCACCAGCAGTGCATCGAGATTCGTCGACCTGTCGGCCAGGGTGTTGCCGGTGCGGGTCAGGTTATCGATGAGGCGGGACAGGTCGGGAAAAGCGTCGGCGTAGGTGTCGGTGACGGTCGCGGTGGCCCGGAACGTCCGGTTCAGTTCCGGCAGCGTGGGGTTGGTGCGCTCGAGCAGCCTCGACAGGTCGTCGAGACCCTGACCGATCTGATCACCCTTGCCCGACAACGCCGTGTCGATGGCGCCGAGGGTGGCGTTGAGCTTCTCCGGCTGTACCTTCGCCAACACGTCGACGAGCCGCGCGAACACGGTGTTGAGTTCGACCTGCACCCGGTCGGCGGCGATCGTCGACCCGGCCCGCAGACGCGCCGGCGACGGATCGGCGGGCAGCGCGAGATCGACCGATTTGGCTCCGAAGACGGTGTTGGAACGGATCTGGGCCTCGACGTTGGCGGGGACCTTGTTGAGCTGGTCGGTGTCGATGTCGAGGGCGAGCTGCACGCGATCGCCCTCCGGGCTGATCCGGGTGACCCGACCGATCGTCACCCCGCGCAGGCGCACCTTGGCGTCGGGGTTCATCACGAGTCCGGCGCGGTCGGCGGTCAGCGTGACCGCCGAGGTCGAGCGGAAGGTGTTGTTGAACTGCATGACCGCGAGCGCGAACGCCGCGACGATGACGGTGACGAGCACCAGCGCACCGATGCGGCGCTGCGTCGTCGAGTGCTCGGTCCTCATGCGCGGGATCCCGGTGCCGGGGTGGTGTGTGCTGTCGTCATCATCTGCCTACCCCGAGAGGTTGAACTTCCCGTCGGCGCCGTAGATGGCGAGCGAGAGGAGCAGGGTGATGACGACGACGACCACGAGCGAGGCGCGCACGGCGTTGCCGACCGCGACACCGACGCCGACCGGGCCGCCGGAGGCGTTGTAGCCGTAGTAGGTGTGGATCATCATGACCGCCACCGCCATACAGATCGCCTGCACGAACGACCACAGGATGTCCGAGGGTATGAGGAACGTCGAGAAGTAGTGGTCGTAGACGCCCGAGGACTGTCCGTAGATGAACACCGTGGCGAACCGGCTGGCGAGGAACGACGCCACCGAGGCGAGTGCGTAGAGCGGGATGATCGCGATCAGGCCGGCGACGATGCGCGTGCTCACGAGGTACGGGATCGACGAGATCGCCATCGACTCCAGCGCGTCGATCTCCTCGCTGACCCGCATGGCGCCGAGCTGCGCGGTCGCCCCGGCACCGATGGTCGCGGCGAGCGCGATCCCGGAGATCACCGGGACGGCGATGCGCACGTTGATGAACGCGGAGAAGAAGCCGGTGAGCACCTCGACGCCGATGTTCGACAGCGAGCTGTACCCCTGCACCGCGATGGTGCCGCCGGTGAACAGCGTGAGGAATCCGACGACGACGACGGTGCCGCCGATCATCGCCAGCGCGCCTGTCCCCATGGAGATCTCGGCGATCAGCCGCAGCGTCTCCTTCTTGTACAACCGCACCGCCCGAGGGATCGCGGCGATGCTGTCGAAGTAGAACATCGCCTGGTCGCCGATGCGGTCCCACTCGCCGGTCGCGCGTGCGCTCGAACGCGAGGCGCGCATGAAGATGCTGTGTCCCAGGACCATGGCGCTACCCCGTCGCCTTCAGTCCGACGGCGGTGACCACGACGTTGACCACGAACAGCGCCATGAACGAGTAGACGACGGTCTCGTTGACCGCGTCGCCGACGCCTTTGGCGCCGCCCTTGACGTTGAGTCCGCGGTAGCAGCCGACGAGGCCGGCGAAGAGTCCGAACAGGGCGGCCTTCACCATCGAGATGACGAGTTCGCCGAACCCGGTGAGCAGCGTGAGGTTGGCGATGAAAGCACCCGGGTTCACGTCCTGCAGGTACACCGAGAACACGAAGCCACCGCCGAGGCCGATCGTGCACACCAGGCTGTTGAGGAGGACGGCGACGCCGGTGGAGGCGATGACGCGCGGCACCACCAGACGGTGGATCGGGTCGATGCCGAGCACCTTGAGCGCGTCGATCTCCTCGCGGATGGTGCGGGCACCGAGGTCGGCGCAGATGGCCGTCGCGCCGGCGCCGGCGACGATGAGCACGGTGACGATCGGGCCGATCTGGGTGATGGTGCCCAGCGCCGCGCCGGCGCCGGAGAGGTCCTGCGCGCCGATCTCGCGCAGGAGGATGTTGAGGGTGAAGCTGACGAGCACGGTGAACGGGATCGCGACGAGGACGGTCGGCACCATCGAGACCCGCGCGATGGCCCACGACTGCTCGATCGTCTCGCGGGTCTGGAACGGTCGCCGAGGCAACTCGCGGGCGGTCGCCACCGCGAGGGCGACGAAATCGCCGACTCCGACGAAGGGAGCCGCCAGGCGTGCGTTCACCGACTCTCCTCACACAACGGTGTACCGCGGGACGTACCCCGGATCGGCCCCGCTCCGCCTGAGGTCCGGCAACTATAACGTGTTCTAGTTACGTTCATGACCGTTTTCCGATTGCCGTCGACAACGGCCTGAGCTGCAGTGATCGGCGCATCGTCGCCGTCGACGATCTCCGACGAGCTGAACTTAGCATGCGTCCAATTGGTGGCCGGGCCGTTCACCGGCTCACTGCGCCAGAGCCTGGGATGCGGAGAAGGTGACGTCGGCGTCGCGGCCGTCGAAGTACTGCCCGACCGCGGTCGCGAGATCGGCCGGGTCCCACGCCGGACCCGACGCGGTGAAGGTCTCGGCGACGGTCGGCGCGGCCATCAGGGTGACCTTCGGGCCATAGACGACGAACACCTGTCCCGACACCGACGCCGACTCGGGGCCGGCGAGGAAGCCGACGAGGGAGACCACGTGATCGGTCGACAGCGGGTCGATCTCACCCTCGGGCGCCTCCCCGAACACCGCGGCGGTCATCGCGGTGCGCGCGCGCGGGCAGATGGCGTTGGCGGTGGGCCCGTACTTCGCGAGGACCCGCGACGCCGACAGCGTCAGGGCGGTGATACCCGCCTTCGCGGCGCCGTAGTTGGCCTGCCCCTCGGGGCCGAGCAGCCCGGCCTCCGAGGAGGTGTTGATGATGCGACCGAAGACCGGGGCGCCCGCGGCTTTCGACGCCGATCGCCAGTGTGCGGCGGCGTTGCGCGTGAGCAGGAAATGTCCACGCAGGTGGACCGCGATCACCAGGTCCCAGTCGTCGTCGGACATGTTGAACAGCATCCGGTCACGCACCACGCCGGCGTTGTTCATCACGATGTCGAGCGCACCGTTGTCCTCGACGGCGACACGCATGATCTCCGTCGCGGTCGCCGAGTCGGAGATGTCGCCGGCCACGACGACGGCCTTGCTGCCGTGCGCCGCGATCTCGTCGACGACGTCGCTGGCGTCCAGCGCGCCGGCGAGATCGTTGACGATGACGGTGGCACCGAGCGCGCCGAGGCCGATCGCCTCCGCACGTCCCAGGCCGGCGGCAGCGCCGGTGACAACAGCTACGCGTCCCTCGAGTGCACCCACGGGCTAGAACCTGTTCTAATTCTGCCCGAATGTCAAGCGTCTGCGACCGAGTCGGCCACCTGTGGACGCCGTCGGGGCGTCACTCGATCGACAGTGCCGCCTTCGGACAGTTGGCGACCACCTGGCGCATCTCGTCGAGGCGGTCCTCGGGGACCTCTTCCTGCAGGATCACCAGGTAATCGTTGTCATCGAGATCGAACACGTCGGGTGCCATCCCCACACACACGGCATTGGACTCACAGAGGTCGAAATCGGCCTTGATACGCATCTGGTTCAGACTCCTCGGCTCACGGCGCGGTGTTGACGCGCTACGCTGACAAACGCTAGAACGTGTTACAGAACTGCGCACACTCAGGGCTGGTGGGTGCAGGTGGAACGTCCGAGTCCAATCGTCTCATGGAGCACCGATGCGCATCGCCTATACCGAGGCACAGGAAGAGCTCCGCCGCGAACTGCGGACCTACTTCGCAGAGTTGATGACCCCCGAGCGGCGCGCGGCGCTCGCCTCGGACTCCGGAGAGGTCGGCGAGGGCGACGTCTACCGCGAGGTGGTCGCCCAGATGGGTGCCGACGGGTGGCTCGCACTGGGCTGGCCCACCGAGTACGGCGGCCAGAACCGCCCGATGATGGACCAGCTGATCTTCACCGACGAGGCCGCCATCGCCGGCGTACCGGTGCCGTTCCTGACCATCAACTCCGTGGCGCCGACCATCATGAACTTCGGCACCGACGAGCAGAAGGCGTACTTCCTCCCCCGCATCGCCGCCGGCGAACTGCACTTCTCGATCGGGTACTCCGAGCCGGGCGCGGGCACCGACCTCGCCTCGCTGCGCACCACCGCGGTCGCCGACGGCGACGAGTTCGTGATCAACGGCCAGAAGATGTGGACCAGCCTCATCCAGTACGCCGACTACATCTGGCTGGCCTGTCGCACCGATCCCGAAGCGTCCAAGCACAAGGGCATCTCGATGCTGATCGTGCCCACCGACGCCGAGGGCTTCGGCTACACGCCGGTGCACACGATGGCCGGGGTCGACACCAGCGCCACCTACTACTCCGATGTGCGCGTGCCGAAGTCGGCACTCGTCGGGGAACTGGGCGGTGGGTGGCCGCTGGTGACCAACCAGCTCAACCACGAGCGCGTCGCTTTGTGTTCGGCGGCACCGATCCAGCAGGCGCTGCTCGAGACGCGGCGCTGGGCGCAGGAGACCAAGCGGGCCGACGGCCGGCGGGTCATCGACGCCGAGTGGGTGCAGCTCAACCTCGCCCGCGTGCACGCCAAGGTGGAGTTCCTCAAGCTCATCAACTGGAACATCGCCTCGGAGGCGACCCAGGGCGGCTCGCCGTCCCCGGCCGACGCATCGGCCACGAAGGTGTTCGGAACCGAGTTCGCCACCGAGGCATACCGATTGCTGATGGAGGTGCTCGGTCCCGCGGCGACACTGCGGCGCGGGTCGCCCGGTGCGGCGCTGATGGGCCGTATCGAGCGGTTCCACCGCTCGTCGCTCATCCTCACCTTCGGCGGCGGCACCAACGAGATCCAACGCGACATCATCGCCATGCTCGCGCTCGGTCAACCTCCCCAGAAGCGATAGAACACAGAAGCGATAGGGCGCACCATGGATTTCCGACCCACCGAGGCGAGTACCGATCTCACCGGACTCGCCCGCGACATCGCCGCGAAGATCTCCACCCCGGAGCGGATCGCCGACCTCGAGACCTCGGCTGCCCCGATCGACGATCAGCTGTGGCGTGCGCTGGCCGACGCGGGCCTTCTCGCACTGGAGGTGGCCGAGGACTCCGGCGGCGCCGGGCTCGGGGCGGCCGAGAACGTCGCGGTCGCCGAGGAACTGGGTCGCCACCTCGCCCTCGTCCCGTTCGGTCCGCATGCGATCGCGGCGCTGCCCGCGGTGGCGGCGGCCGGCGGGGACATCGCCGATCACTGGCTGCCCGGCATGCTCGACGGGACGACCGTGGTGACCGTGGCGATCGACGACGAGCTCGCCGACGACCCGCTGTCCCCGACGACCTCGGCCCGGCGCGACGGCGAGCGGTGGGTGCTCGACGGACTGAAGGTGTCGGTGCCGTTCGCCGAGACCGCGGCGGCGGTCATCGTCACCGCCTCGACAGACGACGGTCTGGTGGCGGTGATCGTGCCGACCGACGCACGCGGCGTGACGATCAGCGCGGCCCGCACCACCGGTCTGGTCCCGACGGCGATGATCGAGTTCGCCGACGTCGCCCTCGATGACGATGCGGTACTCGGGCGGCGGGACGCCGTGATGGCGCTGGTGGACCGGATGACGTTGGCGCAGTGCGCCGAACAGGCCGGCGTCGTCGCCGGCGCACTCGACCTCACCGCCACCTACGGCCGGGAACGCACCCAGTTCGGGCGACCGATCGGCTCGTTCCAGGCCGTCGCGCAGCGTCTCGCCGACGCGTACATCGATGTGCGGGCGGCGAAGCTGACCGTCGTGCAGGCGGCCTACCTCGTCGGCGAGGGACTGCCCGCCGAGACCGAGCTCGCCACGGCGAAGTTCTGGGCCGCCGACGCCGGGCATCGGGTGGCGCACACCGCGGTCCACGTCCACGGCGGTGTCGGCATCGACACCAGTCATCCGTTGCACCGGTACTTCCTGCGTGCGAAGCAGAACGAGTTCGCGCTCGGCTCGGCCACCGCCGCCCTGCGACGCATCGGTCACGTCCTGGCGGCGGAGCCGGCCTGACCGCCCCCGCCGCACCCGCGTTTCCGTGACATCACCGACCATCGCCGAACTCCTCGCGCCGCTCGCCGACGTCGAGACCTCGGGAATCTGGTTCGAGGGTGAGTTCACCCCGTGGCGTGACCACCTCGCGCAGGCCAGGGTGTGGTCGCGTGCGGTGCGGACGTGTCTCGATCCGGACCGACCACCGCATGTCGCGGTGTTGCTCGACAACGTGTCCGAGTTCGGTCTCCTGCTCTGCGCGGCCGCGCTCGAGGGATTGGTTCTGGTCGGGTTGAACACCACCCGGCGAGGTGACGCGCTGCGTCGCGACATCGTCACCGCGGACTGCGGGGTCGTCCTGGTCTCCCCCGACACGGCACATCTGTTGCTCGGCCTCGACCTCGGTCCGGCGGTGACGGTCATCGACATCGCCTCGCCCGCATGGACACATCGCCTCGGGAAGGCGGCGGACGGGCCGGACACACGCCACACCCCCGCGGCCACGGACCTCCTGATGCTGATCTTCACGTCGGGGACGAGCGGGGAACCGAAGGCGGTGCGGTGCGACCACCACAAGTTCGCCGGCGCCGGGGTGATGCTCGCGGATCGGTTCGGCCTCGGTCACGACGACGTCGTGTACCTGTCGATGCCGATGTTCCATTCGAACGCGATCATCGCCGGGTGGAGCGTCGCCGTGGCCGCAGGCGCGTCGATCGCCCTGCGACGCCGGTTCTCGGCGAGCAACTTCCTCGACGACGTCCGCCGCTACGGCGTCACCTACGCCAACTACGTGGGCAAGCCGCTGAGCTACATCCTCGCCACCCCCGAGCGGCCCGACGACGCCGACAACCCGCTGCGTGTGGTCTACGGCAACGAGGCGTCTCCGCGCGACATCGCCCGGTTCGAGCGCCGTTTCGGGGTGCGGGTGGTCGACGGTTTCGGGTCGACCGAGGGTGGTGTCGCGATCGCGCGGACCCCCGACACCCCGCACGAGGCGCTCGGTCCGCTGGTGGCGCCGATCGCCGTCGTCGATGTCGAGACGCAGACCCCCTGCGCCCCAGGCGAGATCGGCGAGATCGTCAACACCGCGGGTGCCGGCCTGTTCACCGGCTATTACGGCGACCGCGACGCCCAGGACGAGCGGATGCGTGGCGGGATGTACCACACGGGTGATCTCGGCTGGGTCGATCCCGCGGGGTACATCCACTTCGCGGGGCGACTCGGCGACTGGGTGCGTGTCGACGGCGAGAACCTGGCCACCGGGCCGATCGAGCGGATCCTGCTCCGCCACGACCGGATCCGGCTGGCCGCGGTCCACGGGATCGGCGCCGACGTGGGCGACGAGATCGTGGCATCGCTGGTGGGCGACGCACTCGACCCCGACGACCTCGCGGAGTTCCTGGCCGCCCAGACCGACCTCGGCCCGAAGCAGTGGCCGCACCACGTCTGCGTCCTCGACGAGCTGCCGCGCACCGCGACGTTCAAGGTCCTCAAGCGCGAACTGGCCGGTGCCGCGGTCGAGCCCACCTGGACCCTGGACCGCGGCACCCGCCGCTACCGCCCGTCAGGCGGGTGAGCGTTCGGCGACGGTGGTCGACAGGCGCGCCACGGTCTGTTCGTATTCGGCCACCAGTCCGTCGATGAGTTCGGCGACCGGGGTGATGGCGTTCATCCGACCCACGATCTGACCCGCGGGCATCGCCACGACACTGGCGTCGTCGGCGGCGGAGATCCGTGCGTGGGCCTCGCTCACGAGGATGTTCTGCAGGGGCATGGGCAACGGCTCGGGCGCGTCGGCGGCGTCCCAGGCGTCGGTCCACTTCGTCTTGAGCAGCCGCGCGGGCTTGCCCGAGTAGATGCGGCGGCGCACCGTGTCGTGGGAGGTCGCGGCCAGCAATGCCTCCTGGATGACGGTCGGACCGTCACCGCGGGCGCCGAGCCGATATTCGGCCGCGGTCAGCCAGTACGAGCCCATCCACACCCCCTGGGCGCCGGAGGCGAGTGCGGCGGCCATCTGTCGTCCGCTGCCGACGCCACCGGCGGCCAGGACAGACGCGTGGCCTTCGACCGCGTCGACGATCTCGGGCCACAGCACGATCGAGGTGATCTCACCGGTGTGCCCGCCCGCCTCGTATCCCTGGGCGATGACGATGTCGACACCGGCGTCGACGTGATGCAGCGCATGGGCTTTCGCGCCCGCCAGCGCGGCCACCGACACACCGTGCTCGTGCGACTTGTCGATGACGTCCTTCGGCGGCGATCCGAGTGCGTTGGCGATGAGCTTGATCTGGCCGTAGCGGTCGGCGTGTTCCATCGCGATGTCCACATGCGACCGGGCCACCGAGTGCAGCCATCCGAGGACGCCGGCGTTGACGCGTTCCTCGCCCGGGAGGCGCGGCACCTTCAGATCGTCGAGCGTGCGCTCGACGAAGGCGCGGTGCTCGTCGGGGATCATGGAGGACAGATCGACCTGCGTACCCTCTGTGGGGATCTTGGCCGGCATCACGATGTCGACGCCGAAGGGCTTGCCGTCGGTGTTCTCGTGCATCCACTCGAGCACGCGGTGGAGTTCGTCGGCCTCGTTGAACCGCACGCATCCCAGCACGCCCATGCCGCCGGCACGACTGATCGCCGCGGCGACGTGCTCGGACGGGGTGAACCCGAAGATCGGGTACTCGATGCCGAAGTGTTCGGTCAGTTCGGTGCGCATGGGCGTGTGCCTTCTTCTCAGGATCGGACCGACGCTACGGTGAGCGTCTCGTCGGCGGAACGGGATTCGGTGATCTCGGTGCCCCAGCGGTAGTCGGGTTTGCCGGCCGGTGATCGTTTGATGGCGTCGACGAACCACACGCTGCGGGGGCACTTGTAGCCGGCGATCTGTGCGCGGGCGATCTCGTTGAGCTCCGCCAGCGAGGGCCTGCTGCCGTCGCGGGTGGCGACGACGGCCGAGACCCGTTGGCCGTAGCGGTCGTCCGGCACCCCCACGACGACGGTGTCGAAGACCTCGGGGTGTGCCTTGAGGGCCTGTTCGACCTCTTCGGGGAAGATCTTCTCGCCACCGGAGTTGATCGACACCGAGCCGCGGCCGAGCATCGTGATCGCGCCGTCGGACTCGTAGCGGGCGTAGTCGCCGGGGATGGAGTAGCGGACGCCGTCGAAGACCTTGAACGTCTTGTCCGACTTCACCGGGTCGTTGAAGTAGCGCAGGGGGATGTTGCCGGTGCGTGCGAGCAGACCCACCTCATCGGCGCCGACCGGGATCACCGACCCGTCGGCCTCGCGGAGCAGCACGGTGTTCGGGTCGGCCTTCACCCGCGGGCCACCCGCGTGGTCCATGCCCTTGGTCACCTGGGCGAGTCCACCGAAACCGGTCTCGCTGGAGCCGATCGCGTCGATGATGACGGCGTTGGGCAACTTGTCGATGAACTGGTCTTTGACGCTTTGGGAGAACAGTGCCGCCGACGACGCGACCGAGAACACCGAGCTCGTGTCGTAGTCGGTCTCGATGAGCGCGTCGATCATGGGACGCCCCATGGCATCTCCGGTGATGAACACGACGTTGACCTTGTGGCGTTCGATGATCTGCCACGTCTGGTGCGCGCCGAACTCCGGGTAAATGATCGCCTTGCCGCCGCCGTAGAGCGCCTGGAACACCGCCCATTGCGACCCTCCGTGGATGAACGGCGGGATCGGGAATCGGACGAGCTGTCCGCCGGCCGCACCGTCGTTGGCGAACTTCCACTCGTCGTCGATGGTCGCACCGGAGAACCAGTCGGTGCCGCCGCCGAGCACCCGGTAGACGTCCTCCTGCCGCCACACCACGCCTTTCGGTGCACCGGTGGTCCCGCCCGTGTAGAGCATGTACAGGTCGTCGTTCGACCGTTCCTCGAAGTCGCGCTCGGCGGAGTTGTTCGCGATGGCGTCGGTGAACGCGATCGCATCATCGAGGTCCGCGTCGGAGCCGTCCTCGATCACGATGACGTGCGCCAGTGCCGGGGCGCGCGGGGCGACGGCGCGCACCCGGGGCAGGTACTGGCGTTCGACGAACAGCACCGACATCGACGAGTCGGTGAAGATGTGCTCGAGTTCGCTCTCGACGTAGCGGAAGTTGACGTTCACCATCACAGCGCGGGCCTTGAAGATCGCGACCATCGCCTCGACGCACTCGAGGGTGTTGCGGCTGTAGACACCGACGGTGTCGCCGGGGGCGACCCCGAGGGCGCGCAGCTGATGCGCGAGGGCGTTGGCGTCGGCCTCGAGCTGGGCGTAGGTCCGCGCGTCGCCGTCGGTCTCGAGCGCCGTGCGCTCGGGCATCAGGTCGACCGCGTGCTCGATGAAGTCGGCGATGTTGTAGGCCATGACCACAAAACTAGAACGTGTTACCGTTTTGAGCAAGCGTCCGATCACCCACGTTGCCTGCGGGAAGAAGTGAGAATGTCCGTGTCGACACCCGAGACCCCCACCACCGCGACCGACGGTGCCGACGCGCAGCCGCACTGCCTCGTCGAGCAGCGCGGACACACGCTCATCGTGACGATGAACCGGCCACAGGCACGTAACGCGCTCTCGGGCGAGATGATGGAGATCATGGCCGACGCCTGGGACCGGGTCGACGCCGATCCGAGCATCCGGACCGCGATCCTCACCGGCGCCGGCGGGTACTTCTGTGCCGGCGCCGACCTCAAGGCCATGAACAAGCGCGCACCCGGTGACGGCTTCGCCTCCGGGGGTTGGGATCTCACGAAGATGCCCGCACTGCTCAAGGGTCGCCGACTCACGAAGCCGCTCATCGCCGCCGTGGAGGGTCCCGCTATCGCGGGCGGTACCGAGATCCTGCAGGGCACCGACATCCGTGTCGCCGGCGAAAGTGCGAAGTTCGGTGTCTCCGAGGCCAGGTGGGGCCTGTTCCCCCTCGGGGGCAGCGCTGTACGGCTCGTCCGCCAGATCCCATACACGATCGCCGCGGACATCCTGCTCACCGGCCGTCACATCACCGCGACCGAGGCGCTCGACTACGGGCTGATCGGGTACGTCGTCCCCGACGGCACCGCGCTCGACAAGGCACTCGCCATCGCCGATCTCATCGCGGCCAACGGTCCGCTCGCCGTGCAGGCCATTCTCAAGACCATCCGCGACACCGAGGGCATGCACGAGGAGGAGGCGTTCACCGTCGACGCCGAACTCGGCAAGCAGGTCTTCATGAGCAAGGACGCGAAGATCGGCCCGAAGGCCTTCGCGGAGAAGCGGACCCCGGAGTTCACCGGGGAGTGACGAGAGTCCCCAGCACCGCGGCCATCGCGGGCGGCACCACCTCCGGGGACAACCCGGAGATCGTGCCGACGAATGCCGCCATCAGCATCCGCGTGACGTCGTCGGGTGATGCCCGCTTGTCCGAGAGCATCTCGTAGCTCGCCGCGCGCACCTGGTAGATCCAGCTGCGCAACGCCAACACGAGCATCGGGGCGGGCGTCGCCGGCGCGCCGGTCGCGATGAGGATGCGCTCGACCTGGCGATCGATCGAGTCGGCGATGATCGCGACGATATCGGGATCGGAACTCACCGCTCCCCGGAACACGGCGCGCACGCCGAACTCGTGGCCGACGCAGTGGTCGAGGAACGCCTCCACTCCCCGTCGCAGTTGTTCGGCCGGAGTGAGGTGCACGTCGGGCGCGGTCTCGTCCATGAGCGCCGCGTTCTCGCGCGCCAGCAGCGCGACGAAGAAGTCGCGTTTGCTCGGGAAGTAGTGGTAGAGCAGCCCGCGCGACACCTTCGCCAACTCGGCGACACGCTCGATGTGCACCTCGTCGTAGGGGTGCGACGCGAACAGTTCGGCACCGAGATCGAGCAGCTGATCCCGGCGTTGCTCGGGGGTCATGCGCGTCCGGGTGGCCATCCACCCGAGCCTAGCCCGCCGCAGCCTTGTGCTACTTGACACGAGTTCAGTAGCGGAGCATCCTCGGTTCGTGGTCTGGAGAACTCGAAACAACTGGTCCGGTCAGCAGTTCCCGCACGCCGGTCGGCGCCTCCCCCTGGTCGGTGATCTGCTGAGCTTCCGGCCGAGCCGCCCGATCCAGGGCATGTTGGAGAACTCCGCCGGTCTCGGGCCCATCTTCGAACTACAGATCTTCCGGCAGAAGATCGTGTTCGTCGGCACCGCGGACCTCGCCGCCGAACTCTGCGACGAGACCCGCTTCCAGAAGGCGTTGCCGCCGGCGGTCGAGGCGTTGCGCGACTACGCCGGCGACGGGTTGTTCACCGCCCACAGCGACGAGCCGAACTGGCAACTCGCACACGAACTCCTCATGCCGGCGTTCACGAAATCGGCGATGCAGTCCTACCACCCGATCATGCTGGAGACCGCACTCGAATTGTTCGAGTACTGGCGCCCGCGCATCGGCGGCGGCCCGGTCGACATCTCCCGCGACATGACCAAGCTGACGATGGAGACCCTGAGCCGCAGCGCGTTCAGCCACGACTTCGGGTCGTTCAGTTCCGCCGAGACCCACCCTTTCGTGCGCTCGATGGTCGAGGCACTCGAGAACGGGCGCCGCAAAGGCGGTTTCCGGGCCGTGCCCGGCGGCGAGGTGCTCGCCCGTCTGGCCGACCGCCGGTACGCCCACCACCAGGCCTACAACGACCGGATGCTCGACGAGTTGATCGCCTCGCGGACGGGTTCCGCCGATCAACACGATCTGCTGGGCATCATGCTCAACGTCGCGCACCCCGAGACCGGCGAGAAGCTGTCGGCGGTGAACATCCGACACCAGATCCTCACCTTCCTCGTCGCCGGCCACGAGACGACCTCGGGCGCACTGTCGTTCGCGCTGTACTACCTCGCCCGCAATCCCCACTGTCTGGCCCGTGCGCAGGCCGAGACCGACGAGATCCTCGGCGACGACCCGGACGCCATGCCCTCGTTCGAACAGGTCAGCAAGTTCCGCTACATCCGGCGCGTTCTCGACGAGTCGCTGCGGATCTGGCCCACGGTCCCCGGCTTCGCACGCAGTCCTCGTGAGACGACCACGCTCGCCGGGAAGTATCCGATGCGGCCACAGGACTACGCCGTCGTCTCTCTCGGTCTCGTCCACAAGGATCCCGCGGTGTGGGAGAACCCCGACGAGTTCGACCCTGACCGCTTCCTCGCGGCGAACGTGAAGAAGCGACCGGCGCACAGCTACAAGCCTTTCGGTGCCGGCGCCCGCGCCTGCATCGGCCGACAGTTCGCGATCCATGAGGCGGTGTTGGTGTTGGCCTCGATGCTGCACCGCTTCGACATCTCCGGTGACCCGGGCTACGAACTCGACGTCGACGAGCGACTGACGATGCTCCCCCGCGGTTTCGAACTCAGCCTGCAAGCCCGTTCGCCCCGGATGGCGGAGGCCGTCGTCTCCTAGGCGGCGTCGTCAAGAAGCGCCAGGAGTTGTCGTTCGACGGGACTGACGGGGTGGTCGTGGTGACCGGGCGGTGCCGGGGCCCGCGAGACGTGACTGTGCCCGGTGGGTGTGGTGACTGTTGCCACGTGCCTGCCGGTGTCGTGGTCGGTGGTCATCTGCCAGCCGGGGTTCTGTTTGGCGCGGTTGTGGCTCACGCACATGCCGCTTCCGTTGTCTGCTGACGTCTCGCCGCCCCGTGAATGGGGTTCGGCGTGGTCGTATTCGGCGATCGGCGCATCGCAGTAGGGGATCCGGCAGGACTGGTCACGGAAGTCGAGGAAGGTCTTGAGCCCGGCCGGGAACAGGCGCGCGGTGGAGTCCATCGCCACCAACGCCCCGCTCGCCGGAGCCTTGTACAGGCGCCGCAGCGTTGAGGCCGTGTCTGCGTCGAGGGCGGTGGACACCATCGCGCGGGCGGTGTCGGCCGGTATCGGTCCGTAGCCGGTGACATGTGCGGCGGCAGGGCTGTCACCGAGGAGGACCTCGTCGGGCAAAACGACGTTCACCGCC
This sequence comes from Williamsia sp. MIQD14, assembly GCF_051025635.1. NCBI lineage: Bacteria > Bacillati > Actinomycetota > Actinomycetes > Mycobacteriales > Nocardiaceae > Williamsia > Williamsia sp. MIQD14. Next base: position 581,834 of record NZ_JBPFDG010000001.1, read on the forward strand.
ACGGGAAGGGCATCAACCGTCGCGGCGCCGGTGACGCGTTCGACGAGAGCATCGGCCATCACCTGCGCGTGCGTCCGCTCATCACCGCCGACGGTGGCATCAGCGTGCTTCTTCAGCGACGCGAACACCGAGATCCCCGACACCAGCGGCAGCAACGCCGACAGCCGCACCATCCCGTCGGGAGCCGGCCGGGTGCTGACGCGCCGGTCGGACTGCGCCAACGCGTGACGATCGACGACGGCTTGCGGATCGAGTTCGTAGGCGAGTCGTTTCACCTCGGCGTCGAGCGCCCGATCGCCCACACCCTCCACCACCGACACGTCTGCGCAGATGCGGCGGTCGATCTCGCCGCGATCACGCGGGGTGAGGTGCGCGGTCTCCCGCACCAGGATCATCGCCCGCCACTCGGTGAGCGCACCGGATGCCAACGCAGCACGCGTGTGCGGCATCTCGCGCATCAGCGCCCGCGCGAAACCGAAGTACCGGCCACCGGCCGACCCGGACGCCTTCCGCGCCAACGCCACCTCGGCCGCCAATCCACGTCCCTGCCGGGCTTTCGGCACACCGGCTGCGGACTCGGCCTCGACGCGCAGTTCCTCGAGCCGCATCGTCTCGACCGCCTGCGCTGCAGCGCACCCCGCCTTGATCGCCTCGAGAACCGCGATGCGATCCATGGCGTCGGACTCGGATCCGGCGGGTTCGAGCTCACCCAGAGAGATCAGGATCTGTTGCAGCGCACCGACACCCACCTCGCCGACTGGCGCGTTCACCGCAATCCCCCCGGATCGTTCATGTGTTCGAGTGTAGCGCGGGTGTCGGACATCGGCCACGAAAGAATCTGTGGCTGTGCACAACTCCGCGACAACGGCTACCCGGTGTAGAACAACAGCAGTGCGTGCGCGGGATCGGCGGCGTTGCCGATGTTGGCGACAGCCAGGATGGCCACACCGACGCCGACGAGCCCGAACACCGCGCCGACGAGTACTGTGGCACGGCGTCCCGATCGGTCGGTGCGGGCGGTCACGAGGAACGACCGCGCGGCGATCACAGCGAGAACCGCAGCGGCACAGGCCACGACGACCGCGCACACCGCCAGCACAGCGTGGTAGGTGCCGAAGTCGTCGATCATGCGAGCGAGCGCGGAGCGCGATGTGTCCCCGGCCTGTAGCTGCTGCGCCACCTGGCCCCGAACCTGCCGGAGCGCGGGGTCACGGCCCGACATGGGGACCAGGGAGAGCGCCGACGACAGCGGTGCGATCGCGCCCTGCACGTTGGCCATGAGCAGGAACACGGCGCCGAGCCCACCGGCGGCCGCCACCGTTCCCGCCACACCGGCGAAGCGCCGTCGCCTGACGGTCACCGTGCCGTCGACGAACGACCTCCACATCCGGGTCGCCAACACCGCCAGCACCACCACCAGGAGTCCGGCGGCAACGGCTTTCACGATGTGGAAGCGCATCCAGTAGTCGACCAGGTCGCTCATCCCGGCCGCGCGGGTGAGGTCGCCGGCACGCCAGAACGCGACGAAATCATCTCCGGCCCAGCGGGACAATGCAGCCTCACCCGGGATGCCGCGACCGGTCAGCCAGAACGGAGCTACGACGAACGCGATCGCGAGCAACAGTGCGACGACTGCGAGGGACCGCGAACCGAGCAACCGACCGCCGACACGAGGACCCGTCATCGCGGATCGTCGTCCACGACGATCGAGGGCAGTCCTGATCCGACCGGATCGAGAACAGCGCGGGAACGTGTCCCCCACCGTTCGTGCGCCGATTGGCGACTCATCCCGGTCGCTCGACCTATCGCGGCCCACGGCGCGCCCAGCACTCGGAGCACCACGACCGTCTCGACGCCGTCGAGTCCCGCGGCGACCTGGATGCGCAGGCTGAGCAGATGCCAGGCGATCGACCGTTGCGCCGGTGTCGCGGTCGACTGTTCGGCTTCCCACTCGGGAGTGCCCGGGAGTGGGCCGGTACCGATGACATCGTCGGAACACCGACCCGCCTGCTCTGCCGCCGCCGCCGTGACCGCCCGGATATGGCCGGCGATGTCGACCTCACAGGCCGTATCGATGTAGGGCACCGCGCCCCCCTTTCGTCAGGTACAGCCTGACAGTGACGCCCGGTGCGTGTCAAGCAGACGCTGACGCTCATCTCTGCCTCGAGCCGGAGGTCTCAGTACCCGTGACCGGACCGCACTCCGTCGTGCTCGACTCGGATGCCGGGGAGATACCCGAACCTGTATCCGCCGCGAAGCAGGTTGCGTCGCTTCCTGTCCTCCGACCAGCGAGCGCGCGGCCAGCCGGCGGCGAACACCGATCCCCGCCAGACGGACGGGTTGCCGGTGAACGTGGCCTCGTGTTCGATGACGCCGTTGATCTCGCGGAACGTGTGACCCTTTGCCTGGAGCGCTTCGATCACACCACCGTGTTCGTGCTCCACGGAGAAGTGAGGACCACGGAGCAGGGCGAGCTGCGCGAGGTACGGCCGACGGGTGAGGATGTCGGCCATGTGGTCGAGATCGATGTCGGTCACCGCGACGAAATCCTCTTCCCACCACAGGGACGTCTCCCCCTCGGCGGCGGCACAGGCGGCTCTCATCGCTTTCCCGTAGCCGGACGCGCCGGTCTCCACGACGGTCCCGAATGATCGCAGCCAATCGGCGTTCTCGCGGTCACCCGAGTCGTCGATGAACACGAACTCCGTGATGCCGGTGGCGTGCGTGCGGACGGAGTCCAGCGCGCGTTCGATGTAGTGCCGTCTGCGGTACGTCCCGATGATCGCCTTCATCGATTCGAGCCTCACACGAGAAACGTACAAACGTCAAGGAGGGCTGGAGGCGCTGCCCTCCCGTACCTCAGATGGCGCGCTCGGCCTTCGCCCAGTACGGATCGCGCAATTTGCGTTTGTAGAGCTTGCCGTTGTCGTCACGCGGCATCTCGTCGACGTAGTCGATGGAGCGGGGCAGTTTGAACTTCGCCAGGCGGGCGCGGGCGTACTCCATCAGCTCGCTGGTCAACGCGTCGTCCCCGGCGACACCGTCGGCGGGCAACACCACGGCCTTGATCTCCTCGCCCCAATCACTGTGCGGGACACCGAAGACGGCGACATCGGCGACCTTGGGATGCACCACGAGCTCACCCTCGATCTCGGCCGGGTAGATGTTGACGCCGCCGGAGATGATCATGTCGTTCTTACGGTCGAGCAGGTAGAGGAAGCCTTCGTCGTCCATGTAGCCGATGTCGCCGGTGGTGAACATGTTTCCGACGCGCGCCCTCTGCGTCTTCTCCTTGTCCTTGTAGTACTCGAACGACGAACCCTTCATCTCCATGTACACCTGGCCGCTCTCGCCGCGCGGGACCTCGTTGCCGTCGTCGTCGAGGACCTTGACGACCGAGTACGACCACGCCTTGCCCACCGACCCCGGGTGGGTGAGCCACTCGTCGCCGAAGATCGTGGTTCCGCCGCCCTCGGTGGCGGCGTAGTACTCGGTGACCACGGGCCCCCACCACTCGAGCATCTGCTGCTTCACCTCGCGCGGACACGGTGCTGCGCCGTGGATCATGTTGCGCAGCGACGACACGTCGTACCTCGCGCGCACCTCCTCGGGGAGTGCGAGCAGGCGACGGAACTGGGTGGGCACCATGTGGCTGTGGGTCACGCGGTGCTTCTCGATCAGTCGCAGCATCTCCTCGGGATCCCACTTGTCCATCAGAACCACGGTGTGGCCCAACTGGATCGAGATCATGACGAAGTTGACGACCGCCGTGTGGTAGAGCGGCGACCCGCAGATGTGCACGTGGGCGTCGTGCGGCACGAGCCCCATCACGCCGAAGAACCCGATGCCGCCCATCGCGGCCTGCTCGGGCGCGACACCGGGCAACGGTCGCCGGACGCCCTTCGGCTTACCGGTGGTTCCCGAGGTGTAGAGCATCGGCGCACCGGTGGTCCGGTCCGACGGCTCAGAGTCGTCGACGTCGGCGATCAGGTCGTCGAGAGCGCCGAACCCGTCGATCGACCCGTGTGCGAACAGGTCGGTGGCAGCCATGCCGGCCTCACGGGCCGCGATGGCGGCGGACTCGGCGAAGCGCTCGTCGGCGACGAAGATCTTGGCCTCGCTGTCGCCGAGAATGTAGGCGATCTCGGGTCCGGTCAGGTGCCAGTTCACCGGGGCGAGGTACAGCCCGATCTGCAGTGCGGCGAACTGCAGGCACACCGTCTCGATGCTGTTGGGCATGGCGATCACGAGGGTGTCGCCGGTCGACAGACCGTGCGCACGCATCCCGTTGGCGAGTCGATTGGCCCGCGAGACGAGCTCACCGTAGGAGATCTGGGCGCCCGACGGATCGATGAGTGCGACCGCTTCGGGTGTCGCCCGAGCGATGTTCCACAGACCTATCGGAGCTTGTTTGTCCGCCATCTGCGACCTCCACAATGAGAACGTGTTCTACCTGACGGGGTCAGAGTAGACCAGAGCCCCCAACTCGCGAACAAGGTCGACCGAGCGGGCGGTCACCATGAGCATCGAGACACCTGCAGATTCCCACCGGCCGATCTCCGCGCGGACCTCGTCGGCGGTGCCGACGATCATCGTCTCGCGCACCATCTCGTCGGGGACTGCGGCGACGGCGGCCTCCTTCCGGCCGGCCCGGAAGTGCGAGCCGATCTCGTCGACGGCGTCGCCATAGCCCATCCGCCGGTAGACCTCGGCGTGGAAATTGAGCTCCTCGGCGCCCATCCCACCGACGTAGAGCGCGGTGCTGGGCTTGTAGCGGGCTATCGCGGCGGGCACGTCGTCGGTGATCTCCACCTGCACCGTCGCCGCGACCTCGAACTCGTCGCGCGTACGGCGCGCACCCGGTCGTGCCATGCCCTCGGCGAGACATTCCTCGTAGTGGTCGGCCAGGCGCGGCGTGTAGTAGATCGCGAGCCAGCCGTCGGCGATCTCGCCGGTCAGGGCGATATTCTTGGGTCCCTCGGCCCCCAGCCAGATGGGGATGTCGCTGCGCAGCGGGTGCGTGATCGGCTTCAGCGACTTGCCGAGACCGGTCGATCCGGGCGCGTCGGCCGGGTACGGCAGCCGATAGTGCGGGCCGTCGTTGGTGACCTTGCCCTCGCGGGCGAGGACATCCCGGATGACCTGCACGTATTCACGCGTCCGGGCCAGCGGCTTCGCGAACGGCTGCCCATACCAGCCCTCCACCACCTGTGGACCCGAGACACCGAGTCCGAGGATGTGGCGACCGCCGCTGAGATGGTCGACGGTCAGCGCATGCATGGCGACCGACGTCGGCGGCCGGGCCGCGATCTGCGCGACCGCGGTGCCGAGCCGAACCCTGGTTGTCGCGCTCCCCCACCACGCCAGCGGGGTGAACGCATCCGACCCCCACGACTCGGCGGTGAAGACGGCGTCGAAGCCGGATTCCTCGGCCGCGGCGATGAGCTCCGGCGCGTTGTCGATGGGGCCGGCGCCCCAGTAGCCGAGCTGGAGTCCGAGCTTCATGAGCGACCATCTTCCCTCGAGGCGAAGGCGCTTCCTTGCGCCCATTTCTAGAACCTGTTCTACTCCATGGGTGACCATCAGTGAGACCACGCCCGGGTACGTCACCGCGGCGAGAGCGCAGGTGCCCGAACCGGCGACACCGGTGCTCTCGGCCCCGTTGAGGAACAGCTTCGACTACACCCGCTCGCTCGGCCCGGTGTTGACGAGATTCGCCGAGGGGTTGCTCGCCGGCGAGATCGTCGGCGGCAGGTCCGCCGACGGTCGCGTGATCGTCCCGCCGAGTGAATTCGACCCGGCGTCCGGTGCACCGACGACCGAGTTCCTCACCGTCGGACCCGCCGGGGTGATCACGACGTGGTCGTGGCAACCGGAGCCACTGCCCGGGCAGCCGCTGTCCGAGCCGTTCGCGTGGGCGCTGATCCGGCTCGACGGCGCCGACACCGACACCCTGCACGCGGTGCGTGTGAGCACCCCCGACGAGATCACCTCCGGTGCACGCGTCGTGCCGGTGTGGTCGGACCAGCGCACCGGGCGCATCGACGACATCTCGTGGTTCGTCCTCGGCGACACCGCGGCCGACGCTCCCGCCAACGCCGGCGAGGGCCCGGCCACACCGGGGATGATCACCACCCCGATCGGTCTCGAGATCGACCACACCGCGACCGTCGAGGAGAGCTGGTACCTCGAAGGCCTCAAGAACGGCAAGCTCTACGGCAACCGCACCGCCGACGGGGTCTATTTCCCTCCGCGACAGGCGAGTCCGGCCACCGGCGAGCCGGCGGGTGAGCGGGTGGAGCTGCCCGATCACGGCATCATCACCACGTTCTGCATCGTCAACGTGCCGTTCCTCGGACAGCAGATCAAGCCCCCGTACGTCGCGGCCTACGTGCTGCTCGACGGCGCCGACATCGGCTTCCTGCACCTCATCCTCGACGTGGAGGCGAGCGAGGTCCGGATGGGGATGCGCGTGCAGGCCGTCTGGCGTGACGAATCCGAATGGGATCACACGCTGCGCAACATCAGTCATTTCCGTCCGACCGGGGAACCCGATGCGGACTACGACTCCTACAAGAACCATCTGTGAGAGATGAGCCAGTGAACATGCCCCGGATCGCGATCATCGGTTTCGCGCACAGCCCGCACGTGAAGCAGACGTTCGGCACCACCAACGGTGTCGAGATGTTGATGCCGTGCTTCGCCAAGCTCTACGCCGAGCTCGGCATCAGCCGCACCGACATCGACTTCTGGTGCAGCGGATCGTCGGATTACCTGGCGGGACGGGCGTTCTCGTTCATCTCCGCCATCGACTCGATCGGCGCGGTCCCGCCGATCAACGAGTCACACGTCGAGATGGACGCCGCCTGGGCCGCATACGAGGCGTGGGTGAAGATCGCCACCGGCGAGGTCGACCTGGCCCTGGCCTACGGATTCGGCAAGACCTCCGCCGGCACCATGGATCTCACCCTGGCCCTGCAGACCGATCCGTACACCGTCGCGCCGCTCTGGCCCGACGCACGGTCGCTGGCCGCGCTGCAGGCCCGCGCGGGACTGGAGTCGGGGGCGTGGTCCGAGGCCGACATGGCCGCCGTCGCCGCCCGTACCACCGGTTCCTCGGTCGAGGATCTCCTCGCCGCGCCGTTCGTCGCCGATCCGCTTCGTGCGCACGACCTCTCGCGGTACACCGACGGTGCGGCCGCGGTGATCCTCGCGTCGGAGGACCGGGCGCGAGAACTCGTCGCGAACCCGGCGTGGATCACCGGATGGGATCATCGCATCGACTCGCCGAACTTCGGTGCGCGCGACCTCACCGACTCCCCCTCCACCCGCCTGGCGGCCGACGCCGCGCTGGGCGACCACCGCGCGGTCGACGTCGCCGAGATCTACGCGCCGTTCACCCATCAGGAACTCATCCTGCGTCGGGCCATGGACCTGCCCGACTCGGTGCGGATCAACCCGTCCGGCGGCGCGTTGGCCGCCAACCCGATGTTCGCCGCGGGACTGGAGCGCGTCGGCTTCGCGGCCTCGGCCATCCTCGCAGGCGAGGCGAACACCGCGGTGGCCCACGCCACCAGCGGTCCACTGCTGCAACAGAACATGGTGGTCGCGCTCTCCAGCGACGCTGCTGCCGGAGATGAGAACTGATGGGGCGCAATCGCGCGGCGGTCATCGGGACCGGCCAGACCAAATACGTGGCCAAGCGGCACGACGTCACCATGGCGGCGATGTGCCGCGAGGCCATCGATGCGGCACTCGCCGACTCCGGGTACACGATGGACGACATCGACGCCGTGGTGGTCGGCAAGGCACCCGATCTCTTCGAGGGCGCCATGATGCCCGAGCTCGCCATGGCCGAACATCTCGGCGCCGTCGGAAAACGACTCATCCGTGTGCACACCGCCGGCTCGGTGGGTGCCTCGACCGCGGTCGTCGCCTCGTCGTTGATCAGCAGCGGTGTGCACCGCCGGGTGCTGGCGGTGGCGTGGGAGAAGCAGTCGGAGTCGAACGCCATGTGGGCGTTGTCGATCCCCGTCCCGTTCACCATGCCGGTCGGCGCGGGTGCCGGCGGGTTCTTCGCACCGCACGTGCGTTCCTACATCCGGCAGTCCGGGGCACCCGAGCACATCGGGGCGATGGTCGCGGCGAAGGACAGGCGCAACGGCGCCAAGAACCCCCTGGCGCATCTGCATCAGCCCGACATCAGCGTCGAGTCGGTGATGGCCTCGCAGATGCTGTGGGATCCGATCCGCTACGACGAGACCTGCCCCTCCTCCGACGGCGCCTGCGCGGTGATCATCGGTGACGAACAGGCCGCCGACGACGCCGTCGCGGCGGGCACCCCGGTCGCGTGGATCCACGCCACGGCGATGCGCACCGAACCGCTCTCCTACGCCCACCGCAACCAGGTGAGCCCGCAGGCAGGACGCGACGCGTCGGCGGCGCTGTGGAAGGCTGCCGGCATCACCGACCCACTCGAGGAGGTCGACACCGCAGAGATCTACGTCCCCTTCTCGTGGTTCGAGCCGATGTGGTTGGAGAACCTGGGTTTCGCCGCACAGAACGAGGGATGGAAGCTCACCGAGAAGGGGGAGACGGACTTCGGCGGACGGATGCCGGTGAACACCTCCGGCGGTGTGCTGTCGTCGAACCCCATCGGCGCGTCGGGGATGATCCGCGTCGCCGAGGCGGCGATCCAGGTGCAGGGCAAGGCGGGCGACCACCAGGTTCCCGACGTCCGGAAGGCCTTCGGCCACGCCTACGGCGGTGGGTCGCAGTACTTCTCCATGTGGCTGGTGGGTGCGGAGAAGCCATGACCACGACGACGGAGTTTCGTAGCAGCCCACCATGTCGTGTCACAGTGGGTGCGGAGAAGCCATGAGTGCTGATGCACAGGGCAAGCCGGCGTATCTCGACATCGACCGCGCGAACAACCCGGCCGTCGTGGCCGGACGGGTCTCGCGGGAAATGGTGGCGGTTCGGGACAAGCAGGGGTGGCTCGACAACTTCGCCGAGAACGCCGTGGTGGAGGACCCGGTGGGTCCGTCGATGTTCGACGAACACGGAGCCGGTCACCGCGGCCGTGACGCCATCTCCGCGTTCTGGGACATGACGATCGCGACCACCGAGCGACTCGATTTCGAGTTCGACGAGGAGATCATCTGCGGCAACGAGGTCGCCTACATCGGGCGCATCGTCAGCCACATCGGCGGTCACGTCACCACCTCACGGGGTGTGTTCACCTATCGCGCCGATGCCGACGGCAAACTCGTTGCCCTGCGCGCCTTCTGGGAGGTCCAGAAAACAATGGAGTCGCTGCGCCCCGAGTGACCCATCAGCCGGCGCGGGCCACGCGCGCGGCGACGCGGGCGATCACCGCATCGGCGGCCGCGGCGTCGGGGATGTCGCGCGCACTGCGCGTCTGGACGACGAGCAGGATGCGCTGACCACCGGGACCGATGAGGATCCCCGCGTCGTTCGCGCTGCCGTAGTCGCCGGTTCCCGTCTTGTCGGCGGTCGTCCATCCCGTGGGCAGGTCGGCACGGAACCGTTTGTCGGATGTACGGGTGCCGCGCATCCAGCCCACCAGAGTCGTGCGATCACGGGGGTCGAGTCGGGTGCCCACCATCACCGCCCGCAATCCGGTCGCCCAAGCCTGCGGGACGGTGGTGTCGCGGATGTCGCCGGGGAACGCTGTGTTGAGCGAGGTCTCCGTGCGCACCATGAGTGTGGCCGGGTCGCCGGCGCTGCGCGCGAACGCCGTCATCCCACGTGGTCCTCCGATCGCGGTGAACATGAGGTTGGCTGCGGTGTTGTCGCTGAGGTGCAGTGCGGCGACGGCGATCTCGGGGTAGGTCATGCTCCCGCCGACGTGCTTCCCGGTCTCCGGGGAGTTGGCGACGATGTCGCTCGCGCGCACGGGAACCCGCGCGGTCAGCGACAGACGTCCATGTCGGGCGGCGTCGAGGACGGCGGCGGCGAGGTACACCTTCGACATCGACAGCACCGGGAAGCGACGGTCGGCGCCGACGGAGGCGATGACCCGTCCGGTGCGCAGGTCGCGCGCCCACACCCCGATCGACACCCCGGCCCGCGCCGCATCCGCACGGATCTGCGTGGAGACGGACGGGGTGGAGATGGGTGGGGCGGCCTGCGCCGGAGGGGCGACCAGCGCCGACACGGCGCCGACGATCACGAGCAGGACGACCGCGAGAGACCTGGTGGTACGCACGGCGAACAGTATGCATGGCGCCCCATCCCGCGGGGAACCGTTCGGTCAGGCGTAGCGGACCTGCATCTCCTTGATGCCGTTGATCCAACCGTGGCGCAGGAACCGCGGATCGGCGACCTTGGTGATGTCGGGCATGTGGTCGGCGATGGCGTTGAAGATGAGGTTGATCTCCATGCGCGCCAGGTTCGCACCGACGCAGTAGTGCGCGCCGTGTCCACCGAAACCGACGTGCGGGTTGGGATCCCGGGTGATGTCGAAGGTGAACGGGTCGGTGAACACCGACTCGTCGTAATTGGCGGAACCGTAGAACATGCCCACCCGATCACCCTTGCGGATCGTCACGCCACCGAGTTCGAGGTCGCGGCGGGCGGTGCGTTGGAAGCAGTTGACCGGGGTGGCCCAGCGGACGATCTCGTCGGCCGTCGTCGTCGGCCGCTCCCGCTTGAACAACTCCCACTGGTCGGGGTGGTCGAGGAAGGCATCCATCCCGCGCGAGATGGCGTTGCGGGTGGTCTCGTTGCCGGCGACGGTCAACATGATGAAGAAGTACCCGAACTCGATCTCGTCGAGCGCGAGACCGTCCATGTCGGCGTGCACGAGTTCGGTGACGATGTCCTCCATCGGGCAGGCCTTGCGCGCCTCTGCCATCTGATAGGCGTAGCCCAGGATCTCCGCGGCCGCGATCTGACCGTCGTCGGCGAACTCGGGGTCGTCGTAGTTCATCATCGCGTTCGACCACGCGAACAGCTTCTGCCGATCCTCCTGCGGCACACCGAGGAGATCGGCGATGGCCTGCAGCGGCAGCTCGACGGCGACGTCGTGGACGAAGTCACCGACACCACCCTTCGCGGCGGCCTCGGAGACGATCTGGCGCGCCCGGTCGGCGAGGCCCTCCTCCAACGCGTGCACGGCCTTCGGGGTGAACGTCTTCGACACCAACTTGCGCAGACGCGTGTGCTCGGGCGGGTCGTGGTTGATGACGAGCGCCTTGGTGATCTCGAGCTGTTCGGGATCCATGTCGTCGTCGTAGCGGATGATCACGCCGTTGTCGTTGGCCGACCACAGCTCGTTGTTCTTGGAGATGGCGCGGATGTGTTCGTGCTTGGTCACCACCCAGTAGCCGCCGTCACGGAATCCGCCGCCCTTGCCTTCGGCCTGGGCGTTCCACCAGATCGGCGCGGTCTGGCGCAGTTGCGCGAAGAGCTCGGCCGGGATGCCCTTCTGCAGCAGGTCGGGGTCGGTGAAGTCGAACCCTTCGCCGAACACCGGACAGGAATTCTGCGTACTGGTCATGGCGACCACCTCTTCGGGACTGGCATGAACGTGTTGCAGTTTCGATTGAAACACTGTTTGCCCAGCTTGACCATCGGTTCGGCCGTCCGAGATGGACTGAAACGGAAACTTGTTCTAGTTTTGCCTCAGTAGTCGAGTCGCAGACAGTCGAGAAGAGGGTTCACGATGGGCGTGCCGGTGATCGTCGAGGCAGTACGGACCCCGATCGGGAAGCGGGCCGGATGGCTGTCCGGGCTGCATGCCGCCGAGATCCTGGGGGCGGCGCAGCGGGGTGTCATCGAACGCGCCGAGATCGATCCCGCCCTCGTCGAGCAGGTGATCGGCGGATGCGTGATGCAGGTCGGCGCGCAGGGCAACAACATCACCCGCACCGCCTGGTTGCACGCCGGACTGCCGTGGCAGACCGGCGCCACCACCGTCGACTGCCAGTGCGGGTCGGCGCAGCAGGCCAACCACCTCGTAGCCGGCCTGATCGCCACCGACACCATCGACGTCGGGATCGCGTGCGGCATCGAAGCGATGTCGCAGGTCCCGTTGGGCGCCAACGTGATGCTGGAGGGCGCGGGCGAACGTCGCCCCGCCTCGTGGGACATCGACATGCCCGACCAGTTCACCGCCGCCGAGCGCATCGCGCAGCGCCGCGGCATCACCCGCGCCGACACCGACGCCCTCGGTGAACGCAGCCAGCGACTGGCGAAACAGGCCTGGGACGAGGGACGTTTCGATCGCGAGGTCATCGCGATGAAGGCGCCGGAACGCGCGCGGTCCGGCGAGCTCACCGGCGAGATGCTCGACGTGACCCGCGATCAGGGCCTGCGCGACACCACCCTGGAATCGCTGGCCAACCTGACACCCGTCATCGACGGGGGCATCCACACCGCGGGCACGTCGTCGCAGGTGTCCGACGGTGCCGCGGCGGTGCTGCTGATGGACGAGGCCAAGGCGCGCGCACTCGGTCTCACACCACGCGCCCGGCTGCGGGCGCAGGTGCTCGTCGGCGCCGAGCCGTACTACCACCTCGACGGCCCGGTGCAGGCGACCGAGAAGGTGCTCGCCAAAGCGGGTATGTCGATGTCCGACATCGACCGCTTCGAGGTCAACGAGGCCTTCGCCTCGGTCCTGCTCAGCTGGGCCTCGGTGCACCAGCCCGACATGGATCGCGTCAACGTCAACGGCGGCGCCATCGCCCTCGGGCATCCGGTGGGCAGCACCGGATCGCGGCTGCTCACCACCGCGCTGCACGAACTCGAGCGCAGTGACTCCGAGACCGCGCTCATCACCATGTGCGCCGGCGGCGCTCTGTCGACCGGGACAATCTTGGAACGGATCTGAGAGACTGTTCCAATGACGTCCGACAACAAGACCCCCCGCGCCAAGCCGGGCGCCCTCGACTCGGCGGCCGTGGGAGCGATCCTCAAGTGGGGGTCGAAAGCCAACACTGCTCTCTATAAGGCGACCGGCGGTCGACTCGGCGCGAAGTGGCGCATCGGCGGCGGCTTCCGCAAACCGGTACCGGTGTGTCTGCTGACGACGACCGGCCGCAAGACCGGCGAGAAGCGGACCGTGCCGTTGCTGTGTCTGCGCGACGGCGACGCCGTGGTGCTGATCGCCTCGCAGGGCGGCCGGAAGAACCATCCGCTCTGGTACCTCAACCTCGTCGCCGACCCCGACGTCACGATCCAGATCCGCGACGACACCCGGCGGTACGTCGCCCGCACCGCCGACGCGGGAGAGCGCGAACGCCTGTGGCCGCGCTACGCCGAGATCTACGCCGACGTCGACCAGTATCAGGAGTGGGCCGACCGCACGATCCCGCTCGTGATCTGCGAGCCGGTGGGCTGAAACCCGACATCGGGCCACCCGCTCCCGGGATTTGAGCCACACGTTCCGGAAACGACGTCGGCGACGTCGGGGAGCGGACACAATGGCACGGGTGAACTACATGCCCCCGACAGACGCCATGTTCCTGCTGGCCGAATCACGCGAGCACCCGATGCACGTCGGTGGACTGCAACTGTTCACCCCGCCCGAGGACGCCGGGCCCGACTACGTGATGCAGATGCTCGCCGCCATCCGCGCCCAGACCGAGGTCTCCGGACGGTTCGCGATGCGCCCCGCCGACCCGGTGAGTTCGGTCGGCAACCTGTGGTGGGCGCAGAACCAGCCCATCGACTTCGACTACCACATCCGACACTCGGCGGTCCCCCGCCCGGGCCGCATCCGCGAGCTGTTCCAGCTGACCTCCCGCTGGCACGGGACCCTGCTCGACCGCCACCGCCCCATGTGGGAGATGCACGTCGTCGAGGGCATCGAGGACGGCCGATTCGCGGTCTACACCAAGGTGCACCACTCGCTGTTCGACGGCGTCTCGGCCCTGCGCAATCTCCAGAACACCCTGACCGAGGACCCGAACGACACCGAGCTGCGCGTGCCGTGGACGCCGAAGGAGCGCCGCCCCAAGCCCTCCGGTGGCGGCTCCTCCTTCAACCCGTTCTCGCTCGTCGGCGACGCGTTCTCGCTGGGCACCAGTGCCGCGGGTCTCGTCCCTGCCGGGCTGAAGGTGCTGCGGCAGGCCTTCGGTGAACACAACTTCACGACCCCGCTCGACGCCCCGAGAACGATCTTCAACACCCCCATCGGCGGCGCACGCCGATTCGTCGCACAGTCGTGGGAGATCGAACGGGTCAAGGCCGTCGGCGATGCGGTGGGCGCCACTCTGAACGACGTGGTGCTCGCGATGTGCAGTGGCGCGCTGCGCAGGTACCTCACCGAACTCGGCGAGCTGCCCGAGAAGTCGCTGACGTCGATGGTCCCGGTGTCGCTGCGTCCCGGCGACTCCGGCGACGGCGGCGGCAACGCCGTCGGAGCGGTGATCGCCTCCCTGGCAACCGATGTCGACGATCCGGTCGACCGGTTGATGGCGATCCGTGAGTCCGTGCAGGCGTCGAAGCGTCTGATGAAGGAACTGAGCCCGACACAGATCCTGCTGCTCAGCGCGGTCAACATGTCCGCGTTGGCGCTGTCGCCCGTGCCCGGGTTCGTGAGCCTCACCAAGCCGCCGTTCAACGTCATCATCTCCAACGTCCCCGGACCGCAGAAACGCATGTACTGGAACGGTTCTCGACTCGACGGCGTCTACCCGGCGTCGATCGTGCTCGACGGACAGGCGCTGAACATCACCTTGACGAGCAACCACGACCAACTCGATTTCGGTATCATCGGATGTCGTCAGACGCTGCCCAGCCTGCAGCGACTCATCCATCACATCGAGGACTCGCTGACCGAACTGGAGAAGGCCGTCTCCGCCTGACGCGACACCCCTCGGGGCCGGGGTGGCTGATCTACGATGACGCCATGACCGATCACGATCGTGCCGCGACCCGTCGCGAGATCACCACCGCCCTGTCGTCCGCCTTCGAACGTCGTCACGAGGTCCTCGACGCCATCGTCGACGCCCCCGACCGCGCCGCGTCGGTGACCGCCATCGCCGAACTGCTGTCGGTGTCGCCGCTGGGCGCCGAGGCCGTGATGGGAATGTCGTTCGAGCAGTTGACCGTCGAGGCCCGGCGGGCCAATCAGGCCGAGCTCGACGACCTCGACAGCCAGCTCACCTTCACCCTCGCCGAGCGCCCCGCCGCGAGCGGCGACTCGGTGACCCTGCGCGCGTTCGACCCCTCCGACGACGCGGACCTGTTCTCGACCCGCACCGCCGAGATCGGTGCGGCGGGCGACGGCTCCGGGAAACCCGCCGCCGGACTCGACGACGAGATCGCGTCGGCCTCGGACCGCATGTTCGCCGAGGAGGCCGCGTGGTTCGTGGCCCACGAGGGGTCGGAGAAGATCGGACTGGTGTTCGGCGAACTCGTCGACGGCGAGGTCAACGTTCGTATCTGGATCCGCCCCGAGCACCGCAAGAAGGGTTACGGCACAGCCGCTCTGCGCGCCTCGCGGTCGGAGATGGCGTCGCACTTCCCCGGCGTGCCCATGGTGGTCCGCGCACCCGGCGCCCCGGCCTGACGTGCCTGTCGCCGCCGCGGTTTTCGCGGGACTGGCCGCCGCACTGCACGTCGCGATCTTCGTGATGGAGTCGGTGTTGTGGACGCGACCGGCCGTCTACCGGCGGTTCGGCCTCGCCTCCGCAGACGAGGCCGCCGCCACGCAGTCGATGGCCTACAACCAGGGCTTCTACAACCTGTTCCTCGCCCTGGGCATCGTCATCGGGATCGCCGTCGGCGGCAGCGTGGGCACCGCGCTCGTCGTCTTCTGCTGCGCGTGCATCGTCGCGGCGGCGGCAGTACTGCTCACGACGGGACTGTCGTATCTGCGCGCCGCCGCGACCCAGGCGTTGTTCGCCGTCGTCGCGCTGGTGCTGTTCGCGGTGCTCTAGACCCCCGCGAGGCTACCCCTTCCGACTTCAGCCCTTCACGACGTCGTAGCGGTCGGACATCATGACGATGTCCCACACCTCGACGAAGTCGTGGACGAAGCGCTCGAGACCGTCACTGCCGGCGTAGACCTCGGCCACCGCGCGCAGCTGCTGGTTCGAGCCGAACAGCAGGTCGTTCCGTGAGGCGTGGAAGCGTGTCTCGCCGGTGTCGCGGTCGTCGACGGTGAACGCCGTCGGCCCCGAGGCGCCCTCGGACCCGTCGGCCGGGGTCCACACGTAGTCCATGCTCGTCACCGCGTCGAAGAAGTCGGTGCTCAACGTGCCGACACGATCGGTGAACACGCCCGTCGCCGAGCCGTCGTGGTTGCAACCCAGCACGCGCAGGCCGCCGGTGAGAGCGACCCACTGCGGCGCCGAGAGGCCCAGCAGCGCGGCGCGGTCGAGGAACATCCGTTCGGGCGCCACCGTCGACACCGAGTGGTACTCGGGGAGGACGTAGTTGCGGAACCCGTCGACGACCGGCGCGAGCCACGCGAACTGCTCGGGATCGGTCTGCTCCTGCGACGCGTCGACGCGGCCCGGGGTGAACGGGACGGTCACGGTCACACCGGCTGCGGCCGCGGCCTTCTCGACCGCGACGCAACCGCCGAGCACGATGATGTCGGCCAGACTGACCGACGTCCCGCTCGACTCCGCGATCTGACGGAGCTGCGCGACGACGTCGACGGTGCGAGCGTTGACCGACCAGTCCTTCTGCGGCGCCAGCGCGAGGCGGGCGCCGTTCGCGCCGCCGCGCTTGTCGGAGACGCGGAAGGTGACCGCCGAGGAGAACGCCGTGTAGGCGAGGTCGGACACCGACAACCCCGAGGCGTCGATGGCCTGCTTGAGCGAGGCGATGTCGGCCTCACCGATGGCCGGGCCGTCGGCGGCGGGCAGCGGGTCCTGCCACGAGAAGTCGTCGGCGGGCACCTCGGGGCCGAGGTAGCGCGACTTGGGTCCCATGTCGCGGTGCGTCAGCTTGAACCACGCCTTGGAGAACTGCTCGGTGAAGTAGTCGAAATCCGACAGGAATCGTTGGCAGATCTCGCGATAGACGGGGTCGACCTTGAGCGCGATGTCGCTCGTCATCATCATGAGCGGTTCGCTGCGGCCCTCGATGTGGGCGTCGGGGGTCTTCGGAGCGTTCGGGTCGGTGGGCGTCCACTGCAGCGCGCCGGCGGGGCTCTGGGTCTTCTCCCACTCGAAGCCGAAGAGGTTCTCGAGGTAGGTGTTGTCCCACGTCGTGGGGTTCTGGGTCCACGATCCCTCGATGCCGTTGGTCATCGTGTTCTCGCCGTTGCCCGCTCCGCGGGGGTTGTGCCAGCCCAGGCCCATGGCCTCGATCGGTGCGATGTCCGGCGGCGCGCCGATCTCCTCGGACGGGACCTTGCCGTGGCTCTTGCCGAACGCGTGGCCACCGGCGATGAGGGCGACGGTCTCCTCGTCGTTCATGGCCATGCGGCCGAACGTGATCCGGATGTCGATCGCCGACGCGGCGGGATCGCCCTCCTGGTTCGGCCCCTCGGGGTTGACGTAGATCAGCGCCTGATGCGATGCGGCGAGCGGCTGCTCGAGTTCGTAGTCGGCGTCACCGGGCTGTCCGGTCCACCGCTTGCTGCGGTCGACCATCGCGTCGTACGACTCGGGGCTGGTGTTGTCGATCCACTCCGCACCCCAGTAGGTCGCGTCGTCGGCCTCCCACGCGTCGCGGCGGCCACCGCCGAAACCGTAGGTGGGGAAACCCATGATCTCCAGCGAGCAGTTGCCCGCGAGGATCATCAGGTCGGCCCACGAGAGGGCGTTGCCGTACTTCTTCTTGATCGGCCACAGCAGGCGACGCGACTTGTCGGTGTTGCCGTTGTCCCACCAGCTGCTGATCGGCGCGAAGCGCTGCAGCGCCTGGCCGGCACCGCCGCGGCCGTCGGCGATGCGGTAGGTCCCCGCCGAGTGCCACGCCATGCGGATCATCTGCGGGCCGTAGTTGCCGTAGTCCGACGGCCACCACGACACCGAGGTGGTGAGGAACTGCTTGATCTCGGTCTTGAGTGCATCGAGGTCGATGGCGGAGAAGGCGGCCTCGTAGTCGAAGTCGCGCAACGGGTTCGCGGCCGGTCCGTCGGCGTGGAGCTGCTCCACGCGCAGCCGGTCGGGGTACCAGTCCGACAGAGTGGGGGTCGAGGTCTGCGCCCCGCCGATGGTGTTGCCTCCGAAGGGACACTTCCCCTCGAGGACCTCGGAGTACTCGGAATATGTGGTCATGGCGGGCACACCTCTCGTCGACGACCGGGGCTGGGTCTCCCTCCATTCATACGCATGCGGGCGCGACCGGGGGGTGAAAGTTGCGACCCTGTGCCCCAGGTATCGGTTCGGACACGAACCGTCGTGACGATCGTCCGGTCACACCGTGTCGAGATCGGACATGTCGAGCACGATGCGATACCGGACGTCGTTGCGCCGGACACGGTCGAGCGCAGTGTCGACATCGCGCGAGGGCAGCACGTCGACATCGGCGAGGATGCCGTGCTCGCCGCAGAACGCCAGCATCTCGCGCGTCGACCGGAGACCGGCACTTCCGCTGCTGCTCAGTCGTTTCCGACCGACGAGCAGGGCCATCGTGTCCACGGTCATCGGACCGAGGTGACCGAGCGCAACGAGGAGGCCGTCGACCGCGGTGATCGCCAGATACGGTTCGACCTCGTGCTCGGAGGAGATCGTGTCGACGACGACGTCGAAGGTGTCCCGCGCGGCCGCCATCTGTTCGTCGTCCGCCGACACGAGGAGCGCGTCGGCGCCGAGTGCACGGGCGTCGACGGCCTTGTCGGCGGACCGACTGATCACGGTGGTCTGCGCGCCGAGCGCGACCGCGAACTTCACCGCGAGATGCCCGAGGCCTCCTAGCCCGGCGACGGCGACACGGGTGGAGGGGCCGACCCCCGCGGCGCGGAGCGGCTCCCAGACGGTGACCCCGGCGCAGAGCAGCGGCGCGGCCGCCGCCGGGTCGAGCGACGCCGGGAGGGGGTGGCAGAAACTGTCGCGCACCACATACTCGCGGGCGTACGCCCCGGCCGTCGTCGAGCCGTCGTGGCGATCGGTGCCGCCGTAGGTGAGGGTCGGGAACTCCCGACACCAGTTCTCCTGCCCGGCGCGACAGTGCGTGCAGATCCCGCACGAATCGACGATGTTGCCGACGGCCACCGCATCGCCGGGGCGCAGGTCGGTCACCTCGTCACCCACAGCGGTCACGGTGCCGGTGAACTCGTGTCCCGGGACCACCGATTGTCCGGCCGCGAGGCCGTCGATGCTGTGCAGATCCGTGTGGCAGACCCCGCAGAAGTCGATGCGGACGGCGACGTCGTCGCCGCGGAGGTCTCGACGGGTGAGTGTGGTGCGCCTGCCCCCGCCGTTGCCGGTGTCGAACGTCCACGCCGCGGTCTCTCGCATGATCACTCCTCAAACAGAACGGTTGGTTTGTTTCCGTCACGCTAGCGACCGCCGTGCCGCTTGGCAAACCAACCGGTCTGTATTTTAGACTGCGCGCATGACCGTGGACCCGACGCTGACCGCCAGAGGTGCCGCGACGCGGCAGCGCATCCTCGACGCGGCCACCGACGAATTCGCCCGGCACGGCATCGCCGGCGCACGGGTCGAGCGGATCGTCGCCGCGGCTCGCACCAACAAGGCGCAGCTGTATCAGTACTTCGGCAGCAAGGACGGCCTGTTCGACGCGATCTTCTTCGGCTCGCTGGAACACATCACCTCCGTGGTCGCCATCGACGCCGACGACCTCGCCGACTGGGCCGTGCGGCTCTACGACGAGTACCTGCGCCGGCCCGACCTCATCCGACTGGCCACGTGGGCGCGCCTCGAACGCCGACCGGCGGGGACGCTCGTCGCCGACCAGGATCGAGTCGATGCGCCGAAGTTGGCGGCCATCGCCGACGCCCAGGCCCGGGGCCTCGTCCGCGACGGCGACCCGTTCGACATCATGGCGATGGTGATCGCCATGTCGATGGCGTGGTCGCCGGTGAGCAACGTCTACGCCGCCACCGCGGACGAGCCGCGTGCGACGCACGACGCACGACGAGTCCTCATCCGCGAGAGCGTGATCCGGGCAGTCGCCCCCTGACAGGTCAGCGACGCCGCGGGAACCCGATGCGCGCCGTGATGCGCTCGATGTCGCCGGCGGAGTCGACGTCGAACCGCTCGCGGATGCGGGCGCCGAGACCGAATGCCACGTGGACGACGAACACCGCCTGCACCGAGCCGCCCTCGACCTCGTCGATGCTGTCGATCTCGACGCGACGGATCACGCGGTACTTCCGGCCGACGTCGAGATCGTGGATGATCGCGGGTCCGCTCGATCCGGTCGGGATGCCGTTCTCCACACGACGACACCCGTCGGCCAGTCGCACCGCCGAGACGTCGTGGCTGGCCAGCGCCTCGATGTAGGCGCGCGCCGCCTCGACCGGGGTGCCGGTCACCGCGCGCCGTAGACGGGGAACGGCGTCGGCGCCTCGGCGAGGATGTCGGCGACCACAGGGCCCAGTTCGGCGGGATCCCACCGGGAACCCTTGTCGCGCAGGGCACTGCGCTGCCAACCGTCGGTGACCGACACCGTGCCGCCCTCCACCTCGAAGACGCGTCCGGTGACGTCGCGCGCCTCCGGCGAGGCGAGCCACACCACCAGCGGCGACACGTTGGCCGGGTCCATGGTGTCGAACGAGCCGTCGGTCGGCGGGGCCATCTGCGCGGCCATCGCCTCCCCCGCACTCGTCGTCATCCGCGTGCGCGCCGAGGGGGCGATGGCGTTGACGGTGATGCCGTAGCCGCCGAGTTCGGCCGCGGCCTGGATGGTCATCTGCGCGATCGCCGCCTTCGCCGCGGCGTAGTTGCCCTGGCCGACCGAGCCGTAGAGTCCCGCCCCCGACGAGGTGTTGACGATCCGCGCCTCGCGCTGCGCGCCGGCCTTCGACTGTTCGCGCCAGTACGCCGCGGCGTGCCGCAGCATCGCGAAGTGCCCCTTGAGATGGACGCGGATGACGTCGTCGAAGTCGTTCTCGCTCATCGACACCAGCATCTTGTCGCGCAGGAACCCGGCGTTGTTGACGAGGATGTCGAGCGCGCCGAACTCGGAGACCGCCTGCGCCACCAGGTGGGCGGCGCCCTCCCAGCTCGCGACGTCGTCACCGTTCACCACGGCGTCGCCACCGGCCGCGACGATCTCGGCGACCACCTGTTCGGCGGGGGACTCCCCCGTCCTGCTGCCGTCGAGGCCGGCGCCGATGTCGTTCACGACGACCCTGGCACCGCTCGCCGCGAACGCCAGGGCGTGTTCCCGACCGATGCCGCGGCCGGCGCCGGTGACGATCGCGACGCGACCGGAATTGATCGTGCTCATGAGGTGGTCTGTTCCCATCGGTTGTCGGTGGTGGCGGCGTCGAGGAACGCGGGGCGTTCGCCTCCGCCGTGCACGGTGAGGGTCGATCCGGTGATGTAGTCGGCCATCGGCGAGAGCAGGAACGCCACGGCGCGACCGACGTCGGCGCCGGTCGCCATGCGCCCCATGGGGATGGTGGCGCCGACCGCGGCGATCCCGGCCTCGTCGCCGTAATGCAGTGCGGACTGTTCGGTGCGGACGGGGCCGGCGATCACCGAGTTGATCCGCACCCGTGGAGCCCACTCGACGGCCAACGATCCGGTGAGACTGTCGAGGCCGGCCTTCGCGGCTCCGTATCCCGCGGTACCCGGTGACGGGCGGTGTCCGCTCACGCTGGACACGTTGACGATCGCCCCGCCGGAGTCCTGGTAGCGCATCACGCTGTAGGCGGCCTGCGCGACGACCAACGGCGCCAACATGTTCAGCTCGACGATCTTGCGGTGGAAATTGGGTGAGGCGTCGGCCGCGGGCGCGAAGGGCGAACCACCCGCGTTGTTCACGACACCGTCGAGTCGGCCGTGGCGTTCGGTGATGCGGTCGATCATCGCGTCGACGGCATCGGGATCACGCACGTCGCACGAGACGAACTCGACCGCGCTGCCGGTGTCGTCGGCCGGGCGGCGCGCACAGGCGATCGGGGTCGCCCCCAGCGAGGTGAGCACCTCACAGATGCCGGCGCCCACGCCCCGGACACCACCGGTCACGACGACCACCTTGCCGGCCAGTCCGATATCCACGCTCATCTCCGATCGTCGCTCTCACCGCCTGCTACGCTACCAAGCAAGTGTTTGGTTGGTAACCACCGGCCGCACCACCGCACGCACGAGAGGACGTGGGAGCGCACATGCCGATCACGACATCGACGATCGAGCCGGGCGTCGTGGCCGTCACGGTCGACTTCCCGCCGGTCAACG
Source organism: Williamsia sp. MIQD14 (assembly GCF_051025635.1). NCBI lineage: Bacteria > Bacillati > Actinomycetota > Actinomycetes > Mycobacteriales > Nocardiaceae > Williamsia > Williamsia sp. MIQD14. Next base: position 604,135 of record NZ_JBPFDG010000001.1, read on the forward strand.
CCCTGCCCAGCGCCGCATGGTTCGCGCTCGGCGACGCGATCCTCGCCGCGGGCGCCGACCCGACGACGCACGTGGTGATCCTGCGGGCCGAGGGCCGGGGCTTCAACGCCGGCGTGGACATCAAGGAGATGCAGGCCACCGAGGGGTTCGACGCCCTCATCGGCGCCAACCGCGGCTGCGCGCACGCCTTCGGCGCGGTGTACGACTGCGCGGTGCCGGTCATCGTGGCGGTCAACGGGTTCTGCGTGGGCGGCGGCGTCGGCCTGGTCGGCAACGCCGACGTGGTGGTCGCCTCCGACGACGCCGTCTTCGGACTCCCCGAGGTCGACCGCGGGGCACTCGGCGCGGCAACGCATCTCGCACGCCTGGTACCGCAGCACCTCATGCGGACCCTGTACTTCACCGCCCAGAACGTGACGGCGCAGCAGCTCGAGCACTTCGGTTCGGTGTACCGGGTGGTGCCCCGCGAGGGATTGCTCGACGCCGCCCTCGGGGTCGCACGGCTCATCGCGGCCAAGGACACACGGGTGATCCGGGCGGCGAAGGAGGCGATCAACGGCATCGACCCGGTCGACGTCAAGACGAGCTACCGCCTCGAGCAGGGCTACACCTTCGAGCTCAACCTCGCCGGTGTCTCCGATGAACACCGCGATGCGTTCGTCAGCACCGGAAAGGCCCGCGCATGACATCGGCGGTCGTCACCCGGACCGACAAGAGCTGTTCCCTCGAGGAGGCGGTGTCGGAGATCTCCAGCGGGATGACCATCGGGATCGGCGGATGGGGTTCGCGCCGCAAGCCGATGGCGCTGGTGCGGGCACTGGCCCGGTCGGAGGCCACCGACCTCACCGTGGTCACCTACGGCGGACCCGATCTCGGATTGCTCTGCGCGGCAGGCAAGGTCAGCAAGGCGTACTACGGTTTCGTCTCGCTGGACTCGCCACCCTTCTACGATCCGTGGTTCGCGCACGCACGCACCACCGGCGCCATCGAGGTCCGCGAGATGGACGAGGGCATGGTGAAGTGCGGGCTCGAGGCGGCCGCATCGCGCCTGCCGTTCCTTCCCATCCGGGCCGGCCTCGGGTCGTCGGTGCTCGACTTCTGGGGCGGCGAACTGCGCACGGTCACCTCGCCGTATCCCGACGCGGACGGTCGTGTGCAGACGCTGATCGCCATGCCGGCCCTCGAACTCGACGTCGCGCTCGTGCATCTCGACATCGCCGACGTCCACGGCAACGCCGCCTACACCGGCGTCGACCCGTATTTCGACGACCTGTTCTGCGGGGCGGCCCGGCGAAGGCTGCTCGAGGCCGACCGTGTCGTCGACACCGCCGAACTCGTCGACGAGGTTCCCCTGCAACGCATGTTGCTCAACCGCATGAACGTCGACCGGGTGATCCACACGCCGGGTGGCGCGCACTTCACGTTCGCCGGCGACTACGGCCGCGACGAGGCCTTTCAGCGCTTCTACGCCGAGTCGGCGGCCGACCCGGCGTCGTGGGAGGCCTTCTCGAAGCGGTTCCTCGAGGTGGACGAACAGACGTATCAGGCCGAGGTCCGCGCCTGGGTGAGCGAGCAGGAGACACGAGCATGAGCGACGTCACCCGCGCCGAGATCTGCGTGATCGCGTGCGCCGAGATCTTCAGCGGCGCAGGCGAGATCATGGCGTCACCCATGGCGACGACGCCGCTCATCGGCGCACGTCTGGCGCGGCTGACGACCGAACCCGACCTGCTCATCACCGACGGGGAGGCACTGATCTTCGCCGACACCCCGGCCGTCGGACGCTCGGCACCCATCGAGGGGTGGATGCCGTTCCGCAAGGTGTTCGACGTGGTCGCCTCGGGCCGTCGCCATGTGGTGATGGGCGCCAACCAGATCGATCGCCACGGCAACCAGAACCTGTCCGCCTTCGGTCCCCTGCAGCAGCCGACACGTCAGATGTTCGGTGTGCGAGGGGCTCCCGGCAACACACTGAACCACCCGACGAGCTACTGGGTGGCCAAGCACTCGTCGCGGGTGTTCGGCGGCGAGGTCGACGTGGTGTCGGGTGTGGGCTACGACCAGGTCGACCCGAACAACCCGGCGTACCGATATCTCGACATCCACCGCGTCGTCACCAACCTCGGTGTCTTCGATTTCGGCGGACCCGACCACACGATGCGGGCCCTCTCGTTGCATCCGGGGGTCAGTGCCGACGAGGTCGCCGCGAACACCGGTTTCGAGATCGCCGACCTCGAAACGGCGGGCGTCACCCGCGAGCCCGACGCACACGAACTCGAGCTGATCCGCACGGTGATCGACCCGAAGGGGTTGCGCGAGCGCGAGGTCAAGCCGGTGGAGGTGAGCCGGTGACCGGCCGTGCGGCGCCGATGCGGACCGCCTTCACCGACCTGGTCGGGTGCGACTACCCGATCGTGCAGACCGGTATGGGGTGGGTGTCGGGGGCGGCACTGACCTCGGCGACCTCCAACGCGGGCGGTCTCGGGATCCTCGCCTCGGCGACCATGACCTTCGACGAGCTCGAGATGGCCGTGAAGAAGACGAAGTCGCTGACCGACAAACCCTTCGGCGTGAACATCCGTGCCGACGCCACCGATGCGGGCGAACGGATCGATCTCCTGATCCGCGAGGAGGTGCGGGTCGCCTCGTTCGCGTTGGCCCCCAAGAAGGACCTCATCAGCAAGCTGAAGGATCACGGCATCGTGGTCATCCCGTCGATCGGCGCGGCCAAGCACGCGGTGAAGGTCGCCTCGTGGGGTGCCGACGCCGTCATCGTGCAGGGCGGCGAGGGCGGCGGACACACGGGTCCGGTCGCGACCACGCTGCTGCTGCCGTCGGTGTTGGATGCCCTCCAGGGGGAGATCCCTGTCGTCGCGGCGGGTGGGTTCTTCGACGGTCGCGGGCTGGCGGCGGCGCTGTCGTACGGCGCGGCCGGTGTCGCGATGGGCACCCGCTTCCTGCTCACCTCCGACAGCACCGTGCCGGATTCGGTGAAACGGGAGTACCTCGGACGCACCCTGAACGACACCGTCGTGTCGACCAAGGTCGACGGCATGCCGCACCGGGTGTTGCGCACCTCGCTGGTGGAGAAGCTCGAGGGCGGTAACCCGCTGTCCGCGCTCGTCGCCGCGGCCCGCAACGCCAACGAGTTCAAGCAGATGACCGGCATGAAGTGGACCACGATGCTCACCGACGGCCGCAGCATGCGGAAATCCGGCGAGCGGAGTTGGCAGCAGATCATCATGGCCGGCAACACCCCCATGCTCCTCAAGGCGGGTCTGGTCGACGGCAGCACCGACGCCGGCGTCCTCGCCTCCGGGCAGGTGGTCGGCATGATCGACGACCTACCGAGCTGCGAGGACCTGATCCAGTCCATCGTCGGCGACGCGCGTGACCGGATCGCCGCACTCGCCCGGATCGACTGATCGAGCCCGACTCCCCCACCGCCGCGCTGGCTACGCTGGACGCCGTGGCCGACACCGATCCCCTGTACGCACAACGTGATCGCGCCGATTCGTTCGGTGCGGTGGCACGCGCCTACGACGCCCACCGACCCCGGTATCCTGACGAGGTGATCGACGACATCGTCGCCGTCGCCGGTGGTGGGCGCGTGCTCGACGTCGGCGCAGGCACCGGCATCGCCTCGGCGCAACTCGTCGCACGCGGACTCGACGTTCTCGCCCTGGAGCCCGATGCGGCGATGGCCGAGGTCGCCGCGGCGAAGCAGATCCCCGTGGAGCGGGGCACCTTCGAGGAGTGGGATGCCGCGGGACGAACGTTCGATCTCCTCCTGTTCGCGCAGTCGTGGCACTGGGTGGATACAGGTGTCGCGATACCGAAGGCGATGTCGCTGCTGAACCCGGGCGGTCGTCTCGTGTTGCTGTGGCACATGACGAATCCCGAGTCGCCGCCGGCCGAGGAGTTCGACGCCGTCTATCGGCGCTACACCCCCGTCGCACCACCACGGGGTTCGGGCGACGATGTCTCGCTGTCGGATGCGTTGTCCGCGGCCGGTTTCACGGTGGCCGAGAAGTCCTATCCGGTGCGCGCGGAGTACACCACCGACGCCTGGCTCGACATGGTGTTCACCTTCTCCGCGCAGAACGTGCTCTCCGATGCCGACAAGGCAGCGCTGCGCGCCGATCTGGCCGCACTCGTCGGTCCCGACGGGGTGTCCGTCGCCGGTGTCGCCTACGTCGCGACCGCCACCCGGCCGACCCGCCCGGTGCACACCGATCGCGCACTCGCACTGAGCTTCGGCGCCGAGGCCGAGAACTACGAGCGTCACCGCCCGGACTTCCCGGGCGAGATGATGGACGCCGTGGCCGACCTCGGACCGCGGGTACTCGACGTCGGGACCGGCACCGGCAAGGCCGCAGCCGCGCTCACCGCGAGGGGTTGCGAGGTCCTCGGTCTCGAACCCGACGCGGCGATGGCGGCGATCGCCCGCGCGAAAGGCGTTGCGGTCGCCGACGGCACGTTCGAACAGTGGGATCCCGCGGGGCGGCAGTTCGACCTCGTGGTGTTCGCGCGGTCGTGGCACTGGGTCGACCCCGAGGTCGCGCTGCCCCGGCTCGCCACGATCGTGCCGACGGGCGGCCATGTCGCCCTCCTCGCGCACGAGGCGAGTTGGCGTACGTTCGACGATCCCCGCATCCGGGCGGTGATTGAGCGCGTGGTCCCCCTCGGCGACACCGCTGCACGTCGCGCGACCGACGAGGTGGTGGCGCGGTTCACGGCAGCCGGATTCGACGTACGCACCGTCGAGTTCCCGATGACGCAGACGGTGTCCACGACGGAATGGCTCGACTCGGTGTTCACCTACTCACGTTTCCTCGTCCTCGACGACGCCACGAAGACCGATCTGCGACAGCGCTTGTCGGACGCGATCGGCACGAGTGAGATCACCGTCTCCGGGACTCCCCGCGCCATGATCGCGCGGCGCCGCTGACTCAGTCGACGTCGTCGGTGGCGTGCGCGAGACCGATGGCGATCTCCTGCAGCACCGGCAGGGCGTCGGCCACGGCGGCCAGTTGCCCGGGGGTGAGGCCCGACAGCACCGCGTCGATGAGCACCGAACTCGCGCGGTCGTAGCGTGCCAGCAGGTCACGTGCGTGGTCGGTGGGTGCGATCCAGGCCTGGCGCAGGTCGTCGGCACCGGGCAACCGCGTCACCAGGCGAGCCGTCGTCATCGCCCGGAGGACGTTGCTGATGGTGGGGCGGGCGAGGTTGAGGCCGGCCGCGAGTTCCCCGGAGGTCTGGGGTGATCGTTCCGAGAGGGTGCGCAGCACCTGGATGTGGGCGTCGGGGAGATCGGGCAGCCCTTCCGCGGACCGGGCCGACCGCAGGATCGCGCGACGCAGCGGACCGACGACCCGACCGAGTTCGGTGGCGATCTGCGCCGTCGAGGGTGCCGATGCGCCGTCGTTCACCGCTGACCCGCTGCTGGACACGTCGACCTCCCCTGGTGAGGAGACAGTAGCCACCGGTCGGAGCTATTGCCACAGGTAATGATTTTGTGACAAAATTACCATCATGACCACCACATCCGTTCGCAACCCCATCCCTGCGCAGGACCTGTCCGGCATCGTCGGCCACCGGTTCATCTACACCTACGCGAACTCGTGGCAGTACGAGATGTACGTGAAGAACGCGACGACCATCGACTACCGGATCCACACCGGCATGGTGGGGGGTCGCTGGGTGAAGGACCAGGAGGTCGACCTCGTCGCCCTCGACGACGACGTCTTCAAGATCTCGTGGAACGAGCCGACCGGCACCTCGGTCGTGGTGAACGTGCTGCCGGGCAAGCGTCGACTGCACGGGACGATCTTCTTCCCGAAGTGGGTGGAGGACGCCGGCACGAAGACGGTGGTCTACCAGAACGACCATCTCGACGAGATGCGTACCTTCCGCGACGCCGGACCCACCTACCCGATCTACGTGGTGCCCGAGTTCGCCTACATCACGTTGTTCGAGAACGTCGGTGCCGACGACGAATCGGTGATCTCGGTCGGACCGGCGGAACTACCCGAGGGATTCGCCGACCGCACCGACCTGTGACACCGCCGTCCGCGCCGCCGCTCGAGTTCGTCGCGCACCTGTCGATCGACGTCGGAGCACCGATCGATCTCGGCGACCTCCCCGACGGCCACCGACGCGTGGTGCCGATCCTCGGTGGCACCGTCGGCGGACCACGCCTTCGCGGCCGGGTGCTGCCCGCAGGCGCCGACCATCAGTACCTCCGGTCCGAGCGGGTCACCGAGCTCGACGCCCGCTACGTCCTCGAGACCGAGGACGATGCCCGCATCGCGGTGCACAACATCGGCCTGCGCGTGGGCAGCGCGGTCGACGTCGCCGCGCTGCTGCGCGACGAACCCGTCGATCCGGGCCGCATCCACTTCCGCACCCAGCCGCGCCTGTCGAGCGCCCATCCGGCCTACGCCTGGCTCGCCGAGACACTGTTCGTCGCCACAGGGCAACGGACCCCGGCCACCGTCGAGCTGGACGTCTTCGCGGTCGGCTGACGACGGATCAGTACAGGACCTTCAGTCCCACAACATCTCCCGCGATGAGCGTGAGCAGCAGGATCGTGGTCTCACGACACAGACTCGTCGCCGGTGACCATCGCGTAGGTGACAGTGAGCACGGCGCCGATCCCGGTCTCAGCGATCGAGCCAGTGGTCCACGGTCAGCTCGGTCCCCTCGGCGAGGGCCTGGGCCTGGGCGCCGAACCCGACGATCGCGGTCCCGTTGGCGAGGTCGATCGATCCGAGCAGCATCGGTGACGGCAGTTCGGCGAGAAAGCCGCCGAGCGCGGCCGACGACAGGACCCACTTCTCGCCGCGGATCGCGCGGCCGGTGACGTCATCGCGGGCCAGTCCGGGTTTGGGTGGAGTGGTGTCGAGGGCGACGAGCCGATAGGCGGGCGCGGTGATCAGCTCACCTGCCCACCGCGCTCCCCTGTCGACGAGCTGGTGGTCGAGTGGCTGACCCCGGAGGTGCGCACCGAACACCGCGAGTTCGACGGTGCCGGCGACGTTCTCGACCCAGCTCGGGCGTGTGTCGGCTCCGGCGATCCGGCGGGCGAGGTCGACGAGGACCGCGTCGCGGTGGGCCGTCGAGAGCAGTGTGACACCGAACTGCGCGGGCCCGGCCGTGCCCGCGGGGACCGCGAGGGCACACATGTCGAAGAGGTTGCAGAAATTGGTGAAGGTCCCCATGCGGGCGTTCACACCGACGGGGTCGGCCGCGACCTCGGCGAGGGTCGGATGGGCCGGCGCGGTCGGGACCACCACCGCGTCCACGCCGTCGAGCAACCCCAGCGCGGATGCGGCGAGTTCGGCGACGCGCCTGCGGTCGGCGAGCAGGTCGGTGGCCGAGAAGCGCGACGCCGCAGCGATGATGCCGGCCACGGTGGGGTCGAGATCGGACGCCCCGGCGTCCACGAAGGCACCGACGGCATCGTGGCGCTCGGCGACCAGAGCGCCGCCGTAGAGCAGTGCGGCCGCGGCCAGGAAGTCGGTCATGTCGATCTCCCGGACCGAACAGCCTGCCGCACGGGCGGTATCGACGGATCGGGTGAACGCCTCTTGCCAGTCCGGGGCCAGCGCCGACAGATCGGCGGGTACGGCGATCACCGGGTCGGGGCGTGCGGCGAGTGCGGTGTCGGCCGGGAACGGGCGTGGCCCGGCGGCTCCCGCCATCACGCCCATCGCCCGGTCGGCGGTGTCGAGATCGGCGGCGAACACCGTCACGCAGTCGTAACTCGCACACGCCGGGACGACGCCCGCGGTCGACACGACACCGACGGTCGGTTTGATCCCGACGATGCCCTGCAGGCCCGCTGGTACCCGACCCGAGCCCGCGGTGTCGGTACCGATCGCGATGTCGGCGAACCCGAGTGCCACCGCGACCGCCGAGCCCGAGCTGGATCCGCCGGAGATGTGATCGGGTCGGCGCGTATCCCGCACCGCGCCGTAGGGGCTGCGGGTGCCGACCAGACCGGTGGCGAACTGGTCGAGGTTGGTCTTGCCGATCACGACCGCGCCCGCGGCACGCAACGCGGCCACGGCCGGTGCGTCGGTGTCGGCGATGCGCGCGAACGACGGGCATCCGGCGGTGGTCGGGAGACCCGCCACGTCGACGTTGTCCTTCACGGCCAGCACGACACCGGCGAGCGGTCCGCCGGCGGCGACCGACGCGGCGAGTTCGGTCTCGACCTCGTGGCGCGGGCGGAGGTGGATGAACACCTCGTGGCGGCCGGTGCGCTCGATCTCCGCGTGGATGGCGGCGATGCGGCCGGTGACGACAATGGCGGTCACGCGACACGCTCCCGCGCGACGGAGACCTCGCCACCGTCGGACCACCGTCGACGTTCGAGTGCTCTCGCCGCTTCCATCGACGCGCGGGACGACGCGATGTCGTCGGCGTTCGCGTCGAGGAACGCCTGGTGCTCGGCGATGGAGAACCGGCCGTCGTCGATCTGGATGTGACCGCGACCGGCGGCCGTGTCGGCGCGCATGTCGAGCAGTTCGTCGGCACTCACCGGATACCACCGGATGCGGTCGAAGAACCGCAGGAGCCAGGGGTTCTCGGGGTCGAAGCCGACGGTGGCCTGCGGGTGACGATGGTTCCACACCTGCGTGGTGCGGCCCACGAACTGGTAGCCACCCGGACCCTCCATCCCGTAGACGCACAGGTACGCCCCACCGATGCCGACGGCGTTCTCCGGCGTCCATGTGCGGGCGGGGTTGTACTTCGTCGTGACCAGGCGGTGTCGCGGATCGGTCGGAACCGCGACCGGCGCACCGAGATACACATCGCCGAGACCGAGGACGAGGTACTCGGCGTCGAACACCACACGGTGCACGTCGTCGACCGACGGCAGCCCGTTCATCCGTCGGATGAACTCGATGTTCCACGGGCACCAGGGGGCGTCGGCCCGCACACCGTGCATGTAGCGTTCGGTGGCCTCGCGCGTGGACGGGTCGTCCCACGACAACGGCAGGTGCACGGTGCGGCTGGGGACGACGAGATCGGTCACCGACGGCAGGTCGGCCTCGCACTCCCGCAACCATGCGAGCACGGTCTGCTGGCCGATGCGGGAGGGATCGAACTTGACCTGCAGGGAACGGATCCCGGGCGTGAGGTCGATGAGGCCCGCGGGACGGTCGTGCTCGATGCGCTGCGCCAGTGCGTGCACCCGCGCCCGTGACGCGAGATCGAGGGCCATGTCGCCGTATTCGACGAGCACGTTGTCGTCGCCGCCGCGGCGGTAGGTGACCGTGGACTCGCCGTCGACGGTGTCGGCGGTCGCGAGCACGCCCTGGTCGTCGTCGCCGCCGGTGGAGATCACCGGGATGTACTGGGAACGGCGGGATTCGCCGATGGACCGTGGATCGGCGGCCTCGGAGGTCCGCACGGGCACGAATCGCACCCGGTTCCCCGGGGCGATCTGGCCGAGTTTCCAGCGGTCGGCGGTGGTGACGGTCACCGGGCACACGAAGCCGCCGAGGCTGGGGCCGTCGGGGCCCAGCAGGATCGGGGTGTCGCCGGTGAAGTCCAACGCCCCGATCGAGTAGGCGGTGTCGTGGATGTTCGACGGGTGCAGGCCGGCCTCGCCGCCGTCGTCGCGAGCCCATCGCGGTTTCGGGCCGATGAGACGGATGCCTGTGCGATCGGAGTTGAAATGCGCCTCGTAGTCGGTCGCGTAGAGGGCCTCGATGTCGTCGTCGGTGAAGAACTCCGGCGCGCTGTGCGGGCCCACGGTGACGGCGAGTTCCCACCGTGCCCCGATCGCGGGCTCCTCCTCGTACTGGATGCGCCGCGCGACACCCGCCGGAGGGTGGTCGCCGACGGCGAGCTCGTCACCGTCGCGCAACGACCGACCGTCCTTACCCCCGAAGCGGCCGAGGGTGAACGTCGCTGCACTGCCGAGGAACTCCTGCGCCGCGAAGCCGCCGGCCACGGCGATGTAGACCCGCATGCCCAGCGTCACGGCGCCGACCGACAGGACCGAGCCTGCGGTGACGGTGATCGGCGCGCACTGCGCGACCGGCTCGCCGTCGAGCGTGACCGGCGCGGGGGCCCCGGTCACGGCGACGGTCGCGTCGGCGGTGAAGCGCAGGTCCGGGCCGATCATCGTGGCCTCGAGGGCCGGCACCCCCTCGGGGTTGCCGACGGCGATGTTGGCCAGCCGGAACGACAGGTCGTCCATCGGCCCCGACGGCGGCACCCCGACATTCCAGTGACCGATGCGCCCGGGCCAGTCCTGCAAGGTGGTCATCGGTCCGGCGCGGTCGACGATGATCGTGTACATCAGACGACCTCGGGTCGGGTGACGATCACGCGGACGGCGGTAGGGTCGAAACCGTTGCAGGGGTTGTTGATCTGCGGGCAATTCGAGATCAGGACGAGTGTGTCGACCTCGGCTCGCAGCGCGATCCGTTTACCGGGCGCGGAGAGGCCGTCGACGATGCCCAGCGCGCCGTCGGGATCGACCGGGACGTTCATGAAGAAGTTGACGTTGCCGACCATGTCGCGTTTGCCCAGGCCGTGACGCGCACCCTCGGCGAGGAAGTTCTCGACACACGCGTGCTGGTGCTTCGTGTGGTGGCCGTAGCGCAACGTGTTCGACTCCTGCGAGCAGGCGCCGCCGAGGGTGTCGTGGTTGCCGACCTCGTCGGCGACGATGGTCATGAGCGGGTTCGACTCCTGGTCACGGATCACCGACCCGGTCGTCAGGAACACGTTGCCCTGCGCGGTGATCGTCGCCTGCGCCGAGTATCGGGCCGCGGGATCGACTGTGCCGCCGGGGTTCATGCCGTAGAACAGGGTGTCGACGGCCTGGTTGCCGTACAGATCGACGATGGTGAGGACGTCACCGGCCGCGACGACCTGCGACCACGGGCCACGGGGGTCGACCTCGGAATCGGTGATGACGGCACCGGTGACCAGCGCCTGGTCGGCGGTGGTGTCGGGAGCGGGAGCCTCGGCAGCGGGGGCGGACATGGAAAACTCCTCGGATCGGGATGCGGGGTCAGAGCGGCGCGGCGAGCGCCGCGTCCTCGGAATTGGCAACGGCACGGCGGTATTCGGGATCGGCGTCGTGGGCGCGGACGATCAGATCGACGAGATCGGTCTCGGCACGCCAGGCGAGCACCTCGAGCGGACCGGTGTCGAAGCCGGGCGCAGGGTCGACCGGGTGCGCGGTGTTGGCGATCGCGACGATGCACGGCAGATGCAGGACGAGGTCGACGTGCTTGTCGAGTCCCGCGGACCCCTTCGAGGTGAGGTTGCCGTCGGATTCGACGACGACGCCGTGGAAGAACGACACCGACGGCGCCACGTCGGCGGGGGTGAGTCCGTGTTTCGCGGCCGCGACGGTGAACAGCTCCCGCCCGGCCGGACTCTGCGAATGCAGCTGCCCGGAACCGTACTTCGCGGTGTTGCCGGCGAGCGTGGTGGTCCCGCAGAGGGCGTCGTGATGGCCGGAGTCGTCGGCGACCACGGTCGCGAGCACCCGGCCCTGGTCGCTGAGCAGCGGGTGACCCTCGCCGAGGTAGGCCTGCCACGGCACCTTGACGGTGTCGGCGACGTTGAGTCGTTCCCACGGCGCGTCGGCACGCCACAGCAGCAGGTGCGCGCAGGCACTGCCGTCGACGTCGCGGAGACGTAGACGCGTGCCACGGGCGAGGACCTTGGTGGTGTACCGACCGCCGGGGACGGTCTCGGCCCAGGTCATGCCGTCGGCCGCGACACCGGCGGGCAGGCGCGGCCAGCGCGATGCCGGTACCACCGGCATCGAGTCGGTGATCGCGCCCTCCTGCGCCCGCGCGTGGGCCTTCGCCCCGGCGGTCGATGCGGTGGGGGCGCTCATCGCGACCGCTTCGCGCCGACGAGGGCGTCGGTCGGGGCCGGAGCGCCCGGCAGGTTGCGCACCCGCAGGTAGGCAACGGCACCGACGACGAGGGTGAGCGCGACGAAGATGATCGCGAAGTAGTGCAGGAACCACGACGTGCCGTCCGGGTCGTACACCTCGGCGCGCGGCCAGGCGATGTTGATCATCAGCAGTGTGCCCATCACCACCGCGATGAGGTTGACGAGGATTCCCCAGCGGCCCAGATCGAACACGGGACGGCCGAAGCTGAGGCTGGTACCGCGGATCCGGTGGATCAGCGCGGGGATCGTCACCATCAGGTAGGCGATGTAGACGATCACCACCGAGACGCTGGTGATGGCGGCGAACACACCGGCCTGGCCGAGGTTGACCAGCAGGACCGCGATCGCGAGCGCGCTCACCACGATGCCGGTGTTGACGGGGGTCCCGGTGCGCGGGTTGACCTTCGCGAGGAACGATCCGAACGGGAGTCGGTTGTCGCGGGCCATGGAGAACATGACGCGTGACGCGGACGCCTGGATGGCGAGCGTGGCCGAGAAGATGGCGATGGCGACGATCGTCAACAGCGTCTTCCCCATCCAGGTGTCGAGCTGGCTGGTGATCACCCAGGCGATGCCGTCGGCGGAGAGTTCGGGTGCGCCCAGCGACGGTGCGGCCATCAGGGCACCCAGGATCATCAGGCCACCGCCGATGAACGAGACGAGCAACGCGTTGACGATCGCCTTGGGCGCGGTGCGGCGCGGATCGCGGGTCTCCTCGGACAGCTCTGCGGCAGAGTCGAATCCGTACATGACGTACGCGGCCATCAGCATCGAGGCGAGGAATCCCGGGAGATAGCCGAGGCCGGTCCCGTGTCCGCCGGTGTCGAGGACCGCCTGGGCGGGCGTGCGTTCGGAGTGGACGAACATGAGCACGACGAGCAGGACGACACCGATGATCTCGATGGTGACGCCGATGATCGTGATCTTGCCCATGAACGACACGCCCACGGCGCTGATGACGGTGCAGAGCGCAATCGTGATGCTGCCCAGGATGATCGCGTTCGTGGCGCCCGAGACCGAGGCGAGCGCGGTGTCGGTGCCCACGAGCTGGAAGCCCGACCAGATCGACGGGAGCACGCTCTGCATCGCGATGGCGAGGGCGGCGACGCTGACGATGTAGCCGATCAGCATGAACCAGCCGGCGAACCAGCCCACCCCGTTGCCGGCGAGACGCCGCGACCACTGGTAGATGGCGCCGGCGACCGGGAACTTGCCCGACAGCTCGGCGAACACCAGGCACACGCAGAACTGGCAGACGAACACGATCGGCCAGGTGAAGAAGAAGCCCGGTCCGCCCAGGCCGAATCCCAGAGCGAACAGGGCGAACACGGTGGTCAGGATGGACACGAAGGAGAACCCCGAGGCGAAGGCGGCGTATCCGCCGATCCCGCGGTGGAGTTCCTGGTTGTAGCCGAGTTGCGACAGCGCCTCGGCGTCGGCGGCTGAGGAGTAGGACGGACCGTCGTCGGCGCGATCTGTCGTGGTGGGAGGTTCGAGGGCGGTCATGTCAGCACTCCTGTGTCTCGTGCCCGCTGCATCACCGGAGCGGTTTTCTATCGGATGATCGAAATGTAGCCAGCTCCGGGTTTCCGGCGGTTTCGCGTCTGTGAACACCGTGTCAACGAGTGCTCACCGCCGAGGCGACCGCTGTTCGCAGTAACCTCGGGCGCGTGAGCACCCGTCCCCCCGCCACCACGGGCCCCGGCCGACCGCGCCTCGTGGCTCAACGTCGCGTCGGCGGCAACCCGCGCGAGGAGATCCTCGACGCGGCCGGGGAACTGTTCACCACACAGGGTTTCGCGGGCACGTCGACCCGGGCGATCGCCGAGGCGGTGGGGCTGCGACAGGCGTCGCTCTACCACCACTTCGGGACGAAGGAGGACATCCTCGCCGCGCTCCTGCAGGAGACCGTCTCACCCACAATGGAATTCGCACTCGCACTGGACCCGGCCGTCGACGCCGTAGATCGCATGACCGACCTGGTCCGCTTCGACGTCGACCAGCTCGCCACCTCGCGATGGAACCTCGGCGCCCTCTACCTGCTGCCCGACGTGCGCGGCGAGCGGTTCGAGGACTTCCGGTCGGCACGCCTGGCGCTGCGCGACGTCTACGCGGCGATCGCCGGCGAGATCGTCGGACACGACGACCCGCGGGTGGCGGTGCCCTTCCGCCTGGTGGAGTCGGTGATCGCCCTGCGTTCCGACGGCGAACTGGGAGCGGGTGAGCATGCCGGTGGCGGGGCGGTCGCCGATCTCGTCGCAGACGCGGTGCTCCGCATCCTGCGCTGAGCCGGTTCGGCCCGGCACGAGTCCGCGAGCGGTACGTTCGTGACGAAGGGATCGGCACCCGCCGGACCTCGAGCGCGAAGGAGCGTTGTCGATGAGCGATCTGCATGTGGTGGCGACCATCCCGGCCAAGCCCGGATTCGAGAAGGAGGTCGGCGACGCACTCGCCGACCTGGCGGCCGCCACCCGCGACGAGCCCGGCTGCATCTCCTACGACCTCTACGAATCACAGGCCGAGCCGGGCACTTTCGTGACCATCGAGCTGTGGAAGGCGCAGTCGGATCTCGACGCCCACATGAAGGCGCCGCACCTGGCCGAGGCCATGGGCAAGGTCGGCGAGCACCTCGGCGACCTCAAGATCCACCCGCTCGCCGCGAAGTAGCGCCCGCGAGTCGCTGATCGACCGACGTATCAGTCGATCAGCGGGGGACGAGCCCGTGCAGGACGACACCGAGGTACTGGTCGGCGACCGTCTGCGCGGGCATCGTCCCACCCGGCCGGTACCACCGCACCGCCACCCACACGGTGTCGCGGAGGAACCGGTAGACCAGCTCGACGTCGAGATCGGCCCGAAAGGTGCCGTCCCGCACACCTTTGGCGAGGATTGTCTCCCACAGACCGCGGAACTCCCGGTTGCGCTCGGCGATGTACCCGAACCGTTCCAGCGACGACAGACGCTTGGCCTCGTCCTGATAGATGGCCACCGCGTGATGATCACGGTCGATCGACTCGAACGACGCGACCACCAACTGCGTCAGGGCCTCGTCGGCGGGCGGGTCGGCGTCGACGATCTCGTGATACCGCGCGAACAGGTCGTCGAGGAACCCGCGCAGGATCTCGTCGACCATCGACTCCTTGGAGTCGAAGTGGTGATACAGACTGCCCGAGAGGATGCCCGCCGCATCGGCGATGTCGCGAACGGTGGTGGTGCGCAGACCCTGTTCGGCGAACATGCGGCCGGCGAGGGCGAGCAACTCGTCGCGTCGTGACGAGGCCACGGGCGGCCACCTTCCCGATCGAGGGTCGATCGCATCGACCCTAGCAAGCGCTCGGTCCGGCGACCCGCCCGTCGGCGGTCAGCGGTTCTTGCGCGTCGCCCGCCGCGTGATCCACTTCCACATCGACAGCTGCAGGTTCGTCGAACGGGTGTCGCTCGAGGTGAACGGCGCCGACATCAGCTTCGCGAAGCTGATCGGCATGCGCGAGTGCGTGACCGCGCGAGCGTGCGAGAACGTCGCGAAGCCGAATCTGCCGTGGTAGCTGCCCATCCCGCTGCCGCCGACACCACCGAAGGGGAGTTCGGCGCTGAGCAGATTGAGCGCGAAGTCGTTGCCGTTCACCGATCCCGACCGCGTCGACCGCTGCAGCGTCTCGTAACGCTCGTTGTCGGGGCCGAACCAGTAGATCGTCAGCGGGTGTCCGTGACCGTTGATGTGGTCGACGGCCTCGGACAGGTCGCGGTAAGGATAGAGGGTCAACACGGGTCCGAAGACCTCGTCCTCCTCGATCTTCATGCCCGCCTTCACACCGGTCAGCACCGTCGGCGGGATCTTGCGGGCGCCGGCGTCGGGCAGCTTCTCACCCGGCGGGACCACCTGGCGCTTGGTGGCACCGAGGCTGACGGCGTCGTCGATGAGGTCGACGATGCGCGTGTAGTTCTTCTCGTTGACCGTCGAGGTGAACTGGTCGTTGTGCAGGATCGACGGGTAGTTCTGCCGCCACCGCGCGACGATGAGGTCGGTGAAGCGCTGCAGGTGGGCCTCGGGCACGAAGGCGTAGTCGGGGCACAGGCAGACCTGACCGCTGTTGACCATCCTGGCGTCGGCGAGGCGACGGGCCGCATCCTCGATGTCGGCGTCGGTGTCGATCACAACCGGGTTCTTGCCGCCGAGCTCGAGGGTGACCGGCACCAGGTTGCGGCCTGCCTCGGTGGCGACCGAGGCGCCCACTCCGGGCGACCCGGTGAAGAACATGTGGTCGACCTTGAGCTTCGCGAAGTCCGATCCCGAACCGTGCGCGCCGGTGAGGACCGCGAACTCCTCGAGCGAGAAGTAGTCGGGCGCGTGCTTCGCCAGGACCTCGGTGGTACGGGCGGTGACCGATGACGGGCGCATCATCACCCGGTTGCCGGCCGCGAACGCCGATCCGGCCGGGACGACGGTCAACTGCAACGGGAAGTTCCAGGGACCCATGATGCCGACGACGCCGAGCGGATCGTGCCGGATGCGCTGGGAGAACCCGGCGGCACCCATCGCCTTGGCGACCTTCTCGGTACGCATCCACTGCGCCACGTGCTTGCGCTGGTGCGCGAGGTCGACCATGCAGCCGGCGACGTCGGTCGCGATCGACAGGTCGCGCGGGCGGGTGCCGAAGTCGCTGTCGAGGGCCTCGGCGATCTCCTCGGCGTTGTCGAGCAGCAGGGCCGACAGCCGGTTGATGCGGTCGATGCGTGTCGCCGCGTCGGGGATGCCGTCGCGCAGGAAGGCCGCGCGCTGCAGTTCGAGGAGCTCGTCGAGCGACCGCTCGTCGGCCGACCGGAAGTGCGCGGTCGGGGCCTTCTGCGTGCTGGGTGTGCTCATGCGGGTCGATCTCCTTCGATCGTCAATGACACAAACTCATCGATGTGTTGCTTTGCAGTATGCGCCACATCACACCACCTGCGCCACCGGGTCGGGCCGGACCGTAGAGTTCGGCCTCATGAGAGACCTGCTCCCGGTGATCGGACTGTGGTCGCTCGCGGTCGGCGCGCTGTCCGGATTCGCGATGGTGCTCGTCGTCGACAAACCGCAGTACCTGAACAAGGTCGGCATCACACACCACCGCCGTGTGTTCCAGACGCACCTCGACTGGATCCTCATGGGTCTACTTCTCATCGCTGTCGGACTCGTCGCGACCGACACCCCCGCGTGGGTGCTGGCGCTGGTCACCATCGGCGCGATCGTCAACCCACTGCTGTTCGTGCCCCTGGCCTTCGAGGAGAAGATCCAGGAGACGCTCGCCTACCGCGCCGTGTCGGGGGTGTCGTTCGTGTTGTTGTCGGCAGGCCTCGTCGCCGTCGCCGTCGCGCAGACCATCGCCTACTGACCGCGAGTCGAGTGGTTGTGCTGACTGTGCGGAAACGGCCGTCGAGTGGTTGTGCTGACTGTGCGGAAACGGCCGTCGAGTGTGCTGACCGCGCACCGTGAGCCGACGACGAGACAACGCACACTCGGCGATCGGCTTCCGCACCGTCAGCGGCAGTACAACGCGATCAGAAACCGAAATACACCAGCGTTCAACGCTATTCACTGAAATCAACCTCCCACCCCTCGAACATCCGTGCTAACCTGGATGTACAGAACCACCTGGGGAGGGGGCCGTTCGTGAGTGATCTCGTTGCGAAATACGCTGCCCTGCAATCCCTCGTGAAAGAGATCGCCGCAGAGACCTCAGACGCCTACGACGACCAGACAGTCGCGCAACTGGCGATCACCCACGAAACCGCCGTCCGCCAACTCGGGTCCGTCGGTAACCGCCGCATCCTCGAGGTCTCCGACCGCGACGCGCACCGCGCCGTCGGTTGCGTGACCCTGACCGAGTTCCTGCAGACGAAACTGCGCGTCACGCAACCGAAGAAGCGTCTCAAAGAGGTACAGGCACTGGAACCGATGCACGCGCTGACCGGCGAGAAACTCCCACCAGTGTGCCCGAACACCGCACGCGAACTCGCCGCAGGGTCGATCGGACCCGACCACGTCCACGCCGTGTTGGACGTCATCGCCAAGATCCCCACCGCGATCGAACCCGATCACCGCGCGTTCGCCGAGCAGACCCTGGCCGAGTTTGCCACGACGCTGACGCCGAAGGAGATCGCCGCCGCGGGCGTGCGGATCCTCGCTCACCTCGATCCCGACGGCCGGTTGACCGACGACCGTGATCGCGCACGGAATCGGAAACTGAATCTCGGCTGCCAGCACTCGCAGTTGATGTCGAACCTCACCGCAACACTCGATCCGATCACGCGAGCGCTGTTCGATGTGGTGCTCGCCAAGTGGGCGGCGCCCGGCATGAACAACCCCGACGACGACCAGTCCCCGAAAGGCGACCACACCGACGTCGCTCCCGAACTCCTGCGCGAGGCCGCTGACCGTGATTGCCGCTCGCAGTCCCAGCGCAACCACGATGCCCTGAAAGCTCTTCTCGACGCCGCAGTCAACGGCGGACTGCTCGGTGGGTCGCATCGCGGACTGCCGCCGCAGATCATCGTGTCCATCACCGACGCTCAACTGCGTGAGCACGCCGGCGTCGCGCGCACCGCCACCGGCAGCGACCTACCGATCTCGGAGGTGGTGAAGCTAGCCGCAAACGCGCAGACACACCTCGCGGTGTTCAGCGACGCCACCGACGAGCCGCTGTTCTTCGGCCGGTCTCGTCGGCTGGCATCGCAGTCGCAACGGTTGATGGCCTTCGCGAAGTACAAGGGTTGCAGCAAAGACGACTGCCCAACACCGTTCGCGCACACCGAAATGCACCACGCCGAAAACGACTGGGCCGACGGCGGCCTCACCGACTGGCCGCACATGGCACCCGCATGCGGCCCCCACAACCGGGCCGTCGGGACCGAACCGCACCAGTGGACCACAGAGAAGATCACGGACGGCCCCGACAAAGGCCGCTACGGCTGGCGACGCAACACCGACCCACCCCATGCTCTCCGCGCCAACCACCTGCACCGGATCGACGAGCTGTTGCACCAGCATTCGGCGTGCAACGACCCATCCGCGGACCCGCCGGACATCACGCAGCCGCCACGACCGGGGTCCGACATCGAACACCAGCTCGCCCACCTCGTGGCCGAGCGGCGCCCGCATGCCCCACGCATCGACATCACCTGGCGGGATGCTCCGCTGTACCCCGCTGCCTAGCATCGATCCGATCTGTACGTCGGTACGATCGACCCTGTGAGACGTCGCAGCAACCATCCTCGCTCCGGAGCGGCCGGCCGCCCACGGTGGAACCACAACATCCACTACCACCGGCTGATCCTCGACGCGCTCCCGGCCGGAGCGCAGACCGCACTCGACATCGGGACCGGAAACGGGCTGCTGGCAACCGAACTCGCCGGCCGGGTGCCGTCGGTGACCGGGATCGATCGTGACGAACCGGTGTTGGCGTCAGCGCGACAGGAGTCGAATGCGGTGACGTGGGTGTCGGGTGACGTGATGGACCACCCGTTCGAGCGTGAATCGTTCGACGTGGTCGCATCGGTGGCGACACTGCACCACATCGCCGACGTCGATGCCGCTCTGCAACGATGCGCCGACCTCACCGCACCCGGCGGAGTGGTCGCGATCGTCGGACTCGGACGCAGCACCAGACCGAAGCACGTCGCGCTGCAACTCGCGGGCGTGGTCCAGCACCAGTACCTCTCACGGCGGCGAGGGCTCTGGGAACACACCGCGCCGATCGTCTGGCCGCCGCCGCACACCTATTCCGAGATCGAGGCCGCCGTCGGCCGGGTCATGCCCGAGGCGACATTCCGGCTGCTCCCGATGTGGCGATACGTCGCCGTCTGGCACAAACCGACACGGTGACGCGATTGGGAGACCAACCAACGGGAACAAGGGCCCAACCAACGGGAACAAGGGCCCAATCGACGGGAACAACGGCCCAACTGGCGAGAACTACGGCCCAACTGGCGGGTCAGAGACGTTCGATGATGGTGACGTTGGCGGTGCCGCCGCCCTCGCACATCGTCTGGAGGCCGTAGCGGCCGCCGGTGCGTTCGAGTTCGTGCAGCAGGGTCGCGAAGAGCTTGGCGCCGGTGGCGCCGAGCGGGTGACCGAGGGCGATGCCGCCGCCGTTGGGGTTGACCCGGGCGGGATCGGCGCCGGTCTCCTTCAGCCACGCCAGCACGACGGGCGCGAAGGCCTCGTTGATCTCGATCACGTCGATGTCGTCGATCGACAGCCCGGTCTTCTCCAGCGCCCAGGCCGTGGCGGGGATGGGGGCCGAGAGCATCATCACCGGGTCGTCGCCACGCACCGAGAGGTGGTGGATCCGCGCCCGCGGGGTCAGACCGTGCTGCGCGAGCGCCGCCTCCGACACCACGAGGGTGGCCGCGGCGCCGTCGCAGATCTGGGAGGCGACGGCAGCGGTGAGCGACGATCCCTCGGCGAGCACCTTCAACCCGGCCATCTTCTCCAGGGATGTCTCGCGGGGGCACTCGTCGACGACGCACTCCCCCAGCGCCACGGTCTCTCGATCGAAACGTCCCTCGGCGATGGCCGCGAGCGCGCGCCGGTGCGATTGCAGCGCCCACCCCTCCATGTCCTCGCGACTGATGTCCCACCGCTTGGCCATCATGTCGGCGCCGGTGAACTGCGAGATGTCGGCGCCGCCGAAACGGTCGGCCCAGCCCGTCGACCCGGTGAACGGGGTGTCGAAGCCGTACTCGCGCCCGGCGAGCATGGCCGCCGAGATCGGGATGGCACTCATGTTCTGCACGCCGCCGGCGAGCACCACGTCCTGGGTTCCGCTCATCACCGCCTGGGCGGCGAAATGGATTGCCTGCTGCGATGACCCGCACTGGCGGTCGATGGTGGTGCCGGGCACGCCGAGCGGCTGACCGGCCGCGAGCCACGCCGAGCGGGCGATGTTGCCCGCCTGCGGTCCGATGGTGTCGACGCAGCCGAAGATCACGTCGTCGACCGCGTTCGGGTCGATACCGGTGCGCTCGAGAACGGCGTTGATGACGTGGGCCCCCATGTCGGCGGGATGCGTCGTGGCCAGCGACCCGTGGCGTCTGCCGACCGGCGTCCGGCGGGAGTCGACGATGTAGGCCTGCGGTTGTGACATCGAGAATTCCTTTTCGCTCAGGCGCGTTGGCTGGAGATCGAGACGGTCTCGCCGGTGAGGTAGGTGGTGTAGTCGCTGGCGAGCATGGCGATGGTGGCGGCGATCTCCCACACCTCGGCGGCACGGCCGTAGGCCTCCCGCGACGCCAGTTCGTCGAGCAGTTCGTCGCTCGTCACCTTGGCGAGGAACGGGTGTCTCGCGATCGACGGCGCCACGGCGTTGATGCGCACGCCGTACTCGGCCGCCTCGATCGCCGAGCACCGGGTCAGCGCCATCACGCCGGCTTTCGCCGCCGCGTAATGGGATTGGCCCTTCTGGGCGCGCCAACCGAGGACCGACGCGTTGTTGACGATCACGCCCCCGTGCGGTGCCGCCGCGAAGTACCGCAGCGCCGCGCGGGTGGCTCGGAAGGTGCTGTTCAGCGTGATGTCGAGGACGCGGTCCCACGCCTCGTCGGCCATCTCGACGATCGGGGTCTCGCCACCGAGGCCGGCGTTGTTGACCAGCACGTCGATGCGGCCGAGCTCGCGGGCGGCGGTGTCGATCAGCTCGTCGACCTGCGCGGTCTGCGACACATCGCAGACCGCCTGCGTCACCGTCTGATCCGGGAACTCGGCCACGAGCTTCCGGGCGGTCTCGCCGAGTCGGCGCTCGTGGAAGTCGCTGACGAGGACGTCGGCACCCTCGAGCAGTGCGCGACGCGCGGTGGCGAACCCGATTCCGGTTCCCGCCGCGGCCGTGACCACCACCGCGCGGCCCGCGAGCAGCCCGTGCCCGGGTATCTCCTTCGGCGGTAACGACAGATCGCCAGGGCCCCGATCGTGGGACGTGTCACTCATGGTCGCGCCTCTCGCGGCAGGCCGAGCACCCGTTCGGCGATGATGGTGCGCTGGATCTCGTTCGAGCCACCGTAGATGGTGTCGGCACGGGAGAAGAGGAACAACCGTTGCCACGGACCGAGTTCGACGTGGTCGGGTGCGGTGATGTCGTTGGCGACGCCCTCGCTGGTGTGGTCGGGGGCGATCAGCGCAGGCGCACCCGAGATGGCAAAAGCGAGTTCGCCGAGATCACGATGCCAGTTGGCCCACAACAACTTCGACACCGACGCCTGCCCGCCGGCGCCGCCGGTGTCGACCGTGGCCAGCGTGCGCAGGGCATGGGCGCGCATCACCTGCAGACCCACGTGGGCGGTCACGAGTCGACCGCGGATCTCGGGATCGGAGGCGGCGCCGGTCGACTTCGCCAGATCGACGAGTCGGTCGAGTTCGCGCGCGAAGCCGACCTGCTGACCGAGGGTGGAGACGCCGCGTTCGAACTCGAGGAGCCCCATCGCCACCTTCCACCCGTCGCCGGGGGCGCCGACGATGAGATCGGCGTCGGTGACGGCGTCGTCGAAGAAGACCTCGTTGAACTCCGATGTGCCGGTGAGCTGTTGGATGGGGCGCACGGTGACGCCGGGCTGGTCGAGCGGCACCAGCAGGAAGCCGAGGCCGTGGTGACGTGTCGAACCGCGTTCGACGCGGCACAGCACGAACGCCCACTGCGCGACGTGGGCGAGCGACGTCCAGATCTTCTGCCCGTTGATGACCCAGCGACCGTCCTCCAGCCGCGCGCTGGTCGACACCCCGGCGAGGTCGGAGCCGGCGCCGGGTTCGGAGTACCCCTGTGCCCATAGTTCGGAGACGTCGGCGATCGGCGGGAGAAACCGTTCCTTCTGGGCGTCGGTGCCGAAGGCGATGAGCGTGGGGCCGAGCAGTTCCTCGCCGAGGTGGTTGACCCGCGCGGGTGCGTCGGCGCGGGCGTACTCGGTGTGGAACGCGATGCGCTGGGCGAGAGTGGCGTTGCGGCCTCCGTGTTCGGTCGGCCAGCCCAGACACGTCCACCCCGCGCGCGCGAGGTGGCGGTCCCATTCGAGGCGCCGGGCGAAGAACTCGTGTTCGCTGCCCGGTCCGCCCCGACCGACGAGGGGTGCGAACTCCCCCGTGAGGTTCTCGCGTAGCCAGGTGCCGACCGACGACGCGAAATCGTCCACCGATCCCGGATGTCGACCCAGGTCGACACCTCGGTCGGCAAGATTGGTCGCAGTCATGAGCCCTAGCGTAACCTACCAAGCACTTGCTTGTTTTTGCTGCCTCGATACCCGGAGGAGAGCCGCGTGACAAACCATCAGACCAGCGTCGCCGCACTGCGTGCGGTCGCGTCCGAGCATCCCGACGGTGTCGCGATTGTCGACGACCAGTGGGGCGAGGACGTCCGGTTGACCTGGTCGCAACTGCTGGCGGCGGTCCGCACGTTCGCCGCCGCGCTCGTCGACAACGGCATCGCCGCGGGTGATCGGGTCGCGATCTGGGCACCCAACAGCGCGCATTGGCCGATCGCGGCACTCGGCGCGCACTACGCCGGTGCGACGCTGGTCCCGCTCAACACCCGCTACACCGCGACCGAGGTGCTCGACGTCCTGGTGCGCACCCACGCGCGTGCGCTGGTCGTGGCGGGAGCGTTCCTCGGCACCGACCGGCTCGCCGACCTGACCGGGTTGGTCGACCTCGCCTCCGACACCGATGTGCGGCTCGCCGTTCGGATCCCACTCGACGACCTGACGCAGTCCCCCGCCGACCACGTTCGAGGTCTGGCGATCGACTGGGACGACTTCCTCGCCGGCGCCACCGCGGATGCGCGGGCGCAGGCCGACATCCGCGCCGACGCCGTGGCACCGGAGGACCTGTCCGACATCCTGTTCACCTCGGGCACCACCGGACGCAGCAAGGGCGTGTTGGCCGAGCATCGACAGTCGATGGCCGGCGCGCGGGCATGGGGTGCCAACGGACGTCTGTCCTCCGATGACCGCTATTTGATGGTCAACCCCTACTTCCACACCTTCGGCTACAAGGCGGGCATCCTCGCGTGCACGCTGTTCGCGACCACGATGGTGCCCCTGGCCGTCTACAGCGCACCGGCGGCGATGGCCGCCGTGCAACGACACCGGGTCACGGTGTTCCCGGGGGCGCCGACCATCTTCCAGACGATCCTGGACGACCCGGACCGGGCCACGGCGGACCTCTCGTCGCTGCGCCTGGTGGTCACCGGCGCCGCGATCGTGCCGGTGGTGCTGATCGAACGCATCCAGCGCGATCTCGGCGTCGACACCGTGATCACCGCCTACGGGCTGAGCGAGGCCAGCGGCTTCGTGTCGACGTGCACCCCCGACGACGACGACCTGACCGTCGCGACGACGTGCGGGCGGGCGTTCGAGGGCATGGAGATCACGCTGTCGGAGGCCGGCGAGGTGCTCACCCGTGGTGCGATGGTGATGCGCGGCTACCTCGACGACCCCGTCGCGACGGCCGAGACCATCGACGCCGACGGGTGGCTGCACACCGGCGACATCGGCACCATCGACGATCGCGGCAATCTGTCGATCACCGATCGACTCAAGGACATGTACATCTGCGGCGGATTCAACGTCTATCCCGCCGAGGTGGAACAGACGTTGACGCGTATCGCCGACGTGACCGAAGCCGCCGTCGTGGGCGTACCCGACGAGCGACTCGGAGAAGTCGGCCGCGCATTTCTCACCGTGCGATCAGGGGCGACCATCGACGCCGGTTACGTGATCGAACACTGCCGTTCCACTTTGGCGAATTTCAAGATCCCGCGCAGTGTGATCGTGATCGACGAATTCCCGCGGAACGCTGCCGGGAAGATCCTCAAACGCGAACTCCTCGCCGGAACGGTGAATTCAGGAGCGGAATAGCCGGCCGAGCGCGGCGGTCAGTGCGCGGCGTTGTAGAGCTCGACGATGTCGCTCGACACCCGGCCCCGCGCCGACACCCCGTGTCCGTTGCGCCGCGCCCACTCGCGGATCGCGGCGCTCTGGCCTGTGTCGACACCGTTCGACGTGGCCGACGAGCGACCCCGACGCTTCCCGCCGACACGGCGCGCGTGCTCGACCCAGGTGTCGATCTCGGCGCGCAGACGTGCTGCGTTCTCGGCGGAGAGATCGATCTCGTAACTGATCCCGTCGATACCGAATTCCACGGTCTCGTCGGCCGATGCGGTGTCGTCGACGTCATCCACCAGGGTGACCGTCACCTTTTTCGCCATGTTTCTGCCCCCACCATGAATTTCTCGACTCGTGACAATTGCCGCGGGAAATCAGGGACGAACACTCCGTCGGTGCCCCGGTCACAGCCCCCCGGCCGAAACCCACTGTAACCACATATCCCGGACACGACAATTGTCAGCGGGTGACGACCAGAGCATTCATTCGTTCGGCTTCACGAACGGAAAGAGGATTGTCTCCCGGATTCCCAATCCCGTCAGCGCCATGAGAAGTCGGTCGATACCCATTCCGGTACCGGTGGTCGGCGGCATTCCGTGTTCCATCGCGGTGAGGAATTCCTCGTCGAGGACCATCGCCTCGTCGTCACCGGCCGACGCGAGGCGCGCCTGGTCGACGAAGCGCTCCCGCTGGATCACCGGGTCGATCAGCTCCGAGTAGCCGGTGGCCAGTTCGAAGCCACGGACGTAGAGGTCCCATTTCTCGACCACGCCGGGGATCGAGCGGTGGTCGCGGGTGAGCGGTGAGGTCTCGACCGGGAAGTCGCGCACGAAGAACGGACGGTCGATGTGCTTGCCGACCTGGTCCTCCCACAGTTCCTCGACGAGTTTGCCGTGGCCGTATCCCTTGTCGCGCGGGATGGTCAGCCCGACCTTCTCGGCGAGCGCCATCAGCGTCGGCACCGTCGTCTCCGGAGTGATCTCGGTGGCCACGGCCTCCGACAACGACGGGTACATAGAGATGGTGAGCCAGTCACCGGACAGGTCGTAGACCGTGCCGTCGGCCAGGGTGGGTGTCAGGGTGCCCAGCGCCCGCTGCGCCACGTCCTGCACCAGTTCGCGGGTCATCACCGCAGAGTCGTCGTAGGTGCCGTAGGCCTGATAGGTCTCGAGCATCGCGAACTCGGGTGAATGGGTCGAGTCGATGCCCTCGTTGCGGAAATTGCGGTTGATCTCGAAGACACGCTCGAGGCCGCCCACGACGCAGCGTTTGAGGAACAGTTCGGGGGCGATCCGCAGATACATGTCGATGTCGAGGGCGTTCGAATGCGTGACGAACGGACGCGCCGCGGCGCCGCCGTGCTGGGCCTGCAACATCGGTGTCTCGACCTCGATGAACGACCGCTCCTCGAGGGCCGCCCGCAGTTCGCGGATCACCGCGACGCGGGTACGCGCGGTCTCGCGCGCGGCGGGACGCACGATGAGGTCGATGTAGCGCTGACGGACGCGCGCTTCCTCGCTGAGCTCCTTGTGCGCGACGGGCAACGGCCGCAACGCCTTCGAGGCGATCTGCCAGGCGTCGGCCATCACGCTCAGCTCACCGGTGCGGGAGCTGATCACCTCGCCGTGGACATAGACGAAGTCGCCGAGGTCGACGTCGGACTTCCACGCGGCGAGCGCCTCCTCACCGACACCGTTGAAGCTGACCATCACCTGCAGCTGGGTTCCGTCGCCCTCCTGCAGGGTGCCGAAACACAGCTTCCCCTTGTTGCGCACGAACATCACGCGTCCGACGACACCGACGTGCGTGCCGGTCGCGTGGTCGACGGGCAGGTCGGGGTGCTCGGCGCGCACCTGCGCCAGCGAGTGCGTACGCGGGATCGACACGGGGTACGCCTGGCCGCCGTCGGCGAGGATCCGGGCGCGCTTCGCGTGACGGATGCGCAGCTGCTCGGGCAGGTGGTCGGTATCGGGGCTGCCGGGGGATGTGTCGGTCACCCGCACGACCCTATCGGCACCGCCTCAGTGGGCCGAGATCACCGCGAGGTCGCGGCGCTGCGACGCGCTCAGCGGCCGGCGACCCAGGTCACGGGCGCTGCGCAGGGCGCGGTGTCCGCCGAGCAGGAACCGGGCGCCGTGCACCCCGCGCGCGTGCAGGTGCCAGGTGAGCCACTCGGCGTCGTGACCGTCGGTGCCGACGAGCAGCCAGCGGGTGTCGGTGGTGACGCCGCGCAGAGACCCGACGGTGTCGGGGACGAGGCGGTCGACGACGATCGCGGGGTCGATGGCCAGCGCGCCGGCGATGACGCCGTGGGTGTCGCGCTCACGCTGACCGCGGATGTCGACGACGCGGTGACCTGCGGCGACGGCCGCGGTGAACTCGTCGACGCGCAGCGACATCACGCCGATGCGTGCGCTGGTGACGGGAACGGACAGGGGTGAGACGGGTGCCAGGACAGGCATGGGATACCTCGAGGGTGAGATGTGTGGGCAGCAGGAATCGGTCGGGGGCTGTTCAGCCCCGACAACACTCCGCGCCACGACACGTCATCACGGGGCAGAGTCTGCCACAGGTCCGCGCTTGCGCGCACGCGCCAGGTCGTTCTGTCGCTCGAACACCAGGCGCAGTCCCTCGAGGGTGAGATGGCCGTGATGGACGTCGAGGGTGCGGCACTCGTCGAACACGAGCGGTGCGAGGTAGCCGGTCGCGACCACGGTCACCTCGTCGGTGTCGGCGAAGCCCGGTATCTCGCGACGCACCCGGGTCACCAGTCCGTCGACCTGCCCGGCGAAGCCGTAGAGGATGCCCGACTGCAGCGCCTCGACGGTGTTCTTGCCGACCACGCTGCGCGGGGGCAACAGTTCGACGGTGCGCAGGGTCACCGTGCGGGCGGCCAGCGCGTCGACGGCGAGGTCGATGCCCGGGGCGATGGCACCGCCGAGGAACTCCCCTTTCGCCGACACGACGTCGACGAGGGTGGTGGTGCCGAAATCGACGACGATGCAGGCTGTTCCGTAGGTGGCGTGGGCGGCCAACGCGTTGGCGACGCGGTCGGTGCCCACCTCCTTCGGGTTGTCGACGAGCAGGGCCACACCGGTGCGCAGTCCGGGTTCGAGCAGGACATGTGGGCCGGACCCGAAGTACTTGCCCACCACGACACGCATCTCGCGCAGCAGCGACGGGACCGTGGACAGTCCGACCACCGACACGACACGGTCGACGTCGTCGCCGAGCAGACCCCGCAGGGTCAGCGCCAGCTCGTCGGCGGTCATCCGTGGTTCGGTACGGATCCGCCAGTCACGCACCAGGTGTGCGTGGTCACCCCGGCCTGCGAACACGCCGAGGTGGATGTTGGTGTTGCCGACGTCGAGGGCGAGCAGCATCGCCGCTATCCGACGAGTTCGCGGGGATCGAGCAGACCCGAGCCGGCCGGCACATGGGCCGGGTCGGCGCCGGAGGTGACGATGCGGTTGTCGTCGTCGACGAAGACCACGTGGGGACGGTAGGTGGTCAGCTCCTCGGGGCTCAGCACGCCGTAGGCGATGATGATGACCAGATCGCCGGGGTGCACGAGATGGGCTGCGGCGCCGTTGATCCCGATCACACCGCTGCCGCGGGGGCCGGCGATGGCGTAGGTCTCGAGGCGGTTGCCGTTGTCGATGTCGACGATGGTGACCTGTTCGCCCTCGAGGATGTCGGCGGCGGTGAGCAGATCGGCGTCGATGGTCACCGACCCGACGTAGTGCAGATCGGCCTGCGTGACCCGCGCGCGGTGGATCTTCGAGGTCATCATGGTGCGGAACATGTTCTCTCAGTGCCCTTCCGGGAGATCGGCCGACGGGGTGCCGGGTTCGCCACCGCCGCGGTTGAGGAACCCGGTGCCGACGGCGACACCGACGTTGTCGAGCAGTCGGGTGGTGCCGACCCGCGCGGCGACAAGCAGTCGACCGTCACCGTGGTCGGGCGGCGGACCGAGGTCGACGCCACGTACCTCGAGGTAGTCGACGTCGATGTCGGGACGCTCGGCGAGGACACCGCGGGCGGTGGACAGGATGGCCTCGACACCCCCGGCGGCGGCGTACGCCCCGGCGACCAGTGCCGCCGACAGTGCCGTCGCCGACTCTCGTTGCGCGGGCGTGAGATACCGGTTGCGGCTCGACATCGCCAACCCGTCGGGTTCCCGCACCGTCGGCACGCCGACGATCGCGATGTCGAGGTTGAGGTCGGTGACCATCTGTCGCACCAGCACGAGTTGCTGGTAGTCCTTCTCGCCGAAGTAGGCGGCGTGCGGTGCGGCGATGGCCAGCAGCTTCGCGACGACGGTGAGCATGCCCGCGAAATGTGTGGGCCGCGAGGCTGCTTCGAGTTCGGCACCCGCGGGTCCGGGGTGGATGGTGGTGCGGGGTCCGTTGGGGTACATGTCGGCCACGGTGGGCGCGAACAACAGCTCGACCCCCATTTCTTCGCAGATCGCGCGGTCGGCGTCGAAGGTGCGCGGGTAGGCGTCGAGATCCTCCCCCACCCCGAACTGCAGGGGGTTGACGAAGATCGACACGATGACGACGGTCGGCCCCTGCGCCTTGGCGGCCCGGATGAGCTCCCGGTGACCGGCGTGCAGCGCCCCCATCGTCGGTACGAGCACCACGCGCTTGCCGGTCGACCGCAGCGCACGGCTGATCTGGGTGAGTGTCGCCGGGTCGCGGTGCACGGTCAGCGATCCCGCGACATAGGGACGTCCGGGTGCCGTCGGTTCGGGCGGGGTCACAGGTCACCTCTCCGGTGGGTCGAGCCGGTCAGGACGTCGATCAGCGCCGGCGGCGCGTCGGTGCGGGCCGCGGCGCGCAGCGACATCGCGCGGTAGGTCTCGGCGAGATCGGGGTCGGCGGCACCCAGGGCGGCGAGGTGGGCGGCGACCGCGTCGGCGTCGCCCCGCGCCACCGGCCCGGTGAGCGCCGCGGGACCGAGTTCGAGCACGTTTTGCAGGGCCGCCGACACCAGCGGTCCGAGGATGCGTTCCGGCAGCCCCGCGGCGAGCGGATCGGGATCGGCGGCGGAGAAGCCCTCACCGACCGACTGCTCGAGCGCGATGCGCAGCGCGGCGACGGCGTCGGACACGAGCGCCACAACATGATTCGCGCCGTGGGCGAGTGCGGCGTGGTAGAGCGGGCGGGCCTTCTCGGCGACGGCGACGGGTTCGCCCCCCATCTCCAGTACGAGGGAGGTGCCGACGGCGTGACCGATCTCGTCGGCCGCGGTGACCCCGAAACACGCGGAGCGCAGTCGGGTGATGTCGTCGTCGCTGTCGACGAAGGTCATCGCCGGGTGCAGGGCGAGGGGGGTCGCGCCGCGTGCGGTGAGGGGTTCGAGGATCGCGACACCGTGGGCACCGGCGGTGTGGGCGACGATCGTGCCCGGGCGGACGGCACCGGAGTCCGCGAGGTCGGCGATCACGGCGGACAGAGCGGCGTCGGGCACGCTGATGATGAGCAGTTCACTGCGGGCCGCGACGGCGGCGAGGTCGAGGACCTGTGATTCGGGCAGTCGGCGCGCGGCGCGGGAACGGGACTGGGGTGACCGGGCGACGACGGCACCCACCACGTGATCGGCGCGCTCGAGGGCGGCGCCGAGAGCGGTGCCCACCCGACCGGCCGACACGATCCCGACGGTGAGTCGGGCCGGCGTAGGCCAGTTCGCGATACCCGGTGAGGTCACCGATGTCCTCCGTTGTTCGTTCCGGTCCCAACGATCGGGTACCGGACGTTCCTCGGCGAGGATAGGTCGCCGGTCGCCTCAGCGGCCAACACGTGTGATCGGGGTCACCGGTTCGGCTGCGTCACTCATTCACGCACGACGGAGTCGTTCAGTCACGCCGACGGCGGCGGCCGCCAGGGGTGGGCGCGCGGAACTGCTCGATGAGATCCGACACCGATCGACCGTTGGCGTGGGCACCCGGCTCGGTCTCCGGGGCACGGTGCCGATCCCGACCGCGGCTGGAGGCCGAGGTGTCCCACGCCGCGGTGGTGTCGGCGACGGCCTCGGGCTCGGCGACCGGCTCGGGATCGGCGGCGGTCTGTGGTCCCGGTTCGGGCGCGGTATCCGGGGCCGACGCGGCAGCCGCCGATCGCCCATGCCGGCCGCCGGCCGCGGGGGTCTCGACCGGCGTCGCGGTCAGGCGGGGCTCGGGACGGCGCGGGGTCGTGGCCGGTGGCGCGGTCGACGATACGGGCGGCTCGGGTGTGACGGCCGCGGGCGGCGCGGGGGTCGCCCATTCGTCGGTCGGGGTCTCGTCAGTGAACATCGGGGTCTCGGGAGCCGGCGCCGAGGGCTCGGTGACCGCCGGGATGACCTCGGTCATCGACTGCGGCGGTGAGGTCGGGATCGGGGACACCGGGTCCTGCGCCGGAGCGGTGCCCGCGAAGTCCCGTTCGGCGACGACGCTGTCGTCGAGGTCCGCGGTCTGCTGCTGTGGTCCGCGGGTGCGCTCGAGTTCGGGGTATCGCTCGGTCGACAGCGCGACCCGCTGTTCGGGCAGTTCGCCCACCAGCAGTTCGAGGCTCGAGCGCAACGCCGCCACCTGAGCCTGGAGCTCGTGGAGCTCCTCGTTGGTCTCGGCGCGCACCTCCTTGCGGATCTGGGCCTCGACACCGAGTTCGTACTGTCGGCGCGCGGTGATCTCGCGTTCGAGCTGCAGCTCGTACACCAGTCGCAGGTCGCGGGTCTTCGACTCGGCCGCATCGGCCTGGCGGCGGAACTTCGTCACCAGGATCGCCCCGATCACCGCCGCCCACAGCGCGGCGATGACGGCGAGGCTCGCGACGATGCTGCGGGTCGGGCTGAAGATCATCGCGACGCTCGCACCGATCGCGAGGGCGAGCAGCAGACCGAGCAGGTACTGGGCCGGACCACGGCGCTGACGGCGTGCGTCGGCCTTGCGGCCACCGGAGGTCGTCATGGGCGTCAACATACCTGCGTTCGCGCGACGGTTGTGCGAGGTCGACCGGTGGTTCCCCGACGAGAGTTGCCGGGGGTACTCACAGAGACGTCAGACCGCGGGGCCCGAGACGCCGGCGTCGGTGGGATCGTCGGGTGTCCGACAGCAGTATTCGAGCCAGAGAGCCGCCGCGCCGAGCGCCACCGCACCGATCAGACCGACGACGGCCGACGGGGTGTCGTGGTCGGCGGCCGAGGAATCGTTCTGCGCCAGCAGATATGCCAGCAAACCGACCCACACCCCCACCGCGAGTGCGGCGAGCAGGGCCGACGACTTGGCGAGCGCGAGCACCCGCGCGGCGGTGATCGGATGCAGCTGTTCGCGGCTCGAGCCGACCTGCGCGCGCGCCACCCGCGATCGCACGACGAACGCGATCACGACCTCGAGCGCGGCGAGGACGTAGAGGATCAGTCCGGCCAGCAGCGGCAGCGGCGGCAGTTCGCCGTAGCTGACGCGGACCAGCAACCACACGACGACCGCGACGACGGCGGCCACACCGAGCAGGTCACGGACGCGGGTGGGCTTGAGGCCCGGTTCGTCGGGGTCGTCGCCGCGACGGTTGCCGCGCGGTCCGGGCCCGCGGGTCGTCACGAGACACCCCGCGCCGTCGTCGACCACTGCTCGACGTCACGCCGACGGACGCCGTCACGCTCGGCGGGGTCGAGGGCGTCGACCAGCTCGGTCACCGGACGATCGCCGTCCGGCGTCCGCAGGGTGGCGCCCGGATCGGCGTCGAGCCACGGGATCAGCACGAACGCCCGCAGGTGGGCGCGCGGATGCGGCAGGGTCAACACGGGGTCGTCGCTGACCGCGACCTGCCCGTCGATGCTCGCGGTGACGAGGTCGACATCGAGTGTGCGCGGGCCCCAGCGGGTCTCGCGGCTGCGCTGCGCTGCGCGTTCGAGTGCGAAGCCGGTCTCGAGCCAGTCGACGGGTGACCGGTCCGGGTCGTCGACGACGAGGACGGCGTTGTCGAAGTCGTCCTGGGCCACCGGACCCCACGGCGGGGTCGAGAACACCGCCGACACCGCCACGAGGTGCTCGGCGACGTGCTCGCGGACCGAGGCGAGAAGTTCGAGGCGGTCGCCCATGTTCGACCCGATCGACAACACGGCTCGACTCATCGGTCCCCTCGCGGCGAGCGCGAACGCCGTGCGATGACGGCGACGTCGGCGAAGGTCAGCGGGATGGGCGCCGACGGCTTGTGCAGCGTGACCTCGCAGGCCGCCACGCGCTCGTCGCGCATGATGTCCTCGGCGATCTCGGCGCTCACCGTCTCGATGAGATCCCGTGGCTCCCCCGCGACGATGTCGTGGGCCCGCTGTGCGAGACCGCCGTAGTCGACGGTGTCGGCGAGGTCGTCGCTCGCCGCGGCCGGGCGCAGGTCGAGCCACAACACGAGGTCGACGACGAAATCCTGACCGTCGCGGCGCTCGTGGTCGAACACCCCGTGATGACCGCGAACGACCAAGCCGCGCAACTCGATCCGGTCAGCCATCCACTCGTCCCCTACGTCCGCCGTCGTTCCATGCCGTCGCGACGGCGATGGCGTCGCGGCTCGAGACCACATCGTGCACGCGCACGCCCCATGCGCCGTTCATCGCGGCCAGCGCGCTGATGGCCGCGGTGGCGACCTCGCGTCCGGCCGGCGGGCGCGGATCGGCGTCGCCGCCGAGCAGCGCACCGAGGAAGCGTTTGCGCGATGCCCCGACGAGCACCGGGAAACCGAGACCGACCAGCGTCGGCAGGGCGTGCAGCAGGGCCCAGTTGTGTTCGGTGGCCTTGGCGAACCCGAGTCCGGGGTCGAGGATCACCGATCCCGGGTCGACGCCCGCCGACACCGCGGCATCGACCTGGGAGAGCAGTTCGCCGCTCACCTCGGCGACCACGTCGCGGTAGCCGCCGACGTCGTCGACCCGGTGGGCGAAGCGTTGCTCGCCGGCGCGGTCGAGTGCCGGTCGCCAGTGCATGAGGATCCACGGCACGCCCGCGTCGGCGACGACCCGCGCCATGTCGGGGTCGGCGCGGCCACCGGACACGTCGTTGACGACCTGCGCACCGGCGGCGACAGCGGCCTCGGCGACCGGGGCGTGCATGGTGTCGACGGAGATGACGATCCCTTCGTCCGACAGCGCGCGGACCACCGGCACGACGCGGGCGATCTCGGTCTCGGGGTCGATGCGCACGGCGCCGGGTCGGGTCGATTCACCACCGACGTCGACGAGGTCGGCTCCCTCGCGGGCGAGTCGGCGACCGTGGGCGACGGCGGCGTCGGTGTCGAGGTACCGGCCGCCGTCGGAGAAGGAATCGGCGGTCACGTTGAGGACGCCGATCACCCTGGTCGCACCGCCGGTGGTGGCGATGGACGCACGGGGTGCGGGCTCCGATGACACCCGGTCAGCGTAGGCGAGGGTCACCGTGTCGGGACTCGGTGCTGGGTCTAGGAGCGCCGCGCGATGAGGTCGAGCGCCTCACCGCGACTCACGGCGCTGGTCTTGAACACCCCGCGCACCGCGGAGGTTGTCGTCGAGGCACCGGGCTTGCGGATGCCGCGCATGGCCATGCACAGGTGCTCGGCCTCGATCACGACGATCACCCCGCGCGGGTCGAGTTTGCGCACGAGGGCGTCGGCGATCTGTGTGGTGAGGCGCTCCTGCACCTGGGGGCGCTTGGCGTAGAGATCGACCACCCGCGCCAGTTTCGACAGGCCGGTGACCTGGCCGTCCTTGCCGGGGATGTACCCGACGTGGGCGACGCCGTGGAACGAGACCAGGTGGTGCTCGCAGGTCGAGTACATCGGGATGTCCTTGACCAGCACCAGCTCGTCGTGACCGACGTCGAAGGTGGTCGCGAGGACGTCGTCGGGTTCGACGTGCAGTCCGCCGAACATCTCCTGATACGCCCGCGCCACGCGTGCCGGCGTCTCCTTCAGACCGTCCCGGTCGGGATCCTCACCGATCGCGACGAGCAACTCACGGACCGCCGCCTCTGCGCGGGGCTGGTCGAAAGGTGCGATGGCGGCACGGTTCTCGTCGGTTCTGGTCATCAGGAGCTCGCTCTTCTGTGAGTGCCCGCGGTCATGTCTGGGGTGAACGTGTGTGGGGTGGGGGATGTGCGATACGTCGCCGGCCCTGGTGGGCCGGCGACGTGGGGGGTCATCGCGGCGGCTGGGATCCGTTGCCGTCACGCGGCGGCCAACCGGGAGCCGACCAGCCGTCCGGGGCGCCGTAGTCGGGACGGGTCCCGGTGTCCGGGGCGGGGTAGCCCGGGTTCTGCTGGCGCGGAACCGGTTGCGGCTCGGGCTGATGGCCGGGGTTTCCGTACCCGGGTCCCTGGTGGCCGGGGGCGGGATAGCCCTGCGGGTAACCGGGGTAGGCCTGGCCCTGTCCGTGGGGTTGCGGCTGACCGTGGGGTTCGGGCTGCCCGTAGCCGTTGGGTGCGTAGCCGTTCGGGCCGTTCTGCCCGTAGCCGTTGGGTGCGTAACCGTCACCGTTGTGGCCGTTCCCGTTGTACCCGTTGCCGTTGTAGCCGTTCGGCGCGTAACCGTTGGCGCCGACCGGCTCCTTGCGGAGATCGGGGGCGGGCTCCGGGGGCCATGGCTCGCCGCGCTCGATGGCCAGCTCGCCCGGCGTCTTCACCGGCGGCTTGTCGCTGGGCGTGCGGTCACCGAACTCGTTGAACGTGGTGATGCGCGGACGCTTCTCCACGTTCGAGAAGATCACCTCGAGATCCTTGCGGGTCAGCGTCTCGCGTTCGAGCAGCTGGGTCGCGAGGTCGTCGAGGGTGTCGCGGTACTCGTTCAGGATCGCCCACGCCTCGGTGTGTGCGGCCTCGATGAGACGACGGACCTCGTCGTCGATCTCGGCGGCGACCTCCGAGGAGTAGTCGCTCTGCGCGCCCATCGATCGGCCGAGGAACGGGTCGCCCTGCTCCTGGCCGTAGCGGACGGCGCCGAGCTTGGCGCTCATGCCGTACTCGGTGACCATCGCGCGGGCGATCTTCGTCGCCTGGTCGATGTCGGACGAGGCACCGGTGGTCGGCTCGTGGAACACGAGTTCCTCGGCGGCACGCCCACCCATCGCCATCACCAGACGCGCGATCATCTCCGAGCGCGTCATCAGGTCCTTGTCCTGCTCCGGCACGGCCAGCGCGTGACCGCCGGTGCGACCGCGGGCGAGGATGGTGACCTTGTAGATCGGGTCGAGATCGGGCATCGCCCACGCGGCGAGGGTGTGTCCACCCTCGTGGTAGGCGACGATCTTCTTCTCCTGCTCGCTGATGATGCGGCTCTTGCGGCGCGGTCCACCGACGACGCGGTCGACCGACTCCTCGAGCAGTTCGGCGGTGATCGTCGTCCGGTTCTCGCGGGCGGCGAGCAACGCCGACTCGTTGATGACGTTGGCCAGGTCGGCGCCGGACATGCCCGGCGTCCGCTTGGCGAGACCGTCGAGATCGGCGTCGGGGTCGATCGGCTTGCCCGCGGCGTGCACCTTGAGGATCGCCTTGCGGCCGGCGATGTCGGGGTTGCCGACCGGGATCTGCCGGTCGAAACGGCCGGGTCGCAGCAGCGCCGGGTCCAGGATGTCTGGGCGGTTGGTCGCCGCGATCAGGATGACGCCGGAGCGCTCGCCGAAGCCGTCCATCTCGACGAGGAGCTGGTTCAGGGTCTGCTCACGCTCGTCGTGACCGCCGCCCAGGCCGGCGCCGCGCTGACGTCCGACGGCGTCGATCTCGTCGACGAAGATGATGCAGGGGCTGTTGTTCTTGGCCTGCTCGAACAGGTCACGAACACGCGAGGCGCCGACACCGACGAACATCTCGACGAAGTCCGAGCCGGAGATGGTGAAGAACGGGACGCCGGCCTCGCCGGCGACGGCGCGCGCGAGGAGAGTCTTGCCGGTACCGGGAGGGCCGTAGAGCAGCACGCCGCGCGGGATCTTGGCGCCGAGCGCCTGGTAGCGCGCGGGGTTCTGCAGGAAGTCCTTGATCTCGTAGAGCTCCTCGACCGCCTCGTCGGAACCGGCGACGTCGGCGAACGTGGTCTTCGGATGATCCTTCGACAGCTGCTTGGCCTTGGACTTGCCGAAGCCCATGACCCCGCCCTTGCCGCCACCCTGCATGCGGCTCATCACGAAGAAGAAGAGTCCGAACAGGATCAGCATCGGGAGGATGAAGATCAGGATCTGCCACAGCGCCGATTCCTGGGTGACGTTGGTCTGGTACTTGGCCCCGGACTCGCGGACGGAATCGAACACGAACTCGCTGCCCCGGGCCGGGTACTTGGCGCTGATCTTGGTGGTGCCGTCGACGGAGTTGCGGAGCTCGAGACGGAGCTGCTGCTCACGGTCGTCGATCTCGACGTTCGACACGTTCTTCGTGTTCAGCTGGGTGAGGGCGACCGACGTGTCCACGCTCTTGTATTCGCGATCACCGTCGCGCAGGAAGGTCCACCCCCAGATCGCGAGCACGATGACAGCGACGATGGCCAAATTGCGGAATACAGTCTTACGGTTCATCACGTCCCAGCCGGCGCCGGCGCGTCCCTTCGATGTAGGTACACCTGAACTGTCAGGCTACCTGTCAACGTCGCGGCACGACGCAGCGTTCCCGGACGACGGTACGAGCTCCCGGCGAAGCGGACGCGCAGGTCAGCGGTCACCCGGGGCGTCCGCGGCGCCCGCCGTCGACGACCCAGGAGGCCCCATCCCATGACCGCACGCCGCATCGACGTGGTGACGATCCCCGGCGACGGCATCGGTCCCGACCTGGTCGCAGGCGCCGTCGCGGTGATGCACGCGGCCGCCCGCCACGTCGGTGTCGACCTCGACATCGAACCCATCGACGCAGGTGCAGCGGTTTTCCGTGCCACCGGGTCGGCGTTTCCCGCCGACCGACTCGACCGCCTGCGCACCGCCGACGGCGTGCTGAAGGGTCCGGTCGGCCTGCCGGAGGTGCGCCATCCCGACGGCACCGAGGCCGGCGTCCTCGGCGGCATCCTGCGCACCGGCCTCGACACCTACGCGAACGTGCGACCGGTGCGGCTGATGCCGGGCATCACCGGCGCGACCCGGCACGCGCCGGGTGAGATCGATTACGTCATCGTCCGGGAGAACACCGAGGGCCTCTATCTCTCGCGCGGCAACGGGGTCGCCACCACCGAGGCGGCCGTCGACCAGCTGATGGTGACCCGGGTCGGCGTCGAACGCGTCGCGCGCCACGCGTTCGAGCTGGCCCGCGGTCGCCCCGGTGCACCCGTCGACGGTGTCCGCCGGGTCACCTGTGTCGACAAGAGCAACGTGCTGCGGAGCTACGCGCTGTTCCGGTCGGTGTTCGACACCGTCGCCGCGCAGTATCCCGACATCGCCGCCGAGCACCTCTACGCCGACGCCGCCGCCCACGACCTCGTGGTGCGCCCCGAACGGTTCGACGTGCTCGTGATGGAGAACTTCCTCGGCGACATCCTCAGCGATCTCGGTGCGGGGACGGTCGGCGGGCTGGGGATGTGCGCATCGGGCAACATCGGGGACCACGCGGCCTACTTCGAGCCCATCCACGGCAGCGCACCCGACATCGCGGGCACCGACCGCGCCAATCCGATCTCCCAGATCCTCAGCGCCGCACTGCTGTTCGATCATGTCGGGCTCGGCGACGCGGGTGATCTCATCCGCGCCGCGGTCGTCGGCGCACTGGGTGAGGCGACGCTGCGGATCGGTTCCGACGGATGCCCGGTGGGCGGGACCGCGGCCGCTGTCGCCGAGATCGTGCGCCGCATCGACGCCTGAGGACGTCGCCGGTCGCTACCGTGGGTTCGTGGCCAGAAACGTAGCGACCAACGACCGCGTCGAACTCGACGAACTCCTCGACTTCGTCCGCACCCGACACAACCTCATCCTCACGACGACCCGCTCCGACGGCAGTCCGCAGATGTCGCCGGTGACCGGCGGGGTCGACGGCGAGGGACGCATCGTCATCTCGACCTACCCCGGGCGGGCGAAGACCCGCAACGCCGAGAAGCACCCGGAGGTGTCGGTGCTGGTCCTCTCGGCCGAGTTCAACGATGCCTGGGTGCAGGTCGACGGCACCGCCGAGGTGCTCCACCAACCCGAGTCGCTCGAGGGGCTCGTGGAGTACTTTCGGTCGATCTCCGGCGAGCACCCCGACTGGGACGAGTACCGCGCGGCGATGGCGACGCAGAACAAGTCCCTCATCCGCGTCACCCCGACTCGCTGGGGCCCCATCGCCACCGGCGGCTTCCCCCAGGACGTCGCGGCCAAGCTCGACGCGCAGGACTCCTGACCCTCACCCCGCCGACCGTGCAGTTATCCGCGTCGATCGGGCAGTTGTCCCCGTCGAGCGGGCAGTTATCTGCGTCGATCGGGCAGAGGTCCCCGTCCAGCGGGCACATATCGTCGTCGATCGGGCAGTTCCGCACGTCGAACGGGCGGAGACGGTGCGGCCGATTCGGGCAGAGACGGCAAGTGCCCGACCGATCGCTATTAGTGCACGATCGACGCGTGTAAGTGCCCGATCGACGCGTGTAAGTGCCCGGTCGGCGGGGTTTACTGCACGATCGGCGGGGTGGGCCAGCGGTCGGTGAAGAGGAGGTCGTCGAGGGGGCGTTCGGTCGCCCATCCGGTCTCGACGAGCATCGGCCGTTCGTAGAACTCGTCGACCGGGCCCAGGCACAGGACCGCGACGGGCTCGGCGCCGTCGGGGAACCCGAGCAGCCCACCGAGCACGGCCGGGTCGAACAGCGACACCCAGCCCATCCCGTACCCCTCGGCCCGCGCGGCCAGCCACAGGTTCTGGATCGCGCACGACACCGACGCCAGGTCCATCTGCGGCATCGTGCGCCGACCGAAGACGTGTCGTTCACGATGGTCGGCGAGCGCGACGACGAGCACCTCGGCCGCTTCGGCGATGCCCTCGACCTTGAGCGTCATGAAGTCGTCGGACCGCTCCCCCAGCGCGTCGGCGGTACGAACGCGCTCGTCCTCCACCAGATCGCGGATCGACGCACGGACCACACGGTCGGTGACACGCACGAACCGCCACGGTTGCATCAACCCGACGCTCGGCGCGTGGTGCGCCGCCGCCAGCAGGCGCGTCAACACGTCGTCGGGTACGACGCCACCCGCGAAATGCCGGATGTCGCGGCGCTTCTCGATCACCCGATAGACCGCGTCCCGGTCGGCGGGCGGGAACGGATCGCAGGGTCCGGGTGCGGTCACAGCCCGTCGAAGCCGGGTGCGATCCGTGGCCACGGCCGTGCCTGTTCGAGCTGCGCCGCGAGCCCCAGCAGGGTGGCCTCACTGCCCGGTCGGCCGAAGACCTGCACGGCCATCGGCGTCTTCGACGCCGGGTGCAGACCGAACGGCACCGACATCGCCGGCCATCCCAGCAGGTTGATCAGTCCGGCGAAGGGCGCGTAGCCGATGTTGGCGTACATGTTCGCGAGCCATCCGCGCTCGCTCCACCGCGCCGCGTCGATCGGGGGCCGGGCGAGCATCGGGGTCATCGCGACGTCGGCGCCGGACTCGTCGAGGTAGCGCTCCACCCGCGCCACGGTGGCGGTCTTCTGCGCCTCGGTGACGAGGCCGCGACGGTTGACGATGCGACCCAACGCGGTGTGCCGGCGGCTGCGCTTCTGCAGCTGTCGCAGATCGCCACCCTGGCTCGCGATGTCGGCGGCGTCGGCGGCCGCACCACCCACCCACCGCAGCATGAGCGGGGCGGGGTTCGTCGGATACGGGAGGTCGGCGGTGCTGATGTGGTGACCGATCTCGGCGGCGACCTGCGATGCCGCGGTCAGCGTGGCCGCCCAGTGCGGGTCGGTCGCGCCGATCGCGAGCGGGAAGTTCTCGGCCACCACGATCCGCAGTGCGCCGGCGTTCGTGCCGTCGGCCGCGGTGGCCAGGGACATGTCGTCGGCCATCACGGCGAGCATCACCCCGGCGTCGGCGACGGTGGTGGCGAGCGGGCCGTTCTCGGCCATGCCGTACCAACCGTTGCCGCCGCCCTGGGGCGGGACGACGCCCGCCCCGGGTTTGATGCCGAACAGTCCGCAGTCGGCGGCCGGGATGCGGATCGACCCGAGACCGTCGTTGCCGTGCGCCAGCAGCACCTGTCCGCTGGCGACCGCGGCCGCCGACCCACCCGACGACCCGCCCGCGGTGAGATTCCGGTTCCACGGGTTGCGGGTGATCCGATCGGGGCTGTCGGTCGCGCCGAACAGACACAGCTCGGGCACCGCGGTGATTCCGACGACCACCGCGCCCGCGGCGGTCAGCCGCGACACGATCGTGTGGTCGGCGGGTTGCGGATCGCGCACGGTGGCACGCGATCCGACGGTCATCGGCTCACCGGCGACGGCGACGTTGTCCTTGATCGCGATCGGCACGCCGGCGAGCGGCAGCGAGCCGAGGTCGGTGCGCTCGGCGAGTGCCGCGGCCTCGGCGCGCGCGGCGTGGGCGCGGACCCGGACGAAGGCGCCGACGTCGGAGTCGCGCGCGGAGATGCGTGCGAGCGCGTCGTCGACGGCCTGTTCCGGGCGCACCCGTCCGGCGGCGACGTCGGCGGCGAGAGCGATCGCGGTGGTCATGGCCGTGCCCACTCAGCCCTGGTAGACGTTCGGGTTCAACCGGCCGATGTAGGGCAGGTCGCGGTAGCGCTCGGCGTAGTCGAGTCCGTACCCGACGACGAACTCGTTCGGGATGTCGAAGCCGACCTCGGCGATGTCGACGTCGCGGCGCACGGCGTCGGGTTTGCGGAGCAGCGTGCACACCGCGATCGACTTCGGGTGCCGCGCGCTGAGGTTCTTCAGCAGCCACGACAGGGTGAGGCCGGAATCGATGATGTCCTCGACGATGAGCACGTCGCGGCCGGCGATGTCGCGGTCGAGGTCCTTGAGGATGCGCACCACACCCGACGACGACGTCGCCGAGCCGTAGGAGCTCACGGCCATGAACTCCATCTGCGACGGGATCGGCAGGGCTCGCGCGAAGTCGGTCATGAACATGATCGCGCCCTTGAGGACTCCGATGAGGACGAGGTCGTCGTCGGAGTCGGGGTACCGGGCGGCGATCGCCTGCGCCAGCTCGTGGGTGCGCTCGGCGATCTGCGCCTCGCTGATCACCACGGCCTCGATGTCGTCGCCGTAGGGGTCGCTCCCGTAACGGTCACGATTCTCGGTCACCGCATCTACCCTCTCGCCGTCGACGCGCTCTTCGCCGCTGCGCGTTCGACAGTCAGCTTGTCACGTCACGCTGTGCGGACTGCAGACGAGGCCGGATAGTGGATAAGCTGCCCATCACGAGATGATCACGAGCAAAATTCGGGTTGGTACGACAACGTGGATTTGCTGCGGCTAATATCGAATTTCTCCGACACCCCGGACGAACGCACAGCAACGCTGCTTTCGCGAGAAACCCCCACGGAGAGAACGCGAGATCGACACCGGAACACGTGTCGACCGAACGCTCGACAAGTGAACGGATTGCACGTCCATGAAGATCAAACCCGCACTCGTCTCCGCAGCGGTGGCCGTCACCACGGTGGCCGGCCTCACCACCGGCGCCCAGGCGTCGGCAGCCCCCGCGGCCGCGCCCACCGTCAACGTCGCGATCGCGAAGCAGTCGGTCTCGCTCACCGCGGTCAGCGGATCCCTCCGCACCCGCGACCAGGACCTCGAGGTCCTCGATGCGCGCGGCCGAGTCGCGCGCACCGTTCCGCTGACCCTCGTGCTGAACAACGTGTCGACTCCGGTCAAGACGTCAATCCAGGGCCGGACCGCCACCCTCACCCCGCAGGTCGGGCGGATCGAGGCGAACACCTACTTCACCGATCCGCCGCGCACCCGCAAGCAGCGCGACGACCAGGCGCTGTCGACGCTGGCCGACAATCTCGGTGTCGCGACCGGCGTGGGAGCGCTCGTCGGAACGATCATCGGCGCCGGGGTCGGATGCGTCGCCAGCGTCGTGATTCCGCTGCCGCCAATCCCCTGCTTGTCCGGCGCTGTGGTCGGTGCGGGCATCGGGGGAACGCTCGGCACCATCAGCGCCGGCGGCCCCGTCTTGATCGGCAACATCAACGAGTACTTCAAGACGATCCGCTCGCCGTTCGTTCCGCCGAAGCCGGCTCCTAGGCCTGCTCCGACGCGCTGACACCACTGCTCGTCGAACGAACACCCCGCTGAACTGAGATGGTCAGCGGGGTGTTTTCGTCACAGTCAGTTCCATACCGTCGGCCACGACGCTGAGCCGATGGTCGCTGTCCCCGCCGATGGCGACCGAGACATGCGGCCGTGGGTCGAACACGAGGTCGTCGACGGCCAGGATGAGTCGTTCGGTGGGTTCGGTCGCGCCGACGGCGATGATCCATCGGCGCACCACCCGGCGTCGGATCGCCGCGGGCAGTGCGGCGAGCACCGCGCGGTCGAGACCGTCCCCGTCACCCGACTCGACGTCGGCGGCGAGCGCGTCGAGCACCTCGGCGTCCTCGCGGAGGCGGCGTGCGGTGCGCGCCAGCGCGGGGGCGACTCCGCCGCCGAGGATGTCCTCGAGCAGCGGTAGCACCTCGGCGCGTAGTCGCGCGCGGACGAAGCGCGGATCGGTGTTGTGGGGGTCGTGCCACGGGTCGACGCCGAGTTCGGCGCAGGCGGCGTGCGTGGTCGAGCGGCGGACGCCGAGGAGCGGACGACCCCAGGGCGATGCCCAGGCGACCATGCCCGCGATCGAGCGGGGGCCCGAACCGCGTCCGAGGCCGAGCAGCACCGTCTCGGCCTGATCGTCGAGGGTGTGCGCCACCAGCACCGGCAGGCCGTCGCGTTCGGCGTCGAGAGCGTCGTAGCGGGCGCGCCGTGCCGCACCCTCGGGACCGCCACGATCGGGCACCGACACCCCGATCACCCGCGCCCGAGCGCCGAGCGCTCGCGCCTGCTCGGCGGCACGATCGGCCGCCACACGCGAATCGCGCTGCAGCCCATGATCGACGACGAGTGCGGTGACGGTCAGACCCGCTCGGACCGCGCCCGCGGTCAGCGCCAGGGAGTCGGCGCCACCGGAGAGACCGACACAGACCTCGTCGCCGATCGGGTGGCTGTCCGCGAGATCGGTGACGGCACCGGCGATCTCGCGGACCGGGCTCACAGGACCCGGTCGATCCATCGTCTCGGCTCGTCGATCTCGTCGGGGAGCGGCATGGTGTCCGGCCCGGTCCAGATCGCGTTGAAGCGCGCCATGCCGACCGTCGCGACGACCTCGTCGGTGAACGCCTTGCCCCGGATGTACTGCGCCAGTTTGGCATCCATGCCGATGAGCGAACGCAGCAGCTTCTGCAGCGGGTTCTGCGGGCGTTTGCGTCGTTGGTCGAAGGCCGCGCGGATGCGTTCCACGGTGGGCACGTGCCCCGGGCCGACGGCGTCCATCACGTGATCGGCGTGTCCCTCGAGGAGGGTCCCCAGCATCATCAGGCGGGTGAAGGCGTCGTATTGCTCGGGCGTCTGTAGCAGCTGCATCGCACCGAGAACACCCTTCTCCCTGGGCTTCTCAGACTTGAGGGCCGCCGAGATCCGCGCGACCATCTCGCCGCCCGACTCACCGTTGTCGGCGCTGATGAGCGCGATGTTGTCGAGCATGTAGCCGCGCAGCCACGGGTTGGCCGAGAACTGGACCCGGTGGGTGACCTCGTGCAGACACACCCACAGCCGGAAGTCCGACGGCACCACCTTCAGCGACCGTTCGACGGCGATGATGTTGGGTGTCACCAACATCAGCACACCGTCGTCGCCGGTGCGCGGGTCCGGGGAGAACGGGTCGTACTGGCCCAGGATCGCCCCCGACAGCAGCGCGAGCAGACCACCGGCCTGCACCCCGCCGAGACGGCCGGTGATGTTCAGGCCGCCCGGCGATCCGGGCTGCCCACCGCCGAGCATCGACGACATCGATCGGGCGGCGGCGTCGATCCACTGACCGCGGTCGAGCACCGACGCGGCCGGGACGGGCAGTCCGTCGGCGAGGCCGGTCACTTCGCGCACCGGGCTCTCGGCGGCAACGGCGGCCGAGGCGAGCTCCGACCGTGCCGCCTCGAGG
Source organism: Williamsia sp. MIQD14 (assembly GCF_051025635.1). Taxonomy (NCBI): domain Bacteria; kingdom Bacillati; phylum Actinomycetota; class Actinomycetes; order Mycobacteriales; family Nocardiaceae; genus Williamsia; species Williamsia sp. MIQD14. Next base: position 649,060 of record NZ_JBPFDG010000001.1, read on the forward strand.
GTGTAGCGCGTGGTCAGCGGGCCGGGGCGGGCGATGCGGCGACCGATCCCCGCGGCCACGCCCCAGTCGATCTGCGCGCCGGGTGACGACTCGGGGGTGGTCATCGGCACCCGCAGTCACGCAGGCGGGTCACGACGGCGTCGAGGGCCGGGCGGGCCCGGTTCGCGTCGGTCCCGTTGGACAGCAGGGCGAAGGTGAGCACGCGGTTCTCCCGGGTCTGGACGATGCCGGCGAGGGTGTTCACGTCGGTGAGGCTGCCGGTCTTGGCCTTGATCCACCCGGCACCCGACCGGGCGCCGTTGCCGAAACGGTCGGCCAGCGTGCCGGTGGCGCCGGAGATGGGGAGCATCTCGACGAGCGGTCGCAGCTTCTCGTTGCCGCTGCCGGCCGCCGCGCGCAGGATGCCGTCGAGCACCGCGGCGGAGAGCCGGTCGCGGACCGACAGTCCGTTGGTGTCGCTCAGCGAGACCCCGGCGGTGTCGAGTCCGGCCGAGGCCAGCGTCGACTGCACCGCCGCGACGCCGCCGTCGAGGCTCGACTGACCGCCGGTGGCCTGGGCGACCTCGATGGCGATGGTCTCGGCGAGGACGTCGTCGGAGTCGACGAGCATGTCACGCAGGCGGGTCTCGAGCGGCGCCGATCGCACCGACGCGATCTGGCGCGCACCGGCCGGGGCGGTCGCCTCGGTGACCGCGCTGCTCGGCACGCCGAGATCGTCGGCCAACGCCTTGCCGGCGGCGAGGGCGGGCGTCGCGCTGCGCGGCGAGTACAGCGCGGTCGGGTCGATGCGGCCCGAATCGGCCATCACCGACTCGATCGGCGCGATGCTGCCGCCGGCGATGTCGGCGGTCTCCCAGGACGGCGCGAACGACGTCCCGGTGTACAGGCTGGTGTCCACGGCGACCGAGGTGACCCGGACGCCGGAGCGCTGGACCTGGGCGGCGAGGTCGGCGATGCGTGCGGCGTCGGTGAAGAAACTGGGGGTGCCGTCGGGCTGCACCGACAACGTCGGGTCGCCGCCGCCGACGAGCACCACCTGACCGCCCGAGCCCACCACGACCGAGGTGGTGATCTGCTTGTCGAGCGGCAGGGTGAGCAGTGCGGCGGCCGCGGTGAGGACCTTCGTGGTGGAGGCGGGGATGAACGACCGCTGTGGCGACGCCGACCACAGGACCTGGCCGGTGAGTGCATCGGAGATCTGGCCGCCGAGGTCACCGAGGGCCGGGTCGGACGCGGCCGACGCGATCTGCGCGGTGATACCGGCGCCGGTGGGTTCGGGGGCGTTCGCCGCGACCGGCACCACCACGGGCGCGACCGTGACCAGCGCGGGGCGCGTCGGGACGTCGGCGGACGACGTGGTCTCGCCGGAGTCGACCGACAGCGCGACCACGACGACCACCGCTGCGACGACCACCACGGCCAGCAGCGGGATCACCGTCCACCAGACGTTGCCGCGCCTGCCCGCTCGTGCGTTCACACAACTCCTCATCGCATCTCGCGGTCGGCACCGCTCCCCGCGGCCGATCCCGCCCTCGCCACACCTGCGACCAACAGTATCGTTGTCGACGTTTGCAGACGCCGGTCCACAGTGGGCCGGGGTCCGCGCGCAGCGCAATCCGCCGGAACCGACCGGCGATCCCCACCGGAGAGGACACCAGTCGTGGAGTTCGACGTCACCATCGAGATCCCCAAGGGCGCACGCAACAAGTACGAGGTCGATCACGAGACCGGCAAGGTCTACCTCGATCGCTACCTCTACACCGCGTTCGGCTACCCCGCGGACTACGGCTACATCGACAACACCCTGGGTGAGGACGGCGACCCGCTCGACGCGCTCGTGCTGCTGCCCGAATCGGTCTACCCCGGTGTGATCGTGCGTTCACGCATCGTCGGCATGTACCGGATGTCGGATGAGGCCGGCGGCGACGACAAGCTGCTCGCCGTGCCCGCCAAGGACGTCCGCTGGGATCACATCCAGGACATCGGCGACGTCTCGAAGTACGAGCTCGACGCCATCTCCCACTTCTTCGAGCACTACAAGGACCTCGAGCCGGGCAAGGAGGTCACCCCCGGTGGCTGGACCGGTCGGGCCGACGCCGAGAAGATCGCCGAGGAGGCGATCGCGCGTCTCGCCGACGCACCCGACCACGCGAACGATCCCTCGCGCGGCTGACGGCGTTCGGCACATACGACACGACCCCGGCGGTGACGCACCGCCGGGGTCGTGTCGTGTGAGGGTGTGGTCGCTCAGGCCTCGTGTCGACCGGAGTGATCGGTCCCGCCCAGGGGCGGCACGTTGTCCGCACCCGGCGCACGGCCCACCTCGTGACGGCCCGGGCCACCGGTGTTCGCCTCGTGGCGACCGTGGTCGACGGCCGGTGTCGCGGCGGCCACCGACGCGGCCGGTGATACCTCGACCGGCCCGGAATCGTCGTCGACCGCCTTGGCGTCGGCGAGATCCTGTGCGGCGGCCTGCGATCCGGAACCCGAGCGCAGTGGCACCTCTTTCCAGGTGAACACCGCGATCAGCGCGATGATCGACATCAGCGACACCGACAGGAACACCAGGTCCATCGAATCGGCGAAGCCGTCCTTGATGGGCGCGGCGATCGCACCCGGCAGCTTGGCGATGATCGAGGTGTCGTTGAGGACACCACCCGAGGCGCCTGCGTTGCCCGACGCGAGGCCCTGACCGAACTGCGCGACCGACGGGTCGGAACTGGCGGCGGCCTGCGTGATGCCCTGACGGAACTCCGCCGACGGCGCCGCCTTCTCGATCTGGTCGGAGATGTTCGGCCCCATGGCCGAGAACAGCACCGAGAAGAACACGGCCACACCGAGCGTGCCGCCGATCTGACGGAAGAACGTCGCCGACGACGTCGAGATGCCCATGTCCTTGGCGGGCAACACGTTCTGCATCGCCAGGGTCAGCGGCTGCATCAGGTTGCCGAGACCGAAGCCGAGGAAGAACGCCATCACCATGACCAGCCACAGCGGTGTCTCGACGCTGACGTAGTGCATCAGGAAGGTGACCACCGTGATCAGCACGACGCCGATCATCGGGAAGATCTTGTAGCGACCGGTCCGCGAGATCGTCTGACCGGAGATGATGGACGCGCTCATGAGGCCGACCACCATCGGCAGCAGCTGCAGGCCGGCGACGGTCGGGCTCGACCCGCGGATCACCTGGAAGTACTGCGGGAGAATCGAGATCGCGCCGAACATGACGGCACCGATGACCACCGAGATGACGATGCCCTGGCTGAAGATGCGGTTCTTGAAGACCCGCAACGGGATGATGGCGGCCTCGCCCATGGCCTTCTCGACCGAGATGAACGCGGCGATGCCGACGACACCGATGATGTAGCAGACGACGGTCTTGTAGTCGCCCCAACCCCATTCGCGACCCTGCTCGGCGGCGATCAGCAGCGGCACCACGCCGATGGCGAGAGCCAGTGCGCCCCACCAGTCCAGCCGGCGACGCTCACCCTTGATCTGGTTGTAGTCGAGGACCTTGAACACCACGACGAGCGCGATGAGACCGATCGGCACGTTGACGAGGAACACCCAACGCCAGCCGGTGATGAACAGGATGCTGTCCTGGCCGGCGAACAGGCCACCGAGCACCGGGCCGAGCACGCTGGAGGTACCGAAGACGGCGAGGAAGTAGCCCTGGTACTTGGCACGTTCCCGCGGCGGCACGATGTCGCCGATGATGGTCAGCGCCAACGAGAACAGACCACCGGCGCCGAGTCCCTGCAGGGCGCGGTATCCCGCGAGTTCGTACATCGAGGTGGCCGTGGAACACAGCAGCGAACCGATGATGAACAGCGTGATCGCGGTCATGAAGAACGGCTTGCGGCCGTACATGTCGGAGAGCTTGCCGTAGAGCGGGGTGACGATCGTGGAGGTGATCAGGTAGGCGGTGGTGACCCACGCCTGCAGTGAATACCCCTGGAGGTCGTCGGCGATCGTGCGGATCGCGGTGGAGACGATCGTCTGGTCGAGCGCGGCGAGGAACATGCCGATCATCAGTCCACCCATGATGGTGAGGATCTGACGATGGCTCAGGCCACCGGGATCGGTGGCGTCGGCTGCGCCCGCCTTCGGCGTGGCGCCGGAGATGGCTGCGTCGTGACTCATCGTGATGCCTTTTCGTGTCGTGACCGTGCAGCGAGATCGTCTGTCGTGTCGTGAATGTCGGAATCGGTGGTGCTGTGCGTCGGGGCGTCGGCGTGTGAACCCACGGTGATGATGTGATCATCATCGACCCGACCTGCGAAGTGTTCTGCCGCATCGACGAAACGCGTCATGAGGGTCGCGAGATTCCCGATGTCGGAGTCGGAGAAGTCGCCGAGCATCGAATCCATCCCGTGCATCCGGTGCGTTCGGACCGCCTCGACCTGGCGACGCCCGGAGTCGGTGAGGACCAGGATCGTGGCGCGGCCGTCGCGGGAGTCCGCCTCCCGCCGCACGTACCCCAGACCGACGAGCGACGCGATGTGCCTGCTGACCGTGGAGGGGTCGGCGAACAACCGCTCGGCGAGTTCACCGGAGCGCAGTGGACCGACGGCGAGCTCGAACAGGCACTGGAACGCCGCGGTCTCCACCGTGCCGTCGGGTGTCCTGAGCTTGGTGACGACGAGTCGCTCGCGGATACGGGCCCACCGGCCGAGCACCGCGATGAGCTCGTCCACGTTCTCCGGACGGGACATACTTCTCACCTCGAAAGAGTTTCATGCCGCAACTACTTGAACGATGCAAGTATGCCCACGGCCGGCCGAGCGCGCAAACTCCCCGACCGGCGCCTGGTGGTCGAGAAGTAATCTGGTCCCTCGTGACCGACTCCCCCGCCCCCGATTCCCGTGCCGCGTTCACCGCGATGCCCGATCTCGCCCTGCGCAGCCTCGGCGGCGCCGTCGTCGCCAGCACCGACGCCCTGTTCGCCGAGGCGGAGAACCTGATCGTCCCGGCGGCGTCGGAGTACCGGCCTGCGACCTTCGGGCACGTGGGTCAGATCTACGACGGGTGGGAGACACGACGACGCCGCCCCGGCGGGTTCGCGCCGGACGACGCCTCCGCGGTCGATCGGGCCGTCGTGCGGCTCGGCGTACCCGGCGTCATCCACGGCGTCGTCGTGGACACCTCCTGGTTCGTGGGCAACTACCCGCCGACCGTGTCGGTGGAGGCCGCCGTCGTCACCGGCTTCCCGCCGGCCCACGAGGTCGTCGATGCGGAGTGGCAGACCATCGTCGAGCGCCAACCGGTCGCCGGGGACTCGGCCAACCCGTTCGAGGTCACCTCCCGCGACCGGTTCACCCACGTGCGGCTGTCGATCTATCCCGACGGCGGTGTCGCCCGCCTGCGTGTCCACGGACGCGGCGTCCCCGATCCGCAGTTCCTCGACCACGGGCCCTTCGATCTCGCCGCACTCGAGAACGGCGCGCGGATCAGCGCCTGCTCGAACATGTTCTACGGCTCGCCGAACAACCTGCTCATGCCCGGCCGCGCGCGGTCGATGGGCGAGGGCTGGGAGACCTCGCGACGTCGCGACGACGGCAACGACTGGGTCGAGATCGACCTCGCCGCACAGGGTGTCGTCTCGCTCGTCGAACTCGACACCAGCTGGTTCCTGGGCAACGCGCCCGGGGAGGCGAGTGTGCACGGACGTGACGGCGTCGACGGCGAGTGGTTCGAGATCCTCCCCCGCACGCCGCTGCAGCCCGACACCCGACACCGCTTCACCGTCGACGTCGATCGACCGATGACGCAGGCGCGCATGGACATCCACCCCGACGGCGGCATGGCGCGGTTGCGACTGTCGGGCACCGTCACCGACACCGGACGCGCCGACCTGCACCGCCGCTGGGAGCGCGGCGAGAACTGACCGGCTGGTTTCGCACGGATCGGCGTCGTTCGCATGGATGCTGACCCGTCGCACGTCCGATGACTGTTCGCATGCTGTCGGCAGCATGCGAACGGTGCGCGGGCGTGCGAACGGTCAGGTCAGGCGCGGGTGGTGAGTTCGCGCAGGGCCGCCGCGAGACGATCGACGTCGTCGGACCCGGTGCCGACGCCGATGCTGACCCGCACCGCGCCCTCGGGGTGGCCGAGATGGCGCAGCAACGGGTGGGCGCAGAAGCGACCGTCGCGTACCCCGATGCCGTGGGCGTCGTTGAGGTATTCGGCCACCGCGCGCGGTGAGTGACCGGCGACGGTGAAGGCGGCGATGCCGACGCGGTCGCGGCGCTCGGACCAGATCGACAGACGCTCCACACCGTCGATCGCGTCGAGTGCCTCCTCGAGCCGCGTGCGCAGCGCATGCTCGTGCAGTCCGATCCGCTCGAACCCGAGGTCGGTGATCGCGGTGCACGCCGCGGCGATCGCGATGGCGCCCAGCACGTTCGGGGTACCTGCCTCGTGCCGCGCGGGTCCGCTACGCCACGCCACCTCGTTCTCGCCCTCCGACTCATCGGTCGAGGGGACGTCGGCGGTCGCTCCACCGCCGGCGAGGTAGGGCTCCGCGGCGTCGAGCCAGTCGCCACGACCGACGAGCACGCCGCATCCGAACGGCGCGTACAGCTTGTGCCCGGAGAACACGAGGTAGTCGATGCCGTGGCCCGCGACGGTGATCGCGCGATGCGGGGCGAGTTGGGCGGCGTCGACGAGGATCCGGGCGCCGGCGTCGTGGGCGATGTCGGCCAACCGGGACAGCGGCAGCACCTCGCCGGTCACGTTCGACGCCCCCGTGATCGCCAGCAGCGCGGCCGGTGCGCGGTGCAGTTCGTCGGTCAGGGCCGCGAGCGTCTCGGCGAGAGTGGGCCGACACGTGACGACGCGGCACCTTCGGTCCAGCTCCGGCTTCGCCGTCGTGTCCGCCCCGGAACGCCGCCACGGCAACAGGTTCGCGTGGTGCTCGATGTCGAGGACGACCGTGTCGCCCGGCACGGCGCGCGACAGAAGGTTGATCGCATCGGTGGTGTTGCGGGTGAACACGACGTGGTCGTCGGTGCGCGCCCGCACGAAATCGCCGACGACGGTTCGGGCGTTCTCGTAGCGGGCGGTGGTGAGTTGCGACAGATGGCCCGCGCCGCGGTGGACGCTGGCGTACTGCGGCAGTGCGGCCGCGATCTCGGTGGCGACAGCGGCCAACGCGGGCGCACTGGCCGCGTAGTCGCCGTTGACGTAGCGCACACGCCCCGCCGCGCACTCGACGGTCTCGTCGGCCCCGACGACGTCGGCGATGGGGAAGACCGTCGCGAGTGCGGCGGCGGGGGTGATGTCGATGACAGACATGGTGGTCCTCGTTCTCGTCAGAGGACTCCGTCTCGCCGGAGTCCGCGCTTGCACACGTCCACCTCGGACGCGCACCTGGTCGTCACCCGGAGCACCCCACCGCGGTTGGAGGGTTGCCGGTCAGCAAGCCGGGGCTGTGCGCTGACACTCATGACCTGGCGAGAAGGGTGACCGTTCCGGCCACGCGGTGTCAATCCGACTGTGGCGCGCGACACATCGCGCCGACCCACCGACACCGGCGTCGTGGGCGGAATTGCGGTCACGGTGATCGCAACGCCCGCGGGTAGCGTTGAGGTCGTGTCCTTCCACCTGTCCCGCCCGCACGGTTCGGTGCACGCGGGCACCCCGGTGGCGCGGTTCGCCGACGCCGCCGATGCCGTGGCCGCGATCACCCGGGGCCGTCGCGACGGTGCCCCGATCGCCGTGGTCGGGGCCCTCGCCTTCGACGAGGCGGCTCCCGACGCGTTGACGGCCGTCGACACCCTCACCCACCGCGCCCCCGATTCCGGGGCCGCCCTGACGCACGCCGTCGAGATCTCCCTCACCGCGACGGTTCCGACTCCCGATGTCCACGTCGCGCGCGTGGCCGCCGTCATCGACGCGATCGTCTCGGGCGCCGCGGACAAGGTCGTGCTCGCCCGCTGCGTCGAGATGCTCGCCGCCGAGCCCGTCGACATCGACGCGGTCGTGGCGGCATTGGCCGCGGGCAACCACGAACACAACGCCTTCCGGGTCGATCTCTCGGCCGCGGGCGGCGATTTCGAGGGGCGCACGCTGGTGGGGGCGAGCCCGGAGTCATTGGTGCACAAGACCGGTGACCGTGTCACGTGCCGTCCGTATGCGGGGTCGGCGCCGCGGTCGAGTGATCCGGAGATCGACGCCGCCCGCGCGGCCGCACTGCTCGACTCGGCGAAGGACCGCCACGAACACCGGATCGTCGTCGACTACCTGACGTCGGTGCTGCGACCGCTGTGCACGACGCTGTCGGTGCCCGACGAACCGATCCTGTTGAGCACGGGCGAGATGTGGCATCTCGCGACGCCCATCTCCGGTGTGCTGCGCGAGCCGGAGATGACGTCGTTGGATCTCGCGCTCCGGCTGCACCCGACCCCGGCCATCTGCGGGACCCCGACTGCCGCGGCACGCGATCTCATCACCGCCACCGAGGAGCCCCGCGACTTCTACGCCGGCGCCGTCGGCTGGTGCGACACCGCCGGCGACGGCGAGTGGATGGTCAGCATCCGCTGCGCCGAGATCGCCGCCGACCGACGGACCATCCGCGCGTGGTCGGGGGGAGGCGTTGTCGCGCAATCCGATCCCGACGCCGAACTCGCCGAGACCACCGCCAAGTTCGCCACCGTCCTGCGGGCCCTGCGCTGTCCCGACCTTCTGGCCTGAACGGACGGCGCGCGCGACGTCGATGTCAGAGCAGACGCGTGAGCATCGCGTCACGAATCGCCGGCCGTCCGGCGCACACCGCACAGAACAGTGCCTCCCGAACGAGACGCGACGCCGTCGACCGAGCCAGGGCCGAACGACTGCCCGTTGCTGCCGCGACCGCCGTGGCCAGGCGCATCGCGAGTTCGTTCGCCTCCGCGCGATGTCGATACAGCGCTTCCGCGTCATTCAGTGAGGTGTCGAGACGATCGCGCACACCGATGAGCGCACGGTGGCCCGCCGTAGCCCGCTCGGCGAACTCCGGATTCGTCGCGGCCAACGCATCGAACTCTCGTAGTGCAGACGCACAGATCCCCAGGGCCAGAGACGCATTCATCCGGATCCTGAGATTGGCGCTGCGCGGTCGCTCGCCCGCGGGAACGCTGGTGACCTCCGCAGCATCGTCGACGTGCACGTCGTCCCAAGCGAGTGTCACGGTGTTGCTCGCCTGCGCAGCAACGAGATCGAGATCGGTGGCGACGATCCCGTCGACCTCGTCGGGACGCTCGATCAGGAACATGCGAGCCTCGTCGGCCTGCTCATCATGAGCCCAGACGCCGATCAGGCCCATGATCGTCCATCCGGTCACGAACGCCGACGACCCGGACAGGACCCATCCGGCCTCGCTGCGACGCGCAGCGAGGGTCGCGCCATGTGATCCCAGACCGGCATAGCTGACACCGGCGATCACCTCACCCGACGCGAGCGCGGAGGCCAGGTCATCACGCCCGGCCCGTCGCACCGCGACCGCGACGCCGTGGTGCTGCGCCCACACGAAACCCGTGGCGAGACAACCGGAGATGATGGTCTCCGCCACCTCGGCCAGGTGCCACCACTCGTCCCCGAGTGCCGCACCGAACAGGCCCGAGGAGGCCAGCGCCGCCAGGTGCGAGGACGGGATCGAGCCCGAGGCATCGACCTCGTCCGCCATCGGGGCGAGTCGCGCCTCCGTGACGGCTCGCGCAGCGCTCACGATGCTCGACATGCCCGCGATGATAGCCAGGTCAGCCGGGTTTGGCCTCGGCGAGGCGGCGGGCGTGGCGGCGGTTGCGCAGCCAGCCGATCCCGACGAACAGCAGGGCGGCGACACCCACGACGAGCGCGCCGTAGAGCAGCAGACGGGCGCCCACGGTCGCACCGACGAAGTACCCGATCACCCCGACGGAGATGACCCAGATCAGTCCGCCGATGATGTTGGCCACGAGGTAGATCTTGACCGGCATGCGGGACATGCCCGCGACGAACGGGGTCAGCGTGCGGACGTACCCGATCCAGCGGGCGCCGATCACCGTCGGGATGCCGCGACGTTGCACGGCCTGCGCGACCCGGTCCCAGCGTCCCGGACCGATCTGCCGACCCAGCCGCGACACCCTAATCCGCGGACCGAAGTGGCGCCCGAGCGTGAAACCCGTTGCGTCACCGCAGATCGCCGCGACACACGCCCCGGCGATGAGCCAGGCGATGTTGGTCTCTCCCACCGCGGCCGCGACACCCCCGGCGAGCAACGCGGTCTCGCCGGGCAGGATGAGGCCGAGCAGTGCCGCGGTCTCGGTGTAGACCAGCGACCACACCAGGAGGTACACCACCCACGGCGGAGTGGTCTCGATGACGCCGATGACCCAGTCGACAACCGATTGCATCGCCGGGTCCCGATTCCTTCTACAGAGCCCGGTCGAGGTCGGCGAGCAGGTCCTCGACACCCTCGAGGCCCACCGACAGGCGAACGACGCCGTCGGACAGCCCGATCGCGGCCCTGCCCTCGGGTCCCATCGCGCGGTGGGTGGTGGTGGCCGGGTGGGTGATGAGCGACTTGGAGTCGCCCAGATTGTTCGAGATGTCGATGATCTGCAACCCGTCGAGCACCTCGAAGGCCCGCGCCTTGCCGCCGATCCCGGACGGGTCGCTGAGCTCGAAGGTGACGACGGTGCCACCTCCGGTCATCTGCTCTCGAGCGAGCTCGTACTGCGGATGTGATGGCAGGAACGGGTATTTGACCCACTTGACGCGCGGATCGTCCTCAAGGAACTGTGCGATCCGCAACGCGGAGGCCACTGATGCGTCGACACGCAGCCGCAGCGTCTCCATGCCCTTGAGCAACGTCCAGGCGTTGAACGGGCTCATCGCCGGTCCGGTGTGTCGCATCAGCGTCTGCACGGGCCCGTCGATGTACTCCTTGGTGCCCAGCACCGCACCGCCCATCACCCGGCCCTGGCCGTCGATGTGTTTGGTGCCCGAGTACACGATGACGTCGGCGCCGAGATCGTGACCGCGCTGCAGCAGCGGCGTGGCGAAGACGTTGTCCAACACCACCTGTGCGCCCGCGGCGTGCGCCATCTGCGACACCCGCGCGACGTCGACGAGCGACTGCATCGGGTTCGACGGTGTCTCGAAGAACACCGCCGTCGTCGGCACCGACAGCGCCTGTTCCCACTGGTCGAGGTCCTCACCGTCGACGAAGACGGTCTCGACACCCCAGCGGGGCAGGATCTCGTTGCACACCACGAAGCACGAGCCGAACAGGCTGCGTCCGGCCACGAGTCGGTCGCCCGCCTTGAGCAGCGCGCCGAGGGAGACGAACACCGCCGCCATGCCGCTGGCGGTCGCGAAGCACGCCTCCGACCCCTCGAGCAGGCGCAGTCGTTCCTGGAACATGGCGACCGTCGGGTTGCCGTAGCGGGAGTAGACGAACCGCTCGTCCTCACCGGTGAAGGCACGTTCGGCGGCGGCCGCCGAGGAGTAGACGTAGCCGGAGTTGAGGAACATCGCCTCCGAGGTCTCGGAGAACTGCGACCGCATCAACCCACCGCGCACACCGATGGTCTCCGGCGAGACACCCTCGGGGAGAGGTGAACCCCCGCCGATCACCGTCGAGCGCCTGTCACGACCGACGACCCGTCACGACTGGCGCCACGGCAGGCCCTGGGCCTTCCAGCCCACGACGCCGCGTTGGCCGTCGGGGCCCAGACCGCCCTCGAAGCCCTCGGAGATGTTGTACGCCTGCGCGATCCCGTCGGCGGTCGCGGCCTCGGCGGCACCCACCGAGCGCTGGCCCGACCGGCACAGGAACAGGACCTGCTGATCGTCGGAGACGCCGGCATCACGCAACTGCTCGACGAAGTGCGGGTTGCGCTGCCCGTCGGGGAAACCGACCCACTCGATCAGCACGACCTGCTTGCCGATCTCGGACAGCTCGGGGATGCCCACGTAGGACCACTCGGCACGGGTCCGGACGTCGACGAGCACCGCGTCGGCATCGGAACGGAGGATGTCCCAGGCCTGCTGGGGGGTCACGTCACCTGCATAGCTCACCGGAGAAGCGTTGCACACCTCGCACCCGCTGCGCATCCGGGCATCGACCCCGGTTCGGCGCCGGTCGGGTCACGGACCCTTCGCGCCGCAGACCTTCCAGTCCTCGCTCGCCTTCACCAGGGTGATCGGCAGCACCGCGTCCTTCGGGTTCTTGGTGTAGCGCCAGTGCATGTTGGCCGTCGCCGAGGAACCGGTGACCGCGGTCTCGGTGATGTCGGTGATGGTGATGTTGCCGTGTTCGGTACGCGATGCCTGGCCGGCCTGCTCGAACGCCGCGTCCGTGGGGAACGACGGTTGCAGCAGGTCGGCGGGGCAGCTCAGCGAGCGGAACTGCTCGTAGTTCACCGCGTTCTTGGCCGTGTAGTAGTCGTTGATCGCGCGCGTGACCTTGGCGCTCTCGGTGAGGCGCTCCGAACCCGGCTTGATCACGTGGAACAGCGCGATGGTGCCCACCGCGAGGAGCACGATCACGACCGCCACCAGGAACGGCCACGCCGCCTTCCACCCGGGGTCGTCGGACGCGCCGGGGTCGAGGGACGGCGAGGGGGTGTCGGTCGAGGCCATGGCAGCGATCCTATCGACGCCGCGAGATGGGCGGATTTGCCCGGATCGGACGCACCTGCCACTGTGGAGGTGAGGCTATCCTTAGGAGATCAAATGTCCCACCGCCGCGTGCTCGTCCCGTTCGTCGCCATGGTCACCGCCGTCGGCCTGGCCGTCGGGCTCGGCGCCTGCTCGGCACCCGACGACTCCGCCGCCTCGAGCAGCTCGGTCGCCGCCGAGCCGAACGCGCTGCCGGTCACCATCGACCACCGCTACGGCGACACCACCATCGACGCCACCGCCGCCCGCATCGCGACACTGGGCCCCGGCGACGGCGACACCCTCCTCGCCCTGGGGATCACGCCGACCACGATGGTGCCGTTCTCCGACCCCACCGAGAAGACCGTGATCGCCCCCTGGAACGAGAAGATGCTCGAGGGCAAGGAGCCGGTCGTCCTCGGGCAGGGCTCCCAGGACCTCTCCTCGGCCATCCCGAAGGCGCTGGCCACCGATCCCGACCTGATCCTCGCGGTCAACAACGCGGTGACCCGCTCCCAGTACGACAACCTCGCGAAGGTCGCCCCGACCGTGGTGCGGCCCGGGCAGTACGAGGACTGGACGGTGCCGTGGACGGCGTCGACCACCGAGATCGGTCGCGCGGTGGGCAAGCCGGCGGAGACCGCGAAGCTCATCGGCGACACCCAGAAGGGGTTCGCCGACGCCAAGGCCGCGAACCCCCAGCTCGCCGGCCGCACCGGCGCCGTGGTGATCGGCTCGGCCGGCGGGGGCGTGAGCATCTACAGCCCCGGCGACGGTCGCGGCCAGATGCTCACGAACCTGGGCCTCGAGTTCCCGGCGTCGCTGCAGCCGAGCATCACCAACGGATTCTACGGCTCGATCTCGGATGAGAACCTCGGCCTCCTCGGCGGTCTCGACAAGCTGGTCGTCGTCGACTGGCAGGGGTCCACCGACGCGTTGCGCGCGAACCCGGCGTTCATGAACCTCGACGTCGTCAAGCGCGGTGACGTGGTGTTCCTCGACCAGGTGACCGGGAGCGCGATGTCGGTGCCGACCGTGCTCACCATCCCGTGGGTGCTGCAGAAGCTGGTGCCGCAGCTCGCGAGCTGAGCCGCAGAACACCCCAGGTGATGGGCACCGCGGGCGATTAGCGCCGGATGCGGGCCGACGCCTACCGTGGTGGGAGATTTTCGCGCCGCAGCACGGCCCCGGCAGAATGCGGCCCCCGAGGAACGAACAGAAGGTAAGCCCGAATCATGAGCGCAGACACACGTCCGTTGCGAGTCGCCATCGTCGGCGCCGGACCCGCCGGCATCTATGCGGCCGACGCGCTGATGAAATCCGACACCGCCGGTGAGCGCGGCGTGAGCATCGATCTGTTCGAGCGCATGCCGGCACCGTTCGGGCTCATCCGGTACGGCGTCGCCCCCGACCACCCGCGCATCAAGGGCATCATCACCGCCCTGCACAAGGTGCTCGACAAGCCGCAGGTGCGCCTGCTCGGCAACGTCGACTACGGCACCGACATCACTCTCGAGGACCTGCGGACGTTCTACGACGCCGTCATCTTCTCCACCGGCGCCACCGACGACCGCGGCATGCAGATTCCCGGCATCGACCTCGACGGCAGCTACGGTGCCGCCCAGTTCGTCGCCTGGTACGACGGTCATCCCGACTTCTCGCGCACCTGGCCGCTGGAGGCCGAGAAGGTCGCCGTCATCGGGGTCGGCAACGTCGCCCTCGACGTCGCGCGGGTGCTGGCGAAGACCGGCGACGAGCTGCTGCCGACGGAGATCCCGCCGAACGTCTACGAGGGACTGAAGGCCAACAAGGCGATCGAGGTCCACGTCTTCGGCCGCCGCGGTCCCGCGCAGGCGAAGTTCACGCCCCTGGAGCTCAAAGAGCTCGACCACTCGCCGAACATCGAGGTCATCGTCGACCCCGAGGACATCGACTACGACGAGGGCTCCGCCGTCGCGCGTCGCGGGTCGAAGATCACCGACCAGGTCGCCACCATCATCGAGAACTACGCGATCCGCGAGCCCGGCGACCGGCCGCACAAGCTGTTCCTGCACTTCTTCGAGTCGCCGCTCGAGATCCTCGGCTCCGACGGCAAAGTCGTCGGTCTGCGCACCGAGCGCACCCAGCTCGACGGGACCGGCAACGTCAAGCCGACCGGCAAGACGACCGACTGGGAGATCGGGGCGGTCTACCGCGCCGTCGGGTACCTCTCGGACAACCTGCCGCAGATCCCGTTCGACGATCAGGCCGGCGTCATCCCCAACGAGTCGGGCCGCATCTTCGACGAGGGCGAGCACCTCACCGGGCTCTACACCACCGGCTGGGTCAAGCGCGGTCCGATCGGTCTCATCGGCCACACCAAGGGCGACGCCAACGAGACCGTCGAATGCATCCTCGACGACATGAAGGCCGGGTCGCTCAACGACCCGTCGAGCCCCGCCGAGGCGTCGGTGGTGGAGCTGTTGGAGAGCCGCTCGGTGCCGTTCACCACGTGGGACGGCTGGTACCGACTCGACGAGCACGAGCGCAAGCTCGGTGAGGCCGAGGGGCGCGAGCGGATCAAGGTCGTCGAGCGCGAGGACATGCTCGCCGCCGCCGAACCCGACAAGGTCTGACCGCCACCCCGACCCCGCCAGTTGGGCCGTCGTTCCCGTCAGTTGGGCCGTCGTTTCCGCCAGTTGGGCCGTCGTCGGCGTCAGTTGGGCTTTTATTCGCTGTCGCTCGTCACGCGGCCTCGCTAGCGTGACCGCCCATGCGTTCCACACTCCGCCAGGGTCTGCGCGCCGCGATGGCGGCCGGTGATCGACCAGCCGTCGCCGCACTGCGTTCGGCGATCGCCGCCATCGACAACGCACAGGCTCCACCTGTCGACGACGCCGACGCGTCGGGACCTGCGCGACCGGGCGGTGTCGGTGTGGGCTCCACCGAGATCGATCGTCTCGAGCTCGACGAGAACGCCATCCGCTCGGTGCTCCGGGCAGAACGGGACGAGAGTCTCAGCGCCGCAGCCCAGTTCGACGCCCTGGGCCGATCCGAGGACGCCGCCTCGATGCGGGCCCGCGCCGACGTCGTCGCGCGCTACCTCGACTGAGAACGGCGGCGACCCCCGAGGGGATCACCGCCGTCATGCCTGTCGCGGTCGAGACCGCGCAGCGACTCGGGAGGGACTCAGTTCGTCCAGTAACCGAAGTTGTCGAACACGTTCTCGCGGATGTCGGAGATCGTGTAGCCGGCGATCGACGACGGGAAGCACCCGCGCTGCTTGGTGGTGATGTTCAGGGTCTCACCGGGCTTGAGGGCCGGGGAGAAGCGACGCTGGCCGTTGATCTCCTGCAGCGTGGTGTTGCGCATGGTCACGCCACCGACGTTGCGGGCGGTCATGGTGCGGATCAGGGTCGGGACGAACTCGGTGCGGTCGCAGTACACGGCCCCGGTGATGCGCAGCTCCGGCGGCGCGACGGCGTTCGCGGGTCCGGCCGCGATCATGCCCGCAGTACCGATGGCCGCAGCCGCCAGAACCGTGGCCGCTGCGCGTTGTGTCGTCTTCCGTGCGTTCTTCATCGAATCCCACTCTCTCGGCCTGGCCCGCTCGTGGTCGAGAGCAGGCGATGTGGACGGCCGGCTCGTCTCCTCGACCGGTCGCTGCTGACAGTTCACTGCCAGGCTGCTGTGTTCATCGCCACATCATCCGTTTCGGTTACCAAATGTTGCGCTTTGGTTATCGAACCTGAGCGAACTGGGTCGACAACGGTGGCCAGCCAGCCGTCCACGGGTTCGCAGCCAGCCCTCGACAAATTTTTGTCCAAACCAGGCAGGAGGCCAAACGCCGACAGCCACCCGGGGTTCTCAGGTCCTGCGAGGAGCACACCGAAGCAGTCGGTGACGGTGCGGCGAGCGACACCACCACTGCCGCTCGCCCCACCGGGTACACAAACTCTCCAAGCGCCCACGCGGACGAGCGGTTCGGAGTAAGCAGCCCGCCGACTCTCCTCGCTGTGTTCACTCAAATCGGCGCAGTAGTCACCTTCACCGAGTTCATCAAGAAGATGGATCTATGCGCAGTGCTCGAACCGCCACATTGCCAGTTACCGTGCTCTATGCGAGGTTCGCAGGAACCTCTGCGCGCGTTCGGCCACTTCAGTTGTCGTTCCTTCATCCTTGGCGACTTTGTCCAAAAGCACATCACCGCGCCGCTGAGCAACTGCTGCAAAGGACTGCTGGACAATCTTCACCAAAGAATCTAGAAGCTGAGGCGAAGGAAGAGAAGTGGTCCCAGCAATCTCAGCTGCGGTTGGGCGGTGCTTTCGTGTGATGGCAATAGTCGCGAGCATAGTCAAATGTAGAAGAAAATCTTCGGCTTGTTCTCTATACCGCATCCTGAGGTGCTCTTCGCATACACGCAAAATTCTTATCGCCGCAGAGTACATCTCGATCGGATGAGTTTTGGAGAAAACGTACTCGTAGATTTCATCCTCAAAGATCCTCGAGAGTTCACCTCGGCCAGTATGAGGCAGTTGAGCGCACACACTTAGAACCGCTTGGCCCATCTGGTCAATCGTCACCAACTTCGATGATTGAACACCTTGATTTAAGTAAAAATTTTTACGACGTTCGTAGTACAGTTCGTGCGTACGTAGGTGTTCCTCGATTTGACGTTGCACCTTGTCAGTCGCGCGTACGGCGCTTATCCCTAAGTTGGTCTGACTGTTGGTAGCGCGAATGATCCGATCTCGAATCGCCTCGTCTTGAGCCTCAATTATCTTTACCAAAATTCCGCGTGTGTCTAAATCGCCAAGAGTTGAGCCGTCTCGAGATCTTTTATAAATCTCATGGGAGGTCTGCAGCCCATTAACTATTTGAGGCGACCCCAACTCCAGCGTTTTTCCAGACTGCTGAACCTTATCTGCAACGATCGTCACGCCATTATTCAGCCACCAGAAGTCAACATCTTGCTCATCGCTTTCCAGCGTCGATCTGATGCTCGCATTGACTCCGGTCTCGCCTTCGTAATCACGAACATTAGCTTCGAAGAGCGAGGAGTCGAGTTTGCCACTCTCGTCGGTAATAAACTTCTGGTAATTCATCAGACTTACGACCCCTATATACCCTCCCGTTCTATCCGTAGCGAGCGGAAACTCCGTCAAACTGAGAGAACGGTTGGTTACTGGCAACTCCCTCGCCATGTCCGCGACCCGAGACGCATCGAGAAAATCTATCTCAACGTTTGCCGAATTGAAACACGCGGTGAACGAATCCACGAGATTGCCTGACCTCGCGTAGGTATTTTCGTGCACATGATCGGCCTTCAGGGACGCAAATCCAAAGTACGCGGATAGCGTCGGCATTTCGAGCGAACGGTAAGACTCGAGAAATCGCCTGGTTATCTCAATGACTTTTGGGTTGAAGACCCTCGAGAGAGCTACCTCGTCGCGATCGAAATCAAGCAGCTTTGGAATATTTATTACCAATTTATCGATCGACGTCTCGCTAAACCCCGAGGAGTTTTTGACCTGGATGAAGATGAGGTCAAGATGCGCGCGTCGACCAAGCAACTGCATAGAAGCGTCATCGCGGACATGATATCCGTCTGCGAAAATATAGGCCGCATCAATTCCTCCGTCGTGCATACCGTCTACTACACTAGACAAAATGTCGTCGTGCGCCGGCTTGTACTCGCGAAGATAGTGTTTCGCCACGAAGTACGCTTCCTGAGCGGAATTAGAGAGAAACGAATTGTCGCCTCTCGAGCGCAGTAGCATGTCAGCAAGTAGAACTACATCGTTTGACGGCATCGGATCCTATTAGCGAATATAGATGGGCAGTAGGGAACTACTTCAAAGTACAGGTTGCGGTCTAGTCCGTCCTGAACATTAAGCGCGACACGCACCAACCAAGGGTTCATTATCGGCGCCCTGCTACCCGCCCACCCTCAAGAGTCCTTCCTGCGCACCCCGCTGAACTTTGGCCGACAGACTCGACAGTCAGCACGCGCGCGCTGGCTGTCGGTATCAAACCCATTCAAAACGACGAACACCACTCACCGGCGTCCGTCGTTCTACTTAGGCTATCCTTGCCATACTGCATTCGAGGTGACGAGGGAGGGATCGGCGGCGGTGGTGTCCCCACGCGCAAGGCGCGGTCGCGACCTGACCTTGCTGCTGGCCTTCCTCGGACTGCTCGCCGTCCTGGCCATCGCGTCGATCGCGATCGGCTCGCGCGCCCTGTCCCCCGGCACCGTCGTCGACGCGCTGTTCTCCCCCTCGTCGGCACCGGCCGACGTCGTCGGCATCGTGCGCGACCTCCGCATCCCGCGCACGGTCCTGGGGATCCTGGTGGGTCTGGCGATCGGCGCGGCCGGCGCGCTCGCCCAGGCCCACACCCGCAACCCCCTCGCCGATCCCGGACTGTTGGGTGTGAACGCCGGCGCGGCGTGCGCGGTCGTCGCCGGCGTCTATCTCCTGGGGATCACCGCGCCCATCGAGTACATGGGGTTCGGACTGCTCGGGGCCATGATCGCCGCGGGGCTGGTCTTCGGGACCTCGGCGCTCACACGAGGGGCCTCACCGCTGACACTGGTTCTCGCGGGCACCGGACTGTCGGCGATGCTGCTGGCCATCACCTCCGCGATCGTCCTCACCGACACCGCCTCCCTCGACGCGTGGCGGTTCTGGAACGTCGGATCGGTGGTGGGCCGCGGCACCGACGTCATCTGGGCGGCGACACCGTTCATCGCCGCCGGTCTCGTGCTCGCGCTCGGCAGCGGGTTCTTCCTCAACGTGCTGAGCCTCGGCGACGACATGTCGCGGTCGCTGGGCTCGCGCATCGTGACCGTCCGCGTCGCCGGCATCGCAGCCATCACGCTGCTCGCCGGTGCCGCGACCGCGGCCTGCGGGCCCATCGTCTTCCTCGGCCTCGTGGTGCCGCACCTCGCGCGCGCCGTGGTGGGCCCCGACTATCGGTGGATCGTGCCGTATTCGGCTGTGCTGGGCGCGATCCTGCTCGTCGCCTCCGACGTGATCGGACGCGTCATCGCCCGACCGGCCGAGATCCAGGTGGGCATCGTCCTCGCCGTCGTGGGCGCGCCGATGCTGATCAAGCTGGTGCGTTCACGACGTCTGGTGGCCGTATGACCGAGACCCGCGACCACCCCGCATCGGCCGCGGCACCCGGCACCGCTTCGGCAGCGCTGACCGTCCGCCGACGGGGGGTCGTGCGCGTCGGCTCCTTCTCGTTCCTGGTGGCGCCCCGCACCGTGATCGTCGGAGTCGTGGTCACCGCACTGGCGCTGGTGCTGTTCGCCGCGGGCATCGGTGTGGGCGACTACCCGTTGTCGGCGATCGACGTCGGGCGCATCCTGCTCGGTGGCGGCACGCGCGTCGAGAACGTGATCGTCTTCGACGTCGGTCTGCCCCGGGCGCTGGTGGCGGTGCTCGTCGGCATCGGCCTCGGGTTGTCCGGCGCGCTCACCCAGACCATCGCGCGCAATCCGCTGGCCACCCCCGACGTCCTCGGCATCACCGCCGGCGCGAGCGCCGCGGCGGTGTTCGGCATC
The DNA here is from genome assembly GCF_051025635.1 of Williamsia sp. MIQD14. NCBI lineage: Bacteria > Bacillati > Actinomycetota > Actinomycetes > Mycobacteriales > Nocardiaceae > Williamsia > Williamsia sp. MIQD14. The sequence goes on from NZ_JBPFDG010000001.1 coordinate 669,236, forward strand.
GCGTTCGGTTCGGGCTGGGGCTCGTGGTTCGCCGACGTCGGCACCCCGATATCCGCGCTCGTCGGCGCGGGGATCGGCGCGCTGCTCATGTACCTGCTGGCCTGGCGCGGCGGCATCGACGCATTCCGGCTCGTCCTGGTCGGCGTCGCCCTCACGTGGGTGTTCCAGGCGCTCGTCGCCTTCGGACTCACCCGCGCGCGCATCAACGACGTCGGTCGCGCCCAACGCTGGCTCATCGGGTCGGTCTCCGACGCCACCTGGGCGTCGGTGACCACCCTGAGCGTCACACTCGTCGCCGCGGTGATCGCGGTGACGGCGGTCCGGCGCGGAAGTGGGGTGCTCGGACTCGGCGAGGACCTCGCCCGCGGCCTGGGGGTGCGCACCTCCGGCGTCACCGCGGTCGCACTGGTGGTCGCCGTCGTGGTCGCGGCCATCACCGTCTCCGCCGCCGGACCCATCGCCTTCGTCGCGCTGCTCGCCCCGCAGATCGCCCTGCGGCTCTGCGCCACGCCGGCACCACCACCGATCATCTCCGGCATCGTCGGCGGGGTCCTCGTGGTCGGCTCGGACCTGCTGTGCCGCAGCCTGTTACCCGCCGGACTGTCAGTGGGTGTCGTGACCGCGGGCATCGGCGGGCCGTTCCTGATCTACCTCATGATCGCCGTCTCGCGAAAGGCGTCCGCATGACCCCCGAAGCCATCAGCACCGACGCGTTGCTCACCTCGACACGCCTGTCCGCGACCGGCCTCACCGTCGGATACGACGCCGACCCCGTCATCGCCGATCTCGACGTCGCCATCCCCGACGGTCAGGTGACGACGGTCGTCGGGCCGAACGGCTGCGGCAAGTCGACCCTGCTGCGCTCCCTGGCACGGTTACTCCGTCCACGGTCGGGCACCGTGCTGCTCGACGGCACCGACATCGCCGGTCAGAAGCCGCGCGACGTCGCCCGCACCCTCGGCCTGCTGCCGCAGAACCCCATCGCCCCTGAGGGTCTGACGGTCGTCGATCTCGTCGCGCGCGGACGCCATCCGCATCAGAGTTGGTATCGACAGTGGTCGGCCGACGACGAGAAGGCCGTCGCGACGGCGATGGCGATGACCGGCACCGACACCCTCGCCGACCGCCCGGTCTCGGCGCTGTCGGGTGGGCAGCGTCAACGGGTGTGGATCGCGCTCACCCTCGCCCAGGAGACCGATCTGCTACTGCTCGACGAACCGACGACGTTCCTCGATCTGGCGCATGCCGTCGACGTCCTTGATCTCGTGCACACGCTGTGCGCCGAGCACGGCAAGACGATCGTGATGGTGCTGCACGATCTCAATCTCGCTGCCCGCTACAGCGATCGACTGATCGTGATGCGCGACGGGGCCGTTCTCACCGAGGGGTCGCCGACCGACGTCGTGACGCCCGAACTCCTCGAGGCCGCGTTCGGGCTGCGGTCGATGGTGCTCACCGACCCGGTGTCGGGTGGGCCGCTCATCGTGCCCCTCGGTCGCGCGCACGCCGACTGACCCTCCGCCAGTTGGGCCGTCGTCCGCCCCCGTTGGGCCGTTGTTGTCGCTGGGTGGGCCGCAGCCCGAAAACGCTCCGAGGTGGTCGGTGCCGCTCGCCCGGCGCGGCCCCACGGACATCGACAACGGAGCACCGGGCGTTTCACGACGGCCCAACAGACGCATACAACGGCCCACCTGACGCCAACGACGGCCCAACTGGGGTGGTGGGGTCAGATCGCGATGGCGCCGGTGAGCCAGGTGCCGGCCGCGAAGAGCGATGCGGTGAGCTCGATCCCGATGGCGACGACGGCGGCGCGGGCCGCGGCGATCGCGCCGCGACGTCCGGCGGTGACGCTGCGGGCCGGGGCCCACTCGGCGGCGAACGCGCCGGCGAGGAACCCGATGGGCAGTCCGATCACGGGGATGACGAAGAACCCGACGATGCCGACGAGGCCACCGATCATGATGGTGCGGTTGGAGATCCCCGACTTCTTCATCGACGATCCCGCGACGAGATACTTCAGCACCGCGGCGGCCACGATCAGCGCGACCGCGACACCCGCCACGGCCCAGGCCCATCCGCCCTCGAACGCCGCCCACACCACGATCGCCAGTCCGACGAGCGACGGACCGGGCAGCATCGGGATCACCGTGCCCACGAGGCCGATGGCGATCACGAGCGCGACGATCAGCTCACCGGCGACCGGCATCTACTTCTCCACGGTGATGTTGCGGCCCGAGGGGGCGGGTTCGCGGGATTCCGCAGCGGTGTCGAACAGCGCGGTCGGCGCCGACTCCGGTTCCTGCCGATCCTGCTGCGCGTCCTCGGATCCCGTCTGCGACTCGGTGTCGACGGCGTCGGGTCGGGCCAGCGGGCTGCGCTCGGTCTCGACGTCGGCGCCCACCGACGACACCCCGGGGACGTCGGGCGCGGGGGTCGCCGGTATCCGGTCGGTGGACGGCCCCGGGGGCGGACCGTCGAGGACCGATGGCGCAGACGCGGGCGGCGCGACACGAGGGGTGGCCGCCGTGCTGACCGGACGGACAAGTGCCGCAGCGTCGTTCGCACGACGGCGCGCACCGGCGATGTCGTCGGCGGTGGCCACCACCACGCCCATCCGTCGACGGGTATAGCTCTCGGGCTTGCCGAACAGCCGGATGTCGGTCTCGGGGATCGTCAGTGCGGCGGCGACGTTCTCGAATCCGATGGCCGCCTCGTCGCGTCCGCCGTAGATCACGGCCGACGCACCCGGGCTGGCGAGGGTGACGTCGACGGGCAGACCGAGGATGGCGCGCGCGTGCATCTCGAACTCGGAGAGGCGCTGCGTCGCCAGGGTCACCAGGCCGGTGTCGTGCGGACGAGGGCTCACCTCGGAGAAGTAGACGTCGTCACCCTTGACGAACATCTCGACACCGAAGATGCCTCGGCCGCCGAGCTTTCCGTCGCCCAGGGCGGTGACGATGCGCGCCGCGATCGACATGGCCGCTCCGTGCGCCACCGGGCTCATCGGTTGCGGCTGCCAGCTCTCCACGTAGTCGCCGCGTTCCTGACGGTGACCGATGGGCGCGCAGAAGTGGGTGGTGAGGGTGCCGGTCGCCGGGTCGACCGCGCGGACGGTGAGCAGGGTGATCTCGTAGTCGAAATCGACGAAACCCTCCACGATGACGCGGCCACCGGCCACGCGCGCACCCGATGCGGCCGTCTCCCATGCCGCGGCGAGATCCTCGGGACCGCGCAGCATCGACTGGCCCTTGCCCGACGACGACATCGTCGGCTTCACCAGACACGGGTAGCCGACACGGTCGGCGGCCACGGTCAGCTGCTCGAGCGAGTCGGCGAAGGCGTATGCCGACGTCGGCAGGCCCAGCTCGGAATCGGCCAGACGCCGGATGCCCTCGCGGTTCATGGTCAGTGACGTCGCGCGGGCGGTCGGGATCACCTCGGTGATGCCGCGCCGCTCGGCCTCTTCGAGCGCGCTGGTCGCGATGGCCTCGATCTCGGGGACCACGTAGTCGGGCCGCTGGTCGATGATCAGGCCGAGCAGCGCGTCGTGATCGGTCATGTCCATCACGAAACCGTGGTGGGCGACCTGGTGACCGGGCGCGTTGTGATAGCGGTCGACGGCGATGACCTCGACACCGAGTCGCTGGAACGCGATCACGACCTCTTTGCCGAGTTCGCCGGCGCCGAGCAGCATGACCCGTGTCGCCGAGGGCGACAGCGGCGTACCGATCCGCGGCGAACCGGCGGGGACGGGTCCGATCGCCGACGGCGGGACCCCCGGGGCAGGACGGGGCGGAACGGGACCGCGACCGGTGGGCGGCACGCCGGCCGGGGGACGTGACACCGGTGGGCGTGGCGGCGGAACGGGGCGCGGAGTGGGTCGCGGTCCGGGGGAGGTCATGGGTTTCTCGTTTCTCGAGCCGGCTCTAGCCGAGCTCGGCGTGCACGTAGCACCAGCGCCACGCCTCACCCGGCTCGGCCGAGCGCATCACGGGATGCTGCGAGCTCTTGTGGTGGGCGGTCGCGTGCTTGCGGGGGCTCGAATCGCAGCACCCGATGTAACCGCAGGTCAGGCACCGGCGCAGATGGGCCCAGTGCTCGACACCCTCGGCCTCGCAGCCCTCGCACTGATCGGCGCGGCCACGCACGGGGTCGTCGGTGGGATCGGCGGAGGTCGCGAGCAGGTCCGCACACGCCCCGGGTTCGGGGGTGTCGGTGGCCACATCGGACGGGCCGATCAGTCGGTGCATCACCGATCGTCGTATGGATCGCACCTGCACAGTGTCCCGTATCCGGAGTGCATTCGGCCACCTGGTCACCGAACCGAGGTCCGGGCGAGATAATCCCGGCGAACCGATACTGTCAGCCCTCATGGACGCCTCGATCCTCGTGGTGCTCGTCGCCGCGCTGGCCGTCGCGGCGCTCGCCCGCCGCTATCAACTCGCCTCACCCCTCATCCTGGTGCTCGTCGGCCTGGGCATCAGCTGGATTCCCGGGCTGCCGATCGTCGGCCTCGACCCCGACGTCGTGCTGTTCATCATCCTGCCGCCGCTGCTGTACTCCGCGGCCCAGGACAGCTCGTACGTCGCCTTGCGCCGCAACATCCGCGCCATTGGTCTGCTGGCCGTGGCACTGCCCCTCGTGACCACCGTGGTGGTCGGGTTCGTGGCGTACTGGTCACTGCCGCAACTGCCGTTGGTCGCCGCGCTCGTCCTCGGTGCGGTCGTCGCGCCGCCCGACGCGGTCTCGGCCACGGCGATCGGCCGGCGACTCGGGTTGCCGCGCAAGGTGACCACGCTGCTCGGCGGCGAGAGTCTCCTCAATGACGCGACCGCGCTGACGGCCTACCGGCTCGCGCTCGGCGCGGCGGTCGGTGCGACGACGAGTGTCTGGGGCGGCATCGCCCTGTTCGCCGAGGCCGCGATCGGCGGCGTTGTGGTGGGTCTCGTCCTCGGGGTGATCGTGTCGAAGATCCGCCAGTGGCTGACCGACCCTCCGATGGAGACCGCGCTGGGCATCGTCATCCCGTTCGCGACCTATTTCGTCGCCGAGGAGGTGCACGCCTCGGGGGTGATCGCGGTCGTGGTCGTCGGGTTGTACCTGGGCCAGCGCTCGGCCCGCGAGGGGTACGCGACCCGTCTGCAGGACAGCGCCGTGTGGCGGTCGATCGACGTGATGCTCGAGTCGTTCGTGTTCCTGCTCATCGGGTTGCAGCTGCCCGAGGTCATCCGCGGACTCCGCGGCCACTCGGTCGGCGCCATCATCTGGGCGGCGGTCGCCGTGCTGTCGACGGTGATCGTGGTCCGCATGATCTGGATGTTCCCGGCGACCTATCTACCCCGGGTGTTCTCGGCGAAGCTGCGCGAACGCGAGAGTGCACCCCCGGCCGGCGCGGTGTTCGTCGTCGCGTGGTCGGGCATGCGCGGGGTGGTGAGTCTGGCCGCGGCGTTCGCGATCCCCCTGACCACCGACGACGGCTCGGCCTTCCCCGCGCGCGACGAGATCATCTTCCTCACCTTCGTCGTCACGGTCGGCACCCTGCTGCTGCAGGGCACCACCCTGCCGTGGCTGATCCGACGACTCGGGGTGCAGAGCAACGAGCGGCGATCGGACCTGTTGGCGTTGGCCGCGGCCCAGGATCGCGCCGGCCGTGCCGCCGGGGCGCGGTTGGACGAGCTCGCCGAGGGCATTCCCGAGCACGACGCGATGCACGAACAGGTCGAGATCCTGCGTCGCTGGTTGCGATCGCGGAAGAACCTGGCGTGGGAAGAACTCGGCCGCGGTGAGGACGAACTCGGCGAGAGCCCGACGGTCGCGGTCAACCGGATCCGCACCGAGCTGCTGCAGATCCAGCGTGAGGTGTTCATCGCCGAGCGCGACGCCGGCCGCATCGACGACGAGGTGATGCGTCGGGTGCTGAGCCAACTCGACCTCGCCGAAGGGCTCTCCGACCGCCGGTCGCGGTCGGGCGAATGACCTAGCCGAGCAGGGTCTTGCGGTCGGTGTGGAAGAACGTCACCAGGGTCGCCGCACCGCACAGGGCCGCCGCGCCGAACAGCAGGTATCCGCTGTCGATGATGGTCCCGACGATGCCGCCGAACACCGCGCCCACGATGAACCCTGCGTAGAGCAGGGCGTAGCCGAGCCAGTCGTACATGGTGCCGCCGCCACGGAAGTGGCGTTCGGCCCCCTGGCCCAGTTTCACCAGCGTGCCGGTCACGTAGCTCAGCGGGATCGACACCTCACCGTTCTTCACGAATGCGGCGTTGAGCGCCCCGACGGAGAACGCGACGATGATGATCGGCCAGTAGGTGACGTTGTTCTCCTTGAACCCGCTGAGCACCAGGTCGGTCATCCCGGCGACGAACAGACCGATCGTCGTCAACACGGTGGTGCCGTGCGGATGGTTGTTCCAGAACCGGCGTCGGCAGTACATCGCGACGAAGACCCCCGCCACGAAGGCGACGATGATGAATCCGGCGTTCAACGCCGTCGGACCGATGACACCGCGGGCGCGTGTCGTCTCGAAACCCTGGAGCGCCGCGCGTTCGGTGTTGCCGGTCATGAACGTGACGAAATATCCGTCGGAATCGAGAAAGGCTGCCGCCCCTATCATCCCGGCGACGGCGGCCAGAACCCACGACAGCCGGGCGTCGGTACCCACCGCATCTTCTTTGCTGATCATCAATCGCTAATCTAGGTCACTCTCGGGCCACCGTCGTCACGACCGGAGAGCATCACAAATTCAGACCGATGCCGCTGTGGACGAGTCGATGTCCCCGTCCTTCTTGTCCCCGTCGGTCCGTGTCTTGTCGGTCCGGGTCTCGCCGGCCGGGGTGGCCGGCGGCGTCGCGGCGAAGACGACCGTCTCCTCGGTGCGGCCGCGCAGGCTCACCGACTCCTGCTCCTCCCAGTGTCCCGATTCGGCGTCGGCCGCCCGCACCGCGCGCTCGGACGCGAGTGGTCGGGTGGGGTCGCGCTTCGCGAGTTCGCTCAGACGGGCCGACTCGTTCACGGCGTCGCCGATGACGGTGTACTCGAAACGCTGGATCGCTCCGACGTTCCCGGCCACCACCGGGCCGTAACTGACGCCGATGCCCGCGCTCAGTTCGGGCACCTCCTGCGCCAGTCGCTGCGAGATCGCGCGGCTCGCCGCCAGGGCCGCACCCGCGCAGTCGTCGAGGTCGATGGGCGCACCGAAGACGGCAAGAACGGCGTCGCCCTCGAACTTGTTGACCAGCCCGCTGCGCTCCTCGACCTCCTGCACGATGACCGCGAAGAACCGGTTGAGGATCGACACGACCTCCGACGGGGAGCGCTCCGACGCGAGCCGCGTGGAGCCGATCACGTCGACGAAGACGATTGCGACCGTACGTTCGGTGCCGCCGAGCTCGGGATCGCTGGAGAGGGCCGCCTCGGCGACGTCGCGGCCGACGTGACGGCCGAAGAGGTCCTGCAGGCGCTCGCGTTCACGGAGACCGGTGACCATGGAGTTGAAGCCGGCCTGCAGCTCACCGAGCTCGGTGCCGTCGAAGATGACGACCTCGACGTCGGTCTTGCCCTCGCTGACCTTCTTCATGCCCGCGCGGACGCTACGGATCGGCGCGACCACGTGAGTCGTGTTGAGGACCGTGAGCAGCAAGCCGGTGAACAACGCCGTCGCGACGAGGACGGTGACACCGGTGAAGATGTCGATCTTGTCGGTCTCGGAGCGGAACAGCGAGAAGCCGGTGACGAGGAAGATCCCGACAATGGGGATGCCCGAGCCGACGGACCATGAGATCAACGCGCGGGTACGCAGGGCGCTGCGCTTGCGGCGGAGTTTCACGTCGGCGTTGATCACCTGCGCCGCGATGGGCCGCAGCGAGAACTCGCTGAGCAGGTACGAGATGGCGCACACCACCGTGCCGGACAGGCCCACCACGAAGAAGATCTTCGGGATCAGTGCCGGGTCGAGCACTCCGTAACAGATGGTGAACATGATGATCGCGCCGATCCAGAACGACGCCTGCAGCGCGGTGAGCTTCCACGGCGTGCGCCGCGCGCGACGAGCCTCCTTGCGGGTGGGCTCACGATCCCGGATCGCCCACCGCAGCTGCCGCACGATCAACGTCGTCCCGATGATCACCCCGAAGACCAGGGCGGCGAGGACGTAGATCGGCAGGGCGATGAAGTTGACCCACCAGAACTTCGCTTCGAACACCGACGGCTCGGGGATGCCGACGCTGGCCAGCACGACCGCCATGATCGCGCCGATGGTGTTGGAGATGACGATGGAGCCGGTCAGCAGGATCTGGATGCGGATGCGCTGCTTGCGCGGACTGTCGTCGACCGAGCCCAGGATGATCGATCCGAAATCGGCGTTGCGCCGGTTGCGTCCCATGGCTCCCTGCTTCGGTATCCGCCGCAGGCATCCGCCGGGGTGGCTGTAGGGAGCAATCTACCCGCGTGGGCATCACTCCCGACGGATATCGGTGCGGTGCAGTACGCGACCGCTGGTGTCGCAGAGGTCGACGGTCATGGTGGTGCCGAACCCGTCGATGCGGACCTCGCCGAAATGCTGGAACTCCGTGGTGATCGGCGAGACGTTCGCGGCCGTCGGGGCGTGGACGAAGACCTGGTCGACGCCGAAGGTGCCGTCGAGCTTGCCGGCCGGGAACGCACCGGCGTGCAACGGGCCCGAGACGAACTCCCAGAACGGGTGGAAGTCGGTGTGGGCGGCGCGCGAGGGGTCGTAGCGGTTGGCCGCGGTGTAATGCACGTCGGCGGTGAGCCACACGACGTTGCGGACGTTCCTGGTGCGCGAGAGGAACTGCGCCAGTTCGGTTTCACGGCCGAGCGGCCTGCCGTTGTCGCCCTGGCCGACGGCCTCGATGCCGTCGGCGTCGCCATAGGTCGTGTCGGGGACGACGATGCCCAGCGGCAGGTCGTTGGCGACGATCTTCCACACCGCGCGTGACGAGTTCAGTCCGTCGGTGAGCCATCTCGCCTGGCGTGCACCGAGGATGTGGCCGGAGGCGTTGCGGGCGTTCGAGTTCGAGTCCTTGTAGCTGCGCATGTCGAGGATGAAGATGTCGAGCAGCGGGCCGTAGGACACCTTGCGGTAGACGCGACCGTCGACGGCGTCGACCGGGGTGACCGGCTGCCATTCGTGGAAGGCCTGCAGTGCGCGACGCGAGAGGACGTCGGCGCGACGCTCCTGCGTATAGGCCGGGTTCGCGACGATCTCGCCGGGGAACCAGTTGTTGAACGTCTCGTGGTCGTCCCACTGCACCAGTTGTGTTGTCGAGGCGGCGAAGCGTCGGTAGTTGGTGTCGGACATGTTGTAGCTGTGGTTGCCGCGGAACTCCTCGAGGGTCTGCGCGACATCGGATTTCGCCTCGGTCACCACGTTGCGCCACACGCGGCCGTCGTCGAGCGTGACCGTCTCCTTCAGCGGCCCGTCGGCGTAGACGGTGTCACCGGAGTGGATGAACAGGTCGGCGTTGCGGTCGGCGAGGGTGGAGAAGCCGTGGAGGCCGCCGATGGCTTCGTTGATGCCCCAGCCCTGACCCACGACGTCGCCCGACCAGTTGAGCGTGATCGCTCCGGGCAGGACCGGGGCGGTGCGGAAGGTGCCGGTGAGTGGTTGCGACCGGGTGCCGCGGTCGGATTCGAGCGTCACGCGGTAGTGGATGGTCGCGCCGGCGGGGTGTCCGGTGACGCGGACACGTCCGGTGCCGTCGGTGGCGGGTGTGACCATCGGGCCCACGAAGCGGCGCGGAAAAGCGAAGTTCTCGAACAGCGATGTCTCGACGATCATCCGCGCCGGGGTGTCCGACCGCGCCCAGATGAGGGCACCGTCGGGTCGGGGATCACCCGAGGCTATGCCGTGGGTGAGCGTCGGCCGGGCGCGGATCAGTGCCGGCGTGGCGGCGGCCTGGGGCGCGAGCAGTCCGGCTGCGGGGATCAGCAGGCCCGCGGCGGCGGAGGAACGCAGGAACGTACGACGTGAGACAGACACGCCAAGAGATCTTTCCCCTCGCACACGAACACCGGGTTACGGCAAGGCGTACGGCGGAGTGGTACGGCTGAGTGTGTGGAAAGCCGAGCAGAGTGTGCTGACAGCGCGCAGTGACCGGCGAGCAAGACAACGCACACTCGGCGAAGGCTTTCCGCACAGTCAGCGGCGGTATAACGCCACCACAGATCAGGCCGCCGGGTGCAGGTGAACCCGCGGCCAGGTGATGTCGAACCGCCGACTCAACGCAGGGACGGCGTCAGGTGGGTTCCGGTATCGCTCGAGAAGTTCGTCGATGCGGTGTAGCTGGTTGGCGCGGAGGGCATGGGGTGGGTCGGTGTTGCGTCGCCAGCCGTAGCGGCCTTTGTCGGGGCCGTCGGTGATCTTCTCTGTGGTCCACTGGTGGGGTTCGGTGCCGACGGCCCGGTTGTGGGGTCCGCATGCGGGTGCCAGGTGCGGCGAGTCGGTGAGACCACCGTCCGCCCAGTCCTGTTCGGCGTGATGCATTTCGGTGTGCGCGAACGGCGTCGGGCAGTCGTCCTTACTGCAGCCCTTGTACCTCGCGAACGCCATCAGCCGCTGAGCCTGTGAAGCGAGCCGGCGAGACCGGCCGAAGAACAGCGGCTCGTTGGTGACGTCGCTGAACACCGCGAGATGAGTCTGCGCTGTCGCGGCCAGCTTGACCACGTTGGAGATGGGCAGATCGCTGCCGGTCGCGGTGCGCGCGACCCCGGCGTGCTCACGAAGCTGGGCGTCGGTGATGGAGACGATGATCTGCGGCGGTAGCCCGCGATGCGACCGACCGAGGAGACCACCGTTGACCGCGGCATCGAGTAGTGCTTTCAACGCATCGTGATTGCGTTGACTCTGCGAGCGGCAATCCCGATCGGCCGCTTCCCGCAGCACATCGCTGCTGATCTCACTGCCGTCACCGCGGGGTGACTGGTCGTCGTCGGGATTGTTCATCCCCGGTGCCGCCCACTTGGCGAGCACGACATCAAACAGCGCACGCGTGATCGGATCCAACGTGGCGGTCAACTTCGACATCAACTGCGAGTCCTGGCAGCCCAGCGACAGTTTCCGGTTCCGGGCACGGTCACGGTCGTCGGTCAACCGGCCATCTGGATCGAGGTGAGCGAGGATCCGCACGCCGGCCGCGGCGATCTCTTTCGGCGTCAGTGCTGTGGCGAACTCGGCCAGGGTCTGCTCGGCAAGGGCCCGGTGCTCGGGTTCGATCGCGGTGGGGATCTTGGCCATCACGTCGAGTACGGCGTGGACGTGGTCGGGGCCGATCGACCCTGCGGCCAATTCCCGTGCGGTGTGCGGGCACACCGGCGGTAGCTTCTCGCCGGTCATCGCGTGCATCGGCTCCAGCGCCTGTACTTCTTTCAGACGCTTCTTCGGTTGCGTCACGCGCAGTTTCGTCTGCAGGAACTCGGTGACGGTCACGCAACCGACGGCGCGGTGCGCGTCGCGGTCGGAGACCTCGAGGATGCGGCGGTTACCGGCGGACTGGAGTTGGCGGACAGCGGTTTCATGGGTGATCGCCAACTGCACGACTGTCTCGTCGTCGTAGGCGTCTGAGGTCTCTTCGGCGATCTCTCTCACAAGGGATTGCAGGGCAGCGTATTTCGCGACGAGATCGCTCACGGACTGCCCCCTCCCCAGGTGGTTCTGTACATCCAGGTTAGCACGGATGTTCGAGGCGTGGGGAGTTGATTTCAGTGAATAGTGTTGAACGCTGGTGTATTTCGCTGTTCTGATTGCGATTTACTACCGCTGACGGTGCGGAAACCGATCGCCGAGTGTGCGTCGTCGTGGAGGCGGCTCACGGTGCGCGGTCAGCACACTCGACGAACGTTTCCACACAGTCAGCACAACCACTCGCCTGGCCGTTTCCACACAGTCAGCACAACCACTCGCCTGGCCGTTTCCACACAGTCAGCACAACCAGCCCACGTCGATCAGGCCGAAGGGGTCAGGCAGTAACTCAGGGGCGACGGCCGGGAGAACGAGACGACCTGTCCGCCGTCGCAGGTGATGGTGGCCGACGCAGCTCGGCCGACCACCCGGACACTGCCCGGCGTGGTGCAGGGCTCACGACGGAAGTCGACGAGTGTGCCGCCCGGGCCAGGTATCCGATAGCACTGTCCGGCGGCGAAATTCGGCAGGATGCAGAGCTTTCCGAAGCCGGGCTGGGTGAGCTGCGAGTACTGGCCCTCACCACAACCCGCCGTCGCCGACTGCAGCGCCGTCGCGACGATGAACGTGAACTGCGCAGCGTCACAGCCGACTTTCGCCGGGACGATGCCCGCAGGCGTCTGCGACAGCGAGATGCACTCCCCCGGCGCCGAGTACATGGGCTCGGCCGAGCGCGCGACGGTGCTCACCGGCGCCGCCGCTGACGACGGGACCCCGGAAGCAGAGACATCAGGACCAGGCGCGTCGCTACCGGTGAACAGCGAGATGAACAGCGGTACCGCCACGCCGACGATCGCCAGCACACCGACGACGGCGATACCGATCCTCACACGACTCGACGGTGTGGAGATCCGCGAGATCCACGGACGCCCCTCAATCGGTTCGACGTTGCGCAGGTCCTCGCGCGGATCGTGATCGCCGGGAGCGGTCACCGGCGCCTAGAGGATCTCGCGGCGCACGATGGTCTGATCGCGACCCGGACCCACACCGATGCACGAGATGTGCGCTCCGGCCAGCTCTTCGAGGCGCAGCACGTAGTCCTGCGCGGTCTTGGGGAGATCAGAGAAGGTGCGGCAACCGGAGATGTCCTCCCACCAGCCGGGCATCTCCTCGTAGATCGGCTTCGCGTGGTGGAAGCCGGTCTGTGTCATGGGCATGTCGTCGACGCGCTCACCGTCGACGTCGTAGGCGACACAGATCGGGATGGTGTCGAGGCTGGAGAGCACGTCCAGCTTGGTCAGGAAGTAGTCGGTGATGCCGTTGACACGCGTTGCGTAGCGGGCGATCACGGCGTCGAACCATCCGCAGCGACGGGCCCGGCCGGTGGTGACACCCACCTCGCCGCCGGTCTTGGCGAGGTACTCGCCCCACTCGTCGAACAGCTCGGTCGGGAACGGCCCCGACCCGACACGGGTCGTGTACGCCTTGAGGATTCCCAGCACCGTGGTGATGCGGGTGGGTCCGATGCCCGAACCGACCGACGCGCCACCCGAGGTCGGGTTCGACGACGTCACATACGGGTAGGTGCCGTGGTCGACGTCGAGCAGGGTGCCCTGCGATCCCTCCAGGAGCACGGTCTCGCCACGTTCGAGCGCCTGGTTGAGCAGCAGTCGGGCGTCGGCGATGCGGTGGGTGAAGCCCTCGGCCTGGCCGAGCACCTCCTCGACCACCTGCTGCGGGTCGAGCGCGCGCCGGTTGTAGATCTTGGTGAGGATCTGGTTCTTGATCTCCAGAGCCGCCTCGACCTTCTGGGTGAGGATCTTCTCGTCGAGCACGTCGGCGACGCGGACACCCACGCGGGCGATCTTGTCCTGATAGCAGGGACCGATACCGCGGCCGGTGGTGCCGATCTTGTTGTTGCCGAGGAATCGCTCGGTGACCTTGTCGATGGCCACGTGATACGGCATCAGCAGGTGCGCGTCGGCGGAGAGGATCAGGCCCGAGGTGTCGACGTCGCGGTCCTCGAGGCCCCCGAGCTCGGTGAGCAACACACCGGGATCGACCACGACACCGTTGCCGATCACGTTCTTCACACCGGGCGTCAGGATGCCCGACGGGATGAGGTGTAGGGCGAACTTGTCGCCATTGGGGAGGACGACGGTGTGGCCGGCGTTGTTGCCGCCCTGGTAACGGACCACCCACTGCAGCTTCTCGCCGAGCAGGTCGGTGGCCTTGCCCTTACCTTCATCGCCCCACTGTGCACCGATCAGTACGATCGCAGGCATCTCCACGTGCTCCTTCCGGAACGGGCACACCCGAACCGTGGGGTAACCCTACTGGCTTTGTACGGCAGATACCGCCTCGTTCGCCGCGCGTCCACCGACGCCGATCCCCGATCGAGACGGTCGCGCCGACGTCGGACGAAGGCGATCGACACCCATGACCCTCAGCGTGATGTGCGCGCAGGACGCCGAGCTGCCCGATGCGTTGGCCCACCTCACGGTCACCCGCGCCGGTCTCGACCGCGACTCCCTGCGCGCCGGCGTCGCCAAGGCCATGGCGCCGCTCGACGTCGACCGCGTGGTCGTGGTGGGTGGCGCCGAACTATCCGACGCGTTCTGCGGCGGGGTGGTGTCGCGACTGATGATCGCCGAGCGACTCGATGTCGAGATCGCCTACGTCGCGCCCGCCGCGACCCCGGGCACCGCGGCATGGGGCCTCCCCCACGGCAAGGCCGCAGTCGACCTCGCGCTGTCCGGGACCGCCGTCACCGTCCCGCTGATCCGCGACGATGCAGCCGTCGTCATCATCGGCCGGGCCCGCCACCTCGGTGAGAACGGTCGGGCGTTCACCGGCGAGTCGATCGTCGACAGCGAGCGACTGTTCCTCGGCGAGGCCACGTGTGTCGAGATCCGCCCGACGAGAGCGGAGCCCGGTGTCGAGGGTGCACTGCACAAGCGGTTCCGGCAGAAGTGGATCGCCGGGCGCGCTGTGCAGACCGGTGGCGTCGACATCGTGGTGGAGCGCGACGGCGTGCGCGCCGACCGACCGGTGAAGCGCTCCACCATCTATCGACATCACGAGGACTGGAAGCTGGTCTCGCCCACGGACAGGATCACCACATGAGTACGACGACCCAGATCGCGCGGGCGGTCCGACCCGGCCCGGTGTTCCTCGGGGTGGTCGCCGCGACGGTGGCCGGTGGTGTGGTGCTGGCGAATTCCGACCCCGGCCGCAATGCCACCTCGATCATCGGTGCGCTTCTGTTGGTGGTCGGCGGCTGGGTGATCTCGTTGTGCCTGCACGAGTTCGGGCACGCGGTGACCGCGTTCGCGTTCGGCGACGCGGGCGCCGAGAACCGCGGTTACCTCACCCTCGACCCTCGAAAATACGCCCACCCCGGCCTGTCGATCGCGTTCCCCCTCGTGTTGATCCTGTTGGGCGGTATCGGTTTTCCCGGCGGTGCGGTGTACGTCAACCAGGCCGGGTTCACCAGGGCGCAGCGAACGATCGTGTCGCTGGCCGGCCCGTTCGCGAACATCGTGATCGCCGTGGCCCTCCTCGCGTATCTGCGCTGGTCGGTCGACACCATCGACGCGACGTCGATCAACCTCTACTCCGCACTCGGGATGCTGGCGTTCCTCCAGATCACCGCCGCGCTGCTCAACCTCATCCCCATACCCGGCCTCGACGGCTACGGCGCCATCGAGCCGTACCTGTCGATGCAGACCCGTCGATCGATCGCGCCGATCGGCCAGTACGGCTTCCTCGTCGTCTTTCTCATCCTGCTGTTGCCCCCGGTCAACCGAGCGTTCTTCGACATCGTCTACTGGCTCTTCGAGTTGTCCGGCGTCAGTTCGGCGTTGGCCTCCATCGGCTACGACCTTGTCGTCTTCTGGCGCTGAGATCCCGACATAGACTGACGAACCCCGCCTCGAGTTCGAGGCGGGTTCGTCAGTTCAGAGCGGGTTGATCGCTGCGGTCAGCGGACCTCGCAGTCGATGCTGGGGCCCGATGTGTGCGGGCTCGTGGTCACCGGCGGCTGGTAACCCAGAACGGTGGGAGTCTGTGGCACGAGGATGACGCCACCTCCTACCGGGGACGGCGGCAGCGTCGTGGGCGTCGTGTTCGTGCCGGATGTGCCGCCGCAATACAGGGTTCGTCCCGAACCATTCGTCACCGAGACAACCGTGACCGGCGTGATCGCGACGGTGATCGTGACCGGCATCGAGGCGCCCTGCGCGTTGGAGACCGTGATGACGAACGAGTCCGTCGTCGTGCCGCCCGACGCTGCGGCCGTCCGCGCGGCTGCGGTCGGCGTGAACGTCCAGACACCACCGGAGGTGACGGTCACCGTCCCGGTCGGCGGGCTCACCGTCGGGGCGGCGAAGGTGTAAGGACCCGCACCGGTGTTGGACGGCAGAAGGAATCCCGATACCGCGCCGGTCACCGAGTTCGTCGGTCCGCCGGCCAACCCGATCGTCCCGAAATCCGACCCTGCCGATCCGGTCACGCCGGTCGCGCCGCTGCTCGAGCCCACAGGGCCCGTCGTTCCGGTGGCCCCGGACGCGGCGTTCGGCACGACCGCGACGGTCACGGTGATCGGCACCTTCCCGCCATGGCCGTCGGACACCGTGACGACGAACGAATCCGTCTTCGCAGAGTCCGGTGCGTTCGCCGCCGAGGCGGCCGCCCGCGCGGCATCGGTCGGCGCGAAGGTGTAGTTGCCCCGGGCGTCGACGGACACCGCACCGCCGCCGACCGACGTCGTCGGAGCGGAATAGGTGAGGACGTCGCTGTCGCCGTCGGTCACCGACACGACTCCGGTCACGACACCCGTCGCCCCGTTGGCCGTCCCGGCGACCTGCGTCCCCGCCGTCGGCGTGGCATTGACCGGGCTGATGGTCACCGTCACCGGGACCGAGATCGATCCGCCGTGGGCGTCGTCCGCCGTGATCGTGAACGTGACGGTCTTCGCCGCACCCACCGCGGCCGCATCGTGCCGCGCCGCGGCCGTCGGGGTGAAGGTGAACGCCCCGGTAGCCGAATCGACCTCGATGGTCCCCATGCCCGTGACACCGGACCCGCCGTAGGTGAGGGTGTCGCCATCGGCATCGACGACACTCACCGTGCCGGCGACGGCACCGGTCCCCGGCTGAGCTGGTCCGGTCGTGAAATCGGCTGTGGGAACTATCGACACCGTCCCCGAGTAGAAGTTCATGACGTATACGTCTCCGTTGGAACCCGTGGCGACCGCGAACGGTCCCCTGCCCACGGCTGCGACCGTCCTGATGACCGTGTTCGTCACCGGGTCGATGATCGACAGCGAGTTGTCGGCCTGGTTCCCGACGTACACCCGACCGTCGGCACCCACCGCGACGCCGAACGGGTCGGACCCCACCGTCACCACCGATGTCACGGTGTTCGTGACGGGATCGATCACCGATACCGTGCCGTCTACCTGGGATACGACGTACACCGATCCGTCGCGCCCCACGGCCACTCCGGCCGCGCCGTACCCGGTGTCGATCGTCGTGACCGAATAGTCGTCAGCGGGGTCGATGACGGACACCGTGCCGCCGTGGTAGTTGCTGACGTACACACGCCCGGAGGGTGCCACCGCGACACCCGTCGGGTGTTGACCCACCGCGACCGAGCGCACCAGCCCGGTGGAGGTGTCGATCACCGACACCGTCCCGGCGCCCTGATTCGTCACGTAGACGACACCACCGGAGCCCAGCGCGATGCCGAACGGAGTGGACCCGACCGAATACGTCGTGAGCACCGCTTTGCTCGTCGGGTCGATGACCGTCACCCGGTTGTTCCGATTGGTGACCACGTACACCAGCCCGTCGGGCCCCACACCGACGCCCGTCGGGTTGCTGGTGAGCGCGATGGTTCCTGTGACGGTTCGGGTGATCGGATCGATCACCGACACCTTGCTCTCGTCGTAGCTGGTCACGTAGACCCGCCCGTCGGGACCGACGGCGATGTAGTTGGGCCCGCTGCCCACCCCGACCGATGCGACCACTTTCGGCACGGTCCCGCCGGTGGGCGCAGCGTTGACCGGGCTGATGGTCACCGTCACCGGGACCGAGATCGATCCGCCGTGACCATCGGTCACCGTGACCGCGAAGGTGTCGGTCTGTGCACCCGTCGCCGACGCCGCAGCGTGTCGCGCTGCGTCTGTCGGGGTGTAGACGAACGCCCCTGTCGCGGGGGCGATCTCGACCGAACCCGAGGTCGTTGCCCCGGAACCGCCGAAGATGAGGGTGTCACCGTCGGCATCCGAGCTCCGCACCGTACCCGACACCGCGCCGGTGACGGTGTTCGGGGCGCCGACCGTGACACCCGGGGGTGCGATCACCGTGGTGGTGTTGCCGAACAGGTTCGTGACATAGACGACGCGATCAGAACCCACCGCGACACCGAACGGGAAGGTGAACCCGTCGATGGTCGAGGTGACCACGCCGTTGCGGATCACCGACACGGTGTTCGAACTGCTGTTGGTGACGTACACGGTGCCGTCGGGCCCCACCGCAACGCGATTCGGGGCCGCGCCCACGGCGATCGTCGACACCACGACACCGTTCTTGATCACCGACACCGAGTTGGATCGACTGTTGGAGACGTAGACGGTGCCGTCGGGCGCCACCCCGACACCGTCCGGGCCGGCACCCACCCTGATCGTGGACTCCACCACACCGTCTCGGATCACCGCGACCGATCCGCCGTCGATCTGGGTGACGTACACCCGACCATCGGGACCGACCGCGATGCCGTCGGGTCCGGCGCCGACCGCGATGGTCGACTCCACGGCGCCGTTGTTGATCACCGACACACCGCTGCCGGTAGCGACGTACACGCGCCCGTCCGCACCCGCTGCGACACCGACCGGACGGGCGCCCAGGTCGATCGTCGTCTCCACCGCACCGTCGTTGATCACCGACACCGAGTTGTCGCCCTGATTGGTGACGTAGACCCGACCGTCGGAACCGACCGCCGCAGACAGTGGACCGTTACCCACGTCGATGGTCTGGACCACGACGCCGTTCTTGATCACCGAGACCGAGTTGCTGCTCAGATTGACCACGTAGATCCGACCATCCGGACCGACCGCGACACCGCTCGGGAAGTAGCCGACACCGATCGTCGACGCGGTCGGGGTCGTGGTCACCACCGGTGGGGCGTTGAGCGGATTGATCATGATCGACACCGTGATCGGGGTGATTCCGCCGAAACCGTCTGTCGCGGTGACGGTGAACGTATCGGTCTTCGCACCCGTGGGTGATGCTGCGTCGTGACGGGCCGCCGCGGTCGGGGTGTAGGTGTACGAGCCGTCCACCTTCACCGTGAACGTTCCCGACGCGCTGGTCGACGTCGCCGGCGTGAAGGTCACCATGTCGCCGTCGGCATCGGTGGTGGTCACCGTGCCGGTCACCTGCCCCGACGAGGTGTCCACCGTGCCCGGTGTCTGTTCTCCGGCAACAGGATCGGCGTTCACCGCGGTGATCGGCACCGTCACCTCAACCTGCGTCGAGCCACCGAACCCATCGCTCGCGGTCACGGTGAACGTGTCCGTCTTCGCGCCGTTCGCCGACGCCGCAGCGTGCTGCGCCGCCGCGGTCGGGCTGTAGGTGTAGGTGCCGTTCGCGTTGACCACGACCGAACCCGAGCCCCCGACCGTGCCGGTCGGACCCGAATATGTCGCTGTGTCACCGTCGGCGTCGGTCGTGGTGACGGTGCCGGTCACGACACCACCGGCACCCACCGTCCCCGGAGTCTGCTCCCCTGCCACCGGATCGGCGTTCACCGCCGTGATCGGAACCGTCACCTGGATGTCGACCCGGCCGCCGAAACCATCATCGGCGACGACGCTGAACGTATCCGACTTCGCACCCGTCGCCGACGCCGCATCGTGCTGCGCCGCCGCGGTCGGGGTGTAGGTGTAGGAACCGTTCGCATTCACCGTGAACGTGCCGCTAGTGCTGGTCGTCGTCGCCGGGATGAACGTCACCGTGTCGTCGTCTCCGTCGGTGGCCGTCACCGTGCCGGTCACCACACCACCGGCACCCACCGTCCCCGGAATCTGCTCCCCTGCCACCGGATCGGCGTTCACCGCCGTGATCGGAACCGTCACCTGGATGTCGACCCGGCCGCCGAAACCATCATCGGCGACGACGCTGAACGTGTCCGACTTCGCACCCGTCGCCGACGCCGCGTCGTGCTGCGCCGCCGCGGTCGGGGTGTAGGTGTAGGAACCGTTCGCATTCACCGTGAACGTGCCGCTCGTGCTCGTCGTCGTCGCCGGAATGAACGTCACCGTGTCGTCGTCGCCGTCGGTGGCCGTCACCGTGCCGGTCACCACACCACCGGCACCCACCGTCCCCGGAATCTGCTCCCCTGCCGCCGGATCGGCGTTCACCGCCGTGATCGGCACCGTCACCACAACCTGCGTCGAGCCACCGAACCCATCACTCGCGGTCACCGTGAATGTGTCGGTCTTCGCACCCGTCGCCGATGCCGCATCGTGCTGTGCCGCCGCGGTCGGGGTGTAGGTGTAGGTGCCGTTCGCGTTGACCACCACACTGCCGGTGCCGCCGGCAGTGGTCGTCGGACCCGAATAGGTCGCGGTGTCACCGTCGGCGTCGGACGTCGTCACCGTGCCCGTCACCACACCACCGGCACCCACCGTCCCCGGAACCTGCTCCCCTGCCACCGGATCGGCGTTCACCGCGGTGATCGGCACCGTCACCACAACCTGCGTCGAGCCACCGAACCCATCACTCGCGGTCACCGTGAACGAATCCGAGGTCACACCACCGGGTTTGGCCGCAGCGTGCCGCGCCGCCACGGTCGGGGTGTAGGTGTAGGCGCCGTTCGTGTCGACCACAACCGAACCGGTACCGCCGGTCGAGCTCGTCGGACCGGTGTATGTCACCGGGTCCTTGTCGCCGTCGGTGACCGTCACCGTGCCGGTCACCGCACCTGTCGCGGGATCGGTCCGTCCGACAGGCTGATTCGCGGGAGCCACGGGAACCGCGTTGAGCGGAGCCAGTGGGACGGTGACGACGATCGGCGTCGTCGCGCCGCGTCCGTCGGTCGCGTTCACGGTGAACGTGTCCTGCTTGCGCGCATCTGGTGCGCCGGTCGCCGCGGCCTGGTGCCGGGCATCTGCGGTCGGGGTGTAGGAGAAGGCGCCGCCGGTGGTGACGGTGACGACCCCACCCTGCGTGCTCATCGATGACCCTGCGCTGTAGGTCACCGGGGTGCCGTTGCTCGACTTCGCGGACACCCTGCCGTCGATCGCACCGGTCGACGGGGCGGGCGTCCCGACGACGATGGCGATCGTTGTCGGCGGAGCGGTCGACGCGACCGGGACATTGACCACCACAGACGATCTCGTGAACCAGTTGTTGGCCGACACCGTGAACGAATCGGCGGTGACGGTGATCGGGGCGGTCGCCGACGGGGTGTAGGTGTAGCGCCCGTTGCGATCGACGGTGACGCTGCCGTTGGCCGGCGCGGTCACGGTGTACCACTGCGGCAACCAGAACGGACTGGTGAACTGGGCGCTACCGGTCACCACACCGGTGGTGGGGTCGACGGTCTGGCCACCCTGGGCGGTCGGATACGGCGAGAGGATGTCCTCGATCCGCCGGAACACCGCGACCACGAGATCGCCGATCGGGTTCGCTGCGGGTACCACGGGGCCACCCGGTGTGGTCGAGGTGCTGGTGTGCAGTCCGAAGATCGAGAGCACGACCGCGGCCAGCGCGGTCAACGGTGTGACCGCCTGCTGTGACACCGGCGCGACCGAGACCGTCGGCGCGACAGCGTTCAACGACAACGTCGGGGTGATCGCTGCCGAACCCGACGGTGTCGACACCACCAACGGGGCGACCGCCGGGACGGGTAGGGAAGTGCTCGGCTCCGCACCTCCGTTGACCGTCGAACCGGTCCCCGACCCACCCTGGGACCGTGTTCCGGTCGACGAGGTCGAGGGGGTGTCCGCGGCGGACGGGACCGACGGCGCAGCGGCGGCCGGGGGTGTCGACGACCCGCCCGTGCCATCGGTCGTCGGGACCGGGTCAGCAACCGCGGGCGGCGTGGCCGATCCGGTCGGGGCATCCGTCCCACCGGATTGGGGCACACCGGATGGGGGCACACCGGGCTGGGAGGTGTCGGACGAGGACGGCGGGGTCGACGAGTCGGCGGCAGTCTGCGTCGCGTTCGGCTCTGCGGTGGCCGTCGAGGTCGACGACCCGGTCGCATCGGAGGTCCTGGGCGCGGGCGCGGAACCACCATCGCCGACGGTGGTGTCGGCACCGGCGACACCCGATCCCGCGATCAGCGCGGCGCCGAGGCCCACCGTCATCGCCGAGGTCTTCACCCATGTCGGTACCTCGTGCCGTTGCGACGACGCGCGACCGCGGCCCGCCGCCTTCGCCGCACGCGCCTTGGCCTTCGCCCGATTCTTCACCCGATGTGCACTCATGCTGGATCAACCCACTCTTGCTGACGCGCGCCGCGCTTTCCCGGTCGGACTCTCGCCGGGGTATGAGCGAACCGTAGAAACGGTTTGTATATTTTTTGCAAATCTTTAGCGGCCGAAATGTCGTGCTTAATACATGCAAATCACCGCAGCGTCGATTCGCGAGACTGCATATCGTTGACGGATGGCATCCGATGGTGAAGTGGTCGCGATCCACGTCGCCGGAGACGTGCGCATCGTCGGCGCCGGAGCCGTCGTCCGTCCCCGCACCGTCGGCGGCCCCCGATGCGACGATCTCGTCGCCTTCCTGTCCGTCCACCGCCATCGCGAGGTCCCGCTGGAGGAGTTGGCGGACGTCGTGTGGCCGCACCGACGGCCCTCGTCGTGGTACTCGGGTCTGCGGGGGCTGCTCATCAAGGTGCGCAGTGCCGTCGCCCTGGCCGACATACCCGCGGCCACCGTTCGTGCACGCGGCGGGACGGTTCGGCTCTCACTGCCCGACGGGCTGGTCACCGACCTCGACGTCGCTCGTCGATGCTGCCGCCCCATCGGCGACGACGTGGCGGCCGCCATCGCCGACGCACGCGCCGCGCTCGAGATCCTCGACCAGCCGATCCTCCCCACCTCGACGGGCGCATGGGTGGACGCGGTGCGCGCCGACGTCGCCGAGATGACCGACGTGGCGCTCACGATCGACGCCACCGGTTCGTTGACGCTCGGACACCACGAGGGCGCTGCCACCGCGGCCGAACGACTGCTCACCCTGGATCCCCTGCGGGAGAACACCTATCGGATTCTCATCCGGGCACGCATGGGTCTCGGAGAACGCGGGCGCGCGCTGACCGCTGCTGCGAGGTGCCGCCAGGTTCTCCGCGAGCAGCTCGGCGAGCTGCCGTCACCGGAGACCGAGGAGCTCTTCCTCGAGCTCCTGCGCGACACCCCGACCGCCGATCCGACACCGCCCACGCCGCATCGTGATGCCGTGGTCGGCCGCGACACCGAACTGCGGATCGTCGCCGACTGCGTCGCACGGTCTGCGACCGGGCGCGGTCAGTTCCTCGTCGTGAGCGGTGAGGCGGGGGCGGGCAAGAGCACGATCGTCTCCGAGGCGATGGCGCGGGCGACCGAGGCCGGTGCCCGGGTGCTCTTCGGTCGGTGCACCGAGGAGGCGACCGTCTCGTTCGAACCGTTCGTCGACGCCGCGCGGCGGGACCGCCATCCGATCCTGCAGATCCTCAGCGCCGGTGAGTCAACCGAGTCCACGGGCACGCATGCACCGGACGCAGATCATCGCGCCGACGCCATGGACGCCCTCGTCGACTGGGTGACCCCCGCGATCGACGACGGGCCGACCGTGCTCGTGATCGACGATCTGCACTGGGCGTCCACGGCGACCCTGAACCTCATCGGCGACATCGTCGCCACCACCGCCGACCGACGGGTGTGCGTGGTCGTCACCGTCCGCGACGAGCACACCGACCGCCCGCGGATCCGGGAGTTGCTGGCCGTCGGAGACGCGCGCGCGGAAGCCCATCGGGTACGACTGCGCGGGTTCGAGGTCGGAGATGTCGCCGACCTGATCGCGATCAACGGAGCCGCTCTCGACCCGGCGATCCTGCACGCCCGCACCGGCGGACTGCCCATGTTCGTCACCTCGCTCATCACCGACCACGAGCTCGGTTCGGACCGTAGGGTGCCCGCATCGATCGCCGAGTCGGTGCGACACCGCGAAGGCGTCCTGAGCGACGTGGCGCAGAGGGCGCTCCGGTTGTGCGCGGTGATGGGGATGACGACGCCCCGCACCGTCCTGCGCGAAGCGATGCCGGAATGCGATGACCTCGCGTTCGCCTCTGCGCTCGACGAACTGATCCATCACCGCCTCGTCACCGAATCCGACTCCGGCGGCGACGTACTCCTCCGACATCCCCTGGTCGCCGACGCGGTCTACGACCGGATCACCGTCTCGCTGCGCGAGCAGATGCACAGCGAGGTGGCCCGCGCGCTCGAGTGGTCCGGGATCGCGGGGCACGCCGACGCCGCCCGTCTGGCGCATCACCTCGCGCGTGGGGTCGACGCCGATCGAGCCGCGTCCGTCGACCACTTCCGACGCGCGGGCGACAGCGCGATGGCCATCGGCGCCCACGAGGATGCCGTCGACCTGTACCGGTCTGCGGCGCAACGGCTCACGCCCGAAGGGGACTCCGCCGCCCGGTGTGAGCTGATGGTGGCGGCCGGGCGCGCGCAACGCAGGGCCCGCGACCCGGCGTTCCACTCCACGCTTCTCGAGGCCGTCGCGATGGCTCGACGTCTCGGCGATCTCGATCTGCTCGTCACCGCCACCCTGGCCAACAACCAGCAGGGGGTGCTCAACATCCAGATCGTCGCCGACTCCGAGCGCATCGAGAGCCTGCGCGGAGCGATCGAGGCGCTCGACGCGGCCGGTCGACCCGATGGGTCGGAGATCGCTCATCTCACAGCGCAACTCGTCATCGAGTCGATCTGGGTGGCCGACCACCGTGAGCGGCGTGACCTCGTTGTCCGCGGCATGGCGGCGGCCCGTGCGGCCGACGACGGCGATGCCCTCGTCGAAATACTGGTCGCCGCCCTCACCGGGATCCACCATCGTGACCTCGACGCCATGCGGTACGCCGCCTACCGCGAGCTGATGGATCACCTCAGCGCCTCGACGGGTCGCACGGTGGAACCGCTCCGTGCCGTGCGGATCACCCGCGCCCACATCCACTACGGCCAGCTCGACCATGCCGGACGTACCCTCGACCGGATCTCGCCGTCACACCTCACGCGCGACCCCGAGACCGCGTGGTTGGCGAAGGTGACCCGGTACGGCATCGCCCACGCGGCGGGACGGCTCGACCTGTGCGAGAGCGAGCTGGTCGATCTGCGGTCGATCCCCGCCGCCCCGACCACCGGATACTCCTACGGCCGCATCCTCCCGTCGCTGTTCAGCCTGCGGATGCTCCGCGGCGACATGGGCGAGATCGTCGATGCCGCATCAGGACTCGTCGAGCGGTTCCACATCATCGGCTTCTACCGCATGTGCCTGGCCGCGGCGTACGCCGACTGCGGCGACCTCGACGCCGCCGCCGACCTCGTCGCGTGGCACACGCGCGATCGCATCGAGGCGATCGCCGACGACCCCCTGTGGATGTGCTCGATGGCTGTGCTCGGACGTGTCGCCGCCCAGGTCGGCGACACCGAGGTGTGCGACCACGTCCTGCGACTCCTCGCGCCCTACGGCGATCAGACCGTGGCGAGCGGCGCGACCGTGCTGGGTGTGGTGCACCAGTATCTCGCCGAGGCGGCGATGGCCGTGGGCGACCTCGACCGCGCCGCCGTCCACATCGACGACGCGCTGAGCGTCCTGTCCGCACGGGACTACCGCGGCTGGTACGCCGACGCGGCGTGTCTCGCCGTCGCACTCGAGGTCCGCCGCGACGGCATGGCGCAGCCTGCGACCGTGAACCGCGCCCGCCGATCGGCCGACGAGACCGGCGCGACGGCGGTGCGCCGACGCCTCGATCCCCTCATCGCCGACACCAGCGCCCTGGGCACGGTCAGGTAGGAGCTGCCCGCCACATGGTCGAATTTCCGGGATCCCGTGGGTCATTGGCGTTGATCGGGTTGCGCCTTCGTCGAGGCCCCCGGCGTCGCTGCTCTATCGTGAGACGATGACGACCGATGGCGTGGCGCTCGCTGTCCGGCTCGTCGGCGAGGTCGCCGTCATCCACGGCGAGCACGTCGTGCATCCCCGCGTGGTCGGCGGCAGGCGGTGTGACATCGTGCTCAGCTACCTCGCCGTCAACCGCCACCGCGAGGTCACGCTCGAGGAACTGGCCGACGCGCTGTGGCCGGCATTGCGACCCCAGTCATGGAACTCGGCGGTACGCGGTGTCCTGTCCCGCGTCCGCGACACCCTCGAGATGGCCGGCATGCCCGCCGACACCGTGCGGTCACGGGCGGGCAATGTCCGTCTGTCCCTGCCCGACGGCTCGGTCACCGACCTCGAGTTCGCGCGTCGCTGCTGCGACCAGGGACCCGACGACACCACGAACGTGCACGACGCACGGACCGCACTCCGATTGCTCGACGGGCCGGTGTTGCGCGACGTCGAGGGTCGGTGGGTCGACGAACTGCGCGACGAGGCCGACGCGCTGCGGATCCGCGCCCACGAGGTCAATGCCGAGGGCTCGCTGCGCCTCGCCGAGTACGAGGCGTCGATCTCCTCGGCCGAGCGTCTCATAGGGATCGACCCGCTGCGAGAGAGCGCCTACCGGACGGCCATCCGCGGACACATGGGGCTCGGTGAGCGCGGGCGCGCTCTCCAGGTCGCCGCGCGCTGCCGGCAGGTCCTGTCCCACGAACTCGGTGTGCAGCCGTCGGCGGCGACCGAGGAGCTGTTCCTCACCGTGCTGCGCGGTGACACACCCTCCGATCCGCCCCGGTCGGCCGGGCTGATCGGCCGGGCCGCCGAGTTGTCGACGATCACCGATGCCGTCGGACGCGCGTCGCGGGGAGACGGACAGATCGTCGTCATCTCCGGCGAGGCCGGCTCGGGGAAGAGCACCGTCGCCCACGCCGCCATGGACCAGGCGCGGGCCGCCGGCGCCGATGTCCTCGTCGGTCGCTGCTCGGAGGAGGCGGTGGTCCCGTTCGAGCCGTTCGTCGAGGCGATCGGTGACGACATCGACGCGTCCGGCGCGGAGGTGTCCCGGGAGCGGCTTCGCGACACCGGCGCCGGGATCTTCCATCTCATCCCGACCGTGGCCCGACGCTTCCCCGACATCACGCCCGAGCAACCCCTGTCCGACGACCGCTCCACGATCATGACCGCCGTCCTCGAATGGCTCACCACAACCGCCCGCCGCGGACCCACGGTGCTGGTGATCGAGGATCTGCACTGGGCCTCGCCGGCGACACTCGCGATCATCCGCTATCTGATCCATGCGTCCAATCGCACCCGCCTGTGTGTGATCGTCACGGTGCGTGACGAATACGTCGACAGCGACGACATCCGGTCCACCCTCGCCGCCGCAGAACGGTCGAGCGGCCTGCATCGGATCAGGCTGACCGGTCTCAGCGTCGCCGAGGTCGGTGCGATCATCGAGGCATCGGGCACCGCACTCGATCCGGTCACGCTCTCCGAACGCACACGCGGTCTACCGCTCTTCGTGGAATCGCTGATCGCCTCCCATCTCTCGGAATCCGGCGAGTCGCTTCCGGCGTCGATCGCCGAATCCGTCGCGCAGCGCGGACGGCTGCTGACCGCGCAGGCGCGTGATCTCCTGCAGCTGTGCTCGGTGGTCGGCATGGCGGCGCAGCGGATCGTGTTGCGGACGGTCACCGCCGACCTCACCGACTACGCCTTCGCCGAGGCGCTCGACGACCTCGTCCGGCAGCGACTCATCATCGACTCGGCCGAGGGCACCGACGTCGTGCTGCGGCACCCCCTCGTCCAGGAGGCGGTGTACGCCGAGATCCCCGGTACCCGCCGGGCGGAACTGCACTCCCGCGTCGCCCGGGCGCTCACCGATCTCGGTGAGGTCGGGGTACCCGAGGAGTACGCGCGGCTGGCCTACCACCTCAGTCGCGGGCGCGACGCCGATCGCGCACGCGCCGTGCCCTATTGGTGGCGTGCGGGCACCTCCGCGATGGCGCTGGGGGCGTACGAGGACGCCGTGGCCTTCTACCGCAGTGCCGAGCAGCGGCTCATCCCCCGCGGCGACTCGGCCGACCGCTGTCGCCTGTGGGTCGATCTGGGTCGAGCGCAGCGCAAGGCCCGCGACCCGGGGTTCCGGGCGACCCTGCTGGGCGCGGCCGACATGGCCCGGCGACTCGACGACATCGACCTGCAGGTGACCGCCACCCTCGCCAACGACCTGCAGGGGATCCTCTACATCCACCTCCACTCCGACAGTGAGCGCATCGCCGATCTCTACGACGCCCTCGACGGTCTGGAGAAGGTGGGGCGCGGCGCCTCGGCCGAGGCCGCACGTCTGTTGTCGCAGTTGGCGATCGAGCTGATCTGGGTCTCCGATCACCCGACGCGGCAGACGTTGCTGGTCCGCGCCATCGGCGCCGCGCGCACCGTCGGCGACCGCGGAGCGCTCATCACGGCCCTGTCGGCGGTCGTCGTGGCGCTGCGCGCCCCGCAGTGCGCCGCGTTCCGGCGTCAGTCCTACGACGAGCTGATGGAACTGCTCTCGGGCTCCACCGACCGTCGGATCGATCCCCTTGTCGCGGTGTGGATCGCGCGCCAGCAGATCGAGTACGGCGACCTGCAGGCTGCCACACGGACCGCGGCGGTCCTCACCGATGCGCAGGTGTCCCGCGACCCCGAACTGGCCTGGCTGGCGCGTCTCATCCGGTTCGCCGTCGACCTGGCCGCCGGTCGCCTCGACCGCTGCGATCGGTGGCTGGAGGATCTGCTCGACATCCCCTCACCGCCGCTGGAGAGCTACTCGTTCGGACGTCTCCTCGGGCCGGTCGTCGCTCTGCGCACGCTGCGCGGCGACATGCGTGAGGTGGTCGACGCCCGAGAGGCCCTCGTCGAGAGGTTCGACATCGTCGACACCTACCGGGCCTGTCTCGCAACCGCTCTCGTCGATGTCGGGGAGATCGACGCCGCCACCGACCTCGTCGCGTGGTACGACCGTCGGCGGATCGAGCGGATCCCGGTCAACAACATCTGGCTGGCCACGATCGCGACCATCGGGCGAGTCGCCGCGCAGGTCGGCAACACCGAGACCTGTGCCGTGGCCTACGAGATCCTGTCGGCCTTCCCGAACGAGAACACCGTGTCGTGGGCGGCGGTGTACGGGACCGTCCACCATCATCTCGGTGAGCTGTCGATCGCGCTCGGCGACTACGACCGCGCCGCCGATCACCTCGACGACGCCCGTATCGCCCACCGTGAGCGCGGATTCGACGGCTGGTACGCCGAGACGCTCTACCTCGTCGCCCTCCTCGAACAGCGTCGCGACGGGCACGCCACCGACGGCGCGCTCACCCGTGCCCGCCGTGCCGCCGACGAGGTGGGCGCCACCGCGGTGCGGCGCAGGATCGACGCGCTCGCGGCGTGACCCGCGTCGACATCGAGTGCAATTCCTTCGCATGGGCAAAGATGTGCACTTTCGTTGCAGTCCGTCGCTACGGTCTCGCCTCGAGCGATCAGCGGACACGACGAGGCGTCCCATCGCGGGTCGAAGGGACCATCGCCGTGCGCAATTCCACCCCAGCCGGTTCACGATCTGCGGTCCGCACCGCGATGACCGCCGGCGTCGCCACCGCGGCCGCCGTCGCCTTCACCGTCAACACCTCGGCACCCTCGACCGCCCAGGCGACCCCACCCACCGGCTCGCACACCGACGGCCTCGCCCTGACCAACACCGCGATCGCCGCCCTGCTGCAGCAGACCGGGCACACGACACCTTCGACCGGCGGCTCGTCGAACGCCTCGAGCTCCTCGAGCTCCTCGAGCTCCTCGACGACCGGCTCGACCACCACCTCGGGTACGGCACCGACCACCCCGTCGACCGGATCAGGCGGCACCCCGACGACGTTCGTGTCGGTGTCGAAGGAGTTCGCGCCCTACGTCGCGACATCGTTCAGCGCGTTCCCCGCCGTCACCGAGTGGACCCCGATCACCTCCGGTGCACGCGCGACGTCCTACGCGCTCGTGGCACCGTCCGGTGAGACCGGCACCGGAGCGACCGGCGGCACCGACTTCCTCGGCGTCCTCATCCGCGTCTTCATCGGCAACGGCACCGACGCCGCCGCCGACTGCGTCGGCCTCGCATGCAACGGAGGCAACGGCGGCCTGCTCTTCGGGAGCGGCGGCAACGGCGCGAACGGCGGCTCGGGCGGCAACGCGGGACTGTTCGGCAACGGCGGCAACGGCGGTGCCGCGAGTGGTATCGGCCAGGCCGGGGGCAACGGCGGCAACGGTGGCCTGATCGGCAACGGCGGCAACGGCGGCGCGGGCTCGGCCGGCGCCGACGGCGCGGCCGGGGTCGCCGGCTCCGCAGGCGGGAACGGCGGACGCGGCGGTTCCGGTGGCGGGCTGATCGGCACCGGTGGCACCGGTGGATCCGGAGGTGTCGGCGGCGCCGGCGGCGACGGTGCGACCGGCTCCACGGGTGCGAACGGGGTGACGGCCGGGGCCGGAGGCAGCAACGGGGGCACCGGCGGCGCGGGTATGGCGGGCGGCGCCGGGGGCAACGCGGGTGCGGGTGGCACCGGCGGACTCCTGGGTGCTGCCGGAGCCGCCGGCACCAACGGCGACGGCGGCCAGGGCGGCAACGGCGGATTCGGAGGAACCGGCGGCACCGGTGCGAACGGCGCAGCCGGCACCGTCGGGGCGGTCGCGGGCGCCGACGGCTCGGACGGCCAGAACGGCGGCGGCGGCGGTGAGGGTGGCGACGGCGGCGCAGCCGGTGCGGGCGGCGCTGCCGGGACAGGCGGAACCCGTGGTGTCGCAGGATCGTCCGGCGCCACGGGCATTCGTGGTGTCGGCGGGCAGGGCGGCAACGGCGGTGTCGGCGGCAACGGCGCCGCGGGCGCCATCGGCACCGCGGGCGCGAACGGTGCGACCCCGGGCGCCGATGGCGTGATGGGCGGCGGCGGGACGGGCGCCGGTAGCGGCGGGGTCGGCGGCAACGCCGGCGCCGGTGGTGCGGGGTCGACGAACGGGGCCGCCGGACTGAGCGGCAGTGGCGGCAACGGTGGGACCGGAGGCCAGGGCGGTGCGGGCGGCAACGGCGCGGACGGCGCAGCCGGCGCGGCGGGCTCGACACCGGGCTCCGACGGCGACGCGGGCCAGGCCGGTGGGGCCGGAGGTGCCGGTGGCGAAGGCGGCGCCGGTGGTGTCGGCGGAGCAGCCGGGATCGGGACCGGCGGCGTCCAGGGAGATCCGGGCGCCATGGGCGCCCAAGGCGTCGGCGGCAACGGAGGCACCGGCGGTATCGGTGGGACCGGGGCGACGGGCGTCGCCGGTGTCGACGGCGCGAAGGGCACTTCTGCGACCGTCGTCCTGCGAGGAGGACAGGCACAGGGCGGCCTGGGCGAGCCAGGCACCGACGGTGGACGCGGCGGCAACGGCGGCATCGGCGGTGCCGGCGGTGCGGCCGGCAATGGTTCGACGAACGGCGCGACCGGCGCGAACGGCAACGGCGGCGCCGGTGGCGCCGGTGGCCGGGCCGGCAACGGCGGCGCGGGCGGCGACGCCTCGGTCACCGACGCGACCGTGGGCCGCACCGAGGGCCGGGCAGTCGGTGGCGACGGGAACTACGGCGCGCTCGGCGGGTCCGGCGGCTCCGGTGGCGCAGCGGGAACCGGTGGCCAGGCCGGTACCGGAGTCGCAGGTGCGGACGGCGCGGGTCAGGCCCCGGGCCGCGCCGGAGACGGTGGCTCAGCCTCCTACATAGCGACACCCAGCACCGTCGGTGGCGTGGCGATCGGCGGCGATGGCGGGTCGAGTCGCGGTGGCGTGAGCGGCAACGGCGGTTCGGCGACGACCGTCAACGGCGACCCGTTCGGTGGAGACGGCGGTACAGCTGTGGGCATCGGCTCGACCGGCGGGAACGGCGGGGACGCCAAGGCGACCGCAGGGAATGCGACCGGCGGCCGCGGCGGTGACGTGAGCACCGCCGAGCCCGGTGGCAACGCCGGCAACGGCGGGAATGCCCTCTCGACCAGTCCTGCCGGGGGCCGGGCGACAGGCGGTGCCGGTGGCGACGGATACGGCGACGGAGCGTCCGGCAACGGTGGCAACGCCACCGGGTACAGCCCGACCGCGGGCGCGGGCGGTGTCGGTGGCAGCAGCAACGGCACGCCCGGCAGCGTCACAGTCCTCCGACCGTGACCCGCTGGTCGTGTGACGCCTGACGCTCAGCCGTCGACGAGCCGCCGGATCGATTCCGGCGGCTCGTCGCCGGTCGCGGTGATCGGCCGGTCGTAGACGGTACGGACGCCGACGGTGCCGGTCCATCGGCTCGGATCCTCGGGCTCGCCCGGGGGTCCGCTGCGCGCCTTCGTGATCCACTGTCCGTCGACGATCGGCAGGGACACCACCGCGGTCGCGGCGACCTCCTTGCGTGTGTGGTCCCGAACCTCGGCCACACGCCCCGGAATCAACTTGTCGCTCAACACATCGAGCGCGTGCGAGGCATCGTCACGGATGTTCTCGAGGGTGCCGCGGACCACGGCGGACCGGTAGTTGGCGGAGTGGTCGAACAGGGTGTCGGCCACCACGAGCGCGTCGAGGACGAACGCGGTGAGGGTGGCCGGCGCACCGTCGGCCACCTGGCGTAGCGCGCCCGCACCGGTGGAGCCGTGCAGGAGGATCCGATCGCCGTCGCGGGCGAACAACATCGGCACCGACCACGGCAGGCCGTCGACGACGGTGCTCAGCGTGCCGACCGTGACCGTGTCGAGGACCTCGTCGAGCAACGCACGGTCTCCCCCGCGATCGGGTTTGCGGTGCAGTCGCGTCAGCGGTTCGGAGCTCATGCGCACAGTCTGGCGGGCGCTCGGGGGTGCACGCCAGCCGATTACCGCGGTCGCGACCGCCCTGATCACCAGGTGAGGTCGCGGTGACAGCGTTTCCGGATCTCGATGGGGTCGACCTGAACGGTCGCGTGGTCGAGACCGTGGCGCTCGAGGACCTCGCGCGCCGCGGTCAACACCTCGCCGTTGGGGTGGTCGCTGCCCAGGTGCACGGTGGTCACGTCCATCCCGGTGGTGAGGGTCCAGATGTGCAGGTCGTGGACGTCATGGACCTGCGGCAACGCCTCGAGTTCGGCGCGCACCGCCTCGACGTCGACGTGCGCGGGCGCCCGCTGCGACAGGATGCGCAGCGCGTCGAGTGCCAGTCGGATGGCCCGCGGCGCGACCCACAGCGCGATGAGCACGGCGACGACGATGTCGGCGTACCCCCACCCGGTGGTGAGCGCGATGATGCCGGCGACGAGCACGCCGACACTGCCGACCGCGTCGGCCAGCACCTCCATGTACGCGCCCCGCACGGCGATACTGTCCTTCGAATCCGCGCGGAGGAGTTGCATGACAACGAGATTGGCCGCCAGTCCCAGCAGGGCGACGATGATCAACGTCAGACCGGGGACCTTCGGGTCGGAGCCGAGCCGCTCGACGGCCTCGTACAGCACGAACACCGCGACACCGATCAGCAGCACGGCGTTCGCGACGGCGGTGAACACCTCGGCGCGGTGCCAACCGAACGTCTTCTCACCGTCGGAGCGCCCGTGGCGCGCGAGCAGCAGCGCGATGAGCCCCATCGCCATCGCGACGGCGTCGGTGAGCATGTGACCCGCGTCGGCGAGCAGTGCCAGCGAGTTCGCGAGCACACCGGCGACCACCTCGACGACGAAGAACGTCGCGATGATGGCCATGCCAGCGACCATCGGCCAGAGCCGACGTGTCGAGCCGTCCGCCGCCGTCGGCGCATGCGAGTGGTCGTGACCCATGCCGATCAATATATGCGTACTCACGCATATAAAACAACCGTCTGCCGTCAGCGCAGCGTGGCTATCGCTGATTCGCGCTGGAGGCCGGCGACCATCAACAGGTCGACGAGGATCGACCGCAACTGACCGAGGATCACCGTCTCCGACAGGCCGCTGTCGGCCACGAGTTCGGGCGTGGCCTTCCGGGCGATGGTGCGCAGGACGCGCGCGGCGTCGGCGCCGTCGGGTTTGTCCCCGGGGTCGGCGAGCAGCATCTGCCGCACGACGTCGAGTGCGCCCACCACCTCGGCGAGGACGTCGATCACGTCGTCGTGCATCGTCTCGCCGTGCTGGATACCCGACAGCGCACGTCGCGCCATCACACGGATGTTGCGTACCGCGTTGTCGATGGGGTCGGCGGTTGCCTCCAGTCGCGACAACCGATCTCGCGAGTTCCAGTACAACGGCGAGATGTGGCTGATCTCGCGGCCACCGCTCATGTCGGTGCGCATGGTGTCGATGGCGCCCTGCGTACCGCGGGCACGGGTCAGCGCCTCGGAGATGAGCTGCGCGTCGGACGCACGCAGACCGTCGACGACGCCCTGCACCACCAGACCCATCGTCGCCAGTACCGCGGCCGCGTCGCGCCGCGCACGCAGGACCGGATGGGTGGGTATGAGCGCGACGATGACCAGGCCGACCAGCCCTCCGATGAGGGCGTCGATCATCCGGTTCACCCCAGCGGGACCACCCGGCGGCAGCAGGGTCGCGACGAGCACCGCGGAGCTGGCCGCCTGGATCGGCACCAGCGGACCGCGGTCGAGGGAGACCGCGACGGTCATCGCCAGCGCCACGACCACCGTGATCTGCCACGCGCCGGTGCCGATGACGCTGATGATGAGATCGCCGACACCGATGCCGACGGTGACCCCGCCGACCATCTCCACCGCCCGGCGCCAGCGTTGACCCAGTGAGAGCCCGAGCGAGAGAACCGCCGCGATCGGCGCGAAGAAGGGGCGCGTGTGGCCGACGAGGTCGAAGGCGATGAACCAGGCGACACCTGCGGCGATCGAGCACTGGGCTATCGGCAGCAGCGAGTACCAGACCCGTCGCGTGCGGGTGCGGATCGCGGGCGGCAACCGGTTGTGCCGGGTGCGCAGCGATGCCGCGACCGCGTCTCGACCCGCCGCACCGGAGGCGCCCCCAGGGGCGCGCCCGGGATCAGGCGAGGCCGAGTTCGGCTGCCGCCGCCGGGTCACTGTCGTTGAGCAGGTCGAGGCAGCGGAGGTACTCGTCCTGCTCGCCGATGGTCTGCGCGGCGCGCGCGAGGACGGCCACGCAGCGCAGGAACCCCCGGTTGGGCTCATGGCTCCACGGCACGGCGCCGAATCCCTTCCAGCCGTGGCGACGGAGCTGGTCGAGGCCGCGGTGGTACCCGGTGCGCGCGTAGGCGTAGGCGGTGATCGTCTCGCCCGAGTCGATGGCCGCCTCGGCGAGGTACGCCCACGCGATGGAGGCGGTGGGATGCGCGGCGGCGACCGACTTCGGGTCGGTGCCCGCGAGCAGGTCCGATTCGGCGTCGTCGTCACCGGTGAGCAGGGTGGGCTGGGGGCCGAGGAGATCTCCGAAGGACGTCACCGCCCCATTGTGCACACGACGCAGCTGGTCGGGGTACTCCGCCACCGGACGGACACCGCGTCCTTCGATAGGGTGAGCGACGCGGTCGACACCTCCCGGCGCGGTGCGTTCAGGAGAGGCGACCCGACACGCGAGCGTGACGACGAAGGCGAGGGCAGCACGGATGTCGCATCCCGACGACACGGGTTCCACAGGAGTCGGCAAGGCCCTCTCCGCTCTACGACGACTGCGCCGCACTCCGTCCGAGCCTGTCGTCCCCACCCCGAAGTCCGAACAGGGTGTCCCGCCGACCCCGCGGGCCGACGTCGAGGACGCCTCCGGCGACGAGTCCGTCGACTCCGACGTCGACCGCGCCCCGCGCGCCGACCACGAGGACGCCACCGCGACCGACTCCGACGACGAGGACTCCGACCCAGAGGTCTCCGACGCTGATGGGTCCGACCCAGAGGTCTCCGACGCGGAGAGCTCCGATGCCGAGGGGACCGATGCCGAGGAATCCGGCGCGGACGAGCCGGCCGAGGTCGAGTCAGCCGAGGACGACTCTCCTTCGGAGGCCTCGGACGACTCCGACTCCGACTCCGACGAGGCAGTGAGCGACGAGTCCGAGACGGATCCCGAACCTGCCGTGGAACCCGAGACCGGCACCGAATCCGCCGCCGCGGCCGAACTCGAACCGGAACCCGACGCAGAGCCGGAGCCGGAGCCGGAGGCCGAGGTAACGCCTGTCGAACCGGAACCCGAGCACGAGCCCGAGCCCGAAGCGGCATCGACGCCCGAACCCGAGCCCGAGCCGACATCGACGCCCGAACCCGAGGCCCAGCCGGAACCCGCCCGATCCGACGACGGCCCGTGGCGGTCGGACACCGCGGCCCCGCAGTACATTCCGCCGTCGACCACACCGAAGCCCGAGAGCACCGGCCGTTCGCGGCGCACCCTGCTGTGGGTGTCGTCGATCGTGGTGATCGTGGTCGCTGTCGCGGCCGTGGTCATCGCGGTGTTCGCGACTCGGGGCGAGCCGGGCGAGCCGCAGGCGGATCGGGCGGCGTCCTCGGCGATGAAGTACGCCACGGCGCTGGGCGACGGTGACCTCGCGACACTGCGCTCGGTCACCTGCGGCGAGCGCAAGCAGTTCTACGACAGCGTCGCCGACGACGCGTTCCGTCAGCAGTTCGAGACGCAGAAGGCGAACAACGAACTGGTCGAGGTCCGCAAGGTGCAGGCGTCGAAGATCGTCGACCCGAACACCGCGATCGTCGAGCTCCTCGCCGCGAGCGCAAGCACCCCGAACACGACCACGCCGGTCTCGGTGCGTCTGCGCAACGAGAACGGCGACTGGAAGGTCTGCACCGCAGGCTGATCCACCCCCGCGCCCACGACAACACCCCCACGACGACGGCCCCCGATCTCAAGGATCGGGGGCCGCGTCGTGTCGTGCGGGGGTGTCAGGCGCTGATGGACTTCCCGGCCGACTTGAGGTCGTTGCAGGCCTCGACGACACGCTCGGTCATCCCGGCCTCCGCCTTCTTGAGGTAGCTGCGCGGGTCGTAGACCTTCTTGTTGCCCACGTCGCCGTCGACCTTCAGGACACCGTCGTAGTTGGCGAACATGTGGCCGGCCAGCGGGCGGGTGAAGGCGTACTGGGTGTCGGTGTCGACGTTCATCTTGATGACGCCGTAGCTCAGTGCCTCCTCGATCTCGCTCTTCAGCGAGCCCGAGCCGCCGTGGAAGACGAAGTCGAACGGCTTGTCACCGGCGCCGGAGCCCAGCTTCTTCACCGCGACCTCCTGGCCGGTCTTGAGCACCTCGGGCTTGAGCTTCACGTTGCCCGGCTTGTAGACGCCGTGGACGTTGCCGAAGGTGGCGGCCAGCAGGTAGCGGCTGCCCGCATCGCCGGCGCCGAGGGCGTCGACGGTCTTCTCGAAGTCCTCGGCGGTGGTGAACAGCTTGTCGTTGATCTCGTTCTCGACGCCGTCCTCCTCGCCGCCGACCACACCGATCTCGATCTCGAGGATGATCTTCGCCGCGGCCGCCTTGGCCAGCAGATCCTTGGCGATCTCGAGGTTCTCCTCGAGCGGCACGGCGCTGCCGTCCCACATGTGCGACTGGAACAGCGGGTTCTTGCCGGCGTCGACGCGCTCCTGGCTGACGGCGATCAGCGGGCGGACGTAGGTGTCGAGCTTGTCCTTGGGGCAGTGGTCGGTGTGCAGCGCGACGGTGACGTCGTACTTCTCGGCCACCACGTGCGCGAACTCGGCGAGTGCGACGGCGCCGGTGACCATGTCCTTCACGCCGAGCCCCGAACCGAACTCCGCGCCACCGGTGGAGAACTGGATGATGCCGTCGCTGCCGGCGTCGGCGAAGCCCTTGAGGGCCGCGTTGATCGACTCCGAGGAGGTGCAGTTGATCGCGGGGAACGCGTAGCCGCCCTTCTTGGCGCTGTCCAGCATCTTCGCGTACTGCTCGGGGGTGGCGATGGGCATCGGGTCGTCCTCCAACCGGTAGGTCTTCGTGGTGCTCGCGTAGGTCTCGCGTCCGCAGACAGTATGGCAAGTCACCTGCGGTGCGGTGAGAGTCCCGTGCACACCGGCACCGCACGCACAGCGTTTCCTCAGGCCCGACCCGCTATCGTCAGGGCCGTGAATTCCACCGCGCTCGCCGACGCCGCGAGCACCACCACCGTGAACACCGCCCTCCTCCCGGGCTTCCTCGACCCGATCACTCTGCTCGGGTACTTCGGGACCTGGGCGTTGGTGGGGTTGCTGGTGGTGATCCTCGTCGAGTCGGGCGTGCTGTTCCCGGTGCTGCCGGGCGATTCGCTGCTCTTCGTCGCCGGGCTGGTCGCCGCAGGTGAATCGGCCGAGGTCGCGAAGTTCGCGTCGCTGTGGCAGCTGCTGGTGTTCATCCCGATCGCGGCGATCATCGGCGGGCAGATCGGCTACTGGATCGGTCGCTACGCCGGCACCGCGATGTTCGCCGAGGGCAACCGGTTCCTCAAGAAGCGCTACATCGACGAGGCGCACGCGTTCTTCGAGAAGCGCGGACCGGTCACCATCTTCCTGGCGCGTTTCGTGCCCATCGTGCGGACCCTGGCGCCGATCGTCGCCGGCGCCGCCCGCATGAACGCGGCGCTGTTCACCGCCTACAACGTGCTCGGCGCCATCGTCTGGGGCTGTGGCATCACACTGCTGGGCTACTGGCTCGGCCAGTTCGAGATCATCCAGAAGCTCATCGAGCCCATCTTCATCCTCATCGTGCTGGTGTCGATCGTCCCGATCATCTGGGAGTACTACAAGCGCCGCAAGGCCTCCGGTCCCCCGCCGCCGGTCGAGGCCGACGCCCCCTGACCATCGGCCGCTGACCGAGATCGTCCGAGTACAGCCCGGCTCGGGGAATATGCCCGAACCGACGCTGTACGCGGACGATGTCCGTCGCGGCGAGGGCGCTCACCAGGCCTGACCGAGATCGGCGTGCGCGCGGATCCAGCCGTGCATGGCGATCCCCGCCGCGACACCGGCGTTGATGCTGCGGGTCGACCCGAACTGCGCGATGGAGACCGTCAGGTCGGCACCGGCGTGCGCCTCGGCGCTGACACCGGGGCCCTCCTGACCGAACAACAGCACGCAGTCGCGCGGGAGGTCGGTCGTCTCCAGCGGCGTCGAGCCGGGTGTGTTGTCGACGGCGACCACCCGCAGCCCCGCCTCGTGCGCCCAGTCGATCAGCGAGGCGACGTCGGGGTGATGCGAGATGTGTTGATAGCGGTCGGTGACCATGGCGCCGCGCCGATTCCACCGCCGCCGACCCACGATGTGCACCGCGGCCGCACCGAAGGCGTTGGCGGTACGCACCACGGTGCCGATGTTGGCGTCGTGGGCGAAGTTCTCGATGGCCACGTGGAACGGGTGGCGACGGGTGTCGAGGTCGGCGACGATCGCCTCGCGACGCCAGTACCGGTAGCGGTCGACCACATTGCGCCGATCCCCCTCGGCCAGCAGTTCGGGATCGAGGTGGTCGTCGGTCGGGACCGGCCCGTCGCGGTCGACCG
Organism: Williamsia sp. MIQD14; assembly: GCF_051025635.1. Classification (NCBI taxonomy): domain Bacteria; kingdom Bacillati; phylum Actinomycetota; class Actinomycetes; order Mycobacteriales; family Nocardiaceae; genus Williamsia; species Williamsia sp. MIQD14. The sequence continues at coordinate 708,532 of NZ_JBPFDG010000001.1, forward strand.
ACCAGGGTCCGAGACCGACCGCCTCATCGGCCGCCGTCGCCCACTCGGTCGGTCCGGGCTCGGGCGCAGACGAGCCGTCAGGCGAGTCCGATGTCATCCAGGCCCAGCAGCGACCGGTACTCGACACCCTGCGCCTCGATGACGGCGGCGGCACCGGTGTCGCGGTCGACGACGGTCGCCACACCGACGACCTCGGCACCGAGGTCGCGCGCTGCGGCGACGGCGGTCAGCGGCGAGTTGCCGGTGGTGGTGGTGTCCTCGACGATGAGGACGCGCTTGCCGACGATGTCGGGGCCCTCGATCTGCCGTTGCATCCCATGGGCTTTCGCGGCCTTGCGGACCACGAACGCGTCGATGTCGCGTCCGGGGGCGTGCATGATCGCGGTCGCGACGGGGTCGGCGCCGAGGGTGAGTCCGCCGACGGCGACGAAATCCCAGTCGGCGGTGAGCTCACGCATGAGTGCGCCGATGAGCCGAGATGCCTCGTGGTGCAACGTCGCTCGTCGGAGGTCGACGTAGTAGTCGGCCTCCTTGCCCGAGGACAGCGTCACCCGGCCGTGGACCACGGCGAGTTCGGCGACCAGGTGCGCCAGTCGCTGCTTGCTCACCGGGTCACTCCGATCGGTTGTCGCGAGAGAAACCCTCGCGGGGGGCGTCCGCACGTGAAGTGTCACGGTCGGGATCGACGCGACGTCGCACGGGCATCGGCTGCACACCACGACGCGGCGCATCCGACGGGGGCGAGGACGGCCGCGGCGGAGCAGACTCGGCCGCCCGCGGCTGAGGGCGGGGCGGGAGGGTGCGCGGCGGGCCGCCGGCGACGTCGACCGGCGAGACCGGCCGTGCCGCAGGCGCTTCGGCAGGCGCGTTCTCGGCGCGCACACGGTCACCACGCGGTCCGTCGGGACGGGGGGCGGCGGCGCGCGCCCCGACAGCACCCGCGGTCGCCTGGAGCTGTTCGCGCGCAATGGCTTCGGTCTTCGGCTCGGCCAGCCCGCGGCGTGCACGTCCGGTCGGACTCGAGGGGTCACGCGGATCGGGCCGCGGCGCCGGATCGGTCGAGGGCGGCAGCACGCGGAGCAGGTCGGTGAACCGACGCACCGTCTCCAGTGCCGTGTCGAGACGGTCGGGGTCGTTGGTCAGCGGCATCGACGCGACCGACCAGTTGCCCTCGTTCCAGATGATCTCGATGTAGTCCGGGGCGTTGGTGGCCAGCGCGATCATGCGGCGGTCGCAGACGCGGCGGGCGATGTCGAGGTGTGTGGAGAACATGACGCGTCGCCCCATGGCGCCGAGCAACTCGACGTCGTCCTCGGCGGGGGCGAGCACCTTCTCCTGCCGGACGTCGATCACCACCGACGACGCGACCGACCGACGCACCGCGACGATGGTGCCGATGTCGACGAGGTCGAACACGACGGCCTCGTCGCCGAAGTAGCGGCCGTGGGTGATGTCGACGATCTCGACGTGTTCCTCGATGTCCATCGCGGCCCGGTGCAGCTCCGACCGCAGGTCGCGCACCTCCTCGGGCGCGGCGCGCTCGGTGGCGACGAACCGGAACCCGTGACCGTCACCCCACACCGCGCGTTCACGACGGACCACCGCGGCACGACGACGGTCGAGCCACAGGAGTACGGCCGCACCGGCGAGGGCGAGGGCGGCGATCACGAAGTAGACGGCGGTCATCGCGCTACAGCCTAGTCACTGGTGACCGCGGAGGTCAGTTTCCCGGACGCGACGCGGTCACGCGTCCGTCCACCACGAGATCGGCGACCATGCGTTCGCCGTCGATGAGCACGTGCACGACGACGAGGTCGCCGAGCTTCAACGGCGAGGGGGCGGCCTTGTCGGCGGTCTCGTAGTGGGTCGAGTCGGTCAGCGCGATGCGGTGTCGCCGACCGTCGCTCATGTGGATGCCCATCTCCGACGTCGAGAGGCTGTCGACCGTCCCGAGCAGCATCTTCGAGCGGCTGATGGCGGTCGGGGCCGCACCACCGACCGCGGTGCCCGAGGCAGGCGGCGCGACGGGTGCGGGGCCCACGGTGTCGGGGACGGCGGGTGTCGACGTGGGCGGGCTGATGAACTTCATCGCCGCGGCGGAGGTCGATTCGGCCTCGGACTCCTCGCCACGATCGGCGCCGAGATGAACGCAGTAGGCGAGTCCGATGCCGGCGACCATGAGACCGGCCACACACAACAGTGTCGTGCGGGTGCCGCTGTTCGGCTTCCAGGTCCTGTTCGGTTTCCAGGTCGGTCGCAGTCGTCGCTTCATGACGCGCTGACCTCCTTCACCGGTTCTCCGCTGTTGTCGATGCCCTGTCGGATACCGCCCCGAGGCTAGGAGCCGACCCTGAGATACGTCTGTGAATACGGTCGGAACCCGGCGCGTCGGCGTGCCCGGCGGTCAGCGCACGTAGCCGCGCTCCTTGTCCACGGGGTGGTCGGGGGCCTGCCCGGCCGAATATCGCTGCAGATGCGCGAGAAACTGGTCGGCGAGTTCATCACGCCAGCCGACGACGTCGCCGCTCATATGGGCCGATATCGCGACCTGCTCGAGGTCCCACAGCGGGCTGTCGGCCGGGAGCGGTTCGGTCTCCACGACGTCGAGCGAGGCCGCCGCGATGGTGCCGTTTCGCAGCGCGCCGATGAGATCGGCCTCGACCACCAACTGCCCGCGTCCGACGTTGACGAGATGGGCCGAGGGCTTCATCGCGGCCAACACGCGCGCGTCGACGAGTCCTGCGGTCTGCTCGGTGAGCGGCGCGATGAGGACGACGTCGTCGAAGTCGCCGACGTGCCGGACGAGGTCGTCGGTGGCGATCACGGTGCCGAAGTCCGGATCGTCGGTGCGCGCGGTGCGGCCCGCGCCGGTCACCTCGAGTCCTGCGGCGCGCAGCAGGCGGGCGACGGCACGGCCGATCGACCCGGTGCCGATCACCAGGGCACTCGATCCGGTGGTGCGTCGCGTCTCGCGCCACACCCACCGGTGGTCGCGCTGCAGCGCCCGGGACTCGTGCAGCGCCTTGTCGCGGGCCAGGATCGAGGCGAGGACGAACTCGGCGATCGGACCGTCGAACACCCCGCGCGCATTGGTCATGACGACATCGGAGGCGCGCAGCTCGTCGAAGAGCATGGCGTCGACGCCGGCGGTGCACACGTGGATCCACCGCAGGGCGTCGGCGTGCGGCCACACGTCGCGCAGGGCGGCGGAGAAGTAGTCCCACAGCATCAGCACGTCGGCCCCGGCGACGGCGTCGGCGAGGTCGTCGGCGGTGCACAACCGCACCTGCGCCAGTGCGGAGATCGCGTCGAGATTGTGCGGGTCGGCGAGCCCGTCACGGGTCAGCACGGCAACGCGGATGGGGCGGTCGGCCGGGCTCGGATCTGCTGTCACGCCGCCCACCGTAGACAACGTCCCGACACCGCCCGGAGCCGGATGGTCCAATTGTTGACAATCCGACCATCCAGCGGTCACCGTGTACCCATGACCTCCACCCTGGGCACCGTCGCGCACACCTCGAGCGGCGACAACACGACCGAGATCCACCGTGCTCGCGCCACCCTGAGTCCGGCGCTCAAGCAGGCCACACCGGTCGTCGTCGACCACGCGACCGGGTCGTGGATCCACGGCACCGACGGGCGCTCGTACCTCGACTTCACCACCGGGATCGGCGTCACCAGCACCGGCCACTGCCACCCCCGCGTGGTCGCCGCCGCCCAGGAGCAGTGCGGCAAGATCATCCACGCCCAGTACACGACGGTGATGCACCAGCCGTTGCTCGAACTCACCGACGCCCTCGGCGAGGTGCTCCCCGAGGGCATCGACTCCGTCTTCTACGCCAACTCCGGTTCCGAGGCGGTCGAGGCGTCGATCCGCCTGGCGCGCATGGCCACCGGGCGTCCGAACATCGTCGTGTTCCAGGGCGGCTTCCACGGACGCACCGTCGCCGCGGCGAGCCTCACCACCGCGGGCACCCGCTTCTCGGCCGGGTTCTCCCCGCTGATGAGCGGCGTGCACATGGCGCCGTTCCCCTACGCCTATCGCTACGGGATGGACACCGACACCGCCGTCGATTTCGCCCTGCGGGAACTCGACTATCTCTTCGCCTCGAGGGTCGCCCCGAACGACACCGCGGCCATGCTCATCGAGCCCGTCCTCGGCGACGGCGGCTACCTGCCCACGCCCCCGGCGTTCCTCGCGGGTCTGCGCGAGCGCGCCGACCGCCACGGCATCGTGCTGATCGTCGACGAGGTGCAATCCGGCGTGGGACGCACCGGCAGGTTCTGGGGCCACGAGTTCTGCGACGGCCTCGTCCCCGACATCCTCATCACCGCCAAGGGGATCGCCTCGGGCTTCCCGATCTCGGCGATCGCCGCGCCCACCGAGCTCATGGCCAAGGCATGGCCGGGTTCGCAGGGTGGCACCTATGGCGGCAACGCCGTCGCCGCGGCCGCCGGTGTCGCGACACTGGCCGTGATCGCCGAGGAGAACCTCGTCGACAACGCCCGCGAGCGCGGCGATCAGCTGCTCGCCGGCCTGGCGACGCTCGCCGAACGCGTGCCCGCCATCGGTGATGTCCGCGGGCAGGGCCTGATGGCCGGCATCGAGTTCATCGACCCCGACGCGTCGGGTTCGGTGCCCACCGCCAACGCCGCCGCCGCGGCGAAAGTGCAGCAGGCGTGCATCGACCAGGACCTGCTCACCCTCACCTGCGGGCCGTTGGGCAACGTCGTGCGACTCATCCCCGCGCTGGTCGTCACCGCCGACGAGATCGATTCCGGTCTGGCCCGATTCGGCGCGGCGGTCGACGCCGTGCTGGGCTGATCCGCGCGGTGACCCTCACACCGCAGCGCGAGACCACCGGGGACGCCGTCGACGCCGCCATCGCGCTCCGGGGCCTCGGTCTCGACGCCGACGACTCGACACGCCGCCGGGCCGAATACTCCTACGACGCCTCGAACTACCGGCTGTCGCCGGTGTGTGTCGTGTTTCCCCGCACCGACATCGACGTCGCCACCACCGCACGATGGTGCCACGACAACGGCGTGCCGATCATCGCCCGCGGCGGCGGAACGGGTATGGGCGGCAACGCGATCGGCGAGGGAGTCGTCATCGACTTCTCCCGGCACATGGACGCCGTCACCTCCGTCGACGTCGAGGGGCGCACCGCGGTCGCCCAGTCCGGTGTCGTGCTGACCGCCCTGCAGAAGCGGGTCCGCGAGGTCAGCGACGGCGCACTGACGTTCGCACCCGACCCCTCGAGCCAGTCCCGCGCCACCGTCGGCGGCGCGATCGGCAACGACGCCTGCGGCAACCACTCGGTGCGCTACGGCCGCACCACCGACCACGTCGTCGCGATCTCGCTGGTCACCGCCGACGGGGTACGCCTCACCGCGACCCGAACGGGTCTGAGGGCCACCGACCCCGGTGACAGCGCCGCGGTCCGCCGCGCCGAGGATCTCACCGACGCCCTGCGCGACCTGGTCGGCGACAACCTCGCCCCGCTGCGCACCGAGCTCGAACGCATCCCGCGGCAGGTGTCGGGCTATCACCTCGCACACCTGTTGCCCGAGCGCGGATTCGACGTCGCGCGGGCGCTGGTCGGCAGCGAGGGAACCTGCGCGATCGTGGTGTCGGCGACGGTGTCGCTCGTACCTGTCGCGGTGCACCCCCAGTTGCTGTGCCTGGGGTACCGCGACGTCGTCGACGCCGCCCGCGACGTCCCCACCATGCTGAGCTTCTCCCCCTCGGCGATCGAGGGCATCGACGAACGCATCGTCGCCACCATGCGCGCCCGCCGCGGACGGTCGTCGGTCGAGGGACTGCCCGACGGGAACGCCTGGATCTACGTCGAACTCGACGAGTTCAGTGCCGATGATGTCCCCGCGGCGATCTCGGACCTGCTCGAGAAGCTGCGCGCCGAGGGACGACTCGTCGACGCGCGCACCGTCACCGACCCCGCGGCCCGCACCATGTTGTGGCGGGTGCGTGAGGACGGTGCCGGACTGTCGTCGCGCCTGGTCGACCTCGACGATCCCGATGCAGGCAGTGGGTACGAATCCTGGCCCGGTTGGGAGGATTCCGCGGTCGCACCCGAGAATCTGCCCGAGTACCTCGAGGGTTTTCAGGACCTGCTCGCCCGCCACGGCCTCACCGGAGTGATGTACGGCCACTTCGGGGCCGGCTGCATGCACGTACGCATCACCTTCGATCAGCGCACCGAGGCCGGTCGCGCGGTGATGCTCGCGTTCTGCCGCGACGCCGCCCACCTCGTGGTCGCCCACGGCGGATCGCTCTCGGGCGAACACGGCGACGGCCGCGCACGGTCGGAGCTGCTGCCGATCATGTACTCGCCCACCATGATGTCGATGTTCGCCGCGTTCAAGGATGCCTGGGATCCACGCCGCATCCTCAACCCCGGCAGCATCGTCGACCCCGACGCCATCGGCGACCACCTCGCCCTCGACGGCATCCCCACCCGCCGCTGGACCACCGCCTTCGATCTCGGTATCCCCGGTCCCGGCAGCGACGGTCGCGCCGATCACCCGCTCGAGGCGGCTGAACTCGAGATGCCCGGGATCGACCCGTTCGTGCACGCCACCCAGGCCTGCATCGGCGTCGGACGGTGTCGCTCACACTCCGGCGGCGTCATGTGTCCCAGCTACCGCGCCACCCGCGACGAGAAGGACTCGACCCGCGCGCGAGCCCGTGTGCTGCAGGAGATGACGCGCACCGCACCCGACATCGCGACCGGGTGGCGCTCGAAGGACGTCCGCGACTCCCTCGATCTGTGCCTGTCATGCAAGGCGTGCTCCACCGACTGCCCCACCGGCGTCGACATGGCGACCTACCGCTCGGAGTTCTTCTCCCACCACTACCGTCGTCGCCTGCGGCCGATGTCGCATTACGCCCTGGGCTGGATGCCGGCCTGGCTGCGGCCCGCCACCGCCCTGGCGCCGGCCATCAACGCCGTCCTCGGCAGCCGCTTGTCGGGGCCGGCGGCCCGCGTCGCCGGTCTCGACGCCCGGCGCTCCATGCCCCGCTTCGCCCGCCGCAAGAACGTGCGGGCGGCGCTGGTACCGCTGGTCCGTCGCACCGATGCGCCGGTGGTGCTGTTCCTCGACTCCTTCACCAAGGCCTTCCGTCCCGACGTCGCGACCGCCGCCGCCCGCGTGCTCGGTTCCGGCCACACCGACCGGGTCAGTTGCGAGAAGGACAACTGCTGTGCGCTGACGTGGATCTCGACCGGCCAGCTCGATCACGCGAAGAAGGTCCTCACCCGCACCGCCGACGCACTCGATGACGGCACCGACCGACCGATCGTGGTGCCCGAGCCCAGTTGTGCTGCGGCACTGCGCAAGGACCTGCCCGAGCTGGTCCACACCGATGCCGCGAGGCGAGTCGCGGCGCGCGTACGCAGTTTCGCGGCGCACGTCGGAGAGATGCTCGACGACGGCTACACCCCGCCCGCGATGCCCACATCGGTGACGGTGCAGACCCACTGCCACGAGTACGCGGTGTTCGGTCCTGCGACGCAGGTGTCGGTGCTGAAGCGACTCGGCGTCAGCGAGGTCACCTCGGCCGACGGATGCTGTGGCGTGGCAGGCAACTTCGGCTTCGAGCGCGGACACTACGAGGTGAGCATGGCCGTCGGCGAGCAGGCCCTGGCCCCGGCACTGCGTGCGCGGACCGACGGCACCCCGGTGCTCACCGACGGGTTCAGCTGCGCCATGGCCGTCGACCACCTCTCGGGCGTCGACAGCGCGATCACCTCGGTCGCCGGGACCCATCTCGCCGAACTCCTCGACCCCGAACGGGCTACCCTGCGCCCCGAACCCTTGTACACCGACCCCCTTCGCACAGGACCCACACGAAAGGACTCGACGTGACCGACACCCGTGCCGCCGAACTGATCGGGAAGCTGAACACCGGGCTGTTCATCGGCGGCAGCTGGAGCGCCGCCGCATCGGGCGCCACCTTCGCCGTGGAGAACCCCGCGACCGGCGAGCAGATCGCGACCGTCGCCGACGGCGGTGCCGCCGACGCCCAGCGCGCCATCGAGACCGCTGCCGCGACCCAGAAGAGCTGGGCGGCAACGTCTCCCCGGTCACGCAGCGAGATCCTCTACCGGGCACACCGGCTGATCCTCGAGCGCGCCGACGATCTCGCGTTGATCATGACCACCGAGATGGGCAAGCCGCTCGCCGAGGCCAAGGGCGAGGTGACCTACGGTGCCGAGTTCTTCCGGTGGTTCGCCGAGGAGGCCGTCCGCATCGGCGGCGACCACACCACCACCGGTGACGGCGCCAATCGCATCGTGGTCACCAAGGAGCCGGTCGGACCGTGCGTGTTGATCACGCCCTGGAACTTCCCCCTCGCGATGGGCACCCGCAAGATCGGTCCCGCCGTGGCCGCCGGCTGCACGATGGTGTTCAAACCCGCCGAGCTGACCCCGCTGACCGCGCTCGCCCTGGCCGACATCCTCACCGAGGCAGGTCTTCCCGAGGGTGTGCTCAACATCGTCACCACCAACACCCCCGGGCCGGTGGTGACCACCTGGATGGACAGCGGCCTCGCCCGCAAGCTGAGCTTCACCGGCTCGACCCAGGTCGGCAAGCTGCTGCTCGAGCAGGCGTCGCACACGGTGATGCGGACGTCGATGGAACTCGGCGGCAACGCCCCGTTCGTCGTCTGCGCCGACGCCGACATCGATCGCGCCGTCGAGGGCGCGATGGTCGCCAAGATGCGCAACATGGGCGAGGCCTGCACCGCGGCCAACCGGATCTTCGTGCACCGTTCCGTCGCCGAGGAATTCGGCACCAAACTCGCCGAACGGATGGGCGCGCTCGTGGTGGGCGACGGTGTCGCCGAGGGCACACAGGTCGGTCCCCTGGTGGAGGACAAGGCACTGGCCAAGGTGCGCGACCTCGTCGCCGACGCCGTCGAGCGCGGCGCGACGGTGATGTGCGGCGGCACCGCTCCCGAGGGCCCCGGTCACTTCTACCCGCCGACCGTGCTCAGCGGCGTGAGCCCGGAGTCGGACCTCATGGCGACCGAGATCTTCGGGCCCGTGGCACCGCTCATCCCCTTCGACGACGAGGACGAGCTCATCGCCATGGCCAACGACACCCCGTGGGGGCTGGTGGGATACCTGTTCAGCCAGGACATCGACCGCGCGCTGCGACTGTCGGCGGCGCTGGAGGTCGGCATGGTGGGTCTCAACACCGGCCTGGTGTCGAATCCGGCCGCGCCGTTCGGTGGCGTGAAGGAGTCCGGTCTGGGCCGCGAGGGCGGTCGCGTCGGCATCGAGGAGTTCCTCGAGACCAAGTACCTCGCGATCCCGCGGACCTAGGGGCGCCTCGTGTATCTCGGATCCCAACTCTTCACCGACGACGAATACGCCACCCGGCTGCACCGGGTGCGCGAACTGATGGAGCAACAGGGACTCTCGGCCGTCGTGGTCACCGATCCCGCGAACATCTTCTACCTCATCGGCTACAACGCGTGGTCGTTCTACACCCCGCAGATGTTGTTCGTGCCCATCGAGGGCGAGATGGTGTTCTTCCTGCGCGACATGGACGCTCACGGCGCACACCGCACCACGTGGCTCCCGGCCGAGCAGATCGTCGGGTACCCGGAGAGCTACGTGCACCGCCCCCACGTGCACCCGTTCGACTGGGTGGCATGGGCGCTGCGCCAACGACACCAGATCGCCCCCGCGTCGCGGCAGGGGTCGGTGGGTCTGGAGATGGACTCACACTTCTTCTCACCCAAGGCCTACCGCGCCCTCTTCAACGCGATCCCCGAGTGGAAGCTCGTCGACAGCTTCGAACTCGTGAACTGGGTGCGGTCGGTGAAGTCCGACGCCGAGATCCAGCTGATGCGCCAGGCCGGGATGGTGTGCTCGCAGGCCATGCGCGCCGCGATCGACACCATCGACGTCGGGGTGCGGCAATGTGATGCGGCAGCGGCGATCTCCCAGGCCCAGATCACCGGTACCGACGACTTCGGCGGCGACTATCCGGCGATCGTGCCGATGATGCCGACCGGCGCCGCGGCCGACACCCCGCACCTCACCTGGCACCAGGGCACGTTCAACGACGACGAGGCCGTCGTCATCGAGCTGACCGGTGCGCACAACCGCTACCACTGTCCGCTTGCGCGCACAGTGTCGTTGGGCACGCCGAACAAGGACGTCGACTACGTGGCCGGCGCGACGGCCGAAGGTCTCAACAACGTCCTCGACGCCATCCGCCCCGGTGTGCCGACCCGCGAACTCGCCTCGACCTGGAACTGGACGCTGGCGAAGTACGGACTCGAGAAGCCCTCGCGTCTGGGCTATTCCATCGGCATCGGTTACCCGCCCGACTGGGGCGAGCGCACCATCAGCATCCGCACCGAGGACGAGACGATCCTCGCCGAGAACATGACGTTCCACATCGTGTGCGGGATGTGGATGGACGGCTACGGATTCGAGCTGTCGGAGTCGGTGCGCGTGAGCGCGACCGGCGTGGAGACGTTCACCAGCTTCCCGCGTGAGCTCATCCGCAAGTGACCTGATCGCCTCTCGACCACGAAGGAGCACGCCATGACCGCGACCGAGATTCTTCGGACCGCCCCGACCCTCCCCCTCGCCGGACGCGCGAAGGATCTCGTGGGTTCGATGATCGACTCGTCGACGTCGTTGCTCGCGGCGCAGACCCACGACATCGTGCGTTTCGCGATGGGGTCGCCGGCCGACGAAGCCGTGCCCTCGGAGGAGTTCCGTGAGATCGCGGGATCGATCCTCGACGCCTCGTCGTTCACCTACGGGGCCACCGAGGGCGAGCCCCGGTTGCTCGAGTTGCTGGTGAAATACCTGGCCGGGACTCCGGATCCGTCGAGCGAGGACCGGCTCGTCATCACCACAGGCGGGATGCAGGGGCTCGACCTGGCGTGCAAGCTGTTCATCGATCCGGGTGACCTCGTGGTCGTCGAATCGCCGACCTACACCAACGGCAGTGCCACGGCGTTGTCGTACGGGGCGCAACTGCTCGAGGTCCCCGTCGACGACGAGGGCATGCGGGTCGACATGATGGAAGACCTGGTGGCGCACCACCACCGGCCGCCGAAGGCGATCTACACCATCCCCACCTTCCAGAACCCGTCCGGTGTCACGATGTCGCTCGAACGCCGGAAGGCGTTGTTGGAGCTGGCCCATCGGTGGGGTTCGGTGATCATCGACGACGACCCGTACGGTCTGCTGCGGTTCGCCGGCGCCGACATCCCGACGTTCCAGACGCTGAGCCCGCAGGATCCGCTGCTGTTCTCGGTGCGCACGTTCTCGAAGATCCTGGCGCCCGGCTGGCGGGTGGGCTGGGTCGACGCCGATCCCTCGTTGCGGCAGCTGCTGATCAACGGCAAGCAGGCGATGGACACGTGTACCAACGTCCCCAATCAGCACATCGTCGCCGAGTACATCGCGCGTGGCGGACTCGACGACCACCTCGCGTCGATCCGCGTGCTCTACCGCGAGCGCAAGGACGCGATGCTCGCCTCGATCGAGCGCCATCTCGGCGACCGGGTGACCACCACCAACCCCGAGGGTGGCTTCTTCCTCTGGTTGACGCTGACCGGCGAGTTCGGCGAGATCGACACCCGCGAGCTGTTCGAGGTCGCGCTGGCCGACGGTGTCGCGTTCATCCCGGGCCCGGCGCTCTCGCCCGGGGGACGTTTCCGCAACGCCCTGCGGCTGTGTTTCGCCTCGAGTACGCCCGAGCGCATCGACGAGGGCATCAAGCGGCTCGCCGGCAGCCTTGAGAAGATGGTGGCGTGACCGACGCGCCATCCCTGCTCACCGCACGTACCGAGCGTGAACGCGCGGTGTGTGCCGCGATCACCGCGGAGTCGATCGTCGAGCTCACGCGGGCGCTCGTCGAGCAACCCAGCGTCAACCCGGGTGGCACCGAGGCGTCGACCGTGGCCGTCCTCGCCGACGCCGCCCGTGCCGCGGGTGCAACGGTCGAGGTCACCGAGGTGGCGCCCGACCGCCCGAACCTGGTCGCCACACTCCCCGGCGGCGACGGGCCCGGCCTGATGTTCCTGGGCCACTCCGACGTGGTGCCCACCGGGCCGGGGTGGACCGCCGACCCGTTCGTGTCGCGGGTGGTCGACGGCACGATCATCGGTCGCGGCGCCACCGACATGAAGGGCGGGCTCGCGTCGATCGTCGTCGCCATGAACGCATTGCGCGACGAGAAGCTCAGCGGCCCGGTGCGTCTCACGTGCACGGTCGACGAGGAGGAGCACGGGATCGGTGTGCGCGAGCTGGTGTCGCGGCCGGACGGGGTGTCGTTCGTGGGCTGCGTGGTGGCCGAGCCGACGGGCCTCGACACGGTCATCGCCTGTCGCGGCGCGTCGTACATCTCCATCGAGATCCGTGGCCGCGCTGCCCATTCCGGTCGGCCCGCCGACGGTCGCAACGCCATCAACGCCGCCGCGCGCATCATCGAGATCATCCGCGCCGACCACGACGCCATGCAGACCGACCTCGATCCGCTGCTCGGTGCGGGTACCTGGAACGTCGGGACGATCACCGGCGGACAGGGGATCTCGGCGGTCGCACCGGATGCGTCGATCGGTATCGACCGGCGACTCATGCCCGACGAGGACGCCGAGGCCATCGCCGCCGATCTGCGCGAGCGGGTCACCGCCGAGGGCATCGACACCGACGGCATCGAGGTCGACATCGCGGTCACCATGCAGATGCCGGGCTTCCGCACCGCCGAGGACCATGTGTTGGTGACGTCGGCCGTCGAGGCCGTCCGCGACGCCGGCGGCACCACCTCGATCGGCGGCTGGACCGCGGCCTGCGACGGCGGGTTCGTGACCCGCGACCTCGGCATCCCCTGCATCGTCCTCGGTCCGGGTGACATCAACACCCAGGCCCACCAACCCGACGAGTCGGTCGTCATCGACGACCTCGTCACCGCCGCCCGCGCCTACGCCCTCATGGCCCTGCGCCTCCTCTCCTGACCCGCCAGTTGGGCCGTCGTTCGCGCCAGTTGGGCCGTCGTTCGCGCCAGTTGGGCCGACGTTCGCGCCCGTTGGGCCGACGTTCGCGCCAGTTGGGCCGTTACTCGCGCGGGCTGGGCCGACGTCACCGCCATCGCGTCGGGCAGACTGGAACGATGAGCTCATCGAACGACCGCATCGTGCACGATCCCGCCACCGTCGACCCGGGTGACTTCTACAAGCTGCTGACCGCGTCGATCGTCCCGCGGCCGATCGCATGGGTGTCGAGTCGCAGCAGCGACGGCATCGACAACCTCTCGCCGTACAGCTTCTTCTCGGTGTCGTCGACGAGTCCGCCGGTCGTACAGTTCACCTCGGTCGGCGGCGCGAAGGACAGCGCGCGCAACGCCATCGACACCGGGCAGTTCGTTATCAACATCGTCTCGAAGTCGCTGATGCACCTCGCCAACGACAGCTCGGCCGGATTCGATTCCGACGTCGACGAATTCGTCGAGGCGGGCATCCCGTCGACTCCGGCGACCGTGGTCGACTGCCTGCGCGTCGCCGACTCCCCCATCGCGATCGAGTGTCGCCTCCATCGGTCGATCGAGGTCGGCAACAGTGTCGTGATCATGGGCGAGGTCGTCGCGCTCACCGTCGACCCCGCGATCGTCGCCGACGACGGGCTGCCCGACTACGACAAGCTCGCCGCCGTCAGCCGCCTCGGCCGCATCGAATGGGGCATGCCGGGCGACACCGTCGACCTCGACCGCCCGCACTAGGGCCCACTCGACGCGAACGTCGGCCCAACTGGCGGCGACAAGGGCCCAACTGGCGGCGTTGTGAGACCAACTGGCGGCAACAACGGCCCAACTGGCGCGAACGTCGGCCCACCTGGCGGAGGGGTCAGGCGTTGGTGAGGGCCTTCTCGGCGTCGGTCTCCTCGCCGGGGATCTCGGTGCCGCGGATCGAACAGCCCGCCGTCTCCCGCAGGAACAGCAGGGCGACCATGCCGATCGCGCACGCGATCATCATGTAGCCCGCCGGGAACAGGTCCCAACCGTCGTTGTTCTCCACGACGGCGTCGTTCACGAGCGGCGCGGTGCCACCGAACGCCGCGGTCGCGACGTTGTACGAGATCGCGAAACCGGCGTAACGCACCTGGGTCGGGAACATCGCCGGGAACGTCGCGGAGATGGTGGCCAGCTGCGGGATGTAGAGCACACCGAGGACCACGAATCCGATGATGGCCCAGACGAATCCCTGTCCCATCAGCCAGAACATGGGCAGCGCGAACACGAACAGACCGATCAGCGACACCCACCACATCGGTTTGCGCCCGGTGCGGTCGGAGAGACGGCCCACGAACGGGATCAGCGCCATCATCACCAGCTGACCGATCAGCATGGTCACGGTGCTGTCGTTGCCCTCGAGCCCGATGGTGTTCTTCAGGTACGTCGGGAGATATGCGAGCAGCGTGTAGTTGGCGACGTTGAGCGCGATCACCATGCCGAACATGATGATGATCGGACGACGGTAGTCGCGGAGGAGATCGACGAAGCGCGTCCACGCGGTGCCCTCGATCTCGCCCTTCTGCTCCATCTCGCGGAAGATCGGTGTGTCCTCCATCTGACTACGCAGGTAGAGACCGACGAGTCCGAGCGGTAGCGCGAAGAAGAACGGGATGCGCCAGCCCCAGGTCTGCATCGACTCGTCACTGAGGTTCAACTCCAGGACCAGCACGAACGCGGTGCCCAACACGAAGCCGGCGAGCGTCCCGAATTCCAGGAACGATCCGTACTTGCCGCGCTTGGCGTCCGGGGCGTACTCGGCCATGAACGTTGCGGCGCCGCCGTATTCACCGCCGGTCGAGAAGCCCTGCACCACACGGAGAACGATCAGCAGGATCGGCGCCCACACGCCCGCGACGGCGTGCGTCGGCAGCACACCGATCAGGGCCGTGGCGATCGAGATGAGCATGATCGTCATGGCCAGCACGGCTTTACGACCGATGCGGTCGCCGATGGGACCCCACACCATGCCGCCGAGCGGGCGCAGCGCGAACGACACCGCGAAACCCAGCATGGTGCCGATGGTGCCGAGATCACCCGGGAAGAACGCCTGCGTCAGATAGGTGGCGGTCGCGGCGTAGACGCCGTAGTCGTACCACTCGGTCGCGTTGCCGATCGCCGATGCGCCGATCGCCTTGCGGAGCAGCCGTTTGCCCTCAGGGGTCTCGGGATCCGGCAGGCCGGGAACATCTCCGGCATTCGCGGTCTTGGTGGTCATGTGATGCCTCCGGCGTCGGGAACTACGCGGGTCGATGTACGCGCTCGCTGCGCGATGTCGTTGTCGGTGCGCTGTGCTGCACACCCGAACGGGTGTGGCAACGGTAGCCGGTACGCGACAATCACGAGGCGGATACCCCCGTCCTTGCAGGTAGATCGCCGAACCGCGGCAGCGACTCGGCGCCGATCACGGGAGATGGCCTGGCGGGACGGTCTGCGCGACCACCGCCGACTCGTCGGGCATCAGACGCGCCAATCCGTCTCGCATGTGCGCGATCATCAGTTCGTCGGCGGTGGCGAGGTCACCGGCGACGATGGCGTGGACGATCTCGGTGTGCTCGTCGATGCGCGCCTGCGCCGACGCATAGGTTCCGCGCATGGCGCCCAGGCACATCCGCGTCTCCACCAGGATGGTCTCGTGGATGCGTGAGAGTCGGGGGCTGCGTGCGCATTCCACGAGCTGTGCATGGAAGGCCATGTCGGCGTCGGCGATCTCGCGACCGTTCGGATCGTCGGCGAACGCCTGCATGTGGTCGATCGTGGCCTCGAGTGCGGCGACGTCGGCAGGGTCCCTGCGCGCCACCACCTGGGCCAACGCGGCCCGCTCGATCGCCGACCGCGCCACGTACATGTCGTTGATGTCGTCGTCGTCCATCGAGATCACGAAGAGCCCGCGGTTGCGGTAGCTGACCAGCAGCCCTTCCTGGGTGAGACGCTGCATCGCCTCGCGCAGCGGCCCGCGACTCACGCCGAGATCGGCGGCGAGGCCGGATTCGGTGAGCTGGGTTCCGGGCGCGAAATCGCCCGCCGCGATCGCCGCACGCAGCTTGCGCGCGATGATGGCCGGCGTCGACTCCTGCACCAGCGGCTCGAGTACCCGTTTGCGGGTGCCCGGCCCTCCCTCGAGGTCAGTCATGGCCCGTCACATTCATGCACCGATGGTGCGAGCTGGGTCGGTAGATTGTCAACAATCTACGTCATCGCGTATCCATGGCGTTCGCGTGGGCCCGTCGACGGCGGCTCTATATTCGAGCGATGAGTGAATCGGATCGCCGACACGCGTTCACCGACGACGCGCTCGGCGACCTCGACGCGACCGGTGTGGCCGCCGCGATCGCCGCGGGCGACATCTCGGCCGCCGAGGCGGTCGCCGCCGCCATCGCACGCGCCGAGGCCGTCGACACGCACCTCAACGCCCTGCAGACCCCCGACTTCGACCGCGCGACCGCGTTCGCCCGGAGTCCCGGCAAGGGCGTCTTCGCCGGCGTCCCGACCGTGATCAAGGACAACACCGACGTCGCGGGACTCGCATCGAATCAGGGTTCGCTGGCCGTCAACGCGAGGCCCGCGAGCCGCAACGCCGCGGTCACCGACCAGTACCTCTCGACCGGTCTGATCAGCCTCGGCAAGTCGACGATGCCGGAGTTCGGGTTCAACGCGAGCACCGAGTACGAGGACCTGCCGCCCACCCGCAACCCGTGGGGCACCGGGTTCTCGGCCGGTGCGTCGTCCGGCGGCTCGGCTGCGCTGGTCGCCTCCGGCGTCGTGCCGATCGCGCACGCCAACGACGGTGGCGGCTCGATCCGCATCCCCGCCGCGGCCTGCGGGCTCGTGGGCCTGAAGTTGACGCGGGGACGCGAACTCCCCGACGCCCACGCGAAGGATCTACCGGTCAACCTCGTCTCCAACGGCGCGTTGACACGGTCGGTCCGCGACACCGCGCACTTCGCCGCGCAGATCGAGCGATACCGACCGGCACCGTCGCTGCGCCCGATCGGCCTCGTCGAGGGCCCGTCGTCGAAGCGACTGCGTATCGGCGTCGTGAACCGTTCGCTGAGCGAGTTCCCCGTCGACGACGCCACGACCTCCGCCGTCGCCGACACCGCCCGTCGGCTCGCCGATCTCGGCCACGACGTTCGCGAGATCGGGCTGCCGCTGCCCGAACGCGACCTCACCCGGTTCAAGGACGACTTCATCCATCTCTGGGGACTGCTGGCGTTCGGGGTACAGAAGTTCGGGTCGCGGGTGATGAGCCCGGACTTCGACGGCGATCGCACCGAGTCGCTCACCCGCGGGCTGTCGAGTCAGTTCCTGCGCAACGCCTGGCGTACACCGACTGCACTGTGGCGACTGCGTGCCGCCGAGGCCAAGTACCACAACAGCTTTGCCGATCTCGACGCGATGGTGTCGCCGGTGGTCGCCCACACGACACCCGAGCTCGGATACCTCTCCCCCGCCAACGGTTTCGACGTCCTGTTCCCGCGGTTGATCGCCTACGTCGCCTTCACCCCGCTGAACAACGCGGCCGGCGGACCGGCGATCTCGTTGCCGCTGGGTCGGACCGATACGGGAATGCCACTGGGCGTGCAGATCTCGGCCGATCACGGGGATGAGCGGACGCTGCTCGAGCTCGCCTTCGAGCTCGAGGCCGACCGACCGTTCGCCCGCATCCAGGATCGCGCCTGACTGCACGATCGACGCGGTTACGTGCCCGATCGACGCGGACAACTGTCCGCTCGGCGGCTACTTCTTCGTGCCCGGCAGGACGCCGGCATCGATCACGGCCTTGACGAAGGGGCGTGTCGAGGCCATCAGGTCGTCGAAATCGTCGACGTCGGCCCAGGCGGCGGCCGCGGAGTCGTCGGTGATCTCCTCGATGTCGGCGTAGAGCGCGGCCCCGGCGTCGGTGAGGGTGTCGGTCACCTTGCCGGTGTCGTCGGTCGACCGCGACAACAGTCCGCGACCCACGAGGCCGTCGGCGGCGGCATCCCACTGCTCGTCGGACCACCCGCGTGTCAGCTGCGACATCCGCCGCCCGAGTCCGCGTTTGCGGACGGCCGGATCGGGGTGCCGGGCCTCGTGGAACACCACGGCCTCGAGCCGGTCGAGCGTGGCGCCCACCAGGACCGCGATATGGCCGTCGCCGCGCCATTCACGCAGGATCGCCACGGCGTGCCACAGCGCGACGGCCGGGTCATCGGGACGCGGGACGTGGGCCCACGCCGAGGCCAACGTGCGACCGGCCATCGGTGCCCGAGCGGCGATCGCGTAGAACCGGTCGGCCAGCGCGGTCAGCGTCGCGGGGTCGGCGGCGTCGCCATAGATGCTCCCGAGCGACTCGGCCAGCATCGCGTCGCGTCGTTGCGCCACCTGATCGAGCCCCACCGCCTTCGCCGCCTCCCATCCCGGGTGGACGATGCCCTCGCTGAAGTTGAAGAACGCCGCCGAGACCACCGACGGCACGCACTCACCCAGCGGCGCCCCGCGGGCACCGACGTAGAACGCGTAGGCGTCGAGTCCGGTGTCGGCCTGCGCCGCGCCCAACCCGGGGTTGAAGTAGCAGAGGACATGCATCGGTTCGAGCGTCTCGTACGCCGTCCGCGCACGCGCTCGTGCGGTCGCGTCGAATCGGTGCGCCATCGGTATCTCCTCGTGCCAGCATGAGTGGGAACCACCTCACGGTAGCCACACCGTCTGCCATGGGGATCTCGACCTCACACGAAGGGCCTCCGTGACCACGACCCCCACACAGCCCGCCTCACTCGGCGCCAATCTCAAGCCGCGTCACATCACGATGATCTCCATCGCCGGGGTCATCGGCGCGGGACTGTTCGTCGGGTCGGCGACGGCGATCAAGGAGGCCGGCCCCGCCGTCCTCATCTCCTACGGCCTCGCGGGCACGTTGGTGGTCCTGGTGATGCGGATGCTGGGCGAGATGGCGACAGCCAACCCCGACACCGGTTCGTTCTCGGTGTATTCCCAACGTGCGCTGGGCCGTTGGGCCGGCTTCTCGGTCGGCTGGCTGTACTGGTGGTTCTGGGTGCTGGTGATCCCGGTGGAGGCGACGGCCGCGGCCGATGTGCTCAGCCGCCTGATCGGCAGCGAGCAGTGGGTGTGGGCGCTGGCCGTCACACTGCTCCTCACCGCGACGAATCTGGTCAGCGTCGGCAACTACGGCGAGTTCGAGTTCTGGTTCGCGCTGATCAAAGTCGTTGCCATCGTGGCGTTCATCGCGATCGGACTCGTCGCGATCTTCGGCATCTTCCCGGGTTCCGACGTCAGCGGCGTGAGCAACCTGTGGCAGCCCGACGGCTTCTTCGCCAACGGCTACTCGGCCATCGTCGCGGCCATGCTCACCACGATGTTCTCGTTCATGGGCACCGAGATCGTGACCATCGCCGCCGCCGAGTCGCCCGATCCCCGCAAGGGCATCAGCCGCGCGGTCAACTCGGTGATCTGGCGGATCTTCCTGTTCTACATCGGATCGATCTTCGTGGTCGTCGCACTGGTCCCCTACGACCGTCTCGACGACGGTTCCTACCAGACGGTGTTGCAGGCCATCGGGATCCCCGGTTCGGCGCGCATCATGGACATCGTGGTGCTGACCGCCGTCGCGTCGTGCCTGAACTCGGCGCTCTACACCGCGTCGCGCATGCTCTTCTCACTCGGCGAGCGCAACGAGGCACCCGCGGTCGTCCGCCGCCTCACCCACAACGGTGTGCCGTGGGTCGCGGTGTTGGCCTCGATGGTGGTGGGTTTCCTCGCCGTCATCGGCAACTATGTGCTGCCCGACAAGATCTTCGGGTACCTGTTGGCCACCAGCGGCGCGGTCGCGCTGTTCGTCTACCTCGCCATCGCGGCCAGCCAGTTCGTGCTCGGGCGACAGATGCGCGCCGCCGGCGATCGCCCGCCGGTACGCATGTGGATGTTCCCGTATCTGACCGTGCTGGCGATGGTCTTCATCGTGGCGGTGCTGGTGCTGATGGTCTTCGACGACAACCAGCGCGAACCGATCTTCTTCTCG
This sequence comes from Williamsia sp. MIQD14, assembly GCF_051025635.1. Lineage (NCBI taxonomy): Bacteria > Bacillati > Actinomycetota > Actinomycetes > Mycobacteriales > Nocardiaceae > Williamsia > Williamsia sp. MIQD14. Next base: position 728,618 of record NZ_JBPFDG010000001.1, read on the forward strand.
GTCATCTCCGCGATCGTGATCGTCTCGATCGGGGTGTGGCATCACCGCCGCACCGACGCCCCGAAGGACCTCGTGTCGGGATCGACCCGTGGCTGACACCGACACGCGCCCGGTGCACCGGTACATCAGCGGCGACCCCCGACGGTTCCTCACCGACGCCCTCGCGGGTGTCGTTGCCGCCCACGACCACATCGCGTGGGAACCCGACCCGGGCTTTTTGTACCGCACCGACCGCGAGGGCGACGGGGTGGCGCTGGTGTCGGGTGGCGGATCGGGTCACGAGCCGATGCACTCGGGGTTGATCGGCGCGGGCATGCTCGACGCCGCCTGCCCGGGACTGGTGTTCACCTCGCCGAACGCGTTGCAGGTCGCCGCGGCCACGCGGCACGTCGACCGCGGCGCCGGGGTACTGCACATCGTGAAGAACTACACCGGCGACGTGATGAACTTCCGCGTCGCGCGCCGCCTCGTCGACGGAGAGGTCGAGACCGACCACGTCCTCATCGACGACGACGTCGCGACCGGATCCTCGAGCGATGACAACGACGGTCCCGGGCGGCGGGGCACCGGCGCGACGGTGATCGTCGAGAAGATCTGTGGCGCAGCGGCGGCGCGGGGCGACGACCTGGCGTCGGTCGCCGATCTCGGTCGACGGGTCGCGTCCGGCGCACGCAGTTTCTCGGTGGCGTTCGCGCCGTGCACCGTGCCCGGCGCCGACCGCACGAGTTTCGACCTCGCCCCCGACGAGATGGAGTACGGGGTCGGCATCCACGGTGAGAGTGGTGTCGACCGGATCCCGCAGCAGCCCGTCGACGAACTGGTCTCCGGGATGCTGGGCCGCATCCTCGACGCGTTGGCACCCGAGGACGGGGAGCCGCTGATCGTGTTCGTGAACGGACTGGGATCGACCCATCCCCTCGAACTCGGTGTCGTGTTCGACCAGGTGGTGCGTCAGCTCACCGCACGGGGATTCGAGGTACGGCGCAGCCTCGTCGCGACACTGGTGACCGCGCTCGACATGGCCGGCTTCTCGCTGACCGTGGTGCGCTGCGACGACGAGATCGTGGAACTCTTCGACGCCCCCACCGGCGCTCCGGGCTGGCCGGCGCGCACCGCCACGTCGGCGTCGCATCCGGTGGACGTGAGTTTCGCCGAGCCCGACGACTCCGCCGCCGAGGGACCCGAATGTGGCTGGCTCAGTGCGTTCGTCGAACGGGTGCAGGGGTCGATCGAGGAGCTCACCGACCTCGACCGGCGTGCGGGCGACGGCGATTTCGGCACGAACATGGTTGCGGCGCTGGACCATCTGGATCTGCCGCTGCGCGGAACGGAGGCTGCGGTCGCACGGGCGCTGAGCACCTCGTTCCTGGTGCGTGCGGGCGGCACCTCGGGCGCGGTCTTCGGCACCCTGTTCGCCGAACTGGCCACCGCGGCCGACGAATCCGACGGGTCCGGCGCCCTGGCTGACGGCGTGGCGAGCGCGCTGGGCGAGATCACCGATCTCGGGGGCGCCCGGGTCGGCGACAACACCCTGGTCGATGCACTGGCACCCGCGTCCGACGCGCTGGCCGCCGGGGCGTCGCTCGACGATGTCGCCGCCGCGGCCGAGGCCGGTGCGGAGTCGACACGGGACCTGGTCGCATCGCGGGGACGCGCGAGCTACGTCGGCGATCGTGCGCGCGGCGTGGTCGATCCCGGTGCACTGGTGATCGCCTGGCTCTTCCGCGCCGCCGCCGACCACCGGTGAGCACGCGCGGCCAGGTCCGCGTCGCCGCGTGGCTGTGGCTGGCCGGCGGGGTGGTCTACGTGGTGTCCGAGGTGATCGCGGTGACCGGGTATCCCGGCTTCAGCCTCGTACGGGACTACATCAGCGCGCTCGGCATCCCCGGGGATTCGCCGCGGGCGACGACGATGAACGTCGGAGCGTTTCTCGTCCACGGTTGCCTGTTCGCGGCGGCCGGTGTCGTCGCGGCCCGCGGTCTGAGCGGAACGCGTCGCGCGCGTGCGGGTCTCGCCGGACTCGCGGTGACCAACGGCGTCGGCAACGTGCTCGTGGGTCTGTTCCACGCTGGGACGAGTCCCCTGCACGGCGTGGGCGCGTTCCTCGCCATCGTGGGTGGGAACGCAGCGCTCATCGTCGCGGCCGGGCTCTTCCGGCGGTCGGGGGCACCCGCGTTCTGGTGCGCGGCGAGTCGGGCGGCGGGCGTGATCGGCATCGGATGCTTCGTCGCCCTGCTCGCGGTCAGCGGCGCCGACACCGGGATCGAGGGTGCCATCGAACGCGGCAGCGTCTACACGATCATCGGCTGGGACATCGTGGCCGGCGTCGCCCTGCTGATGTGTCGACCTGCTGGTCAGCGGGCGTCGCGACACAACGCACGTCTCGACTGAACGACCACGAGGCACTATGGAGAGATGACTGATATCTCGGGCAAGGTGTACGTCGTCGTCGGTGCGAGCGGGGCCCTCGGTTCGCGGATCGCGAGATCGCTGGCCGAGCAGGGCGCGACGCTGACGATCAGCGGCCGATCGACCGAGACGCTCGAGGGTCTGGGTATCGACGGCGCGCACGTGGTGGCAGCGGATCTGCGGGAACCCGATGCCGCCCGCACGGTGATCGCCGAGGCGAAGGCGAAGCACGGCCGCATCGACGGCGTCGTCAACGCGGCAGGGGTGGCAGCCTTCGGCCCGGTCGCCGACATCGACGACGACACCGTCGACGACCTCGTGCTCATCGACTTCCTCGGACCGCTGCGCCTGCTGAGGGCGGCACTCGGAGAGATCGAGGAAGGTGGCGTCGTCGTCGGGATCAGCGCTGTTCTCGCCGAGCAACCCGTCGCCGGGATGGCGACCTACTCGGCGGTGAAGGCGGCAGCCTCCACGTTGTATGTCGCCGCGGCGAAAGAGGCACGACGCAGCAAGATCCGCGTGGTCGACGTCCGTCCGCCGCACACCGAGACCGGCCTGGTCGACCGCGCCATCGCGGGCGATCCGCCGAAGATGCCCGAGGGACTGAGCCCTGACACCGTCGCCGACCGCGTGATCGCCGCGATCACCGGTGGCGAACGCGAGGTCGCCAGCTCCGACTTCAGCTGACCGCTACCTCCGTAGCGAGGAGCGGGCGACGGGGAAGTCGAAGTGGGTGTTCGGGAACCGCTCGGGCTTGTAGGTGAAATGCCACCACTCGTAGGGATACGGGGAGAAACCCTGCTGCACCAGACCGTTGAGGAGCATCACGCGGTTGCGGAGCTGTTGGCCCTGGATGCGCGAGTCGAGCGGCCACGCGAGGGTGTTGAAACAGTCGAAGCCGGTGCCCATGTCGATGGAGTTGTCGCCGAATCGCTTCGCCTGCGGCGCGGTGCAGTCGACGAGCCGCTGACCGCGGACGTACGGCCGTGTGGGCCGCGCCGGTAGGCGTACGAGGGTCAGATCCATCGTGCTGCCACGACTGTGCCCGGACTGTTCCGCGATGTAGCCGTCGCGGAACAGGTTGGCCTTGTCGACGCCGGTGTAGAACTCGGCCTTCATCCGCTGATCGTCGAGTCTCTTCGCCCACGCGACGAAGTCGTTCACCGCGCGTTGGGGGCGGTAGCAGTCGTACACCTTCAGCGAGTACCCCTGCAGGAGGAACTGCAGCTGCGCACGGTGCAGTCCCTGCGCCGCTTCGCGCGTCAGGATGCACATCGGTTGGCGATAACCGTCGACCGGATCGCCGGTGAAGTTGTGCGGTGTGAAGTACCGGATCTCCTGCAGAATCGTCGGATCGACATCGCTCAGCGCGACGAAGTCGCTCGGTGCCCTGGTGGTCGAGGGCGCCGCGGGTGCGGCCGACGCGGTGGGTGCCGCGAGCGAGAGTGCGACGACGACAGCGGCGCCGAGGCCGAGGAGTCTGGATCTCATACCCCGATTACCGCACGATCCGGGCCAGTTGTCAGTCGACGGCGGGCAGAACGTCGGTGATCGGGGTGTTCTGCCCGGCCGCGAGCCACCACCGGTCGTCCTGTCGCACGAGCACGTACATCGCCATCTCCGAGAACGCTCCGTTGCGCGCACGCCTGCGGATCTGGGCGATCACGACGTCGTCGGTGGGTGCCGACGCCTGTGCGAGCTCGAACTTCGACGCCGGGGACGCCGGAGTCCCCGTCAGCTGGGTGTGATGAATCGCGGTGAGGGGCGCGAACCCCTGCAGCGCCTGGCCTTTGGGTGACCCCCACAGGATGTCGTCGGCGAACATCCCGTCGTAGGCGTCGGCGTCGCCGGTGTCGTGACCACGCTGCAGGTGGTCGATGAGGTCTGCGATCGCGTCACGGTGGTCGCCGGTGTCGAGCGACGGGCGGTGGGGTCGGTCGTTGTCGTGGTCCATGACCGAGACGGTAGGACCTCAACCTCGCTTGGGGTCAACACCGACACCGCACCGATGAGTTCCGACGCCTCGACGAGTCGACACAGAGGTACCGGATCCCCGACGAAAGGACGCCCCATGTCCATCGACCATCTGCTCGCAGTGGTGCCCGTGCGCGACCTCGCGACGGCGAACAGCTGGTACGAGAAGCTGTTCGGCCGGCCTGCCGACAACAACCCGATGCCCTCGCTGGTCGAGTGGCGCGTCGTGAAGAACGGTTGGGTGCAGGTCTTCGTCGATGTCGACCGTGCCGGATCGGGCCTGCTGAATCTCGCTGTAGACGATCTCGACACCCACATCGTCGGCCTGGTCGAGCGAGGAGTGACACCCGGCGACGTCCAGACGGTGACGAAAGGTGTTCAGTTGTCGCCGATCGTCGACCCCGACGGGAACTCGATCACTCTGATCGGCAGTTTTCGCGAGGAGTACTGACGCGTCAGATGTCTTTGACCGCGACGCGGAAGGCGTCGTAGGTCGACTGCAGAGCGTCGGCGCGCGCGGCCGGGCTGCCCACCTGCGCACCCGCGCCGCACAACTTGTCCATGGCGAGGTGCATCAGGGACAACCACACGGTCGCGATGACCCGCACCTGCATGTCGTCGGTGTCGGCGCCGGTGCGCTCGGCGATCTTCTCGCTGAGGCGGCGGAACTTGATCTCGCCCATCTCGGCACTGCGACCGCTCACCGACGGTGATGACTGCGCGATGCGGTTCATCACCTCGAAGCGGTCGACGTCGACGGCGGAGAGCTCGGGACACCCGCCGCACATCACCTGTAGGTGCGCGTCGAGCAGGGCCTGGAACTCGTTGCCGGTGCGTGGCTGGGCATCCATCGCGGCCGCGACGGCGGCGACCATGTCGTCGATCGGGGCGAGGATGACGTCCTCTTTGGTCGCGAAGTAGCGGTTGAACGTGCGCGGCGAGATGTCCGCGGCGTCGGAGATCTGCTCGACCGTGGTCGCGTCGAACCCCTGCGAATCGCACAGTTCGAGGGCGACATCGATCAACCGAGCCCGCGTCTGTACCTTCTTGCGCTCGCGCAGACCGGCTCTGGCCTGCGGATTCTCGGTATCCACCACCGTCATGAGGCCCATCGTACCCGTCTGACGGAGACAAGCGCCGTAAACCGCCAAATGTCACTTGCTGCCTTCTGGCGCTTGACGCCAAGTGTCTGACTCTGCCACTATTGCCGGGCGCCGCCTGGCACACCCTCTCCAGATTCGAGGAATCGTGGCAATCACCAATCCCCCAGAACTCGACGACACAGAACTCGACGACACCGGGCTCGACACGGCCGTGTCAGCGGACCCGTCGACCGCCCCGCCGAAGAGCAACCGCAAGTGGTGGGCTTTGGGCATCATCGCCCTGGCCCAGCTGATGGTCGTGCTCGACGCGACGATCATCACCATCGCCCTCCCCTTCGCCCAGACCGATCTCGCGATCTCCGACGCCAACCGCCAGTGGGCGCTGACCGCCTACACGCTGCTGTTCGGTGGACTGCTTCTGCTCGGCGGCCGCATGGCCGACTATCTTGGTCGTCGCAGGATGTTCCTGATCGGCCTCGCCGGCTTCGCGTTGTCCTCCGCCGCAGCAGGTCTCGCGTGGAACGGCGCCTCGTTCTTCGCCGGACGCGCCCTACAGGGAGTCTTCGCCGCGATGCTCGCCCCGGCCGCCCTGTCGCTGATCACCGTGACGTTCACCGAGCAGAAGGAACGTGCCCGCGCTCTCGCGGTGTACGCCGGCGTCTCCGGTGGCGGCGCCGCGATCGGCCTCATCGCCGGTGGTGCGCTCACCGAGTTCTTCTCGTGGCGGTGGACATTGCTGATCAACACCCCGATCGCGCTCGTCGCCGCCATCGGTGGTCTGCTCCTGGTCATCAAGGACAAGCCCAGCGCCCGCACGGGTGGCTACGACCTCCCCGGCGCCGTCACGGTGACCGCCGCCCTGGTCAGCCTTGTCTACGGTTTCACCAAGGCGGCCGAATCCGGTTGGGGCGCAGCCTCGACGGTGTCGCTGCTCGTCGCGGGCGTCGTACTCCTCGCGGTGTTCGTCGCGATCGAGATGCGGGTGTCGAACCCGCTGCTGCCGCTGCGCATCCCGGGTGAGATCAACCGCGGTGGGGCGTTCCTCATCTCGTTCATCGTGCCCATCCCCATGTTCGCGATGTTCCTGTTCCTGAGCTACTACTTCCAGAACACCCTCGGCGAGACCCCGCTGCGTACCGGCGTGCTCTTCCTGCCCTTCCCGATCTTCATCGTGATCGGCGCAGGTGTGGCCAGCTCGCTGCTGCCCCGGTTCGGTCCGCGGGCCCTGCTGGTGGGTGGATCGGGTATGGCCACAGCGGGACTGCTGTACCTGGCACAGCTCGACACCGACTCGACGTGGTTGGTCAACGTGCTGCCGTCGATGATCCTCATCGCCGCGGGTATGGGACTGGTGTTCGTCTCGATGCAGACCGTCGCACTGCACCGGGTCGACGCAGACGACTCGGGCGTGGCCAGCGCCCTGGTCAACACCACCCAGCAGATCGGCGGGTCCATCGGGTTGGCGCTGCTCAGCACGATCGTCGCCCAGGTGTTCGCCGATCGTCCGAACCTGAACACCCCGGATGGCCTGAAGGCGGCCAACATCTACAGCTACGACGTCGCCTTCTACTCCGGTGCCGGCTTCATGGCCGCCGCCCTGGTGGCCGCGCTGGTGTTCATCCGGATGCGCAAGCAGGATCTTGCCGACGAGTCGCCGGATCCGTTGCTCGTCGCCTGACGCTGCAGGCGTCCGCACTGCCGAGAACTGCCCCGAGAGCGAGGTCCGAGGGAACATTCCCCTCGAACCACCGCCTCGGGGCAGTTTTCTGCCGGTGGCAGGTGTCGCGCTACTCGACGTGCGGCTGACCGGTCGACGCACTGGTGCCGCCGTCGACGGTGAGCATGGTCCCGGTGATGTACCGGGCGTCGTCGGAGGCCAGGAACAGCACGGCGGGTGCGACGTCGTCGGGCTCACCCGGGCGGCCGAGCGCGATGCGGTTCACGAACGGCGTCAACGCCTTCTCGTCGCGCCCCATGCCCTCGGTCATCTCGGTGAGGGTGAACGCCGGGCCGACGGCGTTGATCCGCACACCGCGGCCGCCGTAGTCCAGGGCCAGGGATTCGACGAAGCCGTTCACCGCGTGTTTGGTCGCGTTGTAGGCCGCCTGCCCCCAGTCGCCGGCGATCCCGGAGACCGACGACACCGCCACGAGGTTGCCGCCGGTCTTCACGAGCTCGGGCAGCGTCGCCTGCGCGATGTGCACGAAGCCGTCGATGTTGACCCCGCGCAACAGTGCCCAACTGTCGTCGGACAGCTCGGTGATGTCGCCGCCACCGTCGTGGACGCCGGCGTTGCTCACGACGATGTCGATGCGACCGAACGTCTCGAGTGTCGCCGCGACGAGTGCGTCGACGTCGGCCCGCTGCGCCACGTCGGCGGTGACGACGAGTGCGCGATCCTCACCGGCGTCGCCGATGGCTTCGGAGAGGGGTTCGCGGCGGCGGCCCGTGACCACGACTGTCGCTCCGTTGGCCAGGAACGCGCGGGCGATGGCCCGGCCGATACCGGTCCCGGCGCCGGTGACGACGACGACCTTGTCGCGAACTGCGTAGGTGTTGACGGTGCTCATGCGCTGCGTGCGCCTCCCTCGATGTGGATGGTCTCGCCGCTCACGAATCCGGCGGTCAACAACCATGCTGCCGCATCGACGATGTCGGCGGTCGCGCCGACGCGTCCGGCCGGGATGTTGCCGGCGACGCCGTCGAACAATGCGGCGCGGTCCGATTTGGGCATGCCGTCCCAGGTGCCGGAGTCGACGATGCCCGGTGAGATCGCGTTGACGCGGAGGGGTGCGAGTACCTTCGCGAGGTGGCTCGCGGTGAACGACACCGCGCCGTTGGTGATACCCATGATCGCCTTGCCGGGCGACGGCTTCCACGCCGCGACGCCGGAGAACAGGACGATCGAGCCCGTTGCAGGCATCGACGGCGCGAAGTGCTTGGCCAGCAACAGCGGTCCGATCACCTTGGCCTCGAACGCGGTGACCACCTTGTCGTGGTCGAGGTCGGACACCGGGACGTTGTGGTGGGCGGCGGCGGTGGCGACGATGTGGTCGACCGCGCCCAGCTCCGCGGCTGCGGTGGCGATGGTCGTCTCGTCGGTGATGTCGATGGTGATGCCGCGAGCCCCGTCCAGGGCTGCGGCAGCCTTCGTCGCCGCATCCCCGTCGCGGGCCCCGATCACGACGCGTGCCCCGAGTTCGGTTGCGCGCGTGGCGATCGCGAGCCCAAGGTTCTTGGCGCCGCCGACCACCAGGATGGTCTGTCCGGTCAGAGTGTCGCTCATGGGTATCCCCTGTCGATGTCGTCGTTAGACTTGCACCGACAACGGTATGGATTTGATACCGGTATCTACAACGAAACCGATTCCCACCAGGAGGGACACCATGTCGAAGGCCTACACCGTCATGGCGCCGACGTGCCCGAGCCGAGTCGTGCTGCACCGCATCGGCGCGCGATGGACGGTCTTCGTCGTCACCGCGCTGGCGGAGGGTCCGATGCGTTTCAGCGAGCTCAAGGCCCACATCCAGGGCATCACGCCGAAGGTCCTCACCGAGACCCTGCGGGCGCTGCACCACGACGGACTTCTCGAGCGCACCGACTTCGGCGGGCAACCACCGCACGTCGAGTACGCACTGACCGACCTGGGCCGGTCACTGCTCGAGCCGTTGGCCGCCGTCCGGGAGTGGGCCGAGACCCACGTCCCGGACGTGCAGGCGGCCAACGCCCGACACGGCGGCTAGCCCGGACCCGACCTACCCGAGGACGAGGCTCTCCCCGTCGGCCGAGACGTTGACCGGCACCACGTCGCCGTCGTGGATGTCGCCGGCGAGCAGCCCGCGCGCGAGCTGATCGCCGATCGACTTCTGGACCAGGCGGCGCAGCGGTCGGGCACCGTACAGCGGATCGAATCCCCGTGCGGCGAGCCACCGTTTGGCGTTGTCGGACACCTCGAGGTCGAGGCGTCGCTGCGCCAGTCGCGTCTTGAGCTGGCCGATCTGGATGTCGACGATGGACGTCAACTCCTCGGGGTTGAGCCCGTCGAAGATGAGCACGTCGTCGAGCCGGTTGATGAACTCCGGCTTGAACGCCGAGCGCACCGCCGTCATCACCTGTTCCTCGCTGCCACCGGCACCGAGATTCGAGGTGAGGATCAGGATGGTGTTGCGGAAGTCCACCGTTCGCCCCTGACCGTCGGTGAGCCGACCCTCGTCGAGCACCTGCAGGAGGATGTCGAACACATCGGGGTGCGCCTTCTCGATCTCGTCGAACAGCACGACCGTGTACGGCCGTCGGCGCACGGCCTCGGTGAGCTGGCCACCCGACTCGTAGCCGACGTAGCCCGGAGGGGCACCGACGAGCCGCGCCACACTGTGCTTCTCGCCGTACTCACTCATGTCGATACGCACCATCGCGTGCTCGTCGTCGAACATGAACTCCGCCAACGCCTTCGCGAGCTCGGTCTTGCCGACACCCGTCGGCCCCAGGAACATGAACGAGCCCAGCGGACGATTCGGGTCGGCGACACCGGCGCGCGAGCGCCGCACCGCGTCGGACACGGCCTCGACGGCCTTGCGCTGCCCGACGACACGCGCACCGATCTCGTCCTCCATGCGCAGCAACTTGGCCACCTCGCCCTCGAGCATGCGGCCGGCGGGGATGCCCGTCCACGCCGAGACGACCTCGGCGACGTCGTCGGGGCCGACCTCTTCCTTGAGCATCACCGAATCACCTGCGGGCGCGCTCTTCTCGGCCGCGATCGCGAGCTCCTTCTCCAGCGCCGGGATCTGCCCGTACCGCAGTTCGGCGGCACGGCCGAGATCGCCGTCGCGCTCGGCGCGGTCGGACTCGCCGCGCAGCGCCTCGAGCTTCTCCTTCAGATCACGGACACCGTCGATGGCCTGCTTCTCGCCCTGCCACCGCGCGGAGAGTTCGTTGAGCTTCTCGCGCTGATCGGCGAGTTCGCGACGCAACTTCTCCAGGCGCTGCTTCGACGCCTCGTCGGTCTCGTTGCTCAGCGCGACCTCCTCGACCTCGAGGCGGCGCACGATGCGTTCGACCTCGTCGATCTCGACGGGGCGCGAATCGATCTCCATGCGCAGGCGCGACGCGGCCTCGTCGACGAGGTCGATGGCTTTGTCGGGCAGGAAGCGCGAGGTGATGTAGCGGTCGCTGAGCGTCGCCGCCGCGACCAGTGCGGAGTCGGTGATGCGGACACCGTGGTGCACCTCGTAGCGCTCCTTGAGCCCACGCAGGATGCCGACGGCGTCCTCGACCGAGGGCTCGCCGACGTACACCTGCTGGAACCGGCGTTCGAGCGCGGCGTCCTTCTCGATGTACTTGCGGTACTCCTCGAGCGTGGTCGCGCCGACCAACCGCAGCTCGCCGCGGGCGAGCATCGGCTTGATCATGTTGCCCGCGTCCATCGCGGAATCGCCCGTCGCGCCGGCACCCACGATGGTGTGCAGTTCGTCGATGAACGTGATGACCTGCCCGGCCGAGCCCTTGATCTCCTCGAGGACAGCCTTCAGTCGCTCCTCGAACTCGCCGCGGTACTTGGCGCCGGCGACCATCGATGACATGTCGAGGCTCACGACGGTCTTGTCGCGCAGGCTCTCCGGCACGTCGCCGGCGATGATGCGCTGCGCGAGTCCCTCGACGATGGCGGTCTTGCCGACGCCGGGTTCGCCGATGAGCACCGGGTTGTTCTTGGTACGGCGACTGAGAACCTGGACCACGCGGCGGATCTCGGTGTCGCGACCGATGACCGGGTCGAGCTTGCCCTCGCGGGCCTGCGCGGTGAGGTCGGTGGAGTACTTCTCCAGCGCCTGGTAGGTCGATTCGGGGTCGGGCGAGGTGACCCGGGCACTGCCGCGCACGGCGACGAACGCGTCGCGCAGGGCCTGCGGGGTGGCGCCGACGTCGGCGAGCAGTTTCGCGACGTCGCCGTCGCCGGTCGCGAGACCCACGACGAGGTGCTCGGTCGACACGTATTCGTCGCTGAGCTCACCGGCGAGCTGCTGGGCGGCGGTGATGGCCGCGATCGTCTCGCGGGTGAGTTGCGGAGCGGAGCTGCTGCCCGACGCCGTGGGCATCCGCGACACCAGGTTCGCGGCCTGCGCCTTCACCGATGCGGGGTCGACCCCGACGGCTTTCAGCAGGGGTGCGGCGATCCCGTCGGGCTGGTCGAGCAGTTCGACGAGCACGTGGGCCGGCCGGACATCAGGATTGCCGGCGGCGGTGGCCGCCTGCACCGCGGCCGACAGTGCGGCCTGCGTCTTCGTGGTCGGGTTGAACCCGCCGGAGGAGGGGTTGGTCATGGGCTCACCTTTCTTGAGTGAGGTTCGTGCATGTTCGGTGGTCTGTCGGGCCCATCTCGCCCGTCACAGACCTCAACGCGTTCGCTCTTGAGTCTGTTCCGCTCAAGTATGCGGATGGGGCGCCGATCGCGCAACACCCACCGCCTGCGTGCCGGTCAGGTCGGCCCGGAGGGGCTCACTTCGAGCCGCGGGCCCACGTCATACCCCACACGTAGGCCTCGTCCAGCTTGCGTTGACCCCCGTTGATGTAGCGGACCTCGCGGGTGATGCTCAGCTCGCCGTCGCGGACCTCGAGCATCGCGATGGCGCAGGTCATGGCGGTGTTGTCGGCGCTGTCGAGGCGGACCTCGACCTCCGTGCCTCCTGGCGGGAAGAGTGTCACGACACCGTCGGCCGCCGACCAGTTCGGCGTGCCCTCATAGATGAACGCGAACACGAGGATCCGACGGAACTCGGCGAGGTGGGACAGGTCGATGAGGAGGTTCTCGCCGCCGGACACGGTGCCACTGCGGTCGTCGCCGTCGAGCAGGATCCACGGCGGGCCGTTCAGGCTGCCGAAGGAGTTGCCGAGCGCCTGCACCACACTCTTGCTGCCGTCGGTGAGTTCGTAGAGGCATCCGAGGTCGAGGTCGATGCCGGATTGCTTACGGAACAGACCGCCCTTCGCCGCTCCGCGACTCCAGTTCAGGTTGATGCGCATGGTGCCGCTGGGCTTGTCGCGCACCTTGGCCAGTGAGACGGTCGGCGCCGATCTCGTGAGCGTGATCTTGCCCAGATCGACCGGCGGTGTCGCGGCGGCAGGCGGTGTCGCCGCGGGCGGCGGAGTGGCGGGCGGTGGCGCGGAGGCGGTGGGAGCGTCGTCGACGCTCACACCGTGTTCGGTCACCAACGCCGTGAAGCCGGCGTCCCATCCGGCCGAGACGTTGCGGACCTTCCACATGTCGCCACGACGGTAGATCTCGGTGAGGACGGCCGCGCGCTCGGTGGTCAGCCCCTCGGCCGGCAGTTCGAGGGCGCCGATCGTCACCGACAGGCCACGCACGTCGGCCAACGTGCCGGGCGCCGAGTCGTCGAGGACCACGGCGAGGCGCAGGGTGTGCACGTCGGGCGGGACGGCACCGAGATCCACCTCGACCGCGTCGGTTCCGGCGAGCCGCACCGCGCCACCCGGCGCCACCGGGTTGTTGAAGAACACGAAGTCGTCGTCGGACCGGACGCGACCGGCCTCGGTCACCTGGAACACCATGAGGTCACACGTCCCCGCAGAGGGACCCGACACCGTCGCGGTGAACCGTCGTTCGTCGAGTGGGGCGTTGGCACCGCGGCTCAGCGTCGTCATGCCACGACCGTAGCCGCATCGGTCAGTTGTCCGAGGCGGCAGTCGGATTCGCCGGTCGAGACCCACGTTCGCGGGGGTGGGGCAACCTTTTCGTGCGTCACGGTAACGACTGAGGCGGTCGGAGCGACATGGGTGGTACAGCACCGTTCCACACACCCAGGAGGCATTGTGAACTCTCGCGCCATCGCACCCCTCATCGCGGGCCTCGCGGTCGTCGCGCTCGCCGGATGCGGATCATCCGACGACAGCGCCGCCACCGCGACATCGGCGGTCACCGTGACCCGGACGGTCGCGCCGTCGGCTCCCGTTCCGACACCTGTGGTCACCGAGACGGTGACCAGCACCGCCGACGCACCCGACACCGACACCGCTGTCACGGTCCGTTCGGCGCCGACCGTCGATCGTGGCACCGGGGCATCGGCGTACGTCGGCCACTATCAACGTCACGAGAGCCTGATGAACCTGAACGCCGACCAGACCGGCGACATCCTCGAAGGCGCAAACGCCATCGACGGCGAGAAGTGGACGGTGACCTGGCGTCCCGCCGCGCAGGGGATCACCATCACCTATCAGCGCAGGCTCGAGCAGTCCGGTAAGGGCCTCGAGATCGGACTGAGGCCGGGACTCACCATGGCGGCGCGTTTCACGAGGAGCGAGAACGGCGCGCAGATCCTGACGACGTCGTCACCGGGTTCGACGACCCTCGTCGACGGCTGGTGTGGCTCCGGCACCGGCTCCGGCGGCGCACCCGAGTGTGGCGCCTGAGGCGGATGCAGAACGAACAGGCAACGGGGTCGGGCGGTGCCGTTGCTGACGGCATGGGGCGGTATGCCGTTACCGTGTGCCTGACGGAGCCGAGGGGCTCGAGGGCGCGGTGTCGTTGCTGCGCAACCTGATCCGCATGGTGTGATCGGCACCGGCGACCACGGTACCCGCGGAGTCGAGGATGTCGACGTGGTGGATGACCTGCGTGACACCGTCGCGGGTGGCCTCCTCGCGGATGCGCTGCGCCTCGTCGTGCGGCAGCGCGACACGCAGTTCGAGTCGACCGCGACCCGGTGCCTGGAAGTCAATGCTCGCGGCCTTGGTCCACACCTCGAAGCGGCGACCGAGTTGTGCGGCAAGCATCATCCCGTAGAGCACGTCGGTGGCCGAGAACAGCGCTCCGCCGAACGCGGCTCCGTGCAGGTTCGCCGTCCACGGATAGACGCGAACCGTGATCGCGCCGGAGGTCCAGTCGTCGGCGATGTGGGAGACGCGCACACCCGCTCCGAGCAGGGGCGGAAACAGCCCGACCAGCAGACGGAATCTCGACGGCTTGTACAGCCATCCGTGGAACACGGTCTTGTTGTTGTTCACACCCACCATTGTCACACCAGCCGTTGTCGACCAGCCGTTGTCGACGAGCGCCGCGCTGCGAACCCGCCGCCCTCGGGCTGCAATCGGGTCGTCGGCCCGGGTCAGACCGAGGCCGCGGTCTTCTCGGACGTGCGCGCCGCCGTGACGGCATCGACGACGGCGATGATCAGCCCGACGCCGACGAGGGCCGAGGCCACCGACAGCCCGACCTGGAAGGCCGGGGCGAAATCACCTCGGGAGTCGGTGATCTGGGCGAAGAACACCGCGCCGACGAGCGCGATACCCGCGGCCGACCCGATGCGCTGACCGGTCTGCAGCACGCCACCGGCGATGCCGGCGCGCGTCACCGGCACGTCGTCGAGGGTGAGCGTGACGTTCGGTGAGATCACGAATCCCGAACCGACACCGGCGATCAGCAGCGGGAAGGCTGCCGCCCAGCCGACACCGGACCCGGGGACGAGCACCGAGGCGACGACCGCACCGACCATTCCGACGAGCACCATCGCCAACCCGACGGCGACGAGGCTGCGCCCGAATCGGCCGACGATCGACCCTCCCACGCGCGCCGACACCGCCGAACCGATCGCGAACGGCGTCACCGCGAGACCGGCCTGCAACGCCGAATAGCCCAGTCCCTGCTGTACATACAGCGTGTAGACGAAGAAGATCGTGGTGAAACCGGCGAAGTAGACGGTGCCGATGACGCAGCCGAGTGTGTACGAACGCATCGAGAACAGCGAGAGGTCGACGAGCTGCTGGTGGCCACGGGCGCCCTGACGCCGCTCCCACAGCACGAACGCGATCAACAGCAGCGCGGCCGGGATGAACAGCAACCACTTCGCCGACCCCTTCCACTGCTGCTCCTGCACCAGGGGCAGCATCACCGCGAGCACACCGAGGCCCAACAGCACGACACCGACCGGATCGAACGACGATGCGCGCAGCGGCTGCAGGGAGTCGGCGTCACGCGAGGGCAGGAGCTTGATCGCGGCGACGAGTGCCACCGCGCCGATCGGGACGTTCACCATGAACACGTAGCGCCACCCGTGCTCGACGCCGCCGAGTTCGATCAGCACCCCGCCGAGCAGCGGGCCGACGGCGGTCGAGATGCCGATGGTCGCGGCGAACAGACCGAAGGCCTTGGCCCGTTCGGCACCGCGAAACAGCTGTTGGATCAGGCCCGACACCTGAGGGCTGAGGATGCCGCCGGCGAGGCCCTGGACCAGGCGGGCGATGACCAGGGTGAGCGGACCGGTCGCCAACCCACACGCCGCAGAGGCGACGACGAACAGGATCAGGCCGACGATGAACGTGGTCTTGCGACCACGCGCATCGCCGATGCGACCGGCCGGCACCAGGAACAGTCCGAAGGCGAGTGCGTAGCCCGACACCACCCAGGACAGATCGGCCGACGACGCGCCGATCCCCTTCTCGATCGACGGGAGCGCCACGTTGACGATCGACACGTCGAGCAGGGTCATGAAGCCGACCGCGAGGCAGACCGTCAGGGCGGTCCACCGACGCGGGTCCGGCTCGTAATCCTCGGTGGGTGCGGGTCGGGAGGTCATGGTGTCGTGCAACACCGATGTCCGTTCTGGTCTTCCCGACCACTTCTGCACTGAAGTTTCAGTGGACGGGAGACCGGCCGGTCACATCGTGGTGCGGCCGTCGATGCTCTCGCGGATGATCTCGGCGTGGCCGGTGTGCTGCGCGGTCTCCGACACCAGGTGGATCAGCACGCGGCGGACGCTCCACGACGCACCGGGGGTGTTCCACGGGGCCTCGGGCAGAGGGGTCGACCGGGACAGATCGCCGGCCGATGCGACGACCTGCTCGGTGTGGGCCGCCACGGCCGCGTACTCGGCGAGGACGGCCTCGCGCGAGTCCCCCGGCAGCATCTGAAACTCGTTCTGACGGTCGATCGCCCACTGCGGGTACGTGTGCGCCGTGCCCGACATCAGATCGTCCCAGCTCACGCCCTCGGGGAGCACCAATTCCATCCCGGAGGTGCCCTCGGTGACGAACCGCATCCACGCGGCCTCCGTCGAGGCGACGTGCTTGATCAGTCCGCCGAGGCAGAGCGCGCTCGCCGTCGGCCGCAGGCCCAACTGCTCGTCGGTGAGTCCGTCGACGGTGCCGATGAGGAGGGCTCGTGCCTGCGCCAACTCGGCGAGCAGTTCGTCACGCTCGTCGGTGACGTTGTGAGAAGTGGCGGTCGAGTCGGTGGTCATGGTGGCTCCCTGCATCTCGGTGGTGGTCATGAGCGACAGCCTCACAGCTATTGCGGACAGTTACGGTCCTCAACCGACACAGGAGTCGAGATCGGGTGCATCAACCGCCCCGGACTCGGCCGACACCACATCCCCGTCGCGGGCCCCGGGGCGCACAATCGCCGACATGACCGATCGCGACACCGGAGACCATCACCTCGGCCGGCGCCTGGAGACCGAGGCACTGCCCGCCTGGCGCCGCATCACCGACGGTGAACCCCGGTGGGCTGCCGCGCTGGCCATCGTCGCGGTGATCGCCCTGCAACTCGCTCTGCCGCAACGACTGAACCTGTCCTCGCGCTATCTGCTCCCGGGGATCGAGGTGGCCCTGCTGGCGATGTTGGTCATCGCGAACCCGCTGCGGATCGACCGGGTGTCGACACCCCTGCGATCGGCCAGCCTGACGCTGATCGCCGTCGCCAGCCTCGCCAACGCCTACGCGGCCGTCCGGCTGGTCACCGACATCATCTCCGGCGACCACAAGGTCTCCGCTGCGGCACTTCTCGCCACCGGCGGCGCGGTGTATCTGACGAACATCATCATCTTCGGGCTCTGGTACTGGGATCTCGACCGCGGCGGGCCGGCCACCCGCGCCGCCGGCACCCGGCAATATCCCGACTTCCTGTTCCCCCAGATGACGACACCCGACGTGTCCGATCCCGACTGGGAGCCACGATTCGCCGACTACCTCTACGTGTCGTTCACGAACGCGACCGCCTTCAGCCCCACCGACACCATGCCGTTGAGTCGCTGGGCGAAGCTGGCGATGATGATCCAATCGGTGATCGCGCTGGCCACCGTGGCGATGGTGCTCGCCCGCGCGATCAACATCCTGAACTGAGCGCACTCACCCGATCACCGACTCCCGCGCGATGGATCGACTCCCGCGACAGCGATCGATGTCGCGGGAGTCGACCGGCGACGCGTGAACGACGCGACGGTCAGATCTCCATGACCGTGCCCGGTGTCGGTTGTTCCAACGTCACGTCGACGAGACCGTCGGTGCCGAGGAAGTTGTCGGCGAGGCTCTTGCCGACGTCCGACAGCAGCATCTCGTGGATCGCGATGGACCGGCGCGGAGCCACCGCGCGGATGAAGTCGGCAGCCTCGCCGATCTTCATCCACGGTCCGCTGATCGGGACCAGCAGCACCTCGACCTCGGCCTCGGGGACCTCGTAGGAGTCGCCGGGGTGGAAGATGCGCCCTCCGAAGAGATAGCCCACGTTGTCCACGACCGGGATGTCCGCGTGGATCACTGCGTGACGCTCGCCGTGCACGGTGACGTCGATGTCACCGACCGAGAACGCGTCGCCCGCGGTGACGGTGGTGATGCGGTCGGCGTGACCCTCGATGAGGCCGGAGATCGACGGCGGACCGTAGAGCGGCAGATCCGGGCGCGCGGTCAGGGCGGCACCGATCTTCTCGACGTCGAGGTGGTCGAAGTGCTCGTGGGTGATCAGCACGGCGTCGGCGCTCGCGAGCAGATCGGCCGATTCCGAACCGAACGCACCGGGATCGACGAGAATCGTCGCCGATCCCGACTCGACGACCACACAGGCGTGGGTGTGTTTGGTCAGCTTCATGACAGCCTCCTCGGCTCGACGGTGATCGCTGATCACGAACCTACACAGGGCCCTTCCGGGTAACGGGTTTGTCGCATTCACCGAGGCCGCCGCACCGCTGGGCGATACTGATGGCCGCCGTCGAGATCCGCCGGCGAAACAGATGTGGGGCACACATGAAGAAGCTGATCTTCGCCGCGATCGCCGCGAGCGCACTGGTTCTCGCCGGATGTTCGGACTCCGACACCGGCAGCGCCGCCGACTCGGCGACCAGCGCAGCCAACAATGCCGCCGACGACATCGGCAGCGCCGCCTCCAAGGCCGCCGACTCGGCGGGGAACGCCGCATCCAACACCCGCGACGCCGGGTTCGTCGCCGCACTCGGTGTCGCGAACCTGAAGTTCGGCAGCGACGACGACATGGTCAGCGAGGCCAAGGACGTGTGCGAGGACCTCAAGGGCGGCAAGAGCGCCACCGAGACCGCCGACAGCGTGAAGGACAAGTACGACGACGACGCCGACAAGGCGCTCAACTTCGTCCGCACCGCGGTCCCGCTCTACTGCGCCACCGAGGCCGGCAAACTGATCGGCTGATCGACCCCCTCGCGCGGCCGTCGCGGCACCCGACCCTGCGTTCGTCTCGACGAGAATCGGCGCTTGACCCTCACGTAGCGTGCGGCTCTAGCGTCTCCTCTCGTCGGCCACACCCGGTGGCCGCGAGAGGAGCAGTGTCGAATGGGTGAGCCCGAGAAGCTCTATCGCGTCGGACAACTGGCGGAGCTGACCGGTCTCACGGTGCGGACCCTGCACCACTACGACGAGATCGGGCTGCTGAGTCCGTCGCGTCGCAGTGGTGCCGGATACCGGCTCTACGCCGGCGACGACGTGACGCGTCTCTACGAGATCCTGGCCCTGCGACAACTCGGGTTGTCGTTGGAACAGATCAGCGGTGCCATCACCGGTGAGACCTCACTCGAGGCGATGCTCGTCGCGCATGCGGAGCACGTCGACGCGCAATTGGCGGCGATGCAGCGGCTACAGACCCACGTGACGACCGTCCTCGCGACGGTGCGTCGCTCGCACCGACCCACCGACACCGACCTCCTCGATCTCATCAGGAAGGTGATGACAGTGGATGCACGAGTGGAGGACTACTTCGACCCCGACCAGTTGGCGGCGCTCGCCGTTCGTCGGGAAGAGCTGGGAGAGGACCGGATCCGCGCGGTCGAGAACCGATGGCCGTCGCTGATCGCCGAGGTCGACGCCGCGATCGCCGCGGGGATGGACCCCACGTCCGAGCAGGCCGGCGCGATGGCGGCCGAGTGGATGGGACTGCTCGAACAGTTCCACGGCGGCGATCCCGGTCTCCGGGACGGGATGTACCGCATGCAGGAGGAGAACACCGAGGAGATCCAGCGCGACTTCGGTGGACCGACCCCGGAACAGATCGATTTCATCCGTCGGGCGACCGAGTCGCGTCGCTGAGAAGTGTTGGTACGACACAGATGACACCGATGGTCCTCGGCGCGTGGATGTTCCCCGCGTCGAGGGTCATCGGTGACATCTGTGTACGCCGCCCGTGTCAGACGCCGAGTCCCGCACGCGCCGAGTCGTCGATGGTGGAGTTCACGCCCCCGACGCGATAGGTCGCACCACGGTGGCGGTCGGGCAGGCGGTCACCCTCCCCGAACAGCTTGTGTCGCAACGTTCCCGGGGTGTAGTCGCGCTCGTAGGCGCCGCGGCGCTCGAGCGCCGGGACGACGTGATCGATGACGTCACGAAAGGTGCCCGGTGTGACCGCGTAGGCGAGGTTGAAGCCGTCGACATCGGTCTCGTCGACCCAACTCTGCAGCTGATCGGCGACGCTCTCGCCCGACCCGACGAGCACGGGACCCATCCCGCCGATGCCACCCCAGGCCGCGATGTCGCGCACGGTCCATTCCTCCCCGGTGTCCGACGCCTGCTGGAACGACGCGACCGCCGACTGGATCGCGTTCGACTCGACGTTGCCGATCGGCTCGTCGAGGTCGTAACCCGACAGGTCGATGCCCATCCAGCCCGACATGAACACCAGGGACCCCTCGGCGCTGGCGTAGCTGCGGTACTCGGCCGCCTTGGCCTGCGCGGCCTCCTCGGTGGCGTCGGTGATGATCGTCAGCAGCGTGTAGACGCGGGCGTCGTACGGCTCGCGTCCGGCGTCGACGAGTGCGGCCCGGACCCTCGAGACCGTCTCGCGGAGCAGTGGTTTGGTGGGTGCGGCGACGAAGATGGCTTCGGCGTTGCCGGCGGCGAAGGCGAGTCCGCGAGGCGAGGCACCGGCCTGGTAGATGACCGGCGAACCCTGCGGCGACGGCTCGGAGACGTGGATGCCGGGGACCGAGAAGTGCTCGCCACGATGGCCGATGTGGTGGACCTTCGCAGGGTCGGCGAACACGCCGGCCTCCCGGTCGCGACGCACGGCGTCGCGTTCCCACGAGCCCTCCCACAGTTTGTAGAGCACCTCGAGGTACTCGTCGGCGTGGTCGTAGCGGGCGTCGTGGGCGAGCTGGTCGGTCTCGCCCATGTTGCGCGCCGCCGACGGCAGATAGCCGGTGACGACGTTCCAGCCGATCCGCCCCTTCGTCAGGTGGTCGAGGGTCGACATCCGCCGGGCGAACGGCACGGGATGTTCGAACCCGGTACCGGTCGTGATGCCGAACCCGAGGTGCTCGGTCGCGTACGCCATCGCCGATACCAGCAGCAAGGGGTCGTTCACCGGCGTCTGCGCACCATGGCGGATCGCCGCCTCGTCGGTGCCCGCGTAGACGTCGTAGGTACCCAGCACGTCGGCGATGAACAGCCCGTCGAACCCACCGGTCTCGAGGAGCTTCGCCAGCTCCACCCAGTAGTCGAGGGTGGTGTAGTCCGTCGACCGGTCGTCGGGGTGGCGCCAGAGCCCGGGTGACTGGTGGGCGACACAGTTCATGTCGAAGGCGTTGAAACGGATGGGACGCGACACGCAGATGGCTCCTCGATAGACAGTTCTCGGACCATCGTCGCGACACCGGGCGGCGCACGCCATGGTTGCGCTCAGCGTGGGCCGGAGGGTTCCTCGTCGAGTCGGTAGACCCGAACGGCGTTGTCGCGGAACACCTTGCGCAGCAGTTCCGGTCCGCGAGGGGCCAGCACGTCGAGGAGGGTGCCGACGATGGTGGCGACACTCGCGTTGGGTTTGTCGATGGGGAAGTTCGACCCGAACATCAGACGGTCGGGGCCGAAGAGATCGGTCGTGTGGGCGATGAGCGGCCCCATCATGTCGGTCAGGGTCGCCTGGCTGCCGATGTTGCCCGACGCCTGGTGGCCGTACCCGAGGAACGAGAACGCGACGCCGGAGTGCTTGGCGACGACGTTTCCGCAGGCGGCGACCTCGGCCATCCCGTCGCGCCACCGGGCGAGGATGTCGGCACGGGCGGCGGCGGTGTGGCCGGTGCGGGCACCCATCGGGCCGAACACACCGACCGGGGTGGCGTAGTGGTCGAGCACGATCGTCGTGTCCGGGTACTCCCGCGCGAGCACCGCGACGTCGTGCAGCTGATGCGAGTAGACCCAGGCCTCGAAGGACAGTCCGCGCTCGGCGACCCGCGCGAACCCGTGGAGGAAATCCCGCGAGGCGAGCAGATGAGGGGTGTCGGTCCAGTCGCGCACCTTCGGGTCGGGGTGATGCGACGCCATCGTGCGGATGCCGCGGAACGGCGTGCGCTGCGCCGAGCGCTCATGCATCGACAACAGCGCCCCGAGGTGGGAGTCACGGGGTTGGGCATGTCCGACAATGGCCGCGAGGGTGGGCGCTCCTGCGACGCCGAACGGCAGCGCGTCGATCCAACGGGTCTCCCCTGCGGGCGCCATCGGATCGGACCCGTGCCACGACGCCTCGATGTGCACCGCGGAGGAGATCGGCGCTCCGGCGGTGGCCGCCACGTCGGCGACGTCGCGTCGGTAGTGCTCGGGCAGATACGGCCGCAGCAGGAAGCGCGGGGTGAGCGCCATCTCGCGGTCGGACTGGGTCGCCAGGCGGAAGAGGCGATCACCGACGGCCGGCGCGAATCGGTAGACCCGAGCCGTGCGGGTGGTCTCCCGCGGGGTGGTGAGCGGGTCCCACTGGTGCATGTGGGCGTCGACGATGCCCTCGACCACACCGGCGAGTGCACCGTGCCCGGATGTCACCGACGCGTTATCGTCCACCGACGCAAAGGGTTCCGAGACGTCGCCCGCGCGTTCGAGCTCGCCGTCGGATGGTTCCATGATGTGACTGTACTAACGTGGTGGCGGCCCCACACGAGGTGGGCGCGGCGAGTTCGGCAGCGGGAGACGACGAAGGGCGAGTTCGGCGATGGGTGGTCACACGCGCCGGGGACTGGCGCTGGTGCGTGAGCGGATCGAGGCCGAGCCCGACCGCTTCGTCGCCGACTTCTACACCCGCCTGTTCACCATCCGACCGGCCCTGCGCGACCTCTTCCCCGCGACCATGGCCCACCAGCGGGCGGCCCTGTTCGGCGTGCTCGACCACGTACTCGAGGTGTTCCCCGACACCGCCTCGCACGAGGACCTCGTCGCCCTGCTGGCCCAGCTGGGCCGCGACCACCGCAAGTACGGCGTCGCGCCGGCCGACTACGACGTGTTCTGCAACGCCATGCTCGCCGAGATCTCGGCGACGATGGGCGACGACTACGACCACGAGCTTGCCACCATCACCACCCAGGCGCTGATGCTCACGACCGGCGTGATGCGCGGGGCGGCGCAGACCGCACCGGGGCCGGCCACCTGGAACGCGCGGGTGGTCGAGAAGTTCCGCATGTCCCGCGACCTGGCGGTGGTGCGACTCGTCGCCGACCACCCGCTGCCGCACGCTGCGGGCCAGTACCTCGAGGTGTCGATCCCCCAGTGGCCGCGGGTGTGGCGCAACCTGTCGCCGTCGATCCCGCCGAACCCGCAGGGCGAACTCGAGTTCCACATCCGGGCGATCCCCGGCGGGACGGTCAGCTCCGCGATCGTGGGCGAGACCGCGGTCGGCGACGTGTGGCGGCTCGCCCAGAGCCACGGGACGCTGACCATCGACCCGACGCGCGAGTCGATCCTGGTCGCCGGCGGCACCGGCATCGCGCCGATCCGGGCGCTGCTCCTGCAGATGGCCCGCCGCGCCGACACCCGGCCGGCGCGGCTCTTCTACGGCACCCGCTACCCCGGAGAGCTGTACGAGGCGCCGAATCTCGCGCGTCTGGCGGGCACCAACCCGTGGCTGTCGGTGACGGTGGTGTCGGAGGAGGACACCAACCCGTGGTGGCTGACCCGCTCCGTCGACGCCGACGCGCTGCACATCCGCCACCGCATCGGCCGTCTCGACGACGTCGTCGGATCCGAGGTCGGTGCCGCGATCGGCGCGGGCGCGGCCCCCGACACCCAGGTCGTGATCGCCGGCTCGGCGCCCATGATCGAGAACACGCGACGCACCCTGATCATCGCCGGGGTGCCCGGACGCATGATCGATCACGACCCGATCTGAGCTCGCCCTACTTGGCCGAGGGGTCGGCGACGCCCGACGGCTTCGGCTCCGAAGGGACCGAACTCGACGACGACGTCGTGGTGGTCGTGGTCGGCGGCGGTGTCGTGGTGCGGGTGATGGTCCGCGGGGGCTGGGTGACGGTGACGGTGTCGCGCGGCGGTGGCGCCTGCTCGGTGGTCTCGGGTACCTGCTCGACGGGTGCCTCGGCGGTCGTCGTGGTCGTCGAGGGCCGACGCGAGGTGGTGCTCGGCGTCGACGAGGTGGTGGTCGGCGCGCTGACCGTCTCGCTCACGACGGCCGGTGTGGGTGAGTCGTCGCCCCCGGAGAGCAGTACGACGGCCACCACAACAGCCGCCAGCACCGCGGCGGCCGCCGCGGCCGCACCGAGGATCAGCCACCGGTTGCGGCCGGCGGCACCGCCGCCTCGGGAGCGTCCGTGCAGGGCGGCACCGTGCGCGGCGGAGAACGTCGGTTCGTCGGCGATCTGGACCGGCAGCTGCGTCTCGTACTCCAGCGCCGGGCCGACACCGGTGAGCGACGCGCCCGGGCCCACGACGAACACCCCGCGCCGACCGGCGTCGGTGGACGGCAACAGGTCGAACGCCGCGGCGACGGTGGCCGCACCGGTCGGTTCGGTCACCGGTTCCCGCTCGCCGCCGGCGGGCAGTTGCACGGCCCCGACCACGCTGGACGATTCGGTGTCGACCGCCGCGATCGACAGTTCGTTGAACGGGATCGCGTTCTCGGCGAGGTCGATGACGACCACCACGCCACGCTGATCCGACTGTGCCGCAGCGACGTTGGCGAAGGCGAACGGCGTGTCGGTGATGGTGGTGCGGCCGTACCAGTCCGGGGCGCCCGCGGTGCCGCCGGTGATCGTGTTGTGCAGCGCGACCTGCATGCTGCGACGCGCGCAGGCGACGGTGATCGACTCCACCTCGAACGGTGCGGTCTCGACGAGCTGCGAGATCGCGTCGAACACCGACTCGGGTGCGTCGTCGGCGAGATCGACGACGTTGCGGGCCAACACGTTGCCGGTGGAGACCTCCATGACCACCGAGGCGATCTGGAGATCGGTGACCGAGACTCCCAACACCTGAGCCATGACCGGGGTACCTCGTTCTCGTCGGTGATCTGCCGTCGGTTCTGCGCCGACGGTGCTTTCCTGGGCAGACCCTATCGCGGGACCGTGTCGTGACCCCGGCACATCAGGGGCGTCGTTACGCTCGGGTGATGTCCGACGTCCGTGATGAGCCCGACAACCCGACGTCCCCGGACGACCGCCGACCCGTCGTCCGCCCGGCGACCAGGGCTGGATCCCGGGGCCCGGGATCCGACGCGGCCGACGCGGCCCGCCCCCGACGACCGCAGGTCTCCGTCACGCCGATGCGCACCCCCGTCGACGACCGCCGTCCGCGCGTGATCGACATCGCCGTCGTGGTGTGGGTGGTCACGCTCGTCGCACTGGCCGTCACCGCCGCCCTCGTGGCCCTCGACCAGGGCCCCGCGCGCTCCGAACTGCGCCGATCCCTGGCGTCGGACAACCCGACCACGGCACCGCGTGAGATCGCCAACACCGTCGACATCGCGATGGTCGCCGCCGGCGGTGTCTGCGTGATCGTGCTGCTCCTGGTGATCTACGGGGCCATCCGTCTGCGCGACCGCGTGATCGGCGGCCGCGGGACGCTGACCACGATGGGTGTCGTCACCGTCGTGGGGTCGATCGCGTTCTGGACCGTGCTGTCACCCGCTCGGGACGTGCTCAACCCCGCCGTGACGGTCCTGCCGTTCGTGGTGGCCGCGCTCGCGGCGGTCGCGACCGGACTGGTGTTCACCGGTGACGTCACCCGCTGGCTCAAGGCCGCACCGAAGCGCTGAGCGGTCAGGCGTCTGCCGGCAGGTCGGCGAGCACTCCCTCGGCGCTGCGCGCGGCGACCCCACACGCCAACGCGGTCGGCCGGTCGAGCAGCGGGTGCGCGGCGCGCGCCCGCCACGTCCGTATCGCGTCGAGCGCCGCGGTACGCACCGCGTCGGTGCCTGCGTCGGGATCGAGACCGAACCGCACGACCGGGTCGATCCCGACACCACCGACGACGCGGGACAGTTCCTCGAGGTGGTGCTCGGGCAGATGGATGGCACCGGCGCGCACCCGCCCGAGCAGCCGCAGCTCGGTGACGCCGTGGACGTCGGCGAGCATCCGGTGGACGTCGGCGGCGAGGGCCGCCGAGCCGGGCGCGTCGCTCTCGTCGAGGATGCGCCCGAGCGTGACCAGCGCGGTGTGGCTCTTGAGTTGGTCGGTGCGCTGACCGAACTGCACGTCGATCACTCTGCGGAGTTCGTCGAGCCCGCTGCGCTCGACGAGTTCGGCGGCCAGCGTGGGGCTGTCGGGGCTGCCCAGGCGGATCAGCGTGACCGCCATGCGGACCCCGAAGACGCCGAACCGGTCGAGCAGCTCGGCGCGGATCTGCGGCGCGACGGGGAGGTCGGTGGTGGACGCGGAGAAGCGGTCGGCCGACAGCATTGCCAGGGCCAGGTCGTCGGGTGCGACGCCGGCGAGCGTGACCAGGGCGCGGTACTCCACCTCGCGCAGGGTGCGGGCGCCGAGCGCCAGCAGTCCGGCGACCGGCACGACGGCCTGGCACAGTCCGGTGCGTTCGAGTTCCTCGGCGAACCGGGCCGCGACGTCGCGCGCCGACATCATCGCGTCCATCCGGCCGGCACCGATCTCGTCGGCCCGTGACACGACACCCACCACGCCCAGCGGACCCGATTCCCGGCCGATGGCCTGCCCGATGCGTCCGAGCATGGCCGTGTCGGTGTGGGTGAGTGACCGGAGCAGGTACACGACGGCGTCGGCGCCGGACTCACCGTCGTCGGGGGTGAGCATCTCGACGGTCTGTCTCGACACCCGCCGCGACAGCGACGCCGTCCCCGGCGTGTCGATGATGGTGGTCGACTGCAGGGTGCGGGCGGGCCAGGCGACGTCGAGGCGGTCGACCCGATCGGCGGTGAGCGACCCGAAATCGAAGGTCAGACGCCCGGCGGGCCGCAGCACAGGGATCTCGACGTGCTGATCGCCGTCGTAGGTCGCGGTGACCGTCGGGGTGGTGCCGCGGCGGTACCAGGTGACCACGCGGGTGCACTCGGTCGCGTCGGTCGGCGCGATGTCCTGACCGACGAGGGCGTTGAGCAGCGTCGACTTGCCGGCCTTCAGGGACCCGGCGAGCGCCAACCGCAGCGGCTCGTCGAGCCGGTCGGCGCACTCGGTGAGCCTCCGGTCGACCCACGGGTCGTCGTGGTGGGCGGCGCGGGCGGCGTCGATCAGCGCGCGCGTCCGGTCGAGGGTGCTCACTGCTTCCGGTGCCGCGCGATCGATCGGGTCGGTGGGGGTGCCGGTTGCGCCTGCTCGACCGGTTCGCGCTGCTCACGCTGTTCGACCGCGATCGCGCCGGGCGCGGGTTCGAGCTGGTCGGCCACGGTGCGCAGCGCTCCGACGGCGTGCAGCTGAGCCTCGAGTTCGGCCATCCGCGTGGTCCGCTGCGCGCTCTGCGCCGAGGCCGCCTCCTGGGCCGACCGCAGCGAGTCGTTCACCGATCGCGCGGTCTGGTCGGCGACCGCGGTGAAGTGGTCGCGCAGCGCGCGCTGGGTGTGGCGCAGTCGGTCGCGTGACTCCTTGCCGACCTGGAAGCTGACGTCGTCGGTGAACTTGCCGATGGCCTGACGCGCCTTGGCCCGCCGACCCTCAATGCGCCCCTCCTTCTCGTCGCGATAGGCCTTGGTGCCCAACAGGACTCCGGCACCGACCGAGATGGGGTTGATGAGGGTGAGCCCGACGACGGTGGTCAGCAGACCGAACATGAGCACACCGCCGTACGACCCGCGCATGCCGATGAGCATCTTCTGGCCGATGCCGATCCGGCCCGACTCCAGATCGGACAGTTCGGTGACGGTGTCGAAGACGCCGTCGAGGTCGGAGATGTCGAGGTCGGGCAACACGACCTCGCCGGCGGCGGCGAAGTGGTCGGCGACGCGTTGGGCAAGCCACACCGTCCGCTGCTGCGCCCACACGAAGTTGTCGCCGACCGCGAGTCCGATCTGGTCGGCGAGCCAGTCGCTCAGCTGCGGCCAGTCCTTGCCGGGATCGCCCTCCTCGACGGCCTTCTCGGCCTCGCGGGTCACCGCACGCAGCCGGTCACGCAGATCGTGGTCGATGTCGGACGCGAGGTCGCCGATGCCGTCGGCGAGGGTCTGCTGCCAGAGCGCCGAGGTGGTCTGCATCTGCGCCGCGACCGACTGGGCGCGCTGCAGGCCGGCGACCGCGGCGGCCGCGGTCTCGGGATCACGGAGCGCGGCGAGTTCGCTGCCGAGCGTGAGCGCCAGGTGCTCGGACACCGACCGCAGATCCGAGGCGACCGAGGCCCGGGTCATCGTGTCGGCGTGCGCGACGACGCGCTCCCGCAGGTACGTGTAGAGCGCCGCGAAACCCGATTCCGCGTTGAGCGCATCGTCGTTGCGGCGCAACGCATGTGACCGCAGCACCGACGAGATCGGCAGCAGCGGCACGTCGATGCCCTCGCGGTCGAGGTGCGCACGGTCGGCCTCGACGACGGCCCGCCAGTGCGGGTAGAGGTCGGTCTTGCTGATCAGGCACGCCACCGTCGGGCACAGCGCGGTGACCTGCCGCAGGAAGGCGACCTCGGGTTCGGTGAACTCCTGGCTGGCGTCGGAGAGGACGAACACCGCGTCGGCGGTCGGGATGAGGCCGAGTGTGGACGCGGCGTGGGGGTTGCCGTGGCCACCGACGCCCGGGGTGTCGACGAGGACGAGGCCGTCGGCGAGCAGTGCGCTCGGCGCGGCGATCTCGAGGCGTACGACGGTGCGGCCACCGGCCAGCGGGCTGCGCGGCGTCACCGCGTGGATGTCCTCGAGGGGGACGGGCACCCGGATCGGTTCGTCGGTCCCGCTGTCGAGGACGAGCTGTGCCGACGGCTGCGCGGCGTACGACACCAGCGTGGGCACGGCGGTGGTCTCGTCGTCGCCCACCGAGCAGACGTCGACGCCGAGCAGCGAGTTCACGAACTGGCTCTTGCCCTGTTTCAGCGGTCCGACGACGACGATCCGCAGGCGGGGGTCGGTGACACGGGTCCGGGCACCGGCGAGGCGATCGGCGAGGTCGTGGCGGTCGACACCGACCGCGATCTGGGCCATCTGCCCGAGGAGGTCACCGAGCTGCGACCCCGACGCATCCTGCTGCGCCGCTGATCCGTCGGATCCGGTCGGGATGACGTGCATGGGGAGTCGACGACCTCAACCTGTCGCGTCCACCGGCGGCGCCGACCGCGCGATGGCCTGTCTGATCTGGGCGTTTGTGATGTGTCCGGGCCCACGAACCGCATCGGCCCCGCACGCAAGCGTACGGGGCCGACGCTGTCACACGGTCGTGGGCGGCAGTTCGGGGCAACCACCCACCGTCGGTGACGAGCTCGCGGTGGTCTCGATCAGGGCAGCAGCCCGTGACCGAGGTCCAGATGGTGGTTCTGCGTGGCGGTGGCGTCGGTGTGCGACGCGGTGTCGGCGGTGCCGCTCAGTCCGGTCGACAGGCCGTCGGTGAGGCCGCCGGTCAGACCCGAGTCGTGCAAGGCCGATCCGTGTGCGCTGCCGTCGGCCGCGGTGGTCGACGTCGTCGCCGCACCGAAGGTGTGGTCGGCGTCGAGACCCGACCAGCCCTGGTGCGCGGTGAGACCGCTCGTGGCGCCGCCCGTGAGCCCGGCCGCACCGCCGCCGGCGACACCGGCCGTGGTGTCGGCGAGACCGTGCAGCGATCCGGCGACATCACCGGTGCCCGTGGCCGCACCGGCCGCGTCGCCGGCGAGACCGGCGGTCGGAGTGGTCGCCCCCGCCGACAGCGAGTGCACCGAGTCGAGCGCGCCCTGCAGGTTCGCGGTGGCGTCGCCGCCCAGCGCGCTGTGGACACCCGACCCGAGGCCGAGTCCGCCGGTGAGCGACGTGCCCGCATCGGCCAGACCGTGCAGGCCCGTGGTGGCCCCGGCGGCGCCACCGGCGTCGAGCGCGGTGTTCACCGCTCCGCCGATGGCGCCGTCGAGTCCTGCGCCCAGTGTCGGCGTGGGGTCCGACGCTGCGAGTCCTGTGGTGAGCGAGCCGGCCAGGCCGGTACCCAGCGAGCCGGCCAGGCCGGTGCCGAGGGATCCGGCGAGCCCCGTGCCCAGCGAGCCGGCGAGCCCTGTGCCCAGCGCCGCGGCGCCGCCGAGGCCGGCACCCGCATCCGCGAGTCCGGCGACCTGGCCGCCGAGGCCGCCGCCGGCGGCGAGAGCCGTGGTGAACGCGGTCCCGAGGCCACCCGCGGCGGTGCCGTCGAGGGACAGGGCACCGCCGAACGCCGAGCCGAGCACGGTGCCGGCGTCGAGTCCGCCGCCGAGGCCGGCGAGCAGATCGGTGCCCAGGCCACCGGCGAGCGAGCCGCCGAGCGATCCCCCGAGCGACCCCGCGTCGAGTGCCGAGCCGACGACCGCGCCGAGCGATGCCCCGAGCGAGGCGGCGCCGTCGCCTCCGAGGCCGAGAGCGGCACCGAGCGTGCCACCGAGATCGGCCGTGCCGCCGAGCACGCCGGCGAGGTCGACGCTGCCGCCGAGCGCGGAGGTGAAGGCCGCGCCGAGCTGCGACACCAGCGCCGGGTCGACGCCGAGTCCTGCGGTGAGACCACCGGCGAGCACCGAGCCGACATCGAGGCCGAGCGACGGGTCGATCGCGCCCGCGGCGACGGCCGCGGTGACCGCGCCGCCGAGGGCCGTCCCCAGTCCCGCGGCCGCCGAGCCGCCGGCGCCGAGCGCGGTGGCGAGCGATCCGGAGAGGTCGGCGGCGAGGCCACCGGAGACGAGGGCGGTGAGGTCGGTGGTCGCGAGGCCCCCCGCGCCGAGCGCGGCGACGAGGTCGGTGCCCAGCGAGGCGGCCGCGTCGAGACCCAGCGCGCCGGTCGCGCCGAGACCGACGGCGCCACCCAGCACGGTCGACAGCGCCGCGCCGAGATCGAGGCCGCCGGCGAGGAGACCGGAGACCTGCGCGCCGAGCGAACCGGACAGTGCGGTGCCCAGGACGGCCCCGAACGACGCGCCGAGATCGGCGCCGAGTGCGCCACCGGCTCCGAGTGCGGTGCCGAGGATCGCCGAGAGGTCGGTGGTGCCGGCGAGCACGCCGGCCAGGTCGACACCGCTGCCGAGGATCGCGTCGAGCGCTCCGCCGAGCTGGCCGATGACGAGGCCGTCGACGCCGAGCGCGGCGCCGAGGTTGCCGGCGAGCGTCCCGCCGAGGCCGAGTGCCAGCGAGGGGTCGATCGTCCCGAGTCCACCGAGGCCTGCGGCCGCGGTCAGCACCGATCCGAGCGACGCCCCGAGACCCGCACCGAGCGCGCCGCCTGCCGACAGCGCGGCACCGAGGGCGCCCGAGAGCGACGCGGCGATGTCCCCACCGAGGACCGCGGAGAGGTCGGTCGAGAGCACGCCGCCGGCGCCGAGGGCCGTGGCGAGTGCGCCACCGAGATCGACACCACCCCCGAGGCCCAGCGCGCCACCGAGGACGGTCGACAGCGCGGCGTCGAGTCCGACACCTCCGGCGAGCAGGCCGGACAGTTGTGCACCGAGGACGCCGGTGAGCCCGGTGCCGAGCACCGCGCCGAGGGTCGCGCCGAGGTCGGCCGCGGCCGCGCCTCCGAGTCCGAGGGCACCGCCGAGCACCGCACCGAGATCGGCGGTGCCGGCCAGGACCGCGGCCACGTCGACGCCCGCGCCGAGCACGGTGTCGAGAGCGCCGCCGAGCTGTCCCACGAGGAGCCCGTCGAGGCCCAGGGCGGCGCCCAGCTGCCCGGCCAGTGCGGCACCGGCCGACAGGGCGATGCCGCCGTCGAGCAGTCCGCCGACGGTGACGAGCCCGCCGAGCGCGCCACCGAGCGCGGCGCCGAGATCCGCGGCGACCGCGCCACCGGCGCCGAGGGCCGCTCCGAGTGCGCCGGAGAGCTGCGCCGCGAGACCGGTGTCGAGCAGGGCCGCCAGGTTGCCGGTGAGCAGACCGCCGGCACCGAGGGCCGCGGCGAGCGAGCCTCCGAGATCCAGGGCACCGGAGAGGTTCAGCGCGGACGAGAGATTCAGCGCCGACGACAGGTCGAGCGCGCCGCCGAGGACGGTCGAGAGCGCGGCCCCGAGGCCGACTCCGCCGGCGAGCAGGCCGGACAGCTGTGCGCCGAGGGCGCCGGAGAGACCGGCCGCGCCACCGAGGGCTCCGCCGAGCACCGAGCCGAGCGCGAGACCGAGGTTCGCCGCCACGGCACCACCGGCACCGAGGACGCCCGACAGGGCCGTGCCCAGCGCGACACCGAGGTCGCCGCCGCCGGCCAGGATCGCGGCGAGATCGATGCCGCCGGCCGCGGCCAGCGCGGCGTCGAGGGATGTGGCCAGCGCAGCGGTGACACCGCCACCGAGGCCGAGTGCACCGGTGAGCGCGGCGGCCACGGCACCACCGGCGCCGAGGACCGCACCGAGATCGACCAGCCCGGTCAGGTCGGTGACCGCGCCGAGCGCCGCTCCGAGCGCGAGGCCGAGGTCGGCGCCGATCGCACCGCCGGCGCCGAGGGCCGCCGCGAGCGCGCCCTGCAGCGAGGTGGTGAGGCCGCCGACGAGCCCCGCGACGACCGACGCGTCGAGCAGTCCGGTGAGCGCGCCGCCGAGGCCTGCGGTCACGCCGAGGGCCGAGCCGAGGGCACCGCCGAGCTGTGCGACGACACCACCGAGCAGGTTGGCACCGAGGCCGAGTCCGCCACCGAGGACCGCCGCGAGCGACCCGGCGACACCGAGGCCGGCCGACAACGCGCCGGCGAGATCGGCGGCCAGTGCGCCACCGACACCGACGACACCTCCGAGTGCGGCACCGAGCGCCGCACCGACGTTGGCGGCGAGCGAGCCACCGGCCGCGAGGGCGCCGCCGAGAGCCGCACCGACCGTCGCGGTACCGCCGGCGACGACGACACCCGCGGCACCGAGCGCCGCGTTCACCGTGCCGGCCAGCTGCACACCGAGACCGGCGGCGAGGCCGAGTCCGCCGGTGAGGACGCCGGCGATGGTGGCGCCGATGTTCAGGAGTCCGTTGGCGTCGAACACGGCGCCGAGTCCGCCACCCACGGCCAGGGCCGCGTCGACGAGGGCACCGATCGCGACACCGAGGGAGGCCGCGATGTCGCCACCAACGGTCAGCGCCCCGGCGAGTGCCGCGGCGAGTACGGCCGACAGCTGGGCACCAATCGCGAGGTCACCGAGGGCCAGGCTGCCCAGCGACAGGCTCCCGAGGCCGAGGGCGATGAGGTTGTCCGCCGAGATCAGGCTGCCGAGATCGATGCCACCGAGCGCGATCCCGCCGAGGTCGATGCTACCCAGCGCCAGCGACCCGAAGTCGATACCGCCCAGGTTCAGTCCGCCCAGACCGCCGAAGCCGATGCTGCCGAAGTCGATGCTGCCCAGGTTGATGCCACCCAGGTTGACCCCACCGAGGCCCACTGCGACACCGCCGAGTCCGCCGAGGGCGGCTCCGCCCAGGCCACCGACGTTGATGCCACCGAGGCCGCCACCCAGACCACCGAGCCCGCCGGCGGCGGGGGTGCCCGCACCGACGATCGACGCCAGCCGCGATCCACCCGGGAACAGTCCCGACTCGGCCACCGCCGGTGCCGCGGCGACGATGTCGGCCGGGCAGAGGTCGCCCAGGCCGGCGGTGTCGAGGGCGCACTGCGGGTCCTGCAGGTACGCCGCGGCGGCCTTGTCGTCGCGCAGCAGGTTGAGGATGAAGTCGAGAACGGCGTTGGTGGGCATCGGGGCTCCTGGGGAACTCGAGGCGGCGCTTTGGGCGCCACCTGACTGCTGACCACGCTAGGGACGTCCGGCCCCCGGGCCAACGGGGCGAATCCCCCTGTCGGATCGGGGGCGTTAGGGGATGCCCCCGCGACCTGGCGAGGGGGTGCGACGTGCGGTAACGCCGCGGTGCCCGGTGACGACAAGCCGGAGAGAATCGGTGGAGTCGGGTCGAGACGCGCACACAGGCGGTCACGTCGTGCTCCCCCCAGCGACGAACGGGAGTCGACCTCATGGCCGGAGGCCACCACGATCACAGCGCGGCAGCGGACACCCGCCGGCCGTCCGGTCTCGGTATGAAGATCGGCGCCACGATGTCGGTCGCCGTCTCGTCCACGCCCTCGGGCACCTATGACGCGTTGGTCAGGCCCACCGCCCTCGACGTGGCGCCCGGTCGCGAGCCGGTGCTGGTGTCGGGACGGCAGGACGCCGGCACCGAGGGATCGGCCCGGCTGTCCGGCTTCACCGAGCGCGTGGGCGACCCGGTCGCCCTCGTCGCCGACGACGGCCGCCGCTTCAGCGGCGAGGACCTCTACGCCACGGCGCTGGCGTGTCTGGCCGCCGAATCGCGGTCGGATGCGACGAGCATCGTCGTGACCTGCCCCAACGGCTGGCAGCCGTACACCGTTGACGCGGTGCGTGTCGCCGCCGACGCCCACGGCCTGTCCGACGTCACCTTCGTGCCCGAGGCCATCGCGAGCGTCGCGGCAGCGCAGGCCACCGGTCGCGATCTGCCGTCCGACGTCGTCGTCGTGTTCGACCTGGGTGGTTCGGCCCTCGACATCACCGTGGTGCAGACGGGTGACGAATCCCAGATCGTCGGCCGTCCCACACGGTCGGAGGAGATCAGCGGCGACGCCTTCGATCAGCTGCTGCTGGCCCACGTGCTGCAGTCGGTCGACGCGGTCGACTCCATCGAGCCGTTCGACCCCGCGACGATCGAGGCACTCACCGCACTGCGCCGCCGATGCGCGGTCGCGAAGGAGACCTTGTCGGTCGACACCGACACCACCCTCACCGTCGACCTGCCCGGGCTGCACACCGAGACCCGGCTGGTGCGTTCGGAGATCGAGTCGCTGCTGCACGATCAGATGTTCGCGGCCGTGTCGTTGCTGCGGGACGCGGTCACCGCATCGGGCCACAGCCTGCGCGACGTGGGTGCACTGCTGCTCACCGGCGGCGGCGCGGCGATGCCACTGGTGACCGAGATGCTCTCCGGTGTGCTGCGGATCCCGGTCGTCGTCGACGCGGACCCCGCCACCACCTCGGCGTTCGGTGCCGCCATCCTGGCCGCCGAGATCGACGCCGCATCCGCCGTCCTCGACGCCATGCCCGCGAACGCGGCCGCGGCGTCGGGGGATGTCGCTTCTGCCTCCGCCACTTCTGCCTCCGCTGCCACGGCCTCGGCCGAGACGGTCGTGTCCCGCACAGTCTCCCCCGCCCCGCGGACGCCGGTCGCGGCGAAGTCGACCTCGGGCCGCACCCGTCGGCTCGCCATCATCGGTGGGGTCGCGGTGGCGATCGCCCTGATCACCGCGGGCGGGTTGTCCGTCGGTACCGCGCTGAGCTCGTCGGAGAGCCCCGCCGCGACGCCCACCACCTCGGCCACCACGCCCTCGGCCGCCGCGCCGACGGCCTCGTCACCGTCCACCGCCCGCTCGGGCGCGCCCGCTTCGGCGGCATCGACGTCGGCCGCGAACGGCGCGGGGTCGGACGGGACCTCTCGTGGCTCCACCTCGGACGGCTCCGCCTCCGGTGGCAGCGGCTCCGGTTCGACCGGCTCGGGTTCGGGTGGGACCCGATCGGGTGGGTCGGCGACGGGCGGTTCGGGTGGCGGTTCCACCTCGGGCGGCACGTCGAACGGCGGCTCGGGCGGTGGCACCGCGGGTGGCGGGTCGACCGGAGGCGGCGCGACGAGCGGCGGATCGACCGGTGGATCGGGATCGACCGGGGGCGGTACGGGTTCGGGTGACACCGGTACGGGTGGCGACACGGTGCCGGAGCAGACCTTCAACCCCATCCCCGCCGTTCCCGCGCTGCCCACCGTGCCCGGCCTCGGCGGTCTGCTCGGCCGCTAGGGACACCCGCACCGCCGGTGCCTGCGATGACCATGGATCGAGACCCAGTGCGTCACCGCGAACTCGCCGCAATCGGTGGCGAGCAGTAACGGAAGGGTGTTCGATGACGACTAGGAAGTTGACCGTGGAGTCACGACCGGCCGGGGGGTCGTCGTCGATACGTGCTCCCCAATCGGACGGAGCGACCCCCATGGCTGCTGGCCTAGGACTGAAGATCGGCACGACGACCTCGGTCGCGGTGTCGTCGACACCGACCGGTTCGTACGACGCCCTGGTGCGCCCGACCGCCGGCGGCGACTCAGGGGCGGCCACCGGGGTGGACCCGTACGCCGCAGCTCTCGCCGATCTGGCCGACGAGTCGGGTTCCACCGCGAACGACGTCGTCGTCGCCGGACCCAACGACTGGCACCCCTCGGAGAACGACGCGCTCCGCGACGCCGTCGCGGCCCACGGACTGTCCGACGTCCGCGTCGTCCCCGAGGCCCTGGCCGGCCTCGCCGCCGCCACCGCGGCGGGTGGGGAACTCGACCACGTGTCCGACGGCTCGCTGGTCGTCGTCTACGACCTGGGCGCGTCTGCGCTCGACATCGCCGTCGTCGAGACGGGAGCGGACCCGCAGATCGTCGGGACCCCCGTGCGGTCGAAGGAGATCAGCGGAGATGCGATCGACCAGCTCGTCGTCGATCACGTCCTCGCCGCGTCGGGCGCGAGTGCGATCGACCCGTCGGATCCGACCGCCGTCGCCGCGATGGCCGACCTCCGCGCGAACGCCACGGCCGCGAAGGAACAGCTCTCGACCGACACCGACGCGTCCATCGCCGTCGATCTGCCCGGCACAGCGACACGGGTGCCCCTGAGCCGCTCCGAGCTCGAATCGCTGGTGCAGAACCAGATGTTCGCGTCGATGACGATGTTGCGCGAGGCGGTCACGGCATCCGGTCACCGGTTCCGCGACGTGGGCGCCCTGCTCCTCACCGGCGGTGGCGCCGCGATGCCCGTCGTCGCCGAGATGCTCTCGGGCGTGCTCCGCGTGCCGGTCGTCGTCGATTCCGACCCCGCCACCACCTCCGCGTATGGCGCGGCGATCCTCGCGTCGGGCTCGGGTGCCGCCGCGGTGCCCGCCAAGGCGGCCGCGGCCGCCGGCGGGGCCACGATGGCGAGTCGCATCTCGACCGTCGCCGCTGCGACCCCGGCCCCCAGCGCCGTCGACGCGATCGAGAACTCCGGGCGTCGCAAGCGGTTGGCACTCATCGGCGCGTTCGTCACCGTCGCGCTGCTCTCCGCGGGCGGACTGGCCGTCGCCGCCTCGTTGAACTCGGGATCGGACCCGGCCGACGACGCCGTCGCGACCGCCATCAACCCGCTCGCCGAGTCGAGCGCCTCGGCGTCGGCCTCGCGTACCGCCGGGGTACCCACCGTCGTGGAGTCGCGGATCACCTCCACACCGTCGGCCGGACGAACCGATGCCGGCGCACAGGCACAAGCACAGGCACAAGCTCAGGCGCAGGCTCAGGCCCAGGCCCAGGCCCAAGCCCAAGCGCAGGCGCAGGCCCGCGGCGGCAACGCCGCACCGGCACAGACCGCGACCAATCCTGCGCCGAACAATTCGGGTTCTCAGGCGGATGCTCCGACCGCCGCCCCTACGTCTTCCGCTGGGCCTGCGTATGTTCCGCCCGCGGTTCAATCTCCCCCGGTGCGCGGCGGTAGCGGTCCTGCCCTGACAGGCCTGATCCCGAAGCTGCCGACGGTCAACATCCCCGGTCTGCCCTGACCCGTAGTCGCCGATGATCGATCACGCCGCACCCGGCGTCGCCCTCGCGGGCATGCCCGATGCGCAGGCGGTTCTGTCGGCAGTCGTCGCCGGTGCGCAGCCCACCCCTGTCGCGATCAGTGCGACGGCCGGGGGCGGGAAAACGCTCCTGTTGGCCGCGATCGCCGATGCCCGCCGCAGCGTCGGGGCCGTAGTCGTGAGCTCCGTACCCGCGGCCCCGGATGCCGGGACGATGCTGGTGATCGACGACGCCCACGACCTCGACGACACGACGCTCGCACGATTGACCGCGATCGTCGTGACCGGTGAGATCGCCGTCGTGGTCGCGGCCGAACCGCGCGATCATCGCCCCCTGCTGCGAGACCTTTTCACCACGATCGCTTCTCACGGCCGCGCCGTCAGCCTGGCGCCGCTCACCGCGACCGGGGTCGTCGAGCGATCCGGGCGCCGACTGCCCTCTGCGGTGGCCGCGGCCATCGCGCGGATGAGCGGCGGGAACCGTGCGGCGATCGACGCCGCGATCTCCGCGGTCACCACGCACGACGAAGTCGACTCCCCCGCCCGATCGGTCACCGACGTCGCGGCCGCCGCCATCGCGGCCCACCATCACCGCACGGTGCGTCGCCTCGACCCGGCCACACTGGGCGCCCTGACCGTCGCCGCGGCCGGGTCCACCCTCGACCCCGACACCGTCGCCCAGACCTGCGACCTCGATGCCGCATCCGCCACGGCGGCCATCGACGCCGCGCGCGGATCGGGATTTCTC
Source organism: Williamsia sp. MIQD14 (assembly GCF_051025635.1). Taxonomy (NCBI): domain Bacteria; kingdom Bacillati; phylum Actinomycetota; class Actinomycetes; order Mycobacteriales; family Nocardiaceae; genus Williamsia; species Williamsia sp. MIQD14. Next base: position 767,015 of record NZ_JBPFDG010000001.1, read on the forward strand.
GGCGACTCCGACGCGTTTCTCGCCGATGCCGTCCCCGCGCTGACCGCGGTCGTCGGCGCGCATCAGATCGCGACCACCCGCACCGCACTGGTGCGAGTTCTGCTGGCGCACAACGCACTGCCTCTCGAGCGTGCGTTGGCGGCGGCAACCGACGGGATGGTCGATGCCGACCTGGCCGAGACCCTCGTCGCTCACGCGCGCGCCGCTCGCGGCCACCGGGCGGTCACCCTCTGGACGGCCGCGCGCGCCGCCGGCGCCGACCGTTTGGTCTACGTCCGGCCACTGGCCCATGCGGCGCTGGAGTCCGACGATCTCGATGTCGCCGATCGCATCGCCGACGAGGCGCTCGGCGCCGACGACCCGACCGGCGTGGCGGCCGGTGTCCGTATCGCGGCATCGGTGGCCGCGCGCCGGGGAACCTACTCTCGGGCAGCGCAACTCTTCGGCTGGTTGGGACCCGAGCGCGCCGGGACCGACGCCGCCGTCGGAGCCGTCGCGCTGATCGCCGCCGGCGACCGGGCGGCGGCAGCCGAGTTCATCACCGTCGCCGAACAGGCTCCGCCCACCACCGACAACACCGCGGCCGCGCAACTGGCCGCCGGCCTCATGGCGTCGGTGACGGATTCGCCCGCCACGGCGATCGGAGCGGTCCTGCGGTCGATGTCGGCCGCATCCGGCGACCACCGCATCGAACCGGAATCCGCCGCCGCGGTCGCGGTCCTGCTGATGCTCCACACGGGCGATCTGGCGGGTGCGACATCGGTGCTGGCCCGACGCTCCACCTCGGCCGACGGGTCCGCGGAGACCCGCGGCGATGCCCGATTGCTCCTGCTCGAGGCCTGGACCGCCATGATCGGCGGAGACCTCGCCCGCGCGGCGGCACTGGCATCGTCGGTGACGGTGGGATGCCAACGCGAGCGCCTCCTGGCGCATGCGCTGCGCGTCGGGACAGCCCGTCGCCGAGGCGATTCCGGCGCACTGGCCGGTGCGTGGCGTGACGCACAGCCGGCGGTCGCCGAGGCGCAGGCCGATCTGTTCGCGCTGTTGCCGCTGGGTGAGTTGCGGCTCGCCGCGGTGCGCTGCGGGGACGCCGACCGCATCGCGCATCTGACCGCCGAGGTCGATCGACTGCTCGCCGCGCTCGACGATCCGCCGATCTGGGCGTCGGCGTGGCACTGGTACGGCGTGCAGGCGGCCATCATCTCCGGCACTCCGGATGCCCTGGTGCCCCACGCCCGAGCACTCGGCGCGGCCGCAGACACCCACCCCTACGCCGCGGTTCTCGCCCGGGCCGGTCGGGTGTGGCTGCGCGTGTTGCAGGGTGACGACGCCGACCCGCCACTGTCCGGAGACGAGATCGACCTCGCCGCACACGATCTCCACCGCGTCGGCCAGGGGTTCGACGGCGCCCGCCTCGCCGCCGAAGGTGCGCTGCGCGTCGCCGACACCCGCTCGGCGACCGTCCTGCTGCAGACCGCGCGCACCATCGGCGGTGCGCCCTCGCCGACGACGTCGACCGGACCCGAGACCCCGGCCGTCCCGGCGCCCGGAGCGACCGGCGTCGCCACCCTCTCCGAGCGGGAGGCCGAGATCGCCGAGAAGCTGGTCCTCGGTCTCACGTACCGCGAGATCGGTGCAGCGCTGTTCATCTCGGCCAAGACCGTCGAGCACCACGTCGCACGCATCCGTCGGCGCCTCGGCTCCGGTTCGCGATCCGAGCTCCTGTCGACGCTGCGGGCCGCAGGCTTCGGTACCACCGCGTCGCACCCTTGAACCCGTTGGGCTGCACTTCTTCTCGCCACGGACTTGTCCACAGACCCCCGATGATTCGTGGCGCGTGTCGGACACGACCGCTATACTCGAACATGTATTTGACAGATCGTTCGGGGGATCATGGACGCTACGCACGACGCGGGAGTGGTTGCGCTGCAATCGTTCCTGTCGTCCCTCCCGGTCCTGCCTCTCGTCGCCGACGAAGCTGCAGCGGTGGATCGGATCTCGCTGCTGGAGGCGATCAAGGCCGGATGTGCTGCAGCTCAGGCCACTGAGACGATGCGGCTCGAGATATTACGCCTTGAGTCCGAATCAGCGGCCGGTGTTCCGGTTGTACGGCAGGGCCGCAGATTGGCGGCCGAGGTCGCTCTGGCGCGGAAGGCGTCGGGGTCGGCCGGTGGCCGGTATCTCGGTTTCGCGCGGGCGTTGATGCGCGAGATGCCGCACACGCGTGCCGCGTTGGCGTCGGGTGCGCTGACCGAGTGGCGGGCGACGATCCTGGTGCGGGAGACCGCGCATCTCACCGCACACGACCGCAGCGAGATCGACCGCCGTATCTGCGCCGAGACGTCCGCGCTCGAGGGTGTCGGGGACCGCACACTCGATGCCGAGGTGAAAAGGATTGCCTATGAGCTCGATCCGCAGGCCGTCGTCGACCGCCATTCCCTGTCGCAGTCCGACCGTCGCGTCAGTACCCGGCCGGCGCCGGACGGGATGGTGCGACTCTCGGCGCTGCTGCCGCTGGTGTCGGGGATCTCGGTATACGGGTCGCTGAAGCGGCATGCCGACGCCACCGTCGGCAGCGATGACCGCACCCACGCACAGGTGATGGCCGACGCCCTCGTCGAACGAGTCACCGGCGCCACGACAACCGGTGCACTTCCCGTGGCGGTGAACGTCGTGATGTCAGACGAGATCCTGCTCGGTGACAGCTCCGCCGCAGCACACGTCACCGGCTACGGACCGATAGCGGCCGACACCGCTCGGGCGATGGTGGCGACGGCGCTCGACGCCGAGACCTCCTCGACGCTGCGACGGATCTACGCCGCGCCGTCCACCGGCGCTCTGGTGGCCATGGACTCCGTCGCAAGACAGTTCCCGACCGGGCTCAAGCACTTCCTCGACGTCCGCGACCAGTCCTGCCGCATCCCGTACTGCGATGCGCCAATCGCCGAATACGACCACGCCCAACCGCACTCAGCAGGCGGAGACACCAGCGCCGGCAACGGCCTGGGCATGTGCGTGGCGCACAACCGCGCCAAACAGAACCCCGGCTGGCACGTCATCACCGACAGGCACACAGCCACTCTCACCACACCCACCGGGCACAGTCACGTCTCGCGGGCCCCTGCGCCGCCAGGACACCACGACCAACCCGTCAGTCCTATCGAACGACAACTTCGGGCGCTACTCGACGCCGCGTGACGGCGGTCGGCGCAACGCCGACGACCCCGAGGCGCCGAGCGGGTCCTGCGCGAAACCCGAGCACTCGTCGCACACGCTCACGAGATCGTGTCTGCACCCGATCACATGGGTCAGGAACTGTTCGGCACGGGCCAGTCGCTGCTGCTGTTCCCGCAGACGGTCGAGGTGGTCTCTCAGCATTCTGGTCCGGTCGGGCGACCTACGATGGAGTACCTGTCTGATCTGTGGCAGGCTCATACCGATGCGCTGACAGGCGCGCACCACCTCGAGGCGGCGGAGGTGCTCGTCGGTGTAGCGGCGGTGGCCCGACGGGGACCTGTCGGCGACCACGACCCCCTCGGAATCCCAGTGCCGCAGCACGTGCTCGGCGACACCGACGTGATCAGCGACCTCTCCGATCCTCATGGGCGCATTCTCGCAGCTTGACCTCAGGTCGGCATGAAGTCCTAGTTTCGGTGTCCATGAGCATGCCGATCCCGACCCTGCCCGATCCCGTGCACCTCACCGTCGACGGCGCGTCCGTCGCCACCTATCTCCTGGGACACCGTCGAGTGCCGTCGACGGGAGACGTCGTCTTCTGTCACGGCACACCGTGGTCCGCCCGGATCTGGGCTGACGTCGGACACGCGATCAGCGAGCGACGACGGGTGTTCCTGTGGGACATGCCCGGATACGGCCGCTCGAGTCGGGGCGAGGATGTGCGACTCGATCTGCGAACGCAGATGTCACGGTTCGCGACGCTGCTCGCGCAGTCGGATCTCGTCCGGCCACACGTCGTCGCCCACGACATCGGTGGCGCGGTGGCTCTCGGCGCACACCTGCTGCACGGCGCCGACTACGCAGGCCTGTTCCTGTGGGACGCAGTGACATTGGATCCGTGGGGATCACCGTTCTTCGACCTGGTGCGAGCGCACGGCGACGTGTTTGCGCAGCTGCCGGCGGCACTGCATCGGTCGTTGGTCCGCGAGTACATCGCGGGCGCCGCCCACGGCGCGTTGGGCGACGAATGGCTCACCGCGCTGACACACCCGTGGACCGGACCGTCGGGACAGAGCGCCTTCTATCGGCAGATCGCGTCACTTCATCCCGCGCACACCCGATCGATCTCCGAGCGGCTCGCCGACACGAAGTGTGCCGTCGCAATCGGTTGGGGCGCAGACGATCCGTGGATCCCCGTGCATCAGGCACACCGACTCCGCGCACTCCTACCGGGCCGCACCGCGCCGATAGTCCTCGACGACACGGGACACCTGGCGCCCGTCGAATCACCGGCTCGCGTCATCTCCGCGATCGAGGAGTGGCTCGACGCCGCGTGATGCGACGTATCAGCGACTGCGTTTGCTGCGGGGTTGCCAGACGACGAGAGCGCTGGTGCGTGGCACGGGGACCAGCTCGCCGCCGTGCGCCCGATGACGCAGATCGTTGCGAGCCGAGGCGAGTTCGCCCTCGAGTTCGCGCACGCGCTGCGCCAGGGCGTCGACGTGGTTGGTGAGATCGATGATGCGTTTGATGCCCTCGAGATTCACACCCTCGTCCTGCGAGAGGCGCTGCACCTCGCGCAGCAACTCGACGTCACGCGCCGAGTACCGCCGACCGCCGCCGGCCGCGCGCTGCGGACGCACCAGACCGAGGCGGTCGTACGTGCGCAGGGTCTGGGCGTGCATGCCCGCGAGCTCGGCGGCGACGGAGATCATGAAGACCTCGTCGTCGCCCCCGTTGGTGGATCGGCTCATCACTGATCACCCCATCCGTCCCTCGGCCGGAAACCGCTGGCGCGCTCGGCGTCGGCGTACTCGCGGAGCTTCTCGACGGCGGTGTCATCGAGCTTCTTCGGCACCGCGACCTTCACGGTCACCAACAGGTCGCCGGCACCGCCGGCACGCTTGGTGACACCGCGACCGCGTACCCGCAGGGTCCGGCCGTCGGAGGTGTTCGGCGGGATCTTCACCCCGACGGTCCCCTCCAGCGTCGGCACCGACACCGTCGCGCCGAGCACCAGTTCCCCGAAGCTGACCGGCAACTCGACCTTGAGGTCGTTGCCGACACGGGTGAACACCGCATCGGGGCGGACGGTGACGGTGACGTACAGGTCGCCCGACGGCGCTCCGCGCAGCCCGGCCTCACCCTGCCCGGCGAGCCGGATCCGTTGCCCGTCCTCGACACCGACCGGGATGCGGACGTTGATGGTGCGGGTTCGCACGGTGACGCCGTTGCCCGAGCAGTCCGAGCACGGCTCGTCGATGCGCGAGCCGGTGCCCTGGCAGTCGGCGCAGGGCTCGCTGAACCCGAACGCACCCTGGTTGCGGCTCACGACGCCGGCACCGTTGCAGGTCGAGCAGACCTTGGGACTGGTGCCGGGTTTCGCGCCACTGCCGTGGCACGTCGTGCACGGTGACGGCGAGGTCAGCGACAGCGACACCGTGGTGCCGAGCGCGGCGTCGCGGAACGACAACGTCGTCTGCGTCTCGAGGTCGTTGCCCCGACGTGGTCGTGTGGCGGTCCGGGGTGCCCGGTTGAACAGCCCCCCGAACAGGTCACCGAACGCGCCGTCGCCGCCCGCGGTCGTACCCGCGTTGCCGAACAGGTCACCGACGTCGAATCCACCACCGGCGCCGGGCGTCGCCCGGCCACCTCCGGAGAAACCGCCCGGGAACCCGCCGCCCGCGCCGTTGCCGCGAAAACGTCCGCCGGCGAACGCGCTCCGCGTCTCGTCGTACTCTTTGCGTTTCGCGGGATCGGACAGCACGCTGTGTGCCTCCGACACCCTCTTGAATCGCTCCTCCGCCGCGGCATCACCCGGGTTGGCGTCGGGGTGCAGCTCCCGGGCCAGCTTGCGGTACGCCTTCTTGATGGCGTCGGCCGAAGCGTCCGAAGCGACGCCCAGATCCTTGTAGAAGTCGTGCTCTAACCATTCCCTCTGTGGAGCCATAGGGCGTCACCTCCTCTTTCGTGATGATGGTCGCCCGTACGGGCGAGCGTTCTGTGGTTGGTCGTGATCATGCCCCGAAACCGGACCTCGCACCGCCGGACGGACCCGGTGGGGTCGTCGCGGCGGCGCGAGGTCGGTGTCATCTGCTCAGGCGTCGGCGGGGGCACCGTCGGTCACGGTGACCATCGCGGTCCGCAACAGTCGGTCGCCGAGGCGATACCCCTGTCGATAGACCGCCCCGATCACCGGGCTGGCGCCGTCACCGTCGTGCTGCACGGCCTCGTGCAGAGCCGGATCGAACGCGTCACCCTCGGCGCCGAAGGCGGACAGCCCCTGGGCCTTCAGGGTGTCGGCGATCTTGTCGGCCACACCCTTGAGCGGACCGGCCTCGAGATCGCCGTGCGCCCGGGCCCGGTCGAGGTCGTCGAGCGTGGGCAGCAGCGCGTTGATCAACGTCGCCTTGCCCTGCTCGACCGCACCCTGACGTTCCCGTTCCGCCCGACGCCGATAGTTGGCGTACTCGGCCTGCAATCGCTGCAGGTCGGCCAACAACTCGGCCTCCTTGGCGGATTGGGCCTCCTCGGGCGACACCTCGGGGGTGTCGCCGTCGGCCACCGCGTCGGGAGCAGCGGCCTCGGCCGGTGCGGCGTCCGCCGCGTCGGCGGCCGCTGCGGCCATCTCGTCGGGGGTCACCTCACCGAGGTCGACCGGGTCGCCCGGCGTCTCGGGTGTGCCCTGCTGATCCGCCGTCACTTCTTCTCACCCGAATCGGTGTCGGAGGGCTCGTCCACCACCTCGGCGTCGACGACGTCGTCGGCGCCACCGGCCGGACCGGAGCCACCTTCGGCGCCGCCCTCGGCCGCGGCGTTCGCGTAGATCGCCTGTCCCAGGGCCTGCGACTCCGTCGACAGGGTCTCGACCGCGGTCTTGATCGCGGCGAGATCGGTGCCCTTGAGCGCCTCGTTGGCGCCGGCGATGGCGGCTTCCACCTTCTCCTTGGCGTCGGCGGGAACCTTGTCCTCGTTCTCCTTCAAGAACTTCTCGGTCTGGTTCACCAACGACTCCGCCTGGTTGCGGGTCTCGGCCTCTTCCTTGCGCTTGCGGTCCTCGTCGGCGTGGGCCTCGGCATCCTTGATCATGCGGTCGATCTCGTCCTTCGACAGGCCCGAGCCGTCCTGGATCCGGATGGTGTTCTCCTTGCCGGTGCCCTTGTCCTTCGCGGTGACGTGCACGATGCCGTTGGCGTCGATGTCGAAGGTCACCTCGATCTGCGGGACACCCTGGGGCGCAGGCGCGATGCCGGCCAGCTCGAACGATCCGAGCAGCTTGTTGTGCGACGCGATCTCACGCTCACCCTGGTACACCTGGATCTGCACCGACGGCTGCGAATCCTCGGCCGTGGTGTAGGTCTCGCTGCGCTTGGTCGGGATGGTGGTGTTGCGCTCGATCAGCTTGTGCATGACGCCACCCTTGGTCTCGATACCGAGGCTCAGGGGCGTGACATCGAGCAGCAGAACGTCTTTCACCTCACCGCGCAGCACACCGGCCTGCAGTGCGGCACCCACGGCGACGACCTCGTCGGGGTTGACGCCCTTGTTGGGCTCCTGTCCACCGGTGAGCTCCTTGACGAGCTCGCTGACGGCGGGCATACGGGTCGAGCCACCGACGAGCACGACGTGGTCGATGTCGCCGACCGCGACGCCCGCGTCCTTGATCACGGCCTGGAACGGCGCACGGGTGCGCTCGAGCAGATCCGAGGTGATCTTCTGGAACTCGCTGCGCGACAACTGCTCGTCGAGGAACAGCGGGTTCTTGTCGGAGTCCACCGTGATGTAGGGCAGGTTGATCGAGGTGCTCTGACCGGACGACAGCTCGATCTTCGCCTTCTCGGCCGCCTCACGCAGACGCTGCAGCGCCATCTTGTCCTTGGTGAGGTCGATGCCGTTCTGCGCCTTGAACTTGTCGACGAGCCAGTCGACGATGCGCTGGTCCCAGTCGTCGCCGCCGAGGTTGTTGTCACCGGAGGTCGCGCGGACCTCGACGACACCGTCGCCGATCTCGAGCAGCGAGACGTCGAACGTGCCGCCACCGAGGTCGAAGACGAGGATGGTCTGCTCGGACTGGCCCTTGTCGAGGCCGTACGCGAGCGCGGCCGCGGTGGGCTCGTTGACGATGCGCAGGACGTTGAGCCCGGCGATCTGGCCGGCTTCCTTGGTCGCCTGACGCTGCGAGTCGTTGAAGTACGCGGGGACGGTGATGACCGCCTCGGTCACCTCGTCGCCGAGGTAGCTCTCCGCGTCACGCTTGAGCTTCATCAGCGTGCGGGCGCTGATCTCCTGCGGGGTGTAGTCCTTGTCGTCGATCTTCTGCGACCATTCGCCCTCGCCCATGTGGCGCTTGACCGAGCGGATGGTGCGGTCGACGTTGGTGACGGCCTGGTTCTTCGCGGGCTGACCCACGAGGACCTCGCCGTTGCGCGCGAAGGCCACCACCGACGGCGTGGTCCGCGAGCCCTCGGCGTTGGCGATGACGGTGGGTTCTCCACCTTCGAGAACCGACACCACCGAGTTGGTGGTGCCGAGATCGATACCGACAGCACGTGCCATGTTTGTTGCCTCCTTGACGATGCCGCGCGGGGCGCGGCGTTGCTTTCTCCGTTTTGCCGATCCGGATGGGCGTCCATCCGGTTGTCCGAGAACCTCAGCGCGGATGACTCAACTACTACCTGTCGTCGCACAGGTCGTCAACTTCATTGAGTCGATGTCACTCAGGTTTCGCAGTGTCCAACGGCGCGACCCCGGAATCTGTTCCCGGCACCCGCACCGCCCCGGCGGTATCGTCGGCGCCGATGATCGGTCCCCGTCCCCGCAGCCGTCGGTCGGTCGTCGACCCGCGCGGCTTCGTCGCGCTGTGCGGCGTGATCGCCCTGGTGAGCGCGATCGCGGTCGCGGTCGCACTGCCCGTGACCAGCGGGAGCGGTCGCCACGCGCAGTCGAGCGCGGCCTCGGCGGAGGCGTCGCGCACGGCGTCGGCTCCCGCCCTCGCGGCGATGAGCGCGGTCACCGTGCGTCGGTACGTCTATCTCGACGCCACCGCCGGTGACCCGAGCCAGGACTACGGCGACCTGTTCCTCCCGCCCGGCCCGCACGCCCGCGGATCACTCCCGCTGGTGGTGCTGGTGCACGGCGGCGGGTGGAACTCGCGCTACGGGGCGGGGACGTTCGTGCCGTTCGCCCGCACCCTCGCCGCACGCGGACTCGCCGTCTACAACCTCGAATACCGCAGGCTCGGGTCCGGCGGCGGCTGGCCGTCGACGTTCACCGACGTCGCCGCCGGTGTGGACTTCGTGCCCACCGTGCTCGCCGGCAACCCCGCCATCGCCGCCGCCGACAGCACCCTCGTCGGCCACTCCGCCGGCGCGCAGTTGGCGGTGTGGGCGGGAACCCGCCGCCCGGACCCGTCGCAGCCCCCACCGGCCCGAGCGATCTGGCGCCCGACCCGCATCATCTCGCTGGCCGGTCCCCTGAACATGCGGGCCGCCGCCGACACCGGCGACCGACGGGTGATCCGCGCGCTCGGGGGCACGCCGGAGCAGGTACCCGACCGTTATCGGGCTGTCGACCCCATCGAGAACCTCGACCCGAGCGCGTCGATCACGGTGGTGCACGGCACCGCCGACACCGTCGTGCGCCCGAGTCAGTCGACGACCTACGTCGAGGCCCTCACCCGCGCCGGCGGCCGTCCCCGACTGCTGTTGCTGCCGCGACAGAGCCATTCCGCGCTGGTCACCTCGACCTCGTCCGCGTTCCCGCGGGTCGTCGACCTCATCGTCTCGGCCGCCCGCGCCATTCCCTGAACCCACCGCACGAGCATCGGCCTGACAGCTCGTTCACAGGTCCGCCCGCCATCCTGGTGACCATGACACCAGCCGACGACGTCGCCGACCGGATGCTCTGGTGGCCCAGATCACCATTCTGGGTCTGTTCCGATGCCACTGGTAGCGTCGCGGCGATGCTCACCCCGGCCCTGCGAGCAGATCAGTGACGTCCACGCTCGCCGACACCGCGAACCGACAGGCGACCGCACCGGTCGCCGAGTCGGCGCCGCGCACACGTCGGGGCCACCTCCACCAGCTCGACTTCCTGCGCGGGAGCACGTTCCTGCTGGTCATCTTCTGTCATGTGCTGACCAACACGAACGCGTCGGACACCTCGTTCGCGACCAACGCACTCGGCATGTGGGGGCATTTCACCCGCAACGCCTTCTTCTTCCTGACCGGCTTCGTGCTCATGTTCGGCAACTACGACAAGGCCGATTTCGCGTCGATCCGGTTCTGGCGCCGCCGCCTCAAGCTCGTCGCCATCCCGTACGTGATCTGGTCGGTCGTCTACTGGACCTTCTCGGTCGTGGCGGCGAGCGGCTGGTCGCAACTGCCGTTCTCCCTCGACTCCCTGTGGAGCGGACTGGCGTGGGGCACCGCCGGCTTCCACCTCTACTTCCTGTTCGTGATCATGCAGTTCTACGTCCTGTTCCCGGTGATCCTGTGGATCGTCCGGGCCACACGAGGACACCACCTGGCACTGCTGGTGGTCAGTGGCGCGGTGCAGCTCGCGATCCTGTGGTCGCTCAACCACCTCAGCGCGCCGGAGGGCAGCTGGCTCTACGTCAACTGGTGGCACGCGTACTCCACCTTCATCCCGTACCAGTTCTTCGTGTTCCTCGGCGGCGTCGCGGCCGTCCACCGCGAGCGCGTCGACGCGTGGGTCCGTTCGCACGGGTGGTGGATCCTCGTCGGCCTCCTCGTGAGTGCTGTCTTCGCCTACGTGACCTACGCCCAGCGCGTCGACAGCGGACAGACCCCCGTCGACGCGGGGTTCGCGCTCAACCCGACGCTGCAGCCCTTCATCTTCTTCGCCATCACCGCGCTCTACAGCGTGGCGGTGCGCTGGTCGGACCGCCGCGATCGCACACCGCGGTTCAACCGCGTCGTCGCCTATGCCTCCAACCGGTCGTTCGCGATCTTCCTGGCCCACGTCCTGGTGTTGCAGCTGCTGATCCTGCCGCGCATCGACGTGCACTCGAAGGGGTGGTTCGAGCAGCACCTGGGCGTGCCGTGGGCCACGATCGTGGTCTACCTGCTGACCGTCGCGATCACCCTCGTGGTCGCCGAGGTGCTGCGTCGCGCGCCCCTTGCGCTGTATCTGACGGGCCGCCCGAGAATTCCGTTTCGCCCCGATCGGTCGTCGGCGGGGTCGGGCCGGAAGGGTACCGAGCGAGCGCTCGAACCTACTCGCGGGTAACCAACATCACCCCAGGTGAGAACTTAGGTGAACCTTCGCTGCGCACACCGGCCGCGAGGCCTTAACGTTTAGGCAAGGACACCTGGGCATCGGCCGCGATCGCCCTGGAGAGAAAGGCCCCTCGCCTTGAGCGCCACGACGATCACGATCGGCTCCATCGCAGCACTCATCAGCCTCGGCTGCTGGGCGCTGTTCTTCTCGGGTGTGTGGAAGATGCTCCGCACCATCGCCCAGGGACAGCGCGACACCACCCGGCTGACGCCGGTCATCCCCCGCTTCACGCAGATGATGATCGAGTTCGTGGCCCACACGCGGATGGTCAAGTTCCGCACCGTCGGCTGGGCGCACTGGCTGGTGATGATGGGCTTCGTCGTCGGCTCGCTGCTGTGGTTCGAGGCCTACGGCCAGACGTTCGACCCGGAGTTCCACTGGCCGCTGTTCGGTGACACCTTCGTGTGGCACCTGCTCGACGAGCTGCTGGGCATCGGCACCGTCGTCGGCATCGTCACCCTGATGATCATCCGCCAGCTCAACCACCCGCGCGTGCCCGAGCGTCTCTCGCGGTTCGGCGGATCGAACTTCCTCGCGGCGTACTTCGTCGAGGCCGTCGTGCTGCTCGAGGGCCTGGGCATGATCTTCGTCAAGGCCGGCAAGATCGCGACGTTCGGCGAAGCACACGTCGGCTCCGACTTCTTCACCATGCAGGTCGCGAAGATCCTGCCGGAGAGCCCGCTGCTGGTGTCGATCTTCGCCGCCATCAAGCTGCTGTCGGGCATGGTGTGGCTGGCCGTGGTCGGCCGCCGCATCACCTGGGGCGTTGCGTGGCACCGCTTCTCGGCGTTCTTCAACATCTACTTCAAGCGCGAGGACGACGGTGGCGTCGCCCTGGGCGCGGCCAAGCCGATGATGTCGCGCGGTGAGCTGCTCGTGATGGAGGAGGCCGACCCCGACGTCGACGCCTTCGGCGCGGGCAAGATCGAGGACTTCACCTGGAAGGGCTGGCTCGACTTCACCACCTGTACCGAGTGTGGTCGCTGCCAGAGTCAGTGCCCGGCGTGGAACACCGGGAAGCCGTTGTCGCCCAAGCTGTTGATCACCTCACTGCGTGACCACGGCTACGCCAAGGCGCCCTACCTGCTGGCCGGTGGTCGCACCGATTCCGCCGGCGACGAGGTCGGTCTCGTCGACGCGGACGGCAACGTCGATCAGGCCCGGCTCGACAAGATCCCGGCCGCGGCACGCGCCGAGGCCGCCCGTCCGCTCGTCGGACCCAGCGAGGGTGAGGGCGCAGGCGGCGTCATCGACACCGACACCCTGTGGAGCTGCACCAACTGTGGTGCCTGCGTCGAGCAGTGCCCCGTCGACATCGAGCACGTCGACCACATCATCGACATGCGCCGCTACCAGGTGCTCATCGAGTCCGACTTCCCCTCCGAGCTCGCCGGACTGTTCAAGAACCTCGAGAACAAGGGCAACCCCTGGGGACAGAACTCCAAGGATCGCACCAACTGGATCGACGAGATCGACATCGACATCCCCGTCTACGGCAAGGACGTCGACACCTTCGAGGGCTTCGAGTACCTGTTCTGGGTCGGCTGCGCCGGCGCCTACGAGGACCGCGCCAAGAAGACCACGAAGGCCGTCGCCGAGCTGCTCGACATCGCCGCGGTGAACTTCCTCGTCCTCGGTGAGGGCGAGACCTGCACCGGCGACTCGGCGCGCCGCTCGGGCAACGAGTTCCTGTTCCAGATGCTGGCCCAGCAGAACATCGGCACCCTGGGTGAGCTGTTCGCGACCGCGCCGCAGCAGCGCAAGAAGATCGTCGTCACCTGTGCCCACTGCTTCAACGCACTGGGCAACGAGTACCCGCAGGTCCGCGGGGAGGACGGCGAGACCGGCAACTACGAGGTCGTCCACCACACGCAGCTGCTCAACCGGCTCGTGCGGGACAAGCGGCTCATCCCGGTCGCGCCGGTCGCCGAGGACGTGACCTACCACGACCCCTGCTTCCTCGGACGTCACAACAAGGTCTACGAGGAGCCGCGTGAGCTGATGGCCGCGTCGGGGTCGGCGCTGCGCGAGATGCCGCGCCACGGCGAACGGTCCATGTGCTGTGGCGCCGGCGGCGCCCGCATGTGGATGGAGGAGTCGATCGGCAAGCGCATCAACCTCGACCGCGTCGACGAGGCGCTCGAGACCCTCGACGGCTCGGGTGAGAAGAACCAGAAGATCGCGACCGGCTGCCCGTTCTGCAAGGTGATGCTCAGTGACGGCACCACCGCCAAGACCAGCGGCACCGACCTCGAGAACAAGGTCGAGGTCGTCGACGTCGCGCAGTTGCTGCTGGAGTCGGTGACCCGCGGCGCCGCCGAGATCAAGCGCGGTGGACGCTTCCTCGGCCCGGTCCCGAGCGGAGCGAGCGTCAACGGCACGGTCGGCACCGCGACGCTCGAGGAGACCGACGCGAAAGCGGAGGCGGTGACCGAGGTGACGACCGCGGCAGAACCCGCCGAAGCCGCCGCGCAGGCCACGGGCACGGCCGTGAAGGAGAAGCCGAAGGTCGGACTCGGCATGGGCGGCGGCATGAAGCGTCCCGGCCAGGCCGCCAAGGCGAGCGCACCCGCCAAGGACACCTCAGCACCGTCGAAGGCCGAGCCCGCGTCCTCGGAGTCCGCCGAGGCCACGCAGACGGCGTCGGCGGTGGCCGCGACCGAGCCGAAGGCCAAGGGCTTCGGCATGGCCGGCGGCATGAAGCGACCCGGCCAGGCCGCCAAGGCCGCACCGGCAGCCGAGGCGACAGCGTCCGCTGCCGCGACCGAGGAGAAGTCCGAGCCCGCCGCCGATGCGTCGGCTTCTGCAGCAGCGGCTCCGGAGAAGACCGAGTCGGTCGCTGCACCGGAACCCAAGGCCAAGGGCTTCGGCATGGCCGGCGGGATCAAGCGACCCGGCCAGGCCGCCAAGGCCGCACCGGCGGCGAAGGCGGAATCGACTCCCAAGGGGTCGCCGACCGAGCCCGAGGCGACGACCGAGGCCCCGGCCGATCCAGCACCGGCCGCGCCCGAGTCACAGCCGGCCGAATCCGCCGCTCCCGCACCGGAACCGAAGGCCAAGGGCTTCGGCATGGGTGCGGCGAAGAGACCGGGTCAGGCCGCGAAGGCCTCGGCACCGGCAGCACCGAAGGCACAGCCGGAGGCCGCCGAGCCCGAGAAGGCAGAGCCCGAGAAGACCGAGCCGGAGAAGTCCGAGCCGGAGACCGAACCCGCGAAGGCCGAGACCGACGGCACCGCAGACACCCACGCCACGGCGGAGTCGAACGGCAGCGCCGACTCGAACGGTGCCGCGGAGTCGAACGGGAACGGCACCACCTCCGGCGACGCGAAGGTGATCACCGAGACCGGCGCCTCGAAGTCGGCCGGGTTCGGCATCGCGGCGGGCAAGAAGCGCCCCGGCGCCTGAGCACTCGGACGTCCGTCTCGCCGCGGCCGCCCGTGTTGTGAGTTACACCAAAAGGTGAGGCCGGCCAATGGTCCGCCGCATAACGACCGAGACCGGTCGGCACACGTGAACGCGTGCGCCGACCGGTCTCGCCGTTCAGGGGGCCGTGGCATCTCGGCCCTGTGGACGTTCTCCCGAAGTCCACAACACGCGTGCGGCGTGAATCCTTGCGGCTCAACCCCTCTGGCCCTCCCGGGCCGGTGACACACCCGGTGTCGCCGACGAGGGCGCATCCCGCCGAAATCGACCCGTGATCATCGACCACCGCACGCGCCTCCCCGAGACCGGTGGGCGTGTCGGTCACCACATTGCGTCGATCTGCACGTTCTCGGAGGTCCGCTCGCCGACACGCCTGGCTATCATTTCGCGGTACGTTCGATCGGCAGCGGGTGTCGCTGTCGTCATAGCGATCGGCTGACGAGAGGGGCGCCGCGTGTCAGCGGACCACGGCGTGCCGGGCTCTCCCGGGTCGGTCTCCCTTCCCGTCGGATCGATCCCCGACGAACACCTCGCCGTCGTCGCGATCCGCATGGAGGCCGCCGACCGCATCGCGGCGGCATTCGGTCCGGGCGCCGGATCGGCGGTACGCGGGGCCACGATGGCCGCCCTGGCCGAACTCGTCGGTTCCCGCGGAACGGTGGTGCGGGCGACCCCCGATCACGTCGCGATCCTCGTCGACTCCTCCGTCGCCGACCTCGACGACCTGGTGAAGGCGCTGAGCCGTCGGCTGGCCGCCACCATCGACGTCGGTGACGTCTCCTACTTCGTGCAGACCCACATCGGTGTCGCGCTCCCCGACGACGTGCCGCCCGGCACCGACGCCACCGGTACCCACCGGGCCGACGACCTCATGCAGGCGGCGATCGCGGCGGTGCACTCGGCGTTCACCCGCGGCGCCCACCTGGCGTACGCCTCGGAGGTGTCGATCACGAACCTGCAGCGTGAGGTCGAACTGGCCGCCGAACTCGCGACGGCGGTCGGCGAGGCATTCACGCTGCACTATCAACCGATCGTCACCGTCGACGGCCTCGAGACCGTCGGATACGAGTCGCTGCTGCGGTGGACCGTCGACAACCGCGTCCGTCTGCCGGGCACGTTCCTCGACGCCGCCGAGGAGACGTCGCTGATCGTCCCGATCGGGCGATGGGGCGTCGGCGAGGCCATCCGCCAACTCGCCGTCTGGCAGACCGAGAGCGGCAACCCGGCACTGTTCATGTCGGTGAACTTCTCCTCCCAGCAGCTGTTCGACCGCGATCTCGCCGCCCACATCTCGGCCACCCTCGCCCAGCACTCCGTCGACGGCGCGACCCTGTGGATCGAGGTGACCGAACGCGACATGATCACCGCCGACTCCCCCGCGTCGGCGACCATCCACGAACTCGCCGCGCTGGGGTGCGTGATCTGCGTCGACGACCTCGGCACGGGTTACGCCGCGTTGCGCTACATGGTCGACCACCCGATCAGCGTCGCCAAGATCGATCGTTCCCTGGTCGCCGACATGGGCGACGACCCGACCAAGCGGAGCATCGTCGAGACGGTCTGCCGCCTGTCCGACGAGCTGGGCATCGTCAGCGTCGCCGAGGGTGTCGAGGACCGGTCCCAGGTTCCCCTCCTGAAACAGGTCGGCTTCACCCACGCCCAGGGGTACCTCTTCGGCCGCCCGGAGCCCGCTCCCTCCATCACGCCACCCGCCACACGCGTCTGACCGCACGCGCCTGACCGTCGACGTCGACGCCCGTGGCGTTTATCGCGTTGCGTGGGGTGCGATCATGGATCGGTGAGCAGACCGCGCGTACCCCACGTCACCACCACCCTCAAGCCTCTCGAGCAGTCCGCGAAACTCCGCGACGTCTGCTACGAGATCCGTGGACCGGTACACGCCCACGCAGCGCGCCTCGAGGCCGAGGGACACCGCATCCTCAAGCTCAACATCGGCAACCCCGCCCTGTTCGGCTTCGCCGCCCCCGACGTCATCATGCGCGACATGATCCACGCGATGCCGTACTCGCAGGGCTACTCCGAATCGGCCGGAGTGCTCTCGGCCCGGCGCGCGGTGGTCACCCGCTACGAGACCATCCCCGACTTCCCGTACTTCGACGTCGACGACGTGTTCCTCGGCAACGGCGTCTCCGAGCTCATCACCATGACGATGCAGGCGTTGCTCGACGACGGCGACGAGGTGCTCATCCCGGCGCCGGACTACCCGCTGTGGACGGCCATGACCGCGCTCGGCGGCGGCAAGCCCGTGCACTACCTGTGCGACGAGGCCAACGAGTGGAATCCCGACATCGCCGACATCGAGGCGAAGATCACCAGCCGCACCAAGGCCCTGGTCGTCATCAACCCGAACAACCCCACCGGCGCGGTGTACTCGCGTGAGATCCTCACGCAGTTGGTCGATCTCGCGCGCCGGCACTCGTTGCTGCTGCTGGCCGACGAGATCTACGACAAGATCCTCTACGACGACGCCGAGCACATCAACATCGCGTCGCTCGCCCCGGATCTCCTGTGTCTCACCTTCAACGGCCTGTCGAAGGCGTACCGGGTGTGCGGCTATCGCGCCGGATGGGTCGCGATCACCGGACCCAAGGACCACGCGAAGGGGTTCATCGAGGGTCTCTCACTGCTCGCCTCGACGCGGCTGTGTTCGAATGTGCCCGCCCAGCACGCCATCCAGGTCGCCCTCGGTGGGTATCAGAGCATCGATGACCTCGTGAAGCCCGGCGGACGTCTGCTCGAACAGCGCAACGTGACGTGGCAGAAGCTCAACGAGATCCCCGGGGTGTCGTGTGTGAAGCCGATGGGTGCGCTGTACGCGTTCCCCAAGATCGACCGCGAGTACTACGACATCCACGATGACGAACTCTTGGTGCAGGATCTGTTGTTACGCGAGAAGATCCTGGTCGTGCAGGGCACCGGGTTCAACTGGCCGACACCGGATCATCTGCGGATCGTGACGCTGCCGTGGTCGCGTGACCTCGTCGACGCCGTCGAACGGCTGGGCAACTTTCTCTCCGGCTACCGGCAGTAGCGCGGGAGGCAACCCCGGATCGCGGCGCGTCAACCGTCCGTGGACACGCATCGCGAAACGGATCGGCGCCGGGATGTGTTGCCGGAGAACGGCGTGTTTGCGCACGTATACCGGTATCTCCCACAGCGCCCACGTCCCCGCGGCGAACACCGCGGAGTCGCCGGGGTGCAGCACGCGCGACGTGCAGCCGGGGGCCGAGACCCGCACCGCGCCATCGATGATGTGCACGGTCTCGTCGGCCGGGAAGTACCAGTCGAAGACGCCGGCGGTGCAGTCCCACACCCAGGTGGTGGTGCTGCCGTCGCGGCTCGAATCGCACCGTGCCTCGCGTGCGACGGGTGAACCCGAACGGATCCACGCCGGATTGACCGGGGCGACAACCATGTCCACGTCATCGGGCGTGTACGCCCTGATCGCGGGTACGGCGGTCGGGTGTCGGCGGGACATCACAGCTCTCCGAGGTGTCGAGGACGGGAGGGTACGCAACAGTATCGGATAAATCGGACAACGGATACTTCTGTGGTGTGTTCGTACTCCTGCAGCGAGTCATGCACTTCACTCCACACTGGACATTCTCACTAGTGAATCTGTGCCAAGATGTAACCGGCAACGCGGTTCGTGTGGGGACACGTGCGTTCCAGGGGGAAGGTGACCTGCCTCGTCGGGTCACGCAGTTCCATGTTTTGGGGGAGTCATGAGCGTCAGGAATTTTCGTGGCGTGACCGAGGTCACATCACCGCCACGACGTGCCCGCCGGGTGGGCTTCGGTCGACAACGCATCGACGCGGTACTCGTCGTCCTCGAGCTCGTCATCGTCGGCATCCTGCTCGCGGTCGCGACGCAGCAGCGGTGGCCCGCTCCTGAGGCGGCGGTCTTCGTCGCGCTCCTGGGCACCGGCGGTCTCTACCGTTCGCGCCTCAACGCCTCAGCGCTGGAGGTACTTCCGCGTCTCGCCGGGTTCTGCGTGCTCGCCACCCTCGCCGTCGTCGTGGTGTTCGATCCCACGACCCCCATCCTCCGAGCCGGCGTCGAAGCCCTCGGTGTCGCATCGGTCCTGTTCGTCGTGCGGGTCCTCTACTACGGCATCGTCCGGGCGCGACGCCGCGGCAGCCCCGCCATGCGCTCGCGCACCGCGATCGTCGGCGGCGGCATGGTCGCCTCGAAGATCCTGCAGAACCTCGAACAACATCCCGAGTTCGGCCTCGAGCCGGTCATCGTGGTCGACAAGGACCCGCTGCCCGAGATCGTCGAGTGGGGAACGCCGGTCACCGACGGTGTCGAGAACCTACGCGAGATCGTGTTGCGCCACGACGTCGAGACGGTCATCGTCGCGTTCAGCCGCACCACCGACCAGAACTATGTGTCGCCGTTGCGCCAGTGCGACGACCTCGACTGCGAGATCTTCATCGTCCCGCGCCTGTTCGAGTTCGTGCACCTCACCAACGACATGGACCGTGTGCACACCGTCCCGCTCGTCCACGTCCGCCGCAGTGCGCAGCGCGCATGGTGTTGGCACGCCAAGCGTCTCGTCGACCTCGTCGTCTCGTCGTTGATGCTGCTGCTGGTGTCGCCGGTCCTGCTGGTGTGCGCCCTCGCCGTCGCGGTCACCGACCGCAGCGGACCGGTCATCTTCAAGCAGCAACGCACCGGCCGCAACGGAACGCTGTTCAACCTCTACAAGTTCCGGTCGATGCGACCGGTGGCGGCGGCGACCTCCGACGTCGACTGGAGTCCCGACCGATCACTGCGGCTCACCGCCATCGGGCGGTTCCTGCGCAAGACCTCCATCGACGAGCTCCCGCAGCTGTGGAACGTGGTGCGCGGCGACATGTCGTTGGTCGGTCCGCGACCCGAACGGCCGCATTTCGTCGAGCAGTTCGAGAGCACCGTTCCGTCCTATCAACATCGGCACCGGGTGAACGTCGGTCTCACCGGCTGGGCCGCGATCAACGGGCTGCGCGGCGACACGAGCATCGACGACCGTGCGATCTACGACAACTTCTACATCGAGAACTGGAGCATCTGGCTCGACGCCAAGATCATCCTGCTGACGTTCAAGGCGATGCTGCGCGGCACCGGCTCCTGACCACACCGGGAACGGATGTGCGCCCGGCTCAGTCGATCTCGGCGAGCACGACCGCCATTGCATGACAGTCGGTGTGCGACAGCGTCAGCACGGTCTCGCCCCACCCCTGTGCGCGCGCACGGTGCGCCATCTCGCCGTGGAGCCGTAGCGTCGGTGCGACGCCGGCGCCGACGACCTCGATCTCGGTGGGCACCGTCGCCTCGTCGGTGAGGGCGAGCGCCTTGATCACCGCCTCCTTGGCCGCGAACCGCGCCGCGAGTCGCGCGGTGTCGCCTCCGGCCGCGGCGATCTCGCCGGCGGTGAACACCCGGGTCAGGAAACGCTCACCGAACGCCTCGACTGATCCGGTGATGTCGGACAGCGCCACCAGGTCGCACCCGAGCGCGTGGCTCACCGAGCCACCGAGTCGACGAGGGTGCGCATCGAGCGCCGGAAGGCGCTGCGCGAGAACGTGTCCGCATGGCGCGCGATGACGACGGGATCGAGGGCGCCGTCGTCGAACGTCGTCATCGCCTCGGCGAGGCGGGTGACCACCTCGTCGTCGGAACCATGGGGCACGAGTGTGCCCGAGACGCCCGGCACCACCGTGTCGAGCGCACCGCCTTCGTCGACGGCGATCACCGGGGTCCCGCCGGCCATGGCCTCCACCGGCACGATCCCGAAATCCTCGACGCCGGGCATGACGAGGGCGCGGGCGGTGTGCTGCAGCCGCGTCATCTCTGCGTCGTCGACGCGTCCGAGAAAGGTGGTCTCCGGTCCGGCGAGGCTCTCGCACAACGACTGCCACCGCCCCGATCCGGCGACGACGAGTCGTACCCCGGCGAGGCGGGCGGCGCGCACGGCGAGATCGGGACGCTTGTAGGGCACGAGTCGACCCGCGAGCAGGAAGTGGTCACCCCTGGTCACCGAGGGGTCGAGCGCGAAACGTTCGGTGTCGACGGGCGGATGGATCACCACCGCCTCGCGACCCCACCACCGTTCGATGCGGTCGGCGACCTCGGTGCTGTTGGCGACGATCGCGGTGAGCCGCGGCGCCCCACCGGATTCGGCGCGCCGCGCCACCGCCGCGAGTGCCGCCAGGGCCGCGCGTCCCGCCGGACCCGAGGCCTCTCCGGCGCGCATCTCACGGTCCCAGGCCCACCGCGCTGGGGAGTGGACGTAGGCGATGGTCGGGATGTCGCCGGCGGCGTGGACCGCCGACACCGCGAAGGCGTGGTGGCTGATGACGACGGCGTCGACATCCCCGACGTCGCTGCGGCGCAACGCCGACGGGACGAGCGGCAGCAGCGGGGCGTAGGTGCGGCGACCGATCGCTCGGTGCAGGGCATCGAGTCGGGACACGTCGACACGTCCGCGCAACACGTCGACGACGGCGTCGGGATCGGCGATCGGCACCCGCAGGCGCGCGTCGGGCCACTCCACGGCGAGCTGTTCCACGACGTGTTCGCTGCCCGCGATCTCGGTGAGCCGCTCGTGGACGAGCGCGATCCGCGACCCGCTCACGGGGCCGCCGTGACGATCACCGGCGCCGAGAGGTCGAGGCTGTGCACCCGGCCCCGGGGACCACGGTCGGGGTCGGTGCCGGCCTCGGGCGTGACCGCGACCTCATAGGGGCGCCCGGCGGCGAGGTGGAACACCGTATCGGCCGGAGACCATCCGGGACAGTCGATCTCGACCCACCGCGCGGTGATCGAGGACTCCAATCGCACCGACCACCGTCCGTCGACGACGTGGCTCGACACCGCCACGGCGTCGGCGGGGATCACGACCGTCTCGGTCGCGGGTCGCACCACGAACACCTCGCGGCACCGGGGCGACCCGTCCACGCTCAGCACGACCTCCACGGCATCGGCGGTGCGGTGGCCGAACCGGTGGGCGTCGGAGAGGTCACGGAAGACGCCGGTGACCTCGCTGTCGTGGAGGCGCAGCGAACCGTGGGGATCGACCGCGACCGACCGGACGCCCTCGGCGACCACGGACCCGCCGTCGGTCGTCGCGCACAGCGACAGCTCGCCGACCAGGGGCGCGTCGGTGTCGTTGAGGACGTCGACCGCGATACCGGCCAGTCCCGCGTCGCGCAGGACCACCGCGACCGGCGCCCACATCCGGTGGAGCACCGCCAGCGGCAGTTTGGGGTCGTCGTCGGCATCGATGAGGCCCCAGCCCGCACCGGGCGCGGTGTCGGCGGCGGTCAACACTAGCGCACCACCGCAGCGCGGGTCGGTGCGCCAGTGCGCATGACAGGCGGCCATCGCCTCGGCGACCGCGATGCGACCGAGCTGCAGCCACCGCTCCGGGTCGCGGCTGCGCACCGCCGACGGTTCGACGCCGAACAGTGCGGCGACGTAGTGGTCGCGGACGTCCTCGAAATCCCAGGCCGACCCGCGGTCGCGTGGCACGGCCGCCTTCCAACCCGGGGTGTGCCCGGCGGCCGCCGCGGCACCGAAGTGCCGTTCGATCGCCGTGGGCGACGGCGGGATGGAGAAGGCGAGACATTCGGCGGCGAAGCGCACGTCGGCGCCGACGACATCGGCGACCGGGCGGCGGTACCCTCCCACGCCGAACCAGTGACTGATACCGGTGTCGGGGCGCAGTACGAACGCGTCGCTGCCCGGCGGGGCGCTCGGCGACGACTCCACATACGGCAGACCGTACGCGGCGGCCCGGTCGGCCAGTGTTATCTCGATCAGGGGCATGCTCCGGCCCTCGCGCGGGAGTCCGAGCATCACCGGCTGCTGCACGGTCTCGCTGCCGCCGCTCACCACGGCGAGCGACGGGTTCCCCGACACCGCGCGGAGCATGGCGTCGACCTCGGCGAGAACGGTGTCGTCGAGGTCGGTCGGCGGGTCGAAGGTGGCGAGCATCGCGTCCTGCCAGACGAGCAGGCCGAGTTCGGCGCAGGTGTCGGCGAACTCGTCGCCCTCGGGCAGCAGGCCGCCCGGTATGCGCACCATCGTGGATCCGGCGTCGGCGAGCAATCGCAGGCGTCGTCGCGTCGAGACGGACACGTCGGCGACCGCGCCGGGACGCACCGGGGTCCACACGGCGCCGCGGGCGAAGATCGGGACGCCGTTGCAGACGAGCGTGAACCCGCCGTCGACGGTGTCGACGGTCAGTGTCCGGAAGCCGACGGTTCTCGTGAGGTCCCGACCCCCGGTGGTGCCCACCGTCAGCCGGTAGAGCGGTTGCGGGCCGTACCCGTGGGGCCACCAGAGTCGCGGCCGCGCAACGACGACGGCACCTGCGAACGTCCCGTCGACGACCTCGGCGGTCGTCTCCACCCTCTGTCCCTCGGGGTCGGCCAGGGACACCGTCACCGACGCCGGGTCCGACCCGGTCCCGTCGGGATCGAGGCACCGGCCGCGCACGGTGACGACGCCGGTGACCGGGTCGGCGTGGACCTCGAGATCGGTGACCGCCGGCACGTCGGAGACGGTGATTCCGCGCCAGAATCCCACCGGTGCAGGCACATCCCCGTACACCTTCGCCCGGCCGAGCAGTGTGGTGCGCGCCCACCGCAGGCCCTGGGTGGCCACCAGCGACGACCGCCACCGACCGCGGGGGCGCCGGGTCGATGCCCAGGCGTGCAGCGAACCGAACCGCACCGCGATCCGGTGACGCCCCGGGCCGACCGTGGCCGTGACGGGCAGGAACATCGATGCCGCGACCGCCACCTCGACGTCGTCGACGAACACCGACGTCGGAAAGCTCACCCCGTCGAACACGATGCGCGTGGGCGCCGCGAACTCCGTGTCGGCGACGAACCACCAGTCGAGGTCGTCGACCGAGGCGTCCGCGGGCACCGACGACCGCCACCCGTCGACGGCATCGACGACCGTCGGGTGCGGCATCGGGACACCCGTGGCCAGCACCTCGTCGGTGAGGCCGGTGGGGTCGGGGACGGCGCCGGCGGCGGTCGCCACCAGCAGACCGCCCATCGCGGTCGTCGCGGTGGCGTTCACCCCACGGAGGTGTCGACGATGCCGACCGCCGCGTCCCAGGCGGCGGCCATAGCCGTGAGTGTCTCGCTCGGGTCGACCGCGCGGCCGCGGGCGGCACGCGCCATCCGGAACTGCACCGACTTCGCGCCGGATGCCACCTCCAGGAACGGATCCCGCGCCGCGGCGGCACCGGTGGCGCCCTGCGACTCGAGCCACACCACCACGTCGGCGGCGAGTTCCGCGGTCGAGCCGCACTGACGCAGCGTCGCGAACGCCCACCGGTGGAAGGTCTCGAGCCCGGCGTCGGGCAACCACCCGACGGCGTCGCGGACCGAGTCCGCGAGCCGGTCGACCGGGTTGCCCGGCGCACGCCGATCGAGATGGGCGCGGACGAGTTCGAGCGCACGCTCCGGCGCGGCCGGGGCGACGGTGCGGCGGATCTGCTCGGTGTAGGGCGGCAACTCCGGGTGAACACCCGCGCCGAGACCGAAGACACCGTCGAAGTCCTCGCCCGCGAGGCGGTAGGCGCCGGAGTTGTGCAGGTACACCATCTCCCGTGCGACGCGGTCCACCGACAGTGGGACGATCGTGGTCTTCACGTGGCCGCTGCGGTAGTCACTGCCCGCGGTGTCGGGCAGCCACCAGCTGTCCACCTCGACGGTGTGCATCAGCCCGCGGGCCGGACCGCTCTCGACGGTGTCGAGCACCGGACGCCACAGGGCCTCCTCGGTGACCTCGATGCCGTAGAGGACGCGCAGGTCGTACTGCTCGGGCTTGATGAACGTCCACTGTCCGCCGTCGTGGTCGGCGGCGAACACCGAGATCAGGGAGGGCACCGGGTCGTGACCGAGCAGGTGCAGGGTCTCGACCCAGAGGTCGACGTAACAGTTGGTCTCCGGCCAGATCCGTTCGGCGTCGGTGTGGATCCGGTGCGCCACATGATGTCCCGGGTCGGCGAGCCCCGCCGACATGACCATCGGCGCGGCGGTCATGCCGGGACCAGCCTCCCGACGACCGCGGCGAGGCTGTCCACGGTCGCGAAGGTCGACTTCTTGAGATCGGTGTCCGGGAACTCGATGTCGAACTCGTCCTCGAGCGCGAGCATCACGTTCACACTCGCGTGCGAGGTGAGACCCAGCTCATAGAGATCGACCGAGCTGTCGACCGACATGGCATCGACGGACATCTTCCCGTGCGACACGAGAATACGACGGATCTGGTCCTGCATCGTGTACTTCCCCCTTGTAGAGCTGTTGCTGTGAGAGTTGTTGCCCGGGCGGGTCTTCCGACCGGTGCGGTGTGACGTCGGGGCTCCCCCGCCCCGTGTGACGTCGATCCGGTCGCGCAGTGTGCCGATCGCCTCACCATCGATGAGGCATCTGCAACTCGTCAAACCTCGACCTTTGCGATACCGTACCGAGGAACGTACCGCAGCACCACGCGTCGGGTCCACGCGCGCTGAGGAGACGTTCACCATCGCCGATGTCGTTGCCGATGTCGCCGGTGTGCACGGCCCACAGATCAATATTTCCGATCACCCGGGGGGGTAAGTTCGGTGACAATCACCGCTGTACGCACGTCCGAAGCCGTCGAGGCACCCGATCCGACCAGTACGGTCGCGGTCGCCGCCGCCCACGCCGACGATGTCGATCGCAATGCACGTTTCCCGTTCGAGGCTGTCGACGAGATGCGCTCGGCGGGACTGCTGTCCTGCTCACTGCCCGCCGAACTCGGTGGGCGCTCCACCTCGATCACCGACCTCTGCGCGATCGGCCGCAGGCTCGGCGCGGTCTGCAGCTCGACGGCGATGATCTTCGCGATGCACCACACCCAGGCACTGTCGCTGCGTTTCCACGCGACGTCGGGTGCGGCCGCCGAGCTCACCCGGACGATCGCCGAGTCCGAGGCCCTCCTCGCGTCGGCCACGACCGAGATCACCACCGGCGGTGACGTCGGCAGCTCCACCTGCGCGGTCGTCGTCGATGGGGACACCGTCGTCCTCGACAAGAACGCGCCGGTCATCTCCTACGGCGAGTACGCCGACTACGTCTTCGCCACCGCGCGACGTACGCCCGACAGCCCGAGCAACGACCAGGTCCTCGTCGCGTGTCCGCGCGCCGACACCCGGCTCGAGAAGACCGGCACCTGGGACGTTCTCGGCTTCCGTGGCACCTGCAGCCCCGGATTCCTCCTCCACGCGCAGACCTCGGCCGCCCACGTGCTGCCGACCGACTACGCCACCATCTCCGCGCACACCATGCTGCCCGCCTCACACACCCTGTGGGCGTCGGTGTGGCTCGGCATCGCCGACGCCGCGATGGCCAAGGCCCGCGCCCAGGTCCGTTCCGCGGCCCGTAAGTCACCGGGCGGCTCGCCGCCCCCGCAGGCGGTGAAGTTCGCCGATCTCACCGTGGTACACCAGCGCTTCGTGTCGTCGGTGGCCCGCGAGATCGAGCGCTACGAGGCGTTTCTCGCGAGCGGCGAGGAGCACACCACGGTCGGCTTCACCCTCGCGATGAACAATCTCAAGCTCGATGCGTCGACCACCATCGTCGACGTCGTCATCGGTGCCCTGCAGCTGTGCGGCATCAGCGGATACCGCGAGGACCACCCGGCGTCGATGGGGCGACTGCTCCGCGACGCGTTCGGTCCGCAGCTCATGGTGTCCAACGACCGCATCCGCGCCAACAACGCCCAGCTCGTGCTGGCCTACCGGGGGTGACGGGCATGACCACCATCATCGAACCGGGCACCGCCGAGGCCATCACGGCCACAACCGAACTCGACCGGGCGCGCGCGCAGTTCCGTGACGATCTCATCGACGCCGGTCTGCTGGTGCCCTCGGGCATCGACGGTCTCTACGGCCGCGGCGCGATGTTCGAGGACGTCATCGACGCGATCGACGAGGTCGTCGTCGCGGCCGGTCGCGCCGCG
Source organism: Williamsia sp. MIQD14 (assembly GCF_051025635.1). Taxonomy (NCBI): domain Bacteria; kingdom Bacillati; phylum Actinomycetota; class Actinomycetes; order Mycobacteriales; family Nocardiaceae; genus Williamsia; species Williamsia sp. MIQD14. The sequence goes on from NZ_JBPFDG010000001.1 coordinate 793,929, forward strand.
CACGCCGACGCACCGCGCCGGCTGCGGTTCCCACCGGTGTTCCCGCGCGAGTCGTTCGAGAAGACCGACTACATCGCATCGTTCCCGAACCTGACCGGCGCCATCTCGACCTTCACCGGCGACAACAAGGCGCATCGCGCGCTGCTCGCCGACCGCGAGTCGGGCGCCGACTGGGATCACCATCTCGCCTCGGCGGGAACGATGCTCGTCTCGGCCGCCTGCCATCCGAGCTACTCGACGCTCACCGGCACGCTGCCCGACGGCGGTGTCCTGATGGACGTCTACGGCTACTGCTTCCGACACGAGCCCGCCGTCGATCCCGCACGCATGCAGGCGTTCCGCATGCACGAGTTCGTGATCGTGGGATCACCACAGCAGGCCGAGAACCACCGCGACAGCTGGGTGCCCCGGGGACTCGCCGTACTCGATCAGCTGGGGCTCGCCGCGCGCGACGTCCCGGCCAACGACCCGTTCTTCGGGCGCGCGGGAAAGATGCTGGCCGCCAACCAGCTCGACGAGAACCTCAAGACCGAGCTCGTGGTGTCGCTCTACGGCGATCTCGACGACGGGACGGCCGTGGTGTCGTGCAACTGCCACCGCGACCACTTCGGGGAGACGTTCACGATCACGACCGCCGACGGCGAGGTCGCACACAGCGCCTGCGTCGGCTTCGGCATGGAGCGCATCGCACTGGCGATGTTCGCCACGCACGGTCTCGACGTGTCCGCATGGCCCGCGCAGCAGCGCGGCCTCGTCGCCTGACCCGCGACGCCCCGTCGAGACATCACGTCCGATGAGCCTGCCCGACGAGACCCGACCGCCGATGGCGCACGTCGCCGTGACGCGGGTGACCGATCCCCAGTTCGAGTCGCGCATCGACGCGACCCCGGCCGAAATGACCATCACCGCCATGACTTCTTCCGCCCACGCCTCCGCTGCCCCGATCTCGGTGACCCCGGCATCGGTACGGCCCACCACCGACCGACCCGAGGTGTCGACCACGACAGCTCGGGCGACCGACACCCACGACGTGGTGTTCGGTGCGCTGGCGCTGCGACCCGGCGGCAGCGGGGTGCAGACCTACGCCCGTGAGCTCGTCGCGGCGGCGAGCGCCCTCGCACCGAAACTGTCGATGGCCGCGGTCGTCCAGGACGACGCGGTCGGCGAGTTGCCCACGTCGGTGGAGCCGCTGACCCGACCGGTGAGTTCCGGTGTGCGTCGGGCGTTCTCGGGTCTGCGGCCGGTGCACACGCCCGGGCGGGTCTTCCACTCCCTCGACGTCGACCTGCCGCTGATGCGGGACGGGGTCACGGTGTCGACGGTGCACGACCTGTCGGTGTTCGACACCCCGTGGGCGTCGTCGGCGCTGCGGGCCCGCGGTGAACGCGCCCTGCTGTGGCGGGCACTGAACCGCGCCGACGTGCTCATCGCGGTGTCGTCGTTCACCGCCGAGCGGATCGCCGACATCTTCGGTCGGGGCGCACATGTGATCCCGCTGGCCCCCGCGTCGTGGGCGACCCCGCCGAGCGCCGAGGCGGTCGCCGAGGTCCGCACCCGTCTCGACCTGCCCGAGCAATTCGTCCTGCAGGTCGGGACCGTGGAACCGCGCAAGGACGTCGCGCTGCTCGCCGAGGCCTGCGCCGAGGCCGGCATCCCGCTCGTGTTGGCCGGCGCCGGATCCACCGGACCGGACGCACCGGCATCGGCCCACGGCCTCGGATACGTCGCGACCGAGGACCTCCCCGCGCTCTACGCGGCGGCCACCGTCACCGCGTACTGCTCACGCTACGAGGGTTTCGGCCTCCCGCCGATCGAGGCGATGGCCTGTGGCGGTGCCGTCGTCGCCAGTGCCGTCGGCGCGCTGCCCGACGTCGTCGCCGACGGCGCACTGCTCGTCGCCGGCCACGGCCCGCTGGCGTGGGCCCGGACGCTCCGCGAGGCCGCCGCGCCCGAGACGAACGCGCATCTGCGCCAACGGGGTCCGATCGCGGCCGGCGCGCTGAGCTGGGAGGCCACCGCCGCAGCGACTCTCGAGGTCTACGAGAGCACCCGGTGACCGCGGCACTCGACACCCGGCCGGGGGGCACCGGCGCGGCCGAGGTCCCTGCGCCGCAACCGGGGGGATCGGGTCCGTCCACGCCCACACCGAAGGGGTCGATCGGCCGCAACATCGGCTCGATGCTGCTGGGGCGCTTCGTCGTCGCCGCACTGGGGTGGGCGGGCAGCATCGCCATCGCCCGGTCCCTGGGCAGCGAGGAGTGGGGCCAGTACTCCTTCGTGTTCGGTCTGCTGGGGGTGCTCAGCGTCATCACCGACCTCGGGGTCGGTCGTGTCGTGCTCAGCCGCCTCGTCGGCGACAGCGAGAGCGAGACGCGGCTCGTGGCGAGTTCGTTCATCGCCCTGCGCCTCGGACTCGGGTTCATCGGGTACGCCGCCGCCGTCGGGTTCGTCGTGCTCGCGAACTACCCGGGCGTGGTCGTCACCGCCACCGCCATCGCCGGGCTCGTCGTCGTCATCGCCACGCCGAGCCATTCGCTCACCGTGCTCTACCAGAGCCGCCTCAAACTCACCGTGGTCTCGGTCATCGAGTCGCTCAGCCAGATCGTGCAGCTCGCTGCGACCGTCATCGCGGTCGTCGTGGCGCCGGTCCTGCTGGTGGTCGTCATCCCCGCCGTGCTCTTCGAACTGGTCTCGCTCATCTCCAAGGGCGTGGTCCTGCACCGCGGCGGACTCGGCTTCCGCCCCGCCAAACGCATCGAGATCTGGCGCTGGTCGGAGATGCTGCGCGAGGCGTTCCCGCTCAGCATCGGTTTCGCACTCACCGTGTTGCTCACCAAGATCGACGTCCCGCTGCTGTCGAAGCTCGACTCGTTCGACGCCGTCGGCCACTACGCGATCGCCTACAAGTTCTCCGATCTCGTCTCCATGATCGGCATCGCGGTCACCACCCCGCTGGTGACCGTCCTCGTCGCCAGCTGGCCCGAACGGCTCGAGGAGTTCCGCGGCCGCATGCGCGACGCCGCCGTCCTCACCACCCTGCTCGGCGGCATGGCCGTGATCGGCATCTGGCCGGCCGCGGCACCCCTGATCCGACTGCTCTACGGCACCGACTACGCCGACGCCGACAACGCGACCCGCCTGCTCGTCCTGGGCGCCGGCCTGAGCAGCTTCACCCTGCTCGGCGTGATGACCCTCGTCAGCACCGGCCGCCTGCGCACGTTCCCGATCATCGCCGGATTCGGGTTGGCGCTCAACGTGATCGCGAACGTGGTGCTGATCCCGCGGATGTCGTTCGAGGGATCCGCGGTCGCGACCGTGGGCACCGAGATCGTCGTCTGCGTGCTGATCTGGGCCGCCGTCCTGCGCGAGGTGGCCATCGGCGACCTCTTCCCGTGGCGCACCATGCTGGGGCTGCTCGGGTTGATCGCGGTGCTCACCGCCGCGGTCACGCTGCTCTCCCCCGCCGACTCGGTGGTCGGCATCGTGCTCGGTGCCGTCGGCGCCCTGGCGCTGCCGGTCGCCGCCCGTGTCGTCGGGATCACCGACAGCCTCGATCCGCGCCGCATGCTCTCCGGGCCCGGCCCGACCGATCCGGGCCCGGCCGGCCCGGGTTCGCAGGGCACGGGTCCCGACGGCGGCGGCCCCGACATCGTCGCCCCCGACGTCGTCGACACCGCGACCGTCGTCGAGCCGACCTTCTTCGGTCCCGCCGACACGCCGCTGTTCGGCACCGTGCACCGTCCGGTGTCCGGCGTGGCCCGGGCCGGGGTCGTGATGTGCCCGCCTCTGGGCAAGGAACAGATCGACACCACCCGCGGCGTCCGAATGCTCGCCGAGGACCTCGCGCTGTCGGGGATGGTCGTGCTGCGGATGGACCATCTCCACACCGGTGAGTCGTGGGGAGACCAGGATTCGCCCGACGCGGTCGAGAACTGGCTGGCCGGCATCGTCCACGCCGTCGACCACGTGCGCAGCACCGGTGTCGACCAGATCGTCCTCGTCGGGTTGCGGGCCGGCGGACTGCTCGCCACCGCCGCCGCCGAACGCTGCGACGGCCTCGCCGGTCTCGTGCTGTGGGATCCGGTGCTGCGGGGACGGACCTTCGTCCGCGGCCAGACACAGCTGTTCCGGATGGCGGTCGCCGCCGATTCGGCCGGGGCGTCGCTGCGCGGCCACACCGACGACGTCGTCGACATCGTCGGCGCCGGGTGGCATCGCCGGACCGCACAGGCGCTCTCGGCCATGTCGATCACGCTCGAGTCGCTGCCCGACTGCCCCGTCCTGCTCGCGACCTCCGACGCCGATCTCGCATCCGCTCCCGCCCGCGCACTGCTGCACGACGAGCGGCCCGCCGGGCGCGTCGAGGTGGTCCGCACCGTCGACCCGACCGCGTTCGTCACCCCGCCGAGCTTCCTGGTGGAGCTGCCCCACGAGTCGGTGCACGCGATCGGCGCCTGGATCGACCAGTTGCTGCCCACCGAACCCCGTGTCGTGCAGCATCGGACGCGATCCTGGGCCGTCGTCGACGGTGCACCGTCGCAGCCCGGGTCCGCCGCGGCGCCGGAGGTGATCACCGAGATCGTCACCGCACCCGACCGTCCACTGGTGTGGATCACCCGACCGGCGCAGGGCGTCGGCCACAGCGCGCTCGTGGTGCACTCGACGGCCGCCGACATCCGTACCGGACCCGCGCGACTGTGGCGCGACCTCGCCGTCGAGGCCGCACGCCTGGGCGCGATCACTGTGCGCTACGACCGCCGTGGTGTGGGCGAGAGCGGACGCGTGCAGCGTGCCGACGACTTCGCGCCGCTGCACTCGGCGATGTCGATCACCGATGCCCGTGAGGTCCGCGATCTCGCGCGGTCGCTCACGCCGGGACCGCTGACCCACGTGGGGATCTGCTCCGGGTCGTGGTCGGCGTCGCGGGTCGCCCTCGACGTCGCCGACGACGCGCCCGACCGGCTCGACCGGGTCGTGCTGGTCAACCAACTCACCTGGCGACGCGATGCCCCCGTGCTGGGTGGCGACGCGCCACTGGCGCCGGAGGTCACCGGCGCGACCGAGGACGCGGCGCCGTCGCTGCGCGGTCGGCTCAAGCCGTTGGTGGCGCGCTTCGCCCCGTACCCGCTGTTCGACGCCGTCGCCCGCCTCGGCGTCATGCAGAGTCCCCGACTCCTGCTGCGGCCGTTGGCCAAGGCCGGGATCGAGACACACCTCGTGTTCGGCAGCCGCGACTACGAACACTTCCTGAGCCAACGTGGTCTGCAGGCGTTGAGCAGCGTCAGCCGAGGCGGTCGGGGCCCCTCGGTCCAGGTCGCACCCGGTGGCGACCACCCCGGATTCCACCCGGTGGTCCGCGAGGCGGTGCTCACCGAGTGCCTGCGCGCGGTCGCCCTCGACGGTCGGGAGCAGTCATGACAGACAGCATTCTCTTCGTGACCCATTCGCCGCAACGCTCGGGAGCCGAATCGGTGATGCTCGATCTCGCCGCGGAGTGCCACCGGCGCGGGATGTCGGTGTCGGTGGCGTGCCCGGTGGGCCCGCTGTCGGACTCGTTCCCGCCGTGGGCCGTTCACGTCGAGATCCCCCACCTCGGCCGTGACCACGGTCGACGCACCCGGGCCGGCGCGGCCTGGGGGATGGCACGCGCGATGGTCGTCGCGGCGCGCACGTTGCGGGCCCACCGCGGCACCCCGATCGTCGCCAACTCCGCCCACACCCTGCCCGCACTGCGCCTCGCCGGCGTGCGGTCGGTCGCCTGGCTCGTCCACGACCACGTCGTGAGCCGCAAGACACGCGTGTTCATCGGCGCGGGCCGTCCGCTGCTCCGTCGGGTCGTCGCGGTGTCGCCGACGACCGCATCGGCGCTCGAGGGCCTCGTGGACCACGTCGCGGTCGGTCGCCTCGGTGTCGACATCCCCGACACCGCACCCACCGGCACGCGGCCCACCGATCCGGTCCGTGCGGGCACCCTGTCGGTGCTCACCCCGTGGAAGGGCGTGGACGTGTTCCTCGAGGCGATCGCACGCCTCGACGACGCGACCGCGGTCGTCGCGGGCGAGGCGTTCCCCGGCGACGTCGGGTATGCCGCGTCGCTGCGGCAGCGTGCCGAACACCCCGATCTCGCAGGGCGCGTGACCTTCCCGGGACGGGTCCGCGCCACCGACGCGCTCGCACAGTGGACGGTGCACGTCTCGGCGAGCATCGCGCCCGAGGCCGGCCCGCTGACGGCGATGGAGGCGATGGCCGCGGGCGTGCCCGTCGTCGCCACCGACCACGGCAACCCACGCACCCTGCTGGCCGACGGTCGCGGCGTGCTGGTGCCCCCGGGCGATCCGGACGCTCTCGCCGACGCGATCTCGTCGATCGCCGCCGACCCGCGCGGCACCGCGACGATGGTCCACCGCGCCTACGCCCATGTCGCCGAACACCACGACCGGCGCGAGACCGTCCCCGCCCTTCTCGACCTGCTCGTCGGGACGACACCCTCGGGTGCCACCGTCGACACCACCGACGCGGTCTCGACCGGCGGTGCACGGTGAGCACCGCCACCTTGGGCGTCGCCGGGATCGCGGGACTCGCTGTCGCGGCGTGGATCCTGATCCGACCGCAGCGCGGTGTCCTGCTGTTCGCGGCCATATCGCCGCTGCACTACATCCTGATCTTCGCGCTCGGCACCGGCTTCCCCAACGGGTGGAAGGAAGGCCTGCTGGGCTTCACCGCTGTGTGCGCGATGATCCGGACCCGCTGGTCGGCGGTGCCGCGCTTCACCCAGCCGTGGGCGTACCTGTTCGCTCTCTTCGCCGCGATCGGGATCGTCTCCGCGCTGGTGACCCTCCCCGTGAACGTCGCGCTGTCCCCGATCAAGATCACGTTCTTCTACGGCCTGGTGTTCCCGATCATCATCTGGCTGCGCCCCCTCGACGCCGGTGACCGCGACCACCTGATCTCGATCATGATGCTGCTGGGTCTCGGCACCGGGCTCTACGGCATCTATCAGCAGGTCGTGGGCGCCGACACCCTTGCCGCACAGGGATTCGCGTACAACACAGACATCCGCTTCGCCGGGGGACTGCTGCGATCGTTCAGCACGTTCGGCCAGCCGTTCCCGTTCGCGCTGTTCATGATGCTCGTGCTCCTGGTGTGCGGCGCGGTCGCCGTGGCCGCACCCCGCCGTCCCCGCAACCTGGTCTTCCTCGTCCTCACGCCGATCTATCTGGTGGCGATGTCGACCGCCGTGGTCCGCGCCGCGTTCCTCGGGCTGCTGATCGGACTGGTGTGGATCGGGTTCCATCGCTACCGGAAGCTGTTGATCGGCATGGGGATCGGCGCCATCGTCGCCGCCGCGATCACCGCCGTCTTCTCCGGTCCGGTGCTATCGACGTTCCTGTCCTCGAACAGCCTCGGTGAGCGCGGCACGGGGTGGAGCGACTCGATCACCTCGATCCTCGGCCATCCCTTCGGGATCGGGCTCGGGACCACCGGGTCGGCCGCCGAGGTGGTCGCGAAGGCGACCCGGTCGTCGTCGGTGCCGTACCAGCCCGACAACTACTACATCAAGGTGGCGATCGAATTGGGTCCGTTGGCCCTGTGGGTCTTCGTCGGCGTGCTCGTCGTCGCGGTACTCCACACCGTCCGGGCCTCGCGTGTCGCGACCGATCCGGTCGATCGCAATCTCTGCGTGGGTGTCTCGGCGGCCGCGGTCGCCGTCGCCGCGGCGGCCCTGGTCTCGACGTACTTCGAGATCTTCCCCGACGACGCCTACTTCTGGCTGCTGCTCGGCGCCGCGGCGTCGACGGTCGTCGCGCCCCGCCGTGACCCCGAGGCCGCCGACACCGATTCCGGCGATCTCGGCGACGAGGAGTCGGCACCCGCCGGCACCTCGTCCGACACCACTCCCCTCCTGCGGTGACCCGCAGCAGGTTCGGGGTCCGTCGACTGATCGCCACAACACGTCGGCGGACCGTGGTCATCGGCGCACTGGTGGTCGTCGCCCTTCTCGCCGTGGCCGTCGGGGTCACCGTGGCAGTGATGCCCGCCCCTCTGGCCCGCGTCCTGGGCATCCACGACACCGGGATCGACCGCACCTGTGTCCCGGCCACACCGCAGACCGCGATCGGGGTCGCCGCGGGCAGCGGCCTCACGTCGCTGTCGGACGCCGACCTCGCGAGGACGCTCGACATGACCGTCGCGGGCGGGATGGGGTGGATCCGTTTCGACGTGCCGTGGAGTTCGGTGGAGGCGACACGCGGACAATACGACTGGTCCGCCACCGACCGCGTGGTCGACGCCGCGCGGGCCCGGGGTCTGACCGTCCTGGGCATCGTCGACACGACACCCACCTGGGCGCGCCTCCCGGGGGCGCTCGACAAGGAGTTCTCCCTCCCGAACGACACCGCCGCGTTCGGCAACTTCGCCGGTCTCGCCGCACGCCGGTACGCCGACCGGATCGGCGCCTGGGAGGTGTGGAATGAGCCGAACATCGTCAACTTCGCCGCCCCCGCACCCGATGTCGCGCTCTACGGCCGGATGCTGTCGGCGGCGTCGGTCGCGATCCGCACCAACGCCGCCCCCGGTGTCACCATCGTCACCGCCGGGCTCTCACCCGCCGTCGACGCGGGTGGCAACATCGCGCCCACGCGGTTCCTCAGCACGCTGTATCGCGTCGCCGACTCGTCGGCGTGGGATGCCGTCGGGATCCACCCGTACAGCTATCCCTATCTGCCGCTGGACTCCTCGTCGAAGTCGTTCAACGCCTTCGCCCAGTTGCCGGCGTTGTACGCCACGATGCGGCGCAACGGTGACGGCGCCAAGAAGCTCTGGGTCACCGAGTACGGTGCCCCGACGGGCGGTACCGACAAGCAGAAGGTGTCCGAGCAGTTCCAGGCCGATTCGCTGTTCTCGGCGATCATGTCGACCCGGTCGAGGGGACACTTCGGCCCGTTCTTCGTCTACAGCCTGCGCGACGCTGGCACCGACCGCTCCGACGCCGAGGACAACTTCGGGTTGCTGCGCAACGACTTCAGCCCCAAGAAGGCCTACAGCGAGGTCCGCGCCGCCGCCGACTGCCGCTGAGTCGGCGGGCTCACGAGGTCCAGACATACGACCGCCGCCGAACCGTCAGACGGTTCGGCGGCGGTGGCGCGCTCGGTGTGGCTGCCTCAGCTGTGCGTCGTCTGGGGCGTGCGCTCGGACTCGTCGACACCCTCGGCCTCGGCGTCGTCCGGGGTGATGTCGGCGTCCTCCGTTGCGGCAGTACCGGTCTCGGCCGCGTCGGACTCGGAGGACGAGTCGGACTCGGGCGCGGCGACGGCGTCCTCCTCGGCCTCGACAGACTGCTCGGACGGGGCGTTGCCGTCCGGGTCCTGATCGGCCACCGCCGTGTCGTCGTGAACCACAGCGGTCTCGTCGACCGGGTCGTCTTCCGCCACGACTGACCCCTGCTGCTGCACGGGCACCTGCTGCGCCGCACCGGACTGCACCGTCGCACCGGTGGACTGGACCCCGTTGGTGGTGCGGGTCGGGACCGCCGACATGCCGTTGGCGCCCTCGGCCGCGAGGGGCCGGTAGGGCAGATATCCGGCGGCCGGATCGTTCGGGGTGATCGGCGGGGGCGGTGTGACGGGGGCGGACACCGGGGCCGGCGCCGTCACCGCGGGTGCCGATCCGGAGGTGGGAGCCGGCGCCGAGGAGGCGCGCGACGGCGCGCCGGCCTCGGAGGGCTTGCGGAACGCGACCGCGAGACCGCCTGGCAGCGAGAAGCTCCCACGACCGCTCGGTGCGACCACGAGGATCGCGGGGATGTTCCACGCCGCGAGCGTCTCGAGCGCCTTCGACACCCGGGCACGTTCGACCTGCCCGTCGCGGACCACCACGACGGCGAGCGAGTGGTCGCGCTCGTCGGGGGTCCAGTTGTCGTCGTCGATGTCGCGACCGTCGACGCGCCCGTGGACGTGGGCGACGATGCGTGCGACGACGCCGCGCACCTGCTCGGAGGCCACGATGAGCACCGGGCCCGACACCCGCGCGACGGCGGCCAGTGTCGAGGTGGAGATCTCCTCGCCACGACGCGGGATGTCGACGACGGCGTGCGCACGACGACCGATGCGACGCGACCATTCACGGTTCACCGAACGACCGAGGAACGACCGGGCGAACACGAGCAGTTCGGCCGAGAGGATCAGTGCGAGAAGGCCGGCCACGCCGGCGATGGCGATCGGCGGGATGCTCGCGGCCTTCGGACCACCGGCCGGCTGCGACAGCAGGATGAGACGCTGTGTGGCCGCGGTGATCGGCTGCGTGGCCGACGCCGCGGTCTGTTGCTGCGCCTTGAGCTGATCGATCTGCGACTTCAGTGCGGTGAGGATCCCCGCGGCGGGGCCGTCGGCGGTGATGACGCCGTCGAGCTGCGCGGTCAGCGACTCCAATTGCGTGGTGAGCGACTGCAATCCGGTACCCATGCCGTTGGTCGCCGGGGCCGAGGCCGCCGACTGCTGGCGTTGCACATAGGTCGCGTCGAGGGTCGACACCACGGCCTTGGCCAGGGTCTCCGCGTCCTGCGCCGAGTCGGCCTCGGCGGTGACGTCGACGATGCCGGGCACCGTCGACGCGGCGACCACGATGTCCGCCGACAGCTGCGACGAGTCGAGGCCGAGACCGGAGGTCTTGGCGATCTGCGCCAGAACCTGATGGTCAGAGGCCAGCGCGACGAACGGACCGGCCGCGGTCGCGGCATCGGTCGAGGTCGGGCCGGACTGGCCGGTCGCGGCGGAGCCCGGGGTCACGATCTGTGCGACCACCGACGCCTGATACCGCTGCGCGGCGACCGACTGATATCCGAAGACGCCCAGGGCCACCACGATCGCGATGACGATCGCGATCGGCGCGACCTTCAGCAGTCCGCGCAGATGCCCGAGAAGATCTACGGTGGGCTCGTTCCCCTCCGACGGCGTGCGTGTGTTTTGCTTCATGCGAAATCAACTCCCCCTCGCAACACGCCTCCCCAGCGGTTGCTCCCGTGCCCCCTCCCCGAGGGCGATCGGTCATGCCGGTCCACATGCTACTGCACGCTGGCGAAGGGGGCGTTCACTCCAGTCGTGCTCCTGCTCCGGCCGCCGGTGACGCGGACGGCACACAACTCTGAACACCACGATCTCCGATGACAGACACGAGGACATGATGCAGCTCACACTTCGATCACGGTGGATGCGCCTGGTGATGACCGCGGCGACGGTCGTCGGCATCGCCACCACCGCCGCGGCCCCGGCCGCCACCGCCGCCGGATGCGCACCCACGGTGGGTGTGTCCCCCGGCGCGTCGATCTACGGGTACTCCGACGCCGACCTGAACCAGACCTTCGCGCAGATGCGGGCGCTCGGCGCGACCTGGACGCGCATCGACATCGCGTGGAGCTCGATCGAGGCCAATCGCGGCGTGTTCACCTGGGGAACCACCGACCGACTGGTCAATGCCGCACGCGCGCAGGGCCTCAAGGTGCTCGGCATCGTGGCCTACACCCCGAGGTGGGCGCGCGCGGCGTCCGCCGTCGACTCCGACAAGGTCGTCCCGGCGAACCCGGCCGATTTCGGCGCCTTCGCCGGTCGCGTCGCCTCCCACTACGGGAATGCGTTGTCGGCGTACGAGATCTGGAACGAGCCGAACCTGCAGGCCTTCTTCATGCCCCGGGTCGACCCGGGCAGGTACGTGCAACTGCTCGCCGCGGCGAGCACCGCCATCCGTCGCGTGAACGGCGGCGCTCTCATCGTCGGCGGCAGTGTCACCGGCGCGGGCAACGGCGGCGGCAACATGAACCCGGTCGATTTCGTGCGGGCGATGTACGGATCGGGGGCGGCACCGTTCCTGAACGTGGTGTCGGTGCATCCGTACAGCTACCCCTTCGACCCGTCCGACACCCGGCCGAACCCGTACAACTACTTCAACTCGATCCCGGCCATCCACGCGACGATGGTCGCCGGTGGTGACGCCGCCAAGTCGATCTGGATCACCGAGTTCGGTGCGCCCACCGGGGCGGGGACGAACGCGGTGAGCCCGGCGGCACAGTCGGCGATGATCGTCCACGGCGTCGCCCGGGCCAGGCAGTTCGGCTACGTCGGCAACGTGTTCATCTACTCGCTGCGCGACGCCGGACCCGACGTCTTCGACCGCGAACAGAACTTCGGACTCCGCTACTCCAACGGGAGCCCGAAGCCCGCGTACACCGATCTGCGCGCCTACCTCGCGCGATGCGGGGCGCCGCGCTGACCGACGGGGTGCTCGGGCACGATTCGTGCCCCAAGTACCTGTAACTGGGTGTAACGTGCAGATCCGTGGAGTCCTCCGAGCGTGATCTGTGGCGCCGTCGCACCGTCACCCGCGACGGCGTGCGGCTGGCCGTCTTCGAGTCCGGCGACGTCGCCGCGCCGACCGTCGTGCTGGTCCACGGGTGGCCCGACACCCACCACCTGTGGACCCACGTCGCGCCCATCCTGGCGCAGCGGTTCCACGTGGTCGCCTACGACACCCGCGGCTACGGCGAGAGCGACGCGCCGTCGGGTGATGCGCCCTACCGGTTGGCCGAGCTCGCCGCCGACCTGTTCGCCGTCATCGATGCCGTCTCCGACGAGCCGGCCCACGTCGTCGCCCACGACTGGGGTTCGGTGCAGACGTGGGAGGCGGTGACGACCGCGGGCGCCGCCGACCGGATCGCCTCGTTCGTGTCGGTGTCGGGGCCCAACCTCGACCACCTCGGCACCTGGGCGCGGGAGAAGCTCGCGCGCCCCACCCCCACCGCGCTGCGCCAGGCGTTGTCGCAGATCGCGTCGTCGGCCTACACCGTCATGTTCCAGCTCCCGGTGGTGCCGAAGGTGTTCTTCGGCGCGCTCGGATGGGCGCCGGTGTGGCGACAGTTCCTCCACCGCGTGGAGGGCACCGCACCCGGCGACGTCGCCGTGGGCCCCACGCTGCACCACGACATGATCTCGGGCCTGCGCTACTACCGCGCGAACATCCGCGCGCACCTGTTCTCCCCGGACGCGCGGTCGACGACGGTGCCGACCCTCGAGATCGTCAACACCCGCGACATCGCGTTGCGCAGCGCCATCTTCGACAACACGCCGCGCTACACCGACGGGCTGTGGCGACGCGACCTGCCGACCGGACACTGGTTGCCGTATTCGCGTCCGGAGTTGTTGGCCGAGAACGCGATCGACTTCATCGACTCCATCGTCAGCGGACAGCCCAGTGCGACCGTCGCCCGCGCCCGCGTCACCGGCGACACCCGCGGCGCCGTCGAGGGGACGTTGTCGGTGATCACCGGCGGTGGCAGCGGCATCGGCCGTGAGACGGCCCTGCTTCTCTCCGCCGAGGGAAGCGACGTGGTCATCGCCGACATCGACCTCGGCGCGGCGCAGAAGACCGCCGACGAGATCACCGGCTCCGGGGGCACGGCTCGCGCCTACGCCCTCGACGTCGCCGACAGCGACGCCTTCGCACGGTTCGCCGCGACCGTGGCCGAGGTCCACGGCGTCCCCGACATCGTCGTCAACAACGCCGGGATCGGCCTGGCCGGTGCACTTCTCGACGCCACCGACGCCCAGATCCGACGACTGGTCGACATCAACCTCGTGAGCGTGGCCACCGGCAGTCGCGAGTTCGGCAGGCTGATGGTCGCGCGCGGACTCGGCGGTCAGATCGTGAACCTCGCCTCGGCCGCCGCGTTCACCCCCCAGCGGGGCCTCGGCGCCTACGCGGCGACGAAGGCAGGCGTGCTGCTGCTGAGCGAGTCCCTGCGCGCCGAGCTCGCCGAACACCACATCGGTGTCTCGGCGATCTGCCCCGGCATCGTCGACACCAACATCATCTCGGCGACCGAGTTCGCCGGTGCCACCGGCGACAACCAGGAACGCCTGCGCGACCGGATGAACGGCATGTATCGGCGCCGTGGCTTCACCCCAGACCGCGTGGCGGTGGAGATCCTCGGCGCCATCACCCGCAACCGCGCCGTCGTCCCGGTGACCATCGAGGCCTCGGTGGGCTACCGCGTGTACCGATTCCTACCCGCACTCTCGCGCCGCATGGCGCGGACATCGCTGTTCTAGAGGAGCTCGTCATGACCGATCTGTCCATGCGGCCCACCCATGACCCGCACACCGACCCGGGCCCCGTCACCCTGCACGCCCGCGACGTGGCGTTCGACTTCGAGAAGACACCGCTGCACTGGATCCCCGGACATCCCATGGCGTCCAACGTGATCAGCATGCTCAACCTGCTTCTCCCCGAGGGCGAGCGGTGGTTCGTCGCCACCTACAACGAGGCGCTCCCGCTCGTCGCCGACGAGGAGCTCGCCGCCACCATGCGCGGGTTCATCGGTCAGGAGGCGATGCACGCCGAGGCCCACGACAAGGTGCTGTGGGACTTCCTCGACCGCCACGGCCTCGATCCGCGTCCGTTCCAGCGCCAGATGCAGTGGCTGTTCCGGAAGGTGCTCTCGCCCAAGACCTCGTGGACCCCCGAGGCCCAGCGCAAGGACCTCGTCGAGCGACTGTGGCTGATCGCGGCCATCGAGCACTACACCGCGATCCTGGGTGACTTCGCACTCAACAACACCTGGCGCGCACACGGTTCCGACCCCGCGATGACCGACCTGTTCACCTGGCACGGCGCCGAGGAGGTCGAACACCGCTGTGTGGCCCACGACGTGGCCACCTACTTCGGCGACGGTTACCTGCGCCGAGGGCGCGCGATGTTCATGGCCCTGTTGGGGCTGCTGCTGCTGATCCACCGGGGCAGCCGCTTCATCGCCAAGAGCGACCCGTACCAGAAGTACTCCTACCGCCGGATGTGGACCGAGTACGCCCGCGGCGCCCGCGCCGGTGTGCTGCCGACACTGCGGTCGATCGTGTTCGCGACGTTCAGCTACTTCCGGCCGGCGTTCTATCCCGACCAGATCGGTTCCACCGCACAGGCCGTCGCCTACCTCGCCGCCTCACCGGCGGCCCGCGGCGCGGGACGGTGACCTCCGAGCGCGCGGTGGGTCCACAGAGGTCGGCGGCCCCGGAGCGGGCAGGGCGCATGGAGGTCGGCGACCTCGAGCAGACCCCGGCCCACCTCTACGGCCGCTATCGCCACGATCCGGCGATGAAGGCGGTCGAGATCCTCAGCCGCGCCTACCCGTTCTTCGTGCGGTTCATGCGCGAACCGCACATCCCACCCCCCGACGCCGGCATCACGACGGTGCGGATCACCGAGCGGACGGTCGTCGCCGAGGACGAGAACGTGGTGTCGCTGCGGTTCGAGTCGCTCGACGGCGACGAGCTCACCCCGTGGTATCCGGGCGCGCACCTCGATTTGCTGCTGCCGTCGGGGCGGATGCGGGAGTACTCGCTGTGCGGTGACCCCACCGACCGCACCCACTACCGCATCGCGGTGCGTCGTATCCCGACCGGCGGCGGCGGATCGATCGAGGTCCACGACACCCTGCGGGTCGGCGACACCCTGCGGATCAAGGGACCGCGCAACGCCTTCCCGCTGGCGCTGCCCGGCCGGGGATCCCCCGCGCAGCGGCTGCGCTTCATCGCCGGTGGCATCGGCATCACGCCGATCCTGCCGATGGTCGCCGCCGCCGATCGGCTCGATCTCGACTGGTCGATGATCTACACCGGCCGCAGCGCCGATTCGCTGCCCTTCATCGACCAGCTGCGCAGCCACGGTGATCGCGTCACCATCCGCACCGACGACGACGGCGGCATCCCGACGGCCGACGAGCTCCTCGGGCCGATCGAGCCGAAGACCGCGGTGTACTGCTGTGGGCCGGTCCCGATGCTCGAGGCGATCCGCACGGCGATGCGCGACCTCGACGACACCGAGCTGCACTACGAACGCTTCAGTCCGCCTCCGGTTCTCGACGGACACGCATTCGACGTGACGCTGTCCTCGACCGGGGAACGCGTCCCGGTCTCGGCCACCGAGTCGACGCTGGCCGCGCTGCGGCGCACCCGCCCCGCGGTCCCCTACTCGTGCCAGCAGGGGTTCTGCGGGACCTGTCGGGTGCGCGTCGTCGAGGGCGTCGTCGACCACCGCGACACCCTGCTCACCGAACCCGAGCGCGCGGCGGGCTGGATGCTCAGCTGCGTCTCGCGCAGCGAGGGCGATCTCACGCTGGAGATGTGATCGCCTGGTCGCACCCTCTCGACGTGCTTCACCGAGGCGTCGCGCCGAGCTGACGGCCGGGGCTCGATCTGGACTCGCGGTCAGGGCAACAGGATCGGCGGTAATCCCGGGATGGGGTTGGGGATGCTGCGCCGACGCGGCGGCGGTGGGGCCGCACGGCGCGTCGGTCCGCTCGGCTGTGCCGTCGGGGCCGCGGTGACCGGCGGCGGCGCGGTGTAGCGCAGCAGCGGCGCCTGCGCGGAACGGGTGTCGAGCGGTGGGCGCGAGGTCGGCGCCGGGCTCACCGGCACCGACGAGGTCTGCGCGACCATGCCCTGTGCGGCCGCCGTCTCGGGGCGCGGGCTGTCGCTGTCGCCGCCGAGCCACGACAGCCCGACGATGAGACCACCGACGACCGCGGCACCGATGACCGCGGCCACGCCGATGAACACGCGGCGGTGGTCGACGGGCGCGCCGTCGACCGAGGTGCGCGTCTGGTGCGCGGGCGGTGTGTAGTGCCGCGGGCCGGGTGCATGCATCACGTCGGGATTTTCCCGCACCGGGGCCGGTGTCCGCTCGCCGAGATCGGCCGGCTGGTAGACGTCCTGCTCGCCCGTCGCGCCCGCGAGGGCGTACGGAGACGGATCCGGGAGGAAGGTCCCGGTCGGCAGGCGGGCCCCTGGCAGGAGGCTGTCATGGCCCTGTTCTACCGCATGACCGCGGTGTCCGGACGGCGCGGGTAGGACCTCGATCGGCGGCGGCACGGGCGGCGACGACCGGTCGGGCAGCGACGGCGACGGGGCCACCGGGACCGGGACCGGGGCGGGCGTGGCGGTGACGGGCAGCGGCACCGGCCGGCCCGCGGGCGGCAGCGGATTCGCGACGGGCGGTGCCGGCACGGGCTCGGGGTCCTCGTGGCGCCGGGCGCCGACGGCGGGGGTCGCGGTGTCGGGGCCGGGATCGCGCAGCGCGACGGCGGGGATCGGTGCGAGGTGCGTCAGCGTCGGGAACAGGCCCGGCCACTGCTCGTGCTCGGGCATGAAGACCAGAGCGCCCACCGGCGGCGTGGAGTCGAGAGCCACTGCCTGCCACAGGCTCTGGGCCGCGAGCAGGTGGGGTTGCAGACCCGCGTAGTAGTCGCGGCGGGACACGCGGAACATCGCGACATGGCTCGAGCCCATGGCGAACGCGCCGTCGGTGACCGCCAGCCGCGCGCGGATGTCGGGCATCAGATCGATCAGTTCGGTCGCCCAGTCGAACGACGCCGGGCGCTCGACGCGACCGGTACGGACCAGGTGATCGGCCATCGACAGGTCGAGCATGCGGGGGCACAGTTTCCCGTCACCGCGTTCGACGAGACTCGCTCCGGTCGAGGCGTCGACGACCGCGGTCCGCAGACCGCCCTCGTTGAGTTCGACGAGGACGAACGCGGCGCAGTCGGTGACACCGGCCGCGGCGAGCGTCTGCCTCACCTCGTGCAGCAACGATTCGTCGAGCATGACCGCACCAGAGTGTGGCGCGCTGTGCGCAGTGGACATTTCCCCCCCGAGACGCGACCGCCACCGTCCCCCCGGCGTCGGTCGCGCTCGAGATTATCACTCAGACGCGGGACACCCGGGCGTGCGATGCGCGGTCGTCGAGGGCCACCGCGGTGAAGTCCCTGGTGAGGTCGACACCGCGCATCTGTGCGACGTACTGGGTCGCGAAACCCGGGTACATCGTCGCGTTGAAACCGTCCTCGGTGAGATACCAACTGCTGCATCCCGAGTTCCACGTGGTCTTCGTCAGGCGACGCTGGATGTCGGCGTTGTGCTGGTCCTGGGCCTCGCGGCGCACGTCGAGCACCGCGAGGTTGCGGCGCAGCACCGTGGTGACCGCCATCACGATCGCATCGATCTGCGCCTCCATGTAGACCAGTGCCGAACTGTGTCCGGGGCCCGAATTGGGGCCGAAGGTGAAGTAGAGGTTGGGATACCCCGACACCGCGAAGCTCCGGTAGGCGTAGGCACCGCGCGCGAACTCGTCGCCGAGGACTCGTCCCTCGCGACCCGTGATGGGGATCGGCGACCCCTGCTTGGACACCTCGAACCCGGTCGCGAACACCAGGCAGTCGAACTGGTGCTCCACGCCCTCCACGGTGCGCACGCCACGTTCGCTGATGCGCGCGATGGGCCAGGTGATGAGGCGGCAGTTGTCCTTCTGCAGCGCCGGGTAGTACTTGCTGGTCATCAGCAGACGCTTGCATCCGGCGCGGAAGTCGGGGGTGAGCTGGCGCCGCATCCACGGATCGCTCACCTGCGCACGCATGTTCGCCTTCGACACCGCCTCCACGACCCGGGTGAGCGGCGAGTTCCACACGACACCGAGGGCGACCGACTCGTGGCCCCAGTACCAGGCGGTGCGTGCCGCCGACTGCAGGAGCGGGATGCGCTTGTAGGCCTTGCGGGTTCGGGAGCTGACCGCCGGGTTGAGGCGCGGCAGAACCCATCCGGGGGTCCGCTGGAACACCGACACCTGCGCGGCCCGCTCGACCAGTTCGGGGATGATCTGCACCGCACTGGCACCGGTGCCGATCACGCCGACCTTCTTGCCGGTGAAGTCGTAGTCGTGGTCCCAGTCGGCGCTGTGCATCCGTGTGCCGGTGAACTCGTCGATCCCACGGATGTCGGGGTAACCCGGCGTCGACAGCGGGCCCGACGCGACGACGATCGTGCGCGCGAAGACGGGTTCGGCGCCCTCGATCGCCACCTCCCACACTCCGTTGGGCTCGTCGAACACGACGCCGGTCACGGTGGACCGGTAGCGGATGCGACGGTCCAGATCGTGATCGGCGACCATGCGGTCGATGTAGCGCAGGATCTCCTCGCTGCCCGAATAGGTGTGTGACCACTCAGGGTTCGGCGCGAACGAGAACGAGTACAGCCGCGACGGGATGTCGCACGCCGCGCCGGGGTAGGTGTTGTCGCGCCACGTGCCGCCGGGGCGGGTGTCGCGCTCGATGAGGACGAACTCCTC
This sequence comes from Williamsia sp. MIQD14, assembly GCF_051025635.1. Lineage (NCBI taxonomy): Bacteria > Bacillati > Actinomycetota > Actinomycetes > Mycobacteriales > Nocardiaceae > Williamsia > Williamsia sp. MIQD14. The sequence goes on from NZ_JBPFDG010000001.1 coordinate 813,090, forward strand.
GACGCCGGCCTGCTGCAGCCGGATGGCGGCACCGATGCCGGCGAAACCCGCACCGATGATGACGGTCTCGTAGACGGGCGCGTCGGCGAGATCGCGGGGACTGGTGGTCGAATCGTCGGCCATGCGGGTCACACTCCTGTGGCGGTGGTCGTGGGTGTCGTGGGTGCCGCGGCCCCGGAGGACGTCGCGGCGGGCAGCAGCCGGTTCAGCAGACCGGCACCGGCGGTGTAGGTCCGGGGCAGGTGGCGTTTGGCGGCCCAGATGGCCTTGGCGTCGAGCTGGGGCACGACGTAGAGCTGTCCGCGGTCGTGGGCGTCGAGGGTGCCGCGGGCGACGCGTTCGGGTGACAACCCGGTCCATCGCATCAGGGTCCCGGCGAGACGACCCGCCTCGGCGGTGATGCGGCCGTCGACGGCGACGTTGGTCTTCACGAACGTCGGGCACAGCACGGTGACCGCGAGGCCGGTGCCACCGAGTTCGGCGGCGATGGTCTCCGACAGCGCCAGCACGCCGGCCTTGCCGACGTTGTAGGCGGCCATGCCGGGGGCGGCGGAGAACGCCGCGGTCGAGGCGACGTTGATCAGTCCGCCGCGGCCGGCACGCCGCAGCTGTGGGACGAACTTCTCCGAGCCGTAGACCATGCCCCAGAGGTTGATCCCGAGCGCCCACTGCCAGTCCTCGAGCCCGATCTCCCCGACGGGCTTCCCACCGATGCCGACGCCGGCGTTGTTGATCATGAGCGAAGTCGGTCCGCCGAGCAGTTCCTCGGCGCGCTCGGCGAGGGCGTCGATGTCGTCGGTACGGGAGACGTCGCAGAACACCGCGTGCGCCGTTCCCGACCCTGCGCGCTCGATCATCTCGACGGTCTCGGCGATGCGGTCGCGGTCGATGTCGGAGCAGACGACCTGTCCGCCGCGGCGGGCGAGTTCGAGGGCGAAGGCGCGGCCGATGCCGCTGCCGGCGCCGGTGACGACCGCTCGGGCCTGGCGTGTGCGGGGAAGGGTCCGTCCCATGTCATGCGCTCCGTCTGTGGGTGGTGGTCGGGTGGTCGCGCCGCAACGCGCCGGCGACGAAGACCGCGGCCGCGGCGACGGCACGGTCGGCCTCGGGGATCAGGCGGTCGAAGGCCTGGAAGACGTGCATCTGACCGGGCCAGATCTGCAGTTCGCATCGGCCACCGGCCGCGGTGACGACCTCGGCGACCTTGCGTGCGTCGGCGCTCAACATCTCGGCGCCACCGGCCTGCACCAGCATCGGCGGGAGCACCGATCCCTTCGCCAGGTCGAGTCGTAGTCGCGGGCCGTCGTGATCGGCGCCGCGCGTGTAGTGGCCGACCAGGCGGGCGGCGGCACCGGCGGAGATCATCGGGTCGCGGCGTACGCGTTCGCGTTCGGCGGCCAAGGCCAGGGTGAGGTCGAACAGCGGCGACATCATCACCACCGCGCCGGGCTGGGGCTCGCTGTCACGGGCGTTGCAGGCGAGCAGGTCGAGGATGAGGTGACCGCCCGCCGAGTCGCCGGCGAGGACGATGTCGCCGGGGTCGTGTCCGGTCGCGAGCAGCCAGCGATAGGCCGCGGCCACGTCGTCGGCCGCGGCCGGGAACAGGTGCTCGGGGGCCAGGCGGTAGTCGACGCTGAACGCCGCGAGTCCGGTCGCCTTCGACAGGCGGGCCACGAGCGCCCGATGGGTGGCGGCCGAACAGATCGCGAACGCCGAGCCGTGGACGTAGAGGATGACCCGGCGGGTGTCGGCGACACGGCGATGACGCACCCACTCGCCGCGGATCGGGGCGCCGTCGGGGGCGCCGGTCCGCACCCGGTCGACCTGCGTGCCGGCGGGCACCCGACCACCGAGCCGCATGGTCGTGGCGACCAGGCGTCGGGTGAAGCGCACGCCCTGCGGAGTGGCGGGGACGCGGTCGGCGAGCGGGGGCAACCACAGGGAGGTCGAGGTGACCAGAGCCCGTGATCGGAGGGAACTTCTCACGCCGACGAGATCACCACAGATGGTTACACTTGTCAATGTCACGTTTGATCATGAGACAAACGCTGATGGCAGTGGCGTACCTGGCGGTATGCTTCTGCGCTGATGACTGAGTATCGGATCGACGACCTGGCGCGCGCCGCCGGGACGACCACGCGCAACGTGCGTGGTTACCAGGACCGGGGGCTGCTACCCCGGCCCGCGAAGCGTGGTCGCATCGCGATCTACACCGACAATCACCTGGCCCGTCTGACCCTCATCAACAACCTTCTCAAGCGCGGCTTCACCGCGCGACACATCGCCGACTTCATCCGTGGGATGCAGCGCGGCGACGGCCTCGCCCAGGTGCTGGGCATCGAGGAGATCCTCGCCGAGCCGTGGGCGAAGACCCCCACCGAGCGCATCTCGGCCGAGGCCCTGGAGTCGATCCTCGGGTCCTCCGACGCCGCCGACTACACCGCGATGGTCGACCTCGGACTCATCGAGCGCGACGGCGACGACTACATCCTGATCGACCGCGACACCGTCTACGGCATGGGCCGACTGATCGAGCTGGGTCTGGCACTGCGCTCGCTCATCACGGTGTTCGGCAAACTCGACCAGAATCTCGACGGCGCAGCGCAGACCCTGATCTCCGCGGCGCGTGACGAGTTCGTGGCCCGGCGCGGCGACGGATGGATCCCTCGGGGCGACGAGGAGTCGGAGTGGGCCGCGGTCCTCGTCACCGAGATGCGAGCCGTGGCCACGAAGACCGCACACAACGCGCTCAACCGTGCGCTCGACCGCACCCTGGCCGAAGAGCTGAAGGACTACCTCGGGAGCTAGTGGGTCAGCGGGTGTGCGGGGCCGGCGCGACGACGCGAGGCGTACCGCCCAGGCCGTGGTACTCCCAGCCCGCGTCCATCCACACCGCCGGATCGAGGCAGCGACGCCCGTCGATGATGATCTTCTTGCGCACCACCGGTTCCAGATCAGCCGGCTTCAGTTCCAGGAACTCCGCCCACTCGGTCAGCACCAGCACCGCATCGGCGAGATGGCACGCCTCACGTGCCGACTCGGTGTAGTCGAGCGTCGGGAACAGCTTGCGCGAGTTCGCCATCGCCTTGGGGTCGTACACGCTGACCGCGGCACCCTTCAGCTGCAACTGACCCGCCACGTTCAGCGCCGGCGAATCTCGCACGTCGTCGCTCTCGGGCTTGAACGCCGCACCCAGGACGGCGATGTTCGACCCCAACAGGCTCCCGCCGCACGCGACGGTCGCCAACTCCACCATCGCCGTGCGGCGACGCATGTTGATCGAGTCGACCTCACGCAGGAACGTCAACGCCTGTGACGCACCGAGTTCACCGGCACGCGCCATGAACGCACGGATGTCCTTCGGCAGACACCCGCCACCGAAACCCAGTCCCGCATTGAGGAATCGGCGCCCGATGCGCTGGTCGTACCCGATCGCGTCGGCCAACGTCGACACATCCGCCCCCGCCGCCTCGCACACCTCACTCATCGCGTTGATGAACGAGATCTTCGTCGCGAGGAACGCGTTCGCCGACACCTTCACCAGCTCGGCGGTCGCCAGATCGGTACGCAGGAAAGGCGTTTCGGCCGCAAGGATCGGCGCGTAGACCTCTTCCACCTTCGCCACCACCGCGTCGGGATCACCGTCGGGATCGAGACCCAGCACGATCCGATCGGGCCGCAGCGTGTCGGCGACCGCGAATCCCTCCCGCAGGAACTCGGGGTTCCAGGCGACGGAGATGTCGGCGTCGGTACCCGACGCCGCGATCCGCTTCAGGATCTCCACCGATGTACCCACCGGCACCGTCGACTTGCCGATCAACAGGTGCGACCCCGTCAACCGCGCCGCGAGCTCGTCGACCACCGAGAACACGTACTTCAGATCGGCGGCGTACTCACCGCGCTTCTGCGGCGTACCCACGCCGAGGAAGTGGACATCGGCGAACGCGGCGGCCTCGTCGAAGTCGGTCGTGAAGTGCAGCCGACCCGACTCCAGACTGCGGGCGAGCACCTCGGGCAACCCCGGCTCGTAGAACGGCACCTCGCCGCGGGCGAGCATCGCGACCTTCTCGGCGTCGACGTCGACACCGAGGACGTCGTGGCCCAGCTCGGCCATACAGGCGGCGTGGGTGGCACCGAGATAGCCGCACCCGAAGACAGTCATCCTCATGAAGGGCGACTGTACAAGGCGAATCTCGTTGGTCGCCAACCCAACAGTGCGGGTGTGGAACGTCCGCGTGAACGCGGTCCGACGCCGGCGTTACCGGCGTGTGTCCTCGGGTCAGGGATTGCGGAAGTTCAAGTACGCCTTCGACGGGGTGGGGCCGCGCTGGCCCTGGTACTTGGATCCGACCGAGGCGCTGCCGTACGGGTTCTCGGCGGGGCTCGACAGCCGGATGAGACACAGCTGGCCGATCTTCATGCCGGGCCACAGGGTGATCGGCAGGTTGGCGACGTTCGACAGCTCCAGCGTGATGTGCCCGGTGAAGCCCGGGTCGATGAACCCGGCCGTCGAGTGCGTGAGCAGGCCGAGGCGGCCCAGCGAGGATTTGCCCTCGAGGCGCCCGGCCAGGTCGTCGGGGAGGGTGCACACCTCGAGGGTGGAACCCAGCACGAACTCGCCGGGGTGCAGCACGAACGGTTCACCTGCTGGCGGCTCGACGAGGCTCGTCAACTCGTCCTGCCGCTGCGCCGGGTCGATGTGGGTGTAGCGCGTGTTGTTGAACACCCGGAACAACCCGTCGAGGCGCACGTCGACGCTCGACGGCTGCACCAGCGCGGGGTCGTAGGGGGCGAGCGCCAACCGGCCGCTGTCCAGCTCGGCACGGATGTCACGGTCGGAGAGCAGCATGGGCACGAGGTTAACGCAGGGGTTCAGGACAGCCAGGGGTCCCCGGTGAGCCGTCCGGCCCCGCGATCACAGACGCGTTCCCACGCCTGCGCGAGGAGTTCGTCGGGGTGGTTCGCGTGGTTGACCCTCGGCGTGCGGGTCGGGTCGATCGCTGCGGGTGGGACCCAGGCGACCCGGCCCCGGTACCGCCCCTCGGTGACCAGCTCGGTTCGCCACTGGTGCGGCTCGTCACCGGCCATCGGGTGGTGGTCGGAGCACGCGGCACCCAGGTTCGTGAGATCGGTGGGTCCCCCGGCCAGCCATTCGCGGAGGTGATGGGCCTGGGTGCGGGTGACGGCGACGCGGCATCCGGGGAACGTACAGCCGCGCGATCGGAGCCAGTCGGCGATGCGCTGGGCCATGGTGGCCAACCGCTTGGTGCGGCCGAGGTAGAGGGGCAGGCCCACCGGGTCGAGGATCGCGAACAGCGTGCTGTTGCGCCGTGCGAGTTCGACGACGTCCTCGACGGGCATCTGCGATCCGGTCGTCGTGTCGGCGATGCCGGCCATCTCGAGCAGCTGGTCGTAGGTCATCGTCGCGACCACCTGCGCGGGTGAACCGTTGTGCGAGCCGAGGGTGCCGGTCGCGATCACACGCGCGAGCATCGCCGAGAGCGCGTCGTGTCGGCGCTGCGGGGCCGAGCGGGTGTCGCGCGCCGCCGCCGCATCGGCGCGGTCACGGTCGGTGTCGGGGTCGGTGCGTGAACCGGACGGGGACTCGAAATCGCCGGGGTTGTTCATCCCGGGCGCGGCCCAGGCGTCGAGGAGGACGTCGAGCATCGCGCGGGTCGCGGGATCGAGTGTGGCGGTGAGTTTCGACATGAGGGCGGCGTCCTGTGCCGACACCGACAGTCCGCGCTGTCGCGCGCGGTCGCCGTCACCGGTCAGCGAGCCGTCGGGATCGAGATGGGCCAGCAGGCGGTCGCCGACGCCGCTCACCTCTCGCGGCGACAGGTCGCGGGCGAGCTCGACCATCGTCGCCTCGGCGGAGGCACGGACGTCGCCGTCGATCGCCGCGGGGATCTTGTCCAGGACGGTGAGCACGGCGTCGGCGGTCGGTTCGGATATCAACCCGTCGTAGACGCCCATCGCCACCTCGAAGTGTGCCGGTTCGAGGATGTCGCCGGTGACCCCGTGGGTGGAGCAGGTCGCCGCGGCGACCCGGACCCGCCGACTCGCCTCGGCCGAGGCCAGATGGAGTTCACCGCTGAGCATCGACGTGATGCGGCGGTACCCCCACTCGGAGTGCGCACCACGCGAGGCGATCTCGGTGATCGTGGTGTGCGAGACCACTCCGAGCTTGCGACCGATCCGCTCGACCGCCTGCAAGGCCGCGCGGAGTTCGGTGGAATCGGCAGTGGACATCGACCGGGCCTGCAGCTCGTCGACGGTCTCCTCGAGCGCGAACAGCATGTCCGACAACGCGATCGGCTCGACCGGCCATGCGATCACCGACATGTCTTCACCCCCGTCCGCATCTCCGACCGCTCCCCCGAGCGACTGATACCACTGTACAGTCGGGGTCCGACAAACCCCGGAATCCGTTGCACGCCCTGTGCACAACGAGGTTCGATCCGGCGGCGCACCGAGAGGCGAAGGCATGAATCTCACATCCGGGCGACGCATCGACGGCGACATCGTCGAACGGGACATGGATCTCGACGGGATCCCCGGCGTGCTGTGGACACCCGTATCCGGATCGCACCCCGCCCCACTCATACTGCTCGGTCACCCGGGCGGAGTGGCCTCGATGTATCCGCGCCTCGTCGCGCGCGCGAGGCAGGCCGCTGCAATCGGTTGTGCTGCAGCCACGATCGAGCTTCCGGGATCTGGCGACAGGGCTCGGGTGGGTGCGCTCGACCGTGCCCGGACGGAGCTGCGGGAGACGCTCGCGGCGGGACGCGTGGTGGATGCGGCGATCATCGACCGCCTCATCCTGCCTCTGGTCGACACAGCCGTACCCGAGTGGCAGGCCACCATGGACGCGCTCCTCGCCCTGCCCGGGTTGGGCGGTCCGGTCGCCTGGTCGGGAGGTGTTGTCGCGATGGGCGTGCGACTGGCTGCGGTCGACCCGCGCATCGTCGCCGCGGGCCTGTTCGCCGGGAGCTTCATCCCCTTGACGGCATTCGCCGACGCCCGGCAGGTGCACATCCCGGTGCACGTGTTGCTGCAGTGGGACGACGAGGGCAACGACCGTCAGGCGGCCCTCGACCTGTTCGACGCCTTTGCGTCCGAACAGAAGACTCTCCACGCGAGCACGGGCGGACACACCGGTGTCCCGGCTCATGCCGCGGAGGATGCCACCCGGTTCTTCGCCCGTCATCTCACGGCCGGCGGCCACTCGATCGCGTGACGACCCCGGAGTTCAGCGATCGGCGGCCCAGGCGAGCACTCTGTCGACCGGCCAGGTGGTCACGATGCGGTCGGCCGGGATCCCGTGCTGCTCCGCACGTTCGCATCCCAGGGACTTGAAATCGAGTTGTCCCGGCGCGTGGGCGTCGGAGTCGATGGCGAACAGGCACCCGAGGTCGCGGGCGATCTCGAGGAGGTCGTCGGGCGGGTCGACGCGTTCAGGCCGGGAGTTGATCTCCACCGCGGTGCCGGTCAGCGCGCAGGCCTCGAACACCACGTGCGGGTCGAAGCGCGATTGTGGGCGCTCACCACGGCCGCCGGTGACCAACCGCCCGGTGCAGTGCCCGAGGACGTTGACGCGCGGGTTGCTCACAGCGGTCAGCATGCGTCGGGTCATCGGACCCCGATCCATCTTGAGGTTCGAATGGACGGACGCGGTGACGATCTCGAGGCGCTCGAGCATGTCGTCGGTCTGATCGAGCGCACCGTCGTCGAGGATGTCGACCTCGATACCGGTGAGCAGTCGGAAGTCGTCGTCGCGGGCGGCGTTGATGTCGGCGACCACCTCCATCTGGTGGGTCAGCCGTTCCGCAGAGAGCCCGTTGGCGACCCGCAGACGTGGTGAATGGTCGGTCAGCGCCAGCCATTCCTGGCCGAGTGCGACTGCGGCATCGACCATCTCGTCGATCGACGCTCCACCGTCACTCCAGTTCGAGTGGGCGTGGAGATCGCCGCGCAGTGCCTCGTAGAGCTCGGCACCACCGGAGGCGAGAGGCGCGGCCTCCGCTTGCAGGGTGTGCAGTCGGGCCGGCACCTTGCCGCGGATCGCCTCGTTGATCACGGTGGCGGTGGACGTGCCGATCCCGCTGATCTCGCCGATCGCGTGGCGCTCCACCCGCGCGCGGGTCTCGTCGATCCCCAGCTGCGCCACGATCCCGGCCGCCTTGCGGAACGCCTCCACGCGGTAGGTGCTCGCACGCGCACGTTCCATGTGGAACGCGACCCGCAACAGTGCGTCGTACGGGGTCATGGGGGCGGTCAGGTCGGAGACGAGCCTCATGCGTCCAGTCTCCCACCGCCGTCAGACGTGGCGGGGCTTCGCTACCCCCACACCCCGCAGTGGTGCAGGGCGTCGAACCCGGTGCGCATCGACGATCCCGAGGTGTCGATGGAGAGGAAGCGACCATCGGGCGTCCACGCGGGCAGTCCGGGACCGTTCGGCTGCCCGCTGCGCGCGAACGTCGTCCACTGCGACTTCATCTGCCGCGCCAACGCCGCCGATGCGCCGGTCCACGGGATGGGTACCCCACCGAGGCGGGAGAACAGGAACGGGATCTCGGCGGCGTGGAACGCCCCCGACAGCACGGGATTCGACCGCCCGAGCGGAGCCGCGGTGAAGCGGTACTGCCACACCGTCGCGCCACCCGCGCGGGCCGCGGCGGTGGTCGCCGAGGCGGCGCAGGCGAACAGGGAGTCGGTGTAGACCGCGGCCAGCGCGTCGGCCGGACTGCGATACCGCGACAGCGGGTACGCCGCGAGCACCGCGTCGGCACGATCGGGGTAGACCGTGCGCACGGTGGAGCGGAAACTCTCGGGCGTCGGGATGCGACCGTTGGCGTACTCGAACAGCACCACGAACAACCGGCCCTCGTCGGCGTTGCTGCCGATGATCAACGGGGTGTCGGCCGCGGCACCGTCGCGCAGCGCCTCGTCGGGTGTCTTCGTCAGCACGACGTCGTCGATGAACGGCGTCCACGTGGCGAGCGGCGAGTCGAACTTCGTCGTCGGCGAGTCGAGGAGCTTGTCGATGGGCAGCCTCCGCAGGCACGCGAGGCGGGTGCGTGGGTCACCGCATCCCATGCTCGCCGCGTACTTCTCGGAACGCTCGTAGCCGATCTCCTTGCGCGGCGGCACCAGTGGGCTGCGCACGCACGGACCGCTCTCGATGATGGCCTTCTGGAACAGTCCACGTGACCCGGGGGCCGAGATCTGGGTGCACACGCTCATCGCGCCCGCCGACTCACCGAAGAGGGTGACATCGTGCGGGTCGCCGCCGAAGCGGCCGATGTTGTCGCGTACCCAACGCAACGCGAACTGCTGGTCCTGCGTGCCGTATGTGCCGGTTGCGCCGCCGGATTCGGCCGCGAGCTCGGGCAGGGCCATGAAACCGAACGGGCCGAGACGGTAGTTGGGGACCGCGATGATGACGTTTCCGGTGCGGGCCATCTCGGCGGGTGAGTCGTACTGTGCGTTCGAACCCAGCACGTAGGCGCCGCCGTAGAGGTACACCATCACCGGGAGTCGGCGCGTCGCAGCCGAATCGGGGACGTAGAGGTCGACGCTGAGGCAGTTCTCGCTGTCGGTGAAGGGCGACAACGCCGGCGGGATGCCACCCGGCAACGACTGCGGACATTGCGCGCTGTGCGTGGTGGCGCGCTTGACCCCGCGCCACGGTGCGGCGGGTTGCGGGGCGGCGAAGCGCGCGGCCTGCGCGAACGGCACGCCGAGGTACTGGGTGATCCCGTCGACGCGGGCGCCGCTCACCGCGCCGCCGGCCACCGACACCACCGGCGTGCGCGCCGACGCCACGGGCGCGACCAGGAACGAACAGATGACCGCGGCCACCAGGGCCAAGCACAACCGAGTACGCACACTGCCTCCATCGCCGACGAGTGCGTCCATGAAGCCACGGGTCACCCACCCGACGGAATGGTTTTGTCCTAAAACCACCACGGGTCACAGATCGGCGGCCGTCGCTTGTCACATCGCACAGCCGGTCCCGACCTGGGGCCTGAGCAGCGCGATCGCCGACGTACACCCCGGGCTTTGCTAGGCTTTCACGGCGCGGTCACCGCGCACGCCGATGTAGTTCAATGGCAGAACATCAGCTTCCCAAGCTGAATACGCGGGTTCGATTCCCGTCATCGGCTCCACAAAACCCACGGCGTCCGCCTGCCGTAGCGCCCGCGGTTCGCTCGGAGTCCGGCACAAGCACCACCATGAGATAGCGCAGCCGCCCCGCGCACACTTCACGAGAAGGTGCGAATCATTCCGGTTTGGGGATCAAAGACTGGCGGGACATCCAGATCCGACGCTCGCCGAGAAGCGTCTTTCGACGTCGAGGTCGGGGCCACATCGGGAGGCAATGTGCGCCACCGCGCGCGTGGATCCTCGTCATCGGTTCTGCTCGCCGAGTCGGACAATGACCCACTCCTCTTGTTTCTGCGTTGACGACGACGCTACGCCGATCACCGCCCTGGCCATACCGCTTCAGTGCCGCCATTAGGAGCAATCACGCGGCCTCCGGCCACTCCACGCCTCGGTGCGGATGCGTCGTTCATCAGCGATGCAAGTGCCACCAGCTGTTCGCGCACACCGCCGCAATGGCCAGCAGTGCGAACGCACCGAGGACAGCAACGACGATCCCGGTGTCGCTCGGGTCGTGACAACGGATCAGAACCGCCGTTCCCGCGAAACGACTGAGATCGGGCGTGAGGCACCGGTCATGTTCGCGGACCGCCGCAACCCGGAGCGCGACACCCGCTGCGACGAGCACGACACCCGCGATCGCTCCGAGAACGCACGCCACTCGACTGTTCTTCGTCACAGCTCGAAGCCTTCCCTCTCGTCGCTTGTCTCAGCGGAACGCGCACGCCGCTCTGACCGCCGCTTTCGCTGCTTATGCGTGAATTCCGATTTTAGGTACTACCGCGTACTAACGGTGCTACCTTCCGCTCGCCCCCCAGGTCAGAGCGAAAGGTCCCCCTCCCCATGTCTGCCATCCTCCGTAGCCGTAGGACACTCATCCCCCTCGCCGCCGCCGCTGCCACCGGCGCGATCCTCCTGCCCGCTGCGATTCCCGCATCGGCCGCCAACGGATTTGCCACACAGGTGGTTTCCGAATCACAGGCGCTCGTCGGATCGGCGACGAACACCGTCGTCACGTCCGCGGCGAGCATCCTGGCGCAGACTCCCGCCCTGCTGAAGACCCTTCCGCTCAACGACACCGCGAGCATCCTCGCCGCACCGCAGTCCTCTACGCCCCTGGTCGACGTGCTCAACGGCTCGACCAGCGCCGCTCCCCTGTCTCGCGCGCTGCTCGGCCCGGCCCTCGCCGCCGCATCCGATCCGACGGCTGACGCCATCGCCGCGCTGCAGTCCATCTTCGGCAAGCTCGGCGACGCGTTCGCCGCCGCCCCGAACGACATCACCATGGCAGCCGGCCAGCTTCTCGGCGGCGACCTGCGCACAGCACTGCAGACACTCAGCAACATCATCGTCAAGCCCCTCGTCCTGATCGGACTCGTCGACCTGCCCCCGCTCTCCGCGGCCCTCTCGCAGCTGAACCCCTTCTTCGCGCCGGTGTTCAACGCGTTCCCCAACATCGCCATCAACATCGTGGTGACCGCGCTGCAGCTGTTCACCAATGCACGCGAGGGCGTCGCGACCATCTACGAGGGAGTCCGCGACGGCCTCAAGGCCGGCGACCTCGGCGCTGCGGGCGCCGCGATCACGACCGGGTTCTCGAACATCCTGGCGCAGGGCAACATCGACCTGTTCGGCGAGAACGGCTTCCTCTCGGCCCTCCGGCAGTCGGGCGACGACTTCCTGAACGCGATCAACCAGCTCGGGAAGCCGGCCCCCACCACCGACACACTCCGCGCCTCGACCAACGCCGCCGTCGCGCCGTCGACCGAGAGCACGACCCCGGCGTCGGCTGCGACTGCGACAACAGCCGGGACCGAGACGGCGACCGCCACCGGTTCCACGTCCGGCTCGTCGAAGGCCGCCGACACCACGTCGACGGCTACCGAGAACGCCACCACACCCGAGCCGACGACGCCGGCCGCGTCGACGCCCGAGACCTCCACGCCGGCGGCACCCGCGTCCGGAACGGTCTCCTCCGGGAACACCTCGACCGCAAGCACGACCGGCTCGACTCCTGTTGCGACCCACTCGGGTACGGCGACCACGTCCGGGACCTCCACGTCCGGCACGGCCGCCACCGGTACCACCGCGACCGGGTCCACCGCCGCGACGGCGACCTCATCCGAGTCAGCGGCCCCCGCCGCGTCGAAGGCAGGAGCTGCTGCGCCGTCTGCATCTGCGTCGGAGTGACATCACTACGTCCGGTCTGACACGTCCGGGCATCAGACCGCGGCGTCGTCCGCCTGCGTGGGTGTGGTCCCCACGTCCGGCGGGCGGCGCCGCGGTCGTTTGTGACCGGTGACCAAGACATGGCGAGACCTGCTGTACGTCAGCACGAACCGGTGCGGGTTCCTCCATGACAGGCCACACACCGACCGTGAGCCTGTCTTATAGTCAGCGCGCAAACTGCAGACCGCTGACAACGTGAGGGACCACCCCATCGTGACCGACGATCGACTCCTGCTCCGACGAGCACGCACCGCATGCCTGGCCCTCGTGACGGCGACGGTGGTCGCGACCGGTGCGGCGGGCATCGCGCATGCGGCCCCGGCACCCACCCCGGCCACCTCGTCGGTGGACGACTCCTTCTACACCCCGCCGAGCCCGCTGCCCGCGGGCAAGCCCGGCGACATCATCCGGTCGGAGAACCTGCCGACCGCGATCACGATCCCGAGTCCCCAGGGATCGGTGCCCGCCAAGGCCACTCGCATCATGTACCTCAGCGTCGACGCGAACGGCGACCCGATCGCCGTCACCGGCTACTACCTGCAGCCGGTCAGCGAATGGAAGGGACCCGGCCCGCGGCCGGTCGTCGCCTACGCCGGCGGCCTGCACGGCCAGGGCGATCAGTGCGCCGCCTCGAAGCTGCTGCAGGAGGGCGTCACCTTCTCCTTCCCCGGCGGGCCGATGGCCGAGATCGAGCAGATCGTCACCCTCAACCTCGTGCGGTCCGGCTACGGCGTCGTCTCGAGTGACTACATGGGCGGCGGGACACCGGGCACCCACACCTTCGGCAACCGGGTCGATCAGGCACACGCCGTCATCGACGTCGCCCGTGCCGCACTGCATCTGCCCGAGGTGTCCCCCGAGGCGAAGGTCGCCTTCGCCGGTTACTCGCAGGGTGGTGGCGCCACCGCTGCCGCAGCCGAACTCGTCGGCTCGTACGCCCCGGAGCTGCCTCTCGTCGGCATCTACACCGGCGGCGTCCCGTCGGACCTCCTGCGCGAGATGAACTACCTCGACGGCAACCGGCTCGGGGGCGTCATCGGCTACGCACTCAACGGAGCGAGCTACCGCTACCCCGAGTTCAAGGAGCGGGTGAACACCGTCCTCAACGCCTACGGGAAGCAGACCATGGCGCAGCTCTCGGGCGAGTGCATCGTGCTGACCTCGGCACGAGGCAAGCCCAGCAGCCGCGACTGGACCGTCTCCCACAAGTCGTTCGGACAGCTCGTCACCGAGGACCCCATCCTCAGCAAGTACGTTCACATGCAGGACATCGGGAACCTGAAACCCACAGTGCCGGTGCTGCTCACGGGAAATCCGGACGACCCGACCGTACCGATCGTCCAGGAACGCGAGCTGTACTCGAAGTGGTGTGCGCTGGGCGCGACGTCGCTGCAGTACGAGGAGATCCCGTTCCCGGTGCGGCTGATCGGTGCGTCCGGCTTCGGCCACGTGGCCGGCGGCATCAGTGGGTTCGGGCGCGCGGCGTCGTGGCTGGCGGACCGCTTCGCGGGCAAGCCCGCAGTCACCGGCTGCTCTCGGGGCTGACGCACGAACGCCACCTTCCCACCACCCGACACCCTCCGAGCCACTCGAAAGCCAGTCGCGATCCTTAATCGACGTGATCACTGGTTCGGCGCGAGAAGGCCGCGCGCACAAGCTTTCCCCCGTTCGGCGGTGTCGGCCCCACCCATCGCGATGTCTTGCTACATTTCCGCCGAGATCGGACACGGGGTCCGGTCATCGCAGTCGGGAGCGCGCGTGGCGTCGTCAGTGTCAGGAAGCAAGAACCGTCGGTCGAAGGGACGCCACCGCGTCCGCACGCAGTCGACCGCGGTGACCGCCGCGGCGTCGGCCGCCATGGTGGCCGGGCTCGTGTCCGGAGGCGGTACCACCGCCGCGGCCGCGCCCTACCAGTTGCTTCCGCAGGACTGCGTGGCGGGCAGCAACGAGGTGAAGTCCAACGTCGACTGCTCCGGATCGACTGCGCCCGTCATCGGCACGCTCGTCGAGCAGCTGATCCCCTCCCAGGTCGCGCAGGTTCTCGACACCCTCGGTATCGGGGTCGACAGCAAAGCCGTCGTCGTGGGCGGCAACGGGACCGCGTCGATCAAGGGCAGTGGTTTCACGATCGCTGCGAACACGCTCTCGGGCGGCCTGCTGTTCCCGACTGGTGGTGCCGCGAAGGCCACCGCGGTGGATCCGTTCAGCGGCGCCGTCGCCGTCAGCACGGGCAGCGGAAACGCCACGTCCACCGGCATTCTCGGGGTCGCGATCACCGCGGCGAGCTCGGGTCAGACCGCTGACGCCTTCGCCCTCGGCGGTCTTGCGAGCGCGATCAACGTAAGTGTCCCGCTGCTCTCGCCGGTCACCAATGTCAGCTGCCTCGCGGTGTTCGGCCAGGCGAGCGCGAGCGGTGTCGGCAGCTGCACCAGCGTCCTGTTCATCTTCACGCAGCGCAACGCCGCCGGTTCACCCATCACCTACTTCTCGATCGCCGACCCGACGTCGTTCACCCTCGGCGACGGCGTCATCCCGATCCCGCGTTTCACCCGCGACCTCATCCGCATCGGCGTCGGTGGCCCGAACGGCATCACCGTCGAGAGCGGCCTCGCACCGCAACTCGGCAGCGGGACGCTCACCCCGTCACTGCCCGGACTACCGGGCTTCCCCGGGATTACCGGGATTCCGGGACTGTTCGGGCCGACGAGCCGCACGATCGTGCCCGCGACCATGGCCCTCGGCAAGACCACCATCACGAACCTGCGAACCGCGAAAACGTCTGTGGAGCAGTCCGGTTCATCGGTCGAGTCGCAGACAGATGGACCCTCCACCGACGACACCACCGCGCCGACCGACACCGGTCAGGTCACCCCGACACCGGTCGCCCCCGCGCCGGTCCCGCCCACGCCGATCACCCCCGCGCCCGAGACCGGCACCATCGCCACCCCGGGCACGACCCAGTCGACCACGGGCAGCCACCGCAAGCCCGACACCGACACCTCGACCGGCTTCACCGTCACCCCGCCGAGCACCACCGGCACGACGACGGCACCGAGCCCCTCTGCTGCACCGGGTTCGGGCACCACCGGCGCCAGCTCGACCACCGCTGACCCGGCGCCAGAGGCTCCCGCCTGATCAGCCGACGCCGGTGAAGGTGCGACGGTAGGCCGACGGAGACATCCCGATCCCCCGTCGGAGGTGGTGACGGAGGTTGTCGCCGCTGCCGAGGCCCGCCAGCGTCGCGACGGCGTCGATCGAGAGGTCGCGGCGCTCCAACAGCTCACGGGCACGGTCGATCCGACGCTTGCGAACCCAGGTGCCGGGTGCGTCGCCGGTCTCCTCGCGGAAGCGTCGGTTGAAGGTGCGGGTGCTCATCTGGGCATGCGCGGCGAGCTGGGTCACGGTCAGCGGTTCGGTGAGGTTCTCCAGGGCCCACGCGCGCGTCGCGGCGGTACCCTGATCACCGGGATCGGGCATCGGCGCCGAGATGAACTGCGCCTGACCACCTTCGCGCCACGGCGGGACCACGCAGTAGCGCGCGACATCGTTCGCGACGGTGCTGCCGTGGTCCGTCCGGATGATGTGCAGACACAGATCGATGCCCGCGGCGAGGCCGGCCGAACTCAGCACCCGACCGTCGTCGACGAACAGCACGGCCTCGTCCAGGTCGACCTCGGGGTAGATCGCGCGGAAGTCGTCGGCCGCACGCCAATGCGTGGTGGCCCGGCTGCCCGCGAACAACCCGGCTGCGGCCAGCACGAACGCGCCGGTGCAGATCGACACCATCCGCGCGGTCGGCGGGACGAGCGACAGGGCCGCGGCGAGTTTCGGGGACAGGACGCCGTCGCGGCGTACCGAGGGGTAGCGCGTCCCCGGCACCACCACGGTGTCGGCGGTCGCGAGCAGCTCCGGACCCCCTGACGGCACGAGGCCGTATCCGGTGGTGGTCGCCACGGGAAGGTCGTCGAGTCCGCAGGTCACCACGTCGTAGAGCGGATCCCCGGCGGCGTCGACCGCCTGGCCGAACAGCGTCGAAGGGATCGTCGCGTCGAACCCGACCGCGGGGGCGAGCAGCAGGACCACCACGCGGTGCGGTGTCGGTACGTGCGAAGTCGCGGTCATGGCACGATCTTCACACATTGTGGCATTGCTGCCAATGGCGTGAGCGACGGTCGTGGCGCATATTTGTGCGATGACGTCCCCGTCCCCCCGGTCGATCGCACCCGAGCGACCCCGCCTGCACCGCGCGTGGATCGTCGCCGCCGTCAGCTTCGTCGCCATCCTGGGCGCCGCCGGGTTCCGCGCGGTCCCCAGCGTGATGATGGACCCGCTCCACATGGAGTTCGGCTGGTCGCACGCCACCGTGGGCGCCGCGATGTCGGTGAACATGATGCTGTTCGGTCTCACGGCACCGTTCTCGGCGGCGCTGATGGACCGATTCGGTGTGCGCCCCGTCCTCGCCGCCGCGCTCGCGCTGATCGCGACGGGCACCGGTGTCGGCACGCTCATGACGGCGAGCTGGCAGATGCTGCTGCTGTGGGGCGTGCTGGTCGGCCTCGGCACCGGATCGATCTCGATGGGCTTCGTCGCGACGGTGTCGACACGGTGGTTCGTCGAGAAGCGCGGCCTGGTCACCGGCATCCTCACCGCCGCCAGTGCCACCGGCCAGCTGATCTTCCTGCCGGTGGTCGCCGCGGCGACCGACCGCTTCGGGTGGCGCTGGGCGTCGTTGATCGTCACCGCCGCGGCGCTCGCCGTCGTCCCCCTGGTGCTGGTCTTCATCCGCGACCGTCCCGGCGACGTCGGGTTGCGCCCGCTCGGGGCGACGGCCGACGACGTCCCCGCACCGCTCGCGGCCGGGAGCTTCTCCGCGGCGTTCGGCGGTCTGCTGCGCGGCGCCCGGGTCCCGGTGTTCTGGCTCCTCGCAGGCAGTTTCGCGATCTGCGGTATGACGACCAACGGCCTGATCGGCACGCACTTCATCCCCGCCGCCCACGATCACGGCATGCCCACCACCGTCGCGGCCGGCCTGCTCGCCACCATCGGCGTCTTCGACGTCGCGGGCACCATCTTCTCGGGCTGGCTCACCGACCGCGTCCGACCGCAGGTTCTGCTCGTCGTCTACTACGTGGGCCGCGGGGTGTCGCTGATGCTGCTGCCCTCACTGTTGTCGCCACACGCCGAGCCGAGCACGTGGGTCTTCATCATCTTCTACGGTCTCGATTGGGTCGCGACGGTGCCGCCGACCATCGCGATCTGCCGGGCGTACTTCGGCGACGCGACGCCCGTGGTGTTCGGCTGGATCTTCGCCGCACACCAGATCGGCGCTGCCGTCGCGGCTTTCGGGGCAGGCGCGATCCGCGACGCCCACGGCGACTACGACCCCGCGTTCTGGGTGGCCGCCGGGTTGTGCGTGGTGGCCGCGGCCCTGTGCCTCGCGATCCGCATGCCGAGCGACGACCCGACCGTCCGCGACGACGACGAGGAACCAGGTCCTCCGAAAGCTATGTATCGCTCTACGTTGTCACGTTAGGGTGACGCATGGTCAGTGGACACAGCAGTATCGACATAGCAGCCCCGATCCCCGAGATCCTCGACGCGATAGCCGATCTCGAGTCGTACCCCTCGTGGTCTCCGATCCACAAGGAGGTCGAGATCCTCGAGCGCGATGACAACGGACGACCCGCGAAGGCGCGGATGACGGTCTCGTTGATGGGTATCAACGACGAGCAGACGCTTGCCTACACGTGGTCGGACACCGGTGTCAGTTGGGACCTGGTGGAGGGCACGCAGCAGAAGGCGCAGCACGCCGAGTACTCGCTCAGCGAGTCCGACGGACAGACCCACGTCGAGTTCGAGATGAGCCTCGACCCGAAGATCCCGGTGCCCGGATTCCTCATGAAGAAGGGCAAGAAGACCATCATCGACATGGCCACCGTCAGTCTGCAGGAGCAGATCGCCGCCCGCTCCTGACGGTCCGGGTCGTCGATCACCCACACACGGTCGTCCCGCGTCGCCGATCAGGCGGCCGGGGCGACCGTGCGCGTTGTCGAGGAGTCGTCGGACGTGGTGGACGACCGCGTACTGGACGTACCCGACGTGGTCGGTGTGGACGTGTCGCCCGTGGAGCCGGCAGACGACGACGTGGGGGTCCCCGAGGTCGTCGTGTCCGCGCCGGTCGGGGTGGTCGCT
This sequence comes from Williamsia sp. MIQD14, assembly GCF_051025635.1. NCBI lineage: Bacteria > Bacillati > Actinomycetota > Actinomycetes > Mycobacteriales > Nocardiaceae > Williamsia > Williamsia sp. MIQD14. Next base: position 831,678 of record NZ_JBPFDG010000001.1, read on the forward strand.
GTCGTCGAGGTCGACGGCGTCGTCTCGGTGGCGGTTGTCGAGGTGGCCGGGGTGCTCGGCGTCGTCTCGGTCTCGTCCGCACGAGGCGGCGTCGACTTCTTCGACGCCGTGGTCGACGGGGACGTCGACGCCGCGGTGGAGGTATCAGACACCGACGCCACCTGGCGCGCCGCGGTCACCGTGGAGACCACCGGCACCGACCGGTCGTAGGCCTTCTCGATCTCCGAGCGCAGGAAGCTGTCGAGTCCGGTCAGCAGCTGTGGCGGGATGCCGAGCCCGTACAGCCCGGCGAGCAGTGGCAACGAGCTCTTGAGCGTGACGTAGCGGGTGTTGCCGTCGGTGTAGTCGCTGACGATGTTCTCGGGGTTCGACGGATCGGCGTCGTAGTAGAAGCCGTGCAGCGTGACGATGCCGATGAGCGCGTTGGCCACGGCCAGCAGGTTGCGGGTGTCCTTCGGGAAGTCGGCGTAGCCGTCGTACTGCCAGGCGATGTCGGTGACCTTGTAGTTCGAGGGAGCGCTCTCCCCGTCGAAGGTGATGCCGAAAGGGAACGGGATCTGCGTCCCGGCGAAGCGTCCGAGCAGACCGCCGTTGGGGCGGTTGGGGTTGCCGAACACCAGGAAGCTGACGTTCTCCGGCGACGGGGTGCCGGGCTCACCGCGCTCGGCCTGCAGCTTGCGGACCAGCTTGGTCACGACGTTCGCGCTCGAGGAGTACCCGACGACGACGATCTGCCCCTCGGGGTCGGCCTCCAGGGTGGACGCGATGGCGGCGGAGATCTTCTCGACGCCGTCGGCCTGCGAGTCGTCGTAGGTCTTGCCGCCGAACAGCAAGGAGACACCGCCCGACGTCGCGGTCCACGGGACCTTGGTGAGGGTGTAGCCCGCGTACGGCGTTCCCTCGGCGCCCGAGAAGTAACCGCTGAGCTCCTTCTCCATGTTCGCGCCGCTGCCGTTGTCGTTGCCACCCATGATCAACAGGGTGTTGGCGCCGGCGGACGCCCCGAGCACCGTCTGCAGGGCGAGAAGGAGTGTGGCGGCCAGGGCGACGAGCGCCAGTCCGGCTGTCCGTACGAGACGCTTCATCGGTTTCCCCCACCGTTCGACCCCGTGCGACATCAACGATGCGTCGCGACGGATCGAATATGCCACAACCCGGGCCTGCTCATGTACGTATGAGCAGGCCCGGGCCGTGAATGCGTCCGATCGGGGGACAGCCCCGCGGGGCGGGAGGGCCGATCAGGCGGGGCGTCCGGTCAGGACACCGGGGTCGTCGTGGCCACCTTTCCCGATGTCGACGTCGCGGCCGTCGACGGTGCACTCGTCGATGAGGTGGTCGACGGCGCGCTGGTCGTCGTGGTCGTCGTCGGCGTACCGGTCGACGTGGTGGTCGACGGCGGTGCCGAGGTCGTCGTCGCCGTGGTGGTCGGCGACGAGGCCTGACGCTGCGCGCTGGTCGTCGCGGTGGTCGGTGCCACCGCGGTGGTCGTGCTCGACGGGGTGGTGCCCGACGGTGTGGTCGAGGACTGGGTCGTCGACGACGGTGCGGTCGAGGACTGGGTGGCCGACGAGGGAGTGGTCGACGAGGTGGTGCTCGTCGAGGTCGTCGTGGTCGCGTCCGGCGTCGTGGAGGCGATGGTCACCGTCTTGGCCGATGCGGTCGCCACCGTGGTCGCCGGTGCGGCGGCCACCGTCGCGGTCGGCGGTGCGAACGCGGCGGCGAAGGCGGCCGCGAGTGCCTGCAGCCACTGTGCGAGTGCCGCTCCGAGAGCTGCGGCGAGCGCATCGACCGGGTTGGCCGGCGGCGTGACGACCGGAGGGGTGGTCGGGGTCGTCGGATGCGCGGCGATCCAGTCCTTCACGACCTGGGCGGCAGGCTTCATCGTCCAGTCGTCGCGGTAGAGGCCGAACGTGGCCTCACCGTCGGTGGTGTTCGACGACTGACGGTCGACCGTGGTGTAGAGGTAGGCCTTCCCGGCGTACGACAGCTGGTTCCAGGCGTCGAGGAAGTCCTTGATGTAGCTCGCCTGCTGCGCCTCTGCGGCCGGCATGCTCGGGTTGATGGTGCCGGTGGGCAGGCCGTACTCGGTCGCCCAGATCTGCTTGGCCGCATCACCGTTGCCGACCATGAGCGCACGGATCGCGTCGAGCTGGTTGAGCGGCGACTGCCCGAGAGTGGCTCCCTGGGAGAAGGGCGTCGTGTACTGGTACGGGTGGAACGACAGCGCGTCGAAGTAGCCCGCGGCACCCGCTGCGTACATACCCTTCAGGAAGTCCACCGGGTTCACCGAGAAACCGCCCCACGAGATGACCGAGCCGAGGACGCCGCCGATGACGGTCGCCTTGGAGTCGGCGGCCTTGATCGCGGTGTAGCCGGCCTTGAGCATCTGGGTGTAGAGCGCCGGGTCGGGGTTGCTCAGGCCGAGCGCCGAGTTCGGCTCGTTCCACACCTCGTACGACGACACCTGACCGGCGTAACGCTTGGCCAGCACCGACATGAAGTCGCTGTAGTCGGAGATGTTGGCCGGCGCGGCGTAGTAGTCGCCGTACCAGGTGGAGGGCCGTGCCCACGCGGGCGTGGTCGTGACGACGCCGAGGACGGTCATGCCCCGCGCCTTGGCGGCGTTGACCATGTTGTCGATGGACGACCAGTTGTACTGGTTGTTCGCCGTCTCGGTCAGCCCCCAGGGGATGACGATGCGAACGTCGTTGACGCCCAACGCCTTCATCGCATCGAGGGATTTGGCGACCTTGGCGGGGTCCTGCGCCTCGAGGAAGAGGTCGGAATCGGAGATGCCGACGGTCGTCGACACCTGTTTGATGGCCGCGACCTCGACGCTGGTGTACCGCACCTCGGATTTGGCGAGGAACGCCACCGAGGTGAACGCGCAGACCATGGCGGCGAGGACGACCAGAACCGTGAGTTCCAGCCGGGACATCCGGACCGAGGAGAGAATTCGACGTCGCACTGTGTTCTCCGTTCATCGACGTCGGACAGGGCTGATCGCCGCGTCCGGATTCCCCCCGGTTGCGTTGTTCAGGTGATCGAAAGCGCACGATTCGACGGAAGAACCCTCGACATCTCGTCATGAACGAGCGAGCCGAGCGGTTGCCCCGTGAACCGCTGGAAAGGTGTGTCGGCGTGCGTAGAGAGCCGCGCCTGCGATCGCACTGCCGCTATTTCGACTCTATAACGCTCGCTGTGGAGAATCGTAACCACAAATTCCATAACTCGGCAAACAATGACGAAATTCGCCCAGAACTCGTCGAATGACCCCGATGTCATTCATCGCACCGACCGGCTGGTCGCATCGCTCTGAACTGCGCCGAAACCCGACATCGAGCGCCGTCTCACGTGGTCTCCGGGGGTCTGCGATCGCTTACCAGGTCGCCATCCTGCCGTTTTCGACAAAGTCCATGAGCACATCACGACGACCCTCCGGCAGCAATACACCTGAACGGTTCGAGCCATTGTTGATCTTTTGCTCAGCCCAAATTTTCGTTACACAAACCGTTACACAATTCATTACAGACTGGAATGTAATTGCCGATCGCCGCCATTTGCATTCCTGTCGAGCGGCGCGCAATTCCCGACGCCCCGACACAGAGATGTTCAGTGGTCGACGTCGCGACCGTCGGAGAGGTCGCCGCATTCGACGTCGATGACATCACCGCGTCCGGCGAGGAACACCCCGGCACCGCGGTCGCCGACGAGTGCCGCGCACACCGACGCCAGGTGGCTCGCACCGAGGTAGACGGGATGGCCGGGCTCACCCCCGAACACCGCACGCGACAACGACTCCGGGTCGCGACCCGAGGCCGCGAGAACCCGCCGTACGTGCGCCGCGCGTGTGTCCGGGGTGTCAACAACGAGTAACACCACACCGGCCTCGACACCCTCGGTGACGGCCGCATCGAGGCCGGCGCGCACCGACGCCGACAGCCCGTCGGCCCAGTCGCCGACCACCACCGGCGTGGCGGGCGGCGGCACGTCGACGACCGTCGCCCCGAGGGTCACCACCACGCGATCGCACCCGCCGCCGGCGAGCGCATCGACCGATGAGCGCAGCCATCGACCCTCGGCGGCAAGCACTTTCGGTCCGCCGAAGCGCAACCCCGCCCCCGCGGCGAGGACCACGCCGACCACCCTTCCGGAGCCGGGACCTCCAGGGCCGGAGGCGTTCACGTCACCCCCGCACGACGCCGACGTCGGTGGCGCGACGAGGCCCGCCGTCGGCGTCCGCGGCGAGTTAACACGCGGGGCGTCCATGGAACGTCATTGTGCCGCCCACCGCGCGCGACCGCGGTGATCGGTTCATCCTGATCCTCAGTCGAGGTGACGTCAGGGGTGCGTCACGAGATCGGGAGGTGCGGCCATGACCAGATCCGGTGCCGGCACGAAGTCGACCGCGCGCACGAGACGTGTCCACCCGGTCGACCAGGTGCCCCCCGCGGGCAAACTCGTCACCCTCGGGTTGCAGCACGTCATCGCCTTCTACGCGGGTGCGGTGCTGGTGCCGCTGCTGATCGCCAACGCGATCGACCTCGACGGCGAGGCACTCACCATGCTGATCACCGCCGACCTCTTCACGTGTGGCATCGCCTCGCTGCTGCAGGCGGTCGGGATCTGGAAGATCGGCGTGCGACTCCCGCTGCTGCAGGGCATCACCTTCGCAACCCTGGCGCCGGTCATCAAGATCGCCAACGACAACGGCGGGGGCCGCGTCGGGCTCCTCACGGTCTACGGCGCGGTGATCTCCGCCGGCGTGTTCACGTTCCTCATCGCCCCGTTCTTCGCCCGGCTCATCCGCTTCTTCCCGCCGGTGGTCACCGGGACACTCATCACGATCATCGGCATCTGCCTCATCCCGGTCGGCGCGGGCGACGCGACGCGCGATCCCGCGAGCCACAACCCCGATCCGGGCAACGGCCGCTGGCTGCTCTACGCGATCGGCACGATCGTGATCATCGTGCTGATGCAGAGGTTCTTCCGGGGCTTCTGGGCGACGATCTCGATCCTGCTGGGCCTCGGCGTGGGCACCGTCATCGCGTGGGCCGTCGGCGACACGAACTTCGACAGGGTCGCCGAGGCGAGCTGGATCGGGTTCACCAACCCGTTCGCGTTCGGCTGGCCACGGTTCGACGTCATCGCGATCGTCTCGATGATCGTGGTGCTGCTCGTGGTGGCCGTCGAGTCGACGGGCTCGGTGTTCGCGACCGGCGAGATCGTGGGCAAACGCATCCGCAAGGAGGACATCGCCGCGACGGTGCGCGCCGACGGCCTGGCCACCATCATCGGCGGGTCCTTCAACTCGTTCCCATACACCGCGTTCTCCGAGAACGTCGGGCTGGTGCGGCTCACCGGTGTGAAGAGCCGGTGGGTGGTGGCGGCGGCCGGCGGGATCATGATCGTGCTCGGCGTACTGCCCAAGACCGCGAAGATCGTCGAGTCGATCCCATCGCCGGTCCTCGGCGGGGCCGCGCTGATCATGTTCGCCACGGTCGCGATCGTCGGCATCCAGACGCTGACGACCGTCGACTTCACCGACCACCGCAACCTCATCATCGCCAGCACGTCGGTGGCCATGGGTCTCTACGTGCAGTTCTCCCAAGCCGCTGCGCCGTCGACGGTGCTCGAGAACGGGGTGGAGGTGAAGGTGCCGGCGCTACCCGGCGTCGACGAGGCCGTGCCCGGGCTGCTGCAGATCCCGTTCAGCACCGGCATCACCATGGGCGCGATCACCGCGATCCTGCTCAACCTGTTGTTCTTCCACACCGGCAGCCGCGGGCCCGCTGTCGCCGGACGCGGCTCGATCCGCCTGGCCGAGGTCAACGAGATGACCATCGAACAGTTCCGGTCGACCTTCGGCGGGGTGGTCCAGGGCGCCGACTGGGTGGTCGACCGCGCCTACGCGCAGCGCCCTTTCGAGACCGTCAACGACCTGCGCGCGTCGTTCCAGGAGGCGATGCTCACCGGTAGTGACGACGAGCAGCTGACGTTGATCAACGCGTTCCCCGATCTCGGTGCCGAGGACGAGTCGGGCGACCCCATGGCCGTCGACCACACGGGGCTGTCGCATCTCGACGAATCCGAGCACGCCGACGTGGTCGCGCTGGCCGGCGCCTATCGTGAGCAGTTCGGCTTCCCGCTCGTCATCTTCGCCCGCGAGGCCGAACGGTACGAGAGGGTGCTGCGGAACGGATGGACACGCATGGACAACTCGCCCGCCGGCGAACGCGCGTTCGCGCTGATCGAGATCGCGAAGATCGCCAACCGCCGCTTCGACGACCTCGTGGCCGACGCCAACCCCATCGCCACCGCGCGGTTCAGTCGGTTCGACGAACTGGTGCGCTGAGCATGCGTCGACCCAACTGGCGTGGGATCGACAGCTTCAACGACCTCACACAGGCCCAGGCGGTGCACTCGCTCTACGAGTGCTGCTCGTCGCGGATCTGGGCGATCCGCGTCGCCGCGGCACGCCCGTTCCCCGACGCCGAGAGCCTGTTCGACGAGGCCGATCTCATCCTCGCCGAACTCACCGATGTCGACCTCGACGAGGCGCTGGACGGTCATCCCCGTATCGGTGAACGATCGACGAGTGTGGCGTCGACCCGCGAGCAGTCCGGGGTGGTCGATGCCGACGCCGAGGTCCTCGACGAGCTGCGACGGTCGAACGCCGAGTACGAGAAACGCTTCGGTCACGTGTATCTCGTGTTCGCCGACGGCCGTCCGGCCGACGTGCTGCTCGAGCTCCTGCGGGAGCGGATGCACAACGACCCCGAGACCGAACGGCGGGTGATGCGCGGGGAGCTGGCGAAGATCAACCGCAGTCGGTTGGCGCGCATGCTGAGCCCGGTGTCGGAGGGCAGCCTGTCGTGAGCAGCCTGAGCACCCACGTCCTCGACGCCGTCCGCGGACTGCCCGCGGTCGGCGTGGCGGTGTCGCTCACCGACGCCGACGGCGCTCAGATGGCCACGGGCGTCACCGATCCCGACGGACGTGTCGTCGCCCTGGCCGACGACCTCCCGGCCGGGGTGTACCGGATCGCGTTCGACACCGGCGCGTGGTTCCGCGACCAGGGCGTCGACGGCTTCTACCCCGAGATCGTCATCTGTTTCACCGTCGTCGACGTCGCCCGGCACCACCACGTACCGGTGTTGCTGAGCCCGTACGCCTATTCGACCTACCGCGGCAGCTGAGAGGGACACCATGGGAATCCGCCTGGGCGAGAACCAGTACGGGAAGGCCGAGAACCGTGTGGTGCGGATCTATCGCGACACCCCGCGCCACGAGATCGTCGACATCAACGTCGGTACCGCTCTCCGTGGCGATTTCGCCGCCGCGCACACCGTCGGCGACCAGGGTGCGGTGCTGCCGACCGACACCCAGAAGCAGACCTGTTACGCCTTCGCCAAGGAGAAGGGGATCGACAGCATCGAGCAGTACGCGCTCGATCTCGCCCATCACTTCGTCGCCGAGAACGACCCCGTGCACGGCGCACGGATCGAGGTCGAGCGATACGGCTGGGATCGCGCCACCGTCGACGGCGCCGAACACGACCACACGTGGGTCCGTAGCGGCGCCGAGGTCCGTACCGCCGACATCACCGTCGAGGGAAAGGGTTCCGACCAGCAGACGTGGGTGATCGGTGGACTGAAGGACCTGACCATCCTCAAGTCGACGGGGTCGGAGTTCCACGGTTTCCCCACCGACCGCTACACGATCCTCGAACCGACGACCGACCGCGTGATGGCGACGTCGCTGGTCGCGAAGTGGCGGTTCACCACCACCGATGTGGACTGGGACGCGGTCTACGCCGACGTGAGGCAGCTGATGGTCGCCGCGTTCGCGACCCTGCAGTCGCTGGCGCTGCAGCAGACGCTGTACGCGATGGGGACCGCGGTCCTCGAGGCCCATCCGGAGATCGCCGAGGTGCGCCTGTCGGCACCGAACAAACACCACTTCGTCTACGACCTCGCCCGTTTCGGCATCGAGAACCACAACGAGGTCTTCCACGCCGACGACCGCCCGTACGGCCTCATCCAGGCGTCGGTGATCCGCGACGACGCCCCCGACCCCGGCCCCGCCTGGACCATGCAGCGCGGCTGGCTCGCCTGACCTCACTCCACCCCACCCCCGCCCCGCCAGTTGGGCCGTCGTTCACGTTCGTTGGGCCCTAGTTCTCGCCAGTTGGGCCGTCATTCGCGCCAGTTGGGCCGTTGTTCCCGTCAGCTGGGCACTTGTGGGCGGTCAGGCTGTGACGCGTCGGCCTTTCACGAAGACCTCGGCGATCGCGGGTTCGCGCAGGCCCATGATGAGCGCGAACAGTGTCTGCGCGGTCGCGGTCTCGGTGTCGTCGGCGCGGATCCCGAATTCCAGTGTCGCGGCGAGTGGTTCCCACCGCTGCGGGTCGATCACGACGAAGTCGGCGTCCTTGCCGACGTCGAGGTTGCCGAAGGTGTTCTCGCGGTCGAGGGCACGGGCGCCGGCCAGGGTGGCGGTGAACAACAGCTCGGCAGGGTGCAACGACACCCCCGCGTCCCCCGGCTCCGACATGTGGACGCCGAAACAGTCCGAGGCCACCTGCGGGATCAGCCATTCGTCGCCGGCGCCGACGTCGGTGCCGAGCGCGACGGTGACCCCCGCGGCGACGGTGCGGCGCCACGGCATGGTGCCCGACCCCAGGAACAGCTGCGAGGTGGGGCAGTGCGCGATCGAGGTGCCGGTCTGCGCGATGCGCGCCAGTTCGGCGTCGGTGCAGTGCACCGCGTGGGCGAGGATGCTGCGACGCCCGAGCAACGACGCACCGCCACGCGCCGAGCCCGGCAGGAACCGGCCGTCGTAGGTGTCGAGGTAGGTGTCGGTGCCGTAGGCGGCCCTGGTCGCATCGACCTCTCCTGTGCCGGGTCGGGCGTTCTCGTTGAGGTGCGAGTGGAAGTAGACGCCGCGGCCACGGACATCGTCGTAGAGCTCGCCGAGCGCCACGAAGGTGTCGGGTGTGACCGACAGCGAGAACCGCGGCACCACGGCGACATCGACGAGGTCCCGCCCGTGCCAGCGGTCGATCTCGGCAGCGCACAGTTCGATGGCGGTGTCGATGTCGGTGACGAGATCGGCAGCGCCGGCGCTGCCGATCGTCTGGATGCCCCGCCCCGACACCATCCGCAGACCGAACCGCTCGGTCTCGGTGAACAGGGCGTCCTGCGCGTCGGGGAACGCCGATCCGAAGACCATCGCCGCGGTCGTGCCCGCCGTGATGCGACGGCGACAGAAGTCGACGGCGGCACGGTGGGCGAAGGCGGGATCGCGGTAGCGGGCCTCGGCGGGGAAGATGCAGTTCTCGAGCCACTCGAGCAGTTGTCCGCCGCCGTAGGAGTCGGTGGCGTAGGTCTGCGGGAAGTGGATGTGGGTGTCGACGAACCCCGGCAGGATGAACCCGCCCCGGTGGTCCTCGATCCGCCACCGGCTCTGCGCCGCAGGCAGTTCGGCGAAAAGGCCGGAGTACGCGATACGACCGTCGGGACCGACCGCGAGCGCACCGTCGGGGATGGACACGAGGTGCTCGCGCGCGCCGTCGATCGTCGGCGCACCGCCGATGTGGAACAGGTGCGCCCGGTGGACCACGCCGAGTTCGGTTCGCATGGTCGTCCATCCTGCCCCGAGAACCGCTTCGACGTACGGTGAGGAGATGGACCCGTCCGGTGCTCCGACCGTCATCTCCCACGCCCACGTGGTGACGATGGACGCCGCGGAGAGCGAGTGGACCGACGCCACGGTGGTGCTGCGGGACAACCGGATCCTCGCCGTCGGTGACGTCCGCGAGGTCGATGCGGCGGCTTGGCCCGACGCCGTGCACGTCGACGGGCGCGGTTGCGTGCTCACCCCCGGTCTGATCAACACCCACCACCACCTCTACCAGTGGATCACCCGGGGGCTCGCGGCCGATCACACGCTGTTCGAGTGGCTGACCACGCTCTACCCGGTGTGGGCGGGTATCGATGCCGCGGGCGTGAACGCCGCTGCGCGAGGCGCATTGGGTGTCCTCGCGACATCCGGGTGCACCACCTCGACCGATCATCACTATGTGTTCCCGGCGGGTGCAGGCGACCTGCTCGCCGCGGAGATCGAGGCGGCGACCGCGGTCGCTGTGCGCTTCCACCCCACGCGGGGGTCGATGGACCTCGGCCACCGCGACGGGGGTCTCCCACCGGACAGCGTCGTCGAGTCGATCGACGACATCCTCACCGCGAGTGCCGATGCCGTGTCCCGCTGGCACGACCCGTCGCCGGACTCGATGCTGCGCATCGGCCTCGCCCCGTGCTCGCCGTTCTCGGTGACGTCGGATCTGCTGATCGCGTCGGCGGCCCTCGCCCGCGAACTCGGAGTGCGTCTGCACACCCATCTCGCCGAGACCGACGACGAGACCGCCTTCTGCGCCGAACGTTTCGGCTGTACCCCGTTGCAGTACATGGAGCGGCTCGGGTGGCTGGGCGACGACGTGTGGTTCGCCCACGGGGTCCACTTCACCGACGACGCCATCATCGACCTCGCGCGCACCGGGACGGCGATCGCGCACTGCCCCACCTCGAATGCGCGGCTCGGCGCCGGCGTCGCCCGTACACGCGATCTCGTCGCCGCCGGTGTACCCGTGGGCCTCGGTGTCGACGGTGCCGCCTCGAACGAGTCGTGTCGGATGCTCGAGGAGGCGCACATGGCGGTGATGATGGCCCGCGCGACCGGTGGTCCCACCGCACTCACCACTCGCCAGTCGCTCCGTCTGGCCACCATGGGCGGCGCGCGGGTGCTCGGACGCGACGACGACCTCGGGTCGATCGAGGTCGGCAAGCTCGCCGATCTGGTTCTGTGGGACCGGACCACGCCGGCGCACAGCGGGATCGACGACCCCGTCGCGGCACTCGTGCTCGGTGCCCAGCCGCCGATCCGCCGGTCCTGGGTCGACGGGCGCATCGTGGTCGAAGACGGTCGATGCGTCACCGTCGACGCCGACGACGTGGCGCGCGAGGTCGCGATCGCGCACCGCGACCTGATCGCACGGGCGGGATAGATGGACCAGCACTGGGTTACCGACGTGGTCCTCCCCCGCAGTCGCGCCGACCTCGCCGGCATCGTCGACACCGACGGCGTGCTCGCCGGCGGGACCTCGCTGATGAGCGAACCGAATCCGGGGATGACGCGGTTGGTCGACCTCACCACCCTGCGGTGGCCCGACCTCGTCGTGAGCGAGGGCGGCCTGGAGATCGCGGCGACCTGCGCCATCGACACCCTCATCCACGCCGACCTCCCCCGAACATGGATCGCGACAACCCTGTTCGAGGCCGCGGCGCGTGCCCTGCTGGCGTCGTACAAGATCTGGTACACGGCGACGGTGGGCGGCAACGTCTGTCTGGCGCTGCCCGCCGGGGCGATGACCGCGATGTGCGCCGCCCTCGACGCACGTCTGCTGGTGTGGCGGGCCGACGGCACCGACGCCCTGCTGACGACCTCCGAGGTCGTGATCGGCAACGCGGTGAACTCTCTCGCTGTGGGTGACGTGCTGCGCTCGATCCACCTGCCCATCGCGGCCCTCACGCAGCGGGTGTCGTTGCGCAAGGCCTCCTATGCCCATCTCGGTCGCAGTGGCGCGGTGGTGGTGGCGCGCTCCGACGGCGACTCGGTGGTCGTGACGGTCACGGCGGCCACGGTCGTCCCGGAGGTGGTCACCGTCGCCTCCGTCGATCCCGACGAGGTGGCTCGTGCGGTACTCGATCACATCCCGACCGATCACTTCCACACCGACGCCCACGGCACGGCGGCCTGGCGGATCGGGGTCGTCGAGTACCTCGTCGCCCAGGCCTCGCGGGACGTGATCGCATGAGGGTCAACGGGATCGACATCACCGACACCCCGCGTCCCGGCCAGTGCCTGCGCACCTACCTCCGCGAACACGGCAACGTCGAGGTGAAGAAGGGCTGCGACTCCGGGGACTGCGGGGCCTGCTCGGTGATCGTCGACGGTCGCGTCCAACACTCCTGCCTCGTGCCCGCCTTCCGCGTGGGCGACGCCGAGATCACCACGGTCACCGGACTCGGCACCACCGACAGTCCCCATCCGCTGCAGGAGCGGTTCGTCGCCACCGGGGGCTTCCAGTGCGGTTTCTGCACCGCAGGCATGATCGTCACCGCGTCGGCCTTCGACACCGCCGACGTCGACGACCTCGAGTCGTCCCTCAAGGGAAACCTGTGTCGCTGCACGGGATATCGCCCGATCCGCGCCGCGATCACCGGCAGCGGTGACGGCGGGGCGTCCGAACACCGATCGACCCCCGCGCCCGCGGGACCCGCGATCACCACCGGCACCGAGCACTACACGATGGACGAGATCCCCCTCGATGCCGGCCACGTCGCGGTCCTGGGCAGCCCCCACCCCCACGCGGTGATCACCGCGATCGACACCACGCGCGCACAGGCGCTACCCGGGGTGCGCGCTGTCCTCACCCACCACGACGACCCCGGCGTCGCGTTCTCCACCGCGCGGCATCGGGAACGCGTCGACGATCCCGACGACAGTCGCGTCTTCGACACCCGCGTGCGGTTCGTCGGGCAGCGCGTCGCCGCGATCGTCGCCGACGACCTCGGTACCGCCCGCCGCGCACTCGATCTCGTCGACATCACCTACGAGGTACTGCCCGCGGTCGTCGACCCGGTCGAGGCGCTTCGCGAGGGCGCACCTGCGGTCCACGGCGACAAGGACGGACCCGCGTCGCGCATCGCCGATCCGACCCGCAACCTCGTCGCCGACCTGCACGGCGAGGTCGGCGATGTCGACGCCGCCCTCCACGCCGCCCGGTCGTCGGGCGGCGCGGTGGTGCACGGGGTGTGGCAGACCGCGCGGGTGCAGCACGCACATCTCGAAACCCACGGCGCTGTCGGCAGTATCGACCACGACGGCCGCTACGTCATCCGGTCCAGCTCGCAGGTGCCGTTCCTGGTCCGCGACGAGCTCTGCCACATCTTCGGCCTGGCACCGGACCGGGTGCGGGTGTACGCACCGCGTATCGGCGGCGCGTTCGGCGCCAAACAGGAACTGATCACCGAGGACCTGGTGCTGCTCGCGGTGATCCGCACCGGGCGACCCGTCGTCTACGAGATGTCGCGCACCGACCAGTTCACGATGGCCCCCTGTCGTCACCCGATGCGGGTCGAGGTCACCGCCGCGGCCGATGCGACCGGCACGTTGACGGCGCTCGCGATCGACGTCGTCTCCGACGCCGGCGCCTACGGAAACCACAGTCCCGGTGTGATGTTCCACGGTTGCAGCGAGTCGATGGCCCTCTACCGGTGCGCCGCCAAGCGTGTCGACGCCCGCTGCGCCTACACCAACAACCTTCCCTCAGGCGCATTCCGCGGCTACGGCCTCGGTCAGATCGTGTTCGGGATCGAGTCGGCGCTAGACGATCTCGCCCGGGAGCTGGGTGTCGATCCGTTCGACTTCCGGCGGCGCAACGTGGTGGTGCCCGGTGACGACTTCGTGACCTGGGAGGTCGAGGAGTCCGACCTCGAGTTCGGCAGCTACGGCCTCGACCAGTGCCTCGATCTCGCACAGCAGGCACTGGTCGCGGGCGCCGGCGATCCGGCCCGCAACGGCGCGGAGTACGAGGGTGACCCCGAGTGGCGCGTCGGGCAGGGGATGGCCCCGGCGATGATCGCCACCATCCCACCGCGCGGCCACTTCGCCGACGTCCGAGCCGAACTCACTACCGACGGTCGCTATGTGGTGTCGGTGGGGACCGCCGAGTTCGGCAACGGCACCACCACGGTCCACACCCAGATCGCCGCCGAGGCCCTCGGAGTCCCACCCGCGTCGATCGTCGTTCGCCAGGGCGACACCGACGTCGTCGCCTACGACACCGGCGCATTCGGGTCGGCGGGGACGGTCGTCGCCGGCGCGGCGCTGCAGCGGGCGTGCGTGGATCTGCGTGCCGCGGTGGTCGCGGCGGGTGTCGAGAACGGTGTCGACGCAGACGATCCCGTCGCGCTTGGACGCGCGACCGGCGGTCTGTCGGCCGCCGGACGACACGAGGGCACGCCGCGATCGGTCGCGTTCAATGTGCACGCCTTCCGGGTGGCGGTGCACCTGCCGACGGGACGCGTGCGGATTCTGCAGTCGATCCAGTCGGCCGACGCGGGTGTCGTGCTCAACCCCGCGCAGTGTCGTGGTCAGGTGGAAGGCGGTGCGACACAGGCGATCGGCTCGGCACTGTTCGAGCAGATGATCCTCGACGAGGGTGTCGTGACCACGCAGGTGTTCCGGAACTACCACATCCCGCGGTTGTCGGATGCGCCCGAGACCGAGGTCTACTTCGCCGACACCCACGACCGGCTAGGCCCCTCGGGTGCCAAGTCGATGAGCGAGTCGCCGTACAACCCGGTGGCCCCGGCGCTGGCCAACGCCATCCGCGACGCCATCGGTGTGCGCGTCCGCGAACTACCGATGAACCCCGCCCGCGTGTGGGCGGCCCTCCAGCCCTGACCCCCCAGTTGGGCCGTCGTTCCCGCCAGCTGGGCCGTCGTTCGCGTCGAGTGGGCCGTCGTTCCCGCCAGCTGGGCCGTCGTTCGCGGCGGGTGGGCCGTCGTGTCAGACCTTGCGCGGCAGTGTCAGCAGGTTCACGACGCTGACGATGATCAGCAGGATCGCGCCGAAGGTGATGAACGTGCTGATGGCGAGGCCCGGCAGGGTGATCACGACGATGCCGGCGATGATCGACACGATGCCCGAGAGCACCAGGACCCAGCGCGGCACGTTGTGGGTCCCGGCGCGATCCGACATCAGGTCGTGCACGCCCTGGAAGATCCAGCCGACACCGATCACGATGGCCAGCAGCACCAGCGACTCGGCGGGATCGAACAGGCAGAGCACACCGGCGACGAGGATGATCGCCCCGACGATCCCGAACACGACGCGCAGGCCGGTGGGCAGACCCTTCGCGGAGAACGCGATCGACAGGCGGTAGGCCCCGGTCAGGATCAGCGAGATGCCGAACAGCACCGCGACCACCAGCAGCGTGGGGCCGGGCCACACCAGGGCGATGACGCCGAGCACGATGCCGAGCACCGAGGTCGAGATGAGTCCGGCGCGCACGGCGTTGCGGATCTGGTCGGGGAAGTGTGGCGACGTCGTCGGCGTGGTCATACGGGCAGCCTATCGCCGCACTCCGGTCGACTACCTGCCCAACAGACGCGAACAACGGCCCACCTGGCGGGAACAACGGCCCAACTGGCGGGGAGGGGAGGTGGAGGTGGAGGTGGAGGTGGCGCAGCCGATCAGACGGCGGCGCGGTCTCCGACCCTCACACCTCCGCGCGGTCGCCCACCGCGACGACGGCGATGAGGTCACCGCCCTCGACCTGGGTGACGCCGCTGATCGCGACTCGGGTGACCGTGCCGGCACGCGGTGCGGTGATCGCGGCCTCCATCTTCATGGCCTCGATGGTGGCGATCGTCGCGCCGGCCTCGACGCTGTCGCCGTCACCCACCACCAGGGTCACGACACCGGAGAACGGAGCGGCGACGTGCGACGGGTCGGTGCGGTCGGCCTTCTCCAACGTCGGGACGTCGGCGGTGATCGACCGGTCCCGCACCGACACCGGGCGCAACTGGCCGTTGAGGATGCACATCACGGTCCGCATCCCGGCCTCGTCGGGTTCGGAGATCGCCTCGAGACCGATGAGCAACTCGACGCCGCGTTCGAGCGACACACGGTGCTCCTCGCCCTGGCGCAGACCGTAGAAGAACTGGTTCGCCGACAGCGACGACGTGTCGCCGTACTGCTCGCGGTGCGCGAGGAACTCCGAGGTGGGTCCGGGGAACAGCAGCCGGTTCAACGTCGCTCGCCGGCCGGTCGAGTCGGCGCCGAGCAGCTGCTGGTCGTGCTCGGAGAGCTCCACGACGGGTCGGGCCTTGCCACGGCCCTCGAGCGCCTTGGTGCGGAACGGCTCGGGCCATCCACCGGCCGGTTCGCCGAGTTCGCCACGCAGGAAACCGATCACCGAGTCGGGGATGTCGAATCGACCCGGGTCTGCGGCGAACTCCTCCACCGACACCCCGGCACCCACGAGGTGCAGGGCGAGATCGCCGACCACCTTCGACGACGGCGTCACCTTGATGACCCGACCGAGCAGGCGGTCGGCGTCGGCGTAGGCCGATTCGACGAGTTCGAACTTGTCCCCGAGTCCCAGGGCGATGGCCTGTTGGCGCAGGTTCGACAACTGGCCACCGGGGATCTCATGGGTGTACACGCGACCCGTCGGCGACGGCAGCCCGGACTCGAACGGCGCGTACACCTTCCGCAGCGCCTCCCAGTACGGCTCGAGATCGCACACGGCACCCAGGTCCAGGCCGGTGTCGCGGTCGGTGTGGGCCGCGGCGGCCACGATCGCCGACAACGCCGGCTGGCTGGTGGTACCCGCCATCGCCGCACTCGCGCCGTCGACGGCGTCGGCGCCCGCCTGCCACGCCGCGAGATACGTCGCGAGCTGGCCGCCGGGGGTGTCGTGGGTGTGCACGTGCACCGGCAGGTCGAAGCGGGATCGCAACGCCGACACCAGGGTCGTGGCCGCCGGTGCGCGCAGCAGACCGGCCATGTCCTTGATCGCGAGGATGTGCGCACCGGCGGTGACAGCCTGCTCGGCCAGACGCAGGTAGTAGTCGAGGGTGTAGAGATTCTCGCCCGGGTTCGTCAGGTCACCGGTGTAGGACATCGCGACCTCGGCGACCGCGGTCCCGGTCTCGCGGACGGCGTCGATCGCCGGTCGCATCTGCTCGATGTTGTTCAGCGCGTCGAAGATCCGGAAGATGTCGACACCGGTGGCCGCGGCCTCGGAGACGAACGCCGATGCGACGGTGTCGGGGTAGGGGGTGTAGCCGACGGTGTTGCGGCCACGTAGCAGCATCTGCAGGCAGATGTTGGGCACGGCCTCCCGCAGCGCGGCCAGGCGCTCCCACGGGTCCTCGTGCAGAAAGCGCAGCGCCACATCGTAGGTGGCGCCACCCCACGCCTCGATCGACAACAACTCCGGCGTCAACCGCGCGACGTGACCGGCGACTCCCAGCAGTCCGGTCGTGCGCACCCGAGTTGCGAGCAGCGACTGATGTGCGTCGCGGAACGTGGTGTCGGTGACCGCCAGTGCCGACTGCTCACGCAGTGCCCGCGCGAACCCCTCCGGGCCCAGCTCGGTCAGGCGCTGTTTGCTGCCCGCCGGCGGTGCGGCGGTGAGATCGATCGCCGGCAGCTTGTCCTTCGGGTACACCGCCGACGGCCGCTCGCCGTGCGGCTTGTTCACCGTCACGTCGGCGAGATAGGTAAGGATCTTCGTCCCGCGGTCGCTGGAGGCGTGCGCGGTCAGCAGCGACGGACGTTCCTCGATGAACGACGTCGTCACCTTGCCCGCACGGAAATCCGGGTCGTCGAGCACGCCCTGCAGGAACGGGATGTTCGTCGAGACGCCACGGATCCGGAACTCCGCCAACGCCCGCTGCGCGCGGGCCACGGCACCCTCGAACGTCCGGCCGCGACACGTGAGCTTCACCAGCATCGAGTCGAAGTAGGCCGAGACCTCGGCGCCGAGGGTGGTGCCGCCGTCGAGGCGGATACCCGCACCGCCGGGGGTGCGATAGGCGGTGATGCGACCGGTGTCGGGACGGAAACCGTTGGCCGGATCCTCGGTGGTGATGCGGCACTGCATCGCCGCACCGCGGATCACCATGTCCTCCTGGCGCAGACCGAGGTCGGCGAGGGACTCCCCCGCAGCGATCCGCAGCTGCGACTGCACCAGATCGACGTCGGTGATCTCCTCGGTCACCGTGTGCTCGACCTGGATGCGCGGGTTCATCTCGATGAACACGTGCCGACCCTCACGGTCGACGAGGAACTCCACGGTGCCCGCACACGAGTAGTTGATCTGCTTGGCGAAAGCGACTGCATCCGAACACAACCGGTCACGCAGGTCGTCGGAGATGTTCGGCGCCGGCGCGAGCTCGATGACCTTCTGGTGACGGCGCTGCACCGAACAGTCCCGTTCGAACAGGTGCATCACGTTGCCGTGGGTGTCGGCGAGGATCTGCACCTCGATGTGGCGGGGTTCGATCACCGCCTGCTCGAGGAAGACCGTCGCGTCACCGAACGCCGACTCGGCCTCGCGGGCGGCCGCCTCGATCGCCTCCCTCAACGCATCCGGATCGCTCACCCGACGCATACCGCGTCCGCCGCCACCGGCGACGGCCTTGACGAACACGGGGAACGTCATCGACTCCGCGGCGGCGAGCAATTCCTCGACGTCGGTCGACGGTTCCGACGACGCCAACACCGGCAACCCGGCCGCCTTCGCCGCCGCGATCGCCCGCGCCTTGTTCCCCGTCAGCTCCAGCACATCGGCCGAGGGACCGACGAAGGTGATACCCGCATCCGCGCACGCCCCGGCGAGATCGGGGTTCTCCGAGAGGAATCCGTAACCGGGATAGATCGCGTCGGCGCCGGTGCGCCGGGCCGCGTCGACGATCTCCTCCACCGACAGGTACGTCCGTACCGGATGGCCCTCGGTGCCGATCTGATACGACTCGTCGGCCTTCGTCCGATGCACCGAGTTCCGGTCCTCGAACGGATAGACAGCGACCGTCGCCACCCCGAGCTCATAGGCTGCTCGGAACGCCCGGATCGCGATCTCGCCACGGTTTGCCACCAACACCTTGGAGAACATGAGCGCAGACTATTCCGGCGCGCCGACGTTCATCTCGTCGGGATGCGCTCCGACGCGGCCGTTCGGATCGGCCAGCCGCGAGATCTCCAGGATGTCGTCGGTGTCGAGATCGAAGTCGAACACGTCGATGTTCTGCGAGATGCGTTCGTCGTGCACCGATTTGGGGATCACGACCAGCCCGTTGCTCAGGTGCCACCGGATGATGACCTGCGCGATCGACTTGCCGTACTTCTCGCCGATGCCCGCCAGGATCGGATCGTCGAGCAGAGTGTTCGGCTTCGACGCACGGCCCCATCCCGAATTGCTGGTGCCGCCGAGCGGACTCCACGACTCGACGACGATCTCCCGATCGGTGGCGAACGCGCGCAGGTCGTGTTGCGGCAGGTGCGGGTGCAGCTCCACCTGATCGACCGCGGGCACCGTCTCGCCGTGGCCGCAGATCGTGTCGAGGTGGTGCGGCTCGAAGTTGCAGACGCCGATGGCCTTCGCCTTCCCGGATTCGGCGATGGCCTCCATCGCCTCCCAGGTGCGCTTCATGCGGTCGCTGTCGAGAAGCGGCCAGTGCACGAGATAGAGATCGACGTAGTCGACGCCGAGCTTGTCCAGGCTCGTGTCGCACGCCGCGATCACCGACTCGTACCCCTGATCGGAGTTCCACAGCTTGGTGGTGAGGAAGACGTCCTCGCGTGCGACCCCGGACGCGGCGATGCCGCGGCCGACGCCCTCCTCGTTGCCGTAGGCGGCGGCGGTGTCGATGTGTCGGTAGCCGGCCGAGTCGAGCGCGTAGGCCACCGCGTGTTCGGTCTCGTCGTTCTCCGCCTGCCACACACCGAGACCCAGTTGTGGGATGGACGTACCGGAATTGAGGTCGATCATCGCAACCGCGGGAGTCATGGATGTCAGGCTAGCGATTTCACTGCGTTCGCGAGCCAGGTCCGCGAACGGGCCAGGTGTAGCGCACCTGTGGGCGCCCGGCGCGGCCGTATTCGGTGGTCCGGTCGAGTACCCGGTCGTCGGCCAAACGCTCGAGATACCGCCACGCCGTCACCCTCGACACCCCGGCGGCGGCCGCCACCTCGCCGGCCGTGAGTCCTGCCTCGCTGTCGCGGACCTGCCGTGCGATCTGCTCGGTGGTGTGCGCCGAGGCCCCGGCCGGTGCGGCGGCCTTGTCGTCGGAACCGCGCAGGACGGCCATGGCGCGATCGACCTCGGCCTGGCCCGCCGCGTCGGTACCCGCGGGCAACGCCTCGCGGTACTCGCGGTAGCGCTCGAGCTTGTCGCGGAACGCGGCGAACGTGAACGGTTTGAGCAGATAGAGCAGCACGCCGTGGGCCACCGCCGACCGCACCACCGACAGATCGCGTTCGGAGGTGATGGCGATGACGTCGGGTTCGGGTCGTTGACCCGACAACGCCGACGCCAGCTCGATGCCGCTGGCGTCGGGCAGTCCGATGTCGAGGAGCACCACGTCGACCGGGTCGCCGTCGGCGGCCCGGCCCGCCACGATCCGCAACGCGGCCTGCGCGGTACCCGCCACCCCGACCACCGCGAACCCGGGGATGCGGCCCACGTACTCCTCGTGTGCCTGCGCGATGAGGGGTTCGTCCTCCACGATGAGCACCGAGATCGTCTGACCGGGCGCAGGATTCATGACCGGACCTCGGTGGTGCGGGGCCCCGCCGGATGCGGCACCGTGACGGTGATGACCGAGCCGTAGGTGACCTCGGCGGTGATCGTGCCGCCGTGGCGGGCCACCGTCTGCGACACCAGCGCCAGGCCCAGGCCACGTCCGGGGTCGACGGCGCCCTCGGCGACGGTCTTGGTGGAGTACCCGCGTCGACGCGCGCGGGCGAACTCCTCGGCGTCCATTCCCGGACCGCTGTCGGCGACGCGGATGAGCAGACCCGAGGCGTCCTCGTGCACGGTCACCTCCACCCACGGGTCGTCGCGATCACAGGCATCGAGCGCATTGTCGATCAGATTGCCGGCGATCGTGACCAGTTCGGCACTGCTCAGCAGAGAGTCGGTGTCGAGCACGGAATCGTCGGTGACGGTGAGTTCGATCCCGCGTTCGTTGGCCTGGGCGCTCTTGCCGAGCAGCAGCGCGACGAGCGCGGGCTCGCCGACCGCGCCGGTCAGCCGGTCGACGAGCTGTTGTGACAGTGCGAGTTCGGTGGTCGCGAACCGCACCGCCTCGTCGCCGCGGCCCATCTCGACGAGCGCCACCACGGTGTGCAGACGGTTCGCCGATTCGTGCGCCTGGCTGCGCAGCGATTCGGCGAACAGGCGCATCGAGTCGAGCTCGCCCATCGCGCCCTGCAGTTCGGTGCGGTCGCGGAGGGTGATGACGGCACCGGCCGGTGCGGGCGCGTCGCGGTGTCCGTCGCGGTCGACAGCCGACCGGTTCACCACCAGCACGCGGCCACCCGCGAGGTACAGCTCGTCGCGTAATTCCCCGGCGGTGCGGGCGAATTCGGGAAGGGCGTCGAGCGCGACGGGGCCGTCGCCGAGATCGAGCAGGCGGCGGGCCTCGTCGTTGACGAGCGCGACACGGCCGTCGTCGAGGACGATCAGCCCCTCGCGGACCGCGTGGAGCACCGCGTCGTGGTGCTCGTACATCACCCGCAACTCCTCGGGCCGCAGTCCGCGCGTCTGCCGGAGCAACCGACGACGTACCGCCCAGGTGCCGGCCACCGACAACAGCAGGGCGATCACGGTGACGACGGCGATCGTCGGCAGCTGTCCGAGCCAGCGGTCGGCGAGCCCGGACAGCGTGATGCCCGCCGACACCAGTCCGACGATCCGTCCGTCGGATGCGCGCACCGGGGCGACCGCACGGATCGAGGGGCCGAGGGTGCCGGTGTAGGTCTCGGTGAACAGCCTGCCCGCCAGCGCGGGGGCGATGGTGCCGACGAACTTCCCACCGATCCGCGCCGGATCGGTGTGGGTGAAGCGGGTCCGGTCGGGCGACATGATGGTGATGAAGGCGATGCCGGTGTCGGCGCGGACCGCCTCGTTGACCGGTTGCAGACGCGCGGTCGCCTCTCCCGAGGTGATGGCCTGCGCCGTCGACGGCGAGTCGGCGAGCGCCACCGCGACGGCAACCACCTGGTCGCGGGCCGACCGCTCGGAATCGCGCCGGGCGTCGTAGGCGGCCAGCGACCCCGCGACGACGACGAGCACCAGGATCGCGACGATCTGCAGGATGAACGCCTGGCCGGCGAGTGTGCGCGGGACGAGCCGTCTCACCGCACCCCCGTCTCCGCCACGCGACCGCGTGAACGTAATGAAACTAATCGTGACGCCAGTCACATCAACAGTCCATGATCCTCACAGACCACTTCCGGCGCCACCGGAGGACATCACCACCTGGAGGATCCCATGACCACGACCGACGACCGTCCCCCGACGATCCCCGATCCGCCGGCCGACACCGCCACGAAGCCCAAGCGCGATCGCACGCACTGGCTCTACATCGCGGTCATCGTCGCCGTGGTCGCCGGTGTCGCGGTCGGCATCCTCGCACCGAGCTTCGGCAAGGAACTCGGCGTGCTGGGGACGATGTTCATCGATCTGATCAAGATGATGATCTCGCCTGTCATCTTCTGCACCATCGTGTTGGGCATCGGCTCGGTCCGCAAGGCCGCCACGGTCGGCAAGGTCGGCGGCCTCGCCTTCACCTACTTCCTCGGGATGTCCACCGCGGCACTGGGAATCGGCCTGGTGGTCGGTAACCTCATCCAGCCCGGCAACGGCCTCAACATCACCCCCGAGGTCGCGGGCAAGGGCGCCGATCTCGCCGAGAAGGCCCACGAGTCCGGCGGCACCCTCGACTTCATCCAGGGCATCATCCCCGACACCCTCGTGTCGTCGCTGACCGCGGGCAGTGTGCTGCAGACCCTGTTCGTCGCCCTGCTCGTCGGTTTCGCCATCCAGGCCCTGGGCACCCAGGGTGAGCCGGTGCTGCGCGGTGTCGCCAGCATCCAGAAGGTCATCTTCAAGGTGCTGTCGATGGTCCTGTGGCTCGCCCCGATCGGCGCCTTCGGCGCCATCGCCAACGTGGTCGGCCAGACCGGCTGGAGCGCGGTGACCCACCTGCTGATGCTGATGGTCGCCTTCTACCTGACCTGCCTGGTGTTCGTGTTCGGCGTCCTCGGCACGCTGCTGCGGTTCACCGCCGGTGTCTCCATCTTCAAGCTGGTCCGCTACCTGGCGCGGGAGTACCTGCTGATCGTCGCCACGTCGTCCTCGGAGTCGGCCCTGCCGCGACTGATCGCCAAGATGGAGCACCTCGGCGTGCAGAAGTCGACCGTCGGCGTGGTCGTCCCGACCGGCTACTCGTTCAATCTCGACGGCACCGCGATCTACCTGACGATGGCGTCGCTGTTCGTCGCCGAGGCGATGGGCAATCCCCTGAGCCTGGGTGAGCAGATCAGCCTGCTGGTGTTCATGATCATCGCCTCCAAGGGTGCGGCCGGCGTCTCCGGCGCCGGACTGGCCACGCTGGCCGGCGGCCTGCAGAGCCATCGCCCCGAGCTGCTCGACGGACTGGGACTCATCGTCGGCATCGACCGGTTCATGTCCGAGGCCCGCGCGGTCACCAACTTCTCCGGCAACGCCGTCGCCACGCTGCTGGTCGGCACGTGGACCAAGACGATCGACAACGCGAAGGTCAAGTCGGTTCTCGCCGGCGACGATCCGTTCGACGAACTCAACATGGTCGACTCGCACGACGTCGAGAAGGCCGACGCGGTGTCGATCACGAAGGCACCCGCCTGACCTCAGAGCAGGCGAACGCGCAGCTCCACCACGGGCCCTGCGGGTAACCTCGAGACCATGTCGATCAGCAAGGGCGACGCGGTCTCCTGGAACACCCCGCAGGGCCCGACCCATGGGAAAGCCGTCGAGAAGCGCACGAAGGAATTCGAGTTCGACGGCCAGAAGTTCAAGGCCAGTGACGACGAGCCCTACTGGATCGTCGAGTCGGACAAGAGCGGCTCGAAGGCCGCGCACAAAGAGTCCACGCTCGAGAAGAAGTAGGGCCGAACAGATGAGCACTGGCGGCGCGAACCCGTTCGGCGACATCGGCACCGCGAAATACGTCCAGCTCACCACCTTCACGAAATCGGGCGACGCGAAGCCGCTCCCGATCTGGGCGGCCCTCGATCAGGGCGAGCTGCTGATGTGGACCCAGGCGTCGTCGTGGAAGGTCAAGCGGATCCGCAACACCCCGCGGGTCCTGCTCGCGACGTGTGACCGCGCGGGCAAGAACGTCGGCCCCACCATGGAGGCCACCGCCCGCGTCCTCGACGAGGCGGGCACCGCACGCACCCGCGATGCGATCAACCGCAAGTACGGACTGGTCGGCCGTTTCGCCACCACCGCCAGCAGCCTCGTCAAGGGCAAGAGTTCGACCATCGGGATAGCGGTCACCGCGAACTGACCGTTCTCGCGGGCCTCAGTCGGCGCGCGAGTGCCTGCCCGGCTTCTCGTCGCGGTGGCCGGGATGGATCGGGACGTGCGGTTCGCCGGTTCGGACGTTGTCGGGACGTTCGTGGCGGTGCACCAGCGCCACGGCGATGGCCGTGGTGAGCGGCACCGACAACGCGATTGCGATACCACCGACGAACGACCGACCCAGTTCGACGGCGACGGTGTCCGTGGTGACGAGGCTCGAGAAGGACTGTCCGGCCACGGAGAACAACAGCAGCAGCGGCAGCGCGCTGCCCGCATAGGCGAACACGAGTGTGTAGACGGTGCTGGCGATGTGGTCGCGTCCCACGCGCATGGCCGCGGCGAACGTGGCCCGACGACTCCGTCCGCCCGCCGCGAGTTCGAACACCGCCGACGCCTGGGTGATGGTGACGTCGTTGAGGACACCCAGCGCACCGATGATGAAGCCCGCCAACAGGATCCCCTGCGTGGAGATCCCGTTCTGATACACCTGCAGATTCGTGGTCTGCTCCCCGGACAGACCCGTGATGCTCATCGTGTGGATCGACACGTACGACAGGACCGCGGCCACCGCCAACGACGACAGCGTCCCCAACAGGGCGGCACTGGTGCGCAGACTCACACCGTGCGCGAGGTAGATGACGACGAGCAGGATCGCCGCCGACGACGTGATGGCCACGGCCACCGGCGATTTCCCGTCGAGGATCGCCGGGAGGGTGAAGCCGAGCAACACCGCGAACGCGATCACCAGTCCGATCACCGAGCGCAGGCCGCGCCACGACGCGACCAGGACGATGGCCGCCACGAACAGCAGGGCCCACACGATCGTCGACGTGCCGCGGGAGTAGTCGTAGAACCCGTAGGTCGTGGCGCCGTCGTTGCCCGGTGCGACCGCCAGGCGGATCTTGTCGCCGACCTTGAGGTCGGGTTGTCCCGGTTGCGGGCGGCTGAGCTGGTCGGCTGACAGGTTCTGGGTGACCGCCCCTGGCGCGGTCCCCGACTGTGCCCGGTTCGTCGGCACCTCGAGGAGGGTGTTGGCGTCGGTGTCCTTGCCGGAGGTGATCGCGACGGTGCTCTCGATGCAGGGGCCGTCGGCGACCGGGGTCACGTCGGCGGCTCCGCCGAACACCGACCCCGACGCGCGGTTGAGGCACTGCGCACGTGCCTGCGCGATCACGGTGCCGGTCACGGTCTCGAGTTGGCCGTTTGCCGCGGCCGACTGGAACTGGACCGGCACCTGGTGCTGGCGTTGCGACGGCCACAACACCACGGCCCCGATCGCGACGGCCACCGCGACCGCGACGAGCACCCCGATGACGATGCGCGCCGCCATCGGACGCATCTGCACCGCGATCGCGGCCGGGGAGTGCGTGTGGGTGTGCGGTTGCGACGACTTCACGGCCGCAACTGTATGCGCCCAAACGCCGGTGTCACCGGTGTGACGTGGGTCATCATGGTCGGGTGATCGACGAGTTGCAGGAGGAGGCGACCGCCGCACTGGCGGCCGGCGACTACACCCGTGCCCTCGCCGAGTTCAGCGTGCTCCGCGAGATGCGCTCACGCCGCGACGGTCCCTACTCGGCGCACTACCTCGCCAACCTGCATGACGCCGTCCGCTGCATGTGTCACCTGCAGCGATGGTCGGATTCCGAACCGCTGTGCCGGGAGTTGTACGGAAAGTACCGGCGCACCCACGGCCCCGGCGACTGCGACACCGTCGACGCCGCCAAGTTCTACGCCTGGGCGCTGGTCCACCTCGACAAGGCCGATCCCGCAGCAGCGCTGTACCTCACCACCGCCGACGCGCTGTGGACCCTCGGCGATCGCGAGCAGGCCCTGACCCTGCTCGGGGCCGCGGTCGTGCAACGCCAGGACCTCTGTTTCGACACCCTGCGCAATCGTGTCGATCTCGCCGCCGCGGCCGTCGCCCTCGGCGTCACCTCGTCGATGAACGGCGTCTGTCCGCTCACCTGACCCGACCGGGCGCACCGACCCCGATGAGCGGGGTGTTTGGATGGACCTCGTGTCCGACACCCCGCCCGCCGATCTGCGCGTCACCGACCCCCGGGTGACCTCCCCGGGCGGCGCCGCCACCGGTCGGTGGTGGGGTATCGCGGCGGCGATGTTCGCGATCGCCTGGGGCGGGAACGAGTTCACACCGCTGCTCGTGATGTACAAGAGCGATCACGGGCTGTCCGGTCCGGTGGTCGACGCGCTGCTGTTCGCCTACGTGCTCGGCATCGTTCCCGCGCTGCTCATCGGTGGCCCGCTGTCGGACCGGTTCGGACGTGCGCGGTTGATGCGACCGGCCCCGGCGATCGCCGCGATCGGATCGATCATCCTGGGGCTCGGCGCCGACCACGTGGCCCTGCTCGTGGTCGGACGGATCGGCAGCGGCATCGCGCTCGGTCTCGCGATGGCCGTGGGCAGCAGCTGGATCAAGGAACTCTCCTCGCCACCGTTCGAGACCGACGCCTCGGGAAGCCGCGGCGCTCGGCGCTCGGCGATGAGCCTCACCGCGGGCCTCGGCATCGGCGCCGCGATGGCGGGCGTGCTCGCGCAGTGGGCACCGCTGCCCGCGACACTGCCCTACCTCGTGAACGTGGCGCTGTGCGTGGTCGCGACCGCGTGGGTGTTCCGCGCACCGGAGACCGTGGTGCGCGCCGGGGCACCAGGCCGCCTGCGCGACGACCTGCGCATCCCGGCGATCGGTCACCGACGTTTCGTGCGGGTGGTCGTGCCCGTGGCGCCGTGGGTGTTCGGTTCGGCCGCGGCCGCCTACGCGGTGCTGCCGACGCTGCTCGCCGACGAGGTCGGCGGCCTCGACATCGCCTACGCGGCGCTGATCACCCTGGTGACGCTGGCCTCGGGCTTCGCCATCCAGTCGGTCGCACGACGCATCGACCGACCCGATTCGGCACGGGGCTCGGTGGTCGCGATCGGATTCCTCGCGGTCGGCATGGGGATGGGCGCGTGGGCGTCGAGCACGCTGAACCCCTGGGTCGCCCTCGCCGCCGGCGCGGTGCTCGGCGGCGGGTACGGCATGGCGCTCGTCGCGGGGTTGGCCGAGGTCGGGCGCATCGCCGGGCCGAAGGACCTCGCCGGACTCACCGCGGTGTTCTATTCGCTGACCTATCTCGGCTTCGCGGCGCCGGTGGTGTTGGCGCTGGTCCATCAGGCCGTTCCGGCCCTGACCTATCCGGTGCTGTTCGGGCTCGGCGTCCTGCTGGCGATCGTCTCGCTCGCGATCGTCCTCACCGAATACCGCACCCGCGAGATCACGACGGCAGACAAGGTGACCCCATGACCGCATCGACCCCGGAACGCCGGTACTTCATGTTCACCCTCGACGACGAGGGTCGCTACGTGCCGTCGAAGTACGCGTTCGGTCGGTGGGGCCCGGACATGCTCAACGGGCCGGCGGTGTGTGCCGCGGCCGCGCACGCGGTGGAGGCCGACCACGGTTCGCCCGATCTGGTGCCCGCCCGCATCACCATCGATCTGTTCAAGGCGGCCCGCGGCGAACCCCTGGTCGCGCGCACGCGGGTGGTCCGGTCGGGGCACCGGATCCGGGTGTCGGAGGTCGAACTGTCCCAGGGCGACACTGTCGTCGCGCAGGCGACATTGGTCGCGTTGCGCCCGTCGCAGGACCCTCCGGGGCAGGAGTGGCACTCCGAGCACCCCTTCGACCCACCGACCGACGACAGCCGCTTCCGCTGGTACGGCAGCGACGACCTCGGGTGGACGCCGGTGATGAGCGAACACCAGAACGCGAGCCGCAAGAGGTTGTGGGCCACGATGATCCCCGTGATCGACGGTGTCGAGAACACGCCGTTCGTGACCACCGTGATGGCGGCCGAGGCGACGAGCCTGGTGACCAACTGGGGATCGAGGGGCATCGGCTACATCAACTGCGATCTGACGGTGGCGATCTCGCGTCTACCGGTCGGGCAGTACATCGGCCTGCAGGCCGACACCCACATCACCGACGCCGGTCTCTCCGTGGGCACCGCCACGCTGTTCGACACCCGCGGACCGATCGGCACCGGCATGGTCACCGCCGTCTCCAACGCCGCCGCGCAGATCGACTTCAGCGGCGCCTCGGACCTGAGAACCGAGGTGTCGCAATGACGCTCGTCGACGTCGGCAACGGCGTCACCCTCGAGGTGACGCGCACCGGTTCGGGTCCGGCGGTGCTGCTGGTCGGCGGCCTGGGGCAGCCCGCACAGGTGTGGGAGTACACCGGCGTCGTCGAGGCGTTGACGTCCGCGGGTTTCGAGACCATCAGCTACTGCGCCCGCGGCGTCGCGCCGTCGTCGGCACCCGAGCCGCCCTACACCGCCGACGACCTGGCCTTCGACGCCCAGTGCCTGGTGCAGACACTGGGTCTCGGGCAGGTGCTCGTCGTCGCCTACTCGATGGGCTGCTACACCACCCAGGCACTGGTACGCCGACAGCCGGGGATGGTGCGGGCCGCCGTGCTGCTCGCCGGTCTGCAGCCCTCGCCGATCGGCGAACTCGTCGGACGCATGGAGCTGGGACTGCTCGACGAGTACGGCGAGATCCCCGCCGACGTCATGCTCTTCGAGCAGCTGATGACCACGCTGCACCCGGCGCTGCTACAGGATCCGGCCTCGGTCGTCGGGTGGGAGCAGGTCCTGGGCGCCTCGGGCGAGGTCTGGACGAGCGCGGACGGCATGAGAGGCCAACTGCAGGCGTCGTATTCGTGGATCACCGCGAACGAGCCGCTGCCCGAACACCTCGCGGCGTTCGACCTCCCCGCCCTGGTGCTCGCGTTCGAACACGACCTGTTCTTCCCCCCGCAGGGGTGTCGTGCGGCGGCCGGACAGATGCCGAACGCGGAGTTCGCCCAGATCGACGGCGTCGCGCACGGCGGACTGTTCACCGGTCAGACCGACACCGTCGCGCGGATCGTGGCGTTCTGCACCGACCACCGCTGACCGGCCCCGCTCACGGCTCGATCGCGACGCCGTCCCACTCGTGGTCGTGCATGAACGCCTCGGCGAGGCCGACGCGGTACTTGAAGCACATGCGGGCGATGTCGAGGTAGGCGATCGGCATCATGAGCGCCGGCAGCCGGTCGTGGCGGTTGGTGATCACGTCGCCGTACTCGCGGAAGTCGCGCACGAACTCGCGCATCGTGCGGCCGCTGCGCGACGCCTTCGTCCAGCCGTAAAGGCCCATGCCGAACCCGATCATCTTGCGGGTGCCCGGATCCGGGGTGATCATCTCCGTCGCCTCGCCGGTGAACGCGCGGTCGACGCGATTGTGTGGCTCGAACAGCATGATGCCGCTGGTGCCGCGAGGGTTGCACTCGATGGTGAACAGGTTGCCCTCGGCGTCCTCGATGAAGTCGAACCCGACCTGACCGGTGAAGTTCATCTGTTTCACGAACGAGGTGATCCAGTCGAGGATGCCCGCGTGCTCGATCGCGTCGAAAGCGATGCAGGAGCGACCGTCGATCGCATATCCGACCGGATACACGGTGTGCGCCAACACCTCTCCGTCACGACACACCGAGTACGAGCAGTAGGGCGTGCCCTTCATCCACTCCTGCGCGATCCACGGGTTGGTGGGCGAGAACTCGATGTCGGTGGGCAGCTCTCCCGGGGTGACCTTGTAGACCTTCTGCGATCCGCGCGAGTAGCACTCCTTGAGCGCGAACGGGGTGTCGAAGTCGAGGGCGTCGAGATCGGCCTGGGTGCGCACCTGCGCGAACTTCAGGGTCGGGATGCCGCGCTCGGCGAGCACCCGCTGGAACTCGTACTTGTTGTGCAGGTTGTTCTCGACCTCGAAATCGGAGAGGAACAGCTCGCACGTGTCGGGGAAATCGGCACGCAGCATCGCGATGATGTCGGTCTCCTCGTGCACCGGGATGAGGAGATCGATCTCGCGTTCGGTGACGATCCGTGCCAGTTCGCGACAGTAGGCCCGGGGCTCGAATGTGGGCGACGGCACCTTCTCGAAGGCGGAGATCGCGTTGGAGAAGCGGGTGACGGGGAGCGTGATGCTGTCGACGATCGTCACCTCGTGACCGCCGGCGGCCATGAGCCGGGCGAGATCGAGGGTGAGAAAGGAGCGACCGAACGTGATGAGGACGCGCCGCGATCCTGGGCGAGACATGGGACCCCGTTAACTCTGCACCGCAGATAAAGGACTGAACAGCGAACATGGTAGCTTAGCCAACGGTTAGAGATCGACGGGAAAAGACCTGGTTAGGGCCTATTTCACAATCACCATCGCGCGTGGAGGAGGCTTCGATGTTCGTGATCGGCATCGTCTTCGCGTCGCTGGCCGCAGTGGGATACGGACTGTCGTCGGTACTGCGCGCGCTCGGCGCCCGACGTGCGGCGGTCGCTGCGCGCGACGCCGGCGGCGATCCCGCGGTCAACTCCGCCGGCGGCCCGTCGATGGGTTCGACGGCGGCGACCCTGCGTGATCCGGCCTTCCTCGTCGGCACGGCGCTGGTCGTCCTCGGCTTCGGCGGCGGCGCCATCGCGGCCCGACTGCTCCCCCTGTTCCTGTCGCAGACCATCGTCTCGGCGAACCTCATCGTCACCGCAATGCTCGGCACCGCGGTCCTCGGCATCCGGCTGCACACCCGAGACTGGATCGCGATCTGCGCCGTCATCGCGTCGCTGTGCATGCTCGGCGTCGCCTCCACACGACACAAGACCGAGGGCGCCGACAGCTTCGCGTTCCACTGGGGCCTGTTCGGGGCGACCGCCGTGATCGCGGCCGTCGCCGTGTACGCGATGTACCGCCTCGGTCCCCGTGCGGCGATCTTCGGCGGCGCGGCCGCGGGAGTGTTGTTCGGCGTCATCGCCATCGCGGTGCGCATCCTGCGGGGCATCGATCCGTTCGACCCGGTCGAGCTGATCACCGACCCCGCCGCGTGGACCATCGCCATCGCCGGTGCGGTCGGCTTCTACGTCCAGACCGTCGCGTTGCAGCTCGGTGCGGTCAACGGCGTCACCGCCGTGCTCGTCGTCGGTGAGACCGCGATCCCGGGCATCATCGGGGTGCTCTTCCTCGGCGACAAGGCCGAGCCCGGTCTGGGCTGGTTGGCCATCGTCGGGTTCATCGGCGCGGTCATCGGTGCCATCGCCGTGGCGTACTACGGCTCGGCCGAGGCCGACCATTTCGGCGAGGCACCGCCCACCGAGGGTGGATGGCGACGCGGTCGACAGGGGCAGGACCAGCTCGAGACGAGCTGATCACCGCCCCCGCCGATCGGGCGTCAGGTCGCGAGCATCGCACGCATGCGGGTCAATTCGGCCTGCTGCGAGTCGATGATGCTGCGGGCCAGCGCGATCGAGTCGGGGTCGAGGCCCTCGTCCACCTCGGTCCGTGCCATCGCGATCGCGCCGCTGTGATGGTCGATCATCATCGTCAACCAGCGCTCGTCGAACGCCTGGCCCGACAATGACCGCAACTCGGTCATGTCGGAGTCGCTCATCATCCCGCGCATCGAATGCCCGGCCATGGATCCGCTCGGCTCGGGTTCACCCCATGCGCGCAATCGCGCTGTGAGCGTATCGATCTCGGGTTGCTGGGCGGCGGCGATCTGCCGTGCGAGTGCGGCGACGTCGGGGTCGGTGCTGCGGCCGGGCACCATCTGGGCCATCTCGACCGCCTGCCGGTGGTGCGGGATCATCTCGGTCGAGAAGGTGACGTCGGCCGCGTTGTGCGAGACCGGGTCGTCGGAGGAACAGGCCGCGCCGCTGATGGCGACGGCGGCGAGTGCCGCGACCGTGACGACGGCGCGACGAATCCTGCTGGGGAACATGGGTGTACTCCTGGTGTGAGGGCGGAACGGACCGGGCGGGGCGCGGTCGGATCAGCGGACGATCACCGAGAGGTCGAGATGGCTGTGGACGGCCCAGGGCGGTGCGCGACCCAGCATCGCCGGTCGGCGCCGGATCCACACCCCGGACAGGTGCACCGGCGGCGCGAGGAGGGTGACGGCCCCGAGGATCACGACGAGGGCGATGACCTCACCGCGCAGGAACACACATCCGTGGTCGTGCCCGGCGCAGTCGACCGAGGAGGCGCCGAAGCGTTCGGTCCTGTCGGTCGTCGCGGTCATGACGGCCGCGTGCGTCATCGCACCGGACGCAGTCGATCCGGCTCCCATGGTGTGCCGGTCGCCGTGTGCGGCACCGCCGCAGAGCACGAGGACGTGCATCACCGCGACGGCGAGGGCGAGACCGAGGGTGCCCACCACGATGCGACGGCGCGGGATCCCTCGAACGCGGCTCACGAGTTCGAGGGTACCCCCGGGGCGTATGCAGGCGCCGTCGTGCGCCGGGCCCGGCGACGGATCCAGAGGCGCTGGGCACCGATCACGGCCGCGGCGAGAGCCCACCCCAGCAGGATGTCGAAGACGTAGTGCTCGCCGGTGTAGACGAGCGTGAACGCCATCACCAGCGCGTAGCCGACGAACAGAGATCGTCCGAGCGCGCGCACCCGCGGCCACATGAACAGGGCCAGCAGCATGGTCAGCCCGGCGTGTAGTGACGGGATCGCGGCGACCAGGTTCGCCTTCGACTGCCCGACGGTGAGCAGCGTCGAGGCGGCCCGCACGTTGAGGACGTCCCACCCGCGGGCGGAGATCCGCTCCACGTAGGGCGCGGCCTTCGGATCCGACGGCGACACCGGGCCGAGGAGACCGCCGGAGGCGGGCGGGACCTCGGAGTACATGCACGGCGGATCGCGCGGGTTGTCGACGACCTGTTCGGCGGTGCATCGCGCGGCGGCCCACGGCGGGGCGCCCGGCACCAGCGTGTAGCCGACCAGTGCGAGGAACGTGGTGGCGACGAAGGCGACCGCGTAGCGACGCCAGGCGGTGCGGTCACGCAGCCACAGCGCACCGGCGACGACGTAGGGCACCACGAAGTAGGAGACGTAGACGACGCTGGTGATCACCTCCCACCACGGCGGCGACGCGTCCTTGATGTGCGACTGCAGCCAGACCGTGGGGTTCACACCGAACAGGAAGTGGTCGACGTCGGGGGCGAGGTGCCAGTGCGTCGGCATCCCCATCCACTGCGCGACGTTGCGTGTGAGGTCGTAGAGGAGCAGCACGCCGGCGAACGGCAGCCAGTCGATGATGACGGTGATGACGCGGCGGCGACCGATGCTCGCCGCGGCCAGCCCCAGGCACATCCACAGGATCAGCCGGGTGCGGTCGAAGGCGAGGCCCTGTTCGGTGAACTGCCACACCATGACCGCGAACCACACCGCGATCGCCGCCCACCGGTAGTAGCGCAGATCGCCGAACCGGGAGCGTGGGGTGTCGTCAGGGGTGGTGGTGGGTTCGGCCGACGGGGGCCGGGGCAGCTCGGACCGCTCTGCGCGGTCCGCCTCGGACATCGTCAACCGGTCACCCTCCCAGCAGTTCGCCGGGCGTTCATCGACCGGAAACCTCAGTTTGTCTGAGTTTGACCGCTCCGTCACCTCGACTCGGCGAGAATTCATCTTCGTTCTCGCCGCACGCCGCCCGCGCCTGTGCGGTCACCAGCCCGAGGTCGGTCGCTACCATCGGTTCGATGAGCCATCACCGCCCGTCGACCACCTGGCGCGGATCGGGCATCTGATGCCGATCACGATCGTGGACCGCCTGGCCGGCGGGGTGAGTCGCTTCTTCCGTACCCACCCCACCGCCGACGTGCCGACCGGTGCGATGGTGCAGCTCGGCGACCGTGGCGCCACCTATGTCACCGACTCGGCGCGCATCACCTCGGGACCCGACGCGGGCGGTGTCGACCCCCTCCGCGCCGCCAGACCGCCGATCATCCTGCTGCACGCCGTCGTCACCACGGGGCTCCTGTCGTGGTACTCGGTGATCGACGACCTGAGCGCGGACTTCCGCGTCATCACCATGGACCAGCGCTGGCACGGTCGGGGGATCCGTTCGCCCCGTTTCACGCTCGACGACTGCGCCGACGACGTCACCGCCCTCGCCGACGCCCTCGGGATCGACCGTTTCGTGGCGGCCGGGTTCTCGATGGGTGGGGGCACCGCCCAACTCACCTGGCAGCGCCACCACGACCGGGTGTCCGGACTCGTACTCGCCTCGACCGGGCCGTATTTCGGCTCGTCGACCACCGGTCGCCCCCGCATCGACGCGCTCACCCGCTTCGCCGCCCAACGGTTCGCGACGCCGGTACCGGGCCTCGGTCCGCACGCGCTCGACGAACGCGGCCTGTCCGACGGCGCGTGGGCGCTGCGCCAGGTCCGGTCGACACGGTTGTCGCACATGAGCGAGATCGGTTACGCCCTCGGCCAGTTCGACTCGCGACCCTGGCTCGCCGAGATCGACGTGCCGACAGCGGTCTGCGTCACCACCCGCGATCGGGTGATCCCGATCGCGCGCCAGCAACTGCTCGTCGACGGCATACCCGGGGCGCAACGCTTCGATGTCGCTGCCGGACACGCCTGTTGCGTGCTGCAGTCGGAGATCTTCACCCCGGTGTTCGTCGAGGCGTGCGGTTGGGTCTCGACCCGGACCCCGAAGGCCCATCCCCCGGAATCGACCTCCCACGAGACCGCACGTCCATAGGATCGACGTCATGGACGACTCCGCAGTGCCCGGCAGCGACTACGTCATCGTGGGGGCGGGGTCCTCCGGGGCGGTGATCGCCGCCCGCCTCACCGAGAACCCGGACACCCACGTCACGCTCCTCGAGGCCGGTGGGCCCGACAAGGACAAGTTCATCCACATCCCGGCCGCGTTCGCGCAGCTCTTCGGTTCCGATGTCGACTGGAACTACTTCACCGCAGATCAGCCCGAACTCAAACAGCGACAGATCTTCTGGCCCCGCGGCAAGACTCTCGGCGGGTCGAGTTCGCTCAACGCGATGATGTGGGTGCGCGGCTTCGCCGCCGACTACGACGCGTGGGCCGCGGCCGCCGGCGACCAGTGGTCCTACGACGAGGCCGTCAAGTGGTACCGGCGGATCGAGAACACCCCGTGGTCGACCGACCCCGACCACGGCCGCGGCGGACCGATGGAGATCTCCCGCCAGCGCAGCCCCAGCCCGCTCAACGACCTGTGCATGGCCGCCGCCGCACGACTCGGTTATCAGCAGGCGCCGCCCAACGTCGCGACCCCCGACGGGTTCACCGAGACCGTGGTGACCCAGCGCCGCGGCGCCCGCGAGAGCACCGCCGACGCCTACCTGCGCGAGGCGATGAAACGTCCCAACCTCACGGTGCTCACCGGCGCCCACGCCACCCGTGTGGTGTTCGAGGGCACCCGTGCGGTCGGGGTCGAGTTCGTCGAGGACCGCACCACCCGCGTGGTCACCGCCAAGCGTGAGGTGATCCTGTCCGGCGGCGCGGTCAACTCCCCTGCCCTGCTGATGCATTCGGGCATCGGCGACGCCGAGCACCTGCGCCATCACGGCATCGACGTCCTCGTCGACCGACCCGACGTCGGATCGAAGATGCTCGACCATCTCGCCGCGGGCATCACCCGCACCACCGACGAGCCGACGCTCTACCGGGCGACGAAGCCGAAGTCGCTCATCAACTACCTCGCCCGCCGCAAGGGGATGCTCACCTCGAACGTGGCCGAGACCTACGGGTTCCTGCAGACCGGCCTCGACGACACCGGGCTGGCCGACATCGAGATCCTCTTCGTCCCCGCCCCGTTCCTCGGCCAGGGGCTCGTCGCCCCCGAGGAGGACGGCATCACCATCGCGGCGGTGCTGCTGCAGCCGCGCAGCGCCGGCACCGTCCGTCTCGCCTCGGCCGACCCGCTCGCCGCACCGATCATCGACCCGCGCTACCTCACCGATCCCGACGGGCACGACCGCGCGACCCTGGCCGCCGGCGTCGAGATCTGCGCCAAGCTCTTCGAGACCGCGCCATTGTCCGACGTCGTCGGGAACCGTTACCTCCGACCGGCTCTCGACGGATCACCGACCCTGGGCGAACTCGTCGACGCCGCCATCAACCTCGACACCCAGACGCTCTACCACCCGGTGGGCACGTGCCGGATGGGCACCGACGACGACTCCGTCGTCGATCCCGATCTCCGCGTGCGCGGCGTGCAGGGGCTGCGGGTGGCCGACGCGTCGGTGATGCCGGTGATCATCCGCGGCCACACCAACGCCCCGGCGATCATGATCGGCGAGAAGGCCGCGGAGCTGCTCGCTCAGGGGTGAGTCACGAGGAGCACTCGGCGAGAAGCGCTTTCACGTCGTCCTCCATCGCCCGCATGAGCGGCCACGCATCGGGCATCTGTTCCTTGCAGGCGATCGCGCCGAAGTTCATCTGGCCGTCGCACGACATGACCGTCACGTTGAGGCCCATACCGTGGGCGACCGGACCCAGTGGGAACAGCGCACGGATCCGCGACCCGAGGAAGTACAGCGGGAACGACGGGCCGGGCACGTTGGAGATGATGACGTTCACGACCGCCGGATGCCGCTCGGCGAGATGGTAGTTCGAGTACAGGCGGGTCAACGCGCCCATTGTGATCGGCGGGATGAGCTGGGCCCACCCGCGCAGCAGCGACGCGTCGAGCGATTTGTGGTGCGACTTCGCCGTCGTCGACAGCTCGCGCATGGCGTCGACCCGCGCGACGGGGTCGTCGACGTCGGTGGGCAGCGTCATCATCATCGCGGTGACCTGATTGGTCCCCGCCACGACCAGTCGGTCGTCCTCCTCGCCGTGGGTCGACACCGGGACCGCGGCGATGAGTGGACGGTCGGGCAGGTCGTCGGTGTCGGTGAGGTACTTCCGCAGTCCGCCGGCCACCACCGCCATCACCACGTCGTTGATGGTGACGTCGAAGTGGTTCTTGATCGTCTTGATGTCGTCGAGCGAGATCTGGGTGAACGCGATGGACCGGTGCGGGGTGATGGTGCCGTTGAACGCCACGCGCGGCGCGCTGAACGGTGCCGGCATCGCCTCGTGCGACCGGGAGCGGCTGGCCCACTGGAACGGCACGCGCACGGTCTGGGGCAGCATCCGGGCGATCGAGATGGGACGTCGGACGGCGAAGTTCACCAGTCCGTCGGCCACGAGCGCCGGTAGCGACGCACCGCCGGCCGAGGTGCCCACCTTGTCCTCGTCGAGGTCGGGGTCATCAGGGGTCAGCGAACACAGCTGCGCGAGGAGATCCGCCGCCGAGACACCGTCGACGCCGGCGTGGTGCATGCGCAGCATGATCGCGATGTTGCCGTGGGGACGACCCTCGATGACCCACAGTTCCCAGAGCGGCTTGCTGCGGTCGAGCGGGACGCCGGCGATGTGCGCGCAGAACTCCGCGAGTTCGACGTCGCCGCCGGAATCGGGCAGCGCGACCCGGTGGACGTGCCGCTCGATGTCGAACGCGCGGTCCTCGATCCACACCGGGTGGTCGAGGTTGAACAGGGAGTCGTGCAGCTTGCGGCGGAAGGTGGGCATCGCGGTGATGCGGCGGTCCATCTCGGCCAGCATGCGATCGAACGACCACCCGCCGGGGACGGTCGAGGGGTCGATCTCGATGAGACCCACCACCTGCATGAGCATCGAGCGCGTCTCCAGGTACAGGAACGACGCGTCCAACCCACTGAGTCGTTCCATCGCCCGACCATCCTCTCTCCGGACCCACCAGCACTCCGCCGGGTGTCTCCACTCTGGACTACTCCTATCGTGGGAGTCATGCGATTGGGAGCACACGTACGCACCGACACCGACCCCATCGGGACCGCCGAGGACATGGGCGCCGATCTGCTGCAGATGTTCGTCACCGATCCGCAGGACCGGAAGCTCCCGAAACCCGAACCGCACGCCGATGCCGACCGGATCCGGTCGTCGCCGATCGACGTGGTGGTGCACTCCTCGTACATCATCAACGTCGCGAGCCTGAACAACCGGTTGCGGATGCCGTCGCGCAAGGCGGTCGAACTCCAGGCCGCCGCGGCCGCCGATCTCGGCGCCATCGGCCTCGTGGTGCACGGCGGTCACCTCGGCGACGGCGAGGACGACGCCGAGGGATTCGCCAACTGGCGCAAGCTCTTCGAGCGCCAGGCCGACAAGGGCGGGTTCGCCGTCCCGATCTTCATCGAGAACACCGCCGGTGGCGACCACGCCATGGCCCGCACGCTGGAGTCGATCGAACGGTTGTGGGATGCCGTCGGCGACTTCGACCAGGCGGGCTTCTGCCTCGACACCTGTCACGCGTGGGCCGGCGGCGAAGACCTCGTCGGGCTGGTGGAGCGGATCCGCGACATCACCGGTCGCATCGACCTGGTGCACCTCAACAACTCGCGCGACGAGTTCGATTCCGGCCGCGACCGCC
Organism: Williamsia sp. MIQD14; assembly: GCF_051025635.1. Classification (NCBI taxonomy): domain Bacteria; kingdom Bacillati; phylum Actinomycetota; class Actinomycetes; order Mycobacteriales; family Nocardiaceae; genus Williamsia; species Williamsia sp. MIQD14. The sequence goes on from NZ_JBPFDG010000001.1 coordinate 870,200, forward strand.
ACGCCAACCTCACCGACGGACACATCGGTTCGGAGGTTCTCGTCGAGGTCGCCCGCGCCGCCGCGGCGCCGGTGATCCTCGAGACCCCCGCAGAGGGTGTCGCCGATGACCTGGCCTTTCTCCGCGAGCAGCTGGCCTGACCGCACTGTCTCCTGCGGGTGACGTCACGTCACCCAGGGGGCCCCGGGGGATGTTGGACACATCGCTCACGAGGGAGTTGGCAGGCGCCGTGTCCGGTTGTATATTTGGCGTTATTACTCGCGGGTAACCTACCGATCGCTCGCTTGTAGACGCCCAGTTCGTGCGTCGACCCAGCCCCGTAGAACGAAGGATTCCCTGATGGGCCATTACAAGAGCAACCTGCGAGACCTGGAGTTCAACCTGTTCGAGCTGTTCAAGCTCGATGAGGTCCTCGCCAGCGGCGACTTCGGTGACCTGGACCGCGAGACCGCGATCGACATGCTCAAAGAGGTCCGGACCCTCGCCGAGGGGCCGATCGCCGACTCGTTCGTCGACTCCGACCGCAACCCGCCGGTCTTCGATCCCGAGAACCACACGGTGACGCTGCCCGAGTCGTTCAAGAAGTCCTACAAGGCGTTCTTGGACGCCGGCTGGGACAAGGTCGGCATCGCCGAGGAGCTCGGCGGCATGCCCGCCCCGCGCACCCTGTTCTGGGCCATCAGCGAGATGATCCTCGGCGCCAACCCCGCGCTGTTCATGTACGGCGCCGGCACCGGCTTCTCGGAGATCCTCTGGAACAACGGCACCGACGAGCAGAAGAAGTGGGCCGAGATCTGCGCCGAGCGCGGCTGGGGCGCCACCATGGTCCTCACCGAGCCCGACGCCGGCTCCGACGTGGGCGCCGCCCGCACCAAGGCCGTACAGCAGGACGACGGCTCGTGGCACATCGACGGCGTGAAGCGCTTCATCACCTCGGCCGATCAGGACATGACCGAGAACATCTTCCACCTCGTGCTGGCCCGCCCCGAGGGCGCGCGTCCCGGCACCAAGGGCCTGTCGCTGTTCTTCCTCCCCAAGTACCACTTCGACTTCGAGACCGGTGAGCTCGGCGAGCGCAACGGTGTCTTCGTCACCAACGTCGAGCACAAGATGGGTCTGAAGGTCTCGGCCACCTGTGAGGTCACCTTCGGCCAGCACGGCATCCCGGCCAAGGGCTGGCTCGTCGGCGAGGTCCACGACGGCATCGCGCAGATGTTCGACGTCATCGAGCACGCCCGGATGATGGTGGGCACCAAGGCCATCGCCACCCTGTCGGCCGGCTACCTCACCGCTCTCGACTACGCGAAGCAGCGCGTCCAGGGTGCCGACATGACGCAGATGACGAACAAGGCCGCGCCGCGCGTCACCATCACCCATCACCCCGACGTGCGTCGCGCACTGCTCACCCAGAAGGCATACGCCGAGGGCCTGCGCGCGATCTACCTCTACACCGCCTCGCACCAGGATCCGTCGTCGGCGCAGATCGTCTCCGGCGCCGACAAGGACATGGCGTTCCGCGTGAACGACCTGCTGCTCCCGATCGTCAAGGGCGTCGGCTCCGAGCGGGCCTACGGCACCCTCACCGAGTCGCTGCAGACACTCGGTGGGTCCGGCTTCCTGCAGGACTACCCGATCGAGCAGTACATCCGCGACTCCAAGATCGACACCCTGTACGAGGGCACCACGGCCATCCAGGCGCAGGACTTCTTCTTCCGGAAGATCATCCGCGACAAGGGGCAGGCGCTCGCGCACGTGGCCGGCCAGATCAGCTCGTTCATCGACTCCGAGGCCGGCAACGGTCGCCTCAAGGCCGAGCGCGCGCTGCTCAAGACCGCCCTCGACGACGTGCAGGGCATGGCCGCCACCCTCACCGGCTACCTCATGGGAGCCCAGGAGGACGCGACCCAGCTCTACAAGGTGGGTCTCGGTTCGGTGCGCTTCCTGATGTCGGTCGGCGACCTCATGATCGGCTGGCTGCTGCTGCGTCAGGCCGAGGTCGCCCTCACCGCGCTCGACAACGGCGCCACCGGTGCCGACAAGTCGTTCTACGACGGCAAGATCGGCGTCGCCTCGTTCTTCGCGAAGAACATGCTGCCGCAGCTGACCTCCACCAAGGCCATCATCGACACCATCGACAATGACCCCATGGAGCTCGACGAAGCCGCGTTCTGATCTGAGTGCAACGACAAGCGGGCCCGGTCACCACGACCGGGCCCGCTTTCGTCGCGTCCGACGATGTCGCGCGCCCACCGTTCACACGCGCGCCGAACCGGGCGCGCGGATGAACCGTCGACGCGCGTTCGCCTCAGGTGGCGGCCACGGCCGATCGTGTGCAGCCGGTAACGTCGACGGGACAACCCCATTGGTGACGGAGAAGTCGTCGCACGGGGACCCCACTCGCGGAAGGCCACCCATGGTCGGCAGCTCACTCAATTTCGATCGTCGTGGCAGCGGAACCCCGTTGCTGCTCGTCCATGGTCTCGGCGCGAGCTGGGCCTCGTGGTCGCCCATCCTCGATCGGCTCGCACAGCACCGCGACGTGATCAGTATCGATCTCCCCGGATTCGGCGACAGCGCACCTCTTCCTGGTGAGGTGACCATCGCCTCGCTCACCGACGCGGTCGCCGACTTCATCGATGCCCACGACCTCGCGGGCATCGACACCGTCGGCAGCTCGATGGGCGCGCGCATGGTTCTCGAGTTGGCGCGCCGCGGCGTGGGCGGCGATACCGTCGCGCTGGATCCCGGCGGCTTCTGGAGCCCCGGTGAACTCCGCTTCTTCAGCACGGCGCTCAAGGCGTCACTGCCGCTCGTCCTCGGTTTGCAACCGGTGATGCCCGCGCTGACCGGCAACCCGGTCGGACGCACGGCGTTGCTCACGCAGTTCTCGGCGGCGCCGTGGAAGCTGCCCGCGTCGGTGGCACTGCACGAGATGCGCAGCTTCAAGAAGGCGACGTCGTTGCGCGACGCGCTCGACGCACTTGTCGACGGTCCCCTGCAGGAGGGCGCACCTGCCGGCACGACGCCCGGCCGGGTCACCATCGGCTGGGGCCGCCAGGACCGTGTCACGTTGCCCAAGCAGGCGGAACGGGCACACGCGGCGTTCCCGGGCTCCGAGCTGCACTGGTTCTCCAAGTGCGGCCACTTCCCGATGTGGGATCAGCCGGCCCAGACCGTGGAACTCATCCTCGGCCGCACCGGCTGATCCGGCCCTCAGCGCGGCAGGAACATCGTCGATCCGGTGACGTTCAGGCCTGCTCGGTCGCCCACCGTCAGGTCACGACCCGCCGCGCGTGAACGGACCAGCACACCGGTGTCGACGTGCCGCAGCATCGTCACGCTGTCCGGACCGGTGAACGTGATGCGGTCGATCTGGAACGGACCGTACGGATCAGGCTCGGCGACAACCTGTTCGGGCCGTACGACCACGACCCCGTGACCGGATCCGGGCCCGTGCACCGCGACGTCGCCGAGAACGCAGCTGGCGGTGGCGCTGTCACGGTCGGCGTCGAGGATCACGGCGTCGCCGACGAACTCGGCGACCCGCCGGGACAGCGGACTCGTGTAGATCTCCTGCGGTGTCCCCGCCTGCGCGACGTGGCCGTCGAGCATCACCACGACGTCGTCGGCGATCGACAGCGCCTCGGCCTGATCGTGGGTCACCACGATCGCGGCCGTCCCCTGCGCGCGCAGCGCGGCGGTGACGTCGTCCCGCAGAGACGATCGCAGGCCGGCGTCGAGGGCCGCGAACGGCTCGTCCAGCAACACCACGCGGGGTCGCGGCGCGAGAGCCCGCGCCAGCGCTACCCGCTGTTGCTGACCGCCCGAAAGATGCTGGGGTCGTGCGTCGAGGAGATCGCCGACACCGGACAGCTCGGCCACCTCCCGGACGCGTGCTGCGCGGGCGTCGCGACCACCGGCGCGGGGCAGTCCGAACGCGATGTTCGCGGCGACGTCGAGGTGCGGGAAGAGAGCGCCCTCCTGCGGCATGAGGCCGACGCCGCGGCGCTCGGCCGGGACCGACCGGCGTCGTCCGTCCGCGACCACCTGGCCACCGAGGGTGATGAGTCCCGAATCGACGGGATGCAGGCCGGCGACGCCCCGCAGCAGCGTCGTCTTGCCGCATCCCGAGGGACCGAGCACCGCGGTGATCGCCCCGGGCGCCACCGCCAGCGACACCGCGTGCACGACGGTCCGCCGGCCGTGGGACACCGACACCTCGTCGAGGTGCACCGCGTCCGGGACAGGCACGTTCTCGGCGGTCAAGCGGGCACCACCGCGCGACTCGGCCGGGGTGCGATCACCCGGGTGAGGAGGAACGTCGGGACGGCCGAGACGACGATCAGCGCGAGCGCGTACGGCGCGGCCTCCCCGTAGCGGAGCACCTGCGTGGTCGACCAGAGCTCGGTCGCCAGAGTGTCGACCCCACGCGGGCGCAACATGAGGGTGGCGGGCAGTTCCTTTGCCACCGTGAGGAAGACGAGCGCCGCACCGGCGATCATCCCGGGTGCCGCGATCGGCACGGTGACCCGCAGCGTCGTCGACAGTCCCCCACGACCCAGCGTGCGGGAGACGTCCTCGAGGGCCGCCGGCGACGCCGCGATCGCGGCGCGTGTGCTGCCGACGGCCAGCGGGAGGAACAGCACGGCGTAGGCCACGATCAGCAGTCCCTCGGTCTGGTAGATCCCCGGCAGCAGGCGGATCCCGACGAACACCATGGCCAGCGCGATCGTGATCCCCGGAAGGCCGTGGGCCACGTACGTCGCCGACTCCGCGAATCGCGCTGCGGGCGAGTTCGATCGCACCGCGAAGAGCGCGACCGGGAACGCCAGCACCGCGACGACCAGCGCCGCCATCGCCGACATCTGCACCGTCGAAGCGGTCGTCGCGAGCACGTCGGCCAGGTCGAGCGACCGCCGCAGCGACCGCACCACCCAGCCGATCAGCCCGACGACCGGGTAGCCCACCCCGACCGCGAGAACTGCCACCACGAGAGCGACAGCCGGGAACCGCATGCGGCGCAGCTCGATCGGGGCGAGGACACGATCGACCCCGGACCCGACGCGGGCCGTCGCACCCCGGCGCACACGACGCTCGATCAGCGTCACCACCACGGCCAGGATCACGAGGACGACCCCGAGGACCGCGGCCGCGGTCCGGTCGAAGCCGCCGCGGTAGGCGCTGTAGATGCCGACGGTGAACGCCTCGTACCGCATGAGGGCGACGGCCCCGAAGTCGCTCATCGTGTACAGCGCGGCGAGCAGCCCACCGGCCGCCACCGCAGGCCACACGCGGCGCATCTCGACCGTCAGCGTTGTCCGAAGTGCACTGCGCCCCAACGTGCGTGCCGCGTCCACCGTGCCGGTGTCACCGGTCGCCAGCGCCGCGGCCACCGGGAGCATCACGAGCGGGAAGCACGCGGTGGTCAGCACGAGCACCGCGCCGGGCAGCCCTGCCAGCGACGGCACGTCGGCGATCCAGACGTAGCCGGAGACGTACGACGGGATCGCCAGCGGCGCCGCGAGCGCGATGGCCCACGCCCGCCGGCCGGGCAGGTCGGTCCGCGTCGTCAGCCACGCCAGCGCTGTGCCGATCACCATCGACAGCGCGGTCACGAGCACGACGAGCACGACCGTGGCGAGCGCCAGTTCCGCCGTCCGCGGGCGGGAGAGGAGCGCCGTCACTGTGTCGGGCCCACGCTCGAATGCGCGGATCACCAGGTACACCAGCGGGATCAGGCTCCCCGCGGCCACGACGAGCGCCGTCGCGCCGAGCGCTCGTCGGGGCATCGCGTCAGATCATCCCGACCTTGGTGAGCATGGCCTGGGTCTGCTCCAGGGATGCGAGCTGTCCGAGGTCGAGGTCCGAGGCGCCCTGCGGCAGGGGCGGGAGGTCGTACTTCGAGGTGATCCCACCGATGACCGGATACTCGGCGGTCTCGTCGGCGAAGTACTGCTGCGAGGAGTTCGACAACATCTCCCGCACGAGCGCGAAGGCCTGCTCCTGGTTGTCCGCGGACGTCAGGACGCCGACACCGGCGACGTTCACCAGCGAGCCGGGGTCGTTCGCGTCGAACGAGTGCAGCGCCAGCGACGCGGCCGAACCCTTCTCCGCGACATAGGGATAGAAGTAGTAGTGGTTCGTGAGACCGGCCGCGATCTGACCGTCGTCGACGGCGCTGATCAGCGGGCCGTTCCCCTCGAAGGAGACGGGCTCGTTCGCCGCGAAGGCGCGCAGCCACCTCTCCGCGCCGTCGTCGCCGCGCGCGACGCGCAGCCCGGTGACGAACGCCTGGAACGAGGCGTTGGTCGGGGCGTAGCCGATCTTGCCCTTCCAGCGCGGGTCGAGGATCCCGTCGATCCCGGTGGGCAGGTCCGCGGTCTGGACGTCGTCGGTGTTGTACGCGAGCACGCGGGCCCGCGCCGATGTCGCGACCCAGGTGCCGTCGGCGCCGCGGTACTGCTCGGGCACGCGGTCGAGGATGTCCTGCGGCAGCGGCGCGAGCACGCCCGCGTCGTCGAGCGCACCCAGTGCGCCGGCGTCCTGCCCGAGGAACACGTCCGCCGGGCTGCGGTCGCCCTCCTCGAGGATCTTCGCGGCCTGGGCGTTGGTGTTGCCGGAGTAGTCGACCTCGACCGGCACGCCGACGCCCGCACCGATGCGGTCGATGAGCGGGTCGACGAGGTCCTCGTCGCGGCCGGAGTAGACGACGAGCTCGGACCCGGACGACGAGACCGAGGACCCCGCGGCAGACCCCTCCCCGTCCGACGAGGACGAGGAACCGCACGCGGCCACCCCGCCCAGGAGGACCGCGGTGGCGGCGACGACGGACAGTTTGCGGGTGAGCGACACTCGAACCTCGTTCTCGGGCGGATCCAACAGTAAAGATCACTTTACCTTGTGGGTGAGGTAAGCCTGCCCTCGGTGCCCTAATACGAGACCCCCGCGACCAGAACCGCCTCCCGCGACCGTCGGAACGGTCGCGGGAGGCGGGAGTGGTCGCGCGAGGTGGCGTCGCCTACTTCGGGGGCATCCGGATGCCGCCGTCGACGCGCACGACCTCGGCGTTCATGTACGAGTTGGTGATCAGCTCGATGACCATCGAGGCCAGCTCGTCGGGCTGTCCGAGACGGTTGGGGAACAGGACGCTCTGGCCCAGGTGCGCCTTGAACTTCTCCGAATCCTCGCCCTCGCCGTAGATCGGGGTGTCGATGAGACCCGGGGCCACGGTGTTGACGCGGATCTTGGCCGCCGCGAGGTCGCGGGCCACCGGCAGGGTCATGCCCACGACGCCGCCCTTCGACGACGAGTACGCGACCTGCCCGATCTGGCCGTCGAACGCCGCGACGCTGGCCATCGACACGATGGCACCCTTCTCGCCGGTGGCGGTCTCCTCGCCGCGACTCATCGCGGTGGCGGCCAGACGGATGCAGTCGAAGGTGCCGATCAGGTTGATCGCGATAACCTTCTTGTAGTTGTCGAGGTTGAACGCCGAGTCGTACTCGCCGTCGCGCCCGATGGTGCGCTGCGCCGAACCGATACCCGCCGAGTTCACCAGCGCACGCAGCGGTCCGAGTTCGAGCGATTTGTCGACCGCGGCCTTGATCTGCTCGGTGTCGGTCACATCGACGCTGACGAACACGCCACCGATCTCCTTGGCGAGGGCCTCGCCCTTCTCAGCCTGTAGGTCGGCGACGACGACGTGGGCGCCCTTCGCGGCGAGCTGCCGCGCGGCGGCCGCTCCGATGCCCGAGGCACCACCGGTGACGATTGCACTTGCTCCAGAGATATCCATGAACGCAGCCTACGAGCACCCGACCGGCTCGACCAGAACACCCCGCCCGAGCGCTCGCTCAGGGGCCTCCCGGGTCAGGGGCGGACGAGCTCGACGAGGTGCCGTCCGGAGATGACGTGGGCGGTGCCCAGCCGCAAACCGGCGCGTTCGGCGATCTCGCGCGCGGCACCGACGCCGACACGCGCCCAGGGGAACCACGGCCCGGCGACGTTGCGCGACTCGACACGCACCGCGCCCGACCACACCGATCCGTTCCATCCCGCCGCCGAACCGACACCGGATTCGAGCTCGACGATCACCGTGCCACCGGGTGCGACGAGATCGGCCGCCCGACGCACCACCTCGTGGGGGTCGCCACCGATGCCGACGTTGCCGTCGATCAGCAGGGCGTGATGCCAGCCACCCTCGCCGGGCATGCGCTCGAAGATGCTGCGCCGCAACGCGACACCCCCGCGCTTGCGCGTCATCGCGATGGCGCGGGCGCTGCGGTCGACTCCGAGCGCGCACACACCGTGATCGATGAGTTCACTCACGAGGCGACCCGGGCCGCAGCCGAGATCGATGGTGGGACCGGAACACATCCGGGCGATGTGGCGGTCGAAGGCGGCGTCCTCGTGGTCGCCGCTCGTCCCCAACCACCGGGTCACGGGCAGGCAGGTCCGGGTGCCGTCGGCCAGCCGCAGCCAACTGTTCTGTCCGCGTACGGCGTCGAGGAACGCGTCGTCGAAATGTGGGGTCTCGTCGGACAGGTCGAGCGCACCGTGGGCGACATCCTCGTCCGGGGAGAAGCGTGGGGAGAATCCATCAGGAACGCTCATGGGCCACCGCCGATCTCAGTTCGGCGGAGATCCTCGCGAACGCGCTCGTCGGGGCACAGGTCTCGGCCACCTCGGTCACGTCCGCCGGATGGTCCACATCGGTCAAGGACTTCAGAAGGGCCACGCTACATCCTCCGTGCCGCAACGCGTCGAGAGTCCGCTCACCGGTGTCCGACCGCGACATGGCGACATCGGGCAGCACGTGCGCCCCGCGGGCGTCGGAGACGGCGAGCCCCCACCACCCACCGTCGGTGGCGAGGCCGAGCGCGGCGTCATGGTCGTCGAGCGCGTCGAGGCCGCTGACCAGCAGTTCCACCGTCACCTGGGGGGTGTCCATGCCGATCTGCATCACCCGTCCGCCGCCCACCTGCGCGGCGGCGTCGCGGTGGGCGCGGTCGAGGCGATCCCCGAGCGTGTCCCCGTGCTGTTCCATCACCGTGGTTCGAGACAGACGTGCGCGCAGATCGTCGGATCCGACGGCGTCGTCGATCACACCGGCCATCGACACCACGACGAGCGCGCCGGGCACCGACAACGCCGTGTCGAGGGTGTCGAGCAGGGCCGCCGACGCCAGGGTCGCGGCCTCGACCGCGGAGTACCGCGCCATCAGCCGTGTCTTCACCAGTCCGGGTACGGGTGCCTTCGCGACCACCAGGATCGCGCGCGATGCGCTCACGACCGTGCCCCCGAACTCAGCGCGCCGAGGAAATCGCGAGCGGCGCGGGCCGATCCGAGGAACGACCCCGACACCTTCGACGTGCCCGCGGTGCGCGGCCTATAGGAGACGTCGGTCTCGGCGACCGTCCATCCCGCGTCGGCGGCGCGCGCGAGCAACTCGACCGGATATCCGAAGCGCATGTCCTCGATCGTCAACTCCAGCAGTCGGTTCCGGCGCGCGGCGCGCATCGGACCGATGTCGTGGACGTCGATGCCGAGCGTGCGCCGCAAACGCCGCGCCGCCCACAGTGTTCCGACACGCGAGTGCAGCGGCCACACGCCGCGTTCGACCGGTTTGCGGCATCCGACGGCGAGGTCGGCGCCGTTCTCGAGGAGCGCGACGAGGGACACCAGATCGGCCGGATCCATCGACCCGTCACCGTCGATGGTGCAGACGATGTCGGTCTGCGCGGCCAGCACGCCGGCGTGCACCGCACTGCCGTAACCCGGAACAGGTTGATACACAACGACAGCGCCGTGCGCGGTCGCGACCTCGGCAGTACCGTCGGTGCTGCCGTTGTCGACCACCAACGGGCGGTACCCCTCGGGCATCCGGGCCAACAGATCGGGCAGGGAACGCGCTTCGTCACGACACGGGATGACGACCGTGACGGTCTCGACAGCCGGGGTCGAACAGGCAGGGGTGTCCATCGTGTCCGAGGCTATTGGCTCGGACCGGTGTCGCGCCGCGAAAAGGCCATGCTCGAACCATAACGTGACCACCGCACACCCCGCTGCGGTGCGGTCGTGAACGAATCGGCGCGGTCGATGCCTAGATTGGAACGGTGACGGCCACACAGAGCGACGAAACGGACATTCGCGAGGAGCTCCCCCGGGGCGCATCGCCCGCAGGACGGTCCCGGTGGTTCCGCGACACCGCCGCCATCCTCGCCGCGGCCGCGCTCCTGCTCACCGCGATCCTCGTGCCGTTCTACGGTTCGCCGGAACTCAAGCTGAACATCTTCGTGCTCGCTCCACCGCTGTTCGGCGGGGTGGAGCCGCACGGCAACTACAGCACCGCCGTCGCCGTGGCGATCGGGCTGCTGGTGATCGTGTTCGGCCCCTGGGTCGCGCGCACGCTGCGGTGGCGGGCGCTGCTGGCCGTCACGTGGATCGTGGGCATCGCGTGGACGGTGAGCCTGGCGCTCATCGACGGGTGGACCCGCGGTATCTCCACCCAGCTCGATCGACCCGACGAGTACCTCCCCACCGCACGCGGCGTGACCGACATCAGGCGACTCCTGTCCACGTTCGACTCGCGGATCCTCGATTTCCAGCCCAACTCGTGGCCCACCCACGTCTCCGGTCACCCCGTGGGGGCGCTGCTGAGCTTCGTGCTCCTCGACCGGGTGGGCCTGGGCACCGGCACCCGGGCGGGGGTGTTCTGCATCGTGGTGGGCACCAGCGCGGTGATCGCGCTGTGCCTCGCGGTGCGCTGCCTCGCCGACGAGACCACCGCACGCCGCCTCGCACCGTTCGCCGCGGTCACCCCCGGCGCGGTGTGGATCGGGGTGTCGGCCGACGGCTACTTCATGGGCGTCGTCGCCTGGGGGATCGCGTTGCTGGCCGTCTCGGCCACCACCGACCGCGCGCGTGTCCGGGCCGTCGCCGGCGTCGGGGCCGGACTGCTGCTCGCGTTCGGCATCTTCTGCAACTACGGCCTCACGCTGATGGGCGTCATCGCCGTGGCGACGCTGATCGTGGCGCGTGCGTGGCGGCCACTGCTGTGGGCGATCCCCGCGGCCCTGATCGTGGTGGCGGTCTTCGCCGCGGCGGGTTTCTGGTGGCTCGACGGCTACCACCTCGTCTACGAGCGCTACTACCAGGGCATCGCCAGCAAGCGTCCGTACTCGTACTGGGTGTGGGCGAATTTCGCGGCGTCGATGTGCGCAGTTGGGCCCGCGGCCGTGGTCGGCCTCGCGCGGGCCCTACGACGACGCCCCATCGCCCGACGCGAGGCCGTCGTGATCCTCGGCCTCGCGGGGTTGCTCGCGATGGCGCTGGCCGACCTCAGCGGACTGAGCAAAGCCGAGACCGAACGCATCTGGCTGCCGTTCGGCGCCTGGATCCTCACCACCACCGCACTGCTGCCGCCGCGCCATCAACGGTTCTGGCTGGCCGCGCAGGTGCTCACCGCGCTGCTCATCAACAGCATCGTCCGCACCCACTGGTGAGCAGGGGCGGGCTCAGTCCCGCAGCGGTGCGGTCGCGAACTCGCGGATCCCCTGCTCCGGGGTGATCTGCGCGGTGAACCCCAGCGTCTCGCGGGCGTGGGCCGGATCGGCGACGATGTGGCGGACGTCGCCGGGCCGGAACCGTCCGGTCGTGACCGGCTCGGGTCCGTCGATCGACCGGCACAGCTCGTGGGCGACCTCGCCGATGGTGATGGGGTGGCCCGAGCAGACGTTGAACGCGTCGAACCCCGGTGGGGTGTTCTCGATCGCGGCGACGTTGGCGCGGGCGATGTCGTCGACGTGGACGAAGTCCCGCATCTGCCCGCCGTCCTCGAACACCGTCGGCGCACGACCGTTCTCGAGCTGCGACCGGAAGATGGCCGCGACTCCGGCATACGGGGTGTCGCGCGGCATGTGCGGCCCGTAGACGTTGTGGTAGCGCAGCGCGGTGACCGAACCGCCGGTCTCCAGCGTCCAGGCCATGGCGAACGCCTCCTGCGCGGCCTTGCTCGCGGCGTAGTAGCTGCGCGGGGCGATCGGCGCGCTCTCCGGCGTCAGCGCCCACTGCGCGGGCGTGCCGTCGGGGAGGTAGCGCTCGAAGTGGCCGGCCTCGAGTGCCTCGAGGGTGCGGGCGGGCGGGTCGACCGGCGCGCCCACCGCGTCGGTGTAGGTCCCGTCGCCGTAGACGACCATTGACGACGCGAGAACGAGGCGCGAGCAGCCGGCCCGATACATCGCGGCGAGCAGCCGGGCGGTCACGAGATCGTTGTCGGCGGCGTAGTCGGGGGCGTCGCGGGCGTCGACGCCCGCGCCCACCATCGCGGCCTGATGACACACCACGTCGACGCCGTCGAGCATCGAATCGATGTCTGCGCCGCGGAGATTGGCGACCTGCACGCCGTCGGGGGCCTGCGCGTCGGGGCCGTGGGCGGCGGGGATCATGCCGTCGACGGCGACCACGTCGTGGCCACGCTCGAGCAGTTGGCGTCGGATGTGCGACCCGATGAACCCGGCGGCGCCGGTGAGCAGGACCCGACTCATGCCAGACCCGGCAGGAGTGCGGCGAGATTGTGTCCGCCTGCGGCACAGTCGCACTCGCCGTCGGTGTCGACGAGGGCGACGGTGTGGGTCAACAATCCCTTCAACATCGCGAGGCTGCGTTCGAAGACGGCGTAGACGTCGGCCTCGGAGACGCCCTCGCCGGCGTTCACGCCGGCGTCGTAGTCGGTGACGAGAGCGATGGGGGCGTAACACATCTGGAGCTCGCGGGCGAGGACGGCCTCGGGGTGACCGGTCATGTTGACCAGGGTCCAGCCCTGCCGGGCGAACCACTGGCTCTCCGCGCGGGTGGAGAAGCGCGGCCCCTCCACGATCGCCATCGTGCCGCCGTCGACCACCGGCGGCTTCGCGGGCACGGCGAGTGCGGCCTCGTGCGCGGCGGAGCGCAGCTGCGGGCAGTACGGATCGGCGAAGCTCACGTGCACGGCGTCGATGTCGAAGAAGGTCTGCTCACGTCCCGACGTGCGGTCGACGAGCTGGTCGGGGATGACCACCGCACCCGGTCCGATCTCGGCGACGAGGCTGCCGACCGCGCAGGGCGCGAGGACACGACGCACACCGAGCGACCGCAGCGCCCACATCGTCGCGCGGTACGGCACGCGGTGCGGCGGGTACTCGTGGTGCAGTCCGTGTCGGGGGACGAACGCGACGTCGACGCCGTCGACGGTGCCCACCGACACCGGGGCGCTGGGGGCGCCGAAGGGGGTGTCGATCTCGATCTGCTCGGCGTCGGAATCGAAGAACGAGTAGAAGCCCGTCCCCCCGATGACGCCGATCCGGGCGCGGTTGTGCTGGTCGCTCATGGCGACAACCTTGCCCGATGCCGCGGAGCGGCGCCGGTGGCGGGGTGTCAGAGCTCGTAGCGGGTGTCCCACCCCGACTCCCGGACGCACGCCTCGACACCGGCCAGGATCGACGGGTGGTCGCGGTGGATCCGGCGGGCCGTGGTCACGGAGGGGACGATCTCGTCGCTTCCGTGCTGGGCACCATCGGACGGGAACCGCTGATCGGGGTCGAACACCGACGCCCAGTGCAGACCGACGTCGCGCAGAGTCGCGCTGACCGTGAGCAACTCTCGCAAAGACGCGTCGACGTCCGGCGACGGCGACGCGTCGAGGTGGGCGGCGAGCGGCGTGTCCCCGAATGCCCTGATCGCCCACGACGACGGTCCATCCGGGAGATCTTGTCCGCCGGAACAGATCGACTCCCACACGGTCGATGCCACCAGTGCCATGGTGATCCGATCCCCGTCGAGCGTGGCGGTGGGCTGGTCGAGTCCTGAGAACACGAGATTGCTGTCGGTGAGCACGCGCAACAGGCCCTCGATGTCGTGGTCGGTCATATCTCGGTCGGGACCGAACGACTCGGATTCCTCATAGATCTCACCGCCGAACGACCCCGTGCGCGCGGCGTCGACGAAGAACTCGAGGACGCGGTCGGTGACGGAGTCCTCGCGGATCAGGTCGATCGTCCCGTATCGGTCATAGGTGCCGTGGACTCCGGGCGACGTCGGCACATCGACACCGTTCGAGTGGCGCAGGATGACCGCGGTCGCGCGGGCCGACGACAGGCTGACCCCGGTGATCATGCAGTTGACGTCGTAGAAACCCATCGTCGCCTCACGATCGGGAGCAGGCGGGTCGTGTCGCGATAGTCTGCCACGGTGACCTCCCCCGACACGGCGCCCCGACCGGTTCACGACGAGACGTCAGGCGGGCGACGGGTCGTCGCCCGCGGTCTGTTCGCGGGTACGACTCCCGTCGCGAACGCGGCCCTCTACGCCGTCGTGCGGCACGGCAGCGGCGATCAGACCCGCTCGACCCTGCACCTGCAGCGCGGTGCCCGCGCCGACATGAACACCTTCTTCGGTCGGTTCCCGGCCAGCTACTGGCAGCGCTGGACGACCGCGACGTCGGTGACCGTGAGCCTGCAGGTGCACGCGTCGGCGCACTTCCGGGCCGTGTTGATGGCATCGGACATCGGCAGCCACCACCGCATCGTCGACGCCGTCGAGCTCACCGACCCGGCCGTCGACGGCCCGCAGACCATCTCGATCGACGCGCCGCTCAACGTCTTCGCCGACGGCGGCGCGATGTGGCTGAGCTTCGAGGCGATCGACGGCGCGGCCCGCGTCGACTCCGTCGAGTGGTCGGTGACCGCGGCCGGCCCGCGTCGTCCCGTCTCGGTGGCCATCTGCACCCACAACCGTGTGCCGCAGTGCGCCGAGACCGTCGCGGCGCTGGCGTCGGATGATCAGGCCATGTCAGCGGTCGACGGGGTCTGGGTGGTCGATCAGGGCACCGACACCGTCGACCGGCACCCGCTGTTCGAGCAGGTGCGCCCCACCTTCGGCGACAAGCTGCACTACATCCAGCAGAAGAACCTCGGTGGCGCAGGCGGTTTCAGCCGGGGCCTGCTCGAGGCGGTCCGCCGCAACCCGCAGGGCGACGTGATCCTGATGGACGACGACATCCTGTGCGAGCCGGAGACCGTGTTGCGGCTCGGCGCGTTCGCGTCGATGACCGAGTCACCGGCCATCGTCGGCGCGCAGATGTTGTTCCTGCACAACCCGACCTATCTGCTGGCCTCGGCCGAGCGCGTCGACCTCGTGACCCTGCGGCGTGGTGTCGCGGGCGACAAGTTCGCGCAGCAGAACAAGGACATGCTCAAGAAGATCACCGACCGCCGCATCGACGCGCAGTACAACGGCTGGTGGACCTGCCTGATCCCCGCCGAGGTCGTCGCGCGGATCGGGATGCCGCTGCCGGTGTTCTTCCAGTGGGACGACGTCGAATACGGCCTGCGCGCGGCGCGGTCGGGCATCCCCACGGTGACCCTGCCGGGCGCCGGTGTGTGGCACGCCGACTTCTACTGGAAGGACGTCGACGGCTTCGCGCACTACTTCGCCACCCGCAACGGCCTCATCACCGCCGCACTCGAACCCGGGTTCCGCGCCGACGCCGTCATCAAGGAACTCAGCCGCGACATCGTGCGGTCGGTGGTCAGCCTCCAGTACGGCCTCGCCTACACCCAGCTGCGCGCGTTGAACGACTTCCTCGACGGCCCAGCGATTCTCGACGACGGCGGCGCCACCGCACTCGCGGAGATCAACGCCGAACGCAAGCGCTTCGCCGAGACCGTGATCACGCCGATGACCGCGGTGCCGGCCTCGGTCCCCATCCGTCGGGCCGCTCCCCCGCCGAAGCCGGGATGGGAGAACGCCGTGCTCGCCAAGCGCGTGGCGGCGCATGCGCGCGGCCGGTTGATCGGCGGCCCGGTCGCGGTGTCGTTCGAGGACGCCACGTGGTGGCATGTCGGACAATTCGACCACGTCTTCGTCACCGATGCCTCCCAGCACGGGTGCCGCGAGCGGCGTTACCGACGCGATCTCGCCCGTGAGATGACCGACCGCCTCGTGCGGTTGTCGATGCGGTTCCGACGCGAGGCCCCTGCGGTGGCCGAGCAGTACCGGTCGGCGATGCCCGAATTGACCAGTACCGGCAACTGGGAACGGCTCTACGGGATCTGATCCAGACCTTGCGCGGTTCGTTCGACAGGCGAATGATCGGTCGGGTGAAGCGAACAGTTGTACAGTGCGCGTCCGGCGGGTTCTACTCGACCATCTGGGTGCCGATGGTGTCACTCAAGGCGGTTCGCCTCGGCGGGAGTCGCTGGCAGCGGTGCCCTGTCCACGGCAAGTGGGAGAGGGCGCGGCCGGTGGCTCCCGGTGCGCTCTCCGCCGAGCAGCGGCGGGCGGCCGAGGCCATCACCGACGTCGGCATCCCCTGACGACCACCGCAGGGTCACCCCGGCGGGAACAGTCCGCGATAGTGCTCGGCGATGTCGCCCGCCGTCGTGAACCACACACCCTCTGCGTGAGACGTCATGTGCTCCAGAGCAGCCCGGAAGCGACGGAGGCGATAGGGCTGTCCGGTGAGAAACGTGTGCGTCGAGATCGACAGCACCACCGGCTGTGATCTCGCGTTCTCGAGCAGTTCGTCGAACGAGTCGACGATCATCTGCTCGAACGTCTCGGCCGTCGCGTGGTGGTGGACGAAGACCGGCAGATCGTTCACCTCGTGGGGATAGGGCACGCTGAGCAGCGGTCCGGCGTCGGTGCGCAGCCACACGGGTTGGTCGTCGACCGGCCAGTCGAGGGTGTAGGTGAACCCCCTCTCCGCCAACAGGTCCTCGGTGATGCGACTCGGGTTGGCGCCCGGGCTCATCCACCCCTGCGGCGGCCGCCCCTCGTGGGTCTCGATGGCGCGGTACACCGCGTCGATCTCGGCGCGTTCGGCGTCGCGGGTCAGCGCGTTGGGCTGCGTCGAGTTCGTGCGACCGTGGGCGACCACATCGGCGTCGAGCGCACGGAACGCCGCGATCACCTCGGGGGCGTGCTCGTAAACCTCGGTGTTGACCAGGAGCGTCGGCCGGATACCGCTGCGGCGCAGGGTGTCCGCGAGCCGGAACGCGCCGACGCGGTTGCCGTACTCGCGCCACGCCCAGTTGTAGGTGTTCGGCTGAGCCATGTCCGGGGTGTAGCCGAGTCCCGGGGCGCCGGAGTCGTAGGCGAAGTGTTCGCAGTTGACGGCGACGTAGACGGCGAGACGCGCACCGCCGGGCCAGTCGAACTGCGGTCGGTCACCGATGGCGGAGTGGTCGAAGCGACCGTGTGAGGGCAGGGCCATCACTCCATCATGCGCCGACGGAGTCGCATGCCCGCACGATGCCCGGTTCACGTTGGTTAGGTAATCATAACCTAAAATGTCAGCCATGAACCTGGTCTCCCCACGCGGTCGACGCGTGCTCGCCCTGCTCGCCGCCGGCCTCATCGGCGTCGCCACTCTGTCGGCCTGCGGCAGCGGCTCCGCCCCCGAGGCATCGGGCCCCACCGTCACCATCGCGCACAAGTTCGGGGAGACGAAGGTCCCGGCCGACCCGAAACGCGTTGTCACCGTCGGCTACAACGACCAGGACTTCACCCTGGCGCTCGGCGTGGTGCCCGTGACGACCCGTGCCTTCTTCGACAACTACGACAACCTCCCCTGGGTGCAGGCACAGACCGGTGGCGAAGGGGTACCCGCGATGCAGGGCGACAGCATCAACGTCGAGGAGATCGCGAAAGCGAAGCCCGACCTGATCCTCGCCATCTACGAGACCATCGACCGCAAGACCTATGACCGGCTCTCGCAGATCGCGCCCACCGTCATCCAGTCCTCCGAGTACAAGGACGAGGAGACACCCTGGAACGTCCAGTTGCTCACCACCGGAAAGGCTCTCGGACGCGAGTCGCAGGCGCGAGCCCTGGCGGCGAAGGTGACCGATGAGATCGACGCGGCGAAAGCCGCCCATCCCGAGTTCGCAGGCAAGACCCTCGTCGTCGACTACGGCCCCGAGAACGGCGGCCACTACCTGCTCGGCGCCAACGACCCCCGACGCGCCCTCTTCGACGCCCTGGGGTTCCGCACGCAGGACACCGTGGGCGACGTCTCCGAGGAGAAGCTCGGGCTGCTCGATCGCGATGTGCTGTTCGTCGAGGGCGCCACGAAGGCGCAGCTCGCGTCGTCGCCCGCGTTCACCCGCCTGAACGTGGTGCGCGACGACCGCACGCTCTACACGTTGTTCGATTCACCGCTGGCGGGCGCGCTGTCCTACAGCGGACCCGACGCGTTGCTGTACGCGATCGAGGTCGTCGTGCCGCAGCTGTCGAACGCGCTCACGGGCAAGCCGGTCGCCGATCTCGCCGACGCCTGACCGTCGATCATCGCCCGGTGGCGTCGGTCTCCCACGCTCGCCACAACTGCGCGTACCGACCGGCGTCATCGGCCAACAGTTCGGCGTGAGAACCGAACTGGACGATCTGGCCGTGCTCCATCACCGCGATCGCGTCGGCCGTCGCGGCCTGGGTGAGGCGGTGGGCGACGACCAGTGTGGTCCGACCGTCGGTGGCGGCGAGGGCGGCGTCCTCGAGGTTGCGGGCACTGGCGCTGCCCGCCTCGGCCGTCGCCTCGTCGAGCACCACCACCCGGGGATCACGCAGGACCAGTCGGGCGAGCGCGATGTGCTGCGCCTGCGCCGCGGTCAGCGCGAGCCCGCTCTCCCCGACGCGGGTGTCGACGCCGTCGGGGAGTGCGTCCACCCAGTCCCGGGCACCCACGGCGTCGACCGCGGCCACGACCTGCTGCCGAGTCGCATCCGGCTTCGCCAGTAGTAGGTCGTCGATGAGCGGTCCGGCGAAGACGTGGACCTCCTGCGTCACCGTCGCCACGTGGTCACGGAGGCGGTCGGGATCGATGTCGGTCACCGCGACCCCGCCGATGAGCGCCGAACCCGCACCGGGCGTGAGCATCCCGGCGATGACGGCGGCCAGGGTGGTCTTGCCGGCGCCGGTGGAGCCGACCAGCGCGGTGCGGGTGCCCGCCGGGATGCGCAACGACACCCCGCGCAACACCGGGCGGTCGGGGTGATAGGCGTGGTGAACATCGCGCACCTCGACATCGGCGCCCGCGGGCATCGCTGACGCGGTCACGGGAGTGTCCGGGCCGGCCGGGATGTCGAGGATGCCGACCAGGCGCGACAGGCTCGCTCCGGCCGCCTGCACCTCGTCGAAACTGAACATCACCGTGCCGACCGGGTTGAACAGTCGCTGGAACAGCAGCGCCGCCGCCGTGACCGCGCCGACGGTCACCTCTCCCTCGCGCACGAGCAGGAACCCGACGACGAGGATCGCGGTCAGTCCGAGGAACTCCGCACGGTTGATCCGTCCGCTGAACCGGGTGAACTGGGCGAAGACCGCGACCGAGATGTCCCGGGCGCGGGCCGACGCGGTGCTGATCGCCTCGACGTGGTGATCGTGTCGTTCGTAGGCGTCGATGGCCGGGATGCCCTGCAGCGACTCGACCATCACCTGACCGCGGGCGGCGATGGCCACCCGCTCGTCGCGGTACATCGGCGCCGACCGCGGGAGGTACCAGCGCACCGCGACCACGTAGGCCGGGAGGGCCAGCGCGCCGGCGAGGCCCAACCTCCAGTCGAGACCGAGCATGCCGACGAGGCTGAGGACGCCGAGGAACATCCCGTTGATCACCGTCGGCAGCACCTGCGAGACCGCCTTGCCGATCGCGCCGACGTCGGCGCCCACCCGCGACAGCAGGTCGCCGCGCCCGGACTCGTCGATGGTGGTCGCCGGCAGTGTCAGCGCCCGTCGCAGGACCGACTCGCGGAGGTCGGCCAGCAGGACCTCGCCGAGCTTCGTCACCAGGTAGGTCGAGAAGCCCGTGCCCACGCCGGCCACCAGGGCGGAGACACCGATCGAAGTGGCGAGCGGCCAGATCTCGCCCGCGTCGGCACCATCGCGCACACGGTCGACGAGGACACCGAGTAGATAGATCGGGACCACTGCGGCCGCCGCCGCGATCACCCCGACGAGCAGTGTGACGACGACGGTGCCGGGACGGCGGGCCAGGTCGGCACGCATCCACGCCAGCGTCCGACGAGAGCGCGACACCGGGAGGATCGGAGCGACGTCCGGGATCGTCATCGCGACACCCATTCTCGATAGTCGGCGCGCCCCCGGGCGAGCTCGGAGTGCGATCCCCCGGCCACGATGCCGCCGTCGACGACCAGGACCACTCGATCGGCCGCCGCCAGCAGCGCGGGACTGCTCGTCACGACGATGGTGGTGTGGTTCTTCTCGCCACGCACGGCCCGGAGACCGTCGGCGATCTCCTGCTCGGTGACCGCGTCGACCGCGGTCGTCGGATCGTGCAGGACCAACACCTCCGGCGCGGCGATGAGTGCACGTGCCAGGGCGAGACGCTGCCGCTGCCCGCCGGAGAGACTGGCACCGCGTTCGGTGACGGGATGATCGAATCCGTTCGGATACAACGAGATGACCTCGTCGGCCGCCGATGCGGCCAGAGCCGTACCCACATCGACCGGAGAGTCGGGGTCGGAGCGACCATCCTCGGGCGCGCCCCACAGGATGTTGCTGCCCAGTGTCCCGGTGAACAGGTGGGTGTCGTGGTGTTCGACGACGATCGCCGCACGGCGGGTGCCCGCCGGGATGTCCTCGAGGAACCTGCCGCCGACGGCGACCGTGCCGGCCGGGGCACCCGGGGCGCCGGCGAGGAGGTCGATCAGAGCCACCGCGTCGCGCGCCGCCGGGGCGAGGACGGCGACGAACTCGCCCGCGGAGACCTCGAGCCGGAAGTTCGGGAGCACCTCGTGTGCAGCGCATCTCACGCTCACGGCGACGCGGCGCTCATCGTCGGAGACCACCTGTTGCGTCGGGCCCGTCGGCTGCTCGGCACGCAGCGACGGGGCCGCGAGCACCTGCGCGACCCGGTTGGCGCTCGCCCGGGCCTCGGCCACCCAGCTGGGGACGATCGCCAACACCGCGAACGGGTCGATGAGGTACTGCGCCAGACCGATGACGGTGATGAGGGCACCGACGCCGATGTCTCCCGCGAGCGCGAAGTACACCGCCACCACCGCGACACCCATGGCCGCCAGCGCACCCGCGGCAGCCGCAGCGCCCGCGTGCGCGCTCTGGATGCGCGCCGCGCGCAACGACGCCGACAGCGACGCGCGGCTCGACCGCCGGTAGCGATCGGCCGCGGCCCCCGTCGCGCCGATGCCCTGCAGCGGTCGCAACCCGCTGACGAGGTCGGTGGCCATGCCCGAGGTGCGTCCCACCTCCTCCTGCTGCGCCTCGACGCGTCGGGCGATCATCGGCGCGGTGATCTGCAGACCCAGCACCACCACCGGGATCCCGACGAGGACGAGCGCCCCGAGCACGGGGTCGATCGACAGCAGGACGATGCCGCACGCCAGCGTCCCGACCACTGCACTGACGACCCTGGGCACGTAATCGATGACGTAGGAGGTGTTGTCGGCGTCGGTGGTCGAGATGGACAGCAACTCGCCCGCCGAGAACGCCTCGGCCCGACCCGCGGGGACGCCGATCCCGTCGCGGTCGAGCGCACGGGCGCTGAGTTCGTCACGCAGCAGGTGCGATTCGCGGGCGATGCCGAACATCAGCTGACGGGCACCGAGCCGATACAGCGTGGTCAGCACGACGAACAGGGCCGCGAGCACCGCGATCCAGAAGCCGATGGCCGCATACGAACCTGTCGACACCGCGCGGTCCACGATGATGCCGATGAGGATCGGCACCGACACCTCACACAGCTGCCATCCGGCGATGAGGGTCGATCCGCCCACGAGCCACCGCGCGTTGCGGGTGACGGTGCGTCGCAGCACCACACCGCCGCTCACACGCACCCGACCACCCTTCGTCCTTCGCCGATCGGCTCGAGCGTACTAGGCGAGGCTATCCAAACCGACACGCAGACCGTTGTCGGTGCACGCCCGTACGGTTCACCGTATCGAGTTCGACCACGCCGCGACCGCGGCCGCTATCGCAGGGAGTTCCCATGACCGACCCACAGCTGTCCCTCGTCGCCGCGCTGCTCGACCGATCCGGATCCATGCAGTCCATCGCCGACGACACCCGCGGTGGATTCGACGCGTTCATCACGACCGAACGTGCGGCCGAGGGCACCACCGTGGTGACCCTCGCGCAGTTCGACGACCGGTACGAGCTCGTCTACTCCGACCGGCCGATCGCCGAGGTGCCCCCGCTCGCCCTCGAACCCCGCGGCATGACCGCCCTCTACGACGCCGTCGGCCGGTTCGTCACCGAGGTCGGTGCGGGTCTCGCCGCGGCACCCGAGGATGCCCGGCCCGGCTCGGTGACCGTGGTCGTGATGACCGACGGTCACGAGAACTCGAGTCGCGAGTGGACGATCGAGGCCGTGCGGGAGCTGATCGGGCGTCAGGAGTCGGAGTACTCGTGGGACTTCGTGTTCCTCGGCGCGAACATGGACGCCGTCGAGGTGGGCGCCGGTCTGGGCTTCGCCCCCGAGAAGTCGATGACCTACGAGGCGACCGCCGGCGGGGTCTCGGCGGCGTTCAGTTCGATGGCCGGGTACCAGGGGCGCAAGAGGACGTCGCGTGCCGAGGGGCGTCCCGTCACCGCCGAGGGGTTCACGGTCGACGAACGACGGCGCTCGTCGGGGCGCTGACCGTCGCGGTCAGGGTGTTCCGGTGGGCGTCCGGCGCGAGGCCCGGGGGATCACCAGCGGTGTCCCGGTCTCGGGGTCGTCGATGATGCGACACCGCAGGCCGTAGACCTCCTCGACCAGCTCGGCGGTGATCACCTCGGCCGGATCCCCCTGCGCCACGACCGATCCCGCCTTCATCGCGATGATGTGGTGGGCGAAGCGGCAGGCGTGGTTCAGGTCGTGCAGGACGGCGACGACCGTGCGGTTCGCCTCCGCATTGAGGTCGCCGAAAAGATCGAGCAGTTCGATCTGGTGTGCGATGTCGAGGAAGGTCGTCGGCTCGTCGAGCAGGATGAGCGGGGTCTGCTGCGCGAGCACCATCGCGACCCAGACCCGTTGGCGCTGACCGCCCGACAGTTCGTCGACCGGCCGCCCGGCTATGGACGTGATGCCGGTGGCAGCGAGCGCGTCCCGCACGGCGGCCTGGTCGTCGCGGGAGTACTGCCGGAACAGCTTCTGATGCGGGAACCGTCCGCGCGCGACGAGGTCGGCGACGGTGATGCCGTCCGGCGCGATCGACGTCTGCGGCAGCAGCCCCAGCCTGCGGGCGACGTCCTTGGTGTCGAGCGATGCGATGTCGGCGCCGTCGAGGACGACCTGTCCACCCGCCGGGCGCAGCAGCCGCGCCAACCCGCGGAGGAGCGTCGATTTCCCGCAGGCGTTGGGTCCGACGATCGCGGTGATCGCGCCGGGGACGATGTCGACCGAGAGTCCGTCGACGATCAGGTCGGTGCCGTACCCGAGGGACAGGTCCCTGGCTTCCAGGGTGATGTCGGTCATCGGTCCCTCCTGGCCTGGACGACGAGCAGATACACGAGATAGAGCCCTCCCACCGACACCGTGACCGCCCCCACCGGCAGTTGCGCGGGGGCCACGATCTTCTGGGCGACGAGATCACTGAGCAGCAGCAGGAACGCCCCCATGACCCCGGCCGAGATCATGCCCACCCCCGGCGCACCCGTCAGTCGACGCGCGAGTTGCGGTGCGGCGAGCGCCACGAAGGAGATGGGGCCGGCGGCCGCGGCGGCGACCGCCACGAGCACGACGCCGATCACGAAGAACCCGATGCGTGACCGCTCGGGGCGCACGCCCAGCGCCCCCGCGGCGTCGTCGCCCATCTGCATGATCGGTAGCTGCGGGCCCATGGCGAGCAGCGCGGCCACGGCGGCCAGCACGCACACCAGCACCGGATAGAGCTGATCCCATTCGAGTCCGTTGAGCGTGCCCTGGTTCCAGATCGACGCCGTCACGGCCTGCTGCAGTCTGATGCGGATGACGATCCACTGGTTCACCGAACTGAGCGCGGCACCGATCGCGATGCCCACGATGATCAGTCGGAACCCGGCGACACCGTTGCGGTAGGCCAGCAGGTACACGACGACCGCGGTGAGGAGCCCGCCGATCGTGGCGCCGAGTGCGGTCAGGTAGTAACCGCCGCCGAACGCAGCGATCGCGACCAGCGCGCCCGTGTAGGCGCCGGTGGTGAACCCGATCACGTCCGGACTGCCCAGCGGGTTGCGGGTCAGCGCCTGGAAGATGGCGCCCGAGATCCCCAGCGCCGCACCGATCACCAGGGCCAGCAGGATGCGCGGCATCCGGAACTCGAGCACCACGACACGGGTGAAGGAGGTGTCCTGTCCGGTCATGACGCGCAGGACGTCCATCGGCGAGACCGGGTACTCGCCGATGCCCAGTGCGAACACGGCGAGGACGACGCTGCCGACGGCGAGCACCGAGAGCGCGACGACGGTCCGGGCGGAAACGCGCAGCGCCAGGTGCCGACCACGTCTCAGGACGAGCTGGCGGTGCCCGAAGTCGATGTCGTCCACCGACCCCGTGCGCAGCATCGACGCGCTCCCGCGGGTCACAGGCCGGTCGCGTTCGATCGACGGATGAGCCAGACCAGCACCGGCGCGCCGAGAAACGCGGTGACGATCCCTACCGGGAGTTCCCCCGGCGCGACGATGACACGACCGACGATGTCGGCGGCCAGCATCAACGACGGCGCCACGCCGATGCAGTACGCGCAGATCCACCGCCAGTCGGGACCGGTGAACCAGCGCACCGCGTGCGGGACCATCAATCCCACGAAACCGATCGGACCGGCCGCGGCGGTGGCCGCGCCGGCGAGCAGGGTCACCGCGAGGAGCCCGAGCACGCGGGTGCGGATCACGTTGCCGCCCATGGCCGTCGCGAGATCGTCGCCGAGAGCGACGGCGTTCAGCGAACGGCTGACGTGGATGGCCAGCAGCACCCCGACGACGACGAACGGCAGGATCACCCCCACCGTGGAGAGCGGCCGGCCGTCGAAGGCACCGGCGTCCCAGAAGCGGAGCTTGTCGAAGGCGCGCGGATTGCGTAGACGGATCGTGTAGCCGATCCCGTCCATCACCGCGCCGATCGCGACCCCGGCGAGCAGGACACGTACCGGGGTGGCGGCGGTGCGGCCGGTCATGCCGATGAGGAAGACGAGAACCATGGCTACCAACGCCCCGAGGAACGCGAACCAGATGTAGGACATCAGCGACGTGAGGCCACCGAACGCGATGGCCGAGACGACGAACAGACTCGCCCCGGAGTTGATCCCCAGGATCTGGGTGTCGGCCAGCGGATTGCGGGTGATCCCTTGGATGAGCGCACCGCACAGTCCGAGGCACAGCCCCACCACGATGCCGAGCACGGTGCGCGGGATGCGCAGGTCGTGCACGATCCACTCGTCGCCGGTGTCGGAGTAGTCGACCACCGCGCGCCAGACGGTGCCCAGACCGACCGACTGGGTGCCGACCGCGAGGCTCGCGATGCTCATGGCCACCAGGCTCGCGCCGACGACGATGAGTCCGACCCAGCGCTTGCGGGCGAGGGCAACGTCCGGCGGCACCACCCCGGTGGTCAGATCGGGAGGGTCGAAGGTCGAGACCACGCCGGGCTACAGGCCGGCGCGTTCGAGTGCGAGGTCGAACTCCTCGGAGGCGACCTTGTCGCCCTTGCCGTCGGCGAGGGCCTGCGAGTACACCGCGACCAGTTCGTCGCTCATCGTCTCGAACTTCTCGTCCCAGGTCTCGGAATCGAAGCGCCAGTACCCGAGGATGTCGTACTGCTCGCGAGCCCAGTTGTGGTCGCGGCGCAGGTGTTTGCGCACCGCGCGCGACTCCGACGCCTCGGCGGCGAACCAGCAGTAGCCCCGTCCTGCCGGGTGGTCGAGCGCGCGGACGTGGTCGGCGAGCGCACCGGCGGCATAACCGTTGCCGGTCCCCACCGAGCTGACGAGCGTGACGTCGGGGTGGGTGGGCAGGTAGGCCAGATCGGCGTCGTCGGCGACCTCGACGATCGCGATGCCCGGGGTGTCGCCGGGCCACTCCTCGATGATCCGCGCGAGAGCGGGCAGCCCGGAGAGGTCGGCGACGAGGAGTTGCCACTGCGCGGCCGGGTCGGGGTGGTACCAGCTGCGGGCGTGGGCGAGGACGACCTGGTCGCCGACCGAGGCCGACCGTGCGAAGTCGCTGGCGACACCGCGCTCGTGCAGCACGATGTCGACGGTGATCTGTCGCGGTCCGGGCCCGGCGGTGCGGATCGAGTAGTTCCGGCCGTGCGGTGCGGTGTCGAGGTCGAAATAGGCCCAGACCCCGTCGCGGCACTCCATCGCCGGCGGTGCGGCCGCCCCGGGTTCGGGGAAGTAGATCCCGACCGCGTCGTCACCGTCGCCCGGCAGTCCGAGATCGGCCAGCAAGGGCACGTCGAACACGAGGCGGCGGATGCGCGGGGCGGGGTCGGAGATGGCGACGACGGCGCCGAACACTGTTCCCATGTCAGTAAGGCTAACCTAAGTCGCCGCACGTCTCGTCGGGCGCACAAAAAACTTCGGCTGAGCTGCCGGGTCGGGGGTCTGGCAGCTCAGCCGAAGCTATGTGGGATATCGAGGGCACCGGGTCGGGCGTTACAGATTCGTCGAAAGAATTTTTCCGACCCGGTGACCTGCGGTTATCCGCTCGAGGTGATCAGGCCTCGACGATCGCGGTGACGCCCTGGCCGCCGGCGGCACAGATGGAGATGAGCGCACGGCCACCGCCGTTGGCGTGGAGCATCTTCGCGGTGTGGGCGACGATGCGGCCGCCGGTCGCGGCGAACGGGTGACCCGCGGCGAGCGAGGACCCCTTCACGTTGAGCTTGCTGCGGTCGATCGAGCCGAGGGCGGCGTCGAGGCCGAGGCGGCCCTTGCAGTACTCGTCGGACTCGAGCGCGGCGAGGGTGCAGAGCACGACCGACGCGAATGCCTCGTGGATCTCGTAGTAGTCGAAGTCCTGCAGGGTGAGGCCGTTGCGCTCGAGCAGACGCGGGATCGCGTAGGTCGGGGCCATCAGCAGGCCGTCGGGGCCGTTGACGTAGTCGACCGCAGCGGTCTCGACGTCGACGAGGTGGGCGAGGACGGGCAGCTTCTTGTCCGAGGCCCAGTCATCGGAGGCCAGCAGCACCGCCGAGGCGCCGTCGGTCAGCGGGGTCGAGTTGCCAGCGGTCATGGTGGCGTCGCCGAGGCCGACACCGAAGACCGGCTTGAGCTTCGCGAGCTTCTCCACGGTGCTGTCGGCGCGGAGGTTCTCGTCGCGGGTCAGACCGAGGAACGGCGTGATGAGGTCGTCGAAGAAGCCCTCGTCGTAGGCCTTCGCCATGTTCTGGTGGCTCGCGGCGGCCAGCGCGTCCTGATCGGCGCGCTTGATGCCGAACTCCTTCGCGGTGATCGCGGCGTGCTCACCCATCGACATGCCGGTGCGCGGCTCGCCGTTCTGCGGGATGGTGATGCCGAGCTTGGGCAGCAACGCGAGGACGCCCTTCACCCGGTCGGCGGTGCTCTTGGCGCGGTTGACCTCGAGCAGGGCCTGACGCAGCGGCTCGGACACGGCGATGGGCGCGTCGGAGGTGGTGTCGACGCCGCCGCCGATGCCGGCGTCGAACTTGCCGGTCGCGATGCCGTCGGCGACGAGGGACACCGCCGACAGGCCGGTGCCGCAGGCGTGCTGGATGTCGATGGCCGGGGTGTACGGCGACAGCGACGACCCGAGGACCGATTCGCGGATCAGGTTGAAGTCACGCGAGTGCTTGAGGACGGCGCCGCCCGCGACGAGACCGAGGCGCTCACCCTGCAGGCTGAACCGGGAGACCAGGCCGTCGAGGGCCGCGGTGAACATGTCCTGGTTGCTGGCCTTGGCGTAGGCCTTGTTCTGCCGCGCGAACGGGATGCGGTTGCCGCCCACGATCGCGACCGGCCGCACCGTCTTCGCCTTGGCGGCGCCGGCCTTGGCTCGAGTGCTCTTGTTTGTTGCTGCTGTTGCCACTGCGGATCTCCCCGGGTGTCGGTTGGAAGCTATAGCGTATTCTTACTCGCGAGTAAGTTACTTGTCGAACCCCGCCGGGTGCCAATGCGCACACGCAGGGTGGGGTGGGGAAACACCAAACCAACAAGGAGTCATGACGTGGCAAACACCGGCCTGTACTCGCAATTCGTCCACTCGCTTCCCGGCGCGTTCGTCGCCAAGCAGGCCGGTCTGCCGGTCCCGCCGCCGCTGCGTCGCTACAAGCCGTCCGACCCGGCGCTCACCGGTCCGGTGCTGCTCGGCGGATCGGGACGTCTGATCGAGCCGCTGCGCGAGATGCTCTCGACCCCTGACTACGAGGTCATCAGCAACAACACCACCGGCAAGTCCGCCGACAAGTTCGGCGGCGTGGTCCTCGACGCGACCGGTATCACCTCCCCGAAGGACCTCAAGGAGATCTACGAGTTCTTCAACCCGGTGATGCGGTCGGTCACCCCCTGCGCGCGTTTCGTCGTCATCGGCACCACCCCGGAGCTCATCACCGACCCCAACGAGCGCGTCGCCCAGCGCGCACTCGAGGGCTTCACCCGCTCGCTCGGCAAGGAGCTCCTCAAGGGCTCGACCGCACAGCTCGTCTACGTCGCCCCCGGCGCCTCGACCGGACTGTCGGGTCTCGAGTCGACGCTGCGCTTCATCCTGTCGGCGAAGTCGACCTTCGTCGACGCCCAGGTGATCCGCGTCGGCACCGACGAGGCCACCGCCCCCGCGAACTGGGACAAGCCGCTCGAGGGCAAGGTCGCCGTCGTGACCGGTGCCGCCCGCGGCATCGGTGCCACCATCGCCGAGGTGCTCGCCCGAGACGGCGCGCACGTCATCGTCGCCGACATCCCGGCCGCCGGTGAGGCGCTGTCGAAGACCGCCAACAAGGTCAATGGCACCGCGTTCCCCATCGACGTCACCGCCGAGGACGCGGGCACCAAGCTCGCCGAGCACGTCAAGGAGCGCCACGGCGGCCTCGACATCATCGTCAACAACGCCGGTATCACCCGCGACAAGCTGCTCGCCAACATGGACGAGGGCCGCTGGGACTCGGTCATCGCCGTCAACCTCATCGCGCCGCAGAAGCTCGTCGACGACCTCGTCGCCGCCGAGGCGCTGAAGTCCGGTGGCGCCGTCATCGACGTCTCGTCGATCGCCGGTATCGCGGGCAACCGCGGCCAGACCAATTACGGCACCTCGAAGGCCGGCGTCGTCGGCCTCGTCGACGCCTACGCGCCGGTGCTCGCCGAGAAGGGCATCACCATCAACGCGGTGGCACCCGGCTTCATCGAGACCGCCATGACCGCCGCGATCCCGCTGGCCACCCGTGAGGCGGGCCGCCTGATGAGCTCGCTGCAGCAGGGTGGACAGACCGTCGACGTCGCCGAGACCGTCGCCTACTTCGCCAACCCGGCGTCGTCGGCCGTCACCGGCAACGTGGTCCGCGTGTGCGGCCAGGCCCTGCTGGGCGCCTGAGATGACCAACACCGTTGCGCTGAAGTCGCTTCCGGCGACCTCCGACGTCTACCGCAGCGCGGTGCTGGGCATGTTGCCCGGCATCGGCAAGGGCGGGTCGGTTCGCCCCGACGCCACCCTGCCCGACACCGTCTACACGGTGTCGTCGCTGAAGACCGACGCCGAGAAGGTGCGTCAGTACTGCCTCGCGACCGGGCAGCAGTTCGGTGAGCACCTGCCGCTCACCTACCCGTTCGTCGCGCAGTTCCCCCTGATGATGCAGACGATGGTCGCTCCGGCGTTCCCGTTCGGCGCCGTCGGTTCGGTGCACCTGGAGAACCGCATCCGGCGGGTTCGCCGCATCACACTGGGTGAGCCGCTGAGCATCGCCACGCACGCGGAGAACCTGCGCGAGCACCGCAAGGGCATCCTCGTCGACATCGTGAGCCGCATCAGCGTCGGCAGCGAGCTCGTCACCGAGCAGACCTCGACGCTGCTCAAGCAGCAGCGCACGTCGCTGTCGGGTGGACCGAAGTCGACGCCGCCGAAGGATCACCGCCCGCCCGCGCCCGACGTGTCGCTGGCCGTGGACCTCGGTCGCATCCGCGCGTATGCCGGGGCGAGCGGCGACCGCAACCCGATCCACATGGCGAACCTCACCGCGAAGGCGTTCGGGTTCCCGCGGGCCATCGCGCACGGCATGTGGACCGCGGCGGCCGTCCTCGCCAACGTGGAGGCGTACCTCCCCGACGAGGTGACCTACGAGGCGAAGTTCGGCAAGCCGATCCTGCTGCCCGCGAAGGTCAACGGCTACGTCGACACCGTCGACGGCGGCTGGGACGTGTCGGTGCTCAACCGCAGCAAGGGCTACCCGCATCTGACGGGCACCCTGCGGGGCTGAGTCGGTCGGTCATTGCTTCAACCGAACTCCCCACCGTGATACGCATCACGGTGGGGAGTTCGTGCATATCGGCTGTCCGTTACGACACAACAGACAAGTAGTTCGAGAGCGGCTCGAGACCCAGCGGGCCCGGTGATCACAAAGGAGTGGATTCCCATGGCTGCAGATTTCATCGACAAGGCCCAGAACAAGGCGCAGGAAGTGGCCGGCGAGGCGAAGAAGGCCGTCGGCGACGCGACCGACAACGACGACCTCAAGGCCGAGGGCACCACCGACAAGGCGGGCGCCAAGGCCAAGCAGGCCGGCGACAAGGTCTCCGACGCCGCCGACAAGGCCGCTGACGCCGCCGGTGATGTCGCCGACGAGGCGAAGGACAAGGCCTCCCAGGTCGCCGACAAGACGAAGGACGCCGCATCGGACGCCAAGGCCGAGGCGAAGGACGTCGCCGGTCAGGTGAAGGACGCGGCGCAGGGCACCAAGGAAGAGGCCAAGGACATCGCGCAGGACGCGAAGGCCAAGGCCGAGAGCGCCGCCGACGACGCCAAGGAGAAGGCGTCGGAGGTCGCCGACAAGGCCAAGGACGCCGCATCGGACGCCAAGGCCCAGGCCAAGGACGTCGCCGAGAACGCCGAGAAGAAGGTCAACGAGGTCGCCGACAAGGTGGCGTCGAACATCCGCAGCATCGACAGCAACGACGTCGAGAAGGCCGCATCGAACCCGGCCCTGCTCGCCGGCGTGTTCGCGGTGATCGCAGGCATCATCGCCGCGATCATCATCAAGCGTCGCTGACGCTCATCTCGTCGCCGAGACGGCGCCGCTCCCGATCACAGGAGCGGCGCCGTTTCACGTTCGGGCACAACGGAGTACAACGGGCACATGCGTACAACCACTCTCGGGGCACTCGAAGTAGGACGAATCGGACTCGGCGCCATGGGCATGTCCCACGGTTACGGCGGGGCCGGGAGCGACGACGACGAATCGATCCGGACCATCCATCGCGCCATCGAACTCGGTGTCACGCTGATCGACACCGCCGAGGTCTACGGGCCCTACATCAACGAGGAGCTGGTCGGCCGCGCGCTGAAGGGGCACCGCGACTCGGTGGTGCTGGCCACCAAGTTCGGGCTGATCTCTCATCAGGGAGGCGACGGCGCCGACAGCAGCCCTGCCAATGTCCGAGCGGCCGTAGAGGGTTCGCTCCGTCGGTTGGATGTCGACCACATCGACCTCTGCTACCAGCACCGCGTCGACCCGAACACACCCATCGAGGACACCGTCGGCGCGATGGCCGAGCTCGTCGCCGAGGGCAAGGTGCGACACCTCGGGTTGTCGGAGGCGAGTGTCGGAACCATACGTCGGGCGCACGCGGTCCACCCGATCACCGCGTTGCAGTCGGAGTACTCGCTGTTCACCCGCGACCCCGAGGACGGTGTCCTGGCGGTGCTCGCCGAACTCGGGATCGGATTCGTGCCGTACTCGCCGCTGGGGCGCGGCTTCCTCACCGGTCAGATCCGCTCGATCGACCAGATCGGGTCGGACGATTTCCGCGCCGACAACCCGCGGTTCGTCGCCGAGAACTTCCAGCGCAACCTCGAGCTCGTCGGGATCGTCGAATCGGTGGCCACCGAGGTCGGCGCGACCACCGGTCAGGTCGCTCTCGCCTGGCTGCTCTCGCGCGGCGAGCACATCGTGCCCATCCCGGGCACGAAACGGCGCGAGCGCGTCGAGGAGAACGTGGGCGCCGACGGCATCACGTTGTCCGCCGATCAACTCGCGCGACTCGACTCACTCCCGCCCGCCGCCGGTGAGCACCACAACGAAGCCCAGATGAAGATGATCGAGCGTTGAGGGCGCCGTCGCGTCGCTAGCGCGATGAGCGTGGCGGGGTGGGTTTGTCGTCGGAGGTGTCGAGGTTCAGGCCGCCGAGAACCGTCGGTGCGACGTCGTCGAGTTCGCCGACGATCTCCTCACCGTTCTCCGTCGACCGCAGATAGCGCGCGGTCCTGTGTTTGCCGTCGCCCTCGCCACCGGCCTGCGCACCACGACCACCCATCGGCGCCGCCGACGTGCCCGCCGGACCGGCCTTCGACGTCGCGGCCTGCTCGGCGGCCAGAGCCTTCTCCGCTGCAGACATCGCACCCGCGCCGCGTGCGCTCAGCGCACTCTCGCTCGCTCCTGCCTTGCCGAGTCCGCCGGCGCCGGCTCCTCCGCCACCGCCGCCCCCGCCGACCTTGGCAGCCTTCATCGCCGCCTTCTCCGCGGCCGTCTTCTCCGCTGCCGCGGCATCCTTCATGGCGCTCAGGCCCGACGATCTGGTCGAGGGCGACCCGAGCCCCCCGCGTGTCAGGCCTTCCGCTGACTTGCCCACCTGTGATGCTGCGGACGCCGGATTGCCCGCCCCTGATGAGGGTGCGGCACCGGGGTTCGCTTTGCTCGCCGCTGCCGCGGCTGGGTTCGCGGTAGCGCTACCGGATCGCTGCAGTTGCGAGGCAGCATTGCGACTCGCCGTGGTGGCAGCTCCGCCACCTCCGCCTCCACCACCACCGCCGGAACCGCCTGAACTGCCTCCGGCGAACTGCGGCCCACCCAACGTGCTGCCGTCGCCCGATGCCGCTTTCGGACCCATACCCGGCAGATACAACGGCGTTCCCACTACCGGGCTCGTCGGATCCGACAGATTGACCATCGACCCGTTCATGCTGCCGATCGGCGGATTCCACGTCGCGCTCAACTGCGACTGCGAAAGCCCGTCGTAAAGCGCATGCACGTTCAGGCTGTTCTCTGGAGTCGCAGCAGCCAACGCAGTGGCACGACCCTGCTCGAGCATCTGAACTTGTGACTGGGACTGCTGAACCGACCCAGCCCACGTATTGATTGAGGCCGAGTTTGACTGGGCCTCGGTTGCAATCTGCTTACCTCGGCTCGAAAACAGGTCGAGCGAACTCTTCATTTTCGATGCAGCCTCGCCCGAGAAAACACTGGTCCCGAGTATCGAAATCTGGTGATCAAAATCGAAAAACGCCGCATTCAGGGAGTTAGCCAGTTCGAGCCATTGCTGAGCAAGCGTAGTCAACGCCGAGGGGACTGCCGGCCCCAAGGCTGCAATCGCAGGATTAAGAGAGAAGTTTGGGATCGGTTCGGGCGCGAGTCCCATGGGGAAGTTTCCCGACGCCGGGTCGCCCGATGGCTTGGTGGGAGTAGTGGGCTGGTTGGCAATTTTCGGTCGCGAGTCAGACCCAAGTTGACCACTGGGCGTCTGCACTTTTGACATGGGATCGATGCCATCGGTGGCGTTCAAGGCCCGAGCAATAGAGCGCTGGGTGGCATCATCTTGATTGATGAGGGCCTGGCCAGCCGCGCGAGAAGATTGCTCGGCCGCATCTACGGCGTCGCGGGTCATCTGCAAAGCGCGAACCGCAAGCTCGCCTAGTGCAGATAACTGCCTGTCTACCTGAGAGCCCGATTGATACGCCCCGCTCGCCGAGACCGCCGTGAGCGAGCTCGCCTTATCGACAATCTTTCTCATGCTGGACGAAAGCCCGAAGCAGGCACTTACAATCTTTGCGGCAGCGCCAGGATCCAGATTCATTTCTTCCCCACCGTCCCCGCTCAAGAACTGGGCCTCATCTGCGACGGACTTTTTGGCATTAGTGGTCCGATTGTTTTTGCGGCAGTAAAGGCGCGGTCGCAGAGACTCGCATCTGACTTGTCATCGTTGAAGCGAACGGCTGCCGTGCCGTAAAAGGTTCCCCAGGCGACTTCACACGTATACGGACCACCGGGACGAGTCGCAACTTGGTCCGTAAGCTTGTACGCCTTGACATTACCAAACAGCGGAGTCGCTTCTCGGCTTTCACCTTTGAAGCTAGGCACCGACAGATGCTCCTCGATGTTGTTGACATAAATGACGGCGGAAATTAGGAAGTCGTTGTCGAGTGCCGCTGTAAGCGTGCAGGTCTGAGTGACCAGAGGGAAACTGTTGAAACCTTTTTCTTTCGAATCAACGCCTAGCCGTCCCATAGCCTCAGGCGTGATGAAGCTGCAGATATCGGGCATATTTTTGTCGTACGGACTTTTGCCAATGGGGACTGTCGTAACGACACCGGTCATATCCTTGGTGGAATTGAGGTCGAGGACGGAATCCTTCTCGACACCCGGGGCGACTGACGCTGACTGAATGTTCGCCGAGGACGATGGCGCAGGTTCGGCGGAACCGCCGCCGGAACTGCAGGCCGAAGCGCAGACCATCGTTACCGCCAGCAGGCTGACGGACGCGCTCCACTTGCCGAAACGTCTGCGCACAATCATCCCCATTCCGCGCTCGCGCGCGAGTCGTACCGCTTCTTCACGGCGTTCACTGCACGTCTCATGCTCGATGCCATCTTGGCATCATCGACTCCCACCGCAGTCCCAGGACTGTCGATCACCAGCAGATACCGTCCGTCTTTGTCGATGTCGCGGTATTGCAACGTGAGCTGCTCGGGGCGCCGGCCGTCGACCTCCGATCCGACCTGCACCCGAATCGATCCACAGGTGGTCGGCGTCTCGTGCACGAAGACCCCGGCCGCGGTCGTCTTCGGCGCGTCGGCCGACACCTGACGCAGCACCTCGACGTCGATTGGCAGGTCGTAGAACGGCACATCGGCATCTGCCGGAAGCCGCCCCGGCCCGGTGGAGGTCGGCAGCAAGCGCACGAGATCGTCGGTCCACGTGTCCAGCCGGGATCGCGTCACCGACACATCCCCACCGTGCGACGGCGACCGCCCCGGCTTCTGGCGCACCACGATCACGTGGTCGCCCGATCCACCCCATGCACTCGCCACGCGAAGATGGCTCGATGTGTCCGACAGCGGCTTTCGAGCATCGAGCCCGACCATTCCGATCGTGTAGCGCGGCCGGGTCAGCGCGGTGATGGCCTCCGACTTCGCCGAGGTCATCGCGTCCCGCAGACGGGTGAGCTCCGATTTCTCCGCCGCGAGTTGATCGTCCGCGGTCTCATACTTCTCGTCACCGAAGGCGCACAGCTCCGTCGGGAACTGGGCACCTGCAGCGTCGGTCCACAGCAGTCGGAACTGCAGCGCGGACATCGTCCACGCCGTGTTCTCCGACGTCGCTTCAGACACGGGCGGCCCTGACGTCGCCGGTGACCCCATCGCTGCAGGTCATGAGGGGGTGGTCGCGAAGCATGAGGGCCGAACGGACCGCCTCGACAGTCACGTGTCCGACCCCCTCCGACAGCAGGGGCGCTGCCCGTCAGCGCCGCCATGATCGTACACATTTGCAGTTCTAACAGTCACTCGCTGATCCACGGGCCGGCGCTCTACGACAAAGCATCCACAGAAGCGCTCTGTGCACAGCCTGAAAATCGCGCAGCCAGGGATTGTCGGACCCCTGTTCTAGTCTTGGTTCATGGCTGACGGGGGTTGGGCTGGGGTGGATGCGGGGTCGGTGGGTTTGCTCACCGATCACGCTGACGCGCCGGTGAACTCGTTGCTGGACAACATGGTTCACGCCGCAGCCGGGCAGGCATTCCTGGAATGGGCGCGCTACCGCGACGCCGGAGAGCTCCACCGCCAACTGGTGATGCCGGAGGAAGCGTCGGACCGCCGCACCTTCGACGCCCTGATGCAGTGCGCGGCGCGGATCGCGGTCACCCACGCGATGTCACAAGGCGCAGCCGAACGCCTCGTCGACACCGCCGTCGCGCTCCGCGACCGCCTACCCAAGGTCGCCGCGTGCCTCCGGGACGGGCGGCTCGCACCCCGGTATGTGCGCACGATCGTGGAACGCACCGACCTGCTCATCGACCGCGAGGCCCAGCAGATCGTCGACGGAGAGATCGCGGCCGCTCTTCGGCGGCGGGGATCGTGGTCGCCGTCGCGGATCCGGGACATGGTCGACCGCAGCGTCTACCGGGTCGACCCCGACGCCGTGCGCGCCCGCCGCAAGGCGGCAGTCGATGCCCGTGGGTTCTGGATCGAACGTCTCGAGGACGGTATGGCACGGGTGGAGGCGACCAGCACCGCGGAGAAGGCCATCCAGGTGTCCCGCCGGGTCGAGGCCCTGGCTCGAGCAGTCTGCAGCAACGACGACCGCACGCTCGCGGCGAGAAAATCCGACGCCCACTTCTGTCTCGTCATGGGTGTCGCGTGGGAATGCCAGTGCGGCAACGATGACTGCGATGCCCCGAAGGTCCCCGATTCCGACGCGCCCGGAACCCGAGACCTACCGGGAACGGGGTCGCACATGACGTTGCACGTCATCTGCGACCTGGAGACCGTCGCCGGAGATGGCGAGACACCGTGTTTCCTCGACGGCTACGGCGTCATCTCCCCCGCCCACCTCGACGACCTCCTGAACGAGCCCGGGCTGACCGTGTCGCCGATCGGGCATTCCGATGACCCGATCGCGGGCCACTCACCGAGTAATCCGTATCGGCCGTCGACCGCGTTGGACACCGTGGTGCGGGCGCGGTCGTTGTACTGTGACGTCGCCGGCTGCGACCGGGCCGCGTGGGTCTGCGACATCGACCACACCCGCGAGTACGACCACGAGAATCCCTGCAACGGTGGACAGACGTGTCCGGGGAACACCGGATCGAAATGCCGGTTCCACCACAACCTCAAAACCCACACGGCATTTCTCGATGACCAGACCACCGGCCGCGACGGACGCACCGAACGGGTCATCATCACGCCGGAAGGTCTCACCGTGCCCGGGCCAGCGTTCGACGGCACCGACCTGTTCCCGGCGTTGAAAGACATCCAGTTCACCGCACCCGAACACGCCCCACCCACCGACGCAACGACCCCGGGCGACACCGAACCGGAACCGACCAGACGCCGACCACGCCTGGCCGACAAACACGCCCGCCGCCAGACAGAACGCGAACACAACCGACGGCTACGCGAGGCCGAAGAGCAAGCACCCAACGCGGAACCGGACGACGACGATCACCCGCCCTTCTGATGAGACCGGCGGCCTAGACTCGCGTCCGATGACCGCCGCCGAGATCACGCCACCCGAGCAGTTCATCCGCGTCGGTGCGGTGACCCTGTGCTTCCAGGTGTTCGAAACCACCACCGAGCCAGAACACGAGCCGCCGCCGACCGTCGTCCTCATCATGGGGCTCGGTCTCGACATGCTGTGGTGGCGTGACGACTTCTGTCACGAGCTGGTGGCGCGAGGGCTTCGTGTCGTGCGGTTCGACAATCGCGACGTCGGCCGGTCGACACGTCTGCGCGGCCCGGTACCGACTGCGCTGCAATACCTTCGACGCCGCGCGCCGGTCACCTACACCCTCGAGGACATGGCCGACGACACCGGCGGACTGATCCGGGCGGTGGCACCGACCGGCGCGCACGTCGTCGGTGTCTCCCTCGGATCACTCATCGCCCAGCAGACCGCGATCCGACATCCCGACAGCGTCCGGTCGCTCGTCTCTGTCATGGGCAGGCCCGGAGACGGACGCAGCGGGAAGTCGTCGAAGCGCTACCTGCTCGCGGCGCTGCGCCTCCCGAACCCCGACCCGGTCGAGGACATGATCAACGCGTTCGAACGCATCGGCTCCCGCGGTCGGACCGCAGCCGACACCGACGACGTCCGCGACATCATGCCGCGGTCACTCGCACGGTCGACCGACGAATCCGGCTCGGGACGCCAGATCGCCGCGATCTTCGCCGAGACCGATCGCACGCACGGCCTCCAGGCGACGACGATGCCCGCGCTCGTCATCCACGGCGACCGCGACCCCGTCATCGCGCACTCCGGCGGCGAGGCGACGGCACGCGCCCTCCCCGACGCCGAACTGATGATCGTCCCCGACATGGGTCATGATCTCGCGCGCCGCTTCTGGCCCGAGATCATCGACGGCATCGAGCGCACCGTGCGCCGCGGCGAGACCGCCGAACGCTAGCCGGACGACTCGCCGAGGTCGCGCGCGTAGCCACGCAACGCGTCGATCAGCACCCCGAACACGCGGTGGGCGACGGCGAGGTCGGCATCGTCGAGGTCGGCGAGAGCAGCGCGGGTGACCGCTCCGAGTGGGCCGAAGAACTCACGCGCCACCTCCATGCCGTGCTCGTCGTAGCGCAGGATCACCCGACGACGATCGGTCGGATCCGGCTCGCGCCGAATGTGTTCGGAGGTGATCATCCGCTCGACGAGGTAGGTCATCGCCGCCGACGACATACCCAACGACGACCCCAGCTTGCCGACCGTGAGCGGCTCACCGTCCACGTCGGCGACCATGATCCGCAGCAGGGCCTGGAAATCGTTGGCACTGAGATCGTGTCGCCCGGCGAACACGCGACCGATCTGCTCCGACGCCGCCGACAACGCGCGCAGGTCCGACGCCATCGCCGACTCGAGACCCGTGCGGTCGAGCGCGCCACCCCCGTCGTCCATCGCCTCGTCATGCATCAGGTCAGGTTACGACCAACCCATCAAAAAGTCTCACTTGCTGAACAGTTAAATTTCTGAGAGTGTCATGATTCATGACCACCGCATGGGACCGCTTCGCCGCCGTCGTGACCGGGCGGCGCTCGTGGATCGTCGGACTCGTCATCCTGATCCTCGGACTGGCCGCGATCGGCCTCGGCGGCGAGAGCAGTTCGAGCGACGATTCACCGAACTCACTCCCCGACTCCGCCCAGTCGGCACGCATCGACGACTACCTCGCGACGTTCCCCGACGCGAAGGTCGCGAGCGCGATCCTGGTGGTCGACCGTTCCGACGGCGCCGCCCTGACCGATTCCGATCGTGCCGCGGTGGTCGCCGCCCGCGAACGCATGGTGCGCGTCGACCGGTCCACCGACTCCGCCCCGACCGGCCCCGCGGCGATCGTCTCCCCCGACGGCAAGGCGGCCATCACCTCGGTGCCGCTGTCGTCGGAGATCAGCGGTTTCACACTGCGCGACACCGTCGACTCCCTCCGTACCGCCGCCGACGAGGGATTGCCCGAGGGCCTCGACGCCCACGTCACCGGCGGCCCGGCCTTCGCCGCCGACATCGCGAACTCGTTCTCCGGCGCGAACGTCACCCTCCTCGCGGTGACCGCACTGGTCGTCGCTCTGCTGCTGATCGCCACCTACCGTTCGCCCGTGCTGTGGTTGGTGCCCCTGGTCGTCATCGGCGTCGCCGATCGCCTCGCGGCCGTGGCCGGCGGATCACTGGCCACCGCAACGGGTCTCGCGTTCGACGGCTCCACCTCGGGCATCACGAGCGTGCTCGTGTTCGGCGCAGGCACCAACTACGCCCTGCTGATCATCTCCCGCTATCGGGAGGAACTGCGCCGCCATCGCGACCACCGCGACGCCCTGCGCGCCGCGGTGCGGCGCGCGGGACCTGCGGTGCTGGCGAGCAACGTCACCGTCGTCCTCGCGCTGCTGACCCTGCTCGTCGCGGCCCTGCCCAGCACCCGCAGCCTCGGCGCGAGCGCCGCCGCCGGACTGCTTCTCGCCATGCTGTTCGCGCTGCTCGTACTGCCACCGGCCCTGAGCCTGTTCGGACGGAAGCTGTTCTGGCCGTTCGTCCCCCGCGTCGACGACGACCTGGTCGACGACAGCACCGCCGACCTGCACTCCACCGGCGCCTGGCACCGGATCGCGTCGACCGTCGTCGCACACCCGGCGCGCTCGTTGGTCACCGCCGTCGTGGTCCTCGCGGTCTGTGCACTGGGCTTCCTCGGCACCTCGATCGGCCTGAGCCAGACCGAACAGTTCCGTGTCACCGCCGACTCGGTCACCGGATTCGACGTCCTCGACGAACACTTCCCGGCCGGTCAGTCCGACCCGACCACGGTGATCGCCCGCACCTCCACGGCGCAGACAGTCGAGCAGGCGCTGCGCGACACCGCCGGCGTCGAATCGGTGACGCCGACCGGCACCTCCCCACAGGAGTACAGCCGGTGGAGCGTCGTCCTGACCTCGCCGCCGGCATCGGACGGCGCCTTCGACACCATCGCGGCGCTGCGCTCGGCAACCTCGCGTATCGACGGCGCCGACGCATTGGTCGGTGGTAGCGACGCCCGCGCCTACGACACCCGCAACGCCGCGTCCGACGACCGCCTGCTCGTCATCCCTCTGATCCTCGCGGTGGTGCTGCTCGTGCTGTTCGCGCTGCTGCGCGCCGCGATCGCGCCGATCCTGCTGGTGCTCGCGACCGTGCTGTCGACGGTCGCCGCGATCGGGCTCGGCACGTTCGTCGGCATCCACCTGTTCGGTTTCCCCGCGCTCGACAACAACACCGTGCTGTTCGCGTTCCTGTTCCTCGTCGCCCTGGGCGTCGACTACACGATCTTCCTGGTCACCCGGGCCCGGGAGGAGAGTGCACGACACCGGGTCCCGACCGCGATGATCCGCGCCGTCTCGGCGACGGGCGGCGTCATCACCAGCGCGGGCATCGTTCTCGCCGCGGTGTTCGCGGTCCTCGGGGTCCTGCCGCTGATCACGCTGACCCAACTCGGCATCATCGTCGGTCTCGGCATCCTCCTCGACACGTTCGTCGTGCGGACCGTGGTGGTCCCCGCGCTGTTCACCCTGGTGGGCGAACGCATCTGGTGGCCGAGTCATCCGAACCGGACCGAGGCACCCGACCGCGGATAGCATCCCCGGGGTGGAGCCCCTGACGGTGATGATGCCGGCGCGCAACGCCGAGACCACCGTCGCCGCCGCCATCCGATCGGTCACCCGCGGCCTGCCGCGCGACGGCCGGATCCTCGTCCTCGACGACGCCAGCGACGACTCCACCGCCGAGGTGGTCCGGGGTCTCGCCCGCCGCGACCGGCGCATCGGTCTCCTCGGATCCGCCGGGTCGAGGCTGGGGGTCGCCGCGGCCGCCACAGCGCTGCTCGATGCGGTCGAGACGCCGCTCGTCGCGCGCATGGACGCCGACGACATCAGCTTCCCGTGGCGGTTCCGATCCCAGTTCGCGCTGCTGGACCGACACCACCTCGACTGTGCGTTCTCCCCGCTGATCTTCGTCGGGCCCGGCAGATTCGCCGTCGAACCCCAGCCGTTGCTGTCGGCGGGCCCCGAGTCCCTCGGCCTCGAACTGGTGCTCAACTGCGCGGTCGCCCACCCGACGATGACCGGATACCGCGCCGCCATCCTCGACGTCGGCGGCTATCGGTCGGTGCCGTCCGAGGACTGGGACCTGTGGATGCGGTTGTCGCTCAACGGTGCTCGCCTGGGCCGGACCTCACTCCCCGCGCTCGCCTATCGCCGCCACAGCGGCCAGACCTCGGCGCAGTCGGAGTGGAAGGCCTCCCTCGGTCGCGACACCGCCATCGCCGAGGTCCATCGCGACCTGTGCCGCGCGGTGCTGGGCGAGCAAAGCCATCGAGATCACGGCGCCTACGCCGCCCTCGCCGGGCCCGGCGCGGCACCGGAACAGGTGGCCGCCGCCGAACGCCTCATCGACGACGTCGCCGCACAGGCGTCGCGCTTCCCCCTCGCGCAGCGGTTGTCGCTGGCGGTCACCGCGCACGGTGTACGGCTACTGCTCCGCAAGCGTTATCCCGTGTCGCCGTCGGGTATCAGCCGGACCCGATGAATCGGACGCGATGAATCAGCCCCGCCGCGGCGCGACGTGTCTACTCTGGCCCCATGAGCGAAACTGACACACGTTCTACTTTCACCGATCGTTTCCGTCTGGACGGGCGCGTCGCGATCGTCACCGGCGCCGGACGCGGCCTCGGGGCGGCCATCGCCGTGGCGTTCGCCGAGTGCGGCGCCGACGTCGTGATCGCGTCGCGGACCCGTGAACAGCTCGACGAGGTCGCCGAGACGATCCGCGGACTCGGCCGGCGCGCGGTCGTGGTCGCCGCCGACCTCAGCGATCCCGAGGTGACCGCCGATCTCGCGCGCACCGCGAAGCAGGAACTCGGGCGGCTCGACATCGTCGTCAACAACGTCGGCGGCACCATGCCCGCGGGCCTGCTCGACACCTCCGTCGCCGCCCTCGAGGGCGCGTTCCGGTTCAACGTCTCGACCGCCCATGCGCTGACCTGCGCAGCGGTCCCGTTGATGCTCGAGAACAACACCACCGAGAACAACAGCCACGGATCGATCATCAACATCACCTCCGCGATGGGCCGGCTGCCCGGGCGCGCGTTCGCGGCGTACGGCACCGCGAAAGCCGCACTCGCGCACTACACCCGGCTCGCCGCCGAGGACCTGTCGCCGCGGATCCGGGTCAACGCGATCGCCCCGGGCGCGATCGCCACCTCGGCACTGGAGATCGTCACCGGCGACGAGGGGATGCGGACCGGCCTCGAGAAGGCGACACCCCTGCGACGGATCGGCGATCCCGCCGAGATCGCCGCGGCCGCGGTGTATCTCGCGTCGTCGGCGGGGGCCTACACCACCGGCAAGATCCTCGAGGTGGACGGCGGCATCATCAAGCCCAACATGGAGCTACCACTCCCCGACCTGTGAGACCCCGGTCCCGCGAACGCGGGTTCAGCTGTTGGTGACTCCGGAGGCGTGCTCGCTCATCATCCGCGCGCCGCCGGCGAGGCCGCGCCACCCCATGCTGACCATGAGGTCGGCGGCGGTGTCGAGGTCGATGTCACCCTCGGAGATCCTGTCGGCCACGGCCTCGCCGGCACCGACGAGCGCGACGGCCATGAGCTCGAAGTCGATGTCGGTGGCGCCGTCGACGGTGGTCCCGCGGCGCAGCAGGTCGGCGATC
Organism: Williamsia sp. MIQD14; assembly: GCF_051025635.1. Classification (NCBI taxonomy): domain Bacteria; kingdom Bacillati; phylum Actinomycetota; class Actinomycetes; order Mycobacteriales; family Nocardiaceae; genus Williamsia; species Williamsia sp. MIQD14. Next base: position 913,284 of record NZ_JBPFDG010000001.1, read on the forward strand.
ATCTCGATGAGCCGTGAGCGGCTGGCATCGACCAGCGCGGTGAAGGCGGCCTGCCCGGTGGCGACGCGGTAGAGCACCCGCCACGAGGCGCGGTTGGCGTCGACGAACCGCAGGAACTCGTAGATCACGGTGCGAGCCTGGTCGCGCTGACGCAGACGCGGGTCGAACCCGGTGGTCATCGCCTCGATGAACCGGCCGCCCTCGCGGCTCAGACACGCGGCGAACAGCTCGTCCTTCGACCCGTAATACAGGTAGAGCATGGGTTTGCTGATGGCGGCGGCCGCGGCGATGGCGTCCATCGACGTCTCGCGGAAGCCCTTCTCGGCGAACACGGTGACGGCCGCGTCGAGCATCTGCTGCTCGCGGACCGCGCGGGGCAGTCGCTTGGTCCCACCTGCCATCGCACACCGCCTCTCGCCTACTCCGATCAGCTTAACTTACCAGGCAGTAAGTTAGGGGTTCTCGGAGCGAGTGACACCGGCGGCGCGGAAACGCACCGCGTCGAGTGCGGAGGCGACGGTGACCGCGACCATGGCGTCGTCGACCGGACCCAGCGACGGCATCAGCGTGCGCAGCAGCAACGGTCCGGTGAGCAGGTCGCAGATCAGATCGGCGTCGACGTCACCGGTGATGTCGCCGCGGGTGGTGGCCTGTTCGAGCGCACGGCGTACGGCCGAGCGACGCGGGCCCATGAAATCGTCGAGCAACCGGATGCGCAGCGTCTCGTTGCGCGAACTCTCCTCGATGAGTCCGGGCATCGCCTTGACCACCAGCGGATCGGTGAAGAACGTGACCTGCTGGGTCTGCAGGACCTGCAGGTCAGTCGGCAGATCGCCGGAATCCATCGTGGGATCGAAGACGATCCGGGAACTCATCGCCGCGGAGACGACCTGCGCGAGGGAGGCATAGCGGCGATACACGGCCGGCCTGGTGGTCCCGGCCGCGCGGGCCACCGCGTCGATGGTCGTCGCGCCATAGCCGTTCTCGACGACCATCTTCGCCGCCTCGTCGAGGATCGCATCGTCGATGGTCGAATCTCTTGGTCGCCCGGTGTTGACCATCATTCATTACAGACTGTAACGTAACGATGCATGAGGGCGAGGGTAGCAGCGCGGAGGGACGTTCGTCCCGGGGGGCGCTGCTGTCTCGATCGGATCGGGGGGTCCGATGGGTGACGCCTGGGTATGGCTGATGAGCGCCGTGATCATCACGGTCTCGCTGGTCATCTCGACTGTCACCCTCCTCGTCATTGCGCGGCTTCGGGATCTGGGGGGAGATCCCGGAGTCGCGGATGGTCGCCAGGTCTTGCGTACGCCGGACCTCGCTGTGACCGCCGAGCTGCGGGCACTACGCGAATGACGAACGAATTCTACGTGGGGTACTTCGTTCGTTGATCGCGTAGTGCCCGCCGACGGTCAGCAGTATGCCGTCGAGCGGAGCACTCGAGCCGCGGATCTGTCGATTCGATCCTCGGCGAGTCGTCCCGACCGCACCGCGGTTGTGAGTGCGGCCAACACCTCCGGCACATCATCGGTGCTCAGCCACAAGGCCATGTCCGCACCCGCGCTCAGAGCGCGCACCACCGCCTCGGCGATCGGGTACCTCGCACTGATCGCGGCCATCCCGCTGAGGTCGTCGGTGAAGATCGGCCCGTCGAACGGGCGTCCGCCGTACCCCGTCCCCGACCGCAGCAAGCGCATCGCGGCCGGCGAGATGCTCGCCGGCAGTTCGTCGCCGGTGAGCCCGGGCACGATCAGATGTCCCACCATCACCCCGGTCGACGGCACCTGTGGCGTCGACCGGCCCGGCAACAGCGTGCGATACGGGACGAGGTCGTCGGTCCGCAGCTGCGACAGCGGGGGCGTCCGTACGGTCCCCGTGTGCGAGTCGCCCGAACCGTGACCATGGCCCGGGAAGTGTTTGAACACCGGCATGATCCCGGCGTCGCTTAGACCGTCGGCGAACGCCGCGGCGTATCTCGCGACGGTGGCGGGATCGTCGGAGAACGAGCGATCACCGATGACCTCGTCGTCGGACTCGTCGCTCACGTCGGCGTCGGGCGCGAAATCGACCGTGATGCCGAGCCGGCGCAGTCCCTCACCGGTGGTCCGCGCGACCGCTCGGACCTGCCCGGGGGTCTTCGTGCGCGCCAGTTCCCGTGCCGAGGGGCTGTCGATGCCCAGGCTCGTCAGCCGCGACACCCGGCCGCCCTCCTGGTCGACGGTCACCATGAGTGGACGCGGTGACGCCTTCTTCACCGCCGCGAGACCGCCGTCGGCCAGGATCGACTTGTCGGTGAAGCTGCCGATGAAGATGCCGCCCACGTGGAACAGCGACACGACGTCGAGCGCGTCGGACTTGTCGGCGACCCCGACCACCAGCATCGTCGCGAGCTTGTCGCGCAACGACATCGACGCGACCGCCGACGCGCAGGCCGCGGAGGTGACCGGTGCCGCCGAGGCCGTGGCTGTCGCGGATGACACCGGGGCCGTGGAACGCGCCTGTGATGACGGCACCTGGCCCTGCCCGGCGGTCACGTCGTCGCCCGGGGCATCGGTGGCGCAGGCGGCCAGTGTCGCGACCAGCAGGCAGGTGCCCACCACCCGTGATGTCGTCCTGGCGCCAGAGACCGGTCGGGTACGCATCCGACGAGTCTGACATGCGTCGATCTCCGCGCCGACACGGGCGAAGAGGACTAAAATCGGGCGTCAGCGGGGTCAGACGAAGGGACCATCCGATGACCGCAACCGATGACCTGATCATGATCGCCTACGACGGCAGCGACAACGCCGATCGCGCGATCGACTGGGCGGGCCGGATCTGGGCGGGCCGCGGCGCCGTCGTGGTCACCGCCTGGGAGACCGCCCTGCACCAGACCGCGCGGATGTCGGGGATGCAGCCGATGTTCGGCACCGCGGTCGACAGCGAGACAGACCAGCTCCTGCGCATCGAGGCGGGGACCCTCAACGATCGCGGCGTGGAACGCGCCGCGGGGTGTGGGCTGACGGCGCGCGGACACCTCGTGGAGGTGACGGGGACGGTGTGGGGCGCACTGATCGACGTGGCCGACGAGATCGAGGCCGACGTCCTGGTGACCGGCACCCGCGGCGCGACCGGTCTGCGCGCCCTCATGCGCAGCAGCGTCGCCGAGCAGGTGCTCAAACACTGCAGCCGACCGGTCCTCGTCGTACCCGCACGATGCACCGGACCTGCCACCCCTGTGACGTGAGCGGCGAATGGTAGCTTGACCGGCATGACCGACAACCGTCTCATCGCCGGAGCCGTGGCCGGGATCATGGGCGTGATCGTCGCCATCGCGGTGGTCTTCCTCGGCGGCTACCTGGCCTCCGACGACACCCCGTCGACGTCGGTCAACAGCTTCAACGCCGACAACGGTTTCGTGAAGGGCTCGGTCGACTACGGAACCCGCGACAACGCCGGCGTCTCCAACTGACCTCAGGCCACTGATGGTGGCCGATCGGCTCTCGCGCCGAGGGGTCGCGCTCGTCGCCCTCGTGGCGCTGCTCGCCTCGTTCGTCCAGTCGCCCGGCGACGTGTCGGCCGACACCAAACTCGATCTCACCGCCGACCCCCTCGGCTTCCTCTCCCGCGCCACGCACCTGTGGTCGTCGGTCGCGCCGATGGGCCAGGTACAGAACCAGGCCTACGGCTACTTCTTCCCGCACGGCGCGTTCTTCGTCCTCGGCGACGTCATCGGTCTGCCCGGCTGGGTGACCCAGCGACTGTGGTGGGCGCTGCTTCTGACGGTGGGCTTCGTCGGCGTCGTGCGGCTGGCCGAGGCCCTCGGCATCGGCAGCCGCGGCTCACGTCTGTTCGCCGCGACGGCGTTCGTCGTGAGCCCCCGTGTGCCCACCACCATCGGTTCGATCTCGTCGGAGACGCTGCCGATGATGCTCGCGCCGTGGGTCTTGATCCCGGTGGTGATCGCGCTCGGGCGCGACGACCATCGGGGGTCGTTGCGGCAGCTCGCGTTCCGCTCGGCCTGCGCGGTCGCACTGATGGGCGCGGTGAACGCCGTGGCCACGGCCGCCGCCTGCGCCGCAGCGGTGCTGTGGTGGGCACTGCACGTCCCGACGCGTCGGGCCGGGGCCGCGCGCTGGGCCCGGTTCACCGGGTGGTGGGCCCTGGGTGTCGCGCTGGCGTGTGCGTGGTGGGTGGTCCCGCTGCTGATCCTGTCGCGGGTCAGCCCCCCGTTCCTGGACTTCATCGAGTCGTCGCGGGTGACCACCCGGTGGACGTCGCTGACCGAGGTTCTGCGCGGCACCAGTTCGTGGACCCCGTTCGTCTCACCCGACCGGGTGGCCGGGTCGCTGCTGGTGTCGTCGCCGGTCGCCGTGCTCGCCACCGGGGTCGTCGCGGCCGCCGGGCTCGCCGGGTTGGCCATGCGGTCGATGCCCGCGCGCGGCCGCCTGATCACCCTCGCCGTCGTGGGACTGGTCATCATGGGGTGTGGGTGGTCAGCGGCGTTGGGTTCGCCCGTGGCCGACCAGGTCCGTGCGTTCCTCGACGGCGCCGGCGCACCGCTGCGCAACATCCACAAGTTCGACCCGCTGATCCGCATCCCGATCGTGTTGGGCATCGCCCATCTGCTGGCACGGGTACCGCTGCCCGGTGCGGTGCCCTGGCGCGCGGCGAGGACGGCGTTCGCCCACCCCGAACGATCGCGGCCGGTCGCGGCGACGATGGTGCTCACCGTGGTGCTGTTCGGCGCCGGTTCGCTCGTGATCACCGGGCAGCTGGCGCCGTCGGGCACGGTGCGGGCGACACCCGATCACTGGCCGCAGACCGCAGCGTGGCTGCGCGAACACTCCGGTGACCGTGCGCATCCCACGCGGGCTCTGGTGGTGCCCGGGGCGCCGTTCGCGGTGCAGACGTGGGGGCTCACCCGCGACGAACCACTGCAGCCGCTCGCGACCACGCCGTGGGCGGTGCGCGACGCGATCCCGCTGGTGCCGCCCGGGGCGATCCGCGCGATGGACTCCGTGCAACGACAGATCGCCTCCGGTCGCGGGTCACCCGGGCTCGCGGCCACGTTGGCGCAGCAGGGCATCGGGTACGTGGTGCTGCGTGCGGACCTCGCGCCCATCCGGTCGCGGTCGGCTCGACCGATCGTGGCGCGCGCGGCGATCACCGCCTCCCCCGGGTTGTCGGAGGTCGCCGAGTTCGGGCCGCTCGTCGGGCCCGGAAGGGTCAAGGGCGTCGTCGGCGACGACGGGCTGATCCCGCCGATGCGCGCCATCGAGATCTACCGGGTGTCGTCGACCGTCGGATTCGACGGCACCGCACCGGGACTGGTCGACCTGGCGGCGATGCCGCGGGTGGTCGGTGGCCCGGAGTCGTTGGCGCGCCTGCAGGAGCACGCCGCGCGCACCGGTGCCCCCGCCGTCGGCCCGACCCTCCTCGACGCCGACGCACGACGCGCAGGCGTCGACGACACCGGCGCGGCCGGCGCGATCGTCACCGACACCCCCGCCGACCGCGAGGTCGACTTCGGTCGCGTCGACGACCACAGCTCGGCCATCCGCGCGCCCGGCGATCCCCGACGGACCCAGAACACCGCACCCGACTACCCCGTCCCCGGGGCAGGTCTCGTCCGCGGGCAGTGGCTCCTCGACGGCCGGCCGGACGCGGTGTCGGTGACGGCATCGGGATCCGCCTCCGACGCGACACAGCTCGGGCAGACCCTCCCCGCGAACTCGCCCGCCGCCGCCTTCGACGACGACGCGAACACCTCGTGGGTGAGTCGCGGCCTCGACGCCGCCGTCGGTCAGTGGCTCCAGGTCGACTTCCCGCAGCCACGCTCGAACCTGTCGGTGACGATCACACCCGGTCAGGCCCTGGGTCCGGCGGTGACCGGTCTGCTGATCACCACCGACAGCGGCACCTCGGTCGCCCAGGGCATCTCCCCCGGGCAGCCGGTGACCGTCGTGGCCCCGAGCGGTCCGACCCGCTCGCTGCAGGTACGCGCGATCAGCACCGAGAACGGCACCGCGGGAAGTCAGTTCGCGATCGCCGAACTCGCGCTCGCCGACACCCGGACCGGTGCACCGCTCGCCATCACCCATCGCGTCGTGCTGCCCACGCAGACCGCGGGACGAGCCGTCGCGCAGTGGGATCTCGGGCAGGACCTCCCCGGGCGCACCGCCTGCGCACCCGGACCCGACCTCACCCGCTGTTCGTCGGCGCTGGCGCTCTCCCCCGAGGAGCCGGGGCTGTTCTCCCGAGTGCTGTCGGTGCCCACCGACACCACGGTGACGCCGCGGGTGTGGTTGCGCGGCAGGCCCGGAACGCCGCTGAACACCTTCCTCACGCCCACCGATGCGGCGACCGCGACGGGCGCATCGGCGGTGCCCGATCAGCGCGCCTCGGCCGCGGCCGTGGTCGACGGCGACCCCGGGACCACGTGGATCGCGCCCGACTCCTCCACCCGCCCCGGGTCACCTCCGGCGTCGGTGCGGATCGAACTGCCCGCGCCACGCCTGATCGACTCGCTGACCATCACCCGCCCACGCGGCCTCTATCCCGCGGCACCGCGGCGGGTCGCGATCGATCTCGGTACCGGTCGTCAGGTGCGGACGGTGCCCGCCGACGGTCGGATCCGTCTGTCGCCCGCCCGCGCCTCCGTCGTCACCGTGACGGTGCTCGACGCGACGGACCTCGTCGACGTCAACAGCCTCGGCTTCGCGGCGACCGCGCCGGTCGGCATCGCCGAGATCTCTCTGGGCGGCCCGGACGGGGCCACGATGCCGGTCGCGTCGCCGGACCGTCTGGTGCGGATCGGTTGTGCCGCCGGTCTGACGATGTCGCTGGGATCGCAGACCGTACCGCTGTCGGTGACGACCACCGCACGTCAGCTCGTCGCGGGCACACCCGTCGCGGCGACGGTGTGCGGATCCGGCCGACCCCTGGCCGTGCGCGCCGGCGAACAGGCGGTGTCGGTCAACCCGTCGGGGGCGTTCACCGTCGACTCGGTCACCCTCACCGCCGCCGGCTCGGCCACCCCGGCACCGGCGTCGGACCGTCTCGAGCCGGTCGCGACCGGGACCTGGTCGGCCGATCACCGGACGGCCACGGTCGACGCGTCCCCGAGGCCGCGGGTGCTCGTGGTGCCCGAGTCGGAGAACTCCGGATGGCGCGCGAGCCTCGACGGGCGCAGGCTCAGCCCGATCGTGGTCAACGGCTGGCAGCAGGGCTGGATCGTGCCCGCGGGCCTCGCCGGCTCCGTGACCCTCGACTACCCGCTCGACACGCCCTACCGGCTCGCGCTGCTGCTCGGGCTGGTCGCGGTCGCCGTGTTGTTTGCTCTGACGGCCATCCCCTCCCGACGCGGCGGAGATCGAGCCGATCCGCTGTCGGTCGGGCGACCCCCGCGCGCACCGGTTCTCGCCGGCGTGGCCACGGCGGCGGCCGTCACGGTGCTCTCGGGTGGGTACGGACTGCTCGTCGGCGTCGTCGTCGCCGCGGGCGTCCTCGCGCTTCGCCGACGGCGACCTCGCACCGTGCCGGTCGCCGTCGCCGCGGCCTTCACCCTGGCGGCCGCTGGCCTGTCGCTCGGTCCGTGGGGTTCGGGGGATCCCTACACGGGGTTCGACTGGTGGGTCACCGTTCCCGCGCTCGCCGCGGTGGTGGCGCTCATGACCGTCGTCGCGGTGCCGGAGCGCGCCTTCTCCCAGGCGCGCAGGCGACGCCGCGCGGGTTCCTCCACGAGTCCGTAACTCGCCGCGGCCACACCGATCGAGACGAGCACCGTCAGCGACCACACCCACCACGGCGAACTGCCGTACGCGGCGAAGCCGAACAACCCGAACACCGCGGCGAGGACCGCGAGATGCCAGATGAAGATGCCGTAGGACCATCGACCCAGCGTCAGCATCACCGTTGACTCGAGCAGCCGATGGCGCTGGTCGCCCAACACGATCGGCGCCAGCAGCCCGAACGCGACGGCGGCACCGAGCACCGTCTTGGTCGCGAACTCGGCGCTCGAGACCGCCGCGAGGCCGGTCGGTCCGGCGATCGGGGTGCATGCCAGCGCGTACGCGACCACCGCGAGCACACCCATGATGCGGCGGTCGGCCGCCATCCGTCGCAGCCGCGAGCCGTCTCCGGCATCGCTCACGCTCTCCGCGAGCACCATTCCCGCGACGAACCAGGCCAGGTGGCCGGGGAGCCAGTTGTCGACCGCGACGCCGGGGGCGAGAGGCAGAGTCGAGGCGACCCACGGCCACGCGAGGCACACCACGGCCGCGGCGACGAGGACCGGCGACCGCCACCGCGCACGCTCACCGCGCAACCGCGCGACGGACGCCGCGATCACCGGGAGCAGGAGATAGAAGCTGACCTCGACCGCCAGCGTCCACATCTGGGTGAGACCGGAGGTGAGCGAGTAGGGGACGTAGATCTGGGCGACGAACAGGTTGGCCAGCCACGTGGTGACGTCGGCACCCCGGGCCCCCGGCAGCAGCGCCAACACCACCACGACGACCACGAGGTACGCCGGCCAGATCCGGACCACCCGGTGGCGCAGATAGCGGATCGCCGAGGGCGCCTCACGCAGGCCCCGGGCCGCGGCGGCGTGCGGACGCCACAGCAGGAAGCCCGACAGCGCGAAGAACACGGCCACGGCCAGGTCGAGACGGCCGAGCACCGAGCCGAGCACCGACGAGTCCACCGACCCCGTCTGGAAGGCCACATGGGTGGTGAGGACACCGAGCGCGGCCAGCGCCCGCACACCGTCGAGCGCGGGGACGTGTCCGGTCGTGGCGCGCATGGGCTCGAAACTACCGCGCTCGACGGCCCCGCCGGATCCCGTGAGGGTGCAGGCCCGACTGTTAGTCTCGCTCGCAGGGTGGGACCCACAGGCCCACCACCGGCCGGAAACACCGTTCTCCGAAGGAGTCTTCGCCATGGCGTCAAGCCGTATGTCGGTCCGAGAGTTGGTGGGGCCCGTCCTCATCTTCATCGGGGCGCTGTTCGTGGTCGCCGCCATCGCGATGCCGCTGTACCTGGTGGGTCAGTTCCAGAAGACCCCCATGGACACCGACTACACCACCGTGTCGACCTCACAGCGCACCGACGGCGACTCGGGCAGCCAGGCGTTGCCCGCGCAGATCCTCAACCGGTGCTCACTGACGTCGTCGAAGCCGGAGGTGTCGCCGGCGAACCTGACCCGCCAGCAGCGCGTGGTGGTCGTCAAGCCCGCCAACAGCGACCGTGTCACGTTCCAGGCCGGCACCTCGGTGCGCATCAACCAGGTGCAGATCTCGGGCGAGACCGTCACGCCCAGTTCGGATTCGACGAGCGGCGGCGGCTGCCTCGGCGCGCTGCTGAGCGCGACCAAGGACCGCGTCACCACCAACCGCACCACCGGCGCCCCGGCGCTCGGTGGCGGGGGCAGCTCCGAGGTGCAGCTCGACTCGTCGGACAAGACGGTCACCATCCCCGACCGCCGAGGCCTGCAGTACCGCTTCCCCTTCGACACCGACAAGGGCAAGAACTACATCTACTTCGATCTCGCGAGCCGCACCACCAGCCCGCTGAAGTACGTCGACTCGACCGAGATCAACGGTGTGAAGGTCGACCACTTCTCGCAGGAGGTGCCCGAGGCGAACCTCGCGTCGCTCAAGGACGCCAACGGTGGCGTCCCGCAGGGCAGCCAGCTCACCCAGAGCGCCGCCTGGTACGGCGGTTTCCCCGGCATCGACGGCAAGCAGGTGCTGCCCGCCGACCTCTACCGCAAGACCACCCGCGACCTCTACGTCGACCCGACCACCGGGACCATCGTCAACGACCGTGAGCGCGTGCAGGAGTACTTCAAGATCTCGGGCATCAGCGACGACGCACCCGACGCCCTGAAGAACTTCTCGCTCACCAACCTCGACGCGACCTTCGCCTACGACCAGAAGACGCAGGAGCAGCGCGCCGCCGACGCCAAGGACCTGGCGTCGCCGATCAAGCTGTGGGGTCGGTGGATGCCCATCGTGTTCGGCATCCTCGGTGTCCTGGCGCTCGCCGCCGGCATCGTGCTGCTGCTGCGCGGCCCGCGTCGCACCCCCGCCACCGCGGGCGGCGACGACCCGTACTACCCGGTCGCGACCCAGGACACCGACGGCACAATCAGTGCCCGCGACGACTCGGACAACTTCCGTGGCTCCGACGACGCGACCTCGTCGTTCCCCGACCTGCGCAAGCGAGGGGGCGGGGCCGCCGGTGCGGGGCCGACCGACGACGATGCGACGCAGAACATCCCGCGCGTCACCGGCGACGAGCCGCACGGGTGGTCCGAACCCGACGAGAACGGTCCCGGCTCCGCCGAGACCCGTCGCGACGACGACCCGTGGAAGCGGAGCTGAGGCCGGCCGATCAGTTCGGCCGTCGCGGACCCGTCGGGGTCGGCAGGCACGTGATCGCGAAACATCCCGGGTTGCCCTGCAGGGGAGCGCGCAGCGGGGTGTCGCCGCACCGCACGAGGGTGCATCCCTTCGGCGCGTAGGGGCCGAGTCCGAAAGCGCCCAACGCGATCGAGGGATCGGCGAACTGGTCGGGGTCGACGGTGAGGTTGAACGTCGGGTGGTACGGTCCCGGGTCGGGCAGGCGCGGACGGACGATCGCCGCGGCCAGCAGGCGCAGGAAGTCGTGGTAGAGCTCGCTGTTGAGGCTCCCGCTGAGCAGCGTGATCGGGTCCGGCGAGACGTCCCCGAACGCACCGGTCCAGCTGACCAGCAGATCGAGGCTCGGGATGATGAAGTTGTTCTGCTGCATCAGCCCGACCATCGCGTAGGCGTCGGCGGGCATGCCGGCCAGCGGCGCCACGTCCTGCGTCTGTCGCGACGGGATGGACGGTCCCGTACACGGTGATCGGTTGAGCCAGAACAGGAATCCGTAGCACGGGTTCGTCGACGTCGGGGTCCGCAGGGCCGCGACGTAGTCCGAGGCGATGACCCGGCGACCGTTCCACGACCCGTCGTTCAGCATGAGCAGACCGAGGCGCGCGAAATCGCTCGGCGGCATGTAGAGGAACGCGTAGCCGTAGGTGTTGCCGCGGCGGTCACGGTTCCAGAAGTAGTCGCCCCGACCGATGCCCACCGGGGCGAACAGCTTCTCCTGCGCGTAGGTCTGGAAGTCCTGCCCCACGGCCGACTGCACGACGTGGGCGAGGAGGTCGGCGTTGTGCTGCCCGTATTCGAAGTAGGTGCCGGGGCGGTGCACGATCGGCAGGGCGAGTGCCTGTCCGACGATGTCGGTGTCGAGATCGAGTGCGGCCGGGATGCCCTCGCTGACGATCGACTGCTTGAGGCCCGACGTCTGGGTGAGGAGGTCGCGCACGGTGATGGCGCGGTGGGCGGCGTCGCCCTCGCCGACCGGCAGGTAGCGCCCGATCGGCGCGTCGAGGGAGAGCCGCCCCTCACTGAAGGCGACGCCGGCGACCATCGACACGACGGATTTCGTTCCGCTCCACAGGTTCCACGGGAGAGGGTCGGTCACGGCGTTGAACGGGCCACGACCGACGAGGCAGCCGTTGCGGAACACCGTGATGTTCGTGCGCAGCCGCGAGCTCGCGAAGGCGATGGCGGCGTCGAGCCTGCGTGCGTCGATCCCGACCGATGCGGGCGACGCGGTCGACGGGGCACCGGCCTCGGGTAGCGCGCACCGGGTCACCGTGGGCGTGGGGGCCGCGGTGGCCACCGTCGTCGAGGCGATGGCAGGGGTCACGGCCGTCACCGTCGCGAGGGCCACCACCACTCCCACGACGATCCGAAGGTGATCCAGAACACTTGACTTCATGGTAAACAGATAGCACCTGTTCGACCGTGAGTACAGTGACGCGGTGATCGAGCGCGGTGAACGCAGGCGCAAGCCCGGGCCGGAGGCGGTGCCGCTGGACCCGTTGCTGTCCGCGGCCGCCGAGGTCTTCGCCGAGCAGGGTTTCGCCGACGCCACCGTCGCCGCCATCGCGACGCGGGGCAACACCACCAAACCGACGCTGTACAAACACTTCTCCGACAAGGCGACGCTGTACGAGCGGTGCCTCGAGCGCGAGTTCGCCCACGCCCGCGACCACCTCTTCGCCGCCTACGACCGCGCCGAGGACCTCACGATCGACGACGAGGTCGCCGCCGACGTCGCCGCGTTCTTCGACTACGCCGCCGCCCGGCCGCACGGATTCCGGCTCATCGTCGAGATGCGCGACGCCGGTCCGCCGAGCGACCTGCGTGATCGCCTGAACGAGGCCATCGTGTCCCGTGTCGCCGACCGCATGGGCGTCGTCGCCGGCCTCGACCCGCAGGCACCGGCGATCCGACAGCTCGCGGCGATGGTCGTCGGATCGTCGGTGTACGCCGCGCGGGAGTCGCTGCTCGTCTCCGCGGTCGACCCCGGAGACGCCATCGCCGTCGCGGCGCGCTTCATCGCCGGCGGCCTCCGAGCACTGATGGAGACGGCACCGACGCCGCGCGTCGATCCGTGAGTCGTCGTCAGCCCAGGAGGGGCTTGAGCGCCGCCGCCGCGGTCTCGATGGTCCCCGGGATGTGGCCGTTGGGAACGAGGTTGATGATGACCCCGTCGACGCCCGGATCGAGGACGCGGCGCTGGATCTGCTCGGCGACGTCGTCGGGGGTGCCGACGAACATGCGGTCGGTGGCCTGGGCCCACCCGTCGGAATCGAGCGCGTCGACGTCCACCCCGGTCTTGACCATGTAGTCGCGCTGCATCTGTCGGGCCTTGTCGCCGTCGGGGTCGACCATCACGAAGGCGAGGAAGCTCGTCTCGATGCTCCCGCGGTCACGCCCGGCCTCCTCGCAGCGCGCGGCGAGGGCATCGAGCTTGCGGGGCAGCTCGCTCGCGTTGCAGATGATGTTCAGGTGATCGGCGTAGCGCGCGGCCAGTCCGAACGTCTTCTTCTCGCCGCCACCGCCCAGCATGATCGGCAGGGTGTCACGCACCCGCGGCTCGTTGAGCGTCGAATGCGCTTGATACCACGTGCCGTCGAGCTCGGGATGCCCGCCGCGCAGCATCGGTTCGATGATCTGCAGGGCCTCGTCGAGACGCTCGAAACGGTCGGTGAACGTGCCGAACTCGTAGCCCATCTGCTGGTGCTCGAGCTCGAACCACCCCGCTCCGATGGCCAGGACCGCACGGCCCGCACTGACGAGGTCGAGGGTGGTGACGGTCTTCGCGAGCATCGCCGGATTGCGGTAGGTGTTGCCGGTGACGAGGGTCGACAGCTGGATCGACTCGGTCGCGCCGGCGATCGCCGCGAGCAGCGTGTACGCCTCCAGCATCGGTTCCGACGGCTCACCCAGACCCGGCAGTTGGTAGAAGTGGTCCATCACCAGCACGGCGTCGAAGCCGCTGGCCTCGGCCTCGCGGGCCTGGGCGAGCACGGTCGGCACGATGTCGGCCGGCGTTCCGGGGTAGGTGAAGTTGGGGATCTGGTAGCCGAGGCGGATGCTCATGCCTCCACGCTATGCCCCTACCGCGCCGTCAGCCGATGAGATGCGCCAACTGCTCCATCAGTTCACCGCGCGTTCCGTCGACCTCGGAGTGTCGCAGTGCGCGGGCGTTGCGCACCACGATCTCGTCGTCGTCACCGGCGAGCAGATCCATCACCTCGGCGACGAAATCGGCCAGCGGCATCGCCCACTCGGCGTCGGCCTGGCCGTCGAAGATGTCGGTCTGCACCGCCGGCGGCACGAGCTCCCGGACGCGGACACCACTGTCGCGCAGCTGGATCCGTAGCGAGTCGGTGAAGGCGTGCACGAACGACTTCGTGGCCGAGTAGGTCGGGGTCACCGGCATGGGCGTGAACGCCAGACCGGACGAGACGGTCACCACGGTCGCATCGGGCACCGTCGCGAGATGTTCGGTGAACGCGCCCACCAGACGGATCGTCCCGAGGACGTTGGTGGTGACGATGCGTTCGGCGGTGTCGACGAAGTCGGCCGAGGTGAGGTCCTCCGGGCCGGCGACACCGGCCATCGTGATGAGGACGTTGAGCGCCGGGAACCGTGCGAGCACATCGGCCGCGACGAAGTCGATCGACGCCGGATCGGCGACATCGAGACGCGCGGTCTCGATGCCCGGGTGGCGGGCGGCGATGTCGTCGAGGCGTTCGCGGCGACGACCGGCGATCACCACGGTGTTGCCGGCGTCGTGCAGGGCGACCGCCAGGGCCTCGCCGATCCCGGAGGTCGCGCCGGGGAGGAAGATGGTGTTGCCGCTGATCTGCATGGTGATCTCGTTTCTCGTGTGCAGTGGCCGACTGGCCCGGTGACACCAGTCGACACCGGACCGTCCCGGGCAGGAAGGCACCGCTCATCGGGGGATCGCGGGTCCCTGGATGTGGCGCGCGCCAGTCGCCCATCATGGTCGGGTGGACACCGATCGCACGGGACTGGCCGAGTTCCTCACGCGCCGTCGCGAGGCGTTGGCCCCGGAGGACGTGGGCCTGCCCCGCGGACAACGTCGCCGTACGCCCGGCCTCCGGCGCGAGGAGGTCGCGATGCTCGCCGGTATGTCGACCGACTACCTGTCGCGACTCGAGCAGAAACGCGGTCCGCAACCGTCGGAGCAGATGCTCACCGCCCTCGCCCGGGCCCTGCACCTGTCGCTCGCCGAACGCGACCACCTCTTCATCCTCGCCGGTCACCATGCGCCGCAGCGCATCACGCGCAACGATCACGTACCGCCGGGGCTGTTGCGCATCGTCGATCGTCTCGGCGACACCCCCGCGATGGTCGTCAACGGGGCCGGCGAGACCCTCATCCAGACCCGTCCGGCCGTCGCCCTGCTCGGCGACGAGACCGCGTACACCGGGGTGCACCGCAGCGTCGTGTACCGGTGGTTCACCGACCCGCGACAACGGGCACGCGTCCCCGGGGCGGACCACGATCACCACGCCCGGGCGCACACCGCACGCCTGCGTCGCGCGGTCACCGTCGAGGGCCCGACGTCACGCGCCGCGGAGGTGAGCCGGGCGCTGACCGAGGTGTCGCCGGAGTTCGTCGAACTGTGGTCGCGACACGATGTCGATGTCGCACTGGAGGTCTCGACGAAACGGCTCGTCCATCCCGAGCTCGGCACGATCGAGGTCAACTGCCAGACCCTCACCGAGCCCGACCAGGGACTCCTGCTGCTGGTCTACACCGCCACCCCCGGCAGCGAGAGCCATCAGAAGCTGGGGTTGCTCGCCGCGGTCACGGCCTGACGGTGTCGTCGCGCGACACCACCGCGACCGTGAGCGCCGCGGCGGTGACCGCGCAGCCGGCCGCGATGAGGGCGAGCCCTGCGACCGAGGACGCGCACGTCAGGATCAGCACGACCTCCGCGACGAGCACCACCCACGGCACCGCGGCGACCCGGGTGCGATGCCGCGCGATGGCCGCCAGCAGCGCCACCTGCAGGACCGCGAGCGCGCCACCGGTGATCGCGAACAGCCACAGCAAACCCGCGACGGGGCGGTAGTCCTCGCCGATCACGATCGGCACCAGTGGGCCGCCCGCCACCGACGCGAGCGTGGTCGCCGCCGACAGCCCGACCAGGACCATCACCGCCGTCCGCAGTGTCGCCGCCGAACGCTGGGCATCGGCGAGGCGCGGGAAGATGACCAGCCCCACCGCCTGGGGCAGCCAGAACGCCACCTTGCTCGCCACCGTCCCGAGCGCGTAGACCCCGGAATCGCTCTCCCCCAACACCGCCCGCGCCAGCAGCAGGTCGACCGAGGTCGCCGAGATCAGCACCAGCTGCACCTGCGACGCCTGGAGCACACTCGCCGGCGACAACCGCGACAGCGACACCGCATGGGCCGCCGGGGCCACGAGGCCCGCCTGCCACGCGACCAGCACGGTGGCGGCCAGGGCGCCGATCATCGTCGCGAGCAACGCCGCCGCCGCACCGCCACCGAACGCGAGCGCCACGAACGGGGGCACGGTACGGGCCACCCCGACGGTCCCGATCACCCAGGCGAGTCGGCGGAACTCGGTGCGGCCCTGGATGATGCCCTGACCGACGGCGATCAGCACCAGCAGGGGCGCCACCGTGAACGCCGCCGCGGTCGCCACCCAGCCGGTGTGGGCGAACACGGTGAACGGCCACACCGCGATCGCGGCGAGCACCGCCACCACGGCCGCGGTGACCCCACCGAGATGGACCAACGACCCGACCGATCGACCGGCGACCACCTCCCGCGCGGTGACGGCCTGCACCGCGAGGGCCGGGACACCGAGCACCAGCGTCGCCTGCAGCAGCACCGCGAACTCGCCGTAGGCGGCGGTCGACAGCCAGGCGCTGGCGGGCAGGTGCACGAAGTAGGCGCACACGTTGGCGACCATGCTGCCGACGGCCACCAGGCCCACCGACCGCGCCATCGACCCTGTCGTCACCGCACGAGTCTGTCAGTCGGCACACCCACCCCAGGTCGTTCGCATCGTTTACGATCTGGTGCATGCCACGTCGCGCTGGATCGTTCCTCACCGGCCTGCTCATGGCCGTCGCCGCGCTCGTCGTGCCCGCGAGTGTCGGGCCCGCCGCCGCCGCACCGTGTGCCCCGCCCCCGGCCGCCGACACGTCCACCGCCCGGGGCTGGGTCGGCTATCTCGCCGCCCACCCGAACGACTACGGCTTGCTGGTCACCGATCGCGGGCGCGTGACGGTGTCGCACCGACCCGATCGGACGCTGCCGGCCGCATCGGCGGCGAAGATCATCACCCTCGCCGCCTACGGTCGCGCGGTCGCGACGGGCGCGGTCGACCCGAAGCGGACCGTCTCGGTCAACGAGTGGGAACGCTGGTATCTGCCGATCGACGGCGGCGCCCACGTGTCGGCCTTGAAATATCTCGGACTCCCCGCACTGCAGAACTTTCCCGGAGCCCGGCCCGAGACCCAGAGGGTGTCACTCGCGCAGCTCGCCGACGTGATGGTCCGGTTCTCCGACTCCGCTGCGTCCGATGCCCTGCGGGCTGCGCTCGGCGACGCGCGCCTGGCCGCGGTCATGGCTCGGTACGGGATGACAGGGCCACCACCGCAGTACGCCGGCCTGTACCTGAGCCTTCTCGATCCGACTTCGCGCGGGCAGTTCCGCGTGCAAGCCGCCGGGCGCCGTTACCACGACGACGCGGCCTATCGCACTGCGATGTTCACGCTCGCCACCCGTGGGGTGTCGGCGAGTGACTCCCAGATCGACGCGACCTACTCGCTGACCACCCGTTCGCTCAACACGCTGATCGGCTCGATCGCGACGGGGGCGTTCGGCCCGGGCTCGGAGCAGGCGCGGGCAGTGCTCGAGTTCCAGGGCGCCGCCGCAGACGGCTCGATGGTCGGATTCAAGGGTGGGAGCCTCGCCGCGTCCACCGACTCGGTACTGGTGGAGAACTTCGAACGCCGAACGGCGTCGGGCGCGATCACCACGGCGACCCTGATGGTCCGTGGTCTGTCGCGAAGCGACTTCGATCGCTCGAACTATGCCCAGCAGGAACTTATGTTGTCGGCGATGACCGACCCCGATGCCGCTGCGGCACTACGGTGCGCGGCCGGCGGTCACTAGTGTCGTGACCCATGGACCGCGTCGGGGCTCGGGCGACGCTGTGGCTCACGAGTGCGGCGCTGTCCGCGGTCGTCGTCGGTCCCGTGTTGGCCGGGGGCGACCTGCTCTACCGCGACGCCGTCTCCACGCCGCGCAGCCACGTCACCGACACCGCGCTCGGGCTCGGTGACACACCCGCCCGGGCGGTTCCGCAGGACTGGCTGATCGCGGTCGCGAGCCGCATCGTCGACGGTTCGACGGTGGTCGGCGGGCTCGTGTTCGCCGCGCTTTTGCTCGCCGGTGTCGGGTTCGGTCGCCTCGCGGGTCGCGTCGTCCCGGCCGCGCGGACGCCGGGGATGATCGCCGCCGCGATCATCGGGATCTGGAATCCGTTCGTCGCGGAACGTCTCCTGCAGGGACAGTGGAGTCTGCTGCTCGGCTACGCCGCGCTGGGGTGGGTGATCCTTGCCGCCGACGCGTGCCGGCGTCGGTGCGACCGACGTGCCTGGGCGGGTCTCGCGGCCTGGATCGCCGTCGCCGGGATCACCCCGACCGGATGGGTGTTAGCCGTCGTGGTGGCCGTCGCCGTGGTTCTGCCACGGCCGCGCGTGCTCGGCGGTGTCGCTGTGATCGGGGTCGTGACGAGCCTGCCGTGGACCGTCGCCGCGGTGCTGTCGACCGCACCGGCCACGTCCGACACCGCGGCCGTGGCCGCGTTCGCCGCGCGCGCCGAGACCGGCCTCGGGACCCTCGGCACCCTCGCCGGCCTCGGTGGCATCTGGAACGCCGACGCCGTCCCGTCGAGTCGCACCGGGGTGTGGGCCCCGGTCGCGACTCTGTGCCTGCTGGCCGTGGTGGTGATCGGGTGTGTCACGGTGCGGCGCCGGTGGCGTCGGGTCCGAATGATCGGGGTCACCGCGACACTCGCGGCGGCGGTGCTGGTGCTCGTCACACTGGCCGCGACCGCGCCCGGGCAGGCGGTGCTGCGCGCGCTCGTCGACACCGTGCCCGGCGCCGGACTGCTCCGCGACACCTCGAAGTTCGTGGCGCTGCTCGTCCCGTTCTTCGCGATCGCTGCCGCCGCGGCGGTGCAGACGATCGGGCGCATGGTGCCCCGGGGGCTGGCCGCGACGTTCGTCGCGTTGCTGGTGATCGCACCGCTGCCCGACCTGGCCGCCGGCGTGGGCGGCGAGGTGCGCACGGTGTCGCTGCCCGCGGACTTCGCCGACGTCGCTGCCCTGGTCCCGGCCGACGCCGGCGACGTGGTGGTGCTGCCGACCGGGTCGAATCGGCGCTACCCGTTCACCGACGGCGTCGTGTCGCTCGACCCCGCCGCCCGTGTGTTGCGTGCGCCGGTGCTCGCGACCGGTGAGCTGTTCGTCGACGGTCGGGCGGTCGACACCGCGGCCGACTCGCGGGCCGCCCGGGCCGAGGCGGTCCTCGCGCGCGGCGGGCCCCCGACCGACCTGGCGCGACTCGGGGTCGGCTGGGTGCTGGTCGAGGCGGTCGGACCCGAACAGTCGTCCCCGACGCTGCGGTCGTCGCCGGTGGTCTACCGCGGTGATCTCCTCACCCTGTACCGCGTGCCCGACCCCGTCGTCGTGCGCGCCTCGACCACCGACCGGGTGGTGTCGTGGGCGGCGCATCTCCTTTGGCTGGCCGTCATCCTCGGCGGGGCGTGCGTGGCCGGGTTCGGCCGAGTGGCCCCGCGTTCGGGTCGGCGGCTGTTCTCATGGGGGGCATGGAGAGCACCGACACCGCCGCCGACGTCGCCGCGATCTGCCGGCTGAAGTACCGCTACCTGCGCACTCTCGACACCAAACGGTGGGACGAGTTCTCCGCGACGCTCACCGAGGACGTGACCGGCGCGTACGGGACGTCGCTGACGTTCGACACCCGCGAGGGCCTCGTCGGTTTCATGCGCACCTCGCTCGGCACGGCCGAGATCATCACCGAACACCACGTGGGGCACCCCGAGATCGACATCGATCCCGGCGGCGACACCGCGACCGGACACTGGTACCTGCAGGACCGGGTGATCGCGCCGAGCGCTCAGTTCATGTTGTTCGGCGCGGCCGTCTACACCGACACCTACCGACGGACCGACGACGGTTGGCGGATCAGTTCGACCGGCTACGAACGGACCTACGAGGCGACGGTCTCGCTGGCCGACGTCCCGAGCTTCGGGCTCACCACCGGCCCGGCGATATGTCTCCCCGACGCCGCCGCCGACAGCACGGAGCCGACCGCATCGGCGGTGGCCGACCACGTCCAACCCGACACCCGCTGACGTCCCGCCTCACCCAGCGTGCGCCGACGATCGGGGTCGGCGAGCAGTTCGGCTGTGGCGCAGGCGAGTCCGGTCGATCGGGCGGTCTCGCCGCCGTCGACCAGGAGACCGGTCACACCGTCGATCACCGAATCGGTGAGCCCCCGCGACGTGCGGTACCCGATGGTGGGCACGGCATGCTGGGCCGCCTCGATGACGGCGAGGCCCCACCCTTCGGTCCGCGAGGGCATGAGGTGGATCTCGGCGCGCGCCAGCAGCTGGTGTTTGGTCGCCTCGTCGACATGCCCGTGGAAGGTCACGTGATCGACGATGTCGAGCTCGCCGGCTTTCTCGCGAAGGCGATCTCCCCACCAGCCGTCGCCGACGACGTCGAGGTGGACGGCGATGTCGCGGGCACGCAGGTGTGCCACCACCTCGAGCGCGTCCTCGATCTGCTTGTGCGGCACCAGCCTCGACAGCACCACGAGGCGGTGGCGGTCGGGGTCGACGGGCAGCGGCGTGGTGTGGGGCACCGGGTCGGCCCCCGCTCGCACGATGGCGACCCGCTCCGGCTCGACGCCCAGGGCGTGCAGGTCGCCGGCCGAGGGATCGGAGACGGTGAGGTACTGCCTGCGCCGATGCACCCGCGGCGAGATGCGTGACTCGATGAGCCAGCCGACCGCCCCGAGCAGCCGACCGGCGACGGGCCACTGCGCGCGGTGGCAGTGGTGCACGAGGACGACGACCGGTGCGCGGGTGACGGCGGCGGCGAAGAAGGGGATGCCGTTCTGGGTGTCGATGACGGCGTCGGGCGAGAGCCCTGCGAGGGGCCCGAATCCGAGGCGTCCCGCGACCATCGCGCCGAGCGCGCGCGGATACACCGACAACCGGCCGCCGCCGCGCGAGATGGTGATGCCGTCACGGACCTCGCGCCGGGCCGCACCGGGGTATCCGGCGGTGCGCAGCGTGACCTGCACGCCGCGCCGTGCGAACTCCGCGCCCACACGTTCGAGGTAGCGTTCGCTGCCGCCGCCCTGGGGGTGGTCGCTGTCGCGCCAGCACAGCAGCAGCACCTCTGCGGGCAGGGACGCGGAGTGGCTGGACACGTCTGCGAGGGTATCGGTCGTTAGGGTTCTGGCGTGTCCGCCCCGCCCCGGTCCCCGTTCGCCCGTCGCGCCACCCTGCGCCGCGCCGCCGGATTGCTCAACGACTTCCGGTACGAGCAGACCGACCCCGATCGCTTCTACTCCGCGCTGGCCCGCGACTCGGTCGATCTCGTGGCCGACCACCACGGCGACCTCGACGGTGCGGTGATACTCGACGTCGGCGGCGGTCCCGGTTACTTCGCCGACGGGTTCCGCGCCCTCGGTGCGCGGTATGTGAGCGCCGAACCCGACCCCGCCGAACTCCATGCCGCAGCACTGCCGCACCGCGCGACAGTGCGCGCCTCGGGGATGGACCTGCCGTTCGCCGACGGCGCGTTCGATGTCTGCTTCTCCTCCAACGTCGCCGAGCACGTCCGCGATCCGTGGCGCATGGGCGCGGAGATGCTGCGCGTCACGCGTCCCGGTGGCACCGTGATCCTCAGTTACACCCTCTGGTACGGCCCGTTCGGCGGCCACGAGATGGGCCTCACCCACTACCTCGGTGGCGCCCGCGCGGCCCGCATGTACACCCGACGCCACGGGCACCCACCGAAGAACCTCTACGGCACCAGCCTCTTCCGCGTCACCGCCGCCGATGGACTCCGCTGGGCCGCAACCGTTCCCCCCGACGCGGCCACTCTCGTCGCCGCGTTCCCCCGCTACCTTCCCCGATGGGCCTGGTGGGTGATGCGCGTTCCCGGTCTCCGAGAACTGTTGGGCAGCAACCTCGTGCTGGTGTTCCGCTCAGGCGGCGTCGAGTAGCGCCCGTATTTGTCGTTCGACGGGACTGACGGGTCGGTCGTGGTGACCGGGTGGCGCGGGTGCTCGGGAGGCGTGACTGTGCCCGGTGGGGGTGGTGAGTGTGGTTGTGTGTCTTCCGGTGTCGTGGTCGGTGACGACGAGCCAGCCGGGGTTCTGTTTGGCGCGGTTGTGGCTGACACACATACCGCTGCCGTTGTCTGCTGACGTCTCGCCGCCCCGTGAATGGGGTTCGGCGTGGTCGTATTCGGCGATCGGTGCGTCGCAATACGGGATGCGGCAGGACAGGTCACGGACGTCGAGGAAGTGCTTGAGCCCGGCCGGGAACAGGCGCGCGGTGGAGTCCATCGCGACCAGCGCTCCGCTCGACGGCGCTTTGTAGAGGCGGCGCAGTGTTGAGGCCGTGTCTGCGTCGAGGGCGGTGGACACCACCGCGCGCGCAGTGTCGGCGGGGATCGGGCCGTAGCCGGTGACCTGTGCTGCCGCAGAGCTGTCACCGAGGAGGACCTCGTCGGACATCACCAGGTTCACCGCCACGGGCAGTGCGCCTGCGGTCGCGGCGCCGGTGACGCGTTCGACGAGGGCGTCGGCCATCACCTGCGCGTGGGTGCGGTCATCGCCGCCGACGGTGGCATCGGCGTGCTTCTTCAGCGAAGCGAACACCGAGATCCCCGACACCAGCGGCAGCAACGCCGACAGCCGCACCATCCCGTCGGGAGCCGGTCGGGTACTGACGCGTCGGTCTGATGGCGCCAGCGCGTGACGATCGACGACGGCCTGCGGATCGAGTTCGTAGGCAATCCTCTTCACCTCGGCGTCGAGTGCGCGGTCCCCGACACCGTCTAGTAGCGAGGTGTCGGCGCAGATGCGGCGGTCGATCTCGCCGCGATCTTGTGCGGTGAGATGTGCGGTCTCGCGCACCAGGATCGTCGCCCGCCACTCGGTGAGCGCACCCGACGCCAACGCAGCACGCGTGTGCGGCATCTCGCGCATCAGCGCCCGCGCGAAACCGAGATACCGACCACCGGCCGACCCCGACGCCTTCCGCGCCAACGCCACCTCGGCGGCCAACCCACGACCCTGCCGAGCCGCGGGTACACCCACCGCACTCTCGGCCTCGACACGCAACTCTTCGAGCCGCATCGTCTCGACCGCCTGCGCCGCAGCACATCCCGCCTTGATCGACTCGAGAAGGGAGATCCGATCAATCGCGGTGGCTTCATCGGCGGCGTCGGGGACATCGGTGAGACGCGACAGAAACGATTGCAGTGCAACCACTGTCGCGTCCTGCATCGCTGTCATGATTCCCCCGAATCAACTCTCGAATGTAGGTTCGAGTGTATATGCGCCCACCGACAACCGCCACGACGATCGTCGTCCTGTGGACAACCTTGGACACGAGATGACCACGCGCACAGGCCGTTCGAGACTCTCCGGATCGAGCACGGGCAGAAAGGGTCAGCTCGCGGGCGCCTCACAGCGCAGCAGACCGGTCGACGAGGTGGAGGTGTTCAGCACCTTGCCGTCGCGGCTGATCGTGCATGTCAACTGACCCTGGAGAACCACCGCCGTCAGCGACGGCGTCACCCCGACATCGACGGCCACCGACCAGGGCGGAGTGATGAGTCGCGGGGTGATCTTGAACGTCTGGCCGGCCGAATAGGTCAGTCCGAGAACCTGACCGTTGCCGGTGATCTGGTAGAGGATCTGACCCGGGGTCGGGGTCGCCGTCGTCGACGGCTCCTCCGTGGGGATCGCGCCACCGGGGAGGTCCGGGACCAAAGAGTCGTCCGGCGCCGTGACCGACGTGCTGCCCGACGCCGCCAGATCGTTGTCGCCGTCATCGCCGCTGTTGTTCACCAGGAAATAGCCGGCGACCAACGCCACCACCAGGAGCAGGGCCACCACCGCGGCGACCAACCACAACGTGCGGTTCGAGTTGCCACCACCCGGCGGCGTCTCCCCGTACTGGGGCGCGCCGTACTGGGGCTGGGCGTATTGGGGTTGCCCGTACTGCGGCTGTCCGTATGGGGGCTGTCCGTACTGGGGCGCGCCGTACGGTTGCTGCCCGTACTGGGGTTGCGCATAGGGGTCCTGCGGGTACGGCCCCTGCGTATACGGCGCCTGGTCGGGGTCAAAGGCCTGGGTGGGCGGGTTCTGTCCCACCGGATCGACCGGACGCCACTGATCGCCCGCTCCGGGATCCTGCTCTCCACCGGGTCGTTCGGTCATCTCGCGGCCTTCCTCGTCCACCGACGCGCCGTCGGGTCGCCCACCAGTCTGCCTGTCCGGGCCCATCCGCCTCCCGGACACCGACGATTCGACGCCGGGACGCGACAAATCGGTCTTCGCCACGCCAACCGGTCCGAACTCTGATCAGGTGGTCTCACTCATTCCGTTATCACCGGCAACTAACAGTAGGGGTCCTCATGCGCCGCCAACTCGCCCTCACCCTGGCCGCCCTGGCCACGTCCGCGGTCGTCCCCACCCTCGCCGTCACCGCGAGCGCCGATGCCCCTCCGTCACGAACGCCATCACCGCATCCACCGGTATCCACGGCCACCCTCTCGTGGGCCGCAGGCCGCGCGGATCGAAGACCGGTCGCGTCGCCGCGGGCAGCACCTCGACCAACTGGGCGGGCTACGCGCAGACCGGGTCGGCCGGACAGTTCAAGACCTCCACCGCGTCGTGGACGGTGCCGAAGACCTCGAGCACCTACCCCGGCTACTCCTCGACGTGGGTCGGCGTGGACGGCGCCGCCAACAGCTACCTCACACAGACCGGCACCGAGGCCGACGTCGTCAACGGCAAGGTCTCCTACTACGCGTGGTGGGAGGTGATCACGCCCAGCGATCCCGCGCCGGAGACCCGGTTCAGCCGGTTCCCGATCTCTCCCGGCGACGCCATCACCGCGTCGGTGGTCACCAACGGCACAACCTCGACGATGACGCTCACCGACACCACCACCGGTCAGACCGCGAGCAAGACCGCCGCGTACACCGGCCCCGGCGCCTCGGCCGAGTGGATCCAGGAGGACACCGACGTCAACGGCTACATCTCCACGGCGCCCAACTGGGGGTCGGTCACCTTCCGCGCCATCACCGTCAACGGGGCCTCACCGGCGCTCACCGCGAGCCAGTCGATCGACATCGTCGACGGTCAGGGCACGCAGGAGACGCAGACCTCGGCACCCAGCGCCACGGCGAACGGCTTCACCACCACCTGGCTCGCCACCGGCACCCAGACCTACACCGGCTGATCCCCCTACCGCGCAGCGTCTCCCAGCGTCGCGAACCACGCCCGGACCTCCGACACGAAGAGCTCGGGTTGTTCGAGGGCGGCGAAGTGGCCACCACGATCGACCTCGTGGAAGTACCCCAGGGTCGGGTACCGCTTCGCCGCCCACCGCTGCGACGTCCGGGAGATCTCCTTCGGGAACATCGAGATCCCCACCGGCACGGTGATGTTCGGCCACGTCGGATGCTGTGCGGCCTCCCAGTAGATCCGGGCCGAGGACGCCCCCGCGGCGGGCAGCCAGTACATCATCACCTCGTCGAGCAGCTGGTCGTGGGTGAGAATCGACGACAGGTCGCCGTCGTGATCGGTCCACTCCCAGAACTTCTCGACGATCCACGCCGCCTGACCGACCGGGGAGTCGACGAGGCCGTAACCCAGCGTCTGCGGCCGTGTCGACTGCTGCTTCTGGTAGCCGGTGCGGTACCGCCGGTGCTCGGACATGTCGGCGAGGATCTGGCGCTCCTCGGGAGTCGGCTCGTCGTCGCGGTCCGGTGGTGCGAGCGGCATGTTCAGGTGGATCCCCATGACGTGCTCGGCATCGCGTTCGGCGAGGTTGCTCGTCACGATCGAACCCCAGTCACCGCCCTGCGCGGCGTAGCGCTCGTACCCGAGGCGGGCCATCAGCTGCGCCCAGGCGTCGGCGATCCGCTCGATCCCCCACCCCGACGTCGTCGGCTTGTCGCTGAACCCGAACCCGGGCAACGCCGGGATCACCACGTGGAACGCCGGCTCGTCGGCGCCCGGCTCGGTGAGTGGTGCGATCACGTCGAGGAACTCGCACACCGAACCCGGCCAGCCGTGGGTCAGCAGCAGAGGCGTGGCGTCGGGTCGCGACGACCGCACGTGGATCACGTGCACCCGAAGGGTGTCCGGGCCACCACCGTCGAGCTCCACCCGGAACTGGGGCAGCTGGTCGAGGCGGCGTTCGAGCCGCCGCCAGTCGTATCCGTCGGCCCAATGGGCGACCAGCGAGCGCAGGAACGTCTGCCGCACGCCCTGCGAGATGTCGTCGACCGTCTCGGGTTCGGCCCACCGGGTGCGGGCGAGACGATCGGCGAGATCGTCGAGCTGTTCCTGGGCCACCTCGATGCGGAACGGGGTGATCGTCTCCGAGGCGATGCTGTCGTCAGAAGTCACGTCGCCCAGTGTGCCCCTCTCTGCTGACTTCGCCTCAGCGAAGCCAGCGGTGCTAGCCTGACCCCATGGCCACGCATCCGCAGCCCGATCTCCTCCCCGACCGCGGGGAGTGGACACTCACGAACGCGAACTGCTCGATCGCCCGCACCGTCGACGTCGTCGGCAATCGGATCTCGCTCCTCCTGCTCCGTGAGGCGTTCTTCGGGACCCGCCGCTTCGACGACTTCGCCGAGCGGGTCGGGGTGTCGGAGTCGGCCGCCGCGAAACGACTGGGCGAGCTGACCGCGGCCGGCATCCTCGAACGGCGCCCGTATCGCGAACCAGGACAACGGGAACGGCACGAGTACCGACTCACCCGCAAGGGTGGGGAACTGCGGGTCGTGCTCACCGCGCTGCGCGACTGGGGCGACCGCTGGGAGTTCGACGACCCCGGTCCGCCACTGCACACCGTGCACCGCGAGTGCGGCGCCACCGTCCACGCGCAGATGCGCTGCACCGACGGCCATCTCGTCCCGCGACACGAGACCGCACTCGCCGCGGGCCCCGCGCCCGAGACCCTCCGCCCCGCCACCGAGGACCTCCGATGACCGAACGCACCCGCACCATCACCTGGGACGACCCGATGGCCACGGCGTCGGCCTCCCAGGGTCGGACCGGCCTCGAGTTCGTCGAGGCCCTCGCCGCGGGCGAGGTGCCCGCCCCGCCGATCATGCATCTCACCGGGGCGACGTTGGTCTCGGCCGATTCCGGACGCGCGGTGTTCTCGCTGCAGCCCGCCGAGTACCACTACAACCCCATCGGGTCGGTGCACGGCGGCATCATCGCCACCCTGCTCGACTCCGCGGCCGGATGTGCCGTCCAGACGATGCTCGACGAGGGCGTCGGCTACACCAGCCTCGACCTGTCGGTGAAGTACCTCCGCGGCGTACGCGCCGACACCGGGGTCATCACCTGCACCGGCACCGTGGTCCACGCCGGTCGCCGAACGGCACTGGCACAGGCCGAGATCCACGACAGCGACGGTCGACTCCTCGCCTCGGCGACCAGCAGCTGCGTCATCCTCCGACCCTGACGCTCACGCGTCGGTGATGGCCTCCAGCGGGTTGGTCCGCGCCGCGCGGACCGCCGGCCACAGCGCGGCCAGCACGCCGACGAACGCGGCGGCCACCAGCGTGATCCCGATCAGGCCGTAGGGCAGTACGGCCGTGGTGATCCCGAGGTCGCGGAACGTACGCACCAGCGCGATGCCGATACCACTGCCCAGGATGACGCCGAGGACCGCGCCGAAGATCGCGATCAGGACCGACTCGATGTAGATCGTCCGCCGCACCTGCGCGCGCGCCATGCCGATCGCGCGGAGCATCCCGATCTCGCGTTTGCGTTCGATCACCGACAGCGCCAACGTGTTGATGATGCCGAGCACCGCGATCACCAGGGCCAGCCCGAGCATCCCGTAGAGCACGGCCAGCATCTGGTCGATCTGCGACGACGCCTGTCCGACGAACTGCGCACGATCCTCGACCTGCACGGTGAGGAAATCCTTGGTGGCGGCGGTCAACTCGGTCCGCAGGGCATCGACCGACTGCCCCGGCGCGGCCTTCACCAGCACCAGCAGGTCCGACCGGTAGCCGGCGGGCACGAGCTTCTCGTAGGCCCCCTCCCCCATCTGCCAGGGATCGAGGATCTGCGAGTCCTTGTAGATCCCGGACACCGTGACCGGGACCGTCGCGCCGTCGTATCCGGTGAACGTCAGCACGTCGCCGCGCTTCCACCCCTTCTGCCTGCTGGTCTTCTCCGAGACGATCATCCCGTCGGACGGGATCGACTTCGATGCGCCGTCGAGCATCTCGTAGGGCGTGACCGCACCGAGGTCTCCGGTCGGGGAGATGCCGTTGACCGCCTGGCCGTCGACCTTGGCCGCGACGATGCGGAACGACACCGCGGTGCCGACGCCCTGCGCCTTGCTCGCCGCGGTGACCACCGAGGTCGGCAGCGACCCCTGGTCCGAGGTCGCCAGCACGAGGTCGGCCGACAGGTTCTTGTTGATGGCGGTGTCGATCGACCCCTTGAGGCTCGAACCGAACGTCCCGACCACCGCGACCAGCATGAGTCCGAGGGTGAGCGCGAAAGCCGTTGCCGCCGTGCGCCTCGGGTTGCGGACCGCGTTGGTGCGGGCGAGACGACCGATCTTGCCGAACGGCGCCCCGAGCACCCGCCCCAGCGCACCGACGACCGGCCGCGACAGCGCGGGCGCGAACAGCACCACCGCGATGATCATGAGCAGTGCACCGCCACCGACGGTCGAGGCGTATGCCGCACCCTGACCGGAGGTGCCGATGCCGATGACCGCGACACCCACGACGCCCGTGATCGCGCCGGCGAGGGTGCGCTTGCGCAGCGACGTGGCACCGTCGGTCGCGCTCTCGCGCATCGCCTCCACCGGGGACACCTGACCTGCGCGTCGCGCCGGGGCGTAGGCGCTGATCATCGTCACGACGATGCCGACGGCCATGCAGGCGATCACCGCGCTGGGCGTGAGTTCCAGTGGCGCACTGGGCAGCCCCGAGGTGGACGTGGTGACGGCCTTGAGGATGGCCGCCAACCCGACGCCGACCCCGAGACCCACCAGACCGCCGAACAGTCCGACCACGAACGCCTCGAGCAGCACCGATCGGGTGATCTGCCCGCGCCCGGCCCCGATGGCGCGCAGCAACGCGAGTTCGCGCACCCGCTGGGCGATGATCATCGCGAACGTGTTGTAGATGATGAACGTGCCGACGATGAGCCCGATCGCCGCGAACGCCAGCAGGATGTAGTTGAAGACGTCGAGGAACTGGTTGACCCGGTCCTTCTCCTCCTGCCGCACCTGCGCGCCGGTCTGCGCCTTGTACCCGTCACCGAACGCGGCCTGCACCCGGTCGGTGAGTGTTGTCGCACCGACCCCCGGTACGGCCGCCATCTCGATGAAGGCGGGCCGGTCGTCATCGGAGAACAGTTGGCGGGCAACCGATTCCTGTACCTGGACATTGACGTACCCGCCGGTGTCCTGGGGCAGGTCGACGATGCCGACGACGGTGACCTTCATCGGTGTCGCCGCACCACGGCTCACCACCAGCGTGGTGGTCGACCCGACCCCGAGACCGGCCTCCTTCGCCGCACTCGCGTTGAGTGCGATCTCCCCGGTGCCGACCGGCGCGCGTCCGCCGGGTTCGAGCATCGACTCCGTCGTCGACAACGCCTCGGCGGGTGGCGTGAACGCCGTCCCGACGCTCGGCGCGCCTCCGGTCTGCAGGGCGGTGCCGTCGGCCTTGGCGATGGTGACCGTGGCCGAGTAGCGGGGGACGATCTTGCTGATCCCCAGCTGCGACCTCTCGGCCTCCAGGCGGTCGAGCACCGCGGTGTCGACCCCCGACGCCCTCGACTCTGCCGGGCTCAATCGCGTGTCGACCCCGAGCGCCACCTTGTCGAAGATGTTGTCGAACGCCGTCGAGATGGTCCCGGTGAAGATGATCGACCCCGCCACGAACGAGGTGCCGAGCACCACCGACAACACCGTGAGCACGAGACGGACCTTGTGCGCAGCCAGGTTTCGCAGCGAGACCCGGCGCATGGTGGACGCCGAACTCATGCGTCGAGGTTCTTCATGTAGGCGTAGACGTCGTCGGCCGAGGGCTTGTGCAGCTCCTCCACGATGCGACCGTCGGCGAGGAAGACCACCCGGTCGGCCCAGCTCGCCGCACGCGGGTCGTGGGTGACGATGACGACCGTCTGACCGAACTCGTCGACCGCGGCGCGCAGGATGCTCATCACCTCACCGGAGGACCGTGAGTCGAGGTTGCCCGTCGGCTCGTCGCCGAAGATGATCGCCGGTTGGCCGACGAGGGCGCGGGCACAGGCCACCCGCTGCTGCTGGCCACCGGAGAGCTCGCTGGGGCGATGACCGAGGCGCTCACCGATGCCGAGGCGCTCGACGACGGTGTCGAACCACTGCTGATCGGGCGTGCGGCCGGCGATGTCGAGAGGCAGCGTGATGTTCTCGCGCGCGGTGAGGGTGGGCACCAGGTTGTAGGACTGGAACACGAACCCGATGCGGTCGCGCCGCAACCGGGTCATCTCCTTGTCGCCCAGGGTCGTGAGATCGGTGTCACCGATGGTGACCGATCCGCCGCTCACCGAGTCGAGGCCCGCGAGGCAGTGCATGAGTGTCGATTTGCCCGATCCGGACGGACCCATGATCGCGGTGAACTCCCCCGACCGGAACGACAGCGAGACACCGCGCAACGCCTCCACCGTGGTGTCGCCCGAACCGTAGGTCTTCGTCACATCGGTTGCGCGCGCCGCGATCTCCGCACTCGTCGACTGTTCTGCTGCTGAAACGCTCATGTCCGCCTTCCGACCGGGGCACCCGTGTGGCGTGTGCTCACACGAGATGATCGCCCGCGACGGTCATCGTCGGCATCGGGGCAGTCCCTGATCTTTTCCCCCACCATCATCCACGGCGCGCGGGGGTGGGCGCGGAGACGACCTAGAAGCGCAGCGCCAGCAGGTGCAGCTTGGTGTGCTGGGTCGGGTTGTTGAAGTTGTCGTCGCTGATGAGGATCAACGCGCGACGGTTGTCGGACAGACGCGGCCCGAAGGCCATGCCCTCGACGTTGTCCGGACGCAGCAGCGGCACCGACGCGAAGTCGTACACCAGCGTCTTGGGCATCACCGTCTCGCGACCCGAGAGGCGGTTCACCCCGGTCACCGAGGTGGCGCCACGCGTGGTGGAGAAGTACACCTTGATGTCGTTGCGACCGGTCGCGGGATCGAATCCTCGCTCGAGGACCAGGAAGTCGGTCGCGTTGACGGCGAGGATCTCCGACACGCCTTTGCTCGCGCGGTTGCTCGCGTTCCGCGCCAGGGGGTCGGTGCGGTACACGTACTCGCTCGTGCCGCCGCGGGCGCCGTAGATCAGCAGCCGAGAGCGGCTGCCCGCCGCCTTGGTGGGCGCGGGCCCGTCCTGGGCCAGTGCCTGCTCGGTCATCAGGGCGATGGAGCCGCCGGGGGTGACCGCGAGGCCCTCGAACCCGTCGTTGACGGCCAGACCCGTCGACCGGCCCGGGAGGTAGGCGCGCGGGATCGGCAGATCGCGCACGAACAGCCCGGGTGGGGTGATCACGCGGACGAACGGACGCGCACCCTCACTGGAGACCACCAGGTTGCCGCCGAGTTTGCGGATGCCCTCGAGGTCGGCGCCACCGGGCAGGATCGGCGCGTTGCCGGGCCCCAGGATGGTGCCGCCGCCGTTGATCTGCGGGGTGGCCGAGGCGAACATGCCGTCGGAGGTGATCGGCAGGCCGAACTGGTAGTAGCGCGTGGCGCCGTACTGGACCTTGTCGTCGCTCACCGCGACGTAGTTGCCGCCACCGATGTTGTCGATGCCCGACAGTCCGCCGAAGCGCGCGGGGAACGGGATGAAGTTGTCGGGCACGGTCATCGTGTCGACGTAGCGCGCCGACGGCCCGCGCAGCCCCGGTGCAGCCGATGACGGCGCCGCGACGACGGTGCCGACCGCGAGCGCGCAGCTCAGGAGGAGGACACCGAGGGATGAACGACGTGCGCCGGAGCGACTGGGACCCATGAAGCGGGATGCTACCGGCACGGCGGGAACCCGACCAGACCAAGTACCGCAAAGCGCCGGTACGAGATCGGAAAGTGACCGGTCCGGCTGCGCCCGGTGATGTTCGTCGCGCTCAGCTCAGGCGCTGCTTGAGCGCGGAGAACTCGTCGGCGATCCCCGTCGGCAGCTTCTCGCCGACGAACTCGAACCACTCCTCGATCGACGGGATCTCGCCGCGCCACTCGTCGAGGTTCACCGCGAGCGACTCCGCGACGTCGTCGGGCGAGGCGTCGAGGCCGTCGAGATCGAGTGCCTCGGGGGTCGCGACGATGCCGATGGGCGTCTCGACGCCGTCGGCGGTGCCCTCGATGCGCTCGACGATCCACTTCAGCACACGGCTGTTCTCGCCGAATCCGGGCCACAGGAAGCGCTTGTCGTCGCCGCGGCGGAACCAGTTGACGTAGAACACCTTCGGCAGCTTCGACTCGTCGGCGTTCTTGCCGAGGTCGATCCAGTGCTGCAGGTAGTCACCGACGTTGTAGCCCAGGAACGGCAGCATGGCCATCGGGTCGCGGCGGATGGTGCCGACCGTGCCCTCGGCGGCGGCGGTCTGCTCGGAGCCGACGGTGGCGCCCATGAACACGCCGTGCTGCCAGCTGCGGGCCTCGGTCACCAACGGGACCGTGGTCTTGCGGCGACCGCCGAACAGGATGCCCGAGATCGGCACGCCCTGCGGGTCGTCCCATTCCGGCGCCATGATGGGGCACTGGCTCATCGGGGTGCAGTACCGCGAGTTGGGGTGCGCGGCAGGCGTGCCCGACTCGGGGGTCCAGTCGTTGCCCTGCCAGTCGATGAGGTGGTCGTGCTCGCCCTCGAGGCCCTCCCACCAGATGTCGCCGTCGTCGGTGCGGGCGACGTTGGTGTACATCGTGTTGCCGGCCTCGACGGTCTTCATCGCGTTCGGGTTCGACGACCAGTTGGTGCCCGGCGCCACGCCGAAGAACCCGAACTCGGGGTTCACCGCGTACAGGCGGCCGTCGTCACCGAAGCGCATCCAGGCGATGTCGTCGCCGAGGGTCTCGGCGCGCCAGCCGGGGATGGTGGGCTGGATCATCGCGAGGTTGGTCTTGCCGCAGGCACTCGGGAACGCCGCGGCGAAGTAGTAGGCCTTCTCCTCGGGGCTGATGAGCTTGAGGATCAGCATGTGCTCGGCCAGCCAGCCCTCGTCGTGCGCCATGGCCGAGGCGATGCGCAGCGAGTAGCACTTCTTGCCCAGCAGGGCGTTGCCGCCGTACCCCGAACCGAACGACCAGATCTCGCGGTCCTCGGGGAAGTGGGTGATGTATTTGGTGGTGTTGCACGGCCACGGCACGTCGGCCTCGCCGTCGGCCAGGGGCGCGCCCAGCGAGTGCAGGGCCTTGACGAAGAAGCGGTCCTCGCCGAGCAGCTCCACGACCTGCGGACCGACGCGGGTCATGATCCGCATCGACAGGACGACGTACTCCGAGTCGGTGATCTCGACTCCCAGCTTCGGGTCGTCGGCGCCGAGCGGCCCCATGCAGAACGGGATGACGTACATCGTCCGGCCGCGCATGCAGCCGCGGTACAGCTCGGTCATCGTCGAGCGCATCTCCGACGGGTCGACCCAGTTGTTGGTGGGACCGGCGTCGATCTCGTTCTTCGAACAGATGTAGGTGCGCGACTCGACGCGGGCGACGTCGGCGGGATCGGACGTCGCGAGGTAGGAGTTGGGCTTCTTCTCCTCGTTCAGCTTCACGATGGTGCCCGCGGCGACGAGGTGATCGGTCAGCCGCGTCCACTCCTCGTCGCTGCCGTCGGACCACTCGACGCGGTCGGGCTGGGTGAGTTCGGCGACCTCGGCGATCCAGGCCAGGAGCTCGGCGTGCCGGGTGGGGGCGTTGTCGGGATCCAGACCGGGGATGGTCGCTGAGGTCATCTGTGCATCTCCTGCGTGGCCGTCCGGCGTGGGGTCCGCAGCCCCCGCCGGGAGTGTCCGTCGCCGGTGACGGACATGGTGTCCGCCCAGGTTACTGGTTGCGACGGGCCGTTCGCCAAACGGGTGAGCGATCGCACGCTCGGTCAGCGCAGGCGCCCGATGTCGGTGCGCACCCACTCCCCGGTGGCGGTGTCGAGGCGCCTCGATTCGTAGCCCCCGTCGGAATCGACCTCGGTGATCGCGTCGATCTGGCCGTCGTGATCGCTGTCGGTATAAACCGTCATCCCGTCGGGTCCGATACGGGTCAACGAGTCGGCGACACCGTCGGCGTCGGTGTCGGTCTCGGCGGGTCCGAGGTCCCAGATCCGGTCACCGTCGGCCATCCACAGGTTGTCGTGCGGGTCGTGGGCCGGGTGCGTCGCCATGGCCGGATGGATCTCGTTATCGCCGGGATCGCCGGCATGAGCCCCCGGGTCGTGATCGAACGCGTCACCGATGTCGATCATCTCTGCTTCCCTTCGTCGATGGTCCGTCCGTGTTCGGACGTCGCGACGGCCCGTCCGGTTCCCTCCGGCCTCGAACCGCGGATCTCCCGGTCGATCGCGGCGACCTCCTCGGCGACGACGCGCGCACGGCGCTCGTGGTGGCGCGCTATCTGACCCGCGACGACGGGTTCGGCCGCGGTGATCCGGTCGAGGAGGTCGTGTTCGATCGCCGCGCGGGCCTCGCCCACCGCCTCGGTGGTCCAGGTGCGGACCGCGGTGCGCAGGGCCGCGACCCGCCGCAGTCGTACGACGCCGATAGCCATCGCGACGCCGATGATCAGCGCCACCGGCATGCTGATCCACTGCAGGGTGTGGACCTGCGCGAGCGGGGTCACCACCAGACGCCCCAGGGCGGCCCCACCGGATGCGCCGAACAGCACCAGCAACACGTCCTCGGCCCCGCGCCGACGCTGCGCCCGGGGTCGCAAACGGACCGGCGGGCGACGCGGCGCGGGCGAGACCGGCGCGACCGGTTCGATCCCCAGCAACGCGACCGCCCGGATCTGATCCAGTTCGGTGCGCACCCGCGCGTCGAGATGGTCGCGCAGGTGGGTCATCGCCGCGCCCACCCACTCGGCGTGGGCGGCGACGTCGTCGTCGCGCAACCCCGCGACGGTGTCGCGTGAGGTGGCGCCGATGTCGCGGACGCCGGCGTTGAGGTCGGCGACGGCACGGGCCCGGATGCTCGCGAGACCCGACCGCAGTGCGGCCAGGCGATCGGCGCGGCCCCGATCGCGGCCGCGCACCAGTCGCGCGCGGGTCGCGGCGAGGTCGGTGGCCGATCGACGGCGGGCCACCCGGTCGTCGGCGGCGGCGGCGTGCGAGGCCACCGGAGGTGACTGTCGGATCCAGCCGACGAGTTCGTCGACGCCGGATTCGTCGACCGCCCCTGCGACGGCGGCCGCACCCGACACCGCGAACACCGGCCACCGCCCGGTCGGGTCGAGCACCGCGCGGCTGGCCCGGGCGTTGGTGGGCCAGTCCCAGAACGCGTCGACCTTCGTGCACACGACCGCGACGGTGCTCGCGACCGCCCGCAGCCGGGAGAACAGGGCCGCCTCCTCGTCGCCGACCACCGACGACGGGTCGATCACGAGCAGCCCGACCCGCGCCCGCACCGGCGGCGACAGATCGTCGGGTGCGGCGCGCACCACCGTCAGCCCCGGGTCGACCAGAGCGAACGCGTCGATCAGCGTCGTCACGCCGCTGCGACCGACACCGACGACCATCACCGTGTCGGGGTTCACGTCCCCGACCCCGCGAGGGTCCTCGGCCGAGGCCGACCGTCAACGCCAGACTGCAGCCGGCCGAGGGCGGTCTCGATCTCGTCGCGGGCGATCCCGGCCGCGGCGAGACGATCGAGTCGGTCGACGACGACGTCGCGGCGGCGGACCCCGACCGCGGGCACCGTCGCGGCGACCGCGAGCCGCAGCTGCGACACCCCGCTGTCGGCCCGCAGTGCCGCGCTCAGCTGTCGTCGGTCGAGTCGACGGCCCTCCGCACGCGCGTCGTCGATGAGATCGAGGGCGGTGAGGATGCCGAACTGGTCGAGCCGACGCAGCAACCCGGTCCGCAGGGCCTGCTCGTCGCGGCCACCGACGATGAAGTGGGCCGCCATCGAGGGCATCGGTTCGTCGGTCGCCACCATCGTCTCGAGCAGCGCGAACTCCTCGTCGGTGAGGTCGGCGCAGCCCAGCAGCGGCATCACCGGGTGCACCGGTCGGCGCAGCAGCGCGGCGATCTCGTCGGCGGTCGACCGCGCGGCCTCCCACGATCCGAGGGTGTCGGCCTTGCCCAGCACCACCAGCGTCCTCTCGGCGGGCAGCCGGCGCAGCGAGGCGTGGTCGGCGGCACGCGGCCATCCCACCAGCACGTAGATCCAGAGGTCGGCATCGACGTCCGCGTCGTCGTCGCCCGGCCCGATCGGTGCGACGTCGAGGTGATCGCGGACCGCTCGCGCGAGGGTGTCGCGGCCGGTGCCGGGGCGGCCGTGCACCGCGACACGGAGTCGGTCGTGCACCTCGCGGCGGGCGTGCACGATCTCGGGACGGTCGGCGAAGCGGTCACCGAGGTCGTCGAGCAGGGCCGCGGCGTCGGCCAGTGGGCCGTCGGCGAACAGACCCCAGGACACCGACACACCCGACACGTCCACCGACCCCTCCACCTCTCCCGCCGCCGCCCGAGCTGTCCCCGGGCCCCGCGATGCGCCACCATGGCAGGGTGGACCCCGACCAGCACGCCCCCGATTCCCCTGTCACGGGCACCGACACCGTGCCCGGCCCGATCGACTCCGACGATCGGGCGAGGGCGGAACGCGCGCGGCTCTATCCCCGGGTGACCAGTTTCCGATCGCGGCGCGGCGCCCTCACACCCGCCCAGCAGCACAACTGGGAGACAGTGTGGCCGATCATCGGTCGCGACGCGACGGATTCCCCCCTCGACGTGCACGCATGGTTCGGTCGTGAGGCGCCGGTGATCATGGAGATCGGCTGCGGCACCGGCACATCGACGGCGGCGATGGCGCACCTCGAGCCGCAGTTCGACGTGCTCGCGGTCGAGGTCTACAAGCCCGGCCTCGCCCAGCTCATCGGCATGATCGTCCGCGAGGACATCGACAACATCCGCATCGTCCGCGGTGACGCGGTGGCCGTGCTGCGCGACATGATCGCCCCGGCGTCGCTGTTCGGAATGCGCGTGTTCTTCCCCGACCCATGGCCCAAGGCCCGCCACCACAAGCGTCGGCTGCTGCAGACCGGCACGCTCGCACTCATCGCGCAGGCGGTCGTCGACGACGCCGTCGTGCACATCGCCACCGACCACGCCGAGTACGCCGAATACATCGCCGAACAGCTGGCCGAACAGGACCTGCTGGTGCCGTACACCGGTCAGGTCCCGTTCTCGCTGGATCGTCCGACCACGAAGTTTGAGGGTCGGGCCGATCGCGAGGGACGGTCGGTCACCGAGTTCGTCCTCCGTCGCATCCCCCGGAGCGCTGCGTGATGTCGGGCCAGAACGGTGGACCCGACGCGCCCGGGGTGGCGCGCACCATCTCCGGCGGCAGCCCGGCGCCGCGTTCCCTCCTCATCTGGGACGCACCCAACCTCGACATGGGACTCGGGGCGATCCTGGGCGGTCGGCCGACGACCTCGCACCGCCCGCGTTTCGACGCACTGGGCCGGTGGTTGCTGACCCGCACCGCCGACCTCTCGGCCGCGGCGGGCGGCGCCGAGCAGCACGATCGGGGCTCCCGCGACATCGAGCCCGAGGCGACCGTCTTCACCAACATCGTCCCCGGTAGCGCCGACGTGGTGCGGCCGTGGGTCGAGGCGCTGCGCAACGTCGGTTTCGCCGTGTTCGCGAAGCCGAAGGTCACCGAGGACAGCGATGTCGACTCGGACATGCTCGACCACATCGAGTTGCGCAGGCACACTGTGGGGTTAGCGGGACTGATCGTGGCCTCGGCCGACGGTCAGGCCTTCCGGGAACCGCTGGAGGAGATCGCCGCCGAGGGTGTGCCGGTCACCGTCCTCGGTTTCCGGGAACACGCCAGTTGGGCGGTGACGTCGGAGGTCATCGAGTTCGTCGACTTGGAGGACATCGCGGGGGTGTTCCGCGAGCCCCTCCCGCGGATCAACCTCGATTCGCTGCCCGACGACGGTGCCTGGCTGGCACCGTTCCGCCCGCTGTCAGCCCTGCTCAGCGGGCGTACGCACTGAGTGACCCCATGGCGGAGATGCCGCCGAGATCGATGACCTGAGACAATCGTGGCGAGTTCGCCCCGTCAAGCGTGTTCGCCCGACTGGAGAGGATGTAACCGGTGTTCGGAGCCATAGGCACATTCGTGTACCGGATGCGCTTCGCCGTCATCGCGGTGCTGATCGTCCTGATGGGAGGCCTGGGCCTCTACGGGCTCACGCTCGGCAAGCACCTCAGCCAGAGCGGGTTCTTCGACGACGGGTCGCAGTCGGTCGCGGGCTCGCAGCTCGCCGACAACACCTTCGGTCGCGACCACAAGTCCGACATCGTGTTGCTGATCACCCCGCCGGCGGGCACCACCGTCGACAACCCCGCGTTCGGCACCAAGGTCGAGAAGTTCGTCACCGACCTGATCGCGGCACACCCGAACATCGTCAACCGTGACGATCCCGGGCTCATCGACCCGTTCCTCTCCTCCGGCGGGGCGGCGTCGAGGGCGGCGCAGGAACAGATCCGCGCGCAGACCTTCGACGCGTCGAAGCAGCACGCCTTCATCAGCATCGGCGTCAAGGGCGACAACGACACGACGATCCTGAACAACTACAAGACGATCCAGCCGTTCTTCGACAACATCCCGCAGCGCTACGACCTCCCGGGCACGACGTTCCAACTCGCCGGCTTGCAGCCCATCGCGGGCGGTATCTCCGACGGCGTCGCGAAGGACACCACGCGCGCCGAACTCGTCGCGCTCCCGCTCGTGGCGATCATGCTGTTCTTCATCTTCGGTGGTGTGGTCGCCGCGGTGCTGCCGGTCATCATCGGCGGCCTCACGATCGCCGGCGCGACGGGCATCCTCAACGCCCTCGCCCAGGCCACGGAGGTCAACTACTTCGCCCAGCCCGTCATCTCACTGATCGGTCTGGGTATCGCCATCGACTACGGGTTGTTCATCGTCAGTCGTTTCCGAGAGGAACTCGCCGAGGGGTATCCACCCCCTCTGGCGGTGAAACGCACGGTGATGACCGCGGGACAGACCGTGGTGTTCTCGGCGACCATCATCGTCGCGGCACTTGCCTGCCTGCTGCTGTTCCCGCAGGGATTCCTCAAGTCGGTCGCCTACGGCGCGATCTGCGCGGTCAGCCTCGCGGCGCTGCTGTCGATCACCGTGCTGCCCGCGATCCTCGGCATCCTGGGCCCGCGCATCGACATGCTCGGCTTCAAGTTCCTCCGCAAGACCAAGACGAAGAAGGAGATCGAGGCCGGGTTCTGGGGTCGGCTCTCGGGCTGGGTGATGCGTCACCCGCTCAAGACCGCGATCCCGACGGTGCTCCTCCTGCTGGTCCTGATCATCCCGTTCAGCAACATCTCCTTCGGCGGCATCACCGAGAAGTACCTGCCGCCGGGCAACGACTTCCGCGTCGCGCAGCAGGACTTCGACCGCATCTTCCCGACGCAGCGGACCGAGGAGATCAAACTCGTCATCCGCTACGACGAGAACAGCAGCGACGACGGCGCGAAGCTGCAGCAGATCGCCGACGAGGCCAACAAGATCCCCGGCTTCACCAAGGCGTTCAGCCTCGACAGCGGCCAGGGCGCGCTCACCGGCAGCATCGAGGGCACGACCACCGGGGTGGTGCAGATGTCGGCGGGACTCGTCGACCGCGACACCGCAGGCGACGCGGTGAAGGCTCTGCGGGCGATCAACACCCAGGGCCTCACGATGTACGTCGCGGGCACCCCGGCACTGACCCAGGACTCCATCGACGCGCTGCTCGACAACCTGCCGCTGATGGTGGTGCTGCTCATCTCGGTGACGTTCCTGCTGATGTTCCTGCAGTTCGGGTCGGTGGTGCTGCCGATCAAGGCCGCGCTGATGTCGGCGCTCGGACTCGGTTCGACGCTGGGCGTGCTCACGTGGATCTTCATCGACGGCCACGGGTCGGGGCTGTTCAACTTCACGCCCGGACCGCTGATGTCGCCGGTACTGGTGTTGATCATCGCCATCATCTACGGCCTCTCGACCGACTACGAGGTGTTCCTGCTCTCCCGGATGGTGGAGGCCCGACAACAGGGCGCCACCACCACCGAGGCGATCCGTAGCGGTACCGCCCACACCGGTCGCATCATCACCGCCGCCGCCGCGATCCTCGTGGTGGTCGTCGGGGCGTTCGGCTTCTCCGAGATCGTGATGATGAAGTACATCGCGTTCGGCATCATCGCCGCGCTCATCCTCGACGCGACGGTGATCCGCATGCTGCTCGTCCCCGCGGTGATGAAGCTCCTCGGCGACGACTGCTGGTGGGCACCGAAGTGGATGCAGACCGTCCAGCGCAAGATCGGCCTCGGCGAGACCATCCTCGACGACGAGCCCGGTCGCGCCGCGATCCCCGGCACCCAGCGTGACGCCGGCACCGTGGTGTCGCAGGTCCCGACGACCGCGTTGGCCGCGCAGGGGCGTCCCGCGCCGCAGCGCGGTCCGGCGCGGCCCGCCGGTCCGCCCGCAGGGGCTCGCCCCGCGCGTCCTGCCGCGCCGGGCGCGCGTCCGGCGGGTCCGCCGGTTCGCCGTGGCGAGACCCCGGGCCCCCGGCCGGCACCCGATGTGGTCCGCCGACCGCCACCCCCGCCCGACAGCGGGCCCATCGCCCCCCGCCGGCCCAGTCGCGAGACCATCCCGTCGAATGCGCGTCCCGAGCCCGCGGGCCGCCCGTTCCCGTCGTCGCGGTCGGTGCGGGCGTCGAACTCCTCGCGTCCCGACACCGGCG
The DNA here is from genome assembly GCF_051025635.1 of Williamsia sp. MIQD14. Lineage (NCBI taxonomy): Bacteria > Bacillati > Actinomycetota > Actinomycetes > Mycobacteriales > Nocardiaceae > Williamsia > Williamsia sp. MIQD14. The sequence goes on from NZ_JBPFDG010000001.1 coordinate 953,989, forward strand.
GGTGGAGTCTCGGTGACAGCGGCATCCGCCTCGGCGGCGCCATCAGCGCACGCCCACCGAGCAACGACAACAACGGCACCGTGAGCACGAACGGCGGGAACGGCAACGGGAACCGGGGCAACGGCAACGGGCGTCCGGCGACCCCGCCGGTGTCGCGGCCGATCCCGGTGCCCCCGGCCGGGAACGCGCGGACCGATCACGCACCGCGGCCCGAGCCGGCCGACCCCGAGGTGGGGTCGAACGGTGCCGATTCGGGCGGGCGGCGTCACGAGCGGGGCGACGGCCAGCAGATCTCGGTCCAGGAACTCCTGCGTCGGACGACGTCGTCTCGTCGTCCCGATCAGGACTCCTGACCGGTTCGGGCGTACCGGGCCCCGAGGGTGAGCAGCACCAGGCCGACCGCGACGAAGGCGCCGACCCGGAAGCCGCCGTCGAGGGTGGCGAGGTCGAACACGATCAGTTTCGCCACGGCCGCGGCGGCCAGGGTGAGCGCGCCGGCGATGGGCGCGATGCGCGCCGGACCGGCCGGCACCCGACCCGCGAGGACCAGCGCCGCACCGGCCGCGCAGACCCACACGATGGTGGCGGCCATGTGCCCGGCGAGGAAGCCGGCCCCGGTGCCGCCGATCGCGACGCCCGCGGTCACCGCGGTGGCCGTGATCCCGTAGAGGGCGACCACGCCCCCGAAGACCCACGGCCACACCGCCTCCACCAGTCGCGCCGCGACCACCCCGGCCGTCGTCATCGCCGCCGCGGCGAGCAGCAGTCCGCCCACGATCGACGACGCCGCCGTCGCCGTGTCGGTGACGGTCGGATCGACGAGTGACTCCAGCCGCGTGGTCGACAGGTAGGCCAGCGCACCGGCACCGGTGAAGGTGAACCCGATCCCTCGCGCGATCACGTCATCGCGTCCGACGACGGTGATCATCAGCGCCAGGCCGATGAGCACGGGCACCGCGACAGGACCACCGAATGCCGTGGGCACCGCGATCAGCGCCGCGACCGCGGCGAGGATGCCCCACGTGATGCGCAGGGGATCGGTCAGCATCGAGCGGCCGAGGGTGACCATCGCGGTGAGCGCCACCGCGACGACGGCCGTCGTGCCCGCCGCGAGCGGCCGGTCGATCGCCACACCACACACCAGGGCCGGGACGGCACCGAGCGCCGCGACGACGGCGTGCACGCTGTCACCGCGGGTGAGCAGCGTGCCACCGAGCGCGATCAGCGCAGCCAGCAGACAGGCCACGGCCAACGCCCACTGATCGAGAGCGCCTGCCGCCGAACCGGTCCCGGTCGAACGGGCGTGGGCCATCGTCACGATCGTCGGTACCAACCACAGCGCGGCCGCGGCGACCCGGGCGTATTGCAGATTCGCCCACGGCGCACCGACCCCGACGCCCACGCCGAACGGCAGGGTGATCGCGGCGAGCACCAGCATGAAGCCGATCAACGGCAGCCCGATACCGCCGGCGACGAACGGCGCCGCCCCGATCAGGGGCACCACCACCAACAGGGCGAGGTGTTCCGAACCCCAGCGCCGCGCGGTCCACAACCCGGCCAGGGCGACGACGCCCGCGAGGACGAGCCCGGCGACCGCAGGCAACCAGTGGTAGATCCGGGTCATCGCGACAATGTCGAGGTAGGCCGTGCCGATACCGGTCGCCACCAGCGCGATCGGACCGACCCGGGAACCACGGCGGCGTTCCCGGGCGCCGATCGCCACGAGCGCGGCGGCCAGGAGACCGCCCGCGCCGACGCGTACCTCGGGGCGCAGGATGCCCGCCTGCGCGGCGAGAACCAGCAGCAGGACGACGCCGACGAGGGTCACGCCCACCCCGGCGACGGCGAGGATGGTGCCGACGAGCCGACCGTCGGTGGCCGAGGCGGCCCGGCGCAGCAGCGACGGTCGAGGCGGGGTCGGCGGTGCCGGTTGTCCGGCCCACGGTGGCGGGGTCGAGCCCCGGGGTGGGACGAACGGAGGGGCGAGGGTGGGCGGATACAGGACGGGAGGGGGCTGCCACGCCGGCTGCGGCGGCGCCGGCGGCCTGGGTGGTGTGGGGGCCGGTGGTGTGGGTGCCGGGGCCGGCTCGGGACGCACGGCGGTCATGGTGGTCCGCAGGTCGGTGAGATCGGTGGACATCTGCGCCATCTGGCGCGACAGGGAGGCGAAATCCGACGACACCCGGGACAGGACGGTCCAGTCGGGGCGCGGAGGGCGAGCTTCGTTGTCGGTCATGGACTCATGCTCGCCGGGCACGACCGCGCCGAGATGAGTACGACTACTCAGCCCACCTGAGGGCTTACCCGTCGCACGCGCGGGGAGGGCGTCAGATCTCGTCGGCGCGGATGATTCTCCGACGCACCGAGACCAGGTGCACCTCGGGGCGGCTCGCGCCGTGTCGTTCGAGTCGATCGACCACGTCGGTGACGTGCGTCCGGTCGGCCGCGACGACCGACGCACCGATCCCGGCCCGGCGGTGCAGGTCGAGGTGGTCGACCTCGGCGACCGACACCCCGAACTTGCGGTGCATCTCGGTGACCATCGGCCGCACCAGCGACCGCTTCTGCTTCAGCGAGTGCACGTCTCCCAGCAGGAAGTCGAACTCGATCCATCCGATCCACATGTGCGGTCGATGGTACTCACTCGTCGAGACCGTGCTCGATCGCGTAGCGGGTGAGCTCGACCCGGTTGCCCAGCTGCAGCTTTCGCAGGGTCGACTGCACGTGGTTCTCGACCGTGCGGTGGCTCAACCCGAGCTTGGTGGCAATCTGCCGTGCGGACAGGCCCTTCGCGACGAGTCGCAGCACCTCGGTCTCGCGCTCGGTGATCGCCGGCGTCGGGTTCTCGCCGTCGGAGTCCCCGCCGCCGGCGATGCGACGGAACTCGCCGAGCACCAGTCCGGCGAGCCCCGGGGTGAACACCGCCTGCCCCGCGGCGGTCGCGGTCACCGCATCCCGCAGCTCGCTCCGCGACGCGCTCTTCACGAGATACCCACTGGCCCCGGCCTTCACGGCGGCGAGGACGTCGTCGCGCTCCGACGACGCCGACAGCACCAGCACCCGGGTCGTCGCCGACGCCGACATCACCCCGACGGTCGCGTCGACACCGGTGCCGTCGGGTAGCTGCATGTCCATCAGCACGACGTCGGGTGTCACCGCGCCGGCGCGCGCCACCGCGGCCCGGACGGAGTCTGCCGTGGCGACCACCTCGAAACCGTCCTCGGCCAGGTCGCGTGCGACCCCGTCACGCCACATCGGGTGGTCGTCGACCACCATCACCCGCACCGCCGTGGTCTCGGTCATCGATCCCGCCTCCCGTCGTGTGCCGGCCGCGGCACGGTCAGTTCCCATTCGGTCCCGGCGCCCGGCTGCGAATCGAGAATCGCTCTACCGCCCAGGGATTCGATACGTCCCACGATCGACTGGGCGATACCGAGGCGCCCCGACGACACCGCCGAGTCGACGCGGCCGGGCGCCATCCCGACACCGTCGTCGCGCACGCTCACCACCACCGACGCCCCGAGATCCTCGAGCAGGACGAACACCCGCGCACCCGTACCGGCGTGCCGCGCGGCGTTGTCCAGGGCGTTGTCGACTGCCGCGAGCAACTCGGCGGCGACGACGGAATCGAGCGTCACGGGTTGTCCCGGGGCGCTGATCGTGACGCGGTCGGACTCGCGGGAACGCAACATCGTCGCGACGTCGCTGGTCGTACCGGTGGTGTCGGGGATGCCGGGCGCGCTGAGCAGTGACCGCAGCACGCGTTCCTGATCGGCAGCCAGGTGCGCGAGATCCTCGGTGGGGCCGCCGATCTCGCGTCCGCTGCGGGCGATGAGGGCGAGCACCTGCAGCACACCGTCGTGCACGTGACGCGAGAGCCGTTCGCGTTCGTCGGTGGCCGCGGCCAACCGGGTGGCCTCGGCCAGTCGCGCCGACGACCGGCCCGCGGTCACCGCGCCCATGCCGATGATGACGCCGACGGCCAGCAGGATCACCACCGCCGCGTTGCGGCCGAGATCGATGTTGACGAAACCCTTCACCACGGTGCTCGAGACGATGACCGCCGCCGCGGCCACGCCGCCGAACACCGGGCCTGTCAGGATCGCGACCGAGATGACGGCGTTGGCCGCCCACAGCGTCGTCGGCAGCGACTGGTTGTCGGCCCGCCACTGCTCGCTCGCGATCAGCAGGGTCGAGAGCATCAACGCGCACGTGAGCACCAGTTCGGCGGCCACCCAGCCGACGCTGCGCCCGTTGCCCAGCGTGTACACCGCCGCGAACACCCCCGAACTGACGGCGACGACGGCGAACACCGCGGCCCCGAAGGCGGGGTGGTCGAGGTCGCCGTTGACCGCGATCTGGAACCCGAGTGCGTAGACCACCGTCAGCGCCCGGAACGCCTGCGCCGCGCGCCACAGCGGCGCGACCGCATCGTCGGGGCCGCGACGGTTCATCAGCTCGTCGACCCCGGTGGCGGGTCGTCGGTGTCGTCGGTGGTGTCGGGGTCGGCGGTGGTGTCGGGGTCGGCACTCGCGCGCTTGTCGAGGTCGACGGGGTCGCTCAACGGGGCGGGTCCGTCGCGGCCCGGGGCGTCGGGGTCGTCCCACATCGGTGGGTCCGGACGGGCGGCGTAGATGCCCACCCGCGCCTCGGAGTCGTGTTCGTCGGCGTGGGTCTGGTCGTACATCGACCGCACCGCGGTGTTCAGGAACGCGATGATCGGCACCGCCAACAGACCGCCGATGATGCCCGCCGAGACGATGCCCGCGGCGATCCCGAGGACCACCGCCACCGGGTGCAGACGCACCGAGCGGCCCAGCAGGAACGGCTGCAGCACATGGCTCTCGATCTGCATCACCGCGACCACCACGGCCAGGGCGATCACCGCGGCGATCCAGCCCTTGGTGACCAGCGCGACGAGCACCGCGAGCGACCCGGTCACCAGTGCACCGACGATCGGGATGAAGGCTCCGATGAACACCAGCGACGCCAGCGGCAACGCGAGGGGCACCTGCAGGATCGCCAGTCCGACACCGATACCGATGGCGTCGACCAGCGCGACGGCCACCGTGGCACGGACGTAGCCGACGAGGGTCCCGAACCCGGCCCGACCGGCCTGCAACACCTTCGACCGACTTCCCCGGGGGATCAGGCGGGTGACGAACGCCCACACCTGACCACCCCCGAAGAGGAAGAAGATCATCAGGAACAGCAGCAGCAGTGCGCCGGTGGCGAGTTGGGTGACGGTGGTCGCCGTCGCGATCGCACCGGTGGTGATCTTGTCCTGGTTGCGCTGCAGCATGGAGACGAAATCGTCACCGACGTGGTCGAGTTGGGCCTGCCGGAGGCCGAACGGCCCGTCGACGAGCCACTGCTTGAGGGTGTCGATGGTGCTGGTGACCTGGGCGGTCAGGTCGGGCAGTCCGTCGATGAACTGCTGCACCACAAAGGTCAGGATCCCGGCCAGCACACCGATCGCGATGATCATGGTCAGCGCCACCGCGACACCGCGGTTCATGCCCTTGCGGTCGAGCCAGTCGACCACGGGGACGAGGAACGCGGTGCCGAGGATCGCCAACGCGACGGGCACCACGACCTCTTCGAACTCGTGGGCCACCCGGAGTACGAGGTAGGCCCCGACCCCGATGACGACGAGCCGCCACGCCCACTGCGCCGCCGCTCGGACCAGCGGGTGGACCGCCGTCGCATCGTTCACCGCCCAACACTAACCCGGGTGTCGACCCACCTCGACGCGACGAAATCGGCGGCGGTGCGCGACGGCGAGGGGTACCCCGGCGTCGGTTGTCGATAAGGTAAGGCCCCATGACGGCTCAGTCCGGCGACGCCGCCGACGACGCGAGCGCCCCCGCGGCGCCCACGCGGCGTCGGTTCTGGTGGGTCCGCTGGGTCGCGCTGGCGCTCGTCGTCGTCGTCCTGACGGTCGAGGCCGTCCTGGTCTGGCCCAAGCTCAAGGAGGCGTGGGCGAGCATGGGCAGCATCCACTGGGGGTGGGTCGCCGCCTGCATCGTCGCCTCGGGACTCTCGATGGACAGCTTTGCGCAGGTCCAGCGTGCGCTGCTGCGGTCGGCGGGCGTCGCGGTGTCGCAGATGAAGTCCCTGTCGGTGGTGCTCGCCGCGAACTCCGTCAGCCAGACCATGCCCGGCGGCAACGTCCTCGCACCGGCGTTCACCTACCGCGAGACCCGGAAGTGGGGCGCCACCCCGGTCATCGCGTCGTGGCAGGTCGTGATGTCGGGTCTGCTGATGGGCGTCGGGCTCGCGGTCCTCGGTCTGGGCGGCGCCCTGCTGGCCGGGGCGAAGACCAGCCCGTTCTCGGTGATCTTCTCCATCGCCGGGTTCGTGGCGTTCGTGATCGCCGCCCAGTACGTCGCCGGGCATCCCGAGTCCATCAAGAACATCGGGACCCGTTTCCTCCACACCGTCAACCACCTCCGCAACAAGCCCGACGAGCACGGCGTCGAGCGCTGGCACCAGATCGTCGACCAGCTGCGTGCGGTGCAGCTCAACGGCAAGGACACCGCCATCGCCTTCGGGTGGTCGCTGTTCAACTGGGTCGCCGACGTCGCGTGCCTGGCGTTCGCCTGTTACGCGGTCGGCGGTGAGCCCAGCATCTCCGGGCTCGCCGTGGCCTACGCCGCGGGCAAGGCCGTGGGCACCGCGTTCCCACTGCTCCCCGGCGGTCTCGGCGTCGTCGACGCCGTCCTCGTCCCCGCCCTCACCTCGGCGGGCATGGGCGCCGGCGAGGCGGTGACCGCAGTCCTGATCTACCGGCTCATCAGCTACCTGTTGGTGTCGCTGGTGGGCTGGGTCGTGATCGTGTTCCGCTTCCGGTCGTCGATCGGTGCCACCGAGCACGAGATCGAGGCACACGAACACGGAGGCGACACCCCACCGTCTGCCGCCGGAGGCCGCCCATGACAGCACCGACCCGCGCCCGCCCCATCGCGCTCGCCGCCCTGTTCGACGTCGTCGCGATCCTCGTCTTCGTCATCATCGGCCGGTTCAACCACGACGACGGGCTCACGATCGGCGGGATCTTCTCCACGTTCTGGCCCTTCGCGATCGGCGGTGCGGTCGGTTGGTCGATCGCCTACGTGATCGCCCACGTCCGCTCCGGCGAGATCGGCGACCCCGACTTCCGCCCCGAGAGCCTCGTCCCCGACGGCATCCTCACCTGGATCGGTGCGGTCGCGATCGGGATGATCCTGCGCGATCAGTTCGGGCAGGGCATCGCGGTGAGCTTCGTGATCGTCGCGACGATCGTTCTCGGGGTGTTCCTCCTCGGTTGGCGCGCTGCGCGTCGTCGCCTCGCCCGATAATTCGCTGGCGCCGGCGCGCGGGGTCGACCTAGTCTCGACCGTCATGAGTTCGCGATCGGTCACCGTCTCGGCATTGAGCCACCGATTCCCTGACGGCACAACGATCTTCGACGACGTCTCGGTGTCGCTCACGGGTCATCACGTCGGCATCGTCGGGGCGAACGGCGGCGGCAAGACCACGTTCCTCCGGCTGATCACCGGCGATCTCACGCCCACCTCCGGATCCGTCGACCGCCCGGCCGACATCGCCGTGGTGCCGCAGGACCTCACCGCGGCGACCGGCCGGCGGATCGACGAACTGATCGGACTGGCCGACCTGCGGGATGCGCTGGCACGCATCGAGACCGGCGGCTCCGACACCGCCGACCTCGAGGCATTGGAGGGCAACTGGGACGTCGAGGAGCGCGCGGTCGCCCTGTTCGGACGGCTCGGCATGGCCCACCTGGTGGCCGAACCCGGCGATCTCGGCCGGGTGGTCGGCGAGCTGTCCGGAGGCGAGGCGACACTGATCGCGATCATCGGTGCGCTGCTGCGCCGGCCCGACCTGCTCGTCCTCGACGAACCGACGAACAACCTCGACCACCACGCCCGGCGTCTGCTGCTCGCGGAGATCGACCGGTTCGGCGGGCAGGTCCTCACGGTCAGCCACGACCGCACCCTGCTCGATCACGTCGACACCGTCGTCGAGGTGCGCGACGGCGCGATTCGCTCCATGGCAGGCGATTTCGACCACTACACCGCGGTCATCGCCGCCGAACAGCACCGCGCACAGGAGGTCCTGGCGACCGCACGGGGCCACGAGGCGCGCCAGAGACGTGAGCTCGTCGACTCGCGGACCGTCATCGCCCACCGACAGCGATACGGGAAGAAGATGTCGGCTCAGAAGCGGGAACCCAAGATCGTGATGAACCAGCGCAAGCGGTTCGCACAGGAGTCGGCGGGCAAACTCACCGGCGTCCACGAACGCCGGCTGGACGAGGCCGCCGCGCACACCGAGGACGCCGCCGCGGCCATCCGCGACGATCGCGAGGTGCGTGTCGATCTCCCCGGCACCGAGGTCCATGCGGGTCAGGTGGTGCTCGCGCCCACGCGGCTGTCGATACCCGCAGGCAGCGTGGACATGGCCATCACCGGACCCGAGCGGATCCACCTGCGGGGGCGCAACGGCAGCGGCAAGACCACCCTGCTGCGCGCGCTGCTCGCCGCGCCGCCGTCGGTGCCCACCGGTCACCTGGCCCAGGTACACCCCGACCCCGGTCCGACGGTGTCGCCGTACGAGCTGGTGTCGCGCGCCTCACCCGGCCTCGGGATGCAGGAACGACGGGCGGGCCTGGCGCGCATGCTGTTCCGCGGCGACGACGCCGACCGCGCATGGGAATCGCTGTCGGGTGGCGAGCGGGTGCGCGCGGCGCTCGCCGCGGTGCTGTTCGCACGCCCGGCCCCGCAGCTGCTGATCCTCGACGAGCCGACCAACAACATCGACATGGTCACCCGCGACCACCTCGCGCAGGCCCTCGCCGATTTCCGCGGAGCGCTGCTGGTGGTGGGTCACGACGACCACTTCGTCGACGCCCTGGGCATCACCCGCGTCGTCGACCTCGATCTCGAGAAGGACGACGCCCTCTAGCGCACGTAGCGGTCGAGCCACTTCACGACGGCGTCGCGCATCGTCTTCGAACCGGCCGTGCCGGGCGAGGAGGTGTCACCGATGCCGTGACCGAGGGCGGGCAGCTCGACGTAGCGGTTGGGCACCCCGGCCGCGGACAGCTTGCCCGCAAACCGTTTCACCGGCGACGCCAGCACCAGGTGGTCGGCACCGCCCTGCACGATCAGGGTCGGCGGCGACTGCGCGGTGATGTGGTTGGCCGCGTCGACGTAGCGGTAGCGCTCGGGGAAGTCCTCGGGTGAGCCGCCGACGAACTGCATGCCCACGGTCTTGCCGATCGCCGAGTCGGCATAGGCCTGGGTCAGGTCGACCGCGGGGTAGCCACCCACCACCGCAACCACTTTCGGCATCTCGGCAGCGGTGCCGCAGGTGGGGGTGAGCGACTTGGTCACCGACAGGTAGGCGGCGTTGATCGCGAGGTTGCCCCCCGAGGACTCGCCGAACATCACGACGCGATTCGGGTCGAAACCGTTGGCCGAGGCGTTCCGGGTCAGCCACGTCATCGCACAACCGACGTCGCCGACCTGGGTGTCCCAGTTGTGCACCGTCGCCGAGGCCAGACGGAACTCGACGTCGAGCACCGCGTAGCCGCGGTCGGCGAGGAATCGGTTGTACGGGTTGGGGCCGGGCGCACCGGCCACGAACGCACCGCCGTGGACGAAGACGACTACCGGGTGCGGTCCGGCGCCCTCGGGGCGGTAGAGGTCGGCGTGTAGTTCGGTGCCACCGACGGTCCCGGTCACGACGCGCTGGTCGGGGCCGCGCCCCAGATCACCACCGGGCGTGGGCGGGGTGAAGAAGGCGAAACCGGCTCCCGCACTCGCGACCCCGACGCTGACCACGATCATCGTGATCACCGACGCCACCGCACCGAAGCCGGCGAGACCGGCGACGACCGTGCGCCGTCGGCTCAGCCCCTCGGGACGCCATCGCCGCGGTCGCACCGTGCGGAAGATGAGGGCGAGCGCGATGAGTGCGATCACCACGTTGTAGATGCCGAGGGTGTCGCGCAGGGTGTCGATGGCGATGAACACGGTCTGGAAGAACCCCGCCGCCAGGATCCACGACATCCACGGCACCGGTGTCAGGGCCAGCAGCTGCCCGACCACGGTGTAGAGCATGAGCAGCACACCGAAGAAGGCCGCGAGGAATCGCGAGAACTTGCGCATGCCGCCATGATGTCAGCGATCGGGCCCCCTCACCGACCCGGCTCGGTCACCGACCCGGCTCGGTCACCACCGGCGGTCGTGTCAACGACTCCGGAAGTACTTCTGGGCCACCTGCAGTGCCGCCGAGCCCGACCGCTCACCGGCACAGTGCACGACGACGACCTGCTTGCCGACGATCCCGACGAACCATCCCGGCCCCTGCGGACCGTTGGTACCGACTAGAGCACGCAGACCGGGCGCGCCGGTGAGGTCGCTGGCGTCACCGGTCTTCGCGGTGGCACGCATCGCGGCGTTCACCGCCGAACCGACACCGGCATCGACCGCACCGAGGTCACCACCGCGCACCTTCGTGGGCACGCCGGAGACGAAGGTGGGCGCCACGGAGCTCATCCGGGCCATCGCGACACCGAACGCACCCATCGACACCGGCGAGACCTGCAGCGCGTCGGGGTCGAACGCGGCCGCGGACACCTTCGAGGTGTTCGCCGACGGCATCGACACACCGGGGATCGCGTAGGCGACACCGAGCCCGAGTGCGTGCAGCATCTTCTGCGCGGTGTCGTCGTCACCCTTCGACGCGGCCGCGATCGCCGACGTGACCGGGGTGAGCGTGCTTCCGGGCGTGGTCGGCGCCGTCAGTACCGATCCGCCCGTTGCCGGCTGTGCGGCGTCGGCGGCGTCGTTGTTCGCGGCGGCGAGGATCGCGCCGGATTGTGCGTCGAGGACGAGCATGGTGGCGGGCTGGGCGACGTCGACGACCGACTCGTTCACGGCGAGCTGCACGCCCGGGGCGAACGTGGTCGAGAAGCTCGGCGCCGCGGGGCCCTGGGCACCGGCCAGTCGCGTGACCGCGCCGGTCCGGTCGGCGAGTTCGACCGCCCAGCCCGAGGTGGCGTCGCGGATCGCCTGCCAGTAGTTGGTGATCCCGTCGGTCAGCGGCGAGCTCACGCGACGGTCGGTGACGAGCAGTGCCCCCGATCGGTTCACCGAGACACCGGGCACGGCGGCCGGGTTGCCGGCCAGGACCGTCATGTCGGAGTCGCGCAACGACACGACCTGCACCGGCTTCCCGCCGGCGTCGGCGAGCCTGCGGTCGATCACGGGTTCGGTGATGAGGGGTGCGATCGGCGCGATCACCGCGGCGAGGCGACGCACGGTGTTCGGCAGATTCGGTGTGGTGGCGGGGTCGATCACGATCTCGTTGGTGGGTTGCAACGCCATCCACGGTGCGCGCGTGGCGTCGAGGACCGCAGGCGCCGGGCGCGCGTCGGTGCGGATCGCTCGCAACACGCCGCCGGCCTGCAGGCCCGACACGAGGACGGCGGGGTCCCACTGCACCCGCCAGCCCGAGGTCAGCTTGCGGGCGGTGCCGGTGGTCGTGGTGGTGAACTCGCGGTCACGGCCGAGGTTCCAGGTGGTCCTGAGGCCGTAGCTCGCGGTGTGGTCGGAGTACTCGACCGGGTCGGTCACCGACACCGACACCGACTCGGCGTGCATGCCGGTGAGCGTGTCGCCGATCTGCGTCGCCGCCTGGCCCGGTGCCGAGGTCAGGGCGGCGGCGCGGGCGGCGTCCTGGGCCGAGATCGCCGAGGCGAACACGTCGAGCATGCGCTGCGAGTCGGTCTTCGGCTCGTCACTGAAGACACCACAGGACGACAACACCAACACACCGCTGACGACCGTCGCGGCGATGATGCGCACACGGGTCGAGATGACAACCTTCACGAGACGTCAGTTCACTCCTGTCACATAACTAATGACACCGTTGGTGTTCCCGTTTCGCTTACGGTCCCGTCACGATCGAATAACCGGCTCTGCGCACCGGGCGGGGTCCGCGATGTCAGGCAGGATGGAGAAGTGACCTCCTCAACCGCTTCCGCACCCGCACCCTCCGGCATCGACCTCGACTGGGTGGACGAGTCGATTCGCGCGCAGGACGATCTGTTCGAGCACGTCAACGGCGTCTGGCTCGCCGAGCACGAGATCCCCGAGGACCGCCCCATGGACGGGTCGTTCTACACGCTGCGCGACCGCGCCGAGGAGAACGTCCGCGACATCGTCGTCGAGTGCGCCGAGGCATCGGACTCCCCGGCCGGATCGGACACCCACCTCATCGGGGCGCTCTACCGCAGCTTCATGGACACCGACCGCATCGAGTCGCTCGGGCTCGACCCGATCCGCACGCAGCTCGATCGTGTCGCGGCGATCGCCTCGACCGAAGAGCTCGCCGAGGTGATGGGTGAGCTGCAGAGGGCGGGAGCCGGTGGCGCCCTGGGTTTCTACGTCGACACCGATTCCAAGCAGTCCGACCGCTACCTGGTGCACCTGTCACAGTCGGGCATCGGCCTGCCCGACGAGTCGTACTACACCGAGGACAAGCACGCGCAGACGCGGGAGTCCTACCGCGCCCATGTCGGGGCGATGCTGGCCCTGGCCGGCATCGACGGTGCCGGATCCGAGGGGGCCGAGGCGAAGGCCGCGACGGTCCTCGACCTCGAGACGGCGATCGCGGGCTTCCACTGGGACGTGGTCCGTCGTCGCGACGCCGACCTCACCTACAACCTGCGCTCGTTCGATGAGATCGCCTCGGCAGCAGGCGCCTTCGACATCGCCGCGTGGACACGCGGGTTGGGTGTCGGGCAGTCCGCGCTGGACGAGGTCGTCGTGCGGCAGCCGTCGTTCGTCGACGGACTCGGCGGGCTGGTGGCCGACCGCCCGCTCACCGACTGGATCACCTGGCTGCAGTGGGAGGTCGTGCACTCCGCGGCCCCCTACCTGCCCGCGGCGTTCGTCGAGGAGAACTTCGACTTCTACGGCCGCACCCTGTCGGGCACCCCGGTCAACCGCGAACGCTGGAAGCGCGGTGTCGGCCTGGTGGAGGCGGCGATCGGTTTCGCCGTCGGCAAGATCTACGTCGAGCGCCACTTCCCGCCCGCGGCGAAGGCCCGTATGGACGAGCTGATCGCCAACCTGGTGGAGGCCTACCGACGCAACATCAGCGACCTCGACTGGATGAGCCCGCAGACGCGGGAGAAGGCGCTCGCCAAGCTCGACCGGTTCACACCCAAGATCGGCTACCCCGCGCAGTGGCGCGACTACGCGGGCCTGGAGCTGAGCGCCGACGACCTCGTCGGCAACGTGGCGCGGGCGTCGGCGTTCGAGCAGGACCGCGAACTGGCCAAGATCGGCGGCCCGGTCGATCGGGACGAGTGGTTCATGACCCCGCAGACGGTCAACGCGTACTACAACCCCGGCATGAACGAGATCGTGTTCCCCGCGGCGATCCTGCAGCCGCCGTTCTTCGACCCCGAGGCCGACGACGCCGCCAACTACGGCGGGATCGGCGCGGTCATCGGTCACGAGATCGGTCACGGCTTCGACGACCAGGGTGCCAAGTACGACGGCGACGGCAACCTCGTCGACTGGTGGACCGACGCCGACCGCTCCGAGTTCGGTAAGCGGACGAAGGTGCTGATCAAGCAGTACGACAAGTTCACGCCACGCGGACTCGACACCTCCCACAAGGTCAACGGCGCGTTCACCATCGGCGAGAACATCGGCGACCTGGGTGGCCTGTCGATCGCGCTCGAGGCGTACCGCATCGCGACCGAGGGCACCGACGTCCCCGTGATCGACGGTCTCGACGGTCTGCAGCGCGTGTTCTTCGGCTGGGCGCAGGTGTGGCGCAGCAAGCTGCGCGAGGCCGCGGCCATCACCCGGCTCGCCGTCGACCCGCACTCGCCGCCGGAGTTCCGGTGCAACGGCGTCGTGCGCAACGTCGACGCCTTCTACGAGGCATTCGACGTGCGACCCGGCGACCGCCTGTACCTCGATCCGGCTGAGCGCGTCCGGATCTGGTGACGCCGCACACCGGGATGGGCGTGACAGGGGTTTCCGTCGGCCCATTTTCCGGCTGCGGCGCAGGAGAGCGCGGCGGCTGGCTACACTTTCTCGACCGACATCTAGAGCAAGGTGGCCGTCTCGCTGGGTCGTGGCCGCATGCCCGGTGGCGGCCCATGAGAAAAAGCGGACGAGATGGATCAATTGAGCGAAGAAGTTCGGGAGAAGCTCCGAGGGGGGAGTCACATGCAGTCGTTGGCTGACATGAACGGCGAGATCAACGACGACGGGATCCTCTCGCAGCCGGCCTCGGCGAAGGACATGTCCCCCGTCGCCGCCCTCCCGGCGCAGATGGCCGATGTGGCGCGCAGGCTCCGGTCGGAGAGCAAGGACACCGAGACGATCCTGCGCGCCATCAGCGCCTCGGCCGTCGAGTCGATCCCCGGTGCCGAGTACGCCAGCATCACGCTGGTCACCGGCGACGCCGCCGTGGAGAGCCCGGTGCTCATCGGCGATCTCGCCCGCGAGTCCGACCGGCTGCAGTCGGAGCTCCGCGAGGGCCCGTGCATCCGTTCGGCACTGCACTCCGACACCGTGTGGATCCGCGACATGACCACCGAGGACCGGTGGCCGGCGTTCAGTGCCGCCGCCGCCGAGCTGGGCATCCGCTCGATGCTGTGCTTCACCCTCTACGTCGAGGGCGACAACTTCGGCGCACTGAACCTGCACAGCACGCGCGTCGACGCGTTCGACGACGACTCCCGCTCCATCGGGGCGCTGTTCGCCGCGCACGCGGCGATCGCGTTCTCCTCGGTGCGCGAGAAGGAACAGATCCGCGCCGCGCTCACCAACCGCGACATCATCGGCCAGGCCAAGGGCATGTTGATGGAGCGCTACACGCTGAACTCCGACGAGGCGTTCCGCCTACTGGCACGGTTGTCGCAGGATTCGAACACCAAGCTCGCCGATGTGGCGCTCCAGGTGGTCGACGCCGGACCCGGCGAATAGGCCTCCAGCCGGACCCGGCGAATAGGCCCCAGCCGGACCCGGCGAATAGCCCTCAGCCGGCGCGGCGCGTCAGGCGCCGGAGACCGGCTCGGGCACGTGCTCGAGCGGTCCCGGCCGCCACCAGGATCGGCAGGACGCCCCGTGCGCCGACGACGGTGTCGGGGACGGCCCACACGTCGACGGCATCGATCGCGTGGTTCGACCACGCGTCCTTGACCGGGGTCGACCCGCGGCCGTGATGGACGGTGTCGATGCCGAGGTCGCGATGGTGGTCCACGATCCACACCATCAACTGGTGCCCGGGCTGTAGTCGCGCGTGGCCGGGATCGAAGTGGGTCAGATACCGCGCCCAGGTGGTGCCGCACCGGACGGCGATGTCGTGACCGACCCACTCCCCGCCGACGGTGATGCCCAGGACGCGCAGGCGGCCGGCGGCGGCCTCGCCGTCGAGGACCGTGCGCACCAGCGTTCCGCGGTCCCCGGCGAGCCAGGCGTCCCACTCGGGGCGCGAGTCGGCGCGCAACCCCGCGACGCGTCGCATGTCGTCCCATCGCCGGTCGAGGTCGGCGGTGCTGCGCAGCAGTTCGAACGCCACCTCGTGGCCGTCGGCGGCGAGTTTGCGCCGGGCCGATCGCAGTTGACCCAGTGTGCGGCCGCTGCGGACGTCGCGGGCGGTGGCGTCGGGGCGCAGGGTCAGCGTCGGGATCTCCGAGACCACCCGGGTGTGGACGTGCCATCGACGGTCACGGGCCAGGGCGTCGAGCAGCGGGCTGTCGGCGGGGAACTGTTCGAGCCGCAGGACGTGCCGCGACCGGGCGAGGTCGGCGGCCAGCGCGTCGGCGGCGGGATCGTCGACGGCGATGACGTCGCCACCCTGCCCGAGACCGTGGCCGATCGATCGGGCGAGGGTGACCCGGCCGAGCGGTCGCGCCGCGAACGCGGTGACCGCCACGAGATCGTCACCACGGTGCACGGCGACGGTGTGCGGGGTCGTCCGATGCAGCGTCGCGGCGGCCGCGGCGTAGGTCGGACCGTCGGTGAACCGCGCGCCGACGCGGCGCGCCAGCCGGGTCCACTCCTCCACGGGATCAGTCACACCGTTTCCCCCAACACTCCGTCGAGGGTAGCAACGGCGATGGCGCCGACGAGGTCGCCGATCAGGCGAGGAAGGCCAGCACCGTCGCCTCGAACGCCGCCTTGGCCTCGATCATCACCCAGTGTCCGCAGCGCGGGAACACGTGCAGTTGTGCGTCGGGGATGAGGCGCATCGGCGCCAGCGCCATGTCGGGCGGGCTCACGCGGTCGTCGCGGCCCCAGGTCAGCAGCGTCGGGCAGGCCACCTTGTGCATCATCGCCCAGTAGGGCGGGGTGTCGGCGGCGGCCAGGAACTGCTGCTGCATCTCGAACGCCGCCGACCCGTACATGGCACGACCGGTCGCGAGGGCGTCGGCGTTGGTGGCGGCCTCCCATCGTTCGGCGATGAGCTCGTCGGTCACCAGGGCCTTGTCGAAGACCATCGCGCGCAGCCAGCGCACGAGCTTGTCGCGGTCGGGCGCGTCGGCGAACTCCTGCAGCAGCGTCAGGCCCTCGCTGGGCGACGGACTGAACAGGTTGCCGCCGACTCCGCCGATGGTGACCAGTCGGCTGACCCGCTCGGGTTTGCGGATGGCGAGGTTGACCCCGACCACGCCGCCCATCGAGTTGCCGATCATCGCCGCGTTCTCGATGCCGAGTTCGTTCATGAAGAGGTTCACGGCCTTGCCGGCGTTGAGCACCGGCATCCCCTCCCAGGCGTCGCTGACGCCGAAACCCGGGAACTCGAGGACGAGGCAGCGATGGTGCTCGGCGAAGGCGCCCAGGTTGCCACGGAAGTTGCGCCAGCCCGTCACGCCCGGGCCCGAGCCGTGCAGCAGGATCAGCGGCGGGGCGTCGGCGTCGCCCGCCTCGTGATAGCGCAGCACGCCCTTGTCGGTGGTGAGCTCGCGTCGGGTGCCCTCGAATGTCACGTCCACCCGCTCAGACTAGAACGTGTTCTCGTTTTCCGAAGGCGGGGTGTCGCATTTCGCTACCGTGACGCCATGTCGACCCACGAAGTCCGGGTCGGGGTCCGCGCGATCTTGTGACGCGGGGTCAGCTGAAGGAGTAGCTGTCGAGATCGAAGCGACGGCTGGTCCACATGGTCTCGAGTGTGGTCGATGCCCGGAACGGGACGTCACCGTGGTCGTCGAAGTAGTAGCTGTTCGATCCGCTGCAGCCACCCTGGAAGAACACCTGGTTCCCGCGCCGGGCGAGCATGGCCTCGAAGTACTCGGCGTTGGCCTCCTCGCTCACCTCCACACGCGTGGCGCCGGTGTCGCGGGCGCGGCGCAGGCACCGCAGGATGTGGCGGGTCTGGGTCTCGATGAGATTGAAGTACGACGACCCGTTGTAGCCGTAGGGACCGAGGATGGTGAACAGGTTCGGGAAGCCCGGCACGCTCACGCCCTGGAACGCCTGGAAGCGGTTCTTGTCCCACCACGTGTCGAGGTCGATCCCGCCGATCCCGCGCACCCCGAACGGCGGCATGTTGCCGCGCTCGAACACCTTGAATCCCGTTGCCAGCACGAGGATGTCGATCTCGTGCTCGGTGCCGTCGGTGGTGCGGATCCCGGTCGGGGTGATCTCGGCGATCGCGGTGGTCTCGAGGGTCACGTTGTCGCGGTTGAAGGCGGGCAGGTACGCGTTGGAGAAACTCGGGCGCTTGCAGCCGAGGGCGTAGCGCGGTGTCAGCTTGTCGCGGGTCTGCGGGTCGCGGACGGCGCGGCGGAGGTAGAGGCGGCCGAGCCTCTCCCCGACGGACGCGATCGGCAGGACCCCGTTGAAGTGCGCCGGCAGCGGGAAGTTGAACTCGACGAACACCTGACTCAGCGTGCGCGCCAATCGTTTCGCGCCGGGGATGGCACCGAGGGTGGTGCGCGCGGCCGAGGGCATCGCCGCGTCGGGTTTCGGCAGGCACCAGATGGGGGTGCGTTGGAAGACGGTGAGGTGGTCGACGGTCGGCGCGATCGCCGGGATGGCCTGCACGGCCGAGGCACCGGTGCCGATGACCGCGACGCGCTTGCCGGCGAGGTCGACGTCGTGATCCCACCGCGCGGTGTGCATCACCGTCCCGGCGAAGGTGTCGATGCCCTCGATCTCCGGTGGCTTGGGTTGGGTGAGGACTCCCGTCGCGCCGATCACGTACCGCGCGGTGAGGGTCTCACCGCCGCGCAGCGTCAGCGTCCACAGGTCGTGGGCGGCGTCGAAGTCGGCGTCGACGACCCGGGTGTTCAGTCGCGTGTGCGCGTCGACGCCGTACTTGCGCACGCAGTCGTCGGCGTAGGCCTTCAGTTCGGATCCGGGCGCGAACACCCGCGACCAGTCGGCGCGCTGCTCGAAGGAGAACTGGTAGCTGAACGACGGGATGTCGACCCCGACGCCGGGATAGGTGTTCCAGTGCCACGCCCCACCCAGACCGTCACCGTCCTCGACCAGCAGGTAGTCGTCGAACCCGGCCTTGCCCAGCAGGATCGCCGCACCGATGCCGGAGAACCCACCCCCGACGATGACGATCTCGTGGTCGGGGCGGACGGACGCTTCGATGCCATTCATGGATGTCAGTATCGGTGACGGTCACCGGAAAGAGAAGAGCGGCCCGGCTCCTGGAAGGAACCGGGCCGCCCGTCGTGCATCTGAGGTCGGCTCAGATCAGTACTTCTCGCCCTTGGCGGCCTTGTCGACCAGCGACTGCGGCGGCTCGAAGTGCTTGCCGTACTTCGACGCCAGGTCGTTCGCGCGATCGACGAAGCCCTGCAGTCCACCCGGGTACTGGTTGATGTACTGCACGACACCACCGGTCCACGCCGGGAAACCGATGCCGAAGATCGAGCCGATGTTCGCGTCCGGGATCGAGGTGATCACGCCCTCGTCGAAGCACTTCACGGTCTCGAGCGACTCGGCGAACAGCATCCGGTCGATGAGGTCCTGGAAGGGGACCTCCTTGCTGCCCGACTTGAACTCCTCACGCAGTCCGGGCCACAGGCCGGTGCGCTTGCCGTTCTCGTCGTAGTCGTAGAAGCCCTTGCCCGCGGTCTTGCCGTCGCGACCCTGCTCGAGCAGGCGATCGATGACGTCGTACGACCCGTGGTCGGGGAACTCGCGTCCCTCGGCCTGCGCGCCGGCCTGGGTCTCCTTGCGGATCTTCTGCATGAGACCGAGCTTCAGCTCGTCGGAGAGCTGCAGCGGCGCCGCCGGGTAACCGGCCTGCTGGCCTGCCTGCTCGATGATCTGCGGCTCGACGCCCTCACCGACGGCCGCGATGGCCTCGTTGATGAACGTGCCGATGACCCGCGAGGTGAAGAAGCCGCGGCTGTCGTTGACGACGATCGGGGTCTTCTTGATGGCGAGGGTGTAGTCGATGACCTTGGCCAGCACCGCATCCGAGGTCTTGGCGCCCTTGATGATCTCCACCAGCGGCATCTTGTCGACGGGCGAGAAGAAGTGGATGCCGATGAAGTCCTCGGAGCGCTTGACGCCCTCGGCGAGGATGGTGATCGGCAGCGTCGAGGTGTTCGATCCGAGCACGGCGTCGGGTTCGACGATGTCCTCGATCTCCTGGAACACCTTGTGCTTCACGTCGACCGACTCGAACGCCGCCTCGATCACGAGGTCGACGCCCTTGAAGTCCGCCGCGTCGACGGTCGGGTGGATGCGCGCGAGGAGCGCGTCGGACTTCTCCTGCGTGGTCTTGCCCCGCGAGAGTGCCTTCTCCTCGAGCTTCTCCGAATAGGCCTTGCCGCGCTTGGCCGCATCGAGATCGATGTCCTTGATCACGACGTCGATGCCGGCCTTCGCCGAGACGTACGCGATGGCCGCGCCCATCATGCCCGCGCCGATGACGCCGACCTTGGTGGCGGTCCACTTGTCGTATCCGTCGGGACGTGAACCGCCGCCGTTGATGTGGTTGAGATCGAAGAAGAACGCCTTGATCATGTTCTGCGCGACCTGGCCGGTCACCAGCGACACGAAGTAGCGGGTCTCGATCTCGGTGGCGGTGTCGATGTCGACCAACGCGCCCTCGACCGCGGCCGAGAGGATCGCACGCGGTGCGGGCATTGGGGCGCCCTTGAGCTGACGACGCAGGATGGCGGGCATCGCGGGCAGGAACTGCGCGACCGACGGGCTCGTGGGCGATCCACCGGGGATCTTGAAGCCCTTGACATCCCACGGCTGCACGGCCTCGGGGTTGGCCTTGAGCCACGCCTTCGCGGCGGGCAGCAGCTCCTCGACGCTGCCGACGACCTCGTGGATCAGGCCGAGTTCCTTGGCCTTCTCCGGACGCAGCCGCGGCCCCTGCAGCAGGACGCCCATGAGCGCGTTCTGGATACCGAGGAGTCGCACGGTGCGTGCGACACCGCCGCCACCGGGCAGCAGGCCGAGGGTGACCTCGGGCAGGCCGAGGGAGGCACCCTTGACGTCGGCGGCGATGCGGTGCTGGGTCGCGAGGGTCAGCTCGAGACCGCCGCCGAGCGCGGCGCCGTTGATGGCCGACACGACGGGCTTGCCGAAGGTCTCCAGGCGACGGAGGTTGCGCTTCATGTGGTTGGTGCGCTGGGTGATCTCGGTGGCGATCTCCACCTTGTCGCGGTCACCGCGGTCACTCGTCATGTCCTTGAGGTCGCCGCCGGCGAAGAAGGTCTTCTTCGCCGAGGTGAGCACGACACCGGTGATGTCGTCCTTCTCGGCCTCGAGGCGGTCGACGGTGGCCTCCAGCGAGCTCATGAACAGGTCGTTCATGGTGTTGGCGCCCTGGTTCGGGTCGTCCATGGTCAGGACGACGACCCCGTCGGCGTCTTTGTCCCAGGCAATCATGTTGTCGCTCATGTGTTTCTAATGTCCCTTTGAGAGGTGAGTGGTGAGGTGGGCGGGGTGATCAGACGCGCTCGATGATGGTCGCGACACCCATGCCGCCACCGATGCACAGCGTGACGAGGCCGTAGCGACCGCCGCTGCGCTCGAGCTCGTCGACCACGGTGCCGAGGATCATCGCGCCGGTCGCACCCAGCGGGTGGCCCATCGCGATGGCGCCACCGTTGACGTTGGTCTTCTCGTGCGGGATCTTGAGGTCCTTCATCCACTTCATGACGACCGAGGCGAACGCCTCGTTGAGCTCGAACACGTCGATGTCGTCGACGGTGAGCCCGGCCTTCTTGAGCACCAGCTCGGTGGCCGGGGTGGGGCCGGTGAGCATGATCGTGGGGTCACTGCCGGTCTGCGCGGTGGCGACGATGCGGGCGCGCGGGGTGAGGCCGGCGCGCTTGCCCGCCTCGGCCGAACCGACGAGCACCAGCGCGGCGCCGTCGACGATGCCGGAGCTGTTGCCGCCGGTGTGGACGTGGTTGATCTTCTCCACGGCGTGGTACTTCTGCTTCGCGACCTCGTCGAACCCGGCCATCTCGGCCATGCCGGCGAACGCGGGCTTGAGCTTGCCCAGCGACTCGACCGACGAGCCGGGGCGACGATGCTCGTCGTGATCGAGGATCAGGACACCGTTCATGTCCTTGACCGGGACGACCGACTTCGCGAAGTAGCCGGCCGACCATGCGGCCTCGGCGCGGTTCTGCGACTCGACGGCGTAGGCGTCGACGTCCTCGCGGCTGAAGCCCTCGAGGGTGGCGATGAGGTCGGCGCCGATGCCCTGCGGGGCGATGTAGAGGTCGTAGGCGGTGGCCGGGTCCTGGAACATCGCGCCGCCGTCGGAGCCCATGGGCACGCGCGACATCGACTCGACACCACCGGCGATCACCAGGTTGTCCCACCCCGAGGCGACCTTCTGGCCCGCGAGGTTGGTGGCCTCGAGGCCCGAGGCGCAGAAGCGGTTGATCTGGGTGCCCGGGACGGTGTCGGGCAGGCCTGCGACGAGGGCGGCGGTGCGCGAGATGACCGCGCCCTGCTCGCCGACGGGCGAGACGACGCCGAGAACGACGTCGTCGATGTCGGCGGGGTCCATCTCGGGGAAGCGGGTGCGGAGCTCACCGATGAGTCCGGCCACGAGGTCGACCGGCTTGGTCCCGTGCAGCGAACCGTTGCGCTGCTTGCCGCGAGGCGTGCGGATCGCCTCGTAGATGAATGCGTCACTCATGGTGCATGTTCCTTTCCGATGTACATCGGGGTTGGCGGGTCCGATACCCGGTCCACGTCTAGCCAAGAGGCTAACGCCCGATAACTTGTTTGGCTATACCGGCTCGTCAAACCGGTCGGCGGGGTCAGTTTCTGCGCTAAGGTCTGTTCACCATGACCGCTACCGACCCCCCTGTCACGCGCCGCCCGGCCGACCGCAAGAGCCAACTCGTGGCACTCGCGGCACAGCTGTTCGGCGAGCGGGGCTACTCGCATGTGTCGGTCGCCGACATCGCGAAGGCGGCCGGGGTCACCGGGCCGTCGGTCTACCGTCATTTCGCCGACAAGCAGGCGCTTCTCGCCGCGGCCGTGCTGGCCGGGGTCGACGACCTCGAGGCCTGCACCGACCGCGCACTCGACCGCGCCGACGGCCTCGCGCCCGACGACCCGGCGCGTCTGGCCGGCCTCGTCGACAGCATCTGCACGATGGGCATCCGTCGCCCCGACGCCGCGGTGCTGTGGCGCTGGAACGGCGCCTTCCTCTCCCACGACCAGAACCGCGAGGTCGCCGAGCGCACCACGGCGGTGCTCTCACGCTGGGCGCATGCTCTGCAGACCGGGCGGCCCGATCTCGACGACCGCGGCGCCCGTCAGCTCGCGTGGGCCGCGCTGAGCATCGCCGGGAGCACG
Source organism: Williamsia sp. MIQD14 (assembly GCF_051025635.1). Taxonomy (NCBI): domain Bacteria; kingdom Bacillati; phylum Actinomycetota; class Actinomycetes; order Mycobacteriales; family Nocardiaceae; genus Williamsia; species Williamsia sp. MIQD14. The sequence goes on from NZ_JBPFDG010000001.1 coordinate 976,839, forward strand.
AGCATGCACGCGACCCGGATCCCCGCGGCGCGTGCGCACGCCCGGCTGCGGCTGCTCATCACCCGGGTCGTGTCGGTGCGCACCGCCGACGCGCCGCTGCTCGAGACCGACGCGCTGCCGGGGCCCCAACCGATGGGACGGCGCGACGAGATCCTCGACGCGTCATCGGAGCTGTTCGAACGCCGCGGCTTCGGCAACGTCGGGGTCGACGAGATCGGCGAGGCCGTGGGCATCACCGGACCCAGTGTGTACCGGCACTTCTCGAGCAAGGTCGCGATCCTCACCAGCATCGGTCAGCGCAGCGCCGCACGGCTCGAGGCCGGTGCGATGGCCGCCCACGCCGCGTCCCGCACCCCGCAGGAGTTCCTGTCGCGGCTGGCCGACTCGTATGTCACGGTCCTCACCGCGACCCCCGACCTCGCTGTCGCCTTCCACAACGGCACCGTGCTGCGCGATGTCGATGCACGCGATTTGCTGGCCGCGCAGCGCCAGTACGTGCGACGCTGGGTCGAATTGGTGTGCGAGATCGACCCCGGACTCCCCCGGGCCGAGGCCGCGGTCACCGTGCACGCCGCACTCAGCATCGCCAACGACGCGATGCGGATGCGACGGGGACGGGACCGACCGGAGCTCCCCGGACAACTCGCGCTGATGATGAAAGGCGTTCTGGGACTGTGACCGCTGCCGAGGAGACCCCGCAGGGCGATCCCCCGCACGATCGACTGGCCGCGGTCGAGGAGATGCTGCTCGGCGGCCCGCGCGTGTTCACCCGTGACCAGGCGGTCAGTGAACTCGACATCGACCCGGAGTTCGCCGACGAGATCTGGCGGGCGTTCGGGTTCGCGCACGACTCGCGGGATCAGCCGATCTTCACCGAGGACGATCTCTCGGCCATGGGCCTGGTCATCGCGGCCTACCGCTCGGCGCCGGAGGGACAGGCCGTCGCCGCGGCGCGGGCGATCGGGCAGACGATGTCGCGGCTCGCGGACTGGCAGGCCTACCGGCTCGACGAACTCGACCGCGACAGCGGCGTCGACACCGGTCTCGGCCAGATGGCAATGGCGATGAGCCGGGTGCAGACACTGATCTGGCGGCGCCATCTCGCGGCCGCCCTGCGCAACATCGACTCCGACCGGGTGCCCGACGACGCCGTCGGACACGAACTGGTCGTCGGGTTCTGCGACATCGTTGGCTACACCAGCCTGTCGCGGAAGATCGGGATGGACGACCTCAACGCGCTGCTCGAGTCGTTCGAAGGTCGCGCGAACGACATCATCACCGACCACGATGGACAGATCGTGAAGACGCTCGGCGACGCGGTGATGTTCACCGTGGCCGATCCGGTGCAGGCCACACAGATCGCTCTCGAACTCCACACTCTCACCGAACGCGACGAGATCCCGCCGCTGCGGGTCGGTCTCGCGTACGGCCGCGTGCTCACGCGGTTCGGCGACGTCTTCGGCGAACCGGTCAACATCGCCGCCCGCCTCACCGGTTCGGCGCGTCCGGGCACGTCGCTGTGCGACGCCGAGCTCGCCGACGCCGTGCAGGACGAGCGCTACTTCTTCAAGTCGATCGGCTCGCTGAGTGTCCGTGGGTACCGGCATCTCAAGGCACGGGTCATCGAGCTCGACCGTGATCACGCCCCGACCGACACCGAGCGATGAGTTCTGAGGGCGGCGACGGTCTACCTCGCTGACACACCACCCCGGCTCACACAGGAGTTCCCATGCGACAGCTGATCGTCACCGCGTTCGTCTCCCTCGACGGGGTCATGGAGGCCCCCGGCGGGGAGCCCGGCTATCGCAACTCCGGCTGGACCTTCGAGGGCATCGACTTCGACCCCGCGGCCTACGAGATCAAGGGGCGGGAGCAGCAGGAGGCCGGGGCGTTGCTGTTCGGCCGCACCTCCTACGAGGCGTTCGCGCCCGTGTGGCCGACCATGGAGGAGTTCGCCCACATGAACACCCTCCCCCGCTACGTGGTGTCGACGTCACTGGAGTCCGACGACGACCGGTGGCCTGCGACCATCCTGCGCTCGGTCGACGAGGTGGCGGAGCTGAAGAAGACCGAGGGCGGCGCGATCCTGGTGCAGGGCAGCGCATCCCTGGGTGCGTCGCTGGCCGACGCCGGGCTCGTCGACCGCTACCACCTGCTGGTGTTCCCGGTGCTCCTCGGCGCAGGCAAGCGCCTGTTCAGCGAGGCCGACAAGGACAGCACGCATCTGCGTCTCGTCGAACACGAGGCCTACGGCAACGGCATCTGCAAGCAGATCTTCGACGTGGTCCACGACGGCTGAGCGTCGTCAGTTCGCCGTCGGGTACACCTGCACCTCACCGGCTTTCACCGTGAGCCACACCGGGGTCCCCGCGACGAGACCGAGATCGGCGACGGCGGCCCAGGTGACCTCGGCGGTGATCTCGACGGCGTCCGCCGCGCACCGCACCGAGGCGCGGGACCCGGCGGGGGCGATCTCGGTGACCGCGGCCGCGAGGACGGTGCGCGGGCTGCCGTGAGCCGGGGCCTCGGTGTAGACGGCGACCGCTGAGGGGTCGAAGACCGCCGTCGCACCGGCGCCCGTCGGAGGTACGGCGCCGACCGCCGGTTCGCCCACGACGCGGAGCCCGCCGACCGTCACCGCCTCCCCGTCCCACCGCCCGCTCACGAGGTTCAGCCCGGCGAGCCGGGCGGCGAAATCGTCGGTGGGACGGGCGAGTACGTCGCGGACCGGTCCGTGCGCGGCGATCCGACCGTCGGCGAGGACGAGCGCGGTGTCGGTGAGGGTGACCGCGTCGACGAGGTCGTGGGTGACGAGCAGCGCGATGCGGCCGCGATCGGCCAGGACCGTCCCGACCAGTGTCCGCAGACGGGCCGCGACGTCGACGTCGAGCGCGGAGAAGGGTTCGTCGAGCAGCAGGACCGCGGGGTCGGCGGCGAGCGCCCGCGCGACGGCGACGCGCTGTGCCTGCCCGCCGGACAGTTGGTGGGGCTTGCGGTCGAGCAGGTCGGTGACGTCGACCGCGTCGGCCCAGTGCCCGACCCGACGTCGGATCTCGGTGCGACCCAGCCGTGCCGCGGCAGGCGCGAACGCGATGTTGCGCGCGACGGTCATGTGCGGGAAGAGCCGTGCCCGCTGACCGAGCAGGGCGACCGAACGCTGGTGCGGTGCGACGAAGGTGTCGTCGTCGGCGAGAGTCCGGCCGTGCACGCTGATCTCGCCGGACGCCGGACGCAACAGTCCCGCGACGAGGTGGAGCAGGCTGCTCTTGCCCGCGCCGTTGCGCCCGAGCACCGCGACCGTCGACCCGTCGGGGACCGTGATGTCGACGTCGAGGTCGGGGGCGACCGAGGTCGCCCGGATCCGCAGGCCGGTCACAGGGCCGCCTGCGCGCCGGGGCGGCGCAGATGCACCGCGATCACCACGACGAGTGCGACGACGATCAGCACGAACGACAGGGGCAGCGCGGCTTCCGGATCGTTGATCTCGTCGACGTAGATCTTCAGGGGCGCCGTCTGGGTGACCCCCGGCGCGTTGCCGGCGAAGGTGATCGTCGCACCGAACTCCCCGACCGCCCGCGCGAACGCCAGGACCAGCCCGCTCAGCATCGCCGGCGCGACCAGCGGGATCGTCACCCGCAGCAGCGTGCGGGTGGGTCCGGCCCCCAGCGTGGCGGCCACCTGTTCGTACGACGACCCCGAGACACGCAGCGCGCCCTCGACACTGATCACCAGGAACGGCAGTGCGACGAACGTCTGCGCGAGGACCACCGCGGTGGTCGAGAAGGCGATGTCGATGCCCACGACCGTGAGGTGCTCGCCGATCAGCCCCTTGCGTCCGAACGCGTACAGCAGGGCGATGCCCCCGACCACGGGCGGCAGCACCAGCGGCAACAGGACCAGAGCACGTACGACCCGCAGGACGACACCGTCGGATCGGGCGAACACCACCGCCATCGGCACGCCGATGATGACGCACAGCACGGTGGAGACCGCCGCGGTCCGCAGGCTCAGTTCCAGTGCCTGTAAAGAGGATTCAGAGGTGACCGACGACCAGAAGTCGGCCCAGGGCAGGCGCTGCGTGAGCGCGATCGGTGGGATGACGATGAGCGCCAGCCCGACGAGCGCCGGCAGGTACAGCCAGACGGGTACACCGCGTGCACCCGGTTGTCGGGTCATCGCCCTGCGCCAAACCCCAACTCGCTCAGGACCTGCTGGCCCGTGCTGCCGGTGACGAGGTCGATGAACTGCTGTGCCTCGGCGCCGTGCTTCGTGCCCTTCACCGTGGCGATCGGGTACTCGTTGACCACCGCGGCGAACGCGGGATCGTTCACGGCCGCGACCTTCGACCCGGCGGCCTTCGCGTCGGAGGTGTAGACGAGACCGGCGTCGGCCTGACCGCTGGTCACCTTGGTCACCACCCCCGACACCGACGTCTCCTCGCTGGCCGGGCGGATGTCGACGCCGGTGTTGCGCTCGACCGTCGCCGCGGCGTTGCCGCACGGGACCTGCGGTGCGCACAGCACCGTCGTGACCCCCGACCGAGCGAGATCGCGAACGGAGGTGATGCCCTTCGGGTTGCCGGGGGCGGTGATGATGGTCAGCACGTTGCGGGTGAAGGCCTTGGGGTCGACGGCCGAATCGCCGAGCGACGTCATCGTCTTCTCGTCGGCGGTGGCGATGACGTCGGCGGTTGCCCCCTGCTCGATCTGGGTGACCAGGGCCGATGACCCGTCGAAGGTGGTCTTCACGGTGACGTTCGGGTGGGCCTTCTCGTAGTCCTGCGCGATCTCGGTGAAGCCCTTCTTCAGCGACGCGGCCGCGAACACCGTCAGGGTCACGGGTGCGCTGTTCGCCGACGAGCTCGACGCCCCCGACGAGCCCGAGCTGTCGTTCGACGAGCACGCGGTGGCGAGGGCGGCGACGGTGATCGCGAGGGCGGCGACGCGGATCCGGGTGCGGGCCATCAGTTCTCCTTCTCGAGGGAGCTGTCGGGGCGTTCGACGATCACGGTGGTGGCCTTGACGAGTGCGGTGGCGACGACGCCGACCTCGAGTCCGAGGTCGTGCACGGCGTCGGTGCTCATCAGCGACGTCACCTCGAACGGCCCGCACTGCATGGTCACCTGCGACATCACGGCGTCGGACCGGACGTCGGTGACCAGGCCGACGAAGCGGTTGCGCGCCGACCGCTCCACGCCGATGCCGTCGGCGACGGGTTCGGGGGCGCGGCGAGTGGCCAACCGGGCGAGGTCGGCGCCGTCGACGACGGTGCGACCGGCGTCGTCGGTCGACGAGGACACCTCACCCGCGGTGATCCATCGGCGCAGGGTGTCGTCGCTGACGCCCAGCAGTTCGGCGGCACGTCGGACGCGGATCTGTTCCACCCGCGAAAGTGTACGCACACGCGCCTGCACGAGGCCTTTGGAGCCGTACTTGCGGACCGAGGTTCGTCCATCACTTCCTGGGCGGGGCCTCCGGGCCGGGCTGGCAGTGCGGGCACCACCAGGTCCGTCGGCGCTCGGGATCGTTCGGCTCCTCGGCCACCACCCGGATCGGTGTGCCGCAGCGCAGGCATGGGCGTCCGCGGCGACCGGCGACCCAGTGTTGTTCCCCGCGGCGGCTGTTACCGGTGGTGACCTGATACGCGCCCCGCACCGTCGCCGAGTGATGCAGCGTCTTCCGGCCCAGGCGGAGCAGTGCGGGCACGTCGACCTCGCCGATCGGCGTCCACGGGTTCAGTCCGCGCAGGAAACACAGTTCGTTGACCCAGAGGTTGCCGAACCCGGCGACGCATCGTTGATCGAGCAGGACCGCCGACACCGCGCGCCCGGGCTCGGCGGTCATCCGACGGGCGGCCTCGTCGGCGTCGAAGTCGGCGCGCAGCGGATCGGGGCCGAGGTGCCCGATGACGGTGTGTTCGTCGGCGGTGCGGATGAGTTCGACGATCGGCATCGAGATGCCGTAGGCCGCGGGGCCGTCGACGCCTCGACCGTTCGAGGCGGTGCGCAACAGCACCCGCACCTCGGCCATGAGGTCACGGGGAAGCCACTTGCCCTGGCGGGAGACCGTCCAGGTACCGCTCATCAGCATGTGCGTGTGCAGCGTCAGGTCGTCGGAGAACCGGGTCAGCAGGTGTTTCCCGTAGGTGTCGAGTCCCAGCACCGTGCGGTCGGACAGGTCGGCGGTCGCATGCCGGGGGACGCGCAACTCGCCGCGGGTCACCGTCCGCCCGACGAGCACGTCGAGCTTGCGGGCGGCCACATAGACGCTGTCACCTTCGGGCACTCCCCCATCGTGCCTGGACTGCGCGAGCGATAGCGTCGGGGTCATGAGCCTGCGCATCCTGCTGACCAACGACGACGGATGGCAGGCGCCGGGTATCACCGCCCTCGCCGAGGGGCTGCGCGCAGCCGGGCACACGGTCACCGTCGTCGCACCCGCGGGCAACCAGAGCGGCGCCAGTGCACGGTTGAGCGCCGGCCGCGACCTCTCCGTCACCCGTCCCGACGGCGTCGGCGACGTGTGGTCGGTCGAGGGGTCCCCCGCCGACTCGGTGATCTTCGGGCTGTCGCAGGTCTTCGCCGACGCCGCACCCGACATCGTCGTCTCGGGCGCGAACGCCGGTGCGAACGCGGGGCAGGCGGTCCACTTCTCGGGCACCGTGGGCGCCGCGGTGACCGCGGCCAGCTTCGGTGTGCCGGGCGTCGCGGTGTCGACCGACCTGCCGTGGGCCACCGAGCCCGACATCGCGCAGTTCGACGCGACCACGAAAGTGGTCGTGGCACTGCTGGGTTCGACCGAGCCGCGACACCTCGTCGCCGAGGGCACCGTTCTCAACGTCAACGTGCCCGCACCCGAGCACGACGCGGATGCGCGACTCGTCGCGACGACACCCGACCGTTTCCCGATGGGGCGCATCGGCTACACCGGCGACGGACCCGACTACTCACTGACGTTCGAACCGGGACCCGAACCGCTACCGGGGACCGACGTCGCGACCATCCGCGGCGGCGACATCAGCCTCAGCATCGTCCCGGTGAGCGGACACCTCGACGCCGACGTCGCGGGTCGGCTCGAGCGCCTCGCCGACGCCGACATCACCTGGCGCTGACCACCCACCGCTGCCGACAACGTCCCCCTGAGGGTCCACCGAGGGAGTGTTCCCCTCGGACACCGCTCTGGGGGCAGTTCTCAGCAGCGCCCGGTCACCAGTAGACGCCGGGGATCAGCCGGGCGATGCGCTTGGCCGACTCCGGGAGCCCGGCGTTGGGGACCGGCACCGGCGGCCGCGACGACTTCTTGCCGCTCTTGCCCTGGCTCGGCGACTCCTCGACCGGCTTCTCGCCCTTGGCCGCGGCCGATTCGGGGAACAGCCGGTACGCCTGGTGCAGCAGCGCATTCTTGAAGCGCGGGGCGAACATGCCGGTGAACTCGGCGATCGTGCCGACCGGGGTGTCGATCCGCACCGGACGCTTCTCGAGCGCACGGATCACCATGTCCGCGGCGTCATCCGGTGACGAGGTCGGCAACGACTGGTAGATGGTCGTCGGCGCGATCATCGGTGTGCGCACCAGCGGCATCTTGATCGAGGTGAAGGTGATGCCGTCGTCGTGGACCTCCGAGGCGATCACGTCGCTGAAGGCGTCGAGCGCGGCCTTGCTCGCCACGTACGCCGAGAAGCGCGGGACCTTGGTCTGCACACCGATCGACGAGATGTTCACGATGTGGCCGAAACGCCGCTCCCGCATCCCCGGCAGCAGCGCGAGCACCAGTCGGACGGCACCGAAGTAGTTGACGCTCATGGTCCGTTCGAAGTCGTGCATGCGCTCGGTCGAGTACACGACGCCACGGCGGATGGAGCGTCCGGCGTTGTTCACGAGGAAATCGACGTGATCGTGTTCGTCGAGAACGGTTTTCACCATCATGTCGACCGACTCGTCGTCGGTGATGTCGCACGGATAGCCGTGGGCGTCGCCGCCGGAGGCACGGATCTCGTCGACGGCCGCCTCGAGGTCCTCGGCTCCGCGGGCCACCAGGATCACCCGAGCACCGCGGCGCGCGGCCTTGTGCGCGGTCGCCAGGCCGATGCCCGACGAGCCGCCGGTGATCATCACCCGACGCCCGGCCAGTTCCCCGGCCGGGTTGGGGCGGCGCGCGCGGTTCGGGTCGAGTTCGGTGAACCAGTAGCGCCACAGCACCTCGGCGTAGTCGCCGAACTCGGGCACCGCCAATCCGCTGCCCGCCAACGCCTTCTGCGTCTTCTCCGACGAGAACACCGACGGGAAGGTGAGATGGTCGATCACGACCGGCGGGATCCCGACCTGGTCGAGGAGCAGATCGCGGGCGATCTTGATGCCGGGCAGTTCGCTGAGCCGTAGCGCACCGGTCGAGATGGGTGCGGGCACCGATCCGACCACGGTCGGCGCGCCGGCCGCCTTGGCCAGGGCGCCGAAGATCTCGCGGGTCGACTGCGGTCGCGGGTTCACCAGATGGAAGGCGCGGTGGTCGAGTCCACTGGCGTGGATCAACTCGACCATCGCCGACGCCACGTAGTCGACGGGCACGACGTTGGTGTCGCCGACCTCGGGGACCACGGCGGGCAGCAGTTGCGGCAGGGCGCCGAGAAGCCTTATCGCGGTGAAGAAATAGTACGGACCGTCGATCTTGTCCATCTCGCCGGTCTCGGAGTCGCCGACGACGATCGCCGGCCGGTAGACCCGCCACCGCAGACCGGCGGCGTCACGAACCATCTTCTCCGCCATGTACTTCGTCTCGTGGTACGGCGACGGCAGGCCCTGCCCGAGATCGAAGTCGTCCTCGGTGAACGGACCGGCGTGATCGCCCGCGACGGCCACCGACGACACGTGGTGTAGCACCGCGTCGAGGCGCAGGGCGAGGTCGATGACCGCCTTCGTCCCCTGCACGTTCGCCGCCTCCGACTGCGCGGCCGACGCCGTCATGTCGTAGACCGCGCCGAGGTGGATGATGTGGTCGGCCGCGGGCGGCTCGTCGCCGAGCCCGAGTTCGGGCTGGGTCAGATCGCCCACGAGCGGGTGCACGCGGTCGCCGCCGATCCACTCCGACGCCATCCGCTCGATGCGGGGAACCGAGGATGCGCGGACGAGTGCGTGGACGGTCGCGGCGGGCTCACGCTCGAGAAGTCGGGCGACGACCCGGCGTCCGAGGAAGCCGGTCGCGCCGGTGACGATGTAGGTGGACATGGTTTCTCCACGTTCGTTGCATGGCGGTCACGTTGTCGGGCTCAATGGTCGCCCACCCGGCGCCGCCGGTGGACGGACTTCGCCAGATCCATGCGGCGCAGCAGTGTTGGTACGGTCGCGAGGTGTCCGATCCCTACTCCTCCGGCGAGCGTGTCTTCGGACCGCCGCGGGGCACGTTCGACGCCGACTGGGCGGCGACGGCGCTGCGCTCGAACCGCCCCGACCTCGACCACCCGACCTCGGTGCGGTTGGTCGAGCTGGCGTGGGATCTGCTGCGCACCCGCGACCTGCGCGGCGACGCGCTGGCCGCGGCACTGCACTCCGACCACGACATCGACGCCGACGTCGCGCGTGACGTCGCCGCGGTCGCGACCGAGACGGCCGGCTTCTACCTCGACCGGGGATGAGCTGTCGCAGAGGAATCCGGGCGGCCGGCGAGCCGCTCCCGCGCGAGGTCGACCACATGCTGCAGATCGGTGCGCACGACGCGGGTGATCGCGGCGGGCGTGTCGGCGGCGGGGACAGGGCTGGGCTCACCGATGACCACCTCGGCGTAGCGGCAGGTCGTGTCGGGGTAGGCGATACCGATCGACACCAGCGCCACCGGGGTGCGACGCGCGATACCCGACGCGATGTGGCCCACGCCGCTCGCGATGGGGAGCAGCACCGCCGGGTTGTCGTTGCAGGTGCCCTCCGGGAACACCGCGATGCCGTCTCCGCGCCCACCACGCTCGACACACACGTCGATCATCTGACGGCCTGCCGCGACGGCGGCCCGCATCTGATGATCCTTGGGACGGAAGACCGGTATCCCACCCATCATGTCGATCTGGGCGCGTTGCTTCGGGTCGGCGAACAGCTCGTCTTTCGCCAGCACGCGGATGTGTCCGATCCGCCGTCGTAGCGGTGAGAGGAATGCGGTGGCGGCCAGCACGAACTGGTCCTTGTCGGACAGATGGTTGGCGCACACCACGAGTCGCACGTCACTTCTCAGCAACGCGCGGATCTGCCCACGGGCGTCGGCGTCGTATCCGACCCGGGGCCGGTATCGCGCGGCGAGGTAGCCGTACGCGGCCCGCGCCCGCATGACCGGCTGCTGGTGCGCGGCGTAGTGGGCATAGACCTCGTCGGCGTTGTCCAGGGTGACGTCCACAGTGGCCCGGACCTTTCTCGTGAGTGGGATCGAACGCGATGTGCCGTCGGTTCAGCGCGGCGACCGGGCGAGGTCGACCGCGTGCTGCAGGCGATCCCGCAGTGCATCGGTCACATCGGCGACCGGCTCGTCCGCGGACACGAGGCGCGGGCGACCGAGCACGACATCGGCGCCGACCCGGGTGCCGGTTCGGTAGGCGATCGCCATGGGGACCACGGCGACCCGGGCCTGCGCGGCGATGCCCACGGCGATCTGACCGAACCCGGACGCGAGGGGAAGCAGCGTCGACGGGTCGGCGTCGTTGCGGGTGCCCTCGGGGAACACCGCGATGCTGTCGCCGCCGACACCGCGATCGACACACACCGCGATCATGCGTCGGCTCGCGGCCGCGGCGGTCTCCGGATGGTTGTCGCGGGCGCGGAAGACGGGGATGCACCCCATCATGTCGAGGTTCGCCCGCTGCCGGGGATCGTCGAACAGATCGTTCTTCGCCAACACCCGGATGCGGCCGATCAACGCTCGGATCGGCGAACGCGCGACGGCGGCGGCCGCGATGTACTGGTCGGTGTCGGCGAGATGATTGATGCAGATGACCAGCCTGACCTGGTCCTTCACGGCCTGGGCGAGTTCCGCCCGCGCGTCGCCCTCGTACGACACCCGTGGACGGAACTTGGCCGCGAGCGCGAGGTAGGCGAAGCGCGCCTTGAGGCGGGGTTGCCGATGCACCGCGTAGTAGCCGTACACGTCGTCCGCGTTCTCCAGGGTCACCGCGATGGGCGGCGTCGTTGCCATGAACCTACGGTACCGTAGGTTTTGGTTTTCGCCGGGTTTCCCGCTCCCGTGACGACACCACCGATGAGTTCCGCGTATCGCGCCGGTCAACCTCTGCACACGACAGCCACCCGACGCCGCGACCGCGACCATCACGCCCGATCCCGAGGAGCACCATGACCCCCGCACCCGAGGTGACGACCCGCAAATCCGATGGCGATTTGTCGGACTCGACCGCTACCTTGACTCCCATGTCCGCACCCACATCCGCGCCCGCGATCGAGGCGATCGACCTCGTCAAGAAATTCGGCGAGCAGACCGCTGTCGACGGGGTGAGCTTCACCGTCCCCGAGGGCACCGTGCTGGGGCTGCTGGGCCCCAACGGCGCCGGCAAGACGACCACCGTCCGCATGATGACGACGCTGACGCCGCCCACCAGCGGGACCGCGCGCATCGCCGGATACGACGTGGTGAGCCAGCCCAAACAGATCCGCCGCGCCATGGGCCTCACCGGTCAGGCCGCCACGGTCGACGAGATCCTGACCGGCCGCGAGAACATCATGATGATCGGTGGGCTCTACGGCATCGGCCGCAAGCAGTTGAAGGCCATCGGCGATCAGCTGCTCGAGCAGTTCTCCCTCTCCGACGCCGCCGACCGGCCGGTCAAGGGGTACTCGGGCGGTATGCGTCGGCGGATCGACCTCGCGGTCAGCCTGCTGGCCGCTCCCCCGGTCCTGTTCCTCGACGAACCGACCACCGGACTCGACCCGCGCAGCCGGTCGGAGCTGTGGGATGTGTTGCGCGCGTTGGTGAAGCAGGGCACCACCCTGCTGCTGACCACGCAGTACCTCGAGGAGGCCGACCAACTCGCCGACAACATCGTCGTCATCGACAAGGGCCGCATCATCGCCGAGGGTTCGCCGCTGCAGCTCAAGGAGCAGGCCGGTCAGGCCAGCCTCGTGCTCACGGTGTCGCACGCCGACGACATCGGCGCCGCCGAGGGACTGCTGCGCAAGACCGGCGGCGAGGTGTTCGTCGATCTCGGCGCACGCCGCCTGACCGCACCCGCCGACGGCCTCGCCGACCTCAACCGGGTGATCGGTTGGTTCACCGAGAGCGGCATCGCCGTCGACGACATCGGGCTGTCGCGCCCCAGCCTCGACGACGTGTTCCTCTCGCTCACCGGCCACACCGCCGAGGACACCGACACCGATCCCGCTTCCGCCACCGCACAGGAGACCTCGGTATGACCACCACCGCCCCCGCACCCACCGTCGTCATCACCCGACCCGAGATCCGCGACACCAACCTCGCGCAGCAGTCGTGGATCATGGTCAAGCGCAACCTGATCCACACCAAGCGCATGCCCGAGATGCTCTCCGACGTGACGATCCAGCCGATCATGTTCGTGCTGTTGTTCGCGTTCGTGTTCGGCGCGTCCATCACCGACACCGGCGGCGTCTCCTACCGGGAGTTCCTGCTGCCCGGGATCATGGGCCAGACCATCGTGTTCTCGGCGTTCGTCGTGGCCACCGGCATCACCTCCGATCTCGAGAAGGGCATCATCGACCGTTTCCGGTCGCTGCCCATCGCGCGGTCGTCGGTGTTGATCGGCCGCAGCATCGCCAGCCTCATGCACTCGTCGATCGGCATCGCGGTGATGGCCGTGACCGGTCTGCTCATCGGGTGGCGTATCCGCAACGGTGTCGGCGAGGCGATCGGAGCATTCGCACTGATCCTGCTGTTCGGTTTCGCGATGATCTGGTTCGGCATCCTCGTCGGCTCACTCATGCGGTCGGTCGAGGCGGTCAACGGCGTGATGTTCACCGTCCTGTTCCCGATCACGTTCCTCGCCAACACCTTCGTGCCCACCGGCCCGATGCCGACCTGGCTGCGGGTGATCGCCGAGTGGAACCCGATCTCGTCGCTCGTGCAGGCGATGCGTGAGCTGTGGGGCAACGGGCCCGCCGCCGCGCCCTCGGCGCAGCTGCCGCTGCACCACCCCGTGCTCGCCACCGTGCTGTGGACCATCGGCCTCACCGCGATCCTCGCCCCGTTCGCGCTGCGCGCCTACAACAAGCGCACCGTCGACTGATCGGGTTCGCGCCGAGCCGCGTGCGGTCACCCGGCGGGGGTTAACCTCGCCGGGTGACGAGCGCGCCGGAGGACCCCAGGGTCGAGGAACGATCGATCGGGCGACTCTTCGGTGTCACCGACGGGGTGTTCGCGATCGCGATGACCCTGTTGGTCATCGACGTCCGTGTCCCCGACTTCGCCGACGATGCGACGACGCGCACCGTCGCCCGCGCGCTGTACGAACAGATGCCGTCGTATCTGTCGTTCCTCATCAGCTTCTACGTGATCGCCAACTACTGGCGGCGCCATCACCGCGAGATGCGCGCGGTCGCCGTGGCCACCCCGGCGATGATCCGGCGCACGTTCGTGCTGTTGCTCGCGGTGACGGCGATGCCGTTCGCGGCGTCGCTGCTCGCCCGCCATGGTGATGCGGCAGGTGTCGCGGCCACGGTGTACGCCGCGGTCAACATCGTCGCCATCGTGGCGCTGCTCGCGATCCGCGCCGAGGCGATGCGCGACACGCGTTCGGCCGGATCATTGCGCCGCCGCTCGACCGAGCTGCTCCTCGACCTGGTCGCCTACCTCGTCGCGGTGCCGGTGGCCTTCCTCCTGCCCCGGCACGGCATCGAGACGCTGTTCATCGCGCTCGGCGTCTCCGGCGTCGTCCACCGCGTGATCACCCATCGCCTCGGCGGACGGACATCTCCGACATAACTCGCTTTTCGGTCAAAGCCACTGGGCGCCTGGTGTTTCGCATCCCGCTCGGGTAAGCCGTTAGCCACAGACATCATGGCGACGGGACGGACACTCCACGCATGCGACCAGCCGGCGAGCGACTCGACACCGACCAGCGTTCGGCCTTCGCGGCGAGCTATCTGGGCTGGATGATGGATGCGTTCGACTACTTCATCCTGGTGCTGGTCTACAAGGAGATCGCCGACGACTTCGGTGTCTCGCTCGACAAGATGGCCTACCTGACCACCGTCACCCTGGTGATGCGGCCGGTCGGGGCGTACCTGTTCGGGATCTGGGCCGACAAGATCGGTCGCCGGACACCGCTGATCGTCGACGTGTGCCTGTACTCGGTCATCGGATTCCTGTGTGCGTTCGCCCCGAACTACTGGGTGCTCTTCGTGCTCCGACTGCTCTACGGCATCGGCATGGGCGGCGAGTGGGGGCTCGGGGCGGCGCTGTCCATGGAGAAGGTGCCGGCGCATCGTCGCGGCTTCTTCTCCGGGATCCTGCAGGGCGGATACGCCGGCGGCTATCTGTTGGCGTCGGTCGCGTTCCTCGTGGTGAACTCGTGGCTGGGGTTGAGCTGGCGGTACCTGTTCGCGCTGTCGATCCTGCCCGCGTTCGTGAGCCTGATCATCCGGCTCAACGTCCGCGAGTCCGAGGTGTGGGTGAACACCAAGGCACTGCTGGAGAAGAACAAGACGTCGGTGCGCACGGTGTTCCTCAACCCGAAGGTGCTGCGGCGCTTCGTGTTCCTGGTGATCCTGATGGCCGCGTTCAACTTCCTGTCGCACGGGACCCAGGACCTCTACCCCACGTTCCTGAAATCCGACGAGAACCGCGGCGCGGGCCTCGACGCGACGACCGCGACCTGGATCGCGGTGATCTACAACGTCGGCGCGATCATCGGCGGGTTCGTGCTCGGATGGGCGTCGGACCGGATCGGCCGCAAGGGCGCGATCCTCGTCGGGGCCCTCCTGACCCTGCCCATCATCCCCATCTTCGCCTACTCGACCACGGCCGGGATGCTGTGTCTCGGTTCGTTCCTCATCCAGGCCGCGACCCAGGGCGCGTGGGCGTCGGTGCCCGCACACCTGTCGGAGATGTCGCCGAACGCGATCCGCGGCTTCTACCCCGGCGTCACCTATCAGCTCGGCAACGTGATCGCGGCTCTCAACCTGCCCATTCAGCAACACCTCTCGGAGCGGTGGGGCTACCCGATGGCGTTGTCGGTGACCGTCGCGGTGGCCGCGGTCGCGGTGGCCGTGCTCACCGCGGTCGGTACGCAGGCCACCGCGGTCGACTTCACCGAGGAGACCGAACCAGTGGGTGCCCCCGGTCTCACGCGGTGAGCGCGAGCGCTCCCAGCGGATCGCTGTAGATCGCGTCGAGAGCGACCGCGCCGGCGGCCTGTTGCTGCACACCGGCACCCGCCCGCGTCACGCGGACGTCGCGGTTGCTCGCCGCCGGGGTCGCCCGGACGGCGCGGGCCACCGCCGGAAGCGTCGACGGGGCGTCGGTGAAGGCCTGACCACCGAGGATCACGTGGTCGGGGTTGAAGATGTCGGCGATGAGCGACACCGCGCGACCGAGCACCTCGGCGCGCTCGAGCAGGATCGCCGAGGCGGTCTCGTCGCCTGCCGCGGCCGCGGCGTGCACGTCGTCGATGGACTCCACGGTCAGACCGGCGGCGCGGGCCGCCTCCACCACACCGGTGTCGCTGGCCGACGCCTCGAGGGTGCCGGTGCGACGCGGGTCGAGCAGCGTGGTGGGGCCGCTCGGGAAATGGCCGATCACCGGCGGACCCGCGGTCGGGGTGTAGACCGTGCCGCCGACGGTGAACGCGATCCCCACCATCTCGCGGGCGTAGAAGTACAGGAAGCTGCCGGGCTCGTCGGTCCCCACCGACTGCTGCGGGTTGACCAGTAGTTCCGCGGCGGCCATGGCCTCCACGTGCGACGCGACCGACACCGGAAGTCCGATGGTCTGCGAGAGAACCGGTCCGACGGGCGCGGCGGTCCACCCGAGTCGCGGATGGTCGACGAAACCGCCCTCGGCGACACGGCCACCGATCGCGACACCGGTCCACAGGAGCCGTTGCGACGGCCAGCGGGAGGCGAAGCGACGGGCCGACAGGCCGATCGCGGTCAGCGTCTGCTCGGGGTTGTCGCCCGCAGGGGTCGGGATCTGGATGGCGCCCACCACGCGGTGCAGGAGGTCGTGGGTGGTGATCGAGGTGACCTTGAGGCCGATGTGGATGCCGACGGTCAGGAAGTCGGCGACGTTGACCTCGAACGGCAGTCGCGGGCGACCGATGGCCCCGGCGGGGGCCAGATCGGCGCGCTCCCGCACGAGACCCGCCTTGAGCAGTGCGCTGACCTGCCGGTTCACCGTGGAGATGGACAGGCCCGACCCTGCTGCGGCGTCGTCTCGGAAGATGGGGCCCTGGAGCCGCGCGGTCCGCAACACCACGGCCGACGGGCGTGTCGACAGCTGGAGTCGGGGGGTCGCGATGTGGATGGTGGGGGTCCTGGTTCGCAGCGATTGGCCGGTCAGCGGCCCGTCGGCGACGCCGATCGCCAGCGGACGTGAACCACTACCGGGTCGGGGGCCCGACAGTCGGGTGCGGGTCTGCGCCGGACGTCGGGTACGGGTCGAGAGATGATCGAGTGAAGCGGTCATGGAGGTGTCCTCGTCGAATGTGCCACACCACGCGTGAACTGCGTGGATGTGGAGAACGAATGTCTGAAGAGAGGTCAGAGATTCGTGCGACAGAGAAGACGTGCGAACGGCAGACGGCAGCCCAACGCGGTGATCACGTAGGTGACCTCCGGGATGTACGACGTCGTGCTCGGCATGACCGCAATCTAGCAAGAGCCGCCGACCACGGCAAAGGCAGCTTCACGAGGCCTTTTCGATCACCGCGATTCCAACCCCTGCCCGTCGATCGCCGGACGGTGAGACTGGAGCGCGACCTCGCCGTCGACAGTGGTGACGCGGCGGCGCACGCTGTTCTGGGGGTGTCCCTGCCTACCCTGGAGCGAGCAGGCTCGTCCTGATGCCACCCGAGATCTGCCCACCCGACGTCCAGCAGTAACCCGAATACGAAAGACAGTGATGAGCACCGAGAAGATCGCCGACGAAGTCAAGTTCGCCTACTGGGTCCCCAACGTGAGCGGTGGCCTGGTCACCAGCGAGATCGAGCAGCGCACGAACTGGGAGTTCGAGTACAACAAGAAGCTCGCGCAGACAGCCGAGAAGGTCGGGTTCGAATACGCGCTGTCGCAGGTGCGGTACATGGCGTCCTACGGCGCCGAGTTCCAGCACGAGTCGACCTCGTTCTCCCTCGCGCTGCTCATGGCGACCGAGAAGCTCAAGGTGATCACCGCGATCCACCCCGGTCTCTGGCATCCCGCTGTGCTGGCGAAATTCGGTGCCACCGCCGACCACCTGTCGAACGGCCGCTTCGCGATCAACGTCGTGTCGGGCTGGTTCTCGGGTGAGTTCAAGGCCCTCGGCGAGCCGTGGCTCGAGCACGACGAGCGCTACCGTCGCAGCGCCGAGTTCCTCGAGGTCATCCGCAAGATCTGGACCGAGGACAACGTCGAGTTCGCCGGCGATTTCTACCGCATCCGCGACTTCACGCTGAAGCCCAAGCCACTCAACACCCCCGAGCGCCCGAACCCGGAACTGTTCCAGGGCGGCAACTCCTCGGCGGCCCGTCGCAACGGTGGGCAGTTCGCCGATTGGTACTTCTCCAACGGCAAGGACTTCGACGGCGTCACCGAGCAGATCGAGGATCTGCGCTCGGTCGCCCAGGCCCACAACCGCGAGACCAAGTTCGGTCTGAACGGGTTCATCATCGCCCGTGACACCGAGAAGGAGGCGCGCGACACCTTGCGCGAGATCATCGAGAAGGCCAACAAGCCTGCGGTGGAGGGGTTCCGCGACTCGGTGCAGCAGGCCGGCAAGTCCACCTCGGACGGCAAGGGCATGTGGGCGGACTCGAAGTTCGAGGACCTCGTGCAGTACAACGACGGCTTCAAGACGCAGCTGATCGGTACGCCCGAGCAGATCGCGGAGCGCATCGTGGCCTACAAGAAGCTCGGTGTCGACCTGATCCTCGGTGGCTTCCTGCACTTCCAGGAGGAGATCGAGTACTTCGGCGAGAAGGTCATGCCGCTGGTGCGTGAACTCGAGGCCGCCGAGAAGGTCTCGGCCTAGGTCATGACCGCATCCGTCGCCGCCCGTATCGAGACACACACCCAGGCAGTCGATTCCGCACGCTGCCTGGCTGCATGTCTCGGTCCGGGCGCGGCGGAGCGTGACCGACAGCGGTCGCTCCCCCACTCCGAGGTCGAGGCCCTCTCGGCGTCGGGGTTGCTCGCGATCACCGTCCCGGCCGCGTTCGGCGGACCGGATCTGCCGCCGTCGACGGTGGCCGAGGTGGTCCGCGTCCTCGCCGCGGCCGACCCGAACGTCGCACAGATCCCGCACAGCCACTTCACGAACCTCAACCTGCTGCGCCTCGCCGGGACCGACGAGCAGAAGGCCCGACACTTCTCCCACGTCCTCGCCGGTGGACGGGTGGCGAACGCCCACGCCGAGCGGGCGACCGCGTTCGCCGACGGCGTCGACACCCGGATCACGCGGGACGGCAGCATCTTCCGGCTCGACGGCGAGAAGTTCTACTGCACGGGAACGTTGTTCGCCACACGGCTTGCGGTGTTGGCCCGTCTCGACGAGGCCGACGGCGACCACAAGCCGGGCGAGTACGTCGTGTTCGTCTCTCCCGACGTCGCGGGCGTCGAACTGGTCGACGACTGGAACGGCATCGGGCAGCGCACCACCGGAAGCGGGACGGCGCGGTTCACCTCGGTCGCGGTCGCGGCCGACGACCTCGTGCCACGCACCCCGGCGGTGGAGGTGCCCGCCGCGTACGGCGCGTTCTCGCAGCTCATCCACGCGGCCATCGACACCGGCATCGCCGCGGGTGCGCTGTACGCCGCAGTCGATTTCGTACGGACCGAGTCACGTCCGTGGTTCGAGGCCGGAGTCGACAACGCCATCGACGACCCACTGCTGGTGCAGCGTTTCGGCGAGCTGTCGGTGCTCGTGTCGACCGCCGAGGCCACGCTCGACGCCGCGGCGCGTGCGGTCGACGCCACCATCACCTCGCCCGACGACCCGCGACTGCTCGCCGCCGAGGCCTCCACGGCCGTCGCGACGGCCAAGATCGTGTCGGACCGCGCGGCGACCGAGGTGTCGTCGGCGCTGTTCGAGGTGAGCGGAACGCGCAGCGCCGCCGACGAACTCAACCTGTCGCATTTCTGGCGCAACGCCCGCACCCACACGCTGCACGACCCGGTCCGGTGGAAGTACCAGCACATCGGCCGTTTCGTCCTGCGCGGGACGCCCCCGCCGCCCAGCGCCGTCATCTGACGCTCCCTGGGTTCAGTTCGCGGGCGTCGCGGCACCGGTGAAGAACTCGACGAGCGAGTGTGGCGCGTTCTCGCCGTAGAGCATCTCCTGCATGGCCGCCGATTCGCTGGCCGCCTCCGCACTGCGGGGGAACATCGTCTGTTCGTACGTCGCGATCGCCGCATCGAGGTCGTCGGGATGCGCCGCGACGGCCAGCCCCAGATCGGCGCCGTCGATCATCGCGAGGTTCGCTCCGTCGCCGGCCGGCGGCATGAGATGCGCGGCGTCGCCGACGAGCGTTACGCCCGCTCGCGCTGCCCACGAATGCCCAACGGGCGGGCCGTGCAGATGCAGTGGATTGGGCCAGCCACACAGTCACAGGACGTCGATGCGGCGACTGACAGCACCGATCTAAACGGGTAGGTGCCCATCAGTCGACGGCCACAATTCGGTTGGAATATCGATATCAACCTCTGTCCGCCCAGACTCCCGCGCCGCAAAATGCTCCGACAAGATCCGCCTCGCAATATCTTTTTGCGAGGCTACGGAAGGGCCGGATCCCTTTAGAATCGTTATCGCCGCGTCCACCTCCGCTTCTGACGGTGGTACGCGGCCGACGGCAGACCACGTGTCTGGCGCCGACCAACCGGGAGGAGGAGTTAGGGAGTCGCCTCCCCTGTGCCGAGGTGCTCCGTCTATCCGCGTTTGAGTAGCCACTTAGGAACCTTTCCAGTCTAACTATAGCGTACACAAAGTCGAGCTAACCCCTCTTACAGAGAACGCGTCAGCAGTTTGTATTGCACCCAGCCCCTAAGCATCCAGGTTCCAATTATAGTGACACAATTCACCGCTTGTATCGAAAACAGGATTGCCCATCCGCGAATCGACAGATCGCCGCTACGAACACAAGTCACGAAATTTTCAAGATTGCATGCGTCTTTGTTAGCGAAGAGGTAGACGCAACACGCGGCAAGTGAACATATAATTGTCAAGGTGGAAGATACTTTCGAAATGAGAACGTCTCCGACAAGTCGATTCGTCGACGTAATGCCCAACCAGGCAGCAGAAGCAGCGGGGAAGGCAAGAAGGGCAGCAACCAAGTCCGTGCCGGACGCGCTTCCATTTCCCAACCGGATCCACATCGAAATACCGATAAGCATCAGCGCAGCAAGCGCGATGATGCTGGCGACACCTACCGACCCCGGAATGCGCTCGTAGAACTGGCTCGCCAGGATCTTTCCTTCAAGCCTGTCTGTTCCCCGAAAGTAGATTTGCGAACTAGTCTGTCCCAGACGCTTTTGAACTTTACCGTTTATTCCCACCAGCGAGGCCGTACCCGCATTCGGCCGATCCTTATCCAGGATATCGTGAACGCCGAGATACGTCCCACCGGGACCCACGACTTGAAGATGGTAGCTTTGCGCGAATGCCGCATTGTCGAGACTCCAGTAAACGTTCGGGGGATTTACTCCCGTCAGCTTTCGTATGACATCGACCGGATTCGACCGGGCTACGCCGGTCGGGCGGGGTATTACTTGTTGTCTGGTGGTAAATCTATGCTGGACACACTTGCAAAGAGGATTACTTTCAGGCACGAGACGACACGCCTCAACACCAATTGCATAGTTTTGGGCTAGCGTGCGAACAACCTCGGCAGCTAACAACAAGTCGGGACTCACACCGACGAGATGCGACGTAACCTTCTGTACGTCCTCGACCTCGTTAGGCGTATCCGACGTAAGCAGAGACGTTAGGATCTCGGACAGGCTCAGGTTATTCGCGAATTTTGTCAGATTGAGTGCCGGTCTTTCTGTCAGACGGTTGTCGACCGACGCGTCCATTGCTAGACGCTGAATTGAGGCGACCGTATGTACAGCTAACCGATCTCGAGTAACAGTTGAGATTCTAACCTCACCTGAATCGAATACATTTAAATCATGGGCTAACTGCCCCCGCGGAACAAAAAGTACGGGAATGATATCTTGTTTCCTGATTTCTTCGGGACCGACGGACATTGTTACGGACGACGTGACTGCCAGTTCGCGCTCGCCCACCTCTACGCGTTCCGACATCCGGTTGATTAGCGCTCTGTCCCTAGATAATAGGCGCAAATGCATCCTAGCCTGATCAGTCGAAAGCGCCGAGGCAACACTGCTAGCGTCGGCGACCAGATGGCTAGTGTTAGTGGGCGCCGAACTTAGCGTTAATCGCGAGCGAAGGGATTTTTTCCACCTTAGGAACAAATAAATTATAAGAAGAACTATTTCGGCGAATGCGGCTGCGATGGCGAGCGTCCATGACAGAGGAAAGAATACTGGCGCTAGGACAAGCAGCGCCGCTGCAAACATTGCTAGCGCGGTGGCGCCCATGAACTTGCCCAACTGTAATCCCCCCGTCCAGACTGCACGCTTCTTGAGCGCTCATCATCCAGCCTTTCGTCCAGATTGAAGCAGATCCCGGTTCGTTTCGTATGTTCGGATGACCGAAGTTGACAGCGTTTGACACTAGTCTTCGGACAAAGTCACAGAACATCACCGTTAGGATTTCGGTGCGCTGCGGGTTCGGCCGAGCACCGAGATTCGCCGTTAGACGCTGATCGGGTCATCTTGGCCTCACTGGCCCACACCCCGTTCGCCTTCCCTGTGCCGACGCCGACTCCCCCCGTTTTGCAAGACTGCTCCTGGGGTATGACTGCACTGGATTCGCGCTGCGGAGATCGTGTCGGACCGCGCGGCGACCGAGGTGTCGTCGGCGCTGTTCGAGGTGAGCGGAACACGCAGCGCTGCCGACGAACTCAACCTGTCGCATTTCTGGCGCAACGCCCGCACCCACACGCTGCACGACCCGGTCCGGTGGAAGTACCAGCACATCGGCCGTTTCGTCCTGCGCGGTACGCCCCCGCCGCCCAGCGCCGCCGTCTGACGCTCTGGAAGGTCGCAGCGTCGTCGCAGTCGGAAGTGGCTTGGCTGAGTGTGTGGAAAGCCGGCACGGCTGAGTGGGTGGAAAGTCGAGCAGAGTGTGCTGGCAGCGCGCAGTGACCGGCGAGAAGAGCAGCGCACACTCGGCGAAGGCTTTCCGCACAGTCAGCGGCGGTAGAACACCACCACAGATCAGGCCGCCGGGTAGAGGTGAGCCCGCGGCCAGGTGATGGCGAACGCCCGACTCACCACAGGGACGGCGTCAGGTGGGTTCCGGTATCGCTCGAGGAGTTCGTCGATCCGGTGTAGATGATTGGCGCGCAGGGCATCGGGTGGGTCGGTGTTGCGGCGCCAGCCATAACGGCCGCGGTCGGGTCCGTCGGTGATCTTCTCGGTGGTCCACTGATGCGGTTCGGTCCCGACGGCCCGGTTGTGGCGACCGCAGGCCGGTGCCAGATCGGTGACGTCGGTGAGTCCCCCGTCGGCCCAATCGTTTTCGGCATGGTGCATCTCGGTGTGCGCGAACGGGACCGGGCAGTCGTCTTTGCTGCAGCCGCCGTACTTCGCGAAGGCCATCAACCGTTGTGCTGGTGAGGCGAGGCGCCTGCCGCGGCCGAAGAACAACGGCTCGTTGGTGACGTCGCTGAACACCGCGAGATGCGGCTGGGCGTCAGCGGCCAGAGTCACCACATCGC
The DNA here is from genome assembly GCF_051025635.1 of Williamsia sp. MIQD14. Classification (NCBI taxonomy): domain Bacteria; kingdom Bacillati; phylum Actinomycetota; class Actinomycetes; order Mycobacteriales; family Nocardiaceae; genus Williamsia; species Williamsia sp. MIQD14. Next base: position 999,828 of record NZ_JBPFDG010000001.1, read on the forward strand.
TGATCGGGAGGTCGCTCCCGGTCGCAGTACGTGCGACGCCGGCGTATTCGCGGAGTTGGGCATCGGTGATGGAGACGATGATCTGCGGCGGTAGTCCACGATGCGATCCGCCGAGGAGTCCACCGTTGACTGCGGCGTCGAGCAAAGCTTTCAGCGCATCGTGATTGCGCTGACTCTGCGAGCGGCAATCACGGTCAGCCGCTTCACGCACCACATCGCTGCTGATCTCACTGCCATCGCCCCGGGGTGATTGATCGTCGTCGGGATTGTTCATCCCGGGCGCGGCCCACTTGGCGAGAACCACGTCGAACAGGGCACGCGTGATCGGATCCAACGTGGCGGTCAACTTCGGCATCAACTGCGAATCCTGGCAGCCGAGGTTGAGTTTTCGATTCCGTGATCGATCGCGGTCGTCGGTCAAGCGGCCGTCGGGGTCGAGGTGGGCGAGGATGCGCACGCCGGCGGCGGCGATCTCTTTCGGCGTGAGCGTGGTCGCGAACTCGGCAAGCGTCTGCTCGGCAAAGGCACGGTGATCGGGTTCGATCGCAGTCGGGATCTTGTTCATCACGTCGAGGACTGCGTGGACGTGGTCGGGGCCGATGGTTCCGGCGGCGAGTTCGCGTGCGGTGTTCGGACAGACCGGTGGGAGTTTCTCACCGGTCATCGCGTGCATCGGTTCCAGCGCCTGCACTTGTGTCAGGCGCTTCTTCGGTTGTGTGATGCGCAGTTTCGTCTGCAGGAACTCGGTGAGGTTCACGCATCCGACGGTGCGGTACGCGTCGCGGTCGGAGACCTCGATGATGCGGCGGTTACCGATCGCCTCCAACCGCCGCGCGATCCGTTCGTGCCGGATCGCCACCTCGGCGACCGTCTCCTCGTCGTAGCTGTCCGACGAGTCGTCGTTCATCTGGTCGAGGAGTTGTTCGAGGGCAGCGTATTTCGCCAAGAGATCGTTCACGGACTGCCCCCCTCCCCAGGTGGTTCTGTACATCCCAGATTAGCACGGATGTTCGAAACGCGGGAGGTTGATTTCAGTGAATAGTGTTGAAGGCTGGTGTATTTCGGTTGTCTGGTCGCGTTGTACTGCCGCTGACGGTGCGGAAGCCGGTCGTCGAGTGTGCGTTGTCTCGCGGCCGGGTCACGCCAGGCGGTGAGCACACTCGACGGCCGTTTCCACACAGTCAGCACAACCACTCGACGGCCGTTTCCACACAGTCAGCACGACCACCCGACCGGCCGTTTTCTTCAGACGGGGAGGGTGTCGAGCCAGGAGTGGAGATGGTGGTGGGTGAGAACAGGGTGTTCGAGATGGATGTTGTGCCCGCACCGGTCGGCGATGACCACGGTCGCGTTCGGATAGTGCTCGGCGAGATCGAGTTGATTACGCCAGCCGACGACGGTGTCGTTGCGCCCCAGCATCATCAGGACGGGTCCGAGGAATGGCGGGCCCATCGCCTCCGGTGACTGTGACAGCGCCGGCCGGATCCGTTCGGCGACGTCCGGGTTGCCCGCGCGCAGACCCGGCAGCACGTACTGCTCGAACCGACGCCACACGTCGGCGGTCTGTCGCGTGGTCACCGCGGTGAACTGCTCGCGGTCGGCGTCGGTGAGGCCGGCCAGGAGGCCTTCGGCGACCTCGACCGCCCGTGCCTCGGGAAGACGACGCGAGGGGATGGGTTCGGCGGTCGGACACAGCATCGCCACTCCGAGAACCTGTTCCGGTCGGCACACCGCGAGCCTTCGGGCCAGGCCGGCCCCGAACGAGCTGCCCACCTCCGCGAACGGACGACCACCGAACTCGCGGTCGATGAGGTCGTCCAGGTCGGCTGCGATGTCGTCGGCGTGGGATATCGACGGGCCCCCGGCCGCCGTCCCGAACCCGAGCAGGTCCACGAACACCCGACGCCAGCCACCGGAGTGCGCGGCGAACGACTCGTCGAGCGGCAGCATGATCCGGTGGTCGACGGCCCAACCGTGCACCATCAGCACCGGGACACCGGATCCTCGGGTGAGTACGGGGTTGCGAGACACGGACGCAATCCAACCGCATGTTGTTACGGTCGGGGACGTGGACGACTCGGGTTTCCTGCTCCAGGCCATCGACCTCGCCGAACAGGCTCGTGCGAGTGGCGACCACCCGTTCGGGGCGGTGCTGGTGGGTCGGTCGGGCACGGTGGTCGGCAGCGGCCTCAACACCGTGGTGACCGATCGCGATCCCACCGGCCACGCCGAGACGAACCTCGTGCGCACGGTCGGCGGTCGCATCAGCCGCGAGGATCTGTCGACCATGACCATGTACACCAGCACCGAACCGTGCGCGATGTGCGCGGGTGCCATCTACTGGGCCGGCATCGGAGCGGTGGTCTACGCGCTGGCCGAGTCGGAACTGCGCGAGCTCGCGGGCGCCAATCCGGCCAACCCCGTCCTCGACCTCCCGTGCCGTGAGGTCTTCGCCCGCGGGGTGCACGATGTCGAGGTCCGCGGCCCCGTCGACCTCCCGCAGGCCCGCGCGGTGCACGCCGGTTTCTGGTCCCCGTAACCGCTGCGCAGCTGTCCGATTGTTCGTACCCTGGCACGCATGACAGCCCAGCCCACCGCACCGGCAGCGAAGACATCCGCTCAGACGGTCACCGACCGTGAGTTCCTCGAGATCATCGAGCCCTACCGGCGCGAGATCATGGCGCACTGCTACCGCATGATGGGCAGCCACCACGACGCCGAGGATCTGTTGCAGGAGACCTACATCCGGGCGTGGCGCGGATACGCGGGCTACGACCAGCGGGCGTCGGTGCGGACCTGGCTGCACAAGATCGCCACCAACACCTGCCTCACCGCGCTCGAGTCCAGGAAGCGCCGCCCGCTCCCCAGCGGCCTGGGTGGCGATGCCTACGACCCCGAGGCCCCGCTGCTGCAGGACCACGAGGTGCCGTGGCTCGAGCCCTACGCCGACGACACCGCGGCGCCGCCGGAATCGGCCGACCCCGCGCAGGTGGTGGGGTCGCGCGAGTCGATCCGCCTCGCGTTCATCGCCTCGTTGCAGCACCTGCCCGAACGTCAACGGGCCGTCCTGATCCTGCGCGACGTCCTCGCGTGGCGGGCCGCTGAGGTCGCCGACACCCTCGGTCTCACCGTCGCGACCGTCAACAGCCTGCTGCAGCGGGCCCGCGCTCAGCTCAAAGAGGTTGCACCCGAACGCGACTCGGTGACCGAGCCGGACGAGGCGACCAAACGCGAGACGCTCGAGCGCTACGTGGCCGCCTTCCAGGACTACGACGTCGAGGCCATCGTGTCCCTGTTCACCGACTCCTCCATCTGGGAGATGCCGCCGTTCACCGGTTGGTACCTCGGCGGCGAGCAGATCGGCACGCTGATCCGCGGCAACTGCCCGGCCGAGAAGGCGGGCGATCAGATCCTGCTGCCGACCACGGCCAACGGTGGGCAGCCGGCGTTCGGGCTCTACATGATCGGCGACGACGGGGTGCACCGGCCGTTCCAGCTGCAGGTGCTCGACCTCGCCGCCGACGGCTCGGTGCGCCACGTGGTGGCGTTCTTCGCCGGCGACCTGGTGGCCGAATTCGCACGCTTCGGCCTCCCGGCCACCGCGTCACACGACTGACGGATCGGAGCCGGGATCAGTCGGCGGGCAGCTGCGAGGTGTCCATCCACACGACCTCCCACGCGTGCCCGTCGAGGTCACGGAAGCTGCGGCCGTACATGAACCCGTGGTCCTGCGGATCGGTCCACGGCGACCCGCCGGCCGCGAGGGCCGCGTCGGCGAGCGCGTCGACGGCATCGCGGCTGTCGGCGGAGATGGCGAACAGTGCCTCGCGGGACGTCGCGGTGTCGACGATGTCGCCGTCGGCGAGGAACGAACGGAACCGGTCGGTCTGCAGCATCATCACCGTCGCCATGTCACTGAGGACGACGCTGATGGTGGTCTCGTCGGAGAACGTCTCGTTGATGTCGAAGCCCAGTCCGGTGAAGAACGTTCGCGAGACGGCGACATCGGCGACGGGAAGGTTGACGAACAGCATGCGGGACATGGGAGCTCCTCTGTCGTACGGTCGCCGCGGGTTCGCGGCGGGTCACCGATGAAGACCCGAGTCGACGCGAGAACTCATCGGCGACGCCTCGGATCAGTCTTTGGCCGGATGCGCGCGACGACGTCGATGGGTCACGATGAGTCCACCATGTCGATCTCTGCGATGCCGGGTCCCGGGACCCCGCCGGCCCACGGGCTGCGCCGACCCTGGCTGCCGGGCGCGGTGCGCGCAGAACTGGAGGACGATCCGCGACCGCTGACCGGCCGGCGCAGCCCCCGCGACGTGGTCGTCGACATCGTCGTCATCGTGCTGGCCGCGTTCATCGGGCTGGTCGGCGCGCTGCCCTATTTCCACGGCCACACGATCGATCTGCCGATAGACCTGACGGTGGGCGCCGTCGGGTGTCTGCTGCTGCTGTGGCGCCGTCGCTGGCCGGTCCCCATCGCCATCGTCATCAACGTGATGTCGATCCCGTTCGCCGGGGCAGGGGGTGCGGCGTACCTGGCGATCTTCTCCCTCGCGGTGCACCGCCCGTTCCGGTACTCGATCGGGGTCGGGGCACTGGGCGTCGGCGCCGGACTGCTCAACCTGGCCATCATCAACGACGAGAACGGCTTCTTCTTCAACGCCACGTTCCTGGTGCTGTTGATCGCGGTTGCGGTGGGCTGGGGAACGTCGGTGCGCAACCGTCGCCAGCTGCTCATCTCGCTGGCCGAACGTGCCCGGCGCGCGGAGTCCGAACAACGGGAGCGACTCGGTGCCGCCCGCGCGACCGAGCGCGAACGCCTCGCCCGCGAGATGCACGACGTGCTCGCCCATCGGATGAGCCTGCTCTCGGTGCACGCGGGGGCTCTCGAGTACCGACCCGACGCAGCCCCGGAGGACATCGCGCGGGCTGCCGGGGTGATCCGCAGCGGCGTGCACCAGATGCTCGAAGATCTGCGCGACGTGATCCTCATGCTGCGTGAGGAATCCGACGATCTCGCCGCGAGAACGCAGTCGCTGACCGACGTTCCCGGTCTGTTCGCCGAAGCCCGTCAGGCCGGTGCCGTGATCACCCCGCACATCGAGGTCGACCGCGGCGACGACGTCCCGGGCGTGGTGGGGCGCGCGGCGTTCCGGATCGTGCAGGAGGGACTGACCAACGCGCGCAAGCACGGTGGCCGGGTGCCGGTGGCCGTCGACATCACGGGCGGGCCGGGACGCGGCCTGTCGATCTCGGTGAGCCAGCCCCTCAACCACAGCATCGGACTACCCGAGATACCCGGTACCGGAACGGGTCTGACCGGTCTCCACGAACGCGTCAACCTGGCCGGGGGTGAACTGGTGCACGGCGTCGTCGACCACCGGTTCGTGCTGCGGGCCCGACTTCCCTGGGAGGCAGGTGCGGTGAATGCCTGAGGCGATACGACTCCTGCTCGTCGACGACGAGTGGTTGGTGCGCGCGGGGCTGCGCACGATGCTCAGCGGTGACGCCGGCATCGAGATCGTCGGCGAGGCGGCCGACGGCGACGGGATCGCCGAGTTGGTCGCCGAGACCGGCGCCACCGTGGTGCTGATGGACATCCGCATGCCCGGGGTGAACGGGCTGGCCGCCGCCGAGCATCTGTGCGCGTTGCCCTCTCCGCCGCATGTGGTGATGCTGACGACCTTCGACGCCGACGACCTGGTGGTCGCGGCGTTGCGAGCCGGCGCCAGCGGGTTCCTGCTGAAGGACACTCCGCCGGCCGATCTCGTCGCGGCCCTGCACGCGGTGGTCGCGGGCGATCCGATCCTGTCGCCGCAGGTGACGCGGCGGTTGATCGAGCAGGTCACCGAACCCGACCGCGACGCACGGTCGGCCACCGCGACCCGGCAGATCGCCGAGCTGACCCCGGGTGAGCAGCGTGTGGCCGTCGCTGTGGCACAGGGCCTCTCGAATGCCGACATCGCTCGCGAACTGTTCGTGACGGTGGCGACGGTGAAGAGCCACATCTCGCACATCCTCGACAAGCTCGCACTGACCAACCGCGTGCAGATCGCGTTGCTGGTGCACGATGCGGGAGTGCACCGCACCTGAGCTACCGGTGTCCGTTGTGTCCGATTGGTGCGCAATGGGTTTCGGACCACTAGGTGGTCGGGCCCCGTTGTGGTAGGCAATGTCGATGAAGAAGTTGCTGACCGTCCTCGTCCTGCTGCTCGCGCCGGTGCTGATCGTGTCCGGCTGCAAATCGTCGTCGGATTCGGCGTCGAGCAGCGCCGCCCCGACCAGCACCGCGGTGGCCGGTTCCGCCGACGCGAGTTCGAGCGACTGCCCGACGAGCAACACCACCTCGTTCGCGAAGACCAAGTTCGTGCTGCACAGCGGTCTCGCGTTCGGTGCGTTCCACCGCTACCTCTACAAGCCGTACAAGGCGGGCACGTTCAAGAAGGGTGCCGACGGCCGCATCACCGCCACGGTCAAGGGCGGTGTCGCGGCGCTGTTCATCAAACGTGAGGTGCGCCTGGCGAGCGAGGACGTGAAGGCGAACCCGACGCTGTGCAAGGCGATCGCCGCGCCACTGGCGAAGGTCGGCGACACCGTGCAGGCCGCGTTCGACAAGCTCAAGGGTGGTGACGCCTCCGGGGTCGACGCCGTGAACTCGTCGATCAGCTCGATCAGTTCGTCGTCGAGCAAAAACGGTGTCGACATCACCGAGGACGACAACCCCGACATCGGGGGCTGAGCCGGGCGATCAGGCGACGGCGCGCATGGCGACCTTGTCGCCACCGGGGTGCGCGGCCGGCGCGGGTGCCGGGATCGCGCGGGTCGTCATCTCGGTGAGGAGGTCGACGAGGTTGCCGCCGAGTGCGCGGGTGACCGCGCCGACGACCTCCGACGACGCCTCCTTCTGGCCGCGCTCGATCTCCGACAGGTAGGTCATCGAGACGCCGGCGCGGTCGGCGACATCCTTGAGGGTGCGTTCCTGACGGCGTCGTGCCGACCGCAGGGTGTCGCCGAGCAGCTGTCGCAGGAGCGGGGGCGCAGGGGCCGGTTCCGGGTCGGCCGGGGCCACCACGTGGAGATGATCTGCCATCGATGCCTCCGGCTGTCGTCGGGATACGTGCTCCCCAACGTAGTGCGGCTCCGACACCCCACGCCGTACCGACGAGCCGATTCCGCTCACAGCGGATCACCTCCGGCGACGGCGTCGATCCGCGCCGCGACACCGTCGAGCACGACGTCGAGGCCGAACGCGAGTTCGTGTTCGTAGAACTCCGATGGCGCTCCGGCGCGGATCTCACGGGCGGCGCCCAGGAGGGCCGGGTACCGCTCCTCGTCGACGATCGCGGCGATGGTCGACTCGTACGAGCCGTCGTCGGGTGTCGGCGTCCCGTCGGGTCGAATCGCCCCGAGCTGCATCGCCTGACGGACGTGGTTGCGGACGAAACCGTCGAGGACGAGCAGCGACGACAGGGTGTCCTGCGCCCCGAGTGACGTGGCCTCCAGCGCACGCACACCCATCTCGGTCCAGGCCAGGACGTACGGGGTGAGCGGCGCGGAGTTCAGCGGCACCGACACCACCCACGGATGCGCGACGAGGGTATCGGCCAGCGCGCGCGCCCATCGGTACGTCCTCGTGCGCCAGTCCTCGGTCGCACGCCAGCGCAGGGTCGGCGGGCCGTAGGCCTCGTCGAGCATGACCATCAGCAGCTGGTCCTTGGAGTCGACGTAGCGGTACAGCGACATCGTCGTCATCCCGAGCGCGGCGCCGACGGCCTTCATCGAGACCGCGTCGAGTCCGTCCCGATCCGCGATGGCGACGCCCGCCGCACCGATGTCCCTGATCCCGACACCGGGTTTCGGTCCGCGCCGCACCTTGACCTCGCGGTCCCACAGCAGTTCGAGATACCGCGGCAGGGCGGGGGCGTGGCCGGTCATGCCGCCATCGTAGAGGAACTGCTTGCGCGGTACGCAGATCACTCCTACCATCAGCGTGCGTCATAAACAGTTGATGCAATACACAGATCAGGAGTTGTCGATGTCCTCTCGTCTGTCGCCGTGGTGGGGCCTGGTCGCGCTGTGCCTGCCGATGCTGCTCGTCTCCATGGACGTCTCCGTCCTGTTCTTCGCCGTCCCGTTCATCTCCGCCGACCTCGATCCCAGCCCCGCACAACAACTCTGGATCTTCGACGTCTACGGATTCGTGCTGGCCGGACTGCTGCTCACGATGGGCGCCGTCGCCGACCGCGTGGGTCATCGGCGGCTGCTGATGGTGGGCGCCGTCGGGTTCAGCGCCGCGTCGATCCTGGCCGCCTACGCCGACACCGCCACGACCCTCATCGCCGCCCGCGCGCTGCTCGCCGTCGCCGGCGCCACCCTCATGCCGTCAACCCTGGCGCTGATCCGCCACCTGTTCGACGACGCGAAGCAGCGGGCCACGGCGGTCGCCACCTGGTCGGCGGTGATGTCGGGCGGGGTCGCGGTGGGCCCAATCATCAGCGGCGTGCTGCTCGAGCACTTCTGGTGGGGCTCGGTGTTCCTCATCAACGTCCCGGTGATGGTCGCGCTCGTGGTCGCCGGGCCCCTGCTGCTGCCCGGCGGCACCGGCGACCGATCCCGCCGGATCGATCTCGTGAGTTCGGTTCTCGCGCTGGCGACACTGTTGCCGATCGTGGCCGGGGTGAAGTCGCTGAGCACCGACGGGATGAGCGTCGCCCGTGTCGGTCTCATCGCCGCCGGGGTGGTGGCCGGGGTCGTCTTCGCGTGCCGTCAACTCCGCCTCACGCACCCGCTGATCGATCTGCGGATGTTCGGCGACCGTCGCTTCGCCACGTCGATCTGGATCAACCTGATCGCCATGTTCGGCGTCATCGGGAACGCGATCCTCATGACGCAGTACCTGCAGTCGGTACTCGGGTTCTCCCCGCTGCGCGCCGCGCTGTGGAGTCTGGCGCCGAGCGTGGTGGTCGCCTTCGCCGCACCCGCCTCGACGAGCCTCGCCGCGCGCTTCGGCCGTCCCGCGGTGATGAGCGGTGGGCTGCTCGTCGCCGCCGCGGGGTTCGCGGTGCTGGCCGCCCTGACCGGCACCGCGTCGCTCCCCGCGGTGCTCGTCGGCGCGGGTCTGTTGGCGGCCGGACTGGTCGCGACGACCGCGCTGGTGGCCGATCACGTCGTGGGCGTCGCGCCGGCCGACCGTGCGGGGTCGGTCGCCGGGTTGCTCGAGACCACCAGCGAACTCGGCGGTGCGCTGGGCATCGCCGTGCTCGGTTCGGTCGTCAACGCGCTCTACCGTGCCGCCTTCCCCGATGGTGTTCCCGGGGCCGACTCGGCCGCACGCGAGAGCCTCGCGGGTGCCGTCGCCACGTCCGGTCGCATCGGCGGTCTCTCCGACGCCGGCCGCGACGTGCTCGACGCAGGGCGCGAGGCCTTCGTCACCGGACTGCACGGAGCCGCCCTCGTCGGCGCCGTGATCCTGACGATCACCGCGGTCGCCTGCGCGCGGATGCTCAGGACCCGCGCCCATGCGCCCCAGGCCAGGAGGGATGTCGCCGCGTGAGCGCGATCCGACCTGCCGGTGGCGCACCCGATGCGCCGCCGGCAGGCCTTCGGCCGCGATGATGGACCCATGGGTGTTCTGTATCTGGTCCGGCACGGACAGGCGCGCGCGCAGGCGTACGGCGCGGGGGCGTGGGCACAGCACGAGGGCGGCCTCACCGAACTCGGCGCCGAGCAGGCACGCCGGGCCGGGGTGGCGCTCGCCGCACGCGTCGGACACATCGACCACGCGGTGTCGGGTGATCTGGCCCGACAACGCGAGACACTCGCCCGCATCCTCGCCGAGTTCCCCACCGCTACGGAGGTGGCCCCCGAACCCCACCTGGACCCACGGTGGAACGAGTACGACCTCGAGGCCATCATCAGCGACACCGACCGCACCGAGAGCCCGACGGAGAAGCGGTTCCAGGCCCACCTCGACGACTCCCTGCGGGACTGGATCGCCCGCCGGGTCGTCGGGTCCGAGACGTGGGACGACTACCGGTCACGCGCCGACGCCGCGATGGACGACGCCGTCGCGCAGGCGGGTTCGGGTCGCACCGTGCTGGCCGTCTCCTCGGCCGGGACCATCTGTGCCGTCCTGGCCCGCCTCTGGGGTCTCGACGACGAGCGCTGGCTCACGTTGGCCCGCACCATGATCAACACCTCGATCACGAAGGTCATCGTGGGCGGGTCGGGGTGCTCGATCGTGTCGATCAACGATCACGCCCATGTCGATCTCGTCGCCGACCGGTCGCTGATGACCTTTCGCTGACCGATCCCCGTGCGCGCAGTCGGACCTCAGTCCGAGGTCTGCAGCGCCCGGAGTCCCGCGGCCATGAACTCGGCGGTCGCCTCGGCGGCCCTGTCGGAGTTCGATCCCGACGACGAACCCTGCAGGGCCCGGTGGGTGATGCCCTCACCGATCACCCCGAGCTTGAAGTTCGCGAGCGCGAGATAGAAGTTCCAGTGCGCCATCTCGATCCCGGCCGCGGTCGCGTACCGCTGGGCGAGTTCGTCGGTGTCGGGGTACCGGTCGCTGGTCCATGCCGCCGACAACCCGAGCACCCGGTCGAAGATGGGCTGCCGGTAGACGCACATCAGGGCGACGTCGGTCATCGGGTCGCCCAGCGTCGACATCTCCCAGTCCACCACGGCGCGAACCACTCCCGGATCCTCGACGCCGAGGATCGTGTTGTCGACGCGGTAGTCGCCGTGCACGATCGCGTTCGCACTGTCGGCGGGGATGTTCTCGGCGAGTGCCGCGGCGAGCTTCTCGACGTCGGGCAGGTCGCGGGTCTTCACGATCTCCCACTGCCGGGTCCACGTCTTCACCTGCCGAGCCACGAAACCCTCCGGCCGACCGAACTCTCCGAGACCCACCTCGACGTGGTCGACCGCGTGCAGGTCGGCCAGGCTGCGGATGAGCGCATCGACGTTGCGGTCGAGTGTCGCGTCGTCGAACGCATCGAGGTCGGCGGCGGACCGGATGACCGTGCCGTCCACGAAACCGACGACCGTGCACGGCGCGCCGAGCACGTCACCGTCGGCGTCGAACGCGACCGTCGGGGCGACCGGGACCGCGGTGCCCTGCAACGCAGAGGTCACCGTCCATTCGCGGTTCATGTCGTGGGCCGACGGGGTGAGACCGCTCGTCGGTGGGCGGCGCACCACCCACTTCGTGGTGCCGTCGGAGGCGATGAACGTGAGGTTCGAACGGCCACCGGCGATCAGCTCGACGTCGAGATCGCCGGCGAGGTCGATGCCCTGCGCACCGAGAAATCGCGTCAGTGCCGCGACGTCCATGCCGGGGAGGTCGGCGGAACCGGCCGCGGTCATCGCGCCGTCTCGGTGCGGTCGTTCTCCTGATCGATCCTCTTCTTCGCCTTGCCCACAGCACGTTTCGCCAACGCCCAGCGGTGCACCTCGGACGGGCCGTCGTAGATGCGGAACGGCCGCAGCTCCTGCTGCAGACGCGCCAGCGGCAGGTCGTCGGTCACGCCGGTGCCGCCGCACATCTGGATGCTGCGGTCGAGGACCCGTGAGTACGCCTCGGCGGCGAAGGTCTTCGCGATCGAGGTCTCGTCGCCGGCGTGGTGGCCGAGATCGAGTTCGTGGCAGGCCTTCACGAGCAGCGCGCGCGAGGCGGCGAGGTCGATCACGTTCTCGGCGACCATCTGCTGGATCATCCCCAGATCGCCCAGCCGGGTGCCGAACGCGTCCCGTCGGGCGACGTAGTCGACGGCCACCTCGTGCGCCCGCACGGCGACCCCGAGCCACCGCATCACGTGCGTCATGCGGGCGGGTCCGAGCCGGACCTGCGCGTAGCGGAAGCCCTCGTCGACCTCACCGAGCACGTTCTCGTCGGGCACGAACAGGTCGTGGAACCGGATCTCGCAGTGCCCGCCGATGCCGGCCTTGTCGATGGTGCCGACGTGACGGACGATCTCGATCGCCGGATCAGGTGCCGGCGCGAGGAACATCGTCGCCCCGCCCCGACTGCCGGGCTCGCCCGAGGTGCGCGCCATGATGATGTAGAAGCCGGCCCCGTCGGCGCCGGTGATGAACCACTTGTGGCCGTTGATCTTCCAGCCGCCGTCGGTGCGGGTCGCCGAGCTCCGCAGGGCCGAGGGATCGGCGCCGGCTCCCGGGGAGGGCTCGGTCATCGCGAACGCCGACCGCACGTCACCGGCGGCGAGCGGGGCCAGGAACTGCTGCTTCTGACCCTCGGAGGCGATGTGGGCGAGCATGTGGACGTTGCCCTCGTCGGGGGCGTTGATGTTCAACGCGAACGGGCCGAACACCGAGCGTCCACCGGCCTCGAACACCGGCGCGCGGTCGGACATGTTGTAGCCCAGTCCGCCGAACTCGACGGGCGCGTGCGGCGCGAAGATGCCCGCCGCCTTGGCCTTTCCCTGCATCTCCACGCGGAGGTCGTCACCCCCGGCCGCGGTCAGGTCACCGCCGAACTCGTCCTCGAGCGGCAACACGTACTCGGCGATGAACCGCTCGGTGGCCGCGACGGTCTCGGTCACCTCCGTGTCGTATCGAAGTTCGACAGCCATGGCGTACTCCTCCTCGGTCCGCTGATGCGGTGCGGTGGTTGATGTGTCCCGGCGCGGTCAGGTGCGCCGCGCGGCGTCACCGACGTAACCGACGGTGGCGCGGGCGATCCCGCGGAAACGGGTGACGATCTCGTCGGGCGACAGACGTCCCTCGGGCTTGTACCAGGTCGACACCCCCACGCACATGGTGGTGACGGCGCGACCGGTGTCCTCGGGGACCTCGGTGATGAAGACCCCGGCCCGCACGCCCGCGATGATGATGTCGTCGACCATGCGCTGCTGTTCGCGGCGCTTGCTCGTGTAACTCTTGCGGTAGTCGTCATCGAGACTGCGGATCTCGGTCGACCCGATGAACGCCTGCGCCCGCCGGTGGATGTGGAACTGCAGGAGGGTCTCGACGACGGCGTCGAACTGATCGACGGGGTCGTCGCCGGCGGCCGCGATCGACTGCTCCGAGCGCCACAGCAGATCGGCCATCGTCAGTTCGAGAAGACCCTGCAGCATCGACTGCTTCGACGGGTAGTGGTGATAGAGCCCCGGGACCGACAATCCGGCCCGTGCGGCGATCTCCCGCACCGACGTCCCGTGGTACCCCTGCTCGGCGAAGGAGGCCAGCGCGGCGGCCAGCGGGACGGGCAGATCCGCCCGGCCGTAGTCACGCCAGGCCTCGGTCACGGCCAGCGGCGACTCCTCGGTCATGTCACCAACCTAGTGCGCCGCCCCATCGCAGTGTCACCCAGTCCCTACCGAGCGTTCGCCCGGGCGTGTTCCTGCAGCTCACGTGACCGCGGTCAGGCCGCGAGCCCCGCGACGACCGCGATCAGCGACAGCACCACGACACCGACGATGACGACCCACACGTGCCCCGGGCCGGGCATCGGGGCGCCGTCGCGCAGGGCCACGGTGGTCCGTCGCCAGCGCACGCCGCCGGCGACAGCGGCACCCGCCCCGAGGGCGATGAGACCGATGCCGACGACGTCGCGCACACCCGACGACGAGAAGTCGGGCAGCACGTGGAGGACGGCCATCCCGGCGGCGATCAGCCCCAGTGCGGTGCGGATCCAGGCGAGCACGGTGCGCTCGGCGGCCAGGGTGAACCGCGCATCGACCGCGCCGGCCGGACGGTGCTCGCGTGGGGTCTCCGGTTCGGTCATCGCTGCGCCTCGACCGCGGTCTGGAGACCCGAGATCAGCATCTGCAGTCCGAAGGTGAACTCCTCTTCCAGCGGCACCGGGACCTCGCCGGCAACGGCGATCGACGCCGGGAAGTCGGCGGGATCGACCGCTCCCCATGCCGCGGCCTGGGTGGGCGCGGGATCGTCGGTGCGCAGCTGCGCAGCGAACCCCAGCACGTAGCGGGCCACCGTCACCCAGGCCCGCACCGCGAGGCCGGCGTCGAAGCCGGCGGCGAGCAGCATCGCCAACGCCCGTTCGCGTACCGCGAGGGCGTGAGGACCGACCGGCGTGTTGTCGATCATCAGCGGCGCGACGTTCGGGTTGCGGCGCAGGACCTCGAACATGGTGCGCGCCGCGGTCTCCAGCGCCTGCTGCCACGGCATGGCGAGGAGCGCGTCGTCGTCGCGCATCCGCGAGTGCGACGCCATCTCGGCGAACATCGCGTCGACGACGTGGGCGACGAGCTGCGGCCGACCCTCGACATGGCGGTACAGCGTCGCGGTACCCGAACCGAGTCGCTGGGCGAGGGTCCGCATCGACAGTGCGTCGGCGCCCTCCTCGTTCAACAGCGCGATCGCGGTCGCGACGATCCGGTCCAACGGGACAGGTGGCCGACCTCGTGCCCGCGACCCTGACGTCGTGCTCATGGCACGAGTATGACGCCCCTTGACTGCCGATGGTTATTTAGGCAACATTGTATCCATAAACATCGACCCGCATCGCGGTCGATGCGCGCACCCCCACGACAGGAGCCGGCCATGGAGTACTTCGTCGATGCCCGCGAGGACCGACACCTCGACCCCGGGACACGCGTCGGTCTGCGCGGCAATTTTGTTGCGCTGTCCGACGGTGTCACCCACCACGAGCTGACCGGACCGGCCGGCGGCGACATCGTCGTGCTCACCGGCGGCATCACCGTCCCGCTGTTCTACTGGGACGACACCGCCGCGGTGTTGCACGAGAACGGTTTCCGGACACTCACCTACAGCGCCTACGGACGCGGCTACTCCGATCGGGTGCGGGGCCGCTACGACGAGGACCTGTTCGTCCGGCAGTTGTCGGAACTGCTCGAGGCGGTCGGGGCGCCGACCCCGCACCACGTGGTCGGCGCATCGATGGGCGCACTCGTCGGGATGGAGTACGCGCGCCGCACACCCGCCGCGGTGCGCTCCCTCGCCCTCGTCGGACCCGCGGGGCTGAGCCCCCGTCCACCCCTGCAACGCCTCATGTCACTCAGCGACGCGATGACCGGTCTGATCGCTCGACGGCTGGGGCGTCGGGTGTTCGACAGCCACCAGGGCCGCAACATCACCGAGCCCGCGACGGCGGCACGACTGCAGGCGATGGTCACCGACGCCTACCGGTACGAGGGCTCGCTCTACGCGTTCTTCGAGACGCTCCAGCACTTCCCGCTGTTCGACCGCGCATCGCTGTACGGCGCCGTCGCGTCGCTCGACATCCCCACCGCGCTGATGTGGGGAACCGAGGATCTCGTCACTCCCATCGACGCGCTCGACCGTGTCCGCGACCTCCTCGCACCCGACGAACTACACGTCGTCGACAACTGCGGGCACATGGTGCCGTTCGAACGACCCACCCTCGTCGCCGAGACCATCACCTCGTTCATCGCCACCCGCACGAAACCGGTGCACCCGTGACCACTCCCACCACACAGACCACCTCCACCACCGACGTCCTCGTCGTCGGGGCCGGGCCCACCGGGACCGCGCTCGCTATCGACCTCATCCGGCGCGGTGTGTCGGTTCGACTCGTCGACAAGGGAGTCCACGCCTTCGACGGATCGCGCGCGAAGGGGATCCAGCCACGGACCATGGAGGTGCTCGAGGATCTCGGCGCCATCGACCGCATCCTGTCCGACGGTGGTGTCTACCCGAAGATGGGCATCCACCTCGGACCGGTGACCGTTCCCAAACGCATGATGGCCAAGCCCTCGACGAGCGCGAGCGTCCCCTATCCCGACACCTGGCTGATCCCGCAGGATCGCACCGTCGCCGCGCTGCACTCCCGATTCGTCGAGCTCGGCGGTCGCGTCGAACTCGGCACCGAGTTGTCGACGTACGTCCGGGCGCAGAACGGCGTCGTCGCCGAGGTGACGGGTCCCGATGCCGCCGAACGGATCACGGCCCGTTTCCTCGTCGGCGCCGACGGCGGGAGCAGCCGCGTCCGCAAGGGAAACGACATCGCGTTCACCGGCAGCACCGACGATGCCGACCGCATGCTGATCGTCGACGCCGCCGTCGACGGCGTCGACCTGTCGCGGCGGTACTGGCACATATGGCCCGGTCTGCGAGGCAGATTCGTCGGGGCGTGTCCACTACCGCACACCGACCTGTTCCAGTGGATGATCCGACTCGCACCCGACGAGGACCCGCCGACCGACGTCGACGCGATCTCCGCCCGCATCCGGAAGCAGACGCGGATGTCGGGGTTGCGACTGAGGTCGGTCGAGTGGCGATCGGTGTTCCGGCCCAACATCCGACTGGCCGAGGCCTATCGACGGGGTCCGGTGTTCCTCGCCGGCGACGCCGCACACGTCCACACCCCGGCCGGGGCACAGGGGATGAACACCGGCATCGGCGATGCCTACAACCTGGGCTGGAAGCTGGCCCAGGTGCTCGCCGGCGCCGATGACGCGCTGCTCGACACCTACGAGGGCGAGCGGCGACCGATCGCCGCGGCGGTCCTCGGCTTGTCGACCGAGAAGTACGAGGGGATGGGCAGACTCGACCCGTCGAGCCTGTCGCGCGGCACCGACGAACAGCAGCTCACCCTCACCTACCGCGGCGGTCCACTCGCGCCCACGGCGTCGACGGATCGCACGGCCGTGGCGGCGGGCGACCGGGCGCCCGACGTCGTGCTGCAGCGCGTCGACGGGACCGCGGTTCGCCTCTTCGAGATCCTGCAGGGCCCGCACTTCACGGCAATCGCCCACGGACCGACCGCCGAGACGGCGCTGGCGAGTGTGGACTGGCCCGCCTCGGGCGCAGCGGTCCGCCGTGTCGCGGTCACCGCGCGTCCGCGCGCCGGGTCGTCTCCGAGTTCGGTGACCGAGAACCTCGCCGACCCGGCCGGCGCATTCGCCCGGACCTACGGCCTCGTCGGCGACGCGATCGTGCTGATCCGTCCGGACGGATACATCGGCGCGATCGCAACCAGCGATCTCACCTCGTCGACCGCGGCTGCGATCCGCGCGCTCACGGGCACGCCGTTCACGTCTCCCGCGGACCGCTGAAGCGGCGGTTCACCACCTTCTGCACGACCCTGCGCCGGACGCGGCGGTGCAGGCCGTCGGCCCTGACGAGGTCGATCAGACGTGAGCCCGATCGCCACGCCTGCGCCTGCAGGTCGGCGACGTCGACGCCGACGAGCGCGTGATCGCGTTTGCGCCAGCGGCCCTCGACGAGAACCGCCTCGACCGCGCCGGAATGGGCGTGCAGTGCCGCGGCGACGGGATCGTGGTGCGGCCACATCGACACACCGGTCGCGTCGATGACGACGAGATCGGCCCGTTTGCCGACCTCGACCGTGCCCACGGTGTCGGCGAGTCCGAGGGCGCGAGCACCCTCGATGGTGGCCCACCGCAGGGCATCGGCGGTGCCGGTTGGGGTGGAGTGCGCGATCATCCCGGTGTCCCGTCGCGCATCCTCGTGTTCGGTCGCTCGTTGACGGCTCAACGCCATGCGTGCAGCGATGCGGACGTCGCCGGAGACGAACATGTCACCGTCGGTACCGAGTGACGGTGAGCCGCCCGCGGCCACCACCTCCGCGACGATGTCGGACCGATGCCCCTGTCCCAGTTCGTTCTCGGGGGTGCTCGTGAAGGTCACACCGCGGTCGAGCAGCCGCCGGACGAGCGGTGTCGGGATCTGCGTCCCGTGGACGATGTTGACCCGCGGACCCCACAGTCGGTGTCGGTCGACGACGTCCCAGGCGTCACCGGGTATGCCGTTGCTCTGGTGCATCGTCACCACGACACCCCGGTCACGGGCGGCGGTCATGTCCGCCACAGCCGTTGTCGCCGAGGACAACTGCGGCCCCTTGATCGCCAGCCCGCCGGTGAGCAGGGGGCCGGCCGCGATCGGACCCGACATCAGACGGTCGAACATCGCGATGTCGTGGGGCCTGTCCCGGACGCCGTGCGGTGTCCCGTGCAGGAAGACCGCACGGATCCCCGACTCGACGAGCCCCTCGATCGCCGCCACTGCGTGGTCGTGGGTCAGGCAGTTGTGGCACCAGTCGCCGATCGTGGTGACGCCGGCGTCGATCTGCGCGGTCGCGCCCGACGCGGTGCCGATGCGCATGTCGTCGGGCGTGTACCGGTGCGCCACCTCGCCGTGCATGCGGGCGAGGTACTCCGGCAGCGTCCAGTCGGCGCCCGCGAATCGCAGTGCCGCCTGCCAGGTGTGCAGGTGGGCGTTCACCAGCCCCGGCGCGATGATCCGGCCGGTGAGGTCGACGACCTCGGTGGTGGCCGGTGCCGTGATGTCGCGGCCGATCTCGGCGATCGTCCCGTCGACGACGAGGATGTCGACCCGCTCGTCGCGAGGTCGGTGCGACGCCACGGTGATGACGGTGGCCCCGGCCAGCAGGATCGCGCTCATCCGGTGATCCCGCGCTCGGCGAGGAACGCCGCCACGTGATGGGCCACCCAGTCCGGTTGCTCCTCCGGCAGCAGGTGCCCGGCGTCGGGGTGGATGACCTCGACGGCGCCGGGGATGTCGCGGGCGAATCGCGACGGGATGGACGCGCTGCCGAGAACCAGTGTGGGCACGGCGATCCGAGTGAGGTCACCGGTGCGGTCGATCTGATCGGTGTTCACGAGATCGACGAAGGCCCCGCGGTTGCCCGGTCGCGACCAGTGGCGGTGGACCCGGTCGACCATGGCGTCGTCGACGATGGTGCACCCCACTCCGACCGCCGCTCGCAGGTTCTTCTCGACGGCCCCTCGGGGCATCACGCGTCGCAGGACGGGACGCACCCAGGGCTTGCGCGCCAGCGCCATCCCGGTCGGCAACTCCTTCTCGGGATAACCCGTCGCGTTGACCACGACGAGTGCCGAGATCTGCTCGGGAAGGTCGAGCGCCAGGTTCCAGGCGATGTTGCCGCCCAACGAGTTCCCGAGCACCGCGCACCGTTCGATCCCCACCTCGTCGAGGAAGCGACTCACCACCTCGACGTAGCTGCCGATCCGGTAGTCACGCCGGGGGTGCGGACCGGTGACCCCGAAACCGGGGAGGTCGAGCCGGGTGAGGTCGTGATCGTGGCCGAGCCGGTCGACGAGGCCGTCGAAGTGGTCGAGTGACGAGGTGGTCCCGTGGAGGAGCAGGAGCGGGGGGCCGGTTCCCGATCTCCGGTACCGGATCGACATGCCGTCGACGTCGACGAACCGGTCGGCGCGAGGGTCGGGGGATGAGGAGGCGTGTGCCATGGTCGGGCCCTTCGTCGGTCGGGACAATCTATTTCGGATACAGTGTATCCACATCAATCGGGGAGGGACCATGTCGCGTCCGATTCGACACACCCCCGCCCATCGCGCAGCGTTGAGCTCATGACCGACACGAGCACCTCCGCGCCGACGACGGGATCCGGCGAGAAGGGCATCAGCCGCGCGCTGGTCGCGGTGTTCGCGATCACCGCCGGCGTCACCGTGTCGGCGATCTACTGCCTGCAGCCACTTCTCGAGGAGATCCGCGGGGACTTCGACATCAGCTCGTCGACGACCAGCCTCGTGGTGACCGCTCCCCAGCTCGGCTACGCCGCGGGTCTGTTGCTGTTGGTCCCGCTCGGCGACCGCCTCGATCGGCGTGTGTTCGCCCCGCTGTTGCTGGTCGCCTCGGCGATCGCGCTGCTGGTCTCGGGCATCTCTCCGAGTTTCCCGATGCTGCTCGTCGCCTCGCTGGCCGTCGGCGTGTTCGCGGCCACCGCGCAGGTGGTGGTGCCGTGGTCGTCGTCGCTGGCCGCGCCTCACGAACGGGGCCGCGTGGTCGGCACGGTGATGAGCGGATTACTGATCGGCATCCTGTTGGCGCGCGTCGTCAGCGGCCTGATCGCCGGCCTCGGCGGATGGCGCCTGGTGCTGTTCGTCACCAGCGCGCTGATGCTGATCCTCGCGATCGTGGTGTTCACCTCCACGCCGTCGGACGGCCCGCGGTCGACCCAGCCCTACGGTCGGCTGCTGCTCTCGGTCGCGACCATGGTGCGCGACGAGGCGGTCCTCCGGCATCGGATGCTGCTGGGGTTCCTCACCATGTTCGGTTTCAGCGCGATGTGGACGTCGGTGGCGTTCCTGCTGGCCGGCTCCCGCGGAGAGCACTATCACTTCAGCGAGACCGCGATCGGGCTGTTCGGTCTGGCCGGCGTGGCCGGTGCGGCGGGCGCGCCGCTGGTGGGCCGACTCGCCGACAGCGGCCGTTCCCGTCTGGCCACGACCTCGGCCTGGCTGATCATCCTCCTCGGCTGGGCCGCGCTCGGCTTCTCCGGGATGTCGTTGGTGGCGTTGGTCATCGGGCTGCTGGTGTTCGACCTCGGGGTGCAGGCGTCGCAGCTGTCGAACCAGACGGCGATCTACGCTCTCGCGCCCGACGCGCGGAGTCGGGTGACGACGGCGTACATGGTCACCTATTTCCTCGGCGCCGTCGCCGGGTCGGTGTGTTCGGGCGTCGCCTATCAGGCCGCCGGCTGGCTCGCCGTCTGCGCCATCGGCGCGGGTGCCGCCGTGCTCGGCCTCGCGCTGTGGGGTGCGTTCGACCGCCTGGAGCGTCGCGCCGCCGCTAGCGTGTGAGCGTGCAGACCTTCGACGACATCGTCATCGGCGCCGGCCACAACGGACTCACCACCGCCGCGTACCTGGCGCGCGCCGGGCGCCGTGTGCTGGTGCTCGAACGCTCCGATCACGTTGGTGGCGCGTCGATCTCGGCGGAGGTGTTCCCCGGTGTCGATGCACGGTTGTCGCGGTACTCGTACCTGGTGTCGCTGATGCCGCGGTCGATCATCACCGACCTCGACCTCGACGTGCGTCTGGTCCGGCGGCGCTTCTCCTCCTACACACCTCTTCCCGGTCGACCGGAGTCCGGACTGCTGGTCGACAACGGTGACGCCGAGGCGACACGACGGTCCTTCGCCGCCGCGGCCGGGTCGGACGTCGATCACCGTGCGTGGCAACAGTTCTACGAGCGGATGGAACGGGTCGCACAGCGCGTGTTCCCGACGGTGCTCGAACCGTTGCGCTCGGCTGCCGAGATCGCGGCCCTCGTCGACGACGACGAGCTGTGGTCGGCGCTGGTGGAGCGCCCGATCGGCGAGCTGATCGAGGCGACGTTCGCCGACGACACGGTGCGCGGCGTCGTCGCGACCGACGCGCTCATCGGCACCTTCGCCGATCTGCACGACCCTTCGCTGCGCCAGAACATCTGCCTGCTGTACCACCTGATCGGTGGCGGAACCGGTGACTGGGACGTGCCTATCGGTGGGATGGGTGCGGTGAGCGGGGCGCTCGCGCGCGCGGCGGCGGCCGCCGGCGCCGAGATCCGCACGGGAGTGCGCGTCGAGTCGGTCGACCCCGACGGCGGGGTGGTGTCGTGGGCCGGTGGTTCGGCCCGGGCAGCGATGGTGCACGCCGGGTGCGCGCCGTCGGTGCTGAACACGATGCTCGACGAACCGGTCGACACCGAACCCGCGCCGCGTGGGGCGCAACTGAAGATCAACCTGCTGCTGACCCGACTCCCCCGCCTGCGCGACACGACGGTCGATCCCTCGGCCGCGTTCTCCGGGACGTTCCACATCAACGAGGGCTTCGCGCAGATCCAGGCGGCCCACGCCGACGCCGCGGCCGGCCGCATACCCGGCCTGCCGCCGTGTGAGATCTACTGCCACACACTGTCCGACCGCAGCATCCTCGGCGCGGGACTCGACGGCATGCACACGCTGACACTGTTCGGCCTGCACATGCCGCCGGAACTCTTCACCGCGCCCGGGGCACTGGATCGAGCGGTCGAGGCGACCCTGGCGTCGGTGGATACGGTTCTCGCCGAACCGATTCGCTCCGCGATCGCCTCCGCCGCCGACGGATCGCCGTGTATCGAGGCGAAGTCGCCGCTCGACCTGCAGGAGTCGGTGGGTCTACCCGGCGGCAACATCTTCCACCGGTCGCTGCAATGGCCCTGGGCCGAGACCGACGCCGAGGTCGGTACCTGGGGTGTCGAGACCCGCCACCCGCGCCTGACGATCTGCGGTGCGGGCGCCCGTCGCGGCGGCGGTGTCAGCGGCATCCCCGGGCACAACGCGGCCCGGTACGCACTGCAGCGCTAGCGGACGACGCGTCGGTCACCGACGGCTCAGGCGGGTGCGAGCGGTGTCGCGGCCCCTACCGAGCTGCACCGATTCGCCGGCCGCGGCCAGGCCCATCACGGGCATGTTGACGTAGACCGACTCGTGGTCGCCCGCAGCGACGCGGAACGTCTCGTGGAAGATGCCGACATCACCGTTGCCGCCGACGGCCCGATTGAACGCGCGCCAACTCTCCAGATGCGGATCGTCGGTATTGCGAGCGAACGCCTCCAGCTGCTCGAAGCTGCGCCAGTACTGCACGAGCGTGATGGTGCGCCCGCCCATTGCCATCCGCACGCCCAGAAGGCCCTTCTCCGGGTGCGCCCGGAGGTCGCTCAGCATCCGCGGCATCGCCCGGAACGGGCCGATCCAGGAACGCACCTTCCACAGCTTGTTGAAGCGGATCCCGATCAGGAAGACGACGAAGTCTCCGTCGATGTGGGCGGTCCGGCGCCCGGGGTGAACGGTGTCCTGCGACATGGGGCCTCCTGAGATGAATGGATAGTGGCGCTATCCGATTAACAGATAGTGCTACTATCCATTGCGTGATGTCAAGGCCGCGCCGATGAAGATCTCCGAGCTGAGTCGTCGCAGTGGCGTGAGCGTGGCGACGATCAAGTACTACCTCCGCGAGGACGTGCTGCCCGCCGGCGAACCGACCTCGAGCAACCAGGCCTCCTACGGCGACGGCCACCTCCGTCGACTCCGACTCATCCGGGCGCTCATCGACATCGGCGGTCTTTCCCTGGCCAGGGTCCGCGACGCCCTGGCCGCGACCGAGAACGACGAACTCCCCCTGCACGACGCGTTCGGCGCGGTCATGCTCGGGCTCGACGATCCGGGCATGACCGTCGCCGACGACGACACCGTCGGCGAGGTACGTGACTGGCTGGCCGACCGCAACTGGACGATCGCGCCCGACGCGCCGGCCACCCGACGACTGGCCGAGTTGATCGGGATCCTGCGCACATTCGGCCTACCGGTGACGGCGGAGAGTTTCAGTGCGGCCGCCGACACCGCCGAGGCGACCGCGATCGACGAGGTGCGGTACGCGCACGACCAACCGGACAGGATCGCCTCGGTCGAGATGATGCTGATCGGCACGGTCGTCTACGAGCGCGCGATGGCGATGGTCCGTCGTCTGGCGCTCGAGGCCGCCAGCGCGCGGATCGACGACGGCACCGGGATCGACGACCCGGCCCGAGGCTAGGTTCCGCAGAAGGTCTGGAACCCGGCACCGAAGTCGTCCGGTGCGGGTTGCGCGTAGGCACCCAGCGCCGGATCGGCATCGAACGGGCGCGTGATCACGCTGAGCAACATCTCGAACTTCTCGAGGTCGCCGGCGGTCGCCGCGCGCAATGCGATGTCCACCAGATGGTTTCGCGGGATGTAGATCGGGTTGACGCGGTCCATGGCGTCTGCGGTGGCCGCCTCGGATGCGGGCAGTGCGGCACGCCACCGGGTGAGCCACGGTGCGATGGCGTCCCGCGGGATCAGGTCGTCGAGGGGTCGGGCGTTGCCGCGGAGTTCCTCGGCCAGTGCCCGGAAGGTGCCGGTGAAGTCCGGGCGGTGGTCGCGCATCACCGACTGGAGGTCGTCGATCAATGCCGGATCCGGTTCGGCGAGTCCGAGTTTCGCGGCGAAGTGCCCGGCGAGGTGCGCATCGTGGCGGTCGAGGAACGTACCCAGGATCTCGGTCAGCGCCGCGATGGCCGCATCGGTGTCGGGGGTCTCGGGATCCGAACCCAGCTGCGCGGCGACGAGGGGGATGAGCGCCTCGGCGAATCGCGCGAGGTTCCATCCGATGACCGGCGGTTGGTTCGTGTAGGCGTAACGGCCCTGGACGTCGATAGAACTGAAAACGGTGGCGGGGTCGTAGGCGTCCATGAACGCGCAGGGTCCGTAGTCGATGGTCTCGCCGGAGATGGTGGTGTTGTCGGTGTTCAGCACGCCGTGGATGAAGCCGACGGCCATCCACTGCGCCACCAGCGCGGCCTGCTTCTCGACGACGGCCTCGAAGAACCGGAGGTAACGGTCGTCAGCTCCGACGAGTTCGGGGTGATGGCGCGCGATCGTGTAATCCGCCAACGGCTGCAGCGGATCTCGCTGACGCAACGCGAACTCGAAGGTGCCCACCCGGATGTGACTGGACGCGACGCGCGCCAGCACGGCGCCCGGCTCGAGGGTGTCGCGCATGATCATCTGGCCGGTGGCGGTGATCGCGAGTGCGCGGGTCGTCGGGATGCCGAGCGCGTGCATGGCCTCGGAGATGAGGTACTCGCGCAGCATGGGCCCGATGGCCGCGCGGCCGTCGCCACCGCGCGCGAACCGGGTACGACCCGAACCCTTGAGGTGCAGATCGCGACGACGGCCTGCGGGGTCGACGAGCTCGCCGAGCAGCATCGCGCGTCCATCGCCCAGCAGCGGCTGATAGCCCCCGAACTGGTGCCCGGCATAGGCCATCGCGATGGTGGTCGCGCCCGCGGGCGGTGCCGATCCCGACAGGATCCGCGCGGCTTCGGCGGAGTGCAGGGTGTCGGGGTCGAGCCCGAGTTCCTGGGCCAGGTCGGTGTTGACCACCAGCACCCGCGGATCGGGGGCGTGCTCGCCGGTGAACGGCACGAACATGCCCTCGAGATCACGGGCGAAGGTGTTCTCGAGGGTGAACAGGGTCGACGCGGGAGCCGATGACGTCATACGTCCAGGCTAACCACGTGTCGGGGTCAGAAGCCGCCGGCGACCGCCACGACCGTGCGACCGGTGCGGCCGCCGTTCTTGATCTCGGCCAGCACCTCGTCGACCTGCGACACCGGGACCTCGACGGTGAGGTCGTCGAGGTGGCGGATGCGCAGGTCGTCGGCCAGGCGTGCCCACGTCTCCCTACGCTGGGCGATCGGCAGCTC
The DNA here is from genome assembly GCF_051025635.1 of Williamsia sp. MIQD14. NCBI lineage: Bacteria > Bacillati > Actinomycetota > Actinomycetes > Mycobacteriales > Nocardiaceae > Williamsia > Williamsia sp. MIQD14. Next base: position 1,024,857 of record NZ_JBPFDG010000001.1, read on the forward strand.
GACGGAATCGATGCCCAGCAGCGCCACGCCGCGCAGGATGAACGGCATCACGGTGGTGGGCAACGACACCCCGCCGGTGAGTCCGCTGGCTGCGACGGCGCCGCCGTAGCGCACGGTCGACAGCACCCAGGCGAGCGTCTTCCCGCCGACGCAGTCGACCGCACCGGCCCAGCGGGCCTTGTCGAGGGGACGGATCTTGGCCTCGGGATCCTCCGGGACCCGACCGATCACCTCCGACGCGCCCAGCGCCGTGAGCAGGTCGTGCTGGTCGCTCTTGCCCGTGGACGCGACGACCTCGAAACCGGCACCGGCGAGCAGGTCGACGGCCACCGACCCGACACCGCCGGTCGCGCCCGTGACGAGGATCGGACCGTTGTCGGGGGTGACCCCGTGCCGCAGGAGGGCGGCGACGCTCAGCGCCGCGGTGAAACCGGCGGTGCCGATGGTCGCGGCCTGTCGTGGGGTGAGTCCGTCACCGAGGACGACGACCTGCTCGGCGGGGACCCGCGTGCGCTCGGCGTAGCCACCGTGGCGCGACACCCCGGTCTGGTAGCCGTGCACGACGACCGCGTCGCCGACGGCGACGTCGGGGCTCGACGATGCGCGCACGGTGCCGGCGAGGTCGATGCCGGGCACGATCGGGTACTCGCGGACCACGCCCGCTCCCGGCGTGATCGCCAACGCGTCCTTGTAGTTCACCGACGAATAGGCGATGTCGATGGTGACGTCGCCCTCGGGGAGGAACGACTCGTCGACGCTCTCGGTCGAGAGGGTCACGGCACCATCGGATTCGCGGGCCACACGGGCCGAGAAGTTGCTCATGCCCCGACCCTAGTCACGCTCCGGCCGCGCCTGCCCGGCGATGTCGTGTGCCGTCCGTAGACTCGCCTCCCGTGATCATCGTGAGCACCGACGGGTCGTGCCTGAAGAATCCCGGCGGACCGATCGGCTGGGCCTGGGTCGACCACACCGGCCCCACGGCCAGTGGTGGAGCACCGTCGGGCACGAATCAGACCGCCGAACTCCACGCGATACTCGAGGCCATCACCGCCCACCCCGGCCCCGAACCGCTGATGGTGGAGTCGGATTCGCAGTACGGCATCAAGTGCTCGTCGGAATGGCTCCCCGGGTGGAAGCGGAAGGGGTGGCGCACCGCCGCGGGTGCGCCGGTGCGCAACCTCGATCTCGTGCAGGCCATCGACGCCGCCATCACCGATCGCACCGGACCGGTGCGCTTCCGTTGGGTGCGCGGCCACATGGGCAACGAGTTCAACGAGATGGCCGATCAGTTGGCCGGCGCCGCCGCGCGCGAGGCCCGCGAGAGCGGTCGCGCGTCAGCGAATCACCGCTCGGTCGAGATCGCCGAACCGGTCACCCTGTTCTGAGATCGACTGGGATTTCCCGCTGAGCGGACCGGCAAGCCCGATATGGCGATGCCGATCAGCTCAGCGGTACATCTCAGTCGCGTCCGAAAAGGTCAGTGGCTCCCGGCGAGGCGCTTGTTGACCAGACGCGTGAGGTAGACCGGCGAGAAGCGCGAGCCGACGGCCATCAGTCGGGTCTGGGTGCCGACGTTGTAGTGCACCTGGTGGATCGCCTTGCTGAACAGGTTCGGCTCGGCGGCCTCGACGATGCGGTCGGCCACATCCTGCGGGCCGAGCTTGATGCCCAGCGAAGTGGTGGTGCCGGTCTTGATGTTCTGGGTCATCGCGGTCTGGACGTACAGCGGCCAGATGGCGACGACGCGGATGCCGTAGCCGCCCCACTCGATGTCGAGGGCCTCGGTGATCGCGCGGACGAAGTGCTTGGTCGCGCTGTAGTTGGCGAGCTCGGCCTGACCGTAGATCGCCGACGCCGACGCGAGGTTGATCGCGACCGAACGCTTCGTGGCCTTGAGGTAGGGGAAGGCCGCGTGCAGTCCGTTGACCACGCCCTTGGTGTTGATGTCGATCTCTTTGTGCAGCGTCGAGACCTTGAGCTCTTCGAAGCGGCCGGCGATGAGGATGCCCGCGTTGTTGAGCATCACGTCGAGCTTGCCGCCGGTCTTCGAGGTGAACTCGGCGAGACGCTCGGCGAACTCCTCGGCGTCGGTGACATCGAGGTGACCGATGACCGGGGTCGCGCCCAGGTCCTCGATCTCGTCGGACAGGGTCTTGAGCCCCGCCTCGTCGATGTCGTACGCGCCGACGATGTAGCCCTTGCGGGCGAAGGACAGGGCCGTCTTACGACCGATGCCGGCAGCAGCGCCGGTGATGAACACGCTTTTCGGGGCCATGAGAGCTTTCTAGCAGGTGATCGATCCCACAGAGAACGAGGTTCCGTTATCGGAATGGCGTTACGGTTTCACCCATGGCCGATCTGGACCGACGCCGCCGTCGAACCGTCACCGCGGTGTGCACCGCCGCGCGCACGTTGTTCGAGGAACGCGGCTATCAGGCGGCCACGATCACCGAGATCGCGACCGCGGCCGACGTCGCCGTCAGCTCCATCTACGCCAACTTCCCCGGCGGCAAGCAGGACATCTACCTCGCACTCGCCGACCAGGCCGTCGCGGCGAACGAGTACATCCTCGACGAGGCCGTCGCCGCCTCCACCCTGGCCGAGCGAGCGGGCGCCGTTTTCGACGCCTACGTGCGGTTTCACCGCGACGACGATCAGCTCGCGTTCCGCCTGATCGCCCTGACCGACGCCCTCGAACCGGACGCGAAGTTCGACGAGGCGCGGTCGGCCATCCGGACGCGCATCGCGGCCATGCTCGTCCGGGCGGTGGGCGAACACGACGACCTCGACCGCACCATCGCGAGCTGGGCCGCGATCAACGGACTGTTCTCGGCCCGCACCCAGGGCTTCATCGACGACGACACCCTCGACCGGACCCTGGCGACCACCCGGGCCTGGGCCGTCGCACGCTGAAACCCGCCGTCGTGTCGGCCACGTAGCGTGGCGTCGCATGACGTTCTCGCCGTGGTTCACCGCCTTCAGGCCGTACGCCATCACCATCGGCGCCGCCCCGGGGCACTGGACCCCTGCCGACCCCGACCGTGCGCTGCTGACCCGGACGGACGCGACGGGCAGGCAGCTGCGTCGACTCTCCGGGACCGAGTCGGCGCAGTCGCCTGCGCGGGTGGTCGTGTCCCTGTTCGATGCGCGATCGGTCGCGGGTCAGGTGAACGTGCACGACGCCGAACCGCCCACCGACGCAGACCAGATCGAGTGGGACATCATCGAACAGGCGCCTGTCGAGTTCGGTTCCGGACCCGTCCCACTCGCCGTCACACGAGGCGCGACTCCGACGTCGGCATCGATCAGATCTTCTCCGACGTCCCCGCGGGACGGCACATGGTCCGCGTGCTCTGCATGGGGTTGCATCCCGACTCCTACCTCACCCAGATCCGCATCGACATCTGGCCGATCGACGGTCCCGCCGGGCACGAGGTGCTCCTGCGCGGGCCCGCGAGGTACAGCCCACCGGAGGCACGCGCGGGCCGCGAGCGGGACGTCGCCCCGCTCTGGCCCCGGCTGCAGTCGGCGCTGCGCGACTTCGGCGTGACCGACAGTCCAGTGTTCGAACTGCCTCCCCCTGCGGGGGCTCCGCTGGTCGAATCCGATCACCCCGCCCTGGAGCCCGACCCACCGCGCCCACTCGACGACCTCATCTGGGGCTCGGAGTGGTTCGGCCTCTTTCAGTCCGTGCCGTCCGGGCGTCTCGACGCACTGATACCCGGGTACGACGTCCTGAGTCTCGACCAGGCGCTGGTGACGCGGGCGATGATGATCGAGGCGTGGGACATCGGTGAGGCGGGCTCGTACAGCAATGTCGCAGGCACTCCGGCGTACACCTTCATCCCCGAGTACCTGCCCGTCGCCGAGCAGGACGGCTACCTGCTGGTCATGGATCTCCGGCCGGGAGCGCTCGCACGCATGATCAGGGCATTCGAAAAGGTCGACGCCGACGACGACACGACCTGGTGGTTGAGCATCGGCGACCTGCTGCTCGACCTGATCGTCGCGATCGAGACCGGCACCGCGTTCGACGGGTGGCTCCCCGGCACGCAGGACGGTCGCCTGGTGTGGACCTTGATCGCCTGAGCCCGAGTCGGCCCACGGGTACGAGCACGGTCATGGCAGGTCGGGGCCGTACGCCGACGCAGTAGGCTGTCGACCGATGTCTACCACCGATCTGCCCATCGAAACCCGTCGACTCGTGGGCTGGAGTCGCACCACGCCGATCGACGGCCAGGTGCTGTCGACCCCGGATGTCGAGGTCATCGCCGACGCCGTCGCGCGGGTCGCCGACAGCAACGCCGACAAGCCGTCGTACCTGCGTCGCGGCGTCATCGCCCGCGGCCTGGGCCGCTCGTACAACGAGTCGGCACAGAACGTCGGCGGCCTCACCATCGACATGACGCGCCTCAAGCGGATCCACTCGATCAGCGACGAGACCGCGATCGCCGACGTCGACGCCGGCGTCGATCTCGACACCCTCATGAAGGTGGCCCTCCCCTACGGCCTGTGGGTGCCGGTGCTGCCGGGCACGCGCCAGGTCACCATCGGCGGGGCGATCGCACACGACATCCACGGCAAGAACCACCACAGCGCGGGCAGCTTCGGCAATCACGTCTCCGAGATCACGCTGCTCGTCGCCGACGGCCGCGTCCTGCAGATCGGGCCCGACGGCACCCCCGACGACCCCGACGCCTCGATCTTCTGGGCGACCGTCGGCGGCATCGGCCTGACCGGCCTGATCCTGCGCGCGAAGATCGTGATGACACGCACCGAGACCGCGTACTTCATCGCCGACGGAGCCACCACGAACAGCCTCGACGAGACGATCGCGCTGCACGCCGACGGCTTCGAGGAGGGCTACGACTACAGCTCGGGCTGGTTCGACGCGATCAGCAAGCCGCCGAAGCTGGGTCGCGGGTCGTTCTCCCGCGGATCGTTGGCACGACTCGACCAGCTGCCCGACGATCTGGCCAAGAATCCTCTGGCGTTCACCGGCAAGACACTGATCAAGTTCCCCGACATCTTCCCCAACGGCCTGGCGAACAAGCTCGACTTCGCGATCGTCGGCGAGGCGTACTACCGCATGGGCGGCAACTACACCGGCAAGGTCCAGAACCTGACGAAGTTCTACCACCCGCTGGATCTGTTCGGTGACTGGAACCGCGCGTACGGCTCGAAAGGCTTTCTCCAGTACCAGTTCATCGTCCCGGTGGAGGCGGTCGAGGAGTTCAAGCAGATCATCATCGACATCCAGGCCTCGGGACACGTGAGCTTCCTCAACGTGTTCAAGCTCTTCGGCGAGGGCAACCGGGCGCCGCTGAGCTTCCCCATGGAGGGGTGGAACATCTGCGTCGACTTCCCCATCAAGAAGGGTCTGCACGAGTTCGTCACCGAACTCGACCGGCGGGTGCTGTCGATGGGTGGCCGGCTGTACTCGGCCAAGGACTCGCGCACCACCGCGGAGACGTTCCACGCGATGTACCCGCGGATCGACGAGTGGATCGCCACGCGACGTCGTATCGACCCGCACGGCGTCTTCGTCTCCGACATGGCCCGGCGCCTCGAACTGGCCTGAGCCCAGACAACTCTCGACGACCCCACACATTCCAGAACCGAAGGACCTCGTTCATGATCAACGCCGTCGGCGTGCCGAAGACCCTGCTGCTGTTCGGTGGCAGTTCCGAGATCGGGCTCGCGATCTGCGCCGAGTACCTGAAGAAGGGACCGATGCGGGTCATCCTTGCGACGGTGCCCGGTGACCCGGCCGGCGACGCGGCGATCGAGACGATGACCGCCGCCGGGGCCTCGTCGGTGGAGCGCATCGACTTCGACGCGCTGACGCCCGACACGCATCCCGAGGTCGTCGAGAAGGCCTTCGCCGGTGGCGATGTCGACGTCGCGATCGTGGCGTTCGGTGTGCAGGGTGTCGACGAGGAGGTCTGGCAGGACCAACGCAAGGCCGTCTTCACCGCCGACATCAACTACACCGCGGCGGTGTCGGTGGGCGTCCTGCTCGGCGAGCGCCTGCGCGCGCAGGGCCACGGCCAGATCATCGCGATGAGCTCGGTCGCCGGTGAGCGGGTGCGCCGCAGCAACTTCGTCTACGGATCCACCAAGGCCGGCCTCGACGGCTTCTACCTGGGCCTCGGGGAGGCGTTGCGCGAGTTCAACGTCCGTGTCCTGGTGATCCGCCCGGGCATGGTCCGCACCCGCCTCTCGGCGCACGTCAAGGAAGCCCCGATGACGGTGAACAAAGAGGACGTCGGCCGCCTCGCGGTACGCGCAGCCGACAAGGGCAAGGAGATCGTGTGGGCGCCGCCGCCGTTCCGCTACGTGATGATCGTCCTGCGCCACATCCCGCGGCCGATCTTCCGCAAACTCCCCATCTGATCCCGACGTGAGCGCCCGTACCGAACCCCCGGCGACCGACAACCCGAAAACCGAGGCGCCGCGCACACCCGCCGCGCCCGACGACCCGGCCGGTCTGCGCCGGTACGGCATAGCCACCGCGACGATCCTCGCGGCCGCGATCGTCGCCGCGGTCGTCGGGGCGATCGGTCTGTTCGCCATCGGTCGGGTGCAGTGGCCCGCCTTCAACTCCTCCAACGTCACCGGTGCCCTCACCACCGTCGGGCAGTGCGTGGCGATCGCCGTCCTCCTCGTCGCGGTGGTCGCATCGCGGATGGGCGCACTCACCCGGTGGGTGAAACCACTGAGTTGGGTGGGGATCTCGGCGTTCGCGACGGTGACCCTCGCGATGCCGCTCGGTGCCACCAAGCTCTACCTGTTCGGGATCTCGGTCGACCAGCAGTTCCGCACCGAGTACCTGACACGCCTCGCCGACACCCACGGCCTCGCCGACATGACCTACATCGACCTCGCGCCGTATTACCCGGCGGGATGGTTCTGGCTCGGCGGCCGATATGCGAATCTGGTCGATCAGCCCGCCTGGGAGGCCTTCAAGCCATGGGCGATCCTGTCGATCGCGGTGGCCGCAGCCGTGGCGATGGCGCTGTGGACCCGCATGATCCGCACCGACCGCGCGATCGCGATCACCCTGGCCACCACCGCGGTGACGATCATGTACGCGGGCCCCGAACCCTATGCCGCCGTACTCATCCTGGTCGGCGCCCCGATGATGATCACGGTGTTCCACGCCCTGCGTTCGGGTCGCCGGGCGGCACTGCTCGCGGGTGGCATCTTCATCGGTGTGAGCGCGACCTTCTACACCCTGTTCACGGGACTGTTCGCCCTGTCGGCGGTGCTGATGGCCCTCTACCTCGCGGTCGACGCCCTGCGCGCGACCTCCAACCGGGCGACCGACCCCGGAGCCGTGCGGCGCCAACGGCTGCGTGTGCTCGGTGTGCACGCGGCGCGGCTCATCGGCATGGGCGTGGTGTCCGGCCTGATCGCGCTGATCGTGTGGGCGCCGTATCTCCTGGCTCGACTGCGGAACTCGCCGGCGAGCGGTGGCACGGCCGAGCACTACCTGCCCTCGAGCGGGGCGCAACTCCCCACACCGATGCTGCACCTGACGCTCGTCGGTGTGCTGACCATGATCGGGCTGCTGTGGTTGCTGTTGCGCAACCGGCAGCGCACGGTGTCCCTTGCCCTGGGGCTCGTCGTGATATCGATCTACCTGTTCTGCCTGCTGTCGATGGCGCTGACGGCGATGGGGACCACGCTGTTGTCGTTCCGGCTCGAACCGCTGCTGGCGGTGACCCTCTCGGCGGCCGGAGTCCTGGGGATCGCCGAGATCGCCCGGGCTGCGGTGAGGCGCTTCGGCGACATCCGGTTTCTCGTGGTGGTCGCGGCGGTCGTCGCCGCGGTGGGCGTGTCGCAGAACATCCCCGACCATCTGAGCTCGGAGATCACGACCGCCTACACCGACACCGACGGCAACGGTGACCGCGCCGACAAGCGCCCGCCCGGCGCGCAGTCGTACTTCCCGCAGATCGACACCCTGATCCGGGAGCAGACCGGACGCCCGCGCGACGAGACGATTGTTCTCACCGCCGACTACGGGTTCCTCTCGGTCTACCCGTACTACGGTTTCCAGGGCCTCACGTCGCACTACGCGAACCCGTTGGCGGAGTTCGACAAACGGGCCGCCGCCATCGAGCGGTGGGCGACGCTGCAGACCCCCGACGAGCTCATCCGGGCGCTCGACACCTCGCCCTGGCGCGCGCCGCGGGTGTTCCTGTTCCGCTACAGCGCCGACGGCTATGCTCTGCGACTGGCCACCGACGTCTACCCGAACGACCCCAACGTGCGGCGCTACACAGTGGCCTTCGGCTCGGCCCTGTTCGACGATCCCCGGTTCACCGTGACCGAGGTGGGTCCCTTCGTCCTGGTGGTGCGCAGATGAGTCACTTCACGATCACGACCGTCGAGGACGGCAGTGCGAACGGCACGGCCCACCTCATCCACAGCGAGCACGTCAACTGGGTTCTGCTGCGCGACGATTCGGGTATCACCCTCATCGACGGCGGTTACCCCAAGCAGGTCGACGACGTGATCGCGTCGGTGCGCGAGATCGGCGCACAGCCCGGTGACATCCGCGCCGCACTGATCACCCACGCCCACGTCGACCACATCGGCGGCCTGGCCCGCCTCGCGAACCGATACGCGTTCCCGGTGCACCTCGACCCCGTGGAGGTGTCCCACGCCCGCCGCGAACACCTGCAGCAGGCGACGCCGAGATCGCTGGCGAAGCTCGCCTACCGACCGCGGGTACTGCGCTGGATGGCCGAGATCGTGGCCCTGGGCGGCCTCGACACCGCCGGCATCCCCAACGCCGAAGCCTTCCCCGCACGCGACTCCGACGGTGCGCTGGACCTCCCGGGACGCCCGGTGCCGGTGTCGGCGCACGGCCACACCGACGGCCACAGCGCCTACCTCGTGGCCGGTGGCCGCGTGCTGGTGTCGGGTGACGCACTGGTGACCGGGCACGGCATCACCGGCCGTGTGGGGCCGCAGTGCATCCACCCGGTGTTCCACCACGACGAGGCAGCCAACCGAGAAGCGCTGCGCGCGTTGGCCGAGCGGGAACAGCGATCGGGCTCGGCCGTGGAGTTCATCTTCCCCGGCCACGGCGAGGTGCATCGCGGGTCGGTGTCCGACGCGGTCGCCGAGGCCCTACGGGGCTGACGCTCAGTTCGAGCGGTGACCCCGGCCGGCGGCGAGGTTGTCCGCCAACACCCCGGCGTCGCCGAACAACTCGGCTCGCCATTCCTCGAGCAGGTACTCGGTCGGGTTGTCGTCGGGATGGAACCCGGGACGCGTGTAGGTCCGGAGCTCCTCGAGCACCTCGCGCCCGAGCCACGGATTGTCCCGCAGCGCAGCGAGACTGGCGAACAGTCGTCGCGGGTTGTACGTGGCACGGTCGCGGGCCATCGACACCATCGTCCACACGATGGTGTTGAGGACGAACACCACGTGGACCACCCGCATGGTGGCGATGCGCATCCGCTCGGTTCCGCCGACGTACCGGTAGACGTCGAAGGCGACCGCCTTGTGCTCGACCTCCTCGTAGGCGTGCCACATGAGCAACGCCCGCACCTGCTCGGAGGAGATGAGGGCACGGGCTCGTGGCTCGGTGAGCAGCAACGACGCCAGCGTCGCGGTGTAGTGCTCGAGGGCTGCGGTGATCGCCAACGACAGCCGGTGGGGCAACCGCCGGAACATCCGCGCCAGTGCGCGTTTGGTGTGCTTGTCGCACGCCATCGTCGGGTATCCCATGTCGCCGAGCCGCTCGTTGATCTCGCGGTGCTCGCGGCCGTGGGTGACCTCCTGGCCGATGAACCCGGCGATCTGCTTGCTGAGCACGGGATCGGTGACCTGGTCGCGATAGTGCTTCACCGACCGGACGAAGAAGTCCTCACCCTCGGGGAACACGGCGGAGAGCATCGAGACGATGTGGCTCATCACGAGGTCTCCGGCGACGTAGTGCCGCTCGAGAGATCCCTCGGGGTAGGAGAACCGGATCCTGCGCGCCCGGATGTCGGTCGCCATCGCACACCTCCGCTGTCGGTGCCGGCATGTGACCAGGTTGTGTGTGTCTGCCGTCACACGTACCTGACGAGTGTCCTCCTGCGCCGTGCGCGGTGTCAACGCCTGTTGTGGATCTACGCGCAGCTCGGCGACTGTTCGGAGAGCACGCCCCGCACCGACAGCGGGCCCTCGAGCCGATACGTGCCCGGCTGCGGGGCGCGCACGGTGATCCATCCCTGCTCGGTCTGGTCGATGCACGCACTGACCGTCGGATCGTCGACGTTGCGCGCCACCAGATAGCGGTTGGGCCGGATCTGGATGGGATGTGTTCCGGTGTCGGGGATCTCGACCACCATCTGCGCCGGGGTCTCGGTCACCAGCGACAGCGGCGGGGCCACCACCGATCCCGGGTTCGCCACCCGGTAGAGCGTCCACTCGTCGTTGCCCCACTCGCGCGTGAGATATGGGAGACCGGCATCGACCAGTGCCGCCTCCCTTCTCGCCTGACGCAGCGGCTCGTCTGAGACGGCGACCCACGACACCGCGTTCTCGTTGAGCCAGCGGCGGTACGACAGCGGCGTGAGCGCGCCGTCGTCGTAGAAGATCGGGTTGAACCGCGAATCGGACTGGTTCTCCCAGCCCCGCGCCAGCTTCACCAGCGAACCCAGTTCGTGCGATCCGGCGTGGGTGCCCGCATCGATGAGCTCCACGCGGTGGTTCACCAGGCCCGGTCCGCGCAGCAGCGCCAGACGCAGTGGCTCGTAGTTCTTCTCGGTGTCACCGGCATTCGCGACCGCCACCTGATCGGCCACCGCGACGAATCCCGCGTAGCTCACCGCGGGTATCAGGGTGACGAGCAGTATCGGCAGGGCGCGGCGCGAGAACCACAGGATGAGACACGGCACCACGAGGCAGAAGAAGCGACTGAGGTTCGACCCGATGCCGTTGGGGATCGCGAACACCACGATCGCGGTGAGCATGGCGAGCGGCGCGATCCACCGCTGCGGGACCTCGGTGATCGCGAAGCCCGCACCCAGGCCGATGAGGATCGTCCACACGAGCGTGGTCCACGGGAAACCTTGGGCCCCCGGCGCTCCGAAGAGCGCGAACGGCACCACCACGCCGAGACCCGATCCGATGAGGACGCTCCAGACCGTGCGGGAGCGGTGGCCCCCGCCGAGCAGGAACGGCACCGCGGCCAACCCCACGAACGCCGGCGCCAGCGGACTGGCGAGACCCGAGACGAGCAGCACCACCGCGGCGAGGGTGCTCGCGCCCCGTTGGAGCAGCAGCACGGCCACCAGTGCGAACGCGGCGCCGACGGAGAAGGCCACCCGCCCCGACATCATGTTGAGCACCGCGGCGATGACGATCGCCCAGGTCAGCATCGTCGGGTGCACCGCCCGACTGCCCGGCCCGGCACCCACCGTCGCGTGTGCGAGGGGATGCGCCATCACCGCGATGAGCAGGGTGGCGATGGCCAGGAGGGCCAAGGAGCCGGTGAGCGCCGACAGCGCGGGCACCAGGAGCGAATAGCTGCCCGGCGACACCCCGCCGTACCAGCCGAACCAGTAGCCGAGACCCACGCCCGATCGTGCGGCCTCCTCGCGCGCGATCGCGGCCTGGAGATCTCCGAGGGTCGGGCTCAGCGCCCAGAGGGTGACCGTCGCGATCAGGGCCACCGCCAGCGGGAGTGCCATCGGCCAGCTCCGTTGCCGGCCGGTCACCCCGGTGGTCATCGAATCGGTCTCATTCGGCGTGCACGGCCGCGGCGGTCGCTTCGGCGTGCCGCCCGGCCTGGTCCTGGTAGCGCCGCCGGACGCGGGATCGCCACAGCGCCCTCACACCGAAGACGACGGCGGCGCCTACGGCGAGCGTGGCCAGACCGGCGAGCACGTCGAGGATGTAATGGTTGCCCGAACCCATCACCACGAAGAACGTGGTGAACGGGTAGATGAGGCCGAGGATGCGCACCCACATGCGACGCGCGAGGAAGAACAGCGTCAGCCCGCACCAGGCGGCCCACGCGCAGTGCAGCGACGGCATCGCGGCGTACTGGTTGGAGATGGCGTCGCTGCCGGGGGTGCCCGATTCCGGCCACCAACCCCACGACGACGTCTGGCTCATGATGTCGACGAATCCCTGCCGGCTCAGCAACCGCGGCGGGGCGGTGGGGAACCAGTAGAAACCGATCAGCGCGAGCACGGTGGTGACGATGAGGATCGCGCTGACCGCGCGGTAGTGCGTGCTGCGGCGGAAGAACAGCCACACCAGCACGGCGGGGGTGACGATGAAGTGCAGCGTCGCGTACTGCAGCGCGACGATGTCGGCCACGATCGGGGTGTGGTGGACCCATTCGTTGAGCGGCCGCTCGAGGGCGACGTGGAAGCGGTCCTCGAAGGACAGGATCGACTCGGCGTTGCGGAAGGCGGTGTCGGCGACCTCACCGACGCTGTTGCGGATCAGCGAGTAGACGCCGTAGAGCGCGCCGATGAGCGCGATCTCGACCCACCACCGGGGCCGCGTGAAGTACGCGGCGATCGTCGAGAGGACGTGAAAACGGCTGCGGACCAGATCGGATTCGAGGGCCTCGAGCCCGGCGTCGTGGTCTGCCGGGGCGCCGACGATCTCGCGATCGTCGGCCGGTCCGTCGGTTCCGGGCGACTGGCGGGCGATGTCAGCGGTCGACATGACGAGCCTCCCGCATCGGACCTCCACATCACCGTCGACGTGGGTCTGGAATCGCCCCCGACGGTCGCTTCGCACCGTCACGCACTCCGGAGGCGCAACAGCATTGCGAGGAATACTAACGGAGGACACCGGGCATCCCGTCCCCCTCTTTTGCCCGAACGCCAGTTGAACAGGACAACTGCGACCGGATCTCATACCGAAGGAGGGGCCGTCACGCTGGTCATCGCCACAGTGCCGACCCAGCTCGATGTGACCGAGATCACTGCGTGTCGAGCAGCTCCGCAACCCGTCGGAGGGCGTATCCGTAGCCCGAGACCCCGCATCCCGCGATCACCGCCGAGGCGATCGGTGAGACGTACGAGTGGTGACGGAAGTCCTCGCGGGCGGCGACGTTGCTGATGTGGACCTCCACGATCGGCACCTCGGGGATCACCAGCGCATCGCGCAGGGCCACCGAGGTGTGGGTCCACCCCCCGGGGTTGACGACGATCGCGTCGACCGTCCCGCGGGCGGCGTGGATCCAGTCGAGCATCTCGCCCTCGTGGTTGGTCTGCCGGGCGACGAGGGTGAGCCCGAGCTCGTCGGCGGTGTGCTGCGCGAGCTCGACGACGTCGGCGAGGGTCGCCGGTCCGTAGACCTCGGGCTGGCGGGTGCCGAGCATGTTGAGGTTCGGGCCGTTGAGGAGCAGGACCGTCCGGCTGCGCTGGGACATGGACGTCACTGTAGGGCGCCTGACCTCCTGCGGCCGGTTGCCCCGCCACGCGGTTACGATCAGCAGCTGTGCCCGAAAACCCCCGGCCCGCGACGTCGCGACCCGAGCAGACCCGGAGCGTGACGACCCGACGGACCGGCCCGGATCGGGTGCGTATCGCCCGGATCGTCGCGGTGGTCGCCGGACTCCTCGGGTTCGTCCTCGCCATCGCCACCCCGCTGTTGCCCGTCACCCAGACGACCGCCGAGATCGACTGGCCACAGGTGTCGGCGAACCAGCAGCTGCGATCGGTGACGGCTCCACTGATCAGTTACGTGCCGATCGACATCGAGGTGTCGGTGCCGTGTTCGGCGGTGACCCGTCTCGATCGGTCCGGACAGTCGGTGTTGCTGTCGACCACGCCGAAAGACGCCGAGAAGGCCGTCGAGCGCGGACTGTTCATCCGCGTCTCGGGCGCGGCGACCGATCCCGCCGATCAACGAACGGTCGAGGTCGTCGTCCGCAACGTGCCGCTGGTCAGTGCCTCACTCGCCCAGATCCAGGCCCAGAACTGCCGCAGCATCGACGTCACCGCGACCTCCGAGGCGGTGACCGCGCAGTTCGTCGGGATGACCGACTCCGACGGGGCACCGCTGCAGGGTGAGACCTCCGACGGCGACCAACGTCCGCAGCTGACGGGCATCTTCACCGACCTCACCGACACCGCAGGCGCGGTGCCGGGTCTGCGCGCCCACGCCACCATCGACTCGCGCTACTCCACCGCCTCCACGGCCATCAAGTGGGCGGCGATCGTCGTCGGCGTCGTAGCGACCATCGTCGCGCTGATCGCCCTGGCCGTCCTCGACGGCACCGACGGCCGCAGGCACCGCCGCATCCTCCCCGCGCGGTGGTGGCGGTTCAACCCCCGCGACGGTGTCGTGATCGGCGGGCTGCTCGTCTGGCACATCGTGGGTGCCAACACCTCCGACGACGGCTATCTGCTGACGATGTCGCGCGTCGCCGAACACGCGCACTACACCGCCAACTACTACCGCTGGTACGGCGCGCCCGAGGCGCCATTCGGCTGGTACTACCAGGTGTTCGGCTGGCTCGCCCACATCAGCACCGCGAGCCCGCTGGTCCGGCTGCCCGCACTGCTCTGCGGGATCGCGGTGTGGCTCATCATCTCCCACGAGATCCTTCCCCGGCTCGGCCGCGCCGCCACGACCAGCCGCATCGTGCCGTGGACCGCGGCGTTCGTGTTCATGGCGTCGTGGTTCCCGTTCAACAACGGTCTGCGCCCGGAACCGATCATCTGCCTCGGCGCCCTGCTGACCTGGTGTTCGGTCGAACGGGCCATCGCCACCGGACGCACCCTGCCCGCGGCAGTGGCGTGCACGGTCGGCGCGTTCAGCCTCGCCGCGGGCCCCACCGGACTGATGGCGGTCGCGGCCCTGATCGCCGGCGGACGACCCATGATCATGTCGATCATCAAGCGCACGAAGGTGATCCAGGAGACGACCGGTGGTCGCCGCTGGGTCACCTACGTCGCGATGATCGCGCCCGTGCTCACCGCGGGCACCTTCGTGATCTTCGTGGTGTTCTCCAACCTCACGCTGACCGCGTTCCTGCAGGCGTCGAAGATGAAGACCGCTCTCGGCCCGTCGCTGCACTGGTACAACGAGATCAACCGCTACTCGGCGCTGTTCGAGTTCTCCGCGAACGGCTCCGTCGGTCGGCGGTTCGCCGTCCTGGTGATGCTCGTCGGGCTCGTGGTCTCGGGCGCGATGCTGTTCCGCAAGAACCGGATCCCCGGCACCGCGATGGGCCCTACCCGACGCATCGTCGGCATCACCTTCGCGTCGCTGGTGTTCCTCATGTTCACGCCGACCAAATGGACCCACCACTTCGGCGTGTTCGCCGGTCTCGCCGCGGCCCTGGCGGCCATCGCGGCGATCTCGGTGACGGCGACCGCGATGCACTCGCGCCGCAACCGGACCCTGGTGACCGCGCTCGTGCTGTTCGTGACCGGCCTGACGTTCACCGGGCCCAATGCCTACTTCTACATCTCCAACTACGGCATGCCCTACGGATCGCAGCCGGTCCGGCTGGTCGTCGCGCTCGGCAGCATCCTGCTGTACCTCAGCATCGCGACCCTGGCGCTGGCCGGCTGGTTCCATCTGCGCGACCCGCACCGCCCCGCACCCGATCCCACCGCCGCGCCCTCCCGGACGAGGCGTTCGCGGATCGTGGCCGCCCCGCTACCCGCCGCTCGTCGGTTCGCGGCCGCACCGCTGGCGATCATCGCCGGGTTGCTCGTGGTGTTCGAGGTCTCCACCGCCGTGGTGTCCGGGGTGAACCAGAGCGGATCGTTCTCGGTGCCGTCGTCGAACGTCGACGCGCTCACCGGATCCCCCTGCGCGATGGCCGAGAAGGTGCTCGTGGAGCCCGACCCGAACGAGGGCCTGCTGACACCGATCGACACGTCGTCGTCGGATCCGCTGGCCGGCCCGCGGCCGGAGGACGCCAGCACTCAGATCAGCCCGGAGGGTTCGTCGGACAGCAGTGCCGCCACCAGCAACTTCACGCCCAACGGCCTGCCGATGATGCTCGACTCCACGGCCAGTGAGGGATCGCTCGGCGTGCTGAGCACCAATGTCGCGGCCTCGCCCGACGTCCTCACCAGCAACGCGGGCGGCACCGGCGGCGGCGAGAACGACAAGCCCGGCGTCAACGGGTCGACGGCGAAGCTTCCGTTCGGCCTCGACCCCGAGCGCACCCCGGTGTTGGGCAGCTACTCCGCCGCCGACCAGGTCCCCGCGCGCCTGACCTCGTCCTGGTACCGCCTGCCCGCGAAGTCTGCCGACACCCCCCTGGTCGCGATGGCCGCGGCCGGCAACTTCGACATCTCCGACCTCAAGCTCGAATACAGCACCGGCAGCGGGACCCGCGACAGCGACTACACCTCGGCCGGCGAGGTCGATCTCATCGATCCCGGGCCGAGCCCGTCGTGGCGCAACCTGCGCACCTACCGCAGCTCGTTCCCGGCCGACGCGACCGCCGTCCGCATCGTGGCCACCGACGACAACCTCGCCTCGGACCGGTTCATCGTGGTCACTCCGCCGCGTGTGCCGCGGTTGCAGACCCTGCAGTCACTCGTCGGCGACAGCGATCCGGTCCAGATCGACTGGACCTCGGGTCTGGCGTTCCCGTGTCAGCGACCGTTCGACCACCGCGACGGCGTCGCCGAGGTGCCCAAGTGGCGCATCATGCCCGGCGCCGACCTCGCCGCGGCCGTCTCGGCGTGGCAGGACTCCTTCGGTGGCGGCCCGCTCGGGTGGATCGAGGTGTCGCTGGACTCCACGACGGTGCCCAGCTACCTCCAGGACGACATCGGACGGGACTGGGGATCACTGGAACGCTACGAGCCCTACAACGACACCGTCGGCCCGGCGAAGCTCGAACTCGGCACCCGGACCCGCTCGGGATTGTGGAGTCCCGCCCCGATCCGATACTGACCACCACGCACGCGGCGCGGCCCGTGGGCGATGCGGCGGCCACAGACAAGTCGCATACCATCGTTGCTCGTGCCGATGACTGCCCGACTGTCCAGTGCGACAACCGCTCGCCTGGTGGCCGTGAGTGCCGGTGTGGTGGGGATTCTCGCGTGCATCCTCACCCCGCTGCTGCCGGTGAACCAGACCACCGCCGCGTTCTCCTGGCCCGCCGGGCAGTCACTGGCAGCCGACACGCCGTCGGTGGTCGCGCCGTTGACGGCCCAGACGCCGCAGTCGCTGACCGCGTCGATCCCGTGCTCGCTGGTCGATTCCCTCGGATCCGGCGGCGGCACCCTGCTCGCCACGATGCCCACCACCGCCGACCGCGCCTCGCAGAAGTCGCTCGTGGTCTCGGCGAACTCCTCCACCGTCACCGTCTCGTTCCGCGGCACGCCCGCGGCGTCGGCCACGCGTGAGCAGGTCCGGTCGTCGCAGTGCCGCTCGATCCGCGTGTTCTCCTCCCCGACCGGCCCCGGCGCCCAGTTCGTCGGCCTCGGCCCGGCCACCACCCTCACCCCGGACAAGCGTCCCCAGGTCGACGGCATCTTCAGCACGCTGACCACCCCGCGGGTCCAGGCCGCAGCCGCCCAGGGCCTGCGCGTCGACGTCGGGATCGACAACCGGTACGCCAGCTCGCCGTCGGCGATCAAGCTCGCCGTCATGATCATCGGGATCCTGGCCATCGCGCTGGCCCTGATCGCCCTGGCCCGCCTCGACTGGTTGGGGGGACACCACCGCCGGATCGGCGTGCGCTCGTGGCGACGTGTATTGGCCCCGCGGATCACCGACACCGCCGTCACCGCGGTGCTCATCGTGTGGTTGTTCCTCGGCGCAGGCACCCCCGACGACGGGTACGTGCTGACGATGGGGCGCGTCGCCGACGGTGCCGGATACCTTTCCAATTACTACCGCTGGTTCGGCATCCCCGAGGCGCCGTTCGACTGGTACTACAGCTTCCTGGGTCACTGGTCATCTGTCTCGACCGCCGGGATCTGGATGCACATCCCCGCGCTCGTCGCCGCGCTCGTCTCCTGGTTCGTGCTGAGCCGAGTGCTGCTGCCCCGTCTGGGCGCCGCGGTCCGTCGCAGCGGGTGGGCGCTGTGGGCCGCCGCCGCGGTCTTCGTCGCCTTCTGGCTGCCGTTCGACAGCGGTCTGCGCAGCGAACCGATCATCGTCGCCGGATCGCTGCTCACGTGGTGGGGTGTCGAGCAGGCCATCGGCACCCGCCGCCTGCTCCCCGCCGCGCTGGCCACCGTCGCCGCCGGCCTCACCCTGGCCCTCGCGCCGCACGGCGTGATCGCGGTCGCGGTCCTCGTCGCCGGTGCACGCGCGATGGTCGAGGTGGTGCTGCGCCGCCGCCGCGGTGACGGTCTCGCACCGCTGGTGCTGCCGGTCGTGGCCGCCGGACTGTTCACCCTCATCGTGGTGTTCCGCGACCAGACCCTCGCGACCGTCTACGACGCGGTCCGCATCCGCTTCACCGTCGGCCCCTCGCTGAGCTGGCACGAGGAGTATTTCCGCTACTTCTTCCTCACCGTGTCCACCGACGACGGCGCCCTCACCCGCCGCGTGCCGGTGCTGCTGCTGCTCGCCTCGGTCTTCGTGGTCCTCGCGGTCATGTTGCGGCGCAAGCGGATCCGCGGCATCGATCCCGGTCCGGTGTGGCGCGGGATCGGCGCCGTCGGCGTCACGCTGGTGCTGTGGGTGTTCGCGCCCACCAAATGGACCATCCAGTTCGGCATCTTCGCCGGTGTCGCCGCGGCCCTGGCCGCCGTCGCGACCGTCGCCATCGCGCAGTCCGCGGCCCGCTCGGCCCGCAACCTCGCGGTCCTCGTCGCGGGACTGCTGTTCGCGCTCGCAGCGTCGATGGCGGGCAAGAACGCGTGGCCGTGGGCGTATGACTTCGGCATCTCGTGGTTCGACCGCGCCCCGGTGCTGGCCGGGATCCAGGTCTCGACGATCCTGCTGGTGCTCGCCGTCCTCGCCTCGGCGGGCGCGGTGTGGCTGCACCTGCGACTCGATTTCGTGGACAACCGCGGCGTGGTCCACGAGTCGGACCCCGACGACCCCTCGGCCGATCCGTCGGCCCACATCGAGGCCCCGTCGGACGCGCCGTCACGGGCCGATCGCCGCCGCCTCGTGCTGGCGTCGTCGCCCATCGCCGCCATCGCGATCCTCATGGTGGTGGCCGAACTCGCGGTGTTCGCCAAGGCCGCGGTCGCCCGCGGCTCGGAGTACACGGTGGTCGGCGCGAACCTGCGGGCCGTGGGCGGCGACACCTGCGCCATGGCCGACGACGTGCTCGTCGAACGCGACGCCAACGCCGGCACCCTCGTGCCCGCCGACGGCGGTTCCGCCTCCGCCGCGCTCGCCGGCACCGGTTCGGTCGGCTTCACCCCGAACGGTGTCGCACCCGACCTGTCGCCGGAGCCGACGCAGTCGCGCCCCGGTCAGATGAACGTGGCCGGCACCATCCAGAACGCCTTCACCGTCACCGGCGGACTTCCGGGAACGCTGGGCGGCAACGGACCTCGCACCGTCAACGGTTCCACCGCGGCGCTGCCCTTCGGTCTCGACCCGTCGCGCACCCCGGTGCTCGGCAGCTACGGATACGACTCGGGTCGGGCGTCGTTGACCACGTCCTGGTACCGACTCCCCCAGCGCGGCAGCACGCCGCTCATCGTCATCAGCGCGGCGGGAGCGATCGCCTCGGTCGACGTCGACGGTGTCGGCGAATTCGGTCGCTCGCTGCGCGTGCAGTTCGGGATCAGTTCCCCCACAGGCGAGTTCACCCAGGTCGGCACCCCGTACATGCCGATCGACCCGGGTCCCGAGCCACCGAACCGACCGTGGCGCAACCTGCGCGTCCCGACCGAGGTCATCCCTCCGCGCGCGCAGGTCATGCGGATCGTCGCCGACGACGACAACCTCACCTCCGATCAGTGGCTCGCCATCACCCCGCCGCGGGCGGCGCAGCTGCAGACGCTGCAGGACGTCGTCGGTTCCTCGGCGCCGACGCTGATCGACTTCACCGTCGCCGCCCAGTTCCCGTGCCAGCAGCCGATCGTCTCGCGCCACGGCGTGACCGACGTCCCGCGGTGGCGGATCCTTCCCGATCGCATCACCGCGCTGTCGCAGTCGAAGACCTGGATGGACTCCGACGACGGTGGCCTGCTGGGGATCTCGGAGGGCACCACCACACCGACCACGGTGCCGACCTACCTGCGCGACGACTGGTTCCGCGACTGGGGTTCGCTGGAGCGACTGGCACCCCTGGCCCCGGACGCACCCACCGCGACCGTCACCACCGGCGACCGCAGTCGCTGGGGATGGTCACGTGACGGGTCCATCCGCGTCGTGAAGTCGGACGACTCGTGAGCGCATCGACCACCCCAGAGGGCACCACTGTGACCAAGACTTCCCCACGTCCGCCGACCTCGGCGGGGCGCATGCGCATGGTGCGGATCGTCGCGATCGTCACCGGTCTGCTCGGCGCGCTGCTCGCGCTGGCGACGCCGCTGCTGCCGGTGAACCAGACGACGGCGTCGATGTCGTGGCCCCAACAGGGTGTCGGACAGAACGGTGTCGGCGACGTCGCAGCCCCGCTGGTGTCGTTCGTCCCCGTCGACGCCGACGTGACCGTGCCCTGCACAGCCGCGGCGCGACTGCCCTCCTTCGGCGGCAACCTCCTCTCGACGATCCCCACGGCCGGGTCGGACGCCTTCGCGCGCGGCCTGTTCGTCTCGGTGACGTCGGACCAGATCCAGGTCACCGACCGCAACGTGGTGCTCGTCAACACCCCTCGCGCGCAGGCGCAGAGCGACGCGGACTGCTCGATCGTCATGCGGTTCGACGGCACCCGGACCCGCGCGGAGATCCGCGGGCTCCCCTCGGGGGCGGCCGGTCAGCTGTCGTTCGACGTCGCCGATCCCAACCTGCGGCCGCAGATCGTCGGCATCTACACCGATCTGCCGAGCTCGACCCCGGCCACCGGCCTGTCGGTGCGCGCGACCATCGACACCCGCTTCGTCACCACACCCACGGCACTGAAGCTGACCGCGATGGTGCTCGGTATCGCGATGACACTGCTGTCGCTGATCTCGCTGGGCATCCTCGACACCGGAGACGGCCGACGCCACAAGCGGTTCCTCCCCGCGAAGTGGTGGACGCTGCGACCCATCGACGGTGTCGTCATCGTGGTCCTCGGACTGTGGTGGTTCCTGGGCGGCAACACCTCCGACGACGGCTACAACTTCACCGTCGGCCGCGTCGCCGACGCCGCCGGGTACCCGATCAACTACTACCGGTACTTCGGTGTGCCCCAGGACCCGTTCGGGTGGCACTACCAGGTGATCCGCGCGATGACCCACGTCAGTCTCGCCGCACCCTGGATGCGTCTGCCCGCGTTCCTGCTCGGACTGCTCGGCTGGTGGCTGCTCAGCCGCGAGGTCATCCCCCGCCTCGGTCGCACCGTCCGCCACTCCACACCCGCGCTGTGGACGTGTGCCGCGGTGTTCCTGGCGATCTGGCTGCCGTTCAACAACGGTCTGCGGCCCGAGCCCGCTCTCGCCGTCGGCGCGCTCCTCACGTGGTGCGCGGTCGATCGGTCGATCGCCACCGGGCGTTTCCTGCCACTGGCCACGGCGACGATCTTCGCGGCGTTCACCCTCGCCATCGCCCCCGGCGGCCTCATGGCCGTCGCGGCGCTCGTGGCCGGGATCCGGCCACTGATCAAGAGACTCGCGAGACGCCGACACCGCGACGGGCTGTTGCCGATCCTGGCGCCGATCCTCGCCGCGGGCACGGCCGTGTTGTTCGAGATCTTCGCCGACAACACCCTGTCGGGGGTCATCACGAGCTCGAAGGTGGCCAGTGAGGTCGGGCCGACGCTCGAGTGGTGGCAGGAGCCGGTGCGCTACTACTACCTGCTGCTGCCCAACCAGGTCGACGCCTCGCTTGCCCGCCGCTTCGGCATCCTCACCATGTTCCTGCTGCTGGGGTTCGTGATCCTCGTGCTGCTGCGCCGGCGGTCGCCGCGCGGCATCGCCCGCGGACCCGTGTGGCGTCTCGTCGCGGTCATCCTCGGCACCGTCTTCATCATCTCGTTCACGCCCACCAAATGGACCCACCATCTCGGTGTCTACGCGGGCATCGCGGGCGGCCTGGCCGCGGCGGCCGGTGCGATGGCGGCGCCGGCGATCCTCCGTCGCCGTCGCAACCGCACCTTCCTCGTGGCGGCTCTGTTCTTCGTGATGGGTATCGCGTTCGCGGGCATCAACGGCTGGTGGTTCGTCGGTACCTACGGCGTGCCGTGGCGGGATCGACCACCGGCGATCGGCGGGATCCGCGTCTACTGGTTGCTGCTCGCACTGTCGGTGATCACCGCGCTCATCGGGTTCTGGCAGCACCTGCGCGACGACCACGTCGACGACGACGTCGCCCGGGGCCGCGGATCGAGCAGTCGATGGCGCACACCGCACGGCGCGATCGTGCCGACACTGATCGCTCTCGTGGTGGTCTTCGAGGTACTCTCGCTCGTGAAAGGCGCTGTCGTGCAGCGCAACAGCTTCTCGTGGGCGTCGAGCAACGCACGGGCACTCACCGGCAACATCTGCGGCATGGCCAACGACGTGCTCGTCGAGACCGACCCGAACGGCGGCCTGCTGGCTCCCGCCGCGGTCGCCGGCCAGTCGCCGACCACCTCGCCCGGTGACGCCCTCGCCGGGCCGCAACCCTCGTCGGGCTTCACGCCGAACGGGGTGCCGAACGACCTGTCGGTCGACACCACCCAGAACAGCGACGACGACGCCACCACCAGCAGCTCGACGAACACCACCGGCGGGTCGGCGGGTTCCGACGACGCCTCCACCGGCGACGAGTCGACCGAGGGCGGCACCGGTGGCGGCCAGGGTGCGCGCGGTGTCAACGGTTCGACGGTGAAGCTGCCGTTCGGGCTCTCCCCCGAACGCACCCCGGTGCTCGGCAGCTACGGCGGCTCGGGCGGTTCGCTCACCACCGACTGGTACCGGATGCCTGCCCGATCGGCCGACGCACCGCTGCTCACGGTGTCGGTCGCGGGTGCGGTCGAAGCGCGCAACGGACTCGGGATCGTCAGCCAGGGCCAGCAGGTCCGGGTGCAGTACGGCCGGGTCGGCCCCGACGGAGCCGTGGTCGGGGTGGGACAGCGCTCCCCCATCGACGTCGGTGAGGCGCCGACGTGGCGCAACCTGCGGTTCCCGCTCTCCGATGCGCCCGCCGGAGCGACCGTCGCGCGGCTGATCGTCGCCGACACCAGCGGCAGCTCCGATCAGTGGGTCGCGGTCACGCCGCCGCGCATCAGCACCCTGCGCACCCTCGAGCAGGTCGTCGGACGCACCGATCCGGTTCTCATCGACTGGGTGCCCGCGTTCGTGTTCCCGTGCCAGCGCCCGATGTCGGTGCGCAACGGTGTGGAGGAGGTGCCCAAGTGGCGCATCCTGCCCGACGCCGGTGCCACGCGTCAGAACAGCCAGACGTGGATGTCGGGCAAAGCGGGTGGACCGCTGGGCCTGACCGAGGCGATGCTGCGACCGCAGCTGCTGGCGACGTATCTGCGCAACAACTGGGGCAACGACTGGGGTTCGCTGCAGCGGTTCAGCGAGATCCTGCCCGCGCAGACGGCGAAGCTGACCATCGGCGAGGAGACCCGGTCGGGTCTGTGGGATCCGGCGCCCATGCGGTCGATCGGCTACTGACCCTCCGGGGAACCGGACCTTTCGGACACCGTGGCGCATATGGTGTGAGCTGCGGCGATGATCCTCGACGCCGCCCGCGGCCGCGGGGATAGTGGGTCGGGTGGACATGACACCGATGACCCGACCCGACATCCTCACCGACTGGACCGCGACACCGGTCTGGTGGGCGGTGATGGCGATCGCCACCGCGGCGTACCTCGTCGGCGTCGCGCGGTGCCGTCGCGCCGGTGTCGCGTGGCCGTGGTCGCGTACCGCGAGCTGGGTGGGCGCGATGGCGCTGCTGGTGGTGGCGCTCAACTCGAGTGCCGCGGCGTTCGCGCACCACCTGTTCTGGATGCACATGATCACCCACCTGCTGTTGATCATGGTGATCCCGCTGACCCTCGTGCTGGCGCAGCCGGTGCGTCTGGCGATGGAGTCGTCGGGACCCGTGGGCGCCGGCCGGGTCCGTGCGGTCATGACCCATCGCGTCACCCGCTTCCTCACCTCGCCCGCGTTCTCGGTGCCGGTGTACGCGGCGGTGCTCGTCGGCACGCACCTGACCGGTTTCCAGCAGGCGATGAGCGAGCACGGCTGGATCCACACCGGCGAGACGGTGGTCTACATCGTGAGCGGGTACCTGCTGCTGCTGCCGACCATCGGCGGCGAGTTCAGCGGACACGACCTGTCGCATCCGGTCCGCTTCGTGACGCTGCTGATCGCGATGGGCCCCGACACCCTCGTCGGCATCGTGCTCATGCTCACCGACCGCCCGTTGGCACCGGCCTACGGCGAATCGCGCCTCGGGTGGGGTCCCGATGCGCTCGCCGACCAGAACATCGCCGGCGCCATCATGTGGTTCGGCGGTGACGGACTGATGATGTTGCTCTTGGTACTGGTCGCGGGACAGTGGATCCGCGCCGAGACCCACCGGAAGCCGGGCGAGGCGCGGCGGGTGTCGTGGTTGGACCGTGCCCGTCAGGAGGCGACGCTGGCCCCCGGCGCCACCGACGACGCCGATTCCTACGACATCGACGGGGACGACGCGGCGTTGGCGGCCTACAACGCCCGGCTCGCCGCCCTGCACGCCGCCGAGAGCGGGCCGCGCGCCCGTCGGTAGACCGCGGTCGTGACCTGCGCCAACGACCCGTCGCCGCTGCTATTGTCCTCTCGCCGGGGGCACGACGAAGGACGGTGCAGTGCGCGAGGAGCTCGACTACGAAGCGACCAAGGCCGCTTTGCGTGCACAGGTGTCCGCGTCTCCCGCCTCCCACCACGCGTTGCCGTCGGGGTGGCGCTGGTTCAGCGCCGTCGCCGGCGTCATCGTCGTGGTCTGCGCGGTGACCATCACCCTGTGGGCCACCCACGGCGGTTCCTCGGCACAGATGCGGCTCGTCCCCAGTGCGGGACACGAGACCGCACGCGCCGCGTCCACCGCACCGTCGGCGCCTGCCGGTAAACCCGCACTCGCCCCTCCCGCGGCGTCCCCCGTGGACGCGACAGCACCGTTCGACCAGGCTGCCACCCCGACCGATGCCGACGGGGCCTTCATCTCCGGCGACACCGGGTCCGTCGCCGGTGGGGCGCCCGTCGCGCCAGGGCCTGTCGTCCCACCGCGAACGGAGACCGCAGCCACCGGCATCGCATCGCCCCGTGACGGCGGCAGCGGTCCGTCACGTCCGACTGCACAGCAGCCGGCACCGAACCCCCCTGCGACGTCGATCACGCCTCCGGTGGTGACCCCTCCGGTCACCTCACCGCCCACCTCCGACCCGCCGCCGGCGTCCGGGGGCGGCGCCTCCGACCCCGCAGGCAGTGGCGGTGGTGGCGGACAGTCCTCCGGCGGTGGCGAATCGGGTGACACCGCGGGCTGACCGAACGTGGCCGTTCTCACGGCCGCAACTCGGGCGACGGTCGGGAACTCTGGCTCGCACCTATGTGTAACGGGTGACTCAACCCCTACGTTGTCAGCGAGTGGCACCCATCGGCGGCATTGCGAGCCATTGACCGATCCAACTCAGCCCACCGATGCCAGAGGACAAACACCTGATTCGGCACGTCCGTGCCCTGGCCAGGAGTTCCAGCTCAAAGCCACGCAGGGTCGAGCGGGTGCTGCAGCAACTGTGGTGCATTCACCTTGTCGAGTGGGTGAGTGAGTGATTCACGTCGAACCGCTGCGTGCACCCTGTCGCGCCTCAACCACGTGGCCTCGACAACCGGGTGAAGCGAGAAACCTGCGTAAGGGACCGGATACTCATTGTTGTTCTGATGAACGTGTACCAGCTGAAAGTGCTCATTCAGCCGGCGAAAGGCCGCGTCGATCATCGCAAAGCCGCTCGGCGACGAGAGGTGGTGCAGGTCGTGCATCTCGATGGCGAGGATGCGCACTCGACTCAGAACTGCGTCGGTCGCCGCCGCGAGCACGCCCCACTCGTGCCCTTCGATGTCCATCTGCAGCATCACGTCGCCATCGCCGGGGGCGCGGCGCTCAACCCAGTCTTCCAACGTGGTCCAGCGGCCGACCGTCCTCGCGCCGAGAAAGAGCGGTTCGAAGTCGATCGCGGGGTGTGCGACGGGGAGGCCGGGGACCGACGCATCGATCATGTGAACGGGTATGCCCCGGTCGGCGATCGAGACATCGAATCCGATTTCGTCTGCTACACCCGGCGAGAAGGACGCGACGATTCCCTCCAAGTCATCGGGTAGCAAGTAGCCGCCGTCGTCGTCCGGACCGACTCGGATGATCGGCACGCCCGGATCGACGATGTCGAATGAGTCGAAGAACGCGCGGAGCTGTTCGGCCGACGTACCCATACCCTCGACGACGTCGACGTCAGCTGCCCTCTTCCGCGTGCGGGCGCGCCGCACTGCGTGGTCGTGGGACCACCGATCCTGACCGGGCAACAGTGCAGAACGTGAACGCTGGAGATCTCGTCGGTCTCGATAGACGTCCCAGAGTCCGATCTGCTTCAAGACGCCTTCCAGAGCTGCTCGGAGCGGCGCTGTTGCGTTCGACACACCGTGAGCGTAAGTCACACATGGCGTCGCGGCCTGCCGTCCGCGCCTCTGCTGGTCTCGGTCGCTCGCAGACTGCCTTCTCGCCGCCCCCGAGAGGCGTCCCGCCGACACCGCTCCCGTCCCGCGACGTCCGCTGACACCAGCAGCGCTACAACTTCACCGCCGGGCAGCGATGCAGGACGACGGCGGTGCCGGGGCGAGCTCAAGCGACGACTGAGCGCCGGAGTTCGTCACACCCGCGCGACTCCGATAACGGGCCGGAATTCTGGTTCACTATGCGCATGGGCGAAGAATCGACGCCAGACTTCTCGAAGAACGCCGCGAGTTCCTCGGAGAACCAGCCGAACACGCGCCTGTTGTGGGAGCTCATCCGTCCCCGCCTGCCGCTGTTCGGGTTGGCCACCGTTGCAGGATTGATCGGGTCGGCTGCACGCCTGGGCACACCCCTGGCGACGAAACACATTCTCGACTCGGTGGACGGCAAGTCCGGTCTCATCGCACCCCTGGCGATCCTGATCGGTCTGGTGATCATCAGCGCGGTCGCCCAGTGGTGGCAGCTGGTCACCCTCGGCAACCTGTCCGAGGGTGTGGTCTACGACGCCCGCCGCCGCATGAACCTCCGTTTCCTCTACGCCCGGCTCAGCCCCCTGCAGCGCAGTCCCGTCGGTGAACTTGTCACCCGTGTGACGTCGGATTCGGTGCTGCTTCGGGAGGCGGCGTCGTCGAGCATCGTCGGTGGCGTCAATGGCGTGGTGATGCTCATCGGCGCACTGGTGATGATGGCGATCCTCGACATCACCCTCGTCGGCGTGACCCTCATCGCGGTACTCGTCCTCACCTTCCTGTTCGGGCGCATCCTGCCCTCGATCGCGAAATCCCAGGAACGCGCGCAGGCTGCTGTCGGCGAACTCGGCGGCGAGCTCGACGGCAACCTGCGGGCCATCAAGTCCATCAAGGCCGCCATCGCCGAGGAGCGGGTGCGCACCCGACTCGACGAGATCGCCGCGCGCTCACGCGATCTGAACATGTACGCGGTGCGACGCCAGGCCCTGGCGATCACCACCTCGTTCACCGGTGTCCAGGTGTCGATCCTCGCGATCCTCGCGTTCGGCGCGGTGCGCGTGTCCTCGGGTGCGATGACGGTCTCCACGCTCGTGGCGTTCCTTCTCTACGCGTTCCAGATCGGCGACCCGATCGGTCAGCTCAGCACCAGCCTCACCCAGCTCCAGGCCGGACTGGCCGCGGCACGGCGCATCCGCCAGGTCGACGCGATGCCGATCGAGGGCGGTTCGCCGCAAAGCGGCTCGAACGGAGCCGGACCGCGACACCGCGCGGGGCACCCCGTCGCGGCGTGGGAGTCCAAGCGCAGTGTCCCCACCGGCGACGGCTCGGGGATGTTGTTGCGCAACGTGTTCGCCAGCTATCCCGACGGTGACCCGGTGCTCAACGGCATCGATCTACGGATGCCCAGCCGTGGTCACGTGGCCCTCATCGGCCCGTCCGGTGCAGGCAAGACGACGCTGCTGTCGTTGCTGCTGCGGTTCCTCGAACCCGACAGCGGCGAGCTCCGACTCGGAACCCATGCGTATCAGGATGTCTCGGCGTCGACCACGCGTACCCACTTCGCCTACGTCGAGCAGGAATCGCCGCTCATCCCCGGCACCCTGCGTGAGAACCTGCGCCTGATCAACACCCATGCCACCGACGAGGCCATGTACGAGGTCCTCGAGCGGCTGTCGTTGCGTGCCGTCGTGGACACGCTCCCCGGCGGTCTCGACGCACAGGTCTCGATCAACTCGCTCTCCGGCGGTCAACGCCAGCGCATCGCCGTGGCCCGCGCACTCCTCGCCGACCGCCCGGTGCTGCTGCTCGACGAGGCGACCGCCCAGGTCGACGCGCTGACCGAGCACGCCATCCACGACGCGATCGTCGATCACGCCCGCACCGGCCTGGTCATCACCATCGCCCACCGTCTGTCGACCGTGGTCGACGCAGACATGATCGTGGTCCTGCAGGACGGACGCCTCATCGCCCAGGGCACCCACGAGGAACTCCTGGTCAACAGTCCCCTCTACAAGGACCTGTTGTCCGCCTTGCGAATCCCCACCGACTCGGCACCGGAGAACGCCGCCGAATTGGGGTGAGGCCGTATGTCCGGCCCGTCGACCGATCGCACCACATGCGGCCGTAACGGTTCACAATCGGTCGGATGTGCGAGACAGTCGAAGGGTCCTCGTTCGTTCAGATGCGAGCGCGACGATGCTGCCGCCCTGTCGACGGAAGAGATTTCTTGCCCATCCGTATCGCGCTTGACGCGAGACCGCTCGCGGGCCCGCCCTGCGGCTTCACCAACTACATCGGCGCAATTCTCGCTTGCCTTCGTCAAGGGGATTTCGAGATCACGCTGATCAGCAACCAGCCACTTCTCGATCAATACGACGAGGATGTCGCCGGCCTCGAGCGGAATGTGTTCGGGCGGCCCGGCGACGTGCGATGGGAGCAGACAGACCTCCCGCGATTTCTCGACGACGGGGACTTTCATCTTTACGTCTCGGCGGCCAACCGTGGCATCCCCGCGCTGAAACGGGCACGAACCCGGTACGTGCTCGTGCTGTACGACGTGATCCCCTATCTGTTCTATCGCGACTACTACCTCCGCCAGTGGCGCATCTTCGCCATCAGCCGAGAGATGCAATCGATCCTCCTCGCCAACGTCATCGCGGCAGCGAGAGCGGACGCCATCCTGACGATCTCGCAACAGAGCGCAGCAGACATTCGTCGCATCTTTCGACGCAGATCCGTCACCCCGATCCTGATTCCTCTGCGGGGGGTCGAACATCGGGCGCCGATCGCACCGCGACCTCAGTTCGTCTACGTCGGCGGAACGGACTTCCGGAAGCGGCTGGATTCGCTGCTACACGGGTTCGCGCTCTTCGGGCGCGAGCATCCCGACCACAAGCTGGTGCTCGTCGGCTGGAACTTCGGGGGGATCGAGACACTGATCGAGAGACTGGATCTCGAAGGACGCGTCGAACTGACGGGCTACGTCGACGAAGCGACGAAGTTCCGGATCCTCGGTGAGAGCCTGGCGATGGTGTATCCGTCGCTGTACGAGGGGTATGGCCTCGCGATCGCAGAGGGTTTTCAAGCCCGTATCCCGGTCATCGCCGGAACTGGCGGCTCGCAGGGGGAAGTCGGTGGGCAGGGCATCAGACAGATCGACCCCCAGTCACCTGCGGACATCGCCCAGGCGATGACCGAGATGCTCGATACCGACACGCGTGCGGAATGGATCGCCCGCGGCGACGAGCAGCTCACGCGTCTCAGCGATCCCTCTATCGAGAAGGACATTCTCGAATATTTCACCGAGCAGGGTCGACTCGCGCGATCTCAGCGTTCTTGACGCTGAGCAGCATGAACGATCGCGGCGTCGACGACCTCGACGAGCCGCTGCCGGAACACCTCCGGTGAGCACGCGTCGGCGACGTAGGTGAGGGCACTGTCGCGCGTCGCCTGCCATTGCTCGCCGTCGGTGTACAGCTGCGCGCACGCCCGCGCGAAGCCCTCGGTACCGTCGCCGATCGCGACGGTGGGCTCGTGCACCTCGAGTTGGTCGGCGAGCTGCGGGGTCACGATCGAAGGGATCCCCTGGCTCATCGCCTCGACGACCTTGAGCGGGATTCCGGCCGAGTATCGGGTCGGAGCCACGAACACCCGGCACCGTTCATAGAGTTCGCCGAGATCCTCCACGACACCGAGAACGACGACCCGCTCCGATCGCAGGGCCTCGATCTCCGGGGAGTCGACCATCCCGGCGACATGGACGACGTACTCGTTCCCGATCAGACCGTCGAGCACCGGCATGATCTCTCGGACGAAGTACCGGACCGAGTCCACATTCGGCGTCAGGTCGGGCGGTCCGGCGAGGCGTCCGACGAACAGGATGTCGCGACGATCGTCGAAAGTCGCACCGAGATCCGGTCGAGCGGTGGTCGCATGGGGCAGAACGTGTGTGGGGATGTCCACCCCGGAACGGATCGCGGCGGCGTCGGACGACCCGGCCGTGGTGACGGCGTCCGCCTCCGACATGAGCTGCAGTTCGGCCAGGAGTTCCTCGTGGTACTCCGCCTCGGACATCACGGGGGGATACAGCGCCCGACGGAGCTTCTCGCGTACGGCGAAGAGCGCCTCGGCGTCGTAGATCACGGGAGGTCGACGAGGGCCCCATCGCGGTTTCCATCCCACGGCGAGGACGGTCTGCATCGTCGGGGGGCGACTGACGAATATCGCGTCGTAGTCGGCACCGTCCGTCCGGAGGACGTTCCACAGGCCGAGCCGTCCCTGCCCGCGACGGAACCGGACCCGCCTGCCGAAGAGGGATGCCATCCGCCTACGTTCGCTGCGCTTCGACCACATCGGGTAGTGGTCGACGCGGAAACCGGCCTCGACGAACGACGAGACGATCTGGTGCGCTCGTGGAAGGCCCGCGCCGAGAAGAGGATCCGGCACGAACTGGTCGACGACGAGTATCCGGCGTTGCGGCGCCTGCCGGGCGGGCCGATCGTCGGTGGACACCGGTCACGACCTCCCACCCTGCGCTCGGTCGGACACCGGCCCCGACGGACCGCGACACCTCGGTCATACGAACGGTACCGAGGGCTCGCCGAATGCACCACCTCAGGCGAGGCGGAACTCCTCGCCGCGGTGGTAGGCGAACAGCGAGCGCTGGGTCTCGGTGGTCGACGGCGGGTGGAACGAGAACGCCTGCAACACCGACGCGAGGTAGGCGACGTCGGGGTCGGTGATGAAGGCGATCCCGCCGAGCGCAGAGGTGGCCGCGGCGGCCACGCGGAGCAGGGCGGTGCGCAGGGCGGTGCGGATGAACAGCAACCGGGCCGAGATGCCGGCGCCCCGTTCGCCGGCGTCGAGGGCGGCGGCCACCGATTCCAGTGCAGCCATGGCCGATTCGAGTTCGGCGGCGATGGGGGTGTAGGTCGCGGCGTCGACCCGGGGACTGTGCAGGAGCCGTTCGAGCAGCGTGCTCGCGGCGCCGATGTACCCCGCCGAGGCCAGCAGTCCGAACCAGAGGAAGCCGGTCATCTCGTGGATGCCGTCCGGGTCCTGCATCGTCCCGATCATCATGAGTGCCGCGGGGACGCGCACTCCGTCGAGGATCACCTCCTCGCTCTCTGCGCCGCCCAGGATCGGCGACGTCCAGAACGGTTCGATGCTGACGCCCGGCATCTGGGCCGGGATGAGTCCCACGGCCTTGCGGCCGCGACCACCCTCGGACTCCTTGGCGTCGAGACTCGCGGCGAGGAACGCCATCGAATACGCCATGCTGCAAGGCTTCTTCCGGCCGGTGACCACGTAGTCGCCGGTGTCCTCGTCGTAGACCGCCGACACGGTCGGGATCAGCGTGCTCCCACCGACCCGTCCCTCGGCGAACGCCGACGCGATCAGGGCGTTCTGCTCGACCACGCTCTGCAGCAGCGCGAGGTCCTCCTCGGGGCCGGTGAGCGCGATCTGCACGATCGTCGCGATCGACAGGTGGTGCATGACCGTGGCGACGGCCAGGGACGGCGACGCCGCGCCGATGGCGCGCTGCACCTGCAGGGCCTCGACCGCCGACGCACCCTGACCACTGATCTCGACGGGGACGATCAGCCCGCAGCCACCCGCCTCACGGAACACCTCGAGGCCACGGTTGCCCGGCGCCTCACGCTCGGCGAGCGTGGTCTCGTCGAACCATTCCGCGAGAACGGGCATCCGTCGTCTCAACGCGGCGCGGGCGTCGGCCAGCAACACCCCGCTCGCCGCCGAGTCCACTCGCCCCTCGTTGACCCGTGCCCCCACTGCGACGCTCATCCATCCCCCGATCGCGTTCGCCGCACGCCGAGACCGGGTGCGACCGTGTGATGGTTACCACATACCGGTCGGTATGGAAACCCTCTTCGGGTAAGTCTCCACAGATGTTGAGCATTGTTGTGACCGTTGTGGAAAGTGGACAATCCAGGCCCCTTTCGGCTGTGCGCCTCGATAACGTCGCGGCCACACGTACCGGGGGGGTCCTCATGTCTTCACAACTGATTCTCGATCGCATCCGCCACGACAAGCGCGTCTGGGCGTACCGCGTCATGCGCGACAGCGACCAGCTGCCGTTCTACCGGGTGATGAACTCCGTCAACGCGCCCACCGTCCCGGTGGAGGGACGCGAGTGCGTGATGCTCGGATCGAACAACTACCTCGGCATGGCCGACCACCCGAAGGTGCGCGAGTCGGCGATGGCCGCTCTGCAGAAGTACGGCACCACGGTCACCGGCAGCCGTCTGCTCAACGGCACGATCGACCTGCACGTGCAGCTCGAGGCCGAACTGGCCGCGTGGCACGGCACCAAGAACGCGCTTCTGTTCACCACCGGTTACCAGGCCAACCTCGGCGCCATCTCCGCCCTCGTCGGCGTCGGCGACACCGTCATCGTCGACTCCGCCGCGCACGCCTCCATCTACGACGCGGCGCGTCTGTCCCGCGCCAAGATCCGCGCGTTCCGCCACAACAACCCCGCGCAGCTCGACGAGCGTCTGAGCCGATCGGTCGGCGCCAAACTCGTCATCGTCGACGGCCTGTATTCCATGGAGGGTGACCTCGCCCCGCTCGACGCGATCGCCGACGTCTGCGAGAGGCACGACGCCGCACTGATGGTCGACGAGGCGCACAGCGTCGGGGTGCTGGGTGACCGTCGCACCGGCGCGGCCGAGCTCTACGGCGTGGAGAAGCGCATCGACGTCCGCATGGGGTCGCTGTCGAAGGGTCTCGGATCGACCGGTGGATTCGTCTGCGGCAATCGCGACATCGTCGACGCGCTGCGCGCCCACGCCCGCACCTTCCTGTTCACCACCGCCGCCGTCCCCGCCACCCTCGGAGCCGCGTTGGCGTCGGTCCGCATGCTGCAGACCGACGAGGGGCGCGAACGCGGCACGCGCACACTGGAGAACGCGAAGTACCTGCGCGACGGCCTGGTCGCCGCCGGCATCCCGACGGTGGAACCCTCACCGCTGCCCGACGGCACCGACGTGGTCTCCCCCATCGTCCCCGCGTTCTGCTACACCGAGCTACGGGTGTCGAACACGTGGCGGAAGCTGTACGACGAGGGCGTGTTCGCCGCGGTGGCGATGTTCCCCGCGGTCCCGCAGAACAAGGCGATGCTGCGTCTGTGCGTACAGACCGAGCACACACATTCCCAGCTCGACCGCGCGATCGACGCCCTCACCCGGCATCTCCCGCCGATGGACATCCACGAGACCGACGCGACCAACTACGCTGCAGGAGCGGTCAGTTCGGCCGAGGCGGCCGGGATGAACGACCCCGACGACATCGACACCACCTCCGAGCGCGCTGACGATCGAGTCCCGGCGTCGGCGCTGGGCTGACGTGCCCACCGACCTCACCCACGTCGAGCCCTACCCCTGTTCGCTGGAGCAGCTGTACACGACGCTCACCGAGCCTAGGTACTGGCGCGACCGCGTCGAGTCGATGGCCGGAGGTGGCGGTGAGCTGATCGCCTGCACCGCAGACGATCAGGGCTTCCGTGCTGTGGTGCGCCAACCCATCCCGACCGCCTCCATCCCCGCGGCGCTCACACGCTTCGTGCCGTCCCGGGTGAGCGTGGAGTACACCGAGTCGTGGCTTCCCCGCGAGTCCGAGACCGCCACGGGCACATTCGTGTCGACGGTGGTCTCCATGCCCGCCAGCATCGACGCCCGCGTCGAGTTGCGGGCGGTGGGACCGCATCGATGCGACATGCACTTCGCCGGGACGGTGACCGCATCGGTACCCGTCGTCGGCGCGATGGTCGAGAAGATGATGGCGGCGCAGACCGCGGAGGGTTTCCGGATCGAGCGGGAGTTCAGCCTCGACTGGCTGGCACGCCCACGCGTCTGACCGCACCGTGGATCGTTTCGGCGATCCGCTGCTGGCCCGCGCCGGTGCGCAGGTCATCGACGGCGCCCGCCGTCACGCGTGGATTCGCCACCGCTGCGGCCGGCTTCGCCCTGCGGCTCCGCCCTTTCCACGGCAGACGCGCACCGGCACGGAAGTCGATCAGGCCGTCGGGCCCGTCCGGGGCGCAGGGCCCGCCGCGCCGTGAGCCGGTGAGCTTCACGATGACGGTCGCCGGATCGGCCTGCACGGCGGCCACCGCGTCGACGGCGCGGTCGTGCCCGCGTCGGGTCCCGCGACGCCCGCTGCTCAGTCCGTGGCCGGGGGTGTCGACCACGACGACGGTGCACCCCTCGCTGGCGAGGCGCACGGCCAGCGGGGTCACGTAGCGGGCATGGCTGCGGCCGGCCACACCGAGCACGATCGTGGGGCCGCCGTCGCCGGGGTGTACCTCGGCGTGCACGCCGCCGGCGGGGGTGTCGAGGGTGATGTGACGTAGCCGCGAGAGCGCGGTGTCGACGTCGCCGATCAATTCGCCGATGGCCGAGTCGGTCTCGGCCCATCGACGCAGCCGACGTGTCGCCGGCTCCAGCGCGACCTCGGCCACCCGCGCCGACGGCAGGACCTCGGCGCCGCCGAACAGGGGGCGCCCGCGGAGCAGCACCATGGCGGCCGCGACGTCGTCGGACGACGCCGACGGTTCCCACCCCGTGCTGCGGCAGAACAGATCCGGGTCGAGCGCCGCCTCACCCGAGGAGATCCAGTGCGACGAGAACGGGACCACCCGCAGCCGGTAGCCGATGTCGGCGAGGAGACGCAGGAGACCCAGCGACGCTGCGGTGACGGCCTGGCCCTGTATGCGGGCCAGGGTCGGTGCCGAGGTGTGATCGCGCGGCGCGATGTTGAACGGGCCGTTGAGGTTTGTGGCCGCCGCCAGATGGAAGGCGCGGGCCATGTCGTGCTGGGTCATGAACTGGTAGTGCGACGTCGCCGGGTCGGGGAAGGCGATGGCCATGCCGGTGAGCATGTCGATGGCGTCGTTGGCGATGTCGGCGCCGACGACGAAGGTGGGCCGCAACAGGGCGATCGTCATCTCGCCCGGGTGTCGTCGCAGCCACCACTCCACGAAGTGCTCGACCTCGGCCTTGTCGAAGAAGTAGTAGCGGTTCGGATCGGAGGTGGGGAACTCGTCCTCGGTGACCGGCACCGGCAGGTCGACGGCCCCGTACGCGCTCGCGCTCGACGCGATCACCATGTGCCGCACGCCTGCCCGGTGTGCGCACTCGACGGTGTTGCGTGACCCGCCCAGGTTCACGTCACTGGAGGCGGCCTTGTCGCGCTGCTCCTCGACGACGAAGGCGAGGTGGATGACGACGTCGCATCCGGTGAACACGCGCTCGAGTTCCGGCGAGCGGATGTCGGCGCGGACGTTCTCGAGCTTCGCGTGATGCACCCTCGGCTCGCGCCGACCCAGGCCGATCACCCGGTCGATCGTCGGGTCGGCCAGCAGCAGCGGGAGGATGGCGGTGCCGAAATCGCTGGTGGCACCGGTGACGGCGACCGTGGTCATCGCTGCTCCTGCGGGGTCGGCGGTGCCGTCACGACTTTCTCCTCGGCCAGCGCGTCGACCTGGTCGCCGACGATCCCCGAGGTGCGGTACCGCCTCGGCAGACCGATCGCGACGACGATCGCGCAGACGAACACCGCACCCGCGGCGAGATAGGAGGCGTGCGACGAGCCGGTCAGCGCGGCCTGTTTCATCTGATCGATGAGCGCGTTGCGGGAGGGATCGAAGAAGGCGGGGATGTCGCGTTCGCGGATCTGCAGCACGCTCAGGACGCTCGAGCGCGCGTACTCCTTCTCCGTGTCGTTCATCAACCCTGCGGGGATGCCCTCGACGATGGAGCGAACGTGGGTCAGGTAGTACGAGCTGGCGATCGAGCCGATCACCGCGACCCCGAGCGTGCCGCCGATCTCGCGGGTGGTGTCGTTGACGGCCGACCCCGCACCGGCCTCGTCGATCGGCACCGACGACATGATCGACTCCGTCGCTGGGCCCTGGATGATCGCGATGCCGACGGCGAGCAGGATCATCGCCGGCAGGACCAGCGTCAGATACGAGCTGTCGAGTTCCACCTGACCGCCCACGATGAGCCCCGCACCGATGAGCACCAGCCCCAGCACCAGCGGCGGCATGGTGCCGACCTTCTGGGCGATCACCGTCGCCGTCGGGGCCGAGACCGCGAGGGCGGCGGCGAACGGCAGGGTCGCGATGCCGAACGCCAGCGGGGTGTACTCGCGGACACCCTGGAAGTACTGGGTGATGAGGAACAGGAACCCGAAGAGGCTGAAGTAGCCGACCGCGATGGCCAACGCCGGCAACGCGAACGGTCGGATCCGGAACAGTCGCATGTCGAGAACCGGTGAATCGGTGGTCAGCTCGCGTCGGATGAACGACAGCAGCAGTACGACCGACAGGGCGAACCCGATGAGTGTGGTCGCCGAGAGCCAGCCGTAGCGCGGGGCCTCGATGATCGCGAAAACGCCGATCGAGATGCCCGCGATCGACAGGACGACGCCCGGCCAGTCGAGCCGTCCGACGCTCGCCGCCTTCGAGTTCGGCACCAGCCGCCACACCCCGAACAGCGCGATGGCCGCGACCGGCACGTTCAGCCAGAACACCGAGTGCCACGAGAAGTGTGTGAGCAGATAGCCGCCGGAGATCGGGCCGATCGCGACCGCGACACCCGCGATCGACGACCAGATACCGATGGCGAGCGACTTCTCCTTCGGGTCGGGGAAGATCGCGGTGATGATGGCCAGCGTCGCGGGCAGCACCGCGGCGGCGAAGAACCCCATCAACGCACGCGACACCAGCACCCAGGCCATGTCGTCGGCGACGGCACCGATGATCGACGACAACCCCAGGCCGGCGAGACCTCCCGCGAGCATGAGCTTGCGGCCGTACCGGTCGCCGAGGTTGCCGAACGCGAGCAGGAAGCCGGAGAACGTCAGCGTGTACGCGTCGACGACCCACTGCAGGCCGGTGATCGACGTCTCGAGTTCGATGCCGATCTGCGGCAGCGCGACGTTGATGATCGTCATGTCGAGCACGATGAGGAGCTCGCACACGCAGATCACTGCGAACGCGGAGAGCTGACGTGTGCGGGACATGGAACTCCTCGAGCGTCGGTGCCCCCGCAAGGGCGGCGACCGCAGAATAACCGCGCGCGATACCCACGAGTACGGCAAACCTCAACAGCTGTCACACGTTCAACGGAGAACGTCTGGGCTGTGACGGCGCCCAGCCCTCTCCGTGGATTCGCGGCAGTCCGGGAACCAGGGCGATCGTGGCGTCGCCGCCCGCGCAGGCCCGAGGGGCCGGGTGCACGAGCGCATCCCGACCCCTCGAGGTGATCACCGACCCAACGCGCGCGGTCGTGGGATGCCGCGATCGAACAGCTTCTTCGCCTCGTCCTGCGTGATGGCGGTCCAGTTCCCGGGTGCGGTCACCTGGATGGAGTTCACGCCGCCGTTGTACATCGTCCGACGCTGATAGTCGTAGCGGTAGCGCACCTGGGTCCAGGTGTTGCCCGACGAATCGCGCACCTGCTGCTGTCCGACCGGTGTGGCCGAGGAAATGCGGACCTGGGTGACGACTTTGGCGGTGACATCGACTCCGCGGGGGCGGCTCGGCGCCGCCTTGACGTTCGGGTCGGGTTCGGTGCCCAGCGGCAGCTGCATGCGATTCTCCCCCACCTCGAAGGTCGTCCCGTACGCGCCGACCGCCGGATCCGGACCCCACGAACTGACGCGGTTGCCCGGGGCGGCGAAGTCGGTCCGGCGGGTGAGCGGCAGGCCCGGCCCCTGCTCCGCCGGTCCCGGAACGTAACGCACCGTGTAGTCGGTGCGGCCGTTCTCATCTGCCGGCGCGACCGTGCTGGGCAGACCCTGCGGACTCTCGACACTGCGCAACGACGACGCGTCGACCGTGGTCTCCGGACGAGGCGTCACCGGTACCGCCGGCACGGAGGTCGGCGGAACCGCCGGCGGGGCCGGGGTATCCGGAACCGCAGCCGGTGGTGGGACGACAGCCGGTGCGGCCGGTGTCGCTGGAGCTGTCGCGCGCGGGCTCGCCGGGGGTGCCGCGACCGAGGGTGCTGTCCGCGGTGGGGTCGGCTGTCGACTCCGATCGCGCGGCGCCGTCGGCGACCAGGTGTCTCCCGGACGCACCTTGTGGGCGCCGCGGTCGGGTTCGGCGCCCACCCGCGGGTGGTCGTCGTTGAACGCCGTGTCCCCGGGCCGCGTCTTGTCGGGTCCGCGATGGCGGTTCGCTCCCGACGACGCCGACCCCTGCGTGGTCCTGCCCGGGGTCGCCTTGTTCGGTCCCCGATGGGAGTTGCTGTTGGTCGAGCCCGTACCGGGCCCGGGCTTGGCGTCGGCGATCGCCGGCTGCGCGACGCCGTGGAGTACGCCGAAGGCGACCCCGGCGGCGACGATCGCGCCGAGGTGTCGGTGTCGTCGTCGAACTGGACGGGACATGGTTCGCTCCTCTCGGAATGGACCCCGCGGTGGTCACCGCGGGGGCAGTCCATGAGATGCGGTGAGCGAACCGAAAAGTTCCCGAGAGTTGTGTCGACCGGTGGCGCGAGTCCTAGATCGGCAACAGCAGGTGCTTGCGCGGCGTGCGGTAGGTGTGCTTGTCGCGCAACTGCGCCAACGCCTTCCGCAGCTGCAGGCGTGTCTGCGAGGGCTCGATGACAGCGTCGACGTACCCGCGCTCGGCCGCGAGGTAGGGCGTGGCCATCATCGTGTTGTAGAAGTTGATGAAGTCGGTGCGGATCTTGTCGGCCTCGTGCGGTGTCGCGTTCTCGGTCTGCCGACGGGTGAGGATCGCCGCCGCCGACTCGGCACCCATGACGGCGATCTTGGCCGTGGGCCACGCGAAGTTGATGTCGGCGCCGAGCTGCTTGCAGCCCATCACCGCGTATGCGCCGCCGTAAGCCTTGCGGATCACGACGGTCACCTTCGGCACGTCGGCCTCGACGTAGGCGAACAGGAACTTGCCCGAGCGCCGGATGGTGCCCTTGGCCTCCTCGGCGACACCGGGGAGGATGCCCGGGGTGTCCACGACGAACACCAGCGGGATGTTGAAGGCGTTGCAGATGCGGACGAACCGTGTGGCCTTCTCGGAACTGTCGGTGTCGAGGACACCGGCCATCACACTCGGCTGGTTCGCGACGACGCCGACGCTGTGCCCGTCGACGCGCGCGTAGCCCGTGATGATGTTGGGCGCGAAGATCTCCGACACCTCGTGGAAGGCGCCGTCGTCGAAGATGCGCACGAGGATGTCGCGCATGTCGTAGCCGGCGTTGTCGTTGTCGGGCAGGAAGTCGTCGAGACCGAGATCGCTGTCGGTGACCTCCGGCTCGAGGCCGGGGTTGATCACCGGCGGGCGCTCATGGCACGTCGACGGCATGTAGTCGAGGTACTCACGTACCCACGCGAAGGCGTCGGCCTCGGTGTCGGCGATGTGGTGGATGTTGCCCCACCGCGCCTGATTGTGGGCGCCACCGAGATCCTCGGCGTCGATCTCCTCGCCCGTGGTCTGCTTGATCACGTCGGGGCCGGTCACGAACATGTAGCTCGAATCCTTCACCGCGACAAGGATGTCGGTGTTCGCGGGGGTGTAGACCGCGCCACCGGCACACTTGCCGAGGATCACCGACACCTGCGGCGCGAGACCGGAGAGCAGGTCGTTGCGTCGACCCATCTCGGCGTACCAGGCCAGGGAGGTGACCGCGTCCTGGATGCGCGCGCCGGCCGAGTCGTTGATGCCGACCATGGGGCAGCCGATCTTGCCCGCCCACTCCATCAGCATCGACACCTTGCGGCCGAACACCTCGCCGACGGTTCCGCCGAACACGGTCTGGTCGTGGCTGAACGCCGCGACCGGGCGCCCGTTGACGAGACCGTGCCCGGTCACGACACCGTCGCCGTAGCCGCTCGAGTCGGTCCCCGGCAGCTTGGCCAGCTGGCCGAACTCGACGAAGGTGCCCGGATCGAAGAGCATGGCGAGACGCTCACGGGGAGAGCAGATCCCCTTCGCGGCGCGCTTGGCGATCGCCTTCTCGCCACCGGGCTCCTTCGCGACCTCCAGTCGTGCGCGGAGGTCGGCCAGCTTGGCTGCGGTGGTGTCCACTAGTTGGTGCCTCCTGAGGCGCTCGCTGCGGCCGAGTGCCGCGTGATGTCGGCCAGCCGCGTGGTGAGATCCGCGCCGATCCGCCCGATGTAGGGCTCGTCGATGAGCGCGAGGTGATCGCCGCCGATGTGCACGATCTCGAGATCGTCGACCACCTCACCCCAGCGACCGTCCTCGGGGATGTCGCCCCACCGCGGCTCGAGTTCGACTGCGCCATCCTGCATCTTGTCGGCGCGGTAGAGGACCACCTTGCCGTCGTAGCGGGTCGGCTCGATCGTCGACAGCGCGCGGTTGTCGAGGAACGAGGTGCGCTGGTGCTCGATGATGCCGCCGGGGATCTTGGCGTTGCTCATCGACAGCAGCTCCATGATGATGCGGAACTGGCCCTCGTCGTCGGCCGCGACGAGACGATCCATCGGGACCGGCACGTCGTCGACA
Source organism: Williamsia sp. MIQD14 (assembly GCF_051025635.1). NCBI lineage: Bacteria > Bacillati > Actinomycetota > Actinomycetes > Mycobacteriales > Nocardiaceae > Williamsia > Williamsia sp. MIQD14. The sequence goes on from NZ_JBPFDG010000001.1 coordinate 1,066,104, forward strand.
CCGTAGGTGCGCTTGGCGAAGGTCATGTACCGCTCGAGGCGCGCGCGCTTCTCCTCGGTGGTCTCCTCGGGAGAACCGTTGGGCCGCACCGCATCGAGCAGTGCCACCATCGCGACGTCCTCGCCCAGCTCGCGCAGCACCTGCGCGCAGCCGTAGGCCAGTGCGCCGCCGAGCGACCACCCCGCCAGCAGGTACGGGCCCGTCGGGACCACCTCGCGCAGCTTCGGGATGTACTGGTGCACGCGCTCCTCGATGCTGCCCTCGACCCGGTCGAAACCGATCACCGGCAGGTCGGCGGGCAGCTTCTTGATCAGCGCCTCGTAGGCCATCGACGATCCACCGGCGGGGTGGAACAACAGCAGCGGCGGACGGGTCGATCCCTCGACCGTGCGCAGGTAGCGGACGAAGCCGTCGACCTGCCCGCCCTCGAGCTGATCACGCACGTAGGTCGAGAGGTCCTCGATGGTCTGCGCGTCGAGCACGTCCTCGATGTCGATCTCGCCGCCGGCACGCTCGGACAGCCGCGCGGTCAACTTCTCGGCGGTCTCCTCGTCGAGCACGGGCAGCGGGTTGAAGATGCCCCCCGCAGACGTGCCGGTGACCATGGCCCACACACCGAAGGTGAGGCGCTCGGCCGCATCACGCGGAGGCACGTCGGCACCCGCGGCCGCGGCGACCGCGGCCTGGCTGATGAGGTCGCCAGCCTGGGCTGCGGGCCGCTCCGGGGTCTCGGCCGCGGGCTTTGCGGCGGGCGCGGGTTCGGGCTCGGCCGGCGTCTCGGCCACCGGGGCCGCAGGGGTCGCGGGCGCATCGATGATCTCGGCGAGTGCGGCCGTGTCGATCTCACCGCCACCCTCGGCGTCGGCGGCCAGGGCCGCGACCTCGTCGCGGTGTTCCACGGCGTAGGTCACGAACTTCACGACGTCACGCAGATCGGCCTCGCGCATCGCCTGCAGCTGCATCTGCGGGATGTCGAACTCGTACTCGACACGGTTCTTGATCCGCATGGCCATCAACGAGTCGAGACCGAGCTCGATCAGCGGGATCTCACGCGGCAGGTCCTCGGCCTCGTACCCCATCGACTCGGCGATGATCGATGCGACTCGGTCGTCGACGCTCTGACCGCTCGCGGGATCCCACCGGGCACCGGCGTCCTCGACGATCTCTGGCTCCACGGTCACGCGCTCGTCGACGAAACCCGACGCGCGGGCCGCCTCCGCGGGAGTCGGGGTGGTCAGCGGCTCGCCCGCGACGGCGGTGCCGCCCAGTGCGGCGCCCGCGGTGACCACGGCGTCGGCCAGCAGCGTGAAGGCGCCGCCGGCGTCCTTGCCGTGCACCTGCAGTGAGCCGCCGCCGGGGTGCGGGGTGAACGTGGTGGTGACCGTTCCTGCCGCGGGCATCTCGCCGTGGGTCTCGACCGCGCCGACGCGGACGTCGGCGAGGACCTGTGTGGCGGCGGCCGCGACCAGCTCACGCGGGTCGGTGACGACCGAGGCGGCCACCTCCCACGCGTGGCGGCCGTCGGGCAGCGCGACGTGCGAACCCGGGACGCGGTTGGCGCCCGCACCACCGTTGATGACCGCGCGCATCCAGAAGTCCTTGCGCTCGAAGCGCGTACGCGGGATGTCGGCGAAATCGCCGGCACCGAACAGCGACGCGACGTCGACGCGGTGACCGTGGACATAGAGCTTCATCAGGGCGGTGACCCACCCGAGGTTCTCGTCCTCCTTGCGGCGCAACGTCTCGATGAGCTCGGCGTCGTGGAGGCCGGCTCCGAAGGTGACCGCGGCGACCGAGATCAGCACCGCCGGGTTCGGCGACAACTCGATGAAGGTGCGGTGCCCGTTCTCGACGGACTTCGCGATGGCCTGCGAGAACCACACCGAGTGCCGCAGGCCCTTGGTGAAGTAGTCGATGGTGTGCACCGGCTCGTGGCCCGGACGGTAGAACGTCTCGCGGTCGATCGAGCTGTAGAAGCCGATCGACGGCCGCAAGGGCTCGATGCCGGTGAGCTCGTAGGCCAGTTCGCCGAGGAGCGGGTCCATCTGCGCGGTGTGGCTCGCGCCCTTGGTCTGCAGCTTGCGACCGAGCTTGCCCTCGGACTCGGCGCGCGCGACGATCGCGTCGACCTGACCCTCGGGTCCGCCGATGACGGTGTGGGTCGGTGCGGCGTAGACGCAGATCTCGAGATCCGGGTAGTCGACGAGCACGCCGGTGATGTCGTCGGCGCTGTACTCCACCAACGCCATGAGACGGATGTCGTCACCCTCGAGGCTGGCCTCGCCCTCACCCATGAGGCGCGAACGCTGGCAGATGACGCGGGTGGCGTCCTCCAGCGACAACCCGCCGCTGAGGTACGCCGCCGACGCCTCGCCCATCGAATGGGGAACCAGCACACCGGGTTGCGCACCGTGGTGGCGCAGGAGCTCGAACAGTCCGACCTGGATGGTGAAGATGCCGACCTGGGCGGTCTCGATGCCGTAGGTCTGCTCGTCGTCGGTGAACATCTCCGAGATCGAGTAGCCGAGCTCGTTCTGCACGTATCCGTCGACCTCGTCGACCGCGGCACGGAACACCGGGTTGTCGAGGTAGAGCTGCTTGGCCATCTTGCGGTGCTGCGAGCCGAAGCCCGAGAGCAACCACACCGCCGACGCGGGGTCGGGGGTGTCGCAGCTGAACACCAGCGGGCTGTTCTTGCCCTCGGCGACGGCGCGCACACCGGCGACGGCGTCATCGTGACTGTGCGCCATGATCACCGCGCGGCTACGGCCGTGGTTGCGGTGGGCCAACGACCGACCGATGTCGGCGAGCGGCGTGGCGCGTCCCTCGTCGGACTCGAGCCACTCCAGCAGATCGGTCGCGGTCTTGCGGCGACGCGACGGCAGGAAGCCCGAGATCACCAGGGGCACCACGGCTCCGGCGACGGTGCTCGGCGCGTAGTCGGCCAGCGGGTCGACCGTCGGCTCGGTATCGGCGACCGTCGCTGCGGGACCGGTCGCGAACAGACCGCGCGCGGCCTTCTCGGCGTCGGTCAGGTACTCGTCATCGTCCTCGATGTCGATGTCGATGTCACCGTCGAGGTCGATGTCACCGCGGTCGGCCGCGGAATGCGACAGGTCGGCGCGGTCGAGATCACCGACACCCGTCGTCGCGGGTACCGGGGTCGACGTCGGCTCGACGAGGTCGGTCGGCAGCACCTCGCGGACCACCACGTGCGCATTGGTCCCGCCGAAACCGTTGCCCGACACACCCGCCACGGCGTGACCGGCGTAGCGCGGCCAGTCGGTGGGCTCGGTGATGACCCGCAGCCGGGTCGCCTCGAACTGGATGTAGGGATTGGGCCCGGCGTAGTTCAGCGACGGGGGCAGCTTGTCGTTCTGCAGCGCCAGCACCAGCTTGATGAGACCGGCCGCTCCTGCACCGGACTCGAGGTGACCGAAGTTCGTCTTCGCCGAACCGAGCAGGGTCGGCTTGTCGATGTCGCGACCACGCCCGAGGACGCGGCCGAGCGCATCGGCCTCGATCGGGTCGCCGAGGATGGTGCCCGTGCCGTGCGCCTCGATGTAGTCGACCGAACGCGGGTCGATGGCGGCATCGCGGTAGGCGGTGCGCAGCATCGCGACCTGCGCCTCGGGATTCGGCGCGGGCAGACCGTTCGAGCGGCCGTCGGAGTTGACCGCCGAACCGGCGATGATCGCGAGCATGGTGTCGCCGTCGCGGCGCGCGTCGGCGACGCGCTTGAGGATCATCAAGCCGCCGCCCTCGCCGCGGATCATGCCGTCGGCATCGGACGAGAACGCCTTGATACGACCGTCTTTCGCCTGCACGCCGACCCGGTCGAAACCGAGGGTCGCCGCGGGTGAGATCAGCATGTTGACGCCGCCGGCGACACACACGTCGGTCTCTCCCGAGCGCAGGCTGCGGACCGCCTGGTGCACGGCGACGAGCGACGACGAGCACGCGGTGTCGAGCGCGACCGACGGGCCGTGGAAGTCGTAGAAGTACGAGACGCGGTTGGCGACGATGGCCGTCGAGGTACCGGTCAGCGCATAGGCCGCGGTGTCACCCATCGCCTCGGGATTGGCGACGGCGAGCATCTGGTAGTCGTTGGTGGAGCTGCCGATGTAGACACCGACCTGCCCGCCCTTGAGGTCGCTGGGCGGGATGTGTGCGTGCTCGAGAGCCTCCCAGGTGAGTTCGAGCGCCAGGCGCTGCTGCGGGTCGACCATCTCGACCTCGCGCGGCGACATCTGGAAGAAATCGGCGTCGAAACCCTTCACATCGTCGAGGTAGCCGCCGTGGACGTTGCTCTCGGCGAGCACCTTCGCCAGGCGCGGCTCGGCCTTGAACTCCGTCCACCGGTCCTCGGGGAGATCGCCGGTGCCCGAGCGGCCGTTGATGAGGAGATCCCACGTCGACTCCGGGGTGTGTCCGGCGCCGGGGAAGCGGGTCGCGACACCGACGATGGCGATGTCGTCGTCGGCGGGCCGGTCGCGGTGGTAGAACGCCGCGTCCTCGTCGACCTCGAGGCCCTCGTCGGGGTCGCCCTCGATGATGCGCTTGGCCAGCGACGCGATCGTCGGGTGCTGATAGGCGACGGTGGCGGTGAGCAGGACACCGGTCTTGTCCTCGATGTCGGCGGCCATCGCCACCGCGTCCCGCGAGGCGAGGCCGAACTCCTCCATCGGGCGGTCGTCGGAGATCTGGTCGGCAGGCATGCCCGTGGCGGTGGACACCCAGTCCCGCAGCCAGTCGCGCAGCTCGGCGACCGTCAGATCACCGGCGGTCTCACCGTCGGAAGAGGCCCGGGTGTCACCGTCGGACGCTGCGCCGAGGGACCCGTCGACGGGTTCTGGGGTCGGGGAATCGCTATTCAGTTCAGACATCGCGGTCCAGTCTATGGAGTGGCGTCGGGAGCGTCGGGGAAGGCTGTCTGGGTGTGGCCACCACGCAGCGTTCCGTCGACGTAGGCGTTCTTGCAGGCGGTGTGGGCGATCTTGCCACTGGAGGTTCGGGGTATCGATCCCGCAGGCACCATCAGCACGTCGCGGGCCATCACACCGTGGCGCTGGGCGATCGCCGCGCGCACGATGTCGGCGACCTCCTGCGGGTCGGCGCGCTTGCCGGTGTTGCGCTCGGCCACGATCACCAACTGCTCCGAGGCGTCGTCGGCGTCGAACTTCAGACCGCTGGCCGAGGACGCGAACACCTCGGCAGGCAACTGGTTGGCGGGGACGGCGAACGCGGCGACGAAGCCGGGGCGCAGCGCGGGGCTGGCCTCCTGCGCGCTGAACTCGAGGTCCTGCGGGTAGTGGTTGCGGCCGTCGACGATGACGAGGTCCTTCACGCGACCGGTCACGTACAGCTCACCGTCGAGCCACACCCCGTAGTCACCGGTCCGCAGCCAGCGGTCCGGGCGCGGGGCGCCGTCGCCGTGGCTGCCCTCGGGCAGGGGGTTGCTCAGCGTGTTCTGGAAGGTCGCCTTCGTCTCCTCGGTGCGGCCCCAGTAGCCGTGGCCGAGGTTGATGCCGTTGAGCCAGATCTCGCCCACGTGCCCGTCGGGCTGCTCGGTCGCGGTCTCGGAATCGACGATGGCGGCCCACTGGCTCACCGACACCTGGCCACACGACACCTGCGCGACGGCGCCGGGCGCGTGCTGATCGACGACCGCGAAGCGGCCCGCGTTCAGCTCGTCACGGTCGACGTAGATGATCTTGGCCTCGCTGTCGCGCGGGGTGGAGGAGACGAACAGCGTCGCCTCGGCCATGCCGTACGACGGCTTGATCGCGGTCTTCGACAACCCGTACGGACCGAAGGCCTCGTTGAACTTGTTCATCGAGCTGACGGTGACCGGCTCGCTGCCGTTGATGAGACCGATGACGTTGCTCAGGTCGAGGCTCTCGCCGTCACGCGGCAGCCCACGGGCCGCGGCGTGCTCGTAGGCGAAGTTCGGGGCGGCGGCGAAGGTCTCGGCACCGTCGCTGAGCGCGGCGAGTTCGTTGATCCACCGACCAGGTCGGCGCACGAAGGCCGCCGGGCTCATGATCGTGATGTACTGCCCGCCCAGCGCCGGGATGATGATGGTCAACAGACCCATGTCGTGGAACATCGGCAGCCACGTCACGCCGCGCGAGTTCTCGGTCAGCTGGATCGCGCCGATCATCTGCAGCGCGTTCGCCGACACCGACTCGTAGGTGATCTCGACGCCGGCCGGGGTGCGGGTGGATCCCGACGTGTACTGCAGGTAGGCGATGTCGTGCAGGTGCGGGGTGGGCGGCTTCCAGGTCTCCCCCACCGAGTCGGGCACGGCGTCGACGGCGATGACGCGCGGACGCTCCTTGGCCGGCAGGGGCTTGAAGAAGTCGCGGACGGCCTCGGCCGACTTGGTGGCGGTGAGGATCACCGACGGGGTGCAGTCACCGAGGACGGCGTGCAGGCGGTCGGTGTGGCCGGGCTCGTCGGGCGAGAACAGCGGCACGGCGATGTTGCCCGCGTAGAGCGCGCCGAAGAACCCGATCACGTACTCCAACGACTGCGGCGCGAGGATCGCCACCCGGTCACCGGGTTTGGTCACCTGCTGCAGACGGGCGGCGATGGCGCGCAGTCGCTTACCGAACTGCGACCAGGTCAGCTCGATGGCCTCGCCGTCGCGCTCACGGCTGTAATCCATGAACCGGTAGGCGAGGGTGTCGGCCTTCTCCCGGACGTTCCGCTCGACATAGGAGTAGAGGGTGTCTTCCTCGGTGAAGTGGAGATTGCCGGTTTCATCGAGGAACTCGTCGAACGCGCTCTTCATCTGGACTCCTGTTGGCATCGTCTACCTCGATCGTCGGTCGCCGTCGTCGCTACAGCCGAGCCACGTCGTGTCTCGGCGGCGCCGGGAATCGTCGGGCAGTCGTCGATGACCTGACCTCGGATCCGTCCCCCAGCGTTTCCTTCCGATTGCACGCACCACTGTGTGACCGACACCCTCGGCTCCCCACGGCCGACGCTGCCGATGGCACGCCAAACTCCGAGTATGTTAGCCGCTGCGAACGGTCTGTCGGGTTCACCCCTGCAAACTGTCGTCGGCCGTCACCCCGCAGGCCGGGCATCATGTCCCCTTCAACAACGGGATCACCGGTGCGAAGGCATCCATCTGGGTCGGGAACACCCCCACGTACGACATCGTCGTGCGCTCGCGCACGGTGCGGATCTGCTCCGCGATCTCCTCGAACGACCCGCACATGATGTACGGCGAGGACAGGATGTCGTCGACGGTGAGGTCGGCGTCCTTGGCCATGTTGGGCGGGAACCCGCTGTCGATGGCGCCGAGCACCATCTCCGCGGTCGACTCGCGGTCATCGGTGATGAGGATGGTGGCGATGGTCCAGTTCAGCTCGATGTCGTCGAAACGATCACCGGCCGACTGACGGATCCGGTCGACGCGCTCCATCGTCTTCTCGATCGTCATGTCCGAGAGCTTGAGCTTGCCGTCGGGGGTGCTGCCCGTCGCGACCGAGATGATGTCGGCGTACTTCGCGGCCACCTCGAGCATGCGCGGGCCACCGGCGCCGACCATGATCGGCGGACGCGGTCCCTGCCGCGGTCGAGGTGCTCCGACGACGCCCTTGACCTGGTAGTAGTCGCCCGAGAAAGTGCACTCCTGGCCGCGCAGGAGGACGTCGAGGATCTGCAGGGCCTCGTCGAGCTGACGCAGACGCTCGCCGGGGGTGCCGAACGGGATGCCGGCGGACTCGAAGTCCTCCCGCAGCCACGATGCACCGATGCCGAGTTCGAGGCGACCCTTCGACAGCACGTCGATGGTGGTGGCCTCCTTGGCCAGCACCACGGGGTGCCGCATACCCGCGGCCAGCGTGGTCGTGGCCAGGCGGATCGTGCTGGTCGCCTGGCTCAGCGCACCGAGCGCGGCCAGCGGACCGACCTGGTTCTCCAGGTGATCGGGGATGGCGAAGGTGTCGAACCCGTACTCCTCGGCCCGCTGGGCCAGCGCGACGAACTTGCGGGCGCCGCCCTCGTCACGGTTGCCCTCACCGCCGGCCGCGAATCGGAACGGGCGCAACGCCGGGGTGGTGGCGGCTGCGTCTGTCGTCATCGGCACTCCTCATATCTGGGGATCGGCATGAAAGCGGATCGGCAGTGAATCGGTCGGGTGAACGCCGGACACGATACGTGTGCGGCGCTGCGGTGCCCAACTCCCGCCGCCCGGCGAGGAGCGCTCAGGTGTGCGGCGGGCGGGGTGCGTCGGAGATCAGCGACCGGGCCCACCCGAACATCCAGCGGGTGGCCGAGGCGCCGTCGTCGTTCCAGTACCGCGTCGTCGCGTACAGCGCGTGCACCGGGTTGTTGATGGCGCCCGCGAGCTTCCCGAGGGCGTCGATGGGGTTGAGGATGGTCGGCGAATCGCACACGAGATCGCCCTCGGCGCAGATCGAATAGGTGCGGTTCTTCAGGTCACCGAACGCGCCGGGTCGGCCACCGGTCATCGCGATGCCGGGGACGATCCCGCCGAAGCCGCCGAGTGCGACCTCCGCACCCACACCCTTCGGATCGGGACCGGGGGTCTTCGCCTCGCCGGGCTGGCGGCGACCGTCGGCGATGAGGCCGACCCCGAGCACGAGATCCTGCGCCACCGGTCCGCGACCGTTGCCGATGTCGGAGGCGATGTCGCCCACGATCACCGCGCCCTGCGAGAAGCCCATGAGCACATAGCTCGTGAGCGGGCAGCGCTGGTTGACCTGGGTGATCTTGACCTTGGCGCGGGCGGTGCCCTGCGCGCGCGAGGTGTTGTAGTCGGTGGTGCGGTCGGCCGGGTTCGTCGGGTTACGGAACTGCGCCACATAGGGAACGGTGTAGACGTCGGCCCGCGAGCCCGGGAACGCCTCCCCCAGTGGTCTCGACACCTTCAGCATCAACGACGCCGGGTTCGCCGACGGCGCGTACGGATCGTCGTTCGCCGAGGACTCCCAGGTGCCCGGCACGACGATCACCTGCACGTCGGGGCAGTCGGCCGACTGGGCGCTCGGACGCTGCGCGCTGCTCGTCGGTCCGGCGCCGGGTCCGGGTCCGGGCGGGGACGGACGCAGCAGCGAGACGATGAGGGCGACCACCAGGATGATCGCGATGATCGCGAGCACCACGACGCCGAGGATCACGCCGATCACGATGCGACGACGACGTCGGCGCGGATCGACGGTGGTGCGGGGCCGGGGAGGCATCGGGGGCTACTTGCAGTAGGTCGACGTGGCGGCGGCGATCACCTTGTCGGCGTTGGCCGAGGCCGCCGCGGCGTCGGTGGTGCCCGAGGCGACGAACGCGGTGACGTAGGTCTTGATCTGGTCGGGGCTGGTGTTGCTGGCCCGCCCCGAGCACACGTACTCCGCGGTCGCGAAGGCGATCGCGTTGTCGGGGTCGTTGGGGAACGTCACGCCGACGCGCTTGAGTTCGGCGAGGTAGGCCGCACCCTTGCTGCCCTGTGGTGCCGGTGTCGCGCCGCCGGGGAAGTCGGCGGGCGCCGAGCTCTGGGTGCCGGGAGCGGTTGCCGCCGAACCGGTTTCGGGCGTGCCGCTCGACGGGGTGGATGACGCCGCGCCCGAGGAGGCGGGCGCCGACGAGGGCGCTGCCGAACTGGTCGTGACCGCCGAACTCGACACGCTGTCGGGGGCACTGACGGTGGAGTCGCCGCTGCCGCACCCGGCCACGCCCACGGTCACCGCGACCCCGGCGGTCGCCACGAGCACCCGCATCCACTGCTTGTTCATCTCACGTCCTCGCTGATCTGGTCGGTCGTCGTCGGGGCACCTGTGCGCCCCGACGGCCTGCGCCAGGCTACCCATCGCGTCAGCGGATGGTCGCGACCCCGTTCACGACCTCGATGTACCCGCGTTCGAAGTTCACGCGATCACCGCCGGTGACCTGGAACTGGTCACTGATGGGGTAGCCGAGGCGGCCACCCTCGAAGCCGACCGTCGCCCAGGCGTCGAAGACCGGTCCGCTCGGCAGCGCGAACGCACCCTTGGCCGGTGTCCAGTAGATGTTGCCGCCCTCGAAGCGGTTGAACCTGCCGCCGCGGGCCGCGCCGATCTCGTTGCTGGTGGGGAACCCGAGGTAGCCGCCCTCGTAGCCGGTCTTGGCGTACTTCTTGATGATCTCGCCCTGCACCGAGTGCGCACCGGTCTTGGCGGTCCAGTAGTAGGCGCCGATCTGGAATCCCTGAACGCGCCCCTTGTCGTTCGGGGTGTCGACCTCGTCGCCGGTCGGGTAGCCGAGCGGGCCGCGCTCGTATCCGCTCTTGCCCCAGTCGGCGAGGATGGCGCCGGTCACCGGGTGTGCGCCGGTGCCCTGGGTCCAGTAGACGTAGCCGCGCTGGAACTTGTTGAGACGTCCCTTGCGGTCGGGGGTGCCGAGCTCGTCGCTCACCGGGAACCCGAGGTATCCACCCGGTCCGTCGGCCGCGACGTAGGCGCCGCCGATCGCGCCGGACACCACGTGGGCGCCGGTCGAGGCAGACCAGATGACGCGTCCGCCGCGGAAGTCCTGTGCGCGGCCGCCGGGCACGCCGTACTCGGGCGTGAGGCACTCACCGAGCTCACGGTGCTTGACCGAGACCGGCGCGATCGCACCGCTCACCGAGCACTTCGGGGTGTCGGAGGCCACGCCGAGTGCACGGGCGGCCTGCGGCCACGCCTGATGCATCTCGAACTCCCAGTACTTCCAGGTGTGGGTACCCGACGGGCGGTACACGACCTGCGCGGCGACGCCGAGCTGGTTGAGCTTGGTGGCGAACTGTGTGGAGGTGACGCGGGAGAGGACCTCGAGACCGACGCCCGCGTAGTTGGTGGCGAGGTACGGCAGCGTCGACGGGGTGTCGTACTGGCCGAGCAGCCCGTTGCCCGACGACACGTAGAGGCTCACGCCCTTGAGCTTGTCGGCGTGCAGGTACGGGTCGTGTTCCTTCCACGCCGGATCCGACGGCGGACCGAACATCTTGGCCGAGTCGTACCCGCCGGCGTCGCGCACGGCGAACTGCACCGCCTGGGGCATTCCGAAGGAGCTGAGCTGCAGGATGCCCGAGAACGACGCCGAAAACTTGAAGAAGCCGGGGTTGCGCTCGGTGAGCATCATGGCGGCACTGCCACCCATGGACAGGCCCTCGACGCCGCGGACGTCGGTGGAGCGCCACTGGCCCTGCAGGATCGGCGGGAGTTCCTTGGTCAGGAACGTCTCCCACTGGTAGTTCTTGCCGTTGTCGGGCTGCTTCCAGTCGGTGTAGAAGCTCGACTCGCCGCCCACCGGCAGCACGACGTTGACGTTCTTGTCCTTGTAGAAGTTCTCGACGTCGGTGTTGATGGTCCAGCCGTTGTTGTCGTTCTGCGCGCGCAGACCGTCGAGCATGTACAGCTGGGCGAAGCGTTCCTGGGGCGACTGGTTCCAGTCGCGGGCGAGCAGCATCTGCACCTGGATGTTGGTGCCCATCGCCGGCGAGTAGACCCAGATGGCCACACGGCGATCGGAGTACCAGAAGGTGTTGGTCACCCGCACGCCTGCCACCGGCGCCACCGAGGTGGTGGCGGGTGCCGGGTCCGCCGACGATGCCGGCGCCGCGGGGGCGGACGAGGAGCCCGACGCGGCGGGCGCGTCGGAACCGTCCGGAGCCGACGCCGCCACGCCCGTACCACTGACCATGAGGAGCGCGGTCAGACCGGCTGCTGCCCCGAGAACTCCGCGCCGCCACACCCGCATCGACCGATACTCCTTCGCCACCAACGGTTCTGCTCGTGTTCGACGGTGTCGTGAACCGTCGATCCCGGCCGAGTGACCAGGACAGCAGAACGCCCTACGTGTAGAGGTCTACACGTAGGGCGCTGCGAAGTGTGGACGCCACACTGTGACTACTGTGAATTGATGTGACTTGTGAGGTTTCTGTGACTCACCAGTCGCGGGCGGGTGTCAGTCCCGGAACCATCCCTGGTTCTTGGCGCGGAACACCATGTCCGACCAGTAGCCCCAGGCGTGCAGGCCGGTCGACGGGAAGTCCGAGGTGATCTGCACACCGTTCACCAATGCCTGCACCTGGAAGGCACGCGACTGGGCCAGCGACAGCGCCTCGAGCGGAGCACCCTGGATGAGGCCGAGGAAATCGGTCGGGAAGCGGCCCTGCAGGCCGCTGCCGGAGGCGACACGGACCTTCTTGCCGCGCATCTTGCCGATCTGCACGAAGGGGTCGTTCTCGAGCCACCGCACACTGGTGGGCGGTCCCCACATCGAGTCGGAGTTGAACGGGCCGACGCCGGCCTCGATGCCCGCGTCGAGCAGGGCGATTCGGATGGCCTCGCGCATGCCGGGCGCCGAGAGGTTCAGGTAGCCCGACATCGAGAACATGTGGTCGATGCGCGGGTTGTTCGCGCCGATGACCATGGCGGAGTTGCCGCCCATGGAGATGCCCATGATCGCGTACTTGCCGGTCCGGCCGACGGCGAGGCCGCGACGGTCGAGCTCGGGGATCAGACGCTGGTTGATCGCGCAGCTCCACCGGTAGCGGTAGGGCTGGTTGTTGAAGTTGCTGGGCGCGTTCCAGTCGCTGTAGAAGCTGGCCAGTCCACCGATGGGCTCGACGACGTTGACGCCGGAGTCGGCCATGTCCTGGATGCGGGTGTTGTGCTCCCAGCCGCTGATGTCGTTGGTGGCGCGCAGACCGTCGAGCGCGATGACGGTCTTGTAGTTGCCGGGCTTGGTCCACATGCGGACCTTCACCGCGGGCATGCCGCAACCGTCGATGAAGTACTGCTGCACGCGGGGTGCGGCCGAGGCGGTGCCCGATCCGACGACCACGGCGACCGACGACATCGCGGCGAGCGCCACGAATGCCGCCACCAGACGCTTCATCATCGAGAACTGGGTCCCGGACCTGCGGGCTCGTGTGCTCACACGCATCGAGTAGTGCTCTCTCTCTGTCCGCACCGACGTTGTCGGTGGTCTTTCGGCGTACGACGACGCCGAACCGGCCGACCGTCTTCCATCTCAATTCGGCAACGCGAAGCCATCCACGTGCGCCGAACGGAGCCTATTGGATGCCATTGCGTCTGACAAACCTGCGAACTCGTTCCGTCGGCAAACCGTCACACCCGCGTGACCTGCCGAAATCGGTCCGTGTGAGCATATCGGTCGAACACGGCACCGCGTTACACAACCGATATATTTGAGATCGTGAACGTCACGGATCAGCGTTGGCCGACCGGCGCGGGGATCGGCAGACGGCACCGCTGGAGCTCGTACCGCGGCACGCGGTCGATCCGGTAGTCGGTGAAATCAAACGACTGCACCAGGTTCCGACGGAAACGCGTCAGGTTCATCGGCGCCTCGTAGGACGCGATGAGGTCCTGCGTGGGCTTACAGGTCAGCGCCTCCTTGGCCTGCCGCACCCAGTCCTGGTCGAGGTAGAGCGGGAGGAACGGGTAGACCGGCACCGCGCCGCTGTCGGCGATCACCCACTCGGTGTCGAGGTCCTTGTCGTGACCGATACGTGCGTCCTCGAGTCGCTCGGTGTGCGAGGCGATCGGGTACGCCAATCCCATCTGGTCGATCACGCGGACGTCGAGCGACGAATTCATGCTCGTCATACCGAGATTGAGGAAGAAGACGGTGATCTGCTTGGGCACTCCGGCCGGCGGCGGCACGGGCAGCGGGTCGTAGTACCACTCGTCGTAGTTGCCCGAGGGCAGCAGCACGCCGCCCTTGTCGGAGTGCTCGGCGATGGACTCGACCATCGCTCGCATACGCGGGTAGTTGAGGTAGTCCTCGGCGGTGACCGGGTGTTCGATCCCGATGTTCTGGATGTAGTAGCGCCGTTCGTCGACGATGCCGCTGCGCCCGATGTCGGTGCCGTTGGGCATCCCGGGCGAGTGCGAGGTGACGATGGCCCACACGACGGTGGTGACGAAGAAGGCGGTCGAGGCGACGGCGACGCCCACCCCGACGACGCCGCTCGCGGCACCGCCCGCACCCCGCAGGGAGGTGGGCACCGCGATCGGGAGCACCATCACCGGGAGCATCAGCAGGAACAGCGGGACGAGCAGCACCCGTGCGTGCATGAAGTCGCCGCCCTGGCGCAGCCAGTAGACCGCCTCGACGAGACCGGCGACGAGGATCACCACGACGACCGCGCCCGGCGACCGCAGACGCGACCGGAACCGAGCGACACGACCCATCGAGGCCGACCGCACCGGCGTGGGCAACGACCGCGACCGCGCGAACCACACGAGCGCGAGGGCGAGCAGCGCCACGATGAGCGGCAGCAGCAGGACATAGGGACCGAAGAGGTTGCCGAGGTAGCGGAACCCCTGCTCGAACTTCGATCCACTGGCGTCCTTGGCGACGGCGGTGTTGGGGATGAGCAGGCCGTAGTAGCCCATCCGGAAGATCTGGTAGCCGACCGGCAGCACCGCGGCGACCGCGACGAACGCGATCCGCATGCGCCACGTCATCGTGGCCGCGAACACCAGCAGCAGGACCAGCGCGCCGACTATGGCGAGTTCGGGACGGATCAGCGGCGAGAGGCCGGCGGTGAACCCCAGGGCCAGCGTCGATGCGTTGACGCGCTTGCCGGTGGTCTCCGGTGACCGGCGTGACCACGCGACCAGCTGACACCACAGCACCGCGACCCAGAAGATGCAGAGCGACACCTCCAGACCGCTGGTCGCGAAATCGCGGGCCGGCGGCAGCGCGATGTAGACCAGCGCACCGAGCGGGACGACGAGGACGAGCGCGGCCCGGTTCGCGGCGGGCGCCCGCTCGGACATCCCGAGCAGACGATAGGTGCCGAACATCGCCAGCGGCAGCGCGGCGACCGAGAGCACCAGCGCGATCCACAGCACCACGTACTCGATCTGGGCGTCGGTGATCCAGGTCCAGAACCAGATGAGGTAGGTCCACACCGTGGAGGTGTTGGCCTCCACGCGTTCGCCCTTGTTGAACACCGGGCCGTTGCCGGCCAGCAGGTTGCGGACCGTGCGGAGCACGATGAGGCCGTCGTCGGCGATCCAGCGACGCTGCCACGCGCCGGAGGCGAACAGCGCGGCGACCACCACGGCGCTGACGGTGAAGGTGCCCGCGGGCAGTGCCGCGCGGACACGGGAGACCGTGCTCGCGGGGCGCTCGGAGGTTATGGCTGTGCGATCGGTGATGTCAGCCTCAGCTGACGACGTAGACCGCGACACCCACGCATATTAACCAGGCGACCGCGAGGAACTGCAGGACGCGGTCTCCGAGGGCGATCTCCTCGGGCTCACCGGCCTGACCGCCGTCGACGTCGACCGCATAGCGCAGGATCGCGACGGTGAAGGGCACCATCGACACGGCGTACCAGACGTTGTCGCTGTGGCCGGCCTCCTTGTCGAACGCCCAGAGCCCGTAACAGAGCACGACCGCGGTGGCTGACAGCGTCCACACGAACCGCAGGTAGGTGGTCGTGTAGTACTCGAGCGACTTGCGGATCTTCGCGCCGGTGCGCTCGGCCAACTGCAGTTCGGCGTACCGCTTGCCCGCCGCCATGAACAGGGACCCGAAGGCCATCACCAGCAGGAACCACTGCGACAGACCGTTGGGCAGTTCGGTCGCGACACCACCGGCGATCGCACGGAGCAGGAAGCCCGACGAGACGATGCAGATGTCGAGGACGGCCTGATGCTTGAGACCGAAGCAGTAGGCGAGCTGGATGCCGATGTAGACCGCGATGACCACCGCGAGATGCCAGTTCGCCAGGAACGACAGTGCCAACGCGCCGACGCCGAGCACGATCGCGAGGACGAAGGCGAACGACCGCGGCACCACGCCGGCGGCGATCGGGCGGTAGCGCTTCGTCGGGTGCGCGCGGTCGGCCTCGACGTCGAGGGCGTCGTTGACGAGGTAGATGCACGACGCGGCCATGCAGAACACGACGAAGGCGATGGCCGCGCGGGAGAGCACCGTGCCGTCGTCGACCGCACCGGCGGCCAGCGGAGCCGCCAGCACGAGGGCGTTCTTCACCCACTGCCGCGGACGGACGGCCTTGATCAGCCCACTCGTCAGGTTCTTCGGCGGGCCCTTGACCTCGGCGGTCTCGACCGGCTCCTCGCTCATCTCACTCCCATGGCGCGCATCGGTCCCCGAGAACTGCTCAGGGCACGCCACACCCGTGGCGTCACGCGCGCAGCCAGTCTGTCACTGCGCGTGGTCGCGACTGCACACGCGGCTCCCACCAGGGCGCCGGCGGCGACGTCGGACGGATAGTGCACACCCAACACCAGTCGCGACAGCATCATGGGCGCCACCAGCACCGCCGGCAGGGCCGCGGGCGGCAGTCCCGCCGCCCGGCCGAGCAGGATCGCGGCGGCGGTCGTCGAGGTCGCGTGGCTCGAGGGGAAGCTCAGCCGGCTCGGGGTCGACACCCCGACGGCGATGTGCGGGTGATCGGGCCTCGGGCGACGGACGATCCGCTTCAGTACGACCGACGCCGCGTGGGCACCGAAGGCACCGACCCCGGCCTGGGCGTAGCGCGCTGCGGCGGTGTCGTTCCCGCGCAGCTCCGACACGATGACACCGATCCCGGCCGCCGCCATCCAGCCGAGCGCGTGCTCGCCGACGTGGGACATACCGCGCGCGACCGGGAGCACCCCGGGGCGTGACGCGAGAGCGGACTGGACGGCGACGAGGATCGCGTCCTCGCCGGAGGCCCGGACGTCACCGCTGTGCCCATCACCGCCGCGTCCGTCACTGTTGTGCGAAGACACGTTCCCAGCTCTCCTCACTGGTGAGGTCGGCCGCCGCGGCGCGATAGGTGGTGCGCATCTCGTCGAACCGCGCCTTCACCTGGCGGTTGAGCGACAACGACTCCCGCAGCAACGCGGCGGCGATGTCGCGGTCGCGCTGCCGGTAGACGACACCGCGTCCGTCGGCGGTCGTCACCGTCACGCCGTCGACGCGGCCCAGGCTGAACCAGCGCGCCTCGATCGGCGGGTAGTTGGCCTGGGGCACCTCGTGGTGTCGTGGATCGGCGGGACGCAGATTGTTGACCACGGCCGAGCCCAGCGCGCGGACCTTGGTGATCGGGTTGGTCGGCTGGTTGGTCCCGTAGGCGGTGGCCTCACCGGTGGCGCGCGGCAACGCCGTCGCCGAGGGAAGCACCACGGCATCGGGGTACTGCTTGCGCATCGCGGCGATCTTCGGCAGCGCGGTCGGCAGCAGGTCGCGGATGTGATCGGGCCCGGCGAGGAAGTCGCGGATGGCCTCGTTCTGGATCGCCACCGTCGAGTACTCCAGGCACAGAAGGTGTTTGAGCGTCGCCTTGGCCATGGAGGTGACGATCCCGTTCACCGGACCGTCGTGATGGATGGCCGCGACCACCAGTCGGTTGCGGAGATGGAAGTAGGCCTGCCAGTCGATGGCGTCGTCCTTGTCGCTCCACGCCATGTGCCAGATCGCGATCCCGGGCACCGTCGCCGTGGGGTAACCGGCCTTGCGGGCACGCAGTGCGTACTCCCAGTCGTCCCACTTGATGAACAGCGGCATGGGCAGACCGATGTCCTCTGCGCACTGGCGCGGGATCATGCACATCCACCAGCCGTTACCGTCGACGTCGATGCGGCGGTGCAGGTTCTTCGACTTCTTCCGGTCGCGCAGAGGGTATTTCGCGAAGTCGTGGTCGTAGGTGACGAAGGGCGCCGCGGTCCACATGAAGCGGTTCCGGTCGATGCTCTCGCCCATGCAGTGCAGGTGGCTGCGGTCCTGCAGGTTGAGCATCTGCCCGCCCACCAGCATGGGGTCGCGCGCGAACCGCGACATGGCCAGTGCCCGCAGGATCGAGTCGGGCTCGATCGCGATGTCGTCGTCCATGAACAGGATGTAGGGGCTGTCGGTCTGGTGCAGCGCCTCGTACATGATGCGCGAATACCCACCGGATCCACCGAGGTTGCCCTGCTTGAACATCCGTAGGCGGTCACCGAGAGCGGCTGCGGCGGAATCGAACCCGTCTTCCTCGCGCACCGGTTTCGTACCCTGGTCGGGCATCATGACCGCGTCGATGACCTCGTCGACGAGGGGGTCGGAGGTGAGTGCGGCGAGCGCGGCGACGGCGTCGGCGGGCCGGTTGAAGGTCGGGATGCCGATGGTGACGCGACGGGTGTCGTCGCCCCCGGGGGCGTCGATCGGGGCGTACCAGGCGGCGGCGACGATCTCGGCGTCGGTGTCGGTGGTGACGTCGAACCAGATCCACCCGCCGTCCTCGAACGGTCCGAGGTCGAGGGTGAACTCGATGACGCCGGTGCCGGTCTCGGGATCGAGCGGCACGAGGTCGCCCCCGATGCCGATACGTGCGCCGTCGCTCTTGGAGCGGTAGACGTCGACACGGCAGGTCCCGACGACCTCGACACGCAGCACGACGGAGCCGAGGATGCTCCAGCGCCGCCAGTACGACGCGGCGAAGGCGTTGAAGTACGTCTCGAAGCTGACCTCGGAATCGGCGCCCAGGGCCACCGACGTGCGGGTCGGGGCGTGGGCGCGACGGGCGTTGTTCTCCGACTCCACGAGATAGAGCGCACGGACGTCGAGCGGTTCCCCCCGCCGCGGGAAGATGACGCGCTGCAGCAGCGTCGTCGCCGTCACCTACGCCTCCACCAGGGGCGCACCGTCACGCAGGTGCGGCGCCACGGTGTTGGTGAACATGGTGAGAGCGCTCGCGATCGCCATGTGCATGTCGAGGTACTGGTAGGTGCCGAGACGGCCACCGAAAAGGACGTTCTGCGAGGCGGTCTCGGCCTTGGCGCGATCGCGGTAGCGAGCCAGCTTGGTGCGGTCGTCGGGGGTGTTGATGGGGTAGTACGGCTCGTCACCCGATTCGGCGAAGCGGCTGTACTCCCGCATGATCACCGTCTTGTCCTTCGGGTAGTCCCGTTCGGGGTGGAAGTGCCGGAACTCGTGGATGCGGGTGAACGGCACGTCGCCGTCGTTGTAGTTCATGACCGGCGTCCCCTGGTAGTCACCGGTCTCGAGCACCTCGGTCTCGAAATCGAGTGTGCGCCAGCCCAACTCACCCTCGGCGTAGTCGAAGTACTGATCGAGGGGGCCGGTGTAGATCACCGGCGCGTCGGGGTTGGCGGCCCGGATCTCGTCGCGGACGTCGAACCAGTCGGTCTCCAGGCGCACCTCGATGAGGTCGTGGTCGGCCATGGCCTGCAACCACGCGGTGTAGCCGTCGACCGGCAACCCCTCGTAGGTGTCGTTGAAGTAGCGGTTGTCGAAGGTGTAGCGGACGGGCAGTCGCGTGATGTTGCCCGCGGGCAGGTTCTTCGGATCGGTCTGCCACTGCTTGGCCGTGTAGTGCTTGATGAACGCCTCGTACAGCGGGCGCCCGATCAGGCTGATGGCCTTCTCCTCGAAGTTCTCCGCGGTGTCGCTGTCGAACTCGGCGGACAGTTCGGCGATCAGCGCGCGGGCCTCGTCGGGCGTGTGCGACTTGCCGAAGAACTGGTTGATCATGCCCAGTCCCATCGGCAGCGGGTAGGCCTGGCCCTCGTAGAGGCCGAACACCCGGTGCTGATAGTTCGTGAAGTCGGTGAACTGGTTGACGTAGTCCCACACCACCTTGTTGGAGGTGTGGAACAGGTGCGCCCCGTACTTGTGGATCTCGATGCCCGTGGTCGGCTCGGGCTCGGAGTAGGCGTTGCCGCCGAGGTGGTTCCGGCGGTCGATCACGAGGACCCGTTTGCCCAGCTGCGACGCGGTGCGCTCGGCGAGGGTGAGTCCGAAGAAACCGGACCCCACGACGATCAGGTCGTAGGAGGAATCGGGTGCTGCGTTGTCAGGTGCCACGGGGCCTCAGGGTAACGGACGCCCGACAGCGTGACGCGTCACCGCCGATGCGGCCCGGAGCGACCCCGATCACCGCGTGGGGATGCCCGCGTCTGCGGTCGGCAGGCCGAGGACACCCTCGGCGCCCTTGGCCACGTAGTCCGACAGGGCCGACCCACCGAGCGCGTGGGCACCGGTCTGCGGACTGAAGTAGACGTTGCCGTTCGCGAACTTCTGCAGGAACCCGCCGCCGGCCAGTTGGAGCACGGGGGTGAGGACCTGACCGAGCAGTCCCGACGGACCGCCGTATTCGACGATCTTGGCGTCGATGGCCGCGATCGCGGCCTTGAGCACGGCGGAGATGGGCCCGCTGATCATGGTCGACAGGTCACCGCCGGTGGGTGCAGCCGGTGTCGTCGGGGTTCCCGGTGCCGCGGGCGTTCCGGGGGTGCTCGGGGTGATGAGCCCGCCGAGGGCGCCGGTCACCGCGTCGACCAGGGACGGGAGGACGCCGCCGGGCACCGACGGGACGCCGGGCAGGGTCGCGGTGCCCGCACCGACACCCGCGGGTGGTGCGACGATCTGCGGCTTGGGCTGGCCCTGGACGGTGAACCAGGCGGATTTGAGCTGGAGCTTCGAACGGACCTCGTCACCGGTGGCCTCCACGGTGCGGCTGCTGCCGGAGATGCGGACCTTGATCGCGCGACCGTTCTCGGCCCCGAGGCCGTTGGCCTGGATCACCTGGAAGCCGGTGAGCGCACCGACACCGAAGGCCGAGGCGATGCTGCCCGACCCGACGGTGGCGGTCCAGTTGTGGTTGGGCGACTCGGTGTCGCCGTCGTCGACGACGGCGGGGAAGTTCACACCCGCGGTGTACCCGCCGGTGGAGGAGGAGAACTCGGTGAACGCGGGCTGACCGCCCACGACGCGGATCTGTCCTGCGGTCGCGTCGGCGGCGGCGTTGGTGCGCGGGTCCTCGCTGCCGGCCCCGCCGTACACCTGCGACATCATCGTGTCGTCGATCTTCTTGCCCCTGGCGGTGGCGGCCAACGCGTAGGTGCGCGCGGCGACGGCCTGGGCCTTGAGTGCCTCGGCACCCCCGGAATCGGCCCAGCGGGCCGGGCTCTCCTTGGGGGTGACGCCCTTGGTGTAGTCGTCGACGCCGACGATGTTGACCACGCGGCCGCCGTCGATGCCGATGGATCCGCGGTAGGCGTCGTTCGATCCGCAGAAGCGCAGCCACTCGTTCGACGGTCGGTTGCCTGCGGTGTTGACCGGGTCGATCGTCGGCGGGTTCACCGACACCGTGCGGACCACCGCTCCGCCACATCCGGAGGTGATGGTGGCGGTGGTCCCGGACAGTCGAACCGCCTGTCCGGGCGCCACCGTCTGCCCACCGACCCTCATCCCGGCGTCCGCACGCACATTCGCCGTGGTGTTGCGCGTGAGCGCAACGGTCACGGATTTGTCCGTCTTCCCCGCGGTGGTGCCACCGTAGTAATGGTTGAGGATCTGATCGGCCGTCCAGCCCTTCTTGGCGTAGCCGTACGCGCCGTACTGCCCCATCCCTCGCCCGTGTCCGAACCCGTGGCCGATCAACGTGACCTGACTGCCCACCGAGAGGGTCACCGATTCGGAGACCTCTCGGTGCGAGACGACCGCCCCGACGCCGATGATGCCCGCGCCGAGCACGAGAACGGGTGCGAGACCGAGTGCTGCCGAGGTCAGCAGACGTCGGTCGGTGGCCCGTTGTGCCATCGGCTGGGGTCCTTTGCGGTTGGGCGAACATCGTGATGCGTGCGTATGGATGGGACTTTCAGCGACGATAGTGTCCGATTAGTAGTCACAACAGCCCCATGCGGTAACAACAGCATCACGAGTTTCACGCCACGCCGTGTCCGGTTCTGGACTTGCCGCGCTCCCGATCACACGATGTGGCGGTCTGTGTGACGTCTCGTCGCACGCGTTCACCGCCACGCGAGGAGTTCACTGTGCGATACCGCCGCTCGAGGCCGTCGATCGTGGTGGCGACCGTCGCGGCGGTTGTCGTGGCCAGTCCCGTCATCGCCGTCATCGGCGGCAGCGCTCCCGAGAACACCACCGACCAGCGACGACCCACCCTGGCGGCCGAGGCGACCACGATCAGTCAGGTCGGCCTGAACACCGTGCCGACGATCGTGCTCGACATCGTCCGATCGGGCCTCGCGGCGGCCGGCGTGACCCTGCCGCCCATCGACCTGTCGTCGATCCCGCTGCCCGATCTGTCGAAGGTGATCCCCTCGGGTGTGCTCCCACCGGGACTCCTGCCCTCGGATCTCTTCCCCACCGGCGCCGCACCCTCGGGGAGCAGCACCACCGCACCCGCACCGACCACCGATCCCCGCACCCCGGTATCGGCCCCCCGCTCCGCTGCTGACGTGCCCGCGGGCGCGGTGGTCAAGGAGATCAGCCGCGACCGGCCGTTCAGCATGATCGGGCTCACCTGGGACGACCTGAAACCCGCCGCGAACACGCCGCAGGCCGCGACCGCCGCCGCCGAGCAGGCCCTCGCCCAGACGACCGCCTTCATCCGGGCACAGAAGTCCGACGGCAGCTGGGGTCCGTGGCTGTCGGCCGATCCCGCCGACGGCGGACCGCGTGCCGGCGACAAGGCCACCGCGGGCACCGAGCCGATCTGGGTCGGCGTCACCAAGGCCGTCCAGGTCGCCGTCACCCGCGCCGGGGTCGCCACCCCTGCGATCCCCGGTGCCCCCACGAACCCCGCATCGGCCACACCCGAGATGACCGTCGCCCCCGGCGACATCGCGCCGCGGGCGTTCACCGTCCCGCGCTCCCCCGTCGCGGGCGACCCGATGGCCCCCGCCCCCTCGGGCTCCCCCGGTGCACCCGCCCCCGCCGCGGGCACCACGACGGCAACCGGCCCCGCGCCGGTCACCGGTCCCTCGACACCGAGCGTGCTGGAGAACGTCGTCTCGACACTCAAGGCCGCGCTCATCGACCCCGGCACCCCCGGCGGTTCCGGCGGTGCCCTCGGCCTGCCGACGGTGCTGCCCGGTCAGCAGCCGCCGGTCATCACCCGCGCGCAGTGGGGCGCCGACGAGTCAAAGCGCTGCGATCAGCCGACCTACGACCCGACGCTGAAAGCCGCTGTCGTACACCATTCGGCGGGCAACAACGACTACACGCCGGAGCAGTCGGCGGAGATCGTGCGCGGCATCTACGCCTACCACGCACAGACGCTCGGCTGGTGCGACATCGGCTACAACGCGCTCGTCGACAAGTACGGACAGATCTTCGAGGGTGCGTTCGGCGGACTCGACCGCAATGTGCAGGGCACCCACACCGGCGGCTTCAACCGCGACACCGTCGGCGTCGCCATGCTCGGCAACTACAACGACGTCGCCCCCACCGCCGAGATGATCCGTTCGGTCGGCAGCTACCTCGGCTGGCGTCTCAAGCTCGCGGGCCTCGACCCGAAGGGCACCGCGCAGCTGACCTCGCAGGGCTTCGATTCGGCGCGGTTCGCGGCCGGCCAGAACTCCGATCTGCCGGTCATCAGCGGCCACCGCGACTACGACAACACCGAGTGCCCCGGAACCCTGGGGTACGCCGCGCTGCCCCAGATCCGTGAGGTCGCCGCGGGCAATCTCGCCGCTGCGGGCACCACGGCACCCACCGCGACATCGCCGTCGACCGCATCGCCGACCGATGCCACCCCGGCACCGACGGCGACGTCACCGACCACGGCGCCGGGTGACACGACGACACTCGGCGGGGTCGCCACGCAGGTCCTCTCGGCGACCGACCCGGGCGCCATCGCGCAGAAGTGGTTGTCGATGGGCGGGGCGACCGGCACGTTGGGTGCACCGACCAGCGCGGAGCTGACCACCCCGAACGGGTTGGCCAAATACGTCGATTTCACGAACGGGAAGATCTACTGGTCGCCGCAGACCGGGGCACAGGTCGTCCAGGGCGCCATCGCGAAGGCGTGGGGAGCGGCGGGCTACGAGCAGAGCGCGCTGGGGCTGCCGACCGGTTCTGAGGACTCCGCGATCAGCGGGATCATCACGCAGGCGTTCCAGTTCGGCTCGCTGGTCTTCAACAAGAGCAGCGGCGTGGTGGTGCAGGTGATCAAGGCGTTCATCGACGAGTTCACCCGCAGCCTCGGGACGCAGATGAACGGGGCCAGTGCGCCGGCACCGGTGCCCAGCACCGGCCCGGCGAACTGACCCGCGTCAGATCAGTTGACCGACTGGTTCGAGTTGCCGGTGCCCGCGTCGCGGAGGCAGATCGCGGTGATGGTGGCCGTCCAGCCGGTGGGCCGGTCGGGCTTGACCACCGGGTTGCGCTGCTCGGAGCAGGCCTGGTTGCCGTTGAGGCGGACCGAGTTGAACAGGTAGAGGTTGATCTCGGCACCGATGACCGCGCTCTGCGGGGTCGGGTAGTACCGCGAGGTGAAGGTCTTGGTGTACGACCCCTCGGGGGCCGACGGTGCGGCCGAGGCGACTCCGGCGCCGGCGGCGACCAGTCCGGCAGCGGCGGCCGTCGTGGCGACACCGAATGCGATCGTGCGGGCGGTGGGGCGGCGATCCTGTGCTGTGTTCACGACCACAGTGTCCCCGAATCGGACCCACCTGTCGACCTCGGTCGGGCGGCCCGCGCCCGGATCAGGCGAACCAGCGGTGCAGGACGCGGCCGACGCCCTCGTTGTCGTTGCTGGTGGTGATCTCGTCGGCGGCGGCCCGCGCCGCGGGATGGGCGTTGGCCATCGCGACACCGCGCGTCGCCCACCGCAGCATCTCGACGTCGTTGGGCATGTCGCCGAACGCGATCACCGAATCGACCGGGAGAGAAGCGATCTCGGCCAGACGTCGCAAACCGGTCGATTTGTCGACGCCGGGCACGGCGAGTTCGATGAGGCCGTTGTCGGTGGAGAAGGTGACCGCGGCACGGTCACCGACGGCGGCGGTCATGGCCGCGGCCATCGCGTCGCTCGACGCGCCGGGCTTGCGGATGAGCATCTTCACCGCCGGAGCCGAGACGATGTCGTCGTCGCCGACCTCGACGTGGTCGGGGTTGAGCCAGGCGTGGACGTACCCGGCCGCGGCGACGAACGGTGCGGTCGCCGAATCGTGGGCACTCTCGCCGACCCGCTCGGCGGCGAGACCGCACCCGGGGATCTCGCGGCGCGCGATCTCGGCGATCTCGGCGAGCACCTCCGGCGCCAGGGTGGCCGATTGCAGGACCACGTCGGAGGTCACGTCGTAGACGATCGCGCCGTTGGCGCAGACCGCGTAGGTGACATGGTCGAGCTGCTCGGCGATCGGTGCGATCCAGCGGGGCGGTCGTCCGGTCGCGAGCACGAAGGACGTGCCCTCCTCGGCCGCGCGCCGCAGGGCGCGGCGGGTCAACGGGCGCACGTTCTCGGAACTGTCGACGAGGGTGCCGTCGACATCGCTGACGATCAGTGACGGTGGCCCGAACCGGGTACGTCGCATGTCAGCCACGACCCTTCTCGCGGGCGGCCTGCTCGACACGCTTGCGTTCGCGCAACTCCGCCTTGCGGACGGCCTCGGCGTCCTCGATCTCGTGGGCCTGCGCCGGCGTCGGTGCGCTCCCGCCCATCGACGCGGGCACCCACGGCGCGCCCGCCGGGTGGTCGCCGTAGTCGGCACGCACGGCGTCGAGCAGCTCCGACATCTGCGTCTTGAGACGCGCGGTCTCGGCGACCGGATCGGCGTCGGCACCGACGTGCAGCGGGTCACCGAAGCGCACCGAGACCGGGATGCGGCTGCGACCCATGTCCCGCGGGACACCTTTGCTCCACTGCCGCTGCGCACCCCACACGATCACCGGGACGATCGGGACGCCCGCGTCGGCCGCCATGCGGACGGCGCCGGTCTTGAACTCCTTGAGCTCGAAACTGCGACTGATGGTGGCCTCCGGGTAGACGCCCACGACGTAGCCCTCGCGCAGGTTCTCGACGGCCTGGGCATAGGCCTGCGCACCGGCCGATCGGTCCACCGGGACCGTGTGGGTGTGGGTGATGAGGAATCGGACCAGCGGGTTGTCCATCATCTCCGACTTGATCATGTAGCGGGCGCGCCGCCCTGCGCGGTAGACACCGAGCGCTGCGGCGAGGAAGTCGACGTAGGCGGTGTGGTTGACCGCCAGCACCACCCCACCGGTCGCGGGCAACTTGTGTTCGTCACGCACCGACAGCCGCATCCCCTGCGCCCGGACCAGGGCATGTGCCGCGATCTCGAGCGTCCGGTAGACGGGTTCCATACGTTCAGCCTATCGACCCGTCGCGGGCCGTCGGAGTGCAATGATGTGGGCCGAGCCCGTCGGGGGGCTGACCTCGACGACCCGAAAGCAAACCGCGTGCTCCAGTCCCGTCAGACCTCGCGTCTCGACACTGCGCCCGTGCTCGGCGCCGAGGGCTTCGGACGCGCGCTGCTCATGTGGTTGCTCGGGCCCCATGACTACCTGTGGATCGTCCACCACCACTCGATGCGGCCGCTGGTCACGCCGATCCGCCTGACCCTCGCCGGTAACACGGCCATGCTGGCGGCCAGTTCGGTGTTCGCGCTGCTCAGTTCCCGTGGACCCCAGGGCGACACCGGGACACGTGTCGCGCTGGTCGTGTTGATCCTGCAGGTCCTGGTGATCGGGTTCATCCTGACGATCCCGTTGCCCCACACGGGTGCTCGGGCCCGGCTCTACTTCGTGGGGTTCGTCCTCTTCGGCGACATCGGTGTGGCCACGGTGATGCTCACGCTGCCGGCGATCGACGGGGCGTTCGGATGCGCACTGCTCGTACTCAACAGCGCGATGTGCATGTTCTTCGTCAGTTCGCGGTGGCTGCTGGCCCACCTCACGTTCTCGCTGGCGTTCATCCTCGTCATGGCCTGGCGGGTGCACCAGACCGGTCTCGTCGACGGGTGGGCGATCGCGTCGGCGGTGGTGGTGATGGTGATGGCCGTGTGCGGCGTACCGGTGTCGTCGCACATCGCGTGGACCCTGCTGTCGGTCGACGCGCGCCAGTCGGTGCGCGACCCGTTGACCGGCCTGTTCAACCGCCGCGGCATCGAGGCGTCGCTGGAGAAGGTGTGGAGTGCGGCGCGGGCGGCGGGCGCGGGGATCGCCGTCGTCGTGGTCGACGTCGACCACTTCAAGCGCATCAACGACACCTTCGGACACGATGTCGGCGACGACGTGCTGCGACGTCTGGCGGACACCATGTGCGCCGCGACGGATGCCGACGGTCTCCACGGCCGTAGCGGGGGTGAGGAGTTCATGGTGGTGCGCAGCGGCGTCGCCGACACCATCCGCGCCGATGTCGCCGGTCTCGCGCCGCGGCTGCGCGTGACGGTCGATCCCGACGAGAGCGTCGACGCGCAGACGGTGATCACCGTCAGTGTCGGTGCCGTCGTCCTGACCACCCCGGCCCCGACGGGATCGGCCGCCGAGGATTTCCGGGACGCGCTGCGCATCGCTGACGCCCTGATGTACGAGGCGAAGCGGGCGGGCGGCGATCAGGTCAGCCTGGCGGTGATCTGAGCCGACGATGCCCACACCCCGCGAATCCCGTACCGATGGGCAGCCCGCGCGTCCGCTGTCCACCGGTGCCGTCGCCCTCGGTCGTCGCTGGCTGACCGGGTCGCACGACTACGCCTGGATCGTCGAGCACCACTCGATGCTCCCCCTGAACCTGCCGATGCGTCTCGTCCTCGCCGGCAACACCGCGCTCATCGCAGTGTGTTCGGTGCTGCTGTTGATGAGTCCGCAGGGTCCGCACGGGACCAATGCGGTGATCGCGGTCGCCGTGCTGGTGGTGCAGGCGGTGATGATCGCGGCGGTGTTCCTCGCGCCGCTGCCCTCGACGAATGCGCAGGCGCGACGCTATTTCGTGGGGTTCGCGATCTTCGGCGACGTGGGCCTGACCCTGGTGCTCGTCCTCTACAGCCCGCTGGTGATGGCTTTCGGGTGTGCACTGTTCGTCCTCAACGGTGCGATGTGCACGTTCTTCGTCAGCTCACGCTGGGTGTTGGCGCACCTCGCGTGGTCGACCGCGGTCATCGGCTACAGCGGATGGCGCGTGCACGAGGCCCGGTTGTTCGATCCGTATGCGAACGCGGCCGGGGTCCTGGTCTTGGTCACCGCGGTCTGCATGGTGCCCGTCGCCGCGCATGTCGCGTGGAACGTGTTGTCCATCGACGCCCGACAGTCGCTGATCGACCCCCTCACCGGGTTGCGCAACCGACGGGGGGTCGAGGTCGCGCTCGACACGCTGCGACAACGAGCTGCGCTCTCGGGGCTGGCACTCGGGGCGGTGGTCGTCGACATCGACGATTTCAAGCGGGTCAACGACACCTACGGGCACCTCGCCGGCGACGACGTGTTGCGGGCACTGGCACGGCGGATGCACGACACCCTCGGCCCCGACACGGTGGCCGGACGCACCGGCGGCGAGGAGTTCATGATCGTGATGTGCGGCACCCCGGACGAGTTGGCGGAGTACATCGCCGGACTGCCGGCGCGTCTGTCGGCCGCCGACGATCCCGTGCCCGTCACAGTCAGCGTCGGGGCCGCGATCGTCACCGCATCGGGTGTCGTCGCCTCGCCCGACGCCCTCGACATCGCGATCCGGCAGGCCGACACGCGGATGTACGCCGCGAAACGGGCCGGCGGCGATCAGTCCAGCACGGCGATGCTCTGATCGATCAGCCGCGATCGGAACGCTTGCGCGCCCGCTCGGCCGACTCCTCGGCGTCCATCGCGTTGGCCTCGTCGAGGGTGGGCGCACCACCGCCGAGGCGGGCGGGCACCCAGAACTCCCCGGCCGGGTGCGGACCGTACGCGTCCTGGATCTCGTGGAGCGTCGCGGTCATCACCTGGTGCAGCGTGGCGGTCAGTTCCTCGGGGGTACCGCTCGGGGTGATGGGCGGGGCGACGCCGATGCTGATCGGGGTGTTCGAGCGTCCCATCCGCTTCGGGTGGCCCTTCGTCCAGACGCGCTGGGCACCCCAGATCACGGTCGGGACGATCGGCACGTTGGCCTCGAGCGCCATGCGTGCGGCACCGGTCTTGAAGTCCTTGATCTCGAAGCTGCGGCTGATGGTCGCCTCGGGGTACACGCCGACGAGCTCGCCACGCTGCAGGTACTCGACGGCCGCGCGGTAGCTCTCGGCGCCGGCGCCACGGTCGACGGGGATGTGGCGCAGCGCCCGCATGATGGGCCCCGACACCTTCGAGTCGAACACCTCCTTCTTCGCCATGAACCGCACCTTGCGGCGGCCGTGGAGGAACGCCGGGAGCCCGGCGTAGGTGAAGTCGAGGTATCCGGTGTGGTTGATCGCGATGACCGCCCCACCGGAGGAAGGGACGTTCTCGGCGCCGGTGACGGTGAACTTCAGACCCTGCGCGGCCCACATGGAGCGGGCGATCGCGATCACGGTGTCGTAGGCAGGTTCCATGCGGATGACAGTAGCGTCCGCCTCTACCCTGGAGGTGCGCCTCGGTTTCGGGGCCGCGGAATCGAGAGTGAGGCGCAGAGTGCAGGTCACCAGCATCGGACACGCGGGATTCCACATCCAGACCGCGGCCGGGTCCATCCTGTGTGACCCGTGGGTGAACCCCGCCTACTTCGCCTCGTGGTTCCCGTTCCCCGACAACTCCGAGCTCGACTGGAAGACGCTCGGCGACTGCGACTACCTGTACGTGTCGCACCTGCACCGCGACCACTTCGATGCGCGCAACCTCGCCGAGAACGTGAACAAGGACGCCACCGTCCTGCTGCCGGACTACCCGGTGCCCGATCTGCGGCGCGAGCTCGAGGCACTCGGGTTCCACACGTTCGTCGAGACCGAGGACTCGGTGACGACCACCGTCACCAACGACAAGGGCAGCCTCGACGTCATGATCGTGGCGCTGCGTGCGCCGGCCGACGGACCCATCGGCGACAGCGGCCTCATCGTCTCCGACGGCGAGACGACGTGTTTCAACATGAACGACGCGCGCCCGGTGGATCTCGATGTCATCTCGGATGCGTTCGGCCACATCGACATCCACCTGTTGCAGTACTCCGGCGCCATCTGGTACCCGATGGTTTACGACATCCCACGCAAGACGAAGGCGAACTTCGCGGCGCAGAAACGTCAGCGCGGCATGGACCGGGCGCGGTCGTACATCGAGCAGGTCGGCGCGACGTGGGTGGTGCCCTCGGCCGGTCCGCCGATGTTCCTCGACGAGGGGCTGCGTTATCTGAACGACGTGCCCGACGCCGACGGCACGCCCGATGTCACGAGCATCTTCCCCGACCAGGCCACCTTCCTCGATCAGATGGTGGAGCACGGCACCGACGACGGTACGAAGCACCGCGGCCTGATGATGGTGTCGGGCTCGACGGTGGAACTGCGCGGCTCCGAGCTCGTCGAGGTGTCGCACCCCTATCCGCCCGAGCAGGTGTTCGGCGCGAACAAGGGTGCGTACCTGGAGAAGATGGCCGCGAAGTTCGCGCCGGTGATCGCCGAGGCGAAGGCGTCGTGGGCCCCGGCCGACGGCGAGCCGATGCTGCCCGCGCTGCGCGATCTCTTCGAACCGATCATGGCGGGAAGCGACCTGATCTGCGACGGGATCGGCTATCCGGTCGGTCTCGACATGGGTTCGGCGGGTGTCGTGGTGCTCGACTTCCCCAACCGCACGGTGCGCGAGCCGAAGGAGGGTGAGGGCAAGTACCGCTACGGTTTCCGCATCGCGCCCGAGCTGGTGCGCACTGTGCTGCGCGACAACGAGCCCGACTGGGTGAACACGATCTTCCTGTCGACGCGGTTCACCACGTGGCGCATCGGCGGCTACAACGAGTTCCTCTACACCTTCTTCAAATGCCTGACCGCCGAACGCATCGCCTACGCCGACGGGTGGTTCTCCGAGGCGCACGACGATTCGGCGTCGATCGAGAAGGACGGCTGGGAGATCCAGCGGCGCTGCCCGCACCTCAAGGCCGACCTCTCGAAGTTCGGGGTCATCGAGGGCGGGAAGCTGACGTGCAACCTGCACGGGTGGTCGTGGGATCTGCCGACCGGCCGCTGCCTCACCTCCAAGGGACACGAGTTGCGCGCGAACAAGATCGAGACGTGACGGAGCCCGGATCGACCCGCACGTACGGGGGTCGATCGGTGGCCGACCGACGGGTGGAGCGTCGCCGTCGTTTCGTCGACGCGGCGATCGAGGTGTTCGGGACCTCCGGATACGCCGGCAGCTCGATCACCACCCTGTGCAGCGAGGCCGGTCTGTCGCGACGGCAGTTCTACGAGGAGTTCGCCGACCGGGAGTCGTTGTTGCTCACCGCCTACGACCTCATCCAGGCCGAGGCTCGAGCACAGATCGAGACCGACCTCAGCCGTGCCTCCACCAGCGATGTACCCACGCTCGCACGGGTGGCGATGACCGCGTTCATGCAATCGCTGGGCACCGACCGTCGCCGGGCCGCGATCGTGTTCGTGGAAGTGGTCGGCGTGAGCCCGCGAGTCGAAGCGCATCGTCTCGCCGGACGTGAGGTGTGGATCGATTTCATCGGATCGGCCCTTCGCGAGCACGTGGGCCACTCGCCGGGTGACGACACCGACGGCGCCTATCGCTCCATCGGGTTCGTCGGGGCCCTGACCGCCGTGGTCCACCGCTGGAGCACCACCGGACACGATCGTCCCGATCTCGACCGGGTGGTCGACATACTCGCCGACATCCTGTCGGCCTTCATCCGCACCTGAGCGACCACGCGGACCCGCCCTCCTTGTGGCCTGGCTCACTCTGAGGTAGCTTTCGGCCAACGTGTGAGACACAGGCGTCTCACTTTATGGCGAAGGGGCCCATCGTGCAGCGATCATCTGATCATCCGTGGTTCCGGCGATGTGCGACCTGGTTCGTCGCCGCGGCCTGCGTGGTGGGGGTGGCGATGGGGACCGTTCTCGTCCCGGTGGCGAGCGCAGCACCCCAGACGCCTGACACCACCACACCGCAGGTCGCATCGCCGCCGCGGTTCGGGACGGTCCCGCCGCCGCCCGAACTCGATCCGGCGTTCTACGCACCGCCGTCTGCCCGGGTCGCGGCAGCACGCCCCGGGCAGATACTCGCCTCCCGGCGGATCAGTCTGGCCGCCTTCTCGATCGTCCCGTTCGCCGTCGACGCATGGCAGGTGTCCTACCGTTCGTCGAACACACGCGATGAGCCGATCGCCTCGGTCGCGACACTGATCTCGCCCCGCGGCACCGGTGAGCGATCGCACCGACGCCTGGTGTCGTGGCAGTCCGCGGAGGACTCGACCGCTCAGTACTGCGCGCCGTCCTACGTTCTGCAACAGGGTTCTGTCCCCGGGCCGGTCAGCGGCACGGTGAACTCATCACTCGAGGTCCTCCAGATCGCGTCGCTGCTGGCCACCGGCTCGTCGGTGGTGGTCCCCGACCACGAGGGCCCGCAGTCGGCGTTCGCCGTCGGTCCTCTCGCCGGTCGCATCGTGCTCGACGGCATCCGCGCCGCCCGCGCCTTCGATCCGCTCGGCCTCGCCTCGGACGCTCGGATCGGCCTGATGGGGTACTCGGGAGGAGCCATCGCGACCGGCTGGGCGGCCGAACTGCAGTCGACGTATGCACCGGAACTACACGTCACCGCGGCTGCCGAGGGTGGCGTACCCGCCGACATCCGCGCTCTGGTCGATCTCGCCGACGGAAATCTCGGCTCGGGCCTCATCGTCGGCGGTGTCATCGGCGTCAGCCGGGAGTATCCCGAACTGGCCCGATTCCTCGATCGGACCGCAACGCCCGCCGCCCGCGCGCTGTTGGCCGTGAAAAACCCTCTATGTGTCGCGTATCAAGCCGCGCTCCTCCCCTTCCTGCCGGTCCGCTCGCTGTTCGCCGTGCCCGGTGACCCTCTCGACCAGCCGGTTCCCCGTAAAGTCCTGGGGAACCTGCGGATGGGTCGGGCGACACCGGCTATGCCGCTGTTCGTCTACCAGTCACACCCCGACTGGCTGGTCCCCGTCGGGCCGGTCGACACCCTCGTGGACACCTACTGCTCGCGGGGCGGACAGGTCGACTACCTCCGCGACCATTTCAGCGAACACCTGACGCTCGCGGTGGCGGGATTCCTGCCCGCGATGCTGTGGATGAACGACCGCCTGGACGGGAAACCCGCTCGCAGCGGCTGTTCGACGACCGACGTCGGAACGATCGCCGGGGACCCCCGGGTCCGTCAGGCGTTCGTCGCGCAGGTGGGTGACATCCTGGGCGCGGCATTCCAACGACAGCTGGGCAACCCCCCTCGGCGATGATCGGCGTATCTCGCCGCGGCGGCTACCCTTCACGCGTGACCGAGGCGCATCGCGAGTACACGTGGACGCCGCCGGCCGGACGTGCCCATGCCGAGCTGCACGGCATCGAGCAGGTGCACGCCCAGATCGCCGGTGCGCTGCCACTGAGTCCGGCGTCGTCGACCATCGACTATCGGCCGGTGGACGCGGGCGAGGGGTGGGCGGTCCTCGAGCTCGAGCCACGCGAATTCCACTGCAACTCCTTCGGAACCATTCAGGGCGGGCTCATCGCCGCGGTGATCGACGCGGCGTTCGGTTCGGCCCTGATGACGGTGAACCCGGAGAACCGCCGATTCACCACGCTGGACCTGAGTTGTCGGTACATCCGGGCCATCGCCCCGGACACCGGGCCGATCCGCGTGCGCGCGCAGGTCGAACACCACGGCCGCACCACGGCCACCGTCCGCGCCGAGGTGCACGACGCGCAGGGCCGCCTCGTCGCCAGCGCCACCTCGACGCTGTTGATGCTGGGCACTACAGAACGGTGAACGAGTCCGCGGAGAGGACGAACCCGCGGGCACCCGAGCCGCCGACCTGGGTACAGGTGATCCCGTTGGTCGCCGACGAGCAGGTGATCGTCCGGCCTGCGATGGCCGGGAACGTCACCCGTTGGCCGTACTGCAGCGTGTGCGGCGACCGGTAGCCCTCGCCCTGGATGATCGTCGCGCACGGCGCCGGGCCTCCGGAGAACCATCCGAAACGCACCGCGCGGCCCTGCTCGTCACCGGGGTAGAAGTTGCACAGCGACGCGGTGGTCACGGTGTGCGGCCGGCCTTCGGTCTGGCAGTTGAAGGTGGCGTCGACGGCTCGGCACTGGATCGTGCCGGTGGGTGACGCGAACGACGAGAAGTCACCTTCGGCGAACTCCGAGGCGGGCACGGCGGTGACGGCCGGGATGCGTGTCTGGCCGACGGCCTCCCCGGGTGTGGCGGGCGCGGTGTCGGGCGTATCCGCGTCCGCTGATCCGCTGCCGGACGCCGACGTGGTGGACGCCGTCACGGTCACCGTGGACGTCGGCGAGGCGGTGTCGGAGGAGTCCGACGAACAGCCCGCCATCAGTCCCATGCACAGCACGGCTGCCGCGGCAGCGGTCAGAAGGGTCGCGATCCTCGTCATGGTCGGTCCCTCGGGTCGTCGGACAGGTGTACACCCAGATCGCCCGTACCGGACAGATCGTTACCGACGCTCATCGAGGACCTGGCGCAGGGTCATGGATCGTGGTTATGCTTGCCTCATCTCAGCTAGGTAAGGCTCACTTGCCTGCCACGACGATCGGGGAGGCGACATGTCGATCACGACGGACCGTCTCCGCTCGCGCTCCATCGCCGCTGATGAGGCCTCGCTCGGCGAGGTCCCCATCAGCGCCCTGCCGCTGGGCCGCTCTGCAGTGGTGTCGCGCCTGTGCGCCGACGCCGATCCGTCGGCCGCCCGCCGCTTCTTCG
Source organism: Williamsia sp. MIQD14 (assembly GCF_051025635.1). Classification (NCBI taxonomy): domain Bacteria; kingdom Bacillati; phylum Actinomycetota; class Actinomycetes; order Mycobacteriales; family Nocardiaceae; genus Williamsia; species Williamsia sp. MIQD14. The sequence goes on from NZ_JBPFDG010000001.1 coordinate 1,100,733, forward strand.
ACCTCGGGTTCGCGCCGGGAGCCGAGGTCGTCGCCGTGCGTCGCGCCCCGATGCGCGGTCCCGTCGTCGTACGCGTCGCCGGGTACGAGATCGCACTCCGGCGTCGCCAGGCCGACTGCATCAAGGTCGTCGCGGTCGGCTGACCTCAGCCCGCGGCCTGCACGATGTACGGAACCCGGGTCCAGTTGAGCACCTTCGGGTCACTCGGCGCCGAGATGGAGACCCGCAGATAGTCCTTGTTGTTCGACGACCCGTCGACGGTGACCCGCGTGAGATTGTCGGCCGCACCGGTGACGCCGTAGAACGACAACCACTTCGAACCGGTCGCCAACGGGGTGTCGGAGTTGTAGACGTGACTGTCGCCGTTGAAGAGGTATACCGGCTTGCCGAAACTGCGTGACTCCTCGACCAGTGCGCGTACCAGCGGCGTGAACGCGGAATCGTCCTTCTGGGTGACCTCGTAGGTGGGGTCGAACATGTCGGCCTGGGTGTAGAACGACACCGCCCGATAATTGCGGGCCTTCGCCACGGCGAAGCTGCTGCGCACCTGCGCCACAGCGGCATTCATGCGCGCGGTCTCCTCGGCGATCTGTTCCGGGGTGGCCGCGGTCTTGCCGATGCCCGTCCACGGCTGCAGGTCGTCGTTGCTGCCGACCACGTGCAACGTCGCCATCGCGACTCCGCGCTGCGCCAGCGACACATTCTCCGGGAACCCGACGCCGCCCTGCGAGGCGACCGGGCGCGACTGCTGTCCGAGGGTGCGACCGGGACGCGGGAAGAACGTCTTGCGGACCGCGGCGAGGCGTTCGAGCGGGTTGTAGGCACCGTTGTTGGCGCGGTGACAGTCGGTCCACTCGTTGTCGCCGGGGGTGTAGAGGAACGGGCGACGGAAGGTGTCGAAATCCTTCCGGATCATCGCGAAGTAGTCGTCGGTGCACGTCGTCGAACCGTTCTTGATGTCACCGACGTGGAAGGTCATGTCGACCGCACTGTCGGCGTTGATCTGGGCGATCCACTGCGGGAAGACATCGATCTGGGCCTGGCCGTAGGGGACGTCGCCGATCACGGCATAGGTGTACGTGCCGCCGTCATTGCCCAGCCCCGAGCTCCCGAAGTCGATCGCTCCGGCCGAGCCGGGTGTCGCCGCCACGGCGGCGGCGACGGTGAACGCGAGGGTGGCCAGGCGGGTCATGAGTCTCATGCGCCGACGGTGATCGATGGAGATGAACGTGGGTCGGCGCGGCGATGTCCGGAGGGTGTCGATCGACTTCGCGACGCGGACATTCGGGCAAGTCGGGCAACCGGTCTCGGCAGCACACAGCACGTGTCGACCCGGCGCTACTGTGGTGGACGAGGAGTCCAGGAGAGCCTTACCTGACTCGGATCGACGAGAGGGGGTGGGGGCGTATGAGCTGCGGACCGCACGGTGGCGCGGGGTCACTCGACGACCACTCCTCCGACGCACGCCTCGCCCTCGTCGGCAGCCCGAACTCGGGCAAGACGACGCTCTTCAACGCGCTCACCGGCTTGCGCGCCAAGACCGGCAACTATCCCGGTGTCACCGTCGCCCGCTACGAGGGGCGCACGCAGGTCGGCGAGCACGACGTTCTCGTCGAGGACCTGCCGGGGACCTACAGTCTCGATGCGATCAGCCCCGACGAGCAGATCGTCGCCGACATCCTCGACCCCGACGACATCACGACCGACACCCCCGACGGGCTCGTCGTCACGCTCGACGCGACCACTCTGCGCCGGTCACTGGGGATGCTGGCGCAGGTGCTCGGCACCGACCTCCCGGTGTGCGTCGTCCTGACCTTCACCGACGAACTGACCCGGCGCCAGGGGTCGATCGACGTCGATGCCTTCTCCCGCGCCATCGGCGTGCCCGTGGTCGCCGTCGTCGGTGGACGCCGGCGTGAACTCGGCGCGTTGCGGGAACTGCTCCCCCACCCCGATCGGTGGACGACCCCCGCTCTCCCACCGCCGGCCGACGGACCCGAGGTGACGGCGTGGATCGAGTCGGTGTTGGGCGCGTCGCGCTATCGGTTGCCGAGGCTCGACGACCGCACGCGTCGCATCGATGCCGTTCTGCTGCATCCCGTCTGGGGCACCCTGGTGTTCTTCGCGACGATGTTCGCGTTCTTCCAGGTCATCTTCACCGTCGCCGCACCGCTGCAGGACTACGTGCAGCAGTTCTTCGACTACCTCGCCGGCCTGGTCCGCGACAACATCGGGATCGGTTGGCTGGCCAGCTTTCTCGGCGACGCCATGATCGGCGGCGTCGGCGGTGTTCTCGTCTTCCTCCCGCAGATCGCGCTGCTGTTCATCCTCATCGCCCTTCTCGAGGGCGTCGGGTACATGGCCCGTGCGGCGTTCCTGATGGACAAGATCATGTCGGTCGCCGGCCTCGAGGGCCGCGCCTTCGTGGCGCTGTTGTCGTCGCTGGCGTGCGCCATCCCGGGGATCATGGCCACACGCACGCTGCCGTCGACCCGAGATCGGCTGGCCACCATGATGGCCGCGCCGCTGATGACCTGTTCGGCGCGGCTACCGGTGTACATCCTGCTGACCGGACTGCTCGTCGATTCGTCGGATCGCGTCGGGCCGTTCGGTGCGCAGGGTGTCGTGATGTTCGCGCTGTATCTCGGTGGCGCGGTGTCGGCGATGGCGACGGCATGGCTGTTCTCCCGCATCGGCCGCGGCACCGGACCCCTGTTGCCGTTCTACATGGAGATGCCGCCGTATCGCCTGCCCTCGGTGCGGTCGATGACGTTGTCGGTGTGGGACGCCTGCAGGGGATTCGTCCGCAAGGTCGGTGTCATCATCCTCGTCACCACGGCCGCGCTGTGGCTGCTCCTCAACCTGCCCACCCGCGGCGACAGCGACTTCCGCGCCGCCGGGATCGATCCGAACGACGACGCAGCGACGTCCTCGTACGTCATCGAGCACAGCGCCGGTGCGGCGGTCGGCAAGTTCATCGCGCCCGTGTTCGCGCCGCTCGGATTCGACTGGCGCATCAACATCGGCATCCTCGCGTCCCTGTCGGCGCGCGAGACCTTTGTCGCCACACTCGGCCAGGTCGGTGCCGCCGAGAACCCCGACGACCCGAGCAACGCCCTGCAGACGATGCGTGTCACGAGCGGTGAGCGGATCGGCGAACCGTTGTTCACCCCGCCCGTGCTGGCCGCGCTGATGGTGTTCTTCCTCTATGCACTGCAGTGCATGTCGACGATCGGTGTGATGCGTCGGGAGTCGGGGACCTGGAAATGGCCCGCCATCGCGTTCGGGTACATGTTCGTGCTCGCGTGGGTGATGGCCTTCGCCGCACACACGATCGTGGCGGCGGTGACATGACCGTCCCGATCCACCCCGAGGCCATCCCAGGGTCACCGCAGGAACTGCGCTGGGTGCTGCCCGCCGGCACGTTGGAATTCGTCGGCGAGGTCGCGGTTGCGCCGGCGTCGATCCAGGCGTGGGTGGACGACGGGGTCATCACATCGATGACCGCGGAACCCACAGCTCTGCGTATCGCGCTGCGCGACGGTCGATCCTGGCGTCGTGACGGCGCGGCGATCCGCACTGCCCTGAGCGAGGCGCTCACCACTGCGGACCAGTGGCGAGGAGCGTCGGCCGGGTCGGCCGACGACGTGTTGCGCGCTGCCGTGGGGCAAGTGCTCGCCGGAGAGGTGGGTGACTTCATCCGGTCCCATGGCGGCGCACTGGACATCGTCGATGTCGCTGCCGGTGTCGTCACCGTGTCCTTGGGCGGTACGTGCGCACACTGCCCCGCGTCCGACGTCACCCTCACCGATCGTTTCGAAGATGCTGTGCGCGCGCTGTTCCCATCGTTGGTCGAGGTCCGGGTGGCCGCGGCGCCGTCCCTCGCGTCAGGGCGTCGACTGCTCGGTCTCTTCCCCGTGTCATCACGCGGATAGCTCCGCGCTCGACCGTCCTGATGCGGTCTGCGGCGCCCTACTTACAGGTGTCGGAGACCGTGGTGGCGGCCGTGCCCGCGGCGCGCACGGCGGTCGTCACCTCCGACGACGTCGTGGTCGCGCCGGCGAGATACTGCGTCGCCACCGTGCGGTACTGCTTCGCCAGATCGGTCACCGCCGAGCGGAGTGCGTCGGGCGCCGCCGGGGCGGACTCGAGGGCGTCGCTCAGGTTCACCGACGCCGCGAACAACGCCAACCGTGCGTTCGCCGCGGCCGCCGAGACACCCGACTCACCCGCGGGCGCCTGTGCCCCGGTCTGGATGGACACCGCCTTCAGGTTCAGCGCGAACGCATCGCACACCGTGCGGGTGTCGCTGGAGCGCTGCGCGTCGGAGTAGCTCGGCGCGTCGTCGTCCGATCCACCCTGCACGAGTGCGAACACCGCGACCACGATCGACGCCATGGCGATCACCGCCGCGACGAGAGCAATGATCGTCGGCCTCCGACTGTCGGGAACACGACCGTGCTGCGACTGCTGACTCATCCGACCCCACTTCCGTTGGACCCCTTTGTACCTTCCGACGCCCAGCGAACCGTCCCGGGGCCGCCCGTGTCACCGTCGGAGGTCACGCGCGGACTCATCCGGTCGCAGTTCCGTTCGCGCCCTTGGTGCCGTCCGACGCCTGCGGCCCCGATCCGGCACCACCGGCGCCGCCGGCGCCACCGGTCGCCGTTCCCGCGCCCGGTGCGGAGGCGTTGCCGCCAGCCCCCCCGTTTCCACCGTCGCCGCCGTTGCGTGCGGGGTTTGCTGTGCCGCCGGCGCCACCCGCACCGCCTGCTCCACCGACCGCGTTGCCCACCCCGTTGTCGGCCGCGCCCCCGGTACCTCCATCGCCACCGTCGCCGGCGCTGCGAGTGGGACCGGCCGAACCAACGGTGTTGCTGCCGCCGACACCACCGGCCCCGCCCTGCCCTCCCGTCGCGGTCCCCGGTCCGATGCCGTAAGCCCGACCGCCCGCGCCGCCGTCGCCGCCGTTCGTTCCGCCCTGACGCGTGGAACCGGCTCCTCCTGCGCCCCCGTCGCCGCCTGTGGCGGTCGCGCCGATGCCGACACCTCCCGTGCCGCCTGCCCCTGCAGTACTGCCCACGCCGACCGAACCACCCCCGGTTCCACCGTCGCCGCCCACGCCGCGGCCACCGGCGCCCCTTGACACCCCGGCGCCACCGTCGCCGCCCCGCCCGCCTGCGCCACTACCCGCGCCACTCTGTCCGCCGTTCCCTCCATCGCCGCCCACTGCATCACCGCGATCGGCGGTGACCTGACCACCGCGACCTCCGACTCCGCCTGTGAAACTCGTGGAGTCGCCGCCGTTACCGCCGGCGCCGCCGATGCCGTTCGCGCCGTCCATACCCGTAGTCCCCGCGACACCAGTCCCGGCACGTCCGCCGCCTCCCGTGGGGCCTCCGGTTCCTCCGATGCCTCCGGCCGCGCCGGCGCCGCCTTCACCACCGCCACCACCGATCCCCGTCAGCGCGTTGCCACCCACGCCGCCGATACCGCCATTGCCGCCCGTACCGCCGATCCCGCCGGCACCGCCGTTTCCGTTTGCCCCGGCCACACCATTGACCAGGCCCGTGCCCGATCTCCCGCCGGCGCCACCCGCGCCACCCGCGCCACCGTTACCGCCGGCGATCCCTGCTCCACCCGGCCCTCCGGCCCCGGCACCGGTCCCGGCCGGATTCGCTGCTGTCGCGTCCATTCCTGCACGACCGCTGCCGCCGTTCGCCCCCGCGAGGCCGGCGCCACCGATACCACCGGTTCCGCCATCTCCCCCGTTTCCGCCGTTACCCTGCACGCCCATCGTCCCGCCCCGACCGCCGGTTCCGGCGATACCCGCGGCGCCACCGTTTCCACCGGCACCGCCGGCGGTCCCCGCGGCGCCTTGGCCGCCATTGATGTTCCCTGCAATACCGGCGGTACCGCTCAGTCCGTTCGCTCCGGCCGCACCGTTGCCGCCGTTTGCCCCGTTGCCGCCGGAGCCGTTCACCCCGGCCGTCCCGTTCGTCGAACCGGTGCCCGCGGCACCGGCATTGCCGCCCGACCCACCGGCGCCGCCGTTCTGGGCCGCGCCGCCGTTGAATCCGGCGACACCGTCACCGCCCCTGACACCGTTGCCGCCGCGCCCACCGTCACCGCCGTTGCCGCCGACGCCCTGGATCCCGGCTGTGCCGGCCAGTCCGCTCGTGCCGCCGCCTCCCGATCCGGCAGCGCCCGCCGTTCCTGCTGCACCGCCGACGCCACCGGCACCGCCGCTTCCTCCGGAACCGCCCGTAGATCCCGCACTCCCGAGCGCGACGCCGTCGGCTCCGCGTGCCCCGTCGTTACCGTCGGAACCTGCGCCGCCCATCCCGCCGTCACCGGCCGAGCCGCCGTTGCCTGCTCGGCCGGACAGGCCCGTCACCACACCGGTTCCACCGGCTCCCGCGTTCCCGCCTCGACCACCGTTGCCACCGGACTGCCCTGCGCCGCCGGTGTTGCCATTGGCGCCGGCGATGGTGGTGGTCGTCCTGCCCGCTGTACCGGTGGCGCCGTCGGCACCGTTGCCGCCGTTGCCACCGTTGCCACCGGCCCCGCCCACACCGTCGGTTCCCTTCGTGCCGTCGGCACCGGCGCCGCCGCCCGTGCCGCCGACACCGGACGCGCCGCCGAGGCCCGCGAGCCCACCGCTGCCACCGGCGCCTCCACGACCCCCGTCCTGGGCAGCCGTTCCCGAATCTCCGGGCACGAAGGCGTCTCGGCCGGACGCACCGTCGTTACCGCGCGAACCCATTCCGCCCTGGCCTCCGTCGCCGCCCGCGCCGCCGACACCGTTCGCACCGACCGCACCGTTCGTCGACCCCTGGCCGCCGATGCCGGCGTCGCCGCCGCGACCGCCACTGCCACCGTTCGTGCCTGCGCCGCCGGTGTTCCCGTTCGCTCCCGCGCCGACAGCGGCTGCCGCCGTCGAGCCCCGGACTCCGTCGGTTCCGTCACCGCCACGGCCGCCGTCACCGCCGGCCCCGCCGACGCCCTGCAGACCTGCCACTCCGGCCGCCCCGCTCACTCCACCGGTCCCATCGCCGGCCGCGCCCGCGACACCCGCCGCTCCGCCGGTACCGCCGGCGCCACCCGTTCCCCCGCGGTGTCCGTCGGTACCCGCGCTGCCCGCAGTCTGAACCGACTGTCCGTCAGCGCCTTTCGTGCCTGCTGATCCCGCACCGCCCTGGCCGCCGTCACCGGCCGCACCCCCGTCGCCGCTCCGACCGGCTGCGCCCGTCGTGTAGCCGGCGCCGCCCAGACCGGCGTTCCCGCCGCGCCCGCCGTTACCGCCGGCCTGACCGATCGCGCCGGTGTTGCCCGCGGACCCGGCTCCGACCGCAGCCGCGCCGACACCTCCGGTCGCGCCGTTCGCGCCGGATCCACCGGTGCCGCCATCACCACCGGCACCACCCACGCCCTGGAGACCCGCGGACCCGGCAGCTCCGGCCGTCCCGCCGGTACCTCCGGTTCCGGCTGCGCCCGCGGTGCCCGCGGTTCCGCCGGCACCGCCTGCGCCGCCAATTCCACCGGCCTGCCCGTCGGTGCCCGAACCGCCGGGCGTCGTCGCGTCGGTCCCGTCGACGCCATCGGTGCCGTTCGAGCCGGCACCTCCCCGGCCGCCGTTGCCCGCCGCTCCGCCGTTTCCGTTGATTCCCGCGGTCCCTGCGACGGTTCCGACACCTCCGCCACCGGCGTTTCCACCGCGACCGCCGTTGCCACCTGTCTGGCCGACTCCGCCGGCGTTCCCGTTCGCGCCGGAACCGGTGACCACGGTGCCGGCGTCACCGATTCCACCGTTCGCACCCGCTCCGCCGTTGCCGCCCTTCCCACCGTTTCCGCCGTCGCCCTGGACTCCCGCGGCCGCAGCCGCTCCGGCCACGCCGCCTATCCCGGCGCCAGCCGCACCGGCGACACCGGCCGCGCCACCGGCGCCGCCCGCGCCGCCCATGCCACCGTCTTGACCGGCCGCGCCGTTGCCACCGGTGGGCGTGCCCTCCGCGCCGTCCGCGCCGTCGGTCCCGTTCGATCCGGTACCACCCTTGCCGCCGGCTCCAGCCGACCCACCATTGCCGCTCGATCCGGCCTGTCCTGCAACCGATCCCGCGCCTCCCGCACCGGCGGCGCCGCCTTGCCCGCCGTTGCCGCCCGCCTGGCCGACACCACCGACGTTGCCGTTGGTCCCGCTTCCGACCGCGACAGCGCCCGTCGCGCCGACGCCTCCGGCAGCGCCCGAACCACCGGTTCCGCCGCTTCCGCCGTTGCCGCCCGCACCCTGAGCGCCTGTGGCTCCGGCTGCGCCGGTCACGCCTCCCCGCCCGGCGCCCGCCGTGCCTGCGATCCCCGCCGCGCCGGCCGCGCCACCGGCACCGCCCGCGCCACCGGACTGGCCCGCGGTACCGGAGGCGCCCGCGGTCGTCGCGTTCGTCCCGTTCGCGCCTCGCGCGCCGTTGCCGCCGACTCCACCCGTACCGCCGCTGCCGGCCGCGCCGCCGTTACCGCTCGCGCCGTCGGCACCCGTGGTCGAACCCGCTCCGCCGAGCCCGGCGGCACCTCCGGCTCCACCGTTGCCTCCGGTCAGTCCGGTTCCACCGGTGGCGCCGGCAGCACCCGAACCCGTGCCGTTCGCCCCGGCAGCACCGACCCCGCCGGCCGAGCCCGCACCGCCGACTCCGCCGTTGCCACCGGCACCGCCCGCGCCCTGCGCGCCCGCGGACCCGGCGGCACCGTTCGCGCCGCCGGACCCCACCGTTCCCGCGACGCCGGCCACACCCGCAGCACCGCCCGCGCCGCCGGCACCGCCGTTGCCACCGTCCTGTGCATTCGTTCCCGAGCCGCCGGCAGTCGTCGCGTCGATTCCGTTCGCGCCGTTCGTTCCTGCCGATCCTGCTCCGCCGGCGCCGCCGCTACCGGCCGCACCTCCGGAGCCGTTTGCGCCCGTCGTACCCGCTGTAGAGCCGGAGCCGCCGACGCCGGCGTTCCCGCCGCGACCACCGTTTCCACCCGCCTGGCCGACACCACCGACGTTGCCGTTCGTCCCCGTGCCGCTCACAGCCGCACCGGCGTCACCGGTCGATCCGTTCGCGCCCGCTGCACCCGAACCACCCGCGCCGCCATTGCCGCCCACGCCTCGCGTGCCGGCAGTGCCGCTCAGGCCTGCCGCCCCACCGATTCCCCCGGTACCCGCCGCGCCACCGCTGCCCGCCACGCCACCGGCACCACCGCTGCCACCGGCGCCACCGTCTTGACCATCCCCGCCGTTGCCGCCGGGAGTCGTCGCCGACGTACCGGCCGTGCCATCGATCCCCGCACCACCCGCACCTCCGGCGCCGCCCGAGCCGCCGACCCCACCGCTGCCGTTCGTACCGACCATCCCGACCGCGCCGAAGAAGCCCGAAGCGCCTCCGGCTCCGGCGTTCCCGCCACGACCACCCGCACCACCAGCGGTACCCGTGCCACCATCAGCGCCGGCGGCGCCCGCACCGGTACCGTCCGCACCCGCGACACCGTCGACACCCGTACCTCCGGCACCACCGAGACCGCCGGCACCGCCGGCGCCTCCGTTGCCGATCACCACACCGCCTCGACCACCAGCGCCTCCGGCACCTCCCGCGGTTCCGGCCTGCCCTGCCGCACCGACCTTCCCGGCTGCTCCCGCGCCACCGGTTCCGCCGGTCCCGAAGAAGCCAGCGTCACCACCCGCACCACCCGTACCGCCGGCAACCGTCGCCGCACCACCGGCGCCACCATTGCCGAACAGGCCACCGTTACCGCCCGCACCGCCGTTCGCGCCACGACCACCGTTGCCGAACAACAGTCCACCGTTACCGCCATTGCACGCCGCCGCAACACAATCCGCTGGAGCATCAGCGCCATCACCGATGAACACCCGGATCAACATCCCCAAACCCGCAGCAGGATCGGTCCCCGCCGCCGGTACGAACGCATACGCCGTCGACGACGAACCCGCCGTCGTACGCAACGGCGTCCACGTCGTATCCGGAGAGAACATGCTGAACCGCGACACCGACGCCTGCGACACCGGACCCGAACCACCGGTGGCGGTCGAGGGGACGAACAGCGTGACCGGCGACGAACCGGTTCCCGACAACGGCGGTACCGAGGAGGTGCTGCCGGTCGCGGTGGACTGGGGTGCCTGCTCGGGCACCACCACCGATGACCCCGTGGGCAACGACGACAGCATCTGCAGGGTCTTGCCCGTGAGGACCACGCCTTCGAGGTGCACGCGGCTCAGAGCGCTGACCGTCGAGGCGTCGACCCCCGCCGCGGCGGTGAGTGTGGCCGGGTCCGACCCGAGCCCTGATCCCACCAACACCGCGGCTGCTGCCGTGGTCACGACCGCACCGGCAGCAGTGCCCGCCAAGCCCGCCTTACCGACGGACTTCGACACCCGCGACGCCTTGTGAACTCCCACGACAACTCCCTCGAACAGTCTGATCTCGCTCTTACGGCGAACCCTAGAAACGGTTTGCATATTTTGTGCAAATCTTTAGGTTGTACAACAACTTTCGGTTCCCAAGCACCCACGCAGACCGGCCGCACCCGAGGTATCGGATGCGGCCGGTGCGTAGCGCGAACCGTCAGGTCACTGATGAGGCTCCGCCCCCGGTGGGGTGGAGTACACGATCACCCGACGCCGGTGCCGTTGGCGCCCTTGGTGCCGTTGGACGCGGTTCCCGCTCCCTTGCCGCCCGCACCACCGGTGCCACCGGTCGCCGTTCCGGCGCCCGGAGCGGTGGCCGATCCACCGGTTCCACCGTTGCCTCCGGCGCCGCCGGTGACCGCCAAGGATCCGGAGCCTCCGGCACCGCCGGTTCCGCCCGCACCTCCGGTGGCGTTTCCGCTGGAGTTCGAGGCCGTGCCACCGGTTCCGCCGGTTCCACCCTTTCCGCCGGCAACGCCGGATGCACCCGTGCCTCCCGTGCCTCCCGCACCACCCGTCGCCGACGGCCCGTTTCCGACGGCCGCGCCACCGGCGCCGCCGGTCGATCCGGTGGTCAAGACGCCGCCGCTGCTTCCTGCGCTACCTCCTGCGCCACCGGTCGCGGTCGAACCCGACCCGGTACCTCCGGCGCCACCCGTTCCGCCGGCACCCGCCGCTGACGCACCGCCGTTGCCGCCGTCACCACCGATGCCCTGCCCGCCTGCGCCGGTCGAGGTACCCGCACCGCCGACTCCACCGGCCCCGCCCCTGACGCCGCCGCTGCCGCCCTGCCCGCCGTCGCCGCCCTCGGCACGACCACTGGTCGTCGAGACGCCTGCTCCGGTGCCGCCGGTGCCACCGGTGTTCGCCGCGGACGAGCCACCGGCTCCCCCGTTGCCACCGGCCACGTTTCCGGTTGTCGCGGCCACGCCGCCGCCGGTACCGCCGGTACCGCCGTTGCCTGTGGTCGACGTGCCGCCCGCACCGCCGTTGCCGCCGGCGCCGTTGTTCCCTGCAACGCCTGCCGTGCCCACCGTCCCGGATCCGGCTGCGCCGCCCGATCCCGCGAGACCTCCGGTGCCACCGATGCCGCCGGCCGCCCCGGTCCCACCGTTGCCGCCGTTGCCGCCGTTCCTGATGGTGGCGTTCCCGCCGGTGCCGCCGGTTCCACCGTTACCACCCACGCCACCGATACCGCCGGTGCCGCCGTTGCCGTTGGCTCCGGCCGTGCCGTTGACGAGCCCGGTACCGGCCGCGCCGCCTCCGCCGCCCACACCACCGGCGCCTCCGTTGCCGCCCACGGTGCCGTTACCACCCGTACCGCCGTTGCCGGGAGCCGAGAAGATGCCTTCGCCCGATCCGGCGGACCCGGTTCCGCCGTTCGTCCCGGCCCGACCGCTGCCGCCGGTACCTCCGGTACCGCCCGCGCCGCCGTTGCCGCCGTTGCCCTGGACACCGACCGAGCCGCCGGTACCCCCGGTGCCGACAGCACCTGCGGCGCCGCCGTTTCCACCGGCGCCACCTGCCGTGCCCGCACCGCCCGTGCCGCCGTTGATGGTGCCGGCGGTGCCGGCCGCACCCCCGGCCCCGTTCGTGCCCGCGGCGCCGTTACCACCCTGAGCACCGTCGCCGCCGGACCCGTTGGTCCCGGCCGAGCCGTTCGTCGAGCCGGTGCCCGCAGCGCCTGCGTTGCCACCCGCGCCACCGGCGCCGCCGTTCTGTGCTGCTCCGTTGTTCACACCGGTGACGCCGTTGGCTCCGGCAACACCGTTTCCGCCGCGACCGCCGTCGCCACCGTCGCCGCCGACGCCCTCGATGCCTGCGACACCGGCTGCGCCGGACGCACCGCCGGAACCGCCTGTGCCGGATGCGCCCGCCGTGCCCGCAGCCGCGCCCGCGCCGCCGTTGCCGCCCGCACCACCTGCTGTGCCCGCGCTGCCCGCGCCACCCGCGCCGAGACCGTTCGCGCCGTTCGCGCCGTCGGCTCCGTCCGACCCGTCGCCGCCGTTCCCGCCGTCGCCGGCTGCGCCACCGGTCCCGTTGACACCGGTTGCGCCCGCGACGGTCCCGGCACCACCGATGCCGGCGTTCCCGCCGCGTCCACCGTCGCCGCCGGCCGTGCCCGCAGTGCCGTCGTTGCCGCGCGTGCCCGTCCCGGTGACGACTGCTCCATCAGTGCCGTCCTGGCCGTCGGCGCCGGCACCACCGGTTCCGCCGTTGCCGCCGGCACCGCCGTTGCCCTGGATTCCGGCCTGACCCGCTGCACCCGCGACACCGCCGGCGCCCGTACCTGCGGCCCCGGCAGTACCCGCCGCGCCACCGAGTCCGCCGGCGCCACCGTTGCCTCCGCTGCCCGCATCGGTTCCCGACTCGCCTGCGACGACGCCGTCGATACCGTCCACTCCGTCGTTGCCGTTCGATCCGGTGCCGCCCTGACCGCCGTTGCCGGCCGCACCGCCACTGCCGCTCTGACCGTCGCTGCCGTTGACCGAGCCGACACCGCCGATACCGGCATCGCCTCCGCGGCCGCCGTTTCCGCCTGTCTGACCGGTGCCGCCGGTGGTGCCGTTCGCGCCGAATCCGACGGGAGCCGCGCCGGGATCGCCGGTCGCACCGTTCGCGCCTGCACCTCCGACGCCACCGTTGCCGCCCGCGCCGCCGACGCCCTGGATGCCCGCGGCACCCGCGGTTCCTCCGGCGCCCGTGCCCGCGGCACCCGCGGAACCCGCGGCACCGCCTGCACCTCCGGCGCCGCCCGCACCTCCGGCCTGACCGGCCTCGCCGGGAGTCGTCGCGGCCGCACCGTCGACACCGTTCGATCCCGCGCCGCCCGTGCCACCGTTACCGGCCGCACCGCCGCTGCCGCTCTGACCGTCGGCACCGGTGACCGCACCGGCACCTCCGATGCCCGCGTTACCGCCCCTGCCGCCGTTGCCGCCCGTCAGACCGGCTCCGCCGACGTTGCCCGAAGCACCCGACGCGGTGGCCACCGCACCCGACGTCCCTGTGCCGCCGGCGTTTCCGGCCGCACCCAGGCCGCCGTTGCCGCCCGCGCCGCCGTTGCCGAGGCCGCCCGCGGTGCCGTTCGCGCCGGCCGATCCACCGGTCCCACCGGTGCCCGCCGCGCCACCTGCGCCCGCCGCACCACCGGAGCCGCCCTTGCCGCCGGCGCCACCGTCCTGCCCGTCGCCACCGTTGCCACCGGCCCCGACTGCCGCAGTGCCGTCGGCGCCGTTCACACCCGCACCGCCGTTGCCGCCGCGACCACCCGAACCACCCATGCCGCCGTTGCCGTTCGCGCCCACCGCGCCGACGGCACCGAACAGACTCGATGCGCCACCGGCACCGGCGTTCCCGCCACGACCACCCGCGCCGCCCGCTGTGCCGGCCGTACCGTCTCCGCCCGCAGCACCCGCACCGGTCCCCGCCGCACCGGCGGTGCCGTCGACACCCGCACCGCCCGCGCCGCCGAGACCTCCGGCACCGCCCTGGCCACCGTTGCCGATCAGACCGCCACCGGCACCACCGACACCACCGGCTCCACCTGCGGTGCCCGCGGCACCGGCCGTCCCGGCCGCACCGACACCGCCGGCACCACCCGTTCCACCGCTGCCGAACACGAATCCGCCGCGACCGCCGGCGCCGCCGGCACCACCGGCGAGTCCGGTCGCCCCGGCTGCTCCCGCTCCGCCTGCACCGCCGGTCCCGAAGAAGCCCGCATTACCGCCCGCACCACCCGTGCCGCCGGCAACCGTCGCCGCGCCACCGGCGCCACCATTGCCGAACAGTCCACCGTTACCGCCCGCACCGCCGTTCGCACCACGACCACCGTTGCCGAACAACAGTCCACCGTTACCGCCATTGCACGCCGCCGCAACACAATCCGCTGGAGCATCAGCGCCATCACCGATGAACACCCGGATCAACATCCCCAAACCCGCAGCAGGATCGGTCCCCGCCGCCGGTACGAACGCATACGCCGTCGACGACGAACCCGCCGTCGTACGCAACGGCGTCCACGTCGTATCCGGAGAGAACATGCTGAACCGCGACACCGACGCCTGCGACACCGGACCCGAACCGCCCGCACCGCCCGTCGGAACGAACAACTGCACCGGCGACGACCCCTGCCCTGACAACGGCGGCACCGACGACGAACCGTTCACACCCGTCGAACCACTCTGCACCGGAGACTGATTCGGCACCACCACCGACGACCCCGTCGGCAACGACGACAACATCTGCAACGTCTTGCCCGTCAGCACCACACCCTCGGCGTGGACACGACTCAGAGCATGGTCGACAGACGCGTTCGCACCCGCCGCCACCGTCAACGACGTCGGGTCCGATCCGACTCCCGCCCCCATCAGAACCGCGGCTGCTGCCGTGGTCACGACCGCACCGGCAGCAGTGCCCGCCAGGCCCGCCTTACCGACGGACTTCGACACCCGCGACGCCTTGTGAATTCCCACGACAACTCCCTCGAGACTTCCAGTGATGAGGGTGAAGCTAGACCTCGACGTGCCGTGTTACGTCGATTTCACTTTTGTTTTGTCAAATCAGTCATTTGTTCACTCGTTCAGGCGACAAAGTTCAGCGACGCAAAGTAACGAAAGGCCGAAAGTTCGCCGTACGCAACATTCTTCGCGTGGCTCATCAACCGTGGGCGGATCGCCCGCGGCCGGGCATACTCGGCCATCGCGGAAGCAGTGGCTCGATCAGTGCCAACTCGTCGCGGGTGACCCACGAGGGGTTGCTCGCCTGCGGGAGACGCAGGATCTCCATGTGGGCGAGGCCGGGTATCTCACCGAGGTCGGTCGCCCGGACACGCTCGGCGTCGGGGAGGAGGCGGATGTCGGTGCGGGCGAGCCACGACGGCCGGTCGGAATCGTTCTCCGGGTCGATCTCGCTCGGACCGGTGATCCACCCGAGTCCGGCGATGCCCCGCGGTCGCGGGCCGGACGCCGGCCCGCTCGCCCACAGCAGTGCGCGCTGGCCCGCGGCCATCACGTCCTTGCGGTAGTTCGCCGCGACGCAGCGGGTGGCGAGAGAGCCTCGCTCCCTCGCGATCTCGACGACCGAGTCCCACCGGGTCCCGTTCACCGTGAACACCCACGCGCCCAGCGTCGCCGCGGTCACCGTCTGTGGGGCCATCACCCACGATGACATGTGCCACGACGCGAACCGGCCGCACCCGGGTCTCGAGTGCGGCCGGTGTGCGGACGAACCGCTACTTCGCAGGGAAGGTTCTCACTGGGCGAGGAAGTCCAGCAGGATCTTGTTGACCTCGGCGTGGTGGGTCCACAGCAGTCCGTGCGGGGCGCCCTCGATCTCGACGTACTCGGCGTCGGGAAGCGCCTTGGTGAACTCCCGGCCCGTGGAGTCGATCGGCAGGATGTTGTCGGCGGTCCCGTGCACGATCAGCGACGGCACGTCGATCTTGGGGATGTCCTCACGGAAGTCGGTCAGCCAGGTCGGCTGCGCCGCGACCGACGCCCACGCCGAAGCGTTGTAGGCGAGCTGCTTGTTCGCGGCGAGGGCCTCTTCGCTCAGTCGGTTGCCGAGGTAGTCGTCGGCGTTGAAGAAGTTCGTGAAGAAGTCGGTGAAGAACGCGTAGCGGTCGGCCTTCACCGCGTCGGCGAGACCGTCGAACACGCTCTGCGGGACGCCGGCCGGGTTGTCGTCGGTCTGCAGCAGGTAGGGCTCGAGCGATCCGAGGAACACGGCCTTGGCCACGCGCGACGAGCCGTACTTGCCGAGGTAGCGCCCCACCTCGCCGGTGCCCATCGAGAAGCCCACCAGAACGACCTGGTTCAGTTCGAGCTGATCGAGGACGGCCTTCAGGTCGGCCGCGTAGGTGTCGTAGTCGTGGCCGATGGTCGGCTTGCTCGACTTGCCGAACCCGCGCCGATCGTAGGTGATGACGCGGTAGCCGGCGTCGAGGAGGGCGGTGGTCTGCCTCTCCCACGACGACCCGTCGAGCGGGTAACCGTGGATCAGCACGACGGGCTGCCCGTTGCCGTGGTCTTCGTAGTAGAGCTCGATCGGAGCGGAGTTCTCGGTACCTGTGGTGGTGATGTAACCCATGA
The DNA here is from genome assembly GCF_051025635.1 of Williamsia sp. MIQD14. Taxonomy (NCBI): domain Bacteria; kingdom Bacillati; phylum Actinomycetota; class Actinomycetes; order Mycobacteriales; family Nocardiaceae; genus Williamsia; species Williamsia sp. MIQD14. The sequence goes on from NZ_JBPFDG010000001.1 coordinate 1,117,278, forward strand.
CTGCCTCCTCGGCGAAGTCCTGATCGACGGTCGTAGAGAACGAACGTTCTCCGACACCGCCTACACTACAGAACGCTCGTTCTCACGGCAAGTACACTGCCGTCATGGACACGAGGACCGCCATCGTCGAGGCCGCTGACCGGCTGTTCTACGAGCGCGGGATCCAGCAGGTCAGCATGGACGAACTGCGCGAGTCGGCCGGTGTCTCCCTCAAACGGCTCTACGCCGACTTCCCCGGGAAGGACGCGATCGTGCTGGCAGTGCTCGACCACCGCCATGCGATGTGGGTGTCGGGGCTCGACCGCGTGGCCGCCCCGCTCTCGTCGCCGCGCGAGAAGCTGCTCGCGGTGTTCGACTTCCTGGCCGAGTGGTTCGTGACCGACGACTTCCGCGGCTGCGCCTTCATCAACGCCTTCGGCGAGCTCGGCGGATCGTCGCCCGAGGTCGCGGCAGCGGCGCGCGCCCACAAGGAGAGCTTTCAGATCTACGTCGACGACCTGGTGGAGAAGGCCGGCGCCACACCGGCCCTGGCCCGCCAGCTCGTTTTGCTCGCCGAGGGTGCGCAGACGACCTCGGCGATCGTCGCCGACCCGACCGCGGCACGACACGCACGCGACGCCGCCGCGACGCTCATCGCGGCGGCCCTGGACTGACGTCGCAGGCTACGAGCCCGACTGGGATGCGGCCCAGTCCGCCACGCGTCGTTCGCTCTCCTGCGGACTGAGGTCCTCGACGCGGGTCATCACCGACCAGCGCACACCGAACGGGTCGAGCACCGACGCGAAGCGGTCACCGGAGACGAACGTCATGGGCTGCTCGCGCACCGTGGCTCCGGCGTCGACCGCCCGCGTGACGGCGGCGTCGGCATCGGAGACGTAGACGGCGAGGGAGTAGATCGCCGGCGAACCCGGTGTGGGAGCGGCGAGGTCGTAGGTCGGGCTCGGCTCGCCGAGCTGCAGTCGCCCCTCGGGGAACTGCAATTCCGCGTGCGCGACGGACCCGTCGATGTCGGTGACGCCCGCGACGGTCGCGCCGAACACACTGCGGTAGAACTCGATCGCGTCGCGCGCCGGGCTCACCACGATGAAGGGCGTGAGCGACGAGTAGACGTGGGGGCGGCCGTCGGTGGTGTGGTCGCCGGTCGCGGCGGTGGTCTTCTCTGCTGGGGTGCTCTCGGATGTGATCATGGCTTTCATCGTCGGCGTCGAGAGCTGGCGGGTCTTGTACGTATGCGACAGACTTGTCCGACGATGGGACCGCCCGAGATCCACCACGCGATCGCGTCCCGGGGACACCTCAACCCGGGATCACCCGGCGTCGTCTTCGACCGCTTCACACTCGGACTGCCCGACCTCGTGCGCAATGTCTGGGTGGTGCGGTGGCGACTCGACATGCCCGTGACGCAACGGGTGCTCAACTATCCGGCGGTCAACGTCGTCGTCGAGGCCGGGCCCCAGGTGCACGGCGCCCACCACACCGGCCTCTACGGACCGCAACCCCACGTGACCGAGCGCACCCTGCGCGGTGTCGGATGGGCGGTGGGGGTGTTGTTCCGCCCGGCCGCGACGCCGCTGCTCACCGATCTCACCGGCACCGCACTCCTCGGTGCCGACATCCCCTTCGACGGCGCGCCGTCGGCGCGACTCGCCGAGGTGATGACGGGGGACGGTGATGGCGACCTCCTGCGCGAGGTACTCGAGGAGTGGCTCACGCCGCTCGCCGACCGTGTCGACGACGCCGGCCGCCTGGCCACGTCGGCAGTGGTGTCCGCGGAGGAACGCACCGACATCACCACCGCCACCGCGCTCGCCGACGCCGTACACGCATCGGTGCGGACGGTCGAGCGTGTGGTGCGGCGGCACACCGGGTTCACCCCGAAACAACTCATCGAATGCCGGCGGATGCAGGACGCGGCCACCCGGCTCCACGCCGAACCCGAGACCGATCTGTCCACGCTCGCAGTCGAACTCGGTTTCACCGATCACGCCCATTTCTCGCGACGCTACCGCCGCGTCATCGGTGAGACGCCCGGCCAGACCCGCACCGCCGGCCGCAGGGCGCGTGCCTGACCTCGTCGGACGATCAGAGGTCGCCGGTGATGAACTGGGCGATCCCGTTGCCGAACGACCAGTCGGCCTGGGTGTTCTCGACCACCGACACGATGAGATCGGTTCCGGCCAGGCCACATTCGGCACCCAGCCGGTCGGCCAGAGCGCGGTAGGTCGCCTGCTTCTGATCGGTGTCGCGGCCCTGCTGCACGATCTGGATGAGCACGATGTCGTCGGTGCGTTCGAATCCGAGTCCGGTGTCCTCGGCGATGATGCCGCCCGGCTTGTGCTCGGTGATGAGCTGATAGCGATCCCGCGGCGGGGCTGCGAAGTGGTCGAGCAACACCTCCTGCACGGTGTCGGCGAGCGTGCGGATCTGCTCGGCGGTGCGTCGGTTCTCGATCAGGTGGATGTGGACGAGAGGCATGGCAGTCGACTCCTGGCTTCGGCGATGACGCGGGACAGCATGCCGTCCAACCCCCGGAGTGGAGGCGCTATTCCGCCGCCTCGGCCTGCGCCGAGGCCTCCACGGCACCCGACCAGGCGACGGTGACCGCACCGACGACGGCGGCGATGAACCCGAGCACGGCGAGCCACGCCAGACCGTTCACGGTTTCGTCGCCGAGGAAGATCACGCCGATCACACCGGGGACCACGGTCTCGCCGACGACCAGTGCCGCGGTCGCGCCGTTGACCGAGCCCAGTTGCAGCGCAACGGTGTGCAGGTAGAAGCCACCGCCGCCGGCCAGGGCCAGCGCGTAGAGCGCGGGGTCGGTGAACACCGTCGACAGGGAGAACGGGTCGAGTCCGTCGAGCACGCGCACCGAGATGGCGACCGCGCCGAACAGCGCACCGGCGGCCAGACCCGCCGCGATCGCCGCGCGCGATCCCAGCCACCGCACCAAAGCGATCGAGACGACGACGAGTGCGGCCGTCAACGTGAGCAGCACCCAGTGGAAGAGCATCGACTCCGTCTGGCGGGGGTTCTCCTTCGCCGACACCCCCAGCGCGCACAGCGCGAGCAGCACCACACCGATCGCCACCCAGTCGCGGGTGTGCAGCCGGATCTTGAGCACGAAGATGCCGAGAACGGCGGTGATGACGAGGTTCGCGCTGATGATCGTCTGCGACAGGAACAGTGGCGCCAACCGCGCCGACACCGCGCCGCCGACGAAGCCCGCGACGTCCATCACCGTGCCGACGATGAAGTAGACCGTGAGCATCGCCATGACGGTCGATCGCAGTGTGGGCGCACCGGACTCGGTCGAGAGACCGGTCTCGCCGCGGGCCAACGCGGCGTCGTGGCTGCTGCGCGCACCGTGGGCCTGCAGTACCGACGACACCCCGTAGGCGATCGACGCGAACAGCGCTGCGAGGACTCCGGCGATCAACATGGGGACGCGATCAGCTCGGTGGACGCAGGACGTCGGTCCCGACCGACGCGGCGAGCGCCTCGGGCAGTCGCACGGTGCCGTCGGGTTGCTGGTGGTTCTCGAGGATCGCGACGATCCACCGGGTGGTGGCCAGGGTGCCGTTGAGCGTCGCGGCGGTCTGCGGCTTGCCGTTCTCGTCGCGGTACCGCACCGAGAGTCGACGGGCCTGATAGGTCGTGCAATTCGACGTCGAGGTCAGCTCGCGGTAGGTCTCCTGGGTGGGCACCCACGCCTCACAGTCGAACTTCCGCGCGGCCGACGATCCGAGATCACCGGCGGCGGTGTCGATCACGCGGTAGGGCACGTCGATGGCGGCGAGCATCTCCTTCTGCCATCCCAGCAGCTTTTGGTGCTCGGCCTCGGCGTCGGAGGGCTTGCAGTAGACGAAGCCCTCCACCTTGTCGAACTGGTGGACGCGGATGATCCCGCGGGTGTCCTTGCCGTAGCTGCCGGCCTCGCGGCGGAAGCAACTCGACCATCCCGCATAGCGTTTCGGCCCGTTCGACAGGTCGAGGATCTCGTTCATGTGGTACCCGGCCATCGGCACCTCGGAGGTCCCGACGAGGTAGAGGTCGTCGTCGGGGAGGTGGTAGATCTCGGCCGAGTGCGCACCGAGGAAACCGGTGCCCTCCATCACCTCGGGTCGCACCAGCACCGGCGGGATCATCATCGTGAACCCGTTGGCGGTCGCCAACCGCGCCGCCAGCTGCAGCAGTCCGAGCTGGAGCAGCGCGCCCTGCCCGGTGAGGAAGTAGAACCGCGAGCCCGACACCTTCGCGCCGCGCTCCATGTCGAGCAGGCCGAGCGACTCACCGATCTCGAGGTGGTCCTTCGGGTTATCGATGGCGGTCGGTTCACCGACGTGTTCGAGCACCACGTAGTTGTCCTCGCCGCCGGCCGGCGCCTCGTCGGCGACGACATTGCCGATGGCCCGGTGGGTCGCGGTCACGACGGCCTCGGCCTCGGACTGCGCGGTCGAGGCGGCCTTCACCTTCTCCGCGAGCTCCTTGCCGCGGGCCAGCAGTGCGGGCTTCTCGTCGGCGGAGGCCTTGCCGACCGACTTGCCGAGCGTCTTCTGTTCGTTGCGCAGCGCGTCGGCGTCGGCGATCGCGGAGCGGCGCGTGACATCGGCGTCGAGCAGCGTGTCGACGAGCGCGGGGTCCTCCCCGCGCTTGCGTTGGGAGGTACGGACGAGGTCGGGGTCGTCCCGGAGCAGTTTCAGGTCGATCACCTGCAGAACCCTACTGGCTGACCCTGCGCCGGTCAGTGCCCGATCACCGCCACCGCGCCGTGTAGTCGTCGCGGCCGAACATCGCGGCGGCGTCGCGGGCGGTGGGGGTGCCGGCGTCGGGGTCGGCGCCCGCGGCGACAAGCGTCTCGACGACGTCGTCGTGCCCCTTGAACACCGCGCCGGCGAGCGGGGTCTGGTTCTTGTCGTTGGCGCGGTCGACCTCGGCGCCGAGACCGACGAGGGCGGCGACCGTCGCGGCGTGCCCGTGGTAGGCGGCCAGCATCACCAGGGTGTCGCCGGTGCCGGTCGTCAGGTTCGCGGGCACGCCGGCGCGTACGTACTCGACCAGCTGCGCGGTGTGCCCGCCACGCGCCATGTCGAACAGGCGACCCGCCAGCTCGGCGATGTCGGCGTCGTCGCGCTGGTCGGGGGTCGGTTCGTCGGGTGCAGACATCGAGGTCCACGGTATCGGCCGGACGCCGCCCGGCGACAGGCATGATGGACGTCGATGTCTGCGCCCACCGATCCCCCCGCCCCCGACGACACCCCGTCCGACGACGGGCGGCCCGACGACGAGCTGTCGACCGACGACACCTCGCCGGAACCCTTCGACAACACGGATCCGGCCGAGAACGAGTCGACCGGTGACGCCGCGCCTGACGACGCTCCCGAGGGAACGGATCACGATCTGGCCCCCGAGCCCGAGGACGCCCGCGCACCGCAGGACACGGTGACCGCCGGACCGGCGACAGGTCGAACCCGATGGCTGACCGCGCACCCGATGCGCACCGTGCTCGGGGCCGTCGTGCTGGGCGCCCTGGCCGCGGCGGCGATCGTCGCGGCGATCGGTGGGTTCTCCGACGCCGGATCGATCGACCAGACCGCGATCGGCGCCGAGGCCCGCGGCCCGCAGGCCAACGCGTTCAACCGCTCGACCCCCGGGACGTGCCTCACCTGGCCGCAGAACGACCCGAGCCGCCCGTCCGCCATCGGGTGCGGCGGGTCGCATTTCTTCGAGGTGGCCGGGGTCGTCGACCTGACGGCTGTCGCGGCGAATCAGTTCGGTGACACCGCGCCCTGGCCGAGTCGCGAACAGTTCGTCGCGCTGCGCGAGCAGTACTGTCCGAACCAGGTGAACTCGTACCTGAACGGTCGTTTCGATCCGAACGGGCGCTTCTCGGTCGGCATGCTCTACCCCTCGCAGCGTCAGTGGGACGACGGCGAACGCACCCTGCGCTGCGGCATCCAGGCGGCCGATTCCACGGGTCGTCTGCAGCCGTTCCTGGGTCGTGTCGCCGATCTCGACCAGGCGCCGCAGTGGCCGATCGGCACCTGCATCGGCATCAACCTGCAGTCGCGGCAACCCACCGATCCGGTGAACTGCGCCGAGCAGCACGCGTTCCAGGTGACCGGGCTCGTGGGCCTGGCCGAGCAGTTCGGTGCCCCCGGCGCGGGCAAGCCCTGGCCCGACCTCGCCACCCAGAACCGCTTCCTCTCGGGTGTCTGCCCCAAGATGACGACCGGGTTCTTCGGCACCCAGAAGGCGTTCACCGACACCACGCTCAACGTGCAGTGGTCGACGATCAGCCAGGTCAGTTGGCTCTCGGGCAGTCGCACCGCGGTCTGCTACGTCGGTCTGCCCGACCGTGGCGGATTCGCGACTCTCGTCGGCGACGGCAAACCCAACCTCCTCATCAACGGCAAGGTGCCGGTGCCGCCGCCGGTGGAACCGCCCGGTCGGCTCAACCCGACCCCGGTCCCGCTGCCGCAGGGCATCTCCCCCAACCCGACCGAGGTCCCGGCCCCCGAGGGCTGACGACCATGAACCTGCGAGTCGCGAACGGACCCGTGCGATGACGGTCGAGATGTCCGATCGGGAGTTCGAGGAGCTGGTGTCGGACGCGCTCGACACCATCCCCACCGAACTCACCGACGCCATGAGCAACGTGGTGGTGCTCGTGGAGGGCCACCACCCCGACGAACCCGACCTGCTCGGGCTCTACGAGGGCATCGCGCTCACCCAGCGCGACACCACCTACGGCGGCGCCCTGCCCGACACCATCACCATCTACCGCGAGCCGCTGCTGTCGATGTGCACCGACCGCGACCAGGTGGTCGCCGAGGTCGCGATCACGGTCGTCCACGAGATCGCGCATCACTTCGGCATCGACGACGCCTGGTTGCACGCCCACGGGTGGGGCTGAGACCCGCAGCGTGAATCGGCGGCGCTCAGCCCATCGGGTCGACGGTGGCGGCGCCGACCGGGCGGACCGGGTCTACACCACCCCAATGGACACAGGTCCAGGCGTCGTCGCGCCAGAGGAGTTCGATCGACCCGGTGTTGGGTAATCCGTGCTCGAGGGCGAACTCCGGGTCGACGCCGCAGAGATGCGCCGCGACCAGTCGGATCGCGGCCCCATGACTCACCACGTACACGTCGCCGGGCGCGTCGGCGTGGGCGTCGCGCAGTGATTCGATCACCGGGACGTACCGACGCAGCAGGTCGTCGAGGCTCTCGCTGTTGCCGACCCGCCGATCGGTGTGACCGGCGAACCAGTCGGCGATCAGGTCACGGAACGCGCGCACCGAGTCGTCGTCGTTGCGGTCCTCGAGGTCGCCCACCTGCACCTCGTGCAGATCGTCGACGGACCGGGCCTCGATCCCCCACACCGTCCCGATGAGTTCGGCGGTCTCCCGAGCACGCCGTGCGACCGAGCTGTAGAGCGCGGCGGGACCTGCGTCGGGGCGTTCGAGTCCGAACAGAACAGCCTGTCGCGCACCGAAATCGGTGAGACCCGCGCCCGGGGGCCGGGTGTCGAGGCGCGCCATCACATTGGAGGTCGTCTGCCCGTGCCGCACCAGGTGCAACGACCCCATCAGTGCTCACCCCGGCGCAACGCCTCGACCCATCGCAGCGAGTCGGAGTGGTCGGGTGACGCCGCGCCGGTCGCACGCTCGGCGGGCCACGACCCCAGGAAGGTCACCTTCTCGGCGAAGGCGTGCAGTCCTGCCAACCCGTGTCCCATCAGAGGGTCGTCGATGTGTCCGGAGGCGTCGAGGAAGAAGTGGTAACCCGCCGAGTGGCGTCGTGGTCGTGATTCGATTCGCATCAGATCGATGTCGCGCGTGGCGAATTCGCTCATCGCCCGCACGAGCGACCCCGGGACGTCGGGCAGGTTCAGGATCACCGCGGTCCGGTCGCGACCGGTGCGCGCCGGGACGGGCGCCGGTCGCCCGATCAGCACGAAACGTGTGGTGGCGTCGGCCGCGTCGGCGACGTTCTCGGCGAGGGCGGTGAGGCCGTGGTTACGGGCGGCGAGAGCCGTCGTCAACGCGGCGTCGGCGCGACCGGCCGCGACATCGGCCGCCGCGGCGGCGTTCGACGAGGACGGGATGACCGTCGCCGACGGGAACAGTCGGCGCAGGCTCTCCCGGGTCTGACCCTCCGCCACGGGATATGCGGCGATGGTCGCGATGTCGTCACCGGCCCGGCCGGGGGCGGCAGCGACGGTGAAGGCGATGTCGAGAACCGTCTCGGCGAGAATCTGCACGCCGTCGCCGGCGGCGAGCGCGTCCATCGTCGCGGGTACCGCACCCTCCACGGAGCTCTCCATCGGGACGCACCCGTGGCTTGCGGCACCCGACCGGACGGCCTCGATCACGTCACCCGGGCTCGACTGCGTGGAACGCTCCGGATCGGTCCAGCCGACGCGGTCCATCAGACGATCGAGGGCCATCTCGGTGAACGTCCCCGCCGGACCGAAATACGCGACCGCGCCGGAAGGCTCGGGCAGCAGCGGACGAAGGTCGGACACATCACGAGCCTAGTCGACGTCGTTGCCCGCAACCGGAAGACTGTACGACCGACCGGGACGGGCTGCGCTGACCGCGCGAAGGCGGCCGGGCGAGTGGTCGTGCTGACTGTGTGGAAACGGGCGTCGAGTGTGCTCACCGCCCGGCGTGAGCCGACGACGAGACAACGCACACTCGACGACCGGCTTCCGCACCGTCAGCGGTAGTAATCGCAATCAGAACAGCGAAATACACCAGCGTTCAACACTATTCACTGAATTTAACCTCCCAGGTTTCGAACATCCGTGCTAACCTGGATGTACAGAACCACCTGGGGAGGGGCCGTTCGTGAGTGATCTCATTGCGAAATACGCTGCCCTGCAATCCCTCGTGAAAGAGATCGCCGACGAGACCTCAGACGCCTACGACGACGAGACAGTCGCACAACTGGCGATCACCCACGAAACCGCTGTCCGCCAACTCCAGTCCACCGGTAACCGCCGCATCCTCGAGGTCTCCGACCGCGACGCGCACCGCACTGTCGGGTGCGTGACCCTGACCGAGTTCCTACAGACGAAACTGCGCGTCACGCAACCGAAGAAACGTCTCAAAGAAGTGCAGGCCCTCGAGTCGATGCATGCGATGACCGGCGAGAAGCTCCCACCGGTGTGCCCGAACACCGCTCGGGAACTCGCCGCCGGTTCGATCGGCCCCGACCACGTCCACGCCGTACTCGACGTGATGGCCAAGATCCCCACCGCGATCGAACCCGAGCACCGCGCCTTCGCCGAGCAGACCCTGGCCGAGTTCGCGACCACACTGACGCCGAAAGAGATCGCCGCCGCGGGCGTGCGGATCCTCGCTCACCTTGATCCCGACGGGACCCTCACCGACGACCGCGATCGTGCCCGGAACCGGAACCTGAATCTCGGCTGCCAGGACTCGCAGCTGATGTCGAAACTCACCGCCACGTTGGATCCGATCACCCGCGCATTGTTCGACGTCGTACTCGCCAAGTGGGCGGCGCCCGGCATGAACAACCCGGACGACGACCAGTCACCCCGCGGCGATCATTCCGATGTGGATCCAGCCCTGCTGCGGGACGCTGCCGATCGGGATTGCCGCTCGCAGTCCCAACGCAATCACGATGCGCTGAAAGCTCTACTCGACGCCGCAGTCAACGGCGGTCTCCTCGGCGGGTCACATCGCGGACTGCCACCGCAGATCATCGTGTCCATCACCGACGCTCAACTGCGTGAGCACGCCGGAATCGCACGCACCGCCACCGGCAGCGATCTGCCCATCTCCGACGTGGTCAAGCTCGCCGCAAACGCCCAGACCCACCTCGCCGTGTTCAGCGACGTCACCGACGAGCCGCTGTTCTTCGGCCGGTCTCGTCGGCTGGCATCGCAGTCGCAACGGTTGATGGCCTTCGGGAAGTACAAGGGTTGCAGCAAAGACGACTGCCCAACACCGTTCGCGCACACCGAAATGCACCACGCCGAAAACGACTGGGCCGACGGCGGCCTCACCGACTCGACCCACATGGCACCCGCATGCGGCCCCCACAACCGGACCGTCGGCACTGAACCGCACCAGTGGACCACAGAGAAGATCACCGACGGCCCCGACAAAGGCCGCTACGGCTGGCGACGCAACACCGACCCACCCCATGCTCTCCGCGCCAACCACCTGCACCGTCTCGACGAACTTCTCGAGCGATACCGGAACCCACCTGATACTCCGGCGCCGAACATGCGCTTTGACATCACCTGGCCGCACGACATGGTCTTCGAGGCGGCGTGACGGGTCGCGTTTCGAGAGATCGGCCGCCCTGCTCCTCATGAGACGCTGATTTAGGTTAGGGTTACCTTAACCACGTCTCGACGAGCTCCCGCCAGAAGAGGATCCGCCATGGCAACCACCGTGACCGACCGCCCGACCGACGCCGAGGCGATCCGCACCGCGTGCATGCACGTGACCGCCGCGATGGTCGCCATCGAAGGCGCCGAGCCGTCGCCGGTGACGATGGTGCACCTCTTCGACGGGCAGGCGTTCGTCCTCATCGGCTCCGACACCGACGCCATGGCCGCCACCCGGGCAGGCTCCGACGGAGTCCCGGCGATGATCGAGGTCACCGACTGCGCACCCATCGAACTCCGCGAACGCGTGCGGTCGCTGATCTGGCTCAACGGTGTCCTGCACCGGGTGCCCGCCGACCTCGAGCGCGACCTCGCCATGGAGATCGCCCTCGAACATCCCGCCGACGAACTGCTCGACCTCGGCCACGGGTTCTCGATGCTGCGTCTGCAACTGACCGGCGCCGTCATCGCGACGTCGACCGGCGCGGCCGCGGTCGCCGCCGACGAACTGACCCGCGCCACGCCCGACCCGTTCTGGCAGTACGAGGCCGACTGGATCGCCCACCTCGACTCCGACCACTCCGACGTCATCGAACAACTCGTCCGCCGCCTGCCGCGACACCTGCGGAACGGTCGTGTGCGACCGCTCGGCATCGACCGCTGGGGCATCCGCTTCCGGGTGGAGGGCGAGACCGGCGACCTCGACACCCGCCTGTCGTTCGACCGCCCCGTGACCGACGTGATGGCCCTGTCCCGGGCCCTGCGCGCGCTCGCCGGCTGCCCCTACCTGAACAGCATCACCGACTGAGCACAGGCGGCGTCTCTATCGTGGCGAGGTGCCCTCACCCATCCGAACGCTGCTGACCCCGGCGCGACCCGCCGACGTCGAGGTGGTCACCGACCGCACGCAGCGTCGGCTCATCGGTGCCGAAATCAGCATCGTCGTCATCCTCACCTTCGGGCTCTCCGGCGCGTACTCGGCGCTGTCACTGCTCGAGGCGGAGCTGCGGTCGGGGGGCATCGGCAACAGCACGGTCGCCCTCAACCAGTCGACGTCGACGATCGACTACATCGACCTCGCACGCCAACTCCTCGCCGCCACAAAACTCTTCGCGATCGCCGCGCTCGCGGTCTACCTCATCTACCGCGGCGGCGTCGCGCTGCACCGAGCCGGCATCACGCGCCGTCCGACACGCCGCGACGTCGCCTGGGGTGCGGCACTCGCCGCCGGGATCGGACTGCCGGGTCTGGGCCTCTATCTGGTGGCGCGCGAGCTGGGCGTCAACGCCCAGGTGCTGCCCAGCGACCTCACCGAGACGTGGTGGCGCCTCCCGGTCCTGGTGATCTCCGCCGTCGGCAACGCCGGCGCCGAGGAGGTGCTGGTGGTCGCCTATCTGATCACCCGGCTGCGGCAGCTCGGGTGGGGTGAGAACCGGTCTCTGCTGGCCTCGGCGCTGCTGCGGGGCAGCTACCACCTCTATCAGGGCTTCGGCGGCGGTCTCGGCAACGTGGTGATGGGCCTGGTCTACGGCCGCTTCTTCCAGCTGACATCGCGCACGTGGCCGCTGGTGATCGGTCACGCCCTCATCGACACCGTCGCGTTCGTCGGATATGCACTGTTGCGGGACCATCTCACTTGGCTGCAGTGACCGCCCCGACGTCGCCCGGCTCCGTACAGTCGTGCCTGTGAGCGACCAGGAGGGGCCCTTCATCCGGCGGCCCCGCGAACCGGGCGGGCCCCGACGCGGCGACGGCGGCGGTGATCGACGCCCGCCGCGCGCCTGGTCGGAGACACCGGACCACCCCCCACGGCCCGCCGCGCCCCGTCCGGGTCCCGCACGGGGTGTGGACGGCTACGCGCCTCCCCAGAAACCCGAACCGTTCCGCGACGCCCCACCACGCCGAGGCGCGCCGGCACCACCCCCGCCTCCCCCGCCACGCGGTCGCACGCCGGCCGACGCCCAGGGATTCCGGCGCGACCCCCGACTCGACCGACCCGGCCCACCCGGTCCGCCACGAAACCGGCCACCCGGGCGCGCGGCGGGCCCGCCTCCACGACCACCCCGACGGCGCCGTCTGCGTCGCCCACGCATCGGCCGCACCCTGCTCACGTTGCTGCTCGTCATCGTGGTCGCACTGGTGGGACTCACGTTCTACTACGACTCGAAACTCAACCGGGTCGACGCACTGGGCTCCTATCCCGACCGTGTCCGCGACACCCCGGGCACCAATTGGCTTCTCGTGGGCTCTGATTCCCGTGCCGGTCTCACCGAGCAGCAGAAGCGCAACCTCACCACCGGCGACGTCGACGGCGACCTCGGCCGCACCGACACCATGATGCTGGTGCACATCCCGAACAGCGGGAAGGCGACCATCGTCAGCATCCCGCGCGATCTCTTCGTCACCATCCCCGGTCAGGGGCCGCACAAGATCAACGCCGCCTTCACCTTCGGCGGCCCGAAGCTGCTCGTCCAGACCATCGAGACGTTCACCCGCGTGCACATCGACCACTACGCGGAGATCGGTTTCGGCGGCTTCGACACCCTCGTCGACTCGGTGGGCGGGGTGAACATCTGCCTCGACCAACCGCTGCGTGATCCCAAGGCGGGCCTCAACCTGCGCGCGGGCTGTCAGGATCTGAACGGCCGTCAGGCATTGGGGTTGGTCCGCACGCGGGCGTTCCCGAACGCCGACCTCGAACGCGTGGTGAACCAGCGCAAGTTCCTCACCGCACTGATGTCGAAGGCCGCGAGCTTCTCCACCATCGCCAACCCGTTCCGGTTGTTCCCCTTCGTGAGCGGAACCGTCTCGACGCTCACCGTCGACAACGGCGACCACATCTGGAATCTCGCGATGTTGGGGTGGGCGCTGCGCGGCGGTCCGGTGACGACCACCACACCCACCGGCGGCTCGGAGAGCACCGACGACGGCGACGCCCTGGCCCCCGACGACGACACGACGACCTTCTTCGACCTGATCGCGAAGGATTCACCGATCCCCGAGAACCTGTTGAGTACCAACACCGGTGCGATCAGCTGAGATCGGGGAAGTGCATCCTCAGTAAGGGCGAACTTGGGTGACAGGGCAAATCGGACAGCCTAGTCTCGTCGCCATGTCCGTCACCACACGCTCAGCAGCGAGCCCCGTGTCCGCATTCCATCAGCTCCTCGCCGAGCAGATCGCCCACGAGTTCGCCGCGTCGCAGCAGTACATCGCGCTCGCCTCGTTCTACGCCAACGAGGACCTCCCGCAGCTGGCCAAGCACTTCTACGGCCAGTCGGTCGAGGAACGCAACCACGCGATGATGATCATCCAGTACTTCCTCGACCGCGACATGGCCGTGGAGGTCCCCGGGATCGCCGCTCCGCAAAGCCATTTCAGCGATTTCCGTGAGCCGATCAAGCTGGCGCTGCACCAGGAACAGACGGTCACCGACCAGATCATCGCGCTGGCCAAGACCGCGCGCGACGAGGGCGACTACCTCGGTGAGCAGTTCATGCAGTGGTTCCTCAAGGAGCAGGTCGAGGAGGTCGCGGTGATGACCACCCTGCAGACCGTCGCCGAGCGCGCCAACGGCAACACCTTCGACCTCGAGACCTTCGTGCAGCGCGAACTCAACGTCGCGGCCGAGGCCGACGCCACCGCGCCGTCGATCGCCGGCGGCGCGATCTGACTCAGCTGCTCCGCAATCCCTCCACGATCGCCGCGATCCGGCGGTCCCGGGTCTCGTCGCGCTTGGCGTCGGCGACCGCGCGGGCGTGCTCCTTGCGACGCGACGGCGCCAACGCGTCGAATGCCGCGCGCACAGCAGGGTCGGCGTCGAGAGCCGTTGCCAGCGCGGGCGGGATCTCGATCTCGCGCGGGCCGTCGTCGAGTTCGATCGCGACGTCGACGGTGTCGCCGGCCTCCACCCCCAGTTGGGTACGCACGGCCTTGTTCAGCCCCAGCAGGTTCTCCCCGCCCATCCGCCCGACACGACCGGCGACGGTGATGCCACCGATCGTGAAACGCACCGGCGGTGTCTTCGTGCCGCCGAACGAGGCGACCTCGTCGTCGGTCAGCACGATCGCTGCGGCCGGGCCCCGCTTCTGCAGGGTCACCGTGCGCCGCAACGCCTTCCCGGTCATCGCAGGGTGACCTGGCGGCCTCGGATGCCGTCGCGCGAGCGGCGTTGTTCGCCGGTCAGGTCACCGGTCTGCGCCAAGGCGTCGGCGAGGTCGGCCTCGAAGCGTGCGCACGGGGCGGTCCACTCCTCGTGGTGCATCTCGTTGTCGAGGTCGAACACCGGCACCAGCAGACCGTGGGTGCGGAACGACCCGGCGAACTTCGATCCCTCACCGAGGGTGAGCTTGCCCGCCGCGTGCAGTCGCGCCAGCGCGGTCATCACGTCGTCCTCGGCCTCGGGCCGCACCCAGCGGACGTGCGCCCGCTCGCCGGCGTCGACCCACCACGGCGCGCCGGAGAGGTTCTCTCCGACGATGCGCGCGGTGGGCAGGATCGACTCCGACGCCTGCTCGATCATCGCGGCGATGTCGGGCGAGATGTCGGCGGAATCGGCGAACCACCACGAGAAGTCGTCGTGCAGCGTGATGTCGAGGGTGGTGTCGGCGCCGAAGGTGGCGGCGAGGTCGGCCTCCCCGTCTGCCTCTGCACCGTCGACGTCGGTGTCCTCGGGCCTCGGCTCGTAGGGCGCACCGGCCTCGGCGCGGCTCGCCCAGCGCAGGGCGTGCGCGAGCTCGCCGGGGATGTCGGAACCCTCGAACTCTGTCTGCAGGGCCACGAGGCCCTCGACCGAGCCGCCCAGGTCGCGGGTCAGGGCCTGCACCGCGCCGGGCAGGATCGTCGCGAGCGACACCGCGTTGGATCCCGCCTCACCGTGGACGGTGACCGAGGCGGTCGCCGACGCGACGAACGCGCGGAGGGCGACGATGTCGCATTCGGCGGCGAGACCCGCGAAGGGCCGGGCCGGTGCGGCCAGGGCCTGCGCCTGCCGCGCCTTGCGGGCGGCGACCCGCTCGGCTCGATCACTGCCGGGACGTCCGGTTCCGCGCTTGCTCTTCTTGGCCATGGGTCCAGAATCTATTACCCCGCGCAGGCGGGGTTCAGCGCCGCCCCGGCTCCAGCCACTCCCGCACCCGTCCGGGGTGGTTGGTGGCGAGGAAATCGACGCCGATGCGGGCGCAATGGGTGACGTCGGCGTACTCGTCGACGGTCCAGCAGTAGGTGGCCCGTCCCGACGCCGCGGCGCGGTCGACGGCGTCGGGATGATCGCGCAGCGTCACGATCGACGGTCCGATCCCGGTCGCGCCCACAGCGGTCGCCGCGCTGCCGCCGAGGAGCCGCGCGGTCTCGCCGAGAAGGATGGTCGGCAGCATCGGCGCGTTGCGTCGCACACGCCACACCGCCGCCGGGGAGAACGAGATCACCACGGCGCGACTGTGATCGGCCGACGCCGGCGCCGCGACACCGAACCGGTGCAGTTCGGCCAGCAGCAGTTGTTCGACGAGTGCGCCGTACCGGACCGGGTGTTTGGTCTCGATGAACAACCGCACCGGGTCGGGCCAGTCGAGGGTGAGGGTGAGCAGTTCGGCCAGCGTCAGCACCGACGCCGGCGCGCCGCGCGCATGCCAGCTGCCGAAGTCGAGTTCCCGCAGCTGCGCGAGCGTCATCTCGCTCACGACACCGGTCCCCGACGACGTGCGGTCGACGGTGCGGTCGTGCACGCACACGAGCTGGTGGTCGCGGGTGAGCCGCACATCGCACTCGAGACCCTCGGCGCCCTGCGCCAGCGCCAGCTCGTAGGCGGCGAGGGTGTGTTCGGGCCGATCGGCCGACGCACCGCGGTGCGCGACGACGGCCGGTCGACGCTGCCTGCGTATCCGCGACACCTCGGCGAGATCGTCGGTCAGCTGCGCGTCGGGCGGGATCGCCTCGGGGTCGTAGGGCTCGTGGTCCCCGGGCTCGTCCCCGCCGGGGAGGGGCTGCGGGCCGCTCATGCCGCGAGCCACCGGTTCGACGGTGCGGGGCGCGCATCGGCGTCGAAGGCGCGGACCAGCAGACGCGAGGACACGATCGCGAACGCCGCGCCGGCGAGATCGCAGAGAACGGTGAGGAGCACCGCGTTCGCGCCCCACTGGATGGAGTCCGAGGAATAGCGGATCGCCAGGGTCGCGATCGCGAGCGCCGACAGCGCGGCCCATGCCGCCCACCACAGACGCAGGACCCGCTGCACGCGGTCGGCGGGCAGCGCGTGACCGCATCGCGCGAGTTCGTGGAGGAAGACCGCCGGCGCGACGACGTTGACGACCGGGACCAGGCAACCGACGACCAGTTGCCAGGTCGGTCGGGGATCGAGGCGGTCATGTGCGGCGAACGCCTCGGAGCGGCGCTGTCGCAGCCAGGCGATGAACGACACCAGGCTCGCGACCACCATCACGATCGACACGACGCCGAGCGCCCAGGTGAGGGCATAGGCCCAGCCGGCGGTCGTCGCACCCACCGGGGCGGTGCGGTTGCGGATGAGTAGGGCGTAGATCCACGCCTCGGCGACCGCCGCGATCAGCAGCACCGATCCGGTCGCCTGCAGCAGCGGCGACAACGATCCGGCGAGACGCTCCGCGCGCGACGGCCGCGGCTCCTCGTCGGGGGTGATGACGTCGACGAGTCCCCAGCGCGGCGGCGCCGCGTAGCGGGGGGTGGGTCCGGGTCCCACCGGTCGGGGACGGCGGGGCGCGGGACGCGCCTCGGGCGGCCGACGGGCCTCCCAGCGGACGCGGGGATTGCGCCGTGCGGTCGGCGCCGGGCGCGCATCGGGACGGGGCGACGCCGGGGCCGCCACGGGGCGGGGCGGGATCTGATCGAGGCTGTCGAGGACCATGAGCGCTCCGCCGCAGCGAGGGCATCCCGAACGACGCGGGTCGTGCGGTGCCTGGATACGGCAGCGGGGGCAGAAATCGATCACGACAGGCCGATCCGAGAACCCGACCGCCGGTGCGCACCCACGCGTCCCATGGTGGCACGTCGAGCCCGAACGGCGGGCGCGACCGAATTTGTCCACAGGCTGTGCACAGGCGCGACCGGCGGCAGAGCGCGCGAAGTCTGCAATCCGGTCTTCAGGACCGCGAACGAAATAGGCGCAGATGGACCGAAAAGGTGACCTGACTCACGTTCACAAGCGTCCCAGGCGGGGTTGTCCACAGTTTCCACAACCTCATCCACAACTTGAGGGTCGTCGCGAACGTGCCCGGGCCTGCGCGGGAAGGTGACGCCTGTGGATGAATTCCCGCACGCGCGTACTTGTTCACAGGCCCGCCCGCCGACCGGGTCACAGGCCGAACGCCGACCAGCGCGACCTCGTCTCGGCCGCGGACAGCGCACCGGTCACGACGCCGTCGACCATCCCGTCGACGGCGGCTGCGACACCGACCTGACCGCCGGTCAGGCGGGCGAGCAGCGGCTTGGGCGGCGTGATCACCTCGACGTCGGCGTCGGGGTACCGCTCGGCGATCACCGACCGCAGCACGCCGACCGCGTCGACGAGCCCGACGTCGACCGCCTTGCGTCCGATCCACACGTCACCGTTGAACAGGGTCGCGTCGTCGCCCTGCAGTTTCGCGCCGCGACGCTGTCGCACCCAGGCGATGAACGCGGCGTGCAGATCGCCCTGGATACCGGCGAGCCACGCCACGTCCTCCTCCTTCTCCGGGGAGAAGGTGTCGAGGCGGGCCTTGTTCGCGCCCGCGGTGTAGATGCGGCGTTCGAGGCCGACGCGGTCGATGAGTTCGGTCGCGCCGAAGCCCGACGACACCACCCCGATCGATCCGACCATCGAGGTCCGGGCGGCGAAGATCTCGTCGGCCGCGCAGGCGATCCAGTAGCCACCCGATGCGGCGACGTCCTCACAGAACGCCAGCACCCGGACACCGTTCTCCGAGGCGAGCTGGCGGATCCGTTCGGCGATGTACTCCGACTGGGCGGGCGAGCCGCCGGGCGAGTTGATCACCAGCACGACCGCCTTCACGCGATCGCCGGTGAACGCACGCTTGAGCACGCCCTCGACACCGTCGGCGGTGATGCCCCCGCGACCCACGCCCACCGATCCGATGTGACCCTCGAGTCGCACCACCGCGACACGGTCGCCCTGTGGCGGCCGCAGTCGGCGCAGCAACCGGGGCAGGCACCGATCGGTCATGGCCGGTGTCCGCCCGTGTCCGGGAAACCGCTGCCGCCAGTGCTGTCCATGACAGCCACTCTAGGGGGCATGCTGGAGCGATGGAGACGTGCATTTTCACCGAGCCGCAGCAGGGTGCCACCTACGACGAACTGCTCGCGGTGGCCACCACCGCCGAGTCGGCCGGCTTCACCGGCTTCTTCCGATCCGACCACTACCTCGCGATGAACGTGCCCGACGGGGTCGGTCCGAGCGATGCGTGGATCACCCTCGCCGGGATCGCCCGCGAGACCAGCACCATCCGCCTGGGCACGCTGGTCACCTCGGCGACCTTCCGTCTCCCCGGTCCGACGGCCATCTCGGTCGCGCAGGTCGACGCGATGTCGGGAGGCCGCGTCGAGTTCGGCATCGGCGCGGGGTGGTACGCCGAGGAGCACTCCGCCTACGGCATCCCGTTCCCTGCGCTCGGCGAGAGGTTCGACCGCCTCGAGGAGTACCTGACGATCGTCACCGGGCTCTGGGCGACGCCGGTCGGCGATCGGTTCACCTTCGACGGCAAGCACTACCAGCTCACCGAGTCGCCCGCGCTTCCCAAGCCGACGCAGCGGCCCGGCCCGCCGATCATCATCGGCGGCTCCGGCAAGAAGCGGACCCCCGCGCTCGCGGCGCGGTTCGCCGCCGAGTTCAACACCCCGTTCATGACCGCCGCCGACGCCGCGCCGCTGCACCGCCGCATCGACGAGGCCTGCGCGACGGTCGAGCGGTCGGCGCCCATCGCGCACTCGGCCGCGCAGGTGCTGTGCTGTGGTCGCGACGACGCCGAGGTGGCCCGCCGCGCCGAGGCGATCGGACGGGACGTCGACGACCTGCGCGCCTCCGGACTCGCCGGGACACCGGCGGAGATCGTCGACACCATCGGCGGGTTCGCCGACATCGGGGTCACCCGGATGTATCTGCAGACGCTCGATCTCGGCGATCTCGACCACCTCGAACTCGTGGCCGCACAGGTACTCCCCCAGCTGTGAGCCCTCGCGTGCCACACTGATCGGCATGTCCGGTGGGCCGACCCTCGACGAGTTCCGTTCCGTGATCGACGCGGCGACGCACCGGTTGTCGGCGTCTGCGCGCACGGCCGGACTCACCGCCCTCGTGCCGACCTGCCCCGACTGGACGATCGCCGATCTGGTGGCGCACCAGGGGATGGTGCACCGGTGGGCGCGGGCGCAGATCCTGGGCGCCGAGGCGCCGTTCGCCTCGGAGTCCGACGTGCTCGACCGCGTGGCACCGAGCGACCTCACCGACTGGTTCGTGGAGGGCGCACGGGAACTCCTCGCGACCCTCGAGACCGCCGATCCGGATGTCGACGCGTGGGTGTTCATGGACACCGGCCGCACCCCGCTGGAGTTCTGGACCCGTCGTCAGGCGCACGAGACCACCATCCACGCCGTCGATGCCGTTGCCGCCGAGGACGGTTCGCTCCCGACGGCCGCCGCGGTCGGCATCGATCCCGCCCTCGCCGCCGACGGCCTCGACGAGTTGCTGGTCCGCTTCGCCCCCCGCGGCCGGTCGAAGTTGTACGACGGTGAGCCGCTGACGATCGGTGTCGAGACCACCGACACCGATCACGCCTGGACCCTGTCGGTGTCGGCGGAGGCGTTGAGCGTCACCGACGGCGCGCCCGAGTCGCCGACGGCGACGTGGCGGGGCACCGCCGTCGTCCTCTACCTCGGACTGTGGAATCGCGGAGACGAGATCGAGGTCTCCGGCGACGCCACGACCCTCGAGCGGTGGCGTTCTCGCCATCGGGTGCGCTGATGGCGGTCACCTCGGTGCGATGGCTGTCGCTGGTCCTCGACTTCCCCGCCGACGAGTTCGGTGACGAGGTCACCTTCTGGCGCGCCATCGCCGGCAGCACCGTCTCCCCGCCGCGCGGCGACAAGCGGCAGTTCGCCTCTCTCGAGCCGTTCCACGGCGATTCGCATCTGCTGGTCCAACGGATCGACCACGGCGTCGGCGGGGTGCACCTCGATCTCGCGGTCGACGACATCGTCGCCTCGGCCGCCGGCGCACAGGAGATCGGGGCGGCCGTCGTCTCGTGGGCCGACGACTGCATCACCATGACGTCCCCGGCGGGATTCGTGTTCTGCCTGGTGGTGTGGCAGGGACAGAGCCGCAAGTCGCGCCCCATCCGCTGGCCCGGTGACACCATCAGCATCATCGACCAGGTGTCGATCGACATCCCCTCCCGTCGATTCGATCGAGAGTGCGCGTTCTGGGAGTCGCTGACCGGATGGGAGGTCGCCGGCGGCAGCAGTGGCCGACCCGAGTTCCGGCACCTCGTCCGACCGGAACACCTCGCGGTGCGGATCCTGTTGCAGTCGACCAATTCCGGGGCCATCGCCGGTCACGTCGACCTCGCCAGCACCCACCCCGCCGAGGAGGTGGCCCGGCACGAGGACTGGGGCGCCGAGGTCGTCGCCGAACACGGCGACTGGACCGTGATGGCCGACCCGACCGGGCGGCCCTACTGCATCACCGCGCGCAACCCGCGCACCGGCGAACTCCCCGGCTGACGAGGGTGCACGATCCGGTCGTCGCGGCGGTCGCAAAGGCCGCTCACAACGATGGATTCACTCTCGACGTCGACCAGCACCGGCTCGTCGCGCAACTCGCCGACATCGTGGGACCGCGGCGACGCCGTAGACATCGTTCGACACCACGCGGTGCTTATGTGTACGGGCCGGTGGGGCGGGGCAAGTCGTGGATCGTGGATGCGGTGTTCGACGCCGCGGCCGCCCCGAAGCTGCGGGTGCATTCGCACGAATTTTTCCACCTCTTACACGCGCGTATCCACGCAGAGCGAGGCGACGCCGGGGCACTCCGGCGAGCGCTCCACGACATCATCGGTTCGCACGGACTCCTCGTGTTCGATGAGTTGCACATCCACGACCCCGGCGACGCCCGACTCCTCATTCGGGTTCTCGAATATGTTCTCACGCAGCAGATCACACTCCTGGTGACGTCGAACTACCAACCTGACGACCTGCTCCCGAACCCCGTGTGGCACCACCTCATGGAGGACGGGATCGCCATGATCACCGAGAATCTCGCTATCGCTCGCCTCGACGGAAATGTCGACCACCGCATCGGTCGGCGCGCACACAGCTCCGGATTCGCCTCCGGCGGGTGGATTGTCTCGTCTGCGGCCGCGGCCGATGCCGCGGCGGCCGATGCATACCTGCACCTGGCCGGCCGACGTTTTCCCGTTGTGTCCGCAGGCGGCGGCCACCTTCGGGTCACGTTCGACCACGTGTGCGACGCACCACTGTCGACCGTCGAATACATCGAGTGGTCAGCGCTTTACGGCGACTGGACCGTCACCGGAGTTCCGATGTTCGGCGCGATTGACCGGGAAGCCCAGCAGCGCTTCATAAACCTCGTCGACGTTCTCGCCGACCGCGACGTGTGTGTCACCTTTTGCTCTGCACATGCACTCGACGACTTCCTCACTTCGGCAGTCGCCTCGCGCCCGGACGCCTTCCGGATGATCAGCCGGATGCGGCTTCTTCGAACGTTCTGACTGCGTTCCGCGGAACGCGGTTCAGGCAGCGACGACGTGTTGGCCGTCGCGCCATTCCCAGATGCCGTACAGCACTTCGAGGGTGTAGCTGAGGTCGAGGGTTCCGCTGCCTACGGGTTCGACGGCTGTGTTGCTGATCGAGGCGTTCGGTTGCCACGTTTCCGGGGCGTGGGTCTCGGGTGCGGTGTCGATGGGGGTGCCGCTGGGGTGGTGGAAGCTGAATTCTTGGTTTCCGAGTGCGCGAATCGTGAAGTCGCCGTTGTGGAGCGCGCGGTGATGGATCGAGCACAGCAGGATCAGGTTGTCGGGGTCGGTGGTCCCGCCGTGACTCCAGAATCGGACGTGGTGGGCGTGGAGATGCCGGGTGCGTCCGCAGGCGGGGTGTCGGCAGCCGCGATCGCGGGCGTGCACCACCCGCAGTAGGGCTTTGGTGGGTAGTCGTCGTCTACGGCCGAATGTCAGCGCTACACCGCGTTTCCCGCTGCGAGATCGCTGGTGGCCGATCTCCCGGGTCGATCCACCGCATGCGGCCTCGTCGACCTCGGTCGTGGCGATGGCGGGTCCGGTATCGAGATGTGGATCGGCGGAGTGATCTGCGTCGGTGTGGACGACGATCTCCGCGCCTGGGGCGAAGTCGGGCATCGCGACGACGGTGCGCGCGGTGTCGGCCATGGTGACCACCGCGGCGGAGATGTCGGCGGGGACTCCGCGCCACAGATCTCGGGACGCTGCTGCCGTATCGAGGCCCTCGGTGCCGGCAGGAAGGTCGAGGTCGGGATCACCGGTAACGCGGGTTCTTTCGTATTCGCTACGCACGACGCCGGCGAGGAAGCGGGCCCCGTCGACTGGGGACAGTCGCATCGTCACCGCCAACGACCCGTCGTCGTTCCACTTCCACCGCGACGATGATTCGATCCGACCGCTTGCAGCCTCATCTTCGGCGCGGTCGATGTGCGCGATGCCCCGCACCAGTCGTTCGACCTGCGCCGCGGTAGCCGACAACGCCACATTCACCAGTTCTTCTTCACGATCGGGGGTCGCGACACGGGTGATCGCGCGGACTTTCGAGTACGACAGGCGACCCTCCGCGAACGCCTCGGACGCCCTGGGAAGATCGGTCAGCGCGTGGGCGATCCGCAGATGATCCTGTGCCGTGCGGAGCGACATCCCGGTCTTCCATG
The DNA here is from genome assembly GCF_051025635.1 of Williamsia sp. MIQD14. Classification (NCBI taxonomy): domain Bacteria; kingdom Bacillati; phylum Actinomycetota; class Actinomycetes; order Mycobacteriales; family Nocardiaceae; genus Williamsia; species Williamsia sp. MIQD14. The sequence goes on from NZ_JBPFDG010000001.1 coordinate 1,140,575, forward strand.
ACAGCCAGTGCGCGCTGGAGCGGATCCCGACACCACTCCACACGCCGCGATCGTCGAACTCGCGGAGCAACTCGACGAAGCGAGCGGTCAAGGCGGCGATCTGCGAGGCGAACCCGACGACCCTGTCGGCCAACTCCGCGTCCGACAACCCGTCCGGCGAGGCGGAATCGAACGGATCCGAATGTTTCGACGCGATGGCTGTGACCGACACTGTTACCCCCGACGAGCTGCGGTTATCAACTCCCACAACCCTATCGGCACCCACCGACAACTCGACCGAACCGCGTTCCGCGGAACGCGGTCGGGCTACGGTCGCAGACGTGAGTGAGCAGGCCGACCGGTTGGCGCGTGGCGAGTGGTACCTCGATGACGAGCACCTTCGCGAACGACGGCGACGGTGTGTCGATCTCGTCGACGAATGGAATGCCACGCCCGGATCCGATGATGGCCGGCGAGAGCGTGTCATGCGACTCATCACAGGTTCGGTGGGGGACGGAGTCGTGATCGTCCCCAGGTTCAGCTGTACCTACGGCACGAACATCAGACTGGGCGACAACGTGTTCGTGAACGGCAACGCGTTTTTCATGGACGACGCGGCGATCACGCTCGAGGCGAACGTTCGAGTCGGACCGGGCGCGAACCTGGTCACCGCCCTTCACCCCATAGATGACCACGCTCGCCGCCGTCAGGGATGGGAACGTGCGGCACCGATCGTCATAGGCGAGAACTCATGGTTGGCGGCTGCGGTCACCGTCGGCGCCGGTGTCACCATCGGCCGCAACTCCGTCATCGGCGCAGGCAGCGTCGTGTTGTCCGACATCCCCGACAACGCGGTCGCCGTGGGGGCACCGGCGCGAGTCGTCCGACTCACCTCGCCGGAGGACTCACCCGGCGAGTGTTGATGACGCGTCGGCACCATTGCGCGGCAGGTGCCTGCGGTAGGACGCGACCACGACCGCCGTCGACACCACGAGCGCGGCGAGCAGGACGCCGAGGAGGAACAGCGTCGTGAACGGCGGGGTGAGCGCGGCGAGGATCGTCGGGATGACGAAGCCGAGATAGGCGACGGCGTAGAAGATTCCGGTGAGGCGGGCCAGGTCGGAGGCGGGCGCGATGCGTTGGACCTCGCGGAGCCCGGAGACGAGTCCGATGCCGAAACCCATTCCGAACACGACGGCGGCGGCCACGCCGACCACGACCTGTCCGGTCTCGACGGCGGCGATCATGACCACGAGTCCGACGGCGAGTGTCGCCATCGACACGACGATCCCGCGGGCACTCGTGGGTGAGTCGATACGTGTGGCGAGGGGTTGGACGAGGGCGCCGCTGGTGAGTGCGACGACGCTCAGCAGGGTGGCGTAGGCGAGGCCCAGGCCGCCGGTCGCGTCGGCGAGCAACACCGGCAGATACCCGTAGGACAGGGCGCACGCCGCGAACAGCCATGGCCCGCACACGAGGACGACCCGCAGGAACCGGCGGTTGCGCATCGAGGACACAGTCATGCGCGCCCGGAGTGGTTGTCGCACAGCGCCGGCGAACACGGTCTCCGGCGGTCGGCGCACCAGCAGGAGGAACGGGACGGCCACCACGATGTGGATCAGGTAGGGCAGCTCCTCGGGCACCGGACCCCACTGGGCGATGCTGCCGGCGACGAGGGCGCCCAGCGCCGAGCCCAGGGTGAAGGCCAGCGAGGCGCGACGCGCACCGGCGCCGGCATCGGCCGACGGATCGAATCGGCCCTGACTCAGTTCCTTGAGCCAGCTCGTCCCGACGGCCATGGCGGTGCCGACCGACATGCCCGCGAACAGCCGCCCGAGACAGATCGGCAGCGATCCGAGTTCGCCGAGCGCGAGCAGTGCGCTGGCCGCGACACCGAACAACACCGCACACGACATCGGTCCGCGGCGACCGCCGTGGTCACTCACCGCGCCCGCGATCACCAGCGCCGGGGCGAGTCCCGCGACGTAGATGCCCAGGAACAGCGTGACCGTCGCCGCCGAGTAGTGGGCGGTGTCGCGGTACAGCAGAAGCATGGGACTGAACTGATTCCCCGACCACGCGCACACGAACAGCGTCCCGAACACGAGGAGCCAGGCCCTGCCGCGGGACGCGGTCGCAGTGGTCGCGGGATCGACGTCCGCGTCACGGGCACCGACGGTCATATCGCCCCCTGGTAGCGGTCGAGGTGGGCGACGAGTGCCGCGGTGAAGCCGTCGCGGTCGCCGCCGACGAAACACTCGGCCAGCCTGCGGTGATCGGCGTACGACGACGCGAGGTTTCCGGGGTCGATGCGCAGATACATCGTGCGCAGGCGTTGCTGCCGCGCCCTCAGTTGCTCGTAGAACTGCCGGGCAAGCGGATTGTGGGAACCCTCGATCAGCAGGGCGTGGAAGTCGTCGTCGGCGTCGACGAACGCCGGGACATCACCGGAGTCGACCGCCTCCTCCTGCCGACGCAGGTTCTCCTCGATGCGCTCGAGGATCTCGGCGCCGGGACCACCGGTAGCGAATGTCTGTGCAGCCGCTGCGGATTCGATGCCCTGTCGCATGGCGAGCACGTCGGAAGCCTCCGACGGCGTCATGGGTCGGATGATCGCGCCCTTGCGGGAGACCAGTTCGATCAGCTGCTCGGCGTCGAGGCGGAGGAAGGCCTCGTGGACGGGCGTGCGACTGATCCCCAGTTCGGCGCCGATCTTGGCCTCGCTCACCAACTGCCCGCCGGCCAGACCGCCGCTGATGATCTGCGCTTTGGTGTGGGTGTACGCACGCTCGGCGGCCACCGGTCCCGTGTTCGCGGTCATGCCGACGACGCTAACACCTTGCATACAAGGTTGCATGCAAGGCCTGGGGGCCTGCCCGTCGACCGCCTACGCTGACACCATGGCACTCACCGAGGACGACCTCGCACACCTGCGGCGCTGCGTCGAGCTCGCCCGCGAAGCGCTGACCACGGGCGACGAGCCGTTCGGTTCGGTACTGGTCGACGCGCAGGGACGCCGGGTCTTCGCCGAGCGCAACCGGGTCGGTGGGGGTGACGCGACGCGCCATCCGGAGCTGGCGATCGCACTCTGGGCGGTCGAGAACCTCACCCCCGACGAGCGCGCCCGGTCGTCGGTCTACACCTCCGGCGAGCACTGTCCGATGTGTGCCGCCGCGCACGCTTGGGTCGGACTGGGACGCATCGTCTACGCGGTGTCGTCGGCACAGCTCACCGGATGGTTGCAGGAGTGGGGTGCACCCGCGTCGCCGGTGGCGCCGCTCCCGATCGCGACCGTGGCCCCCGGACTCGTGGCCGAGGGCCCCGTCGAGATGTTCGCCGCCGAGATGGCCGCGCTGCACCGCGAGGCCAACGCCTGACGGTCTGCGTCGTCGCGAGCTAGTCGGTGGGCTGCCGGACGAACTCCGACACCGCGTCGGCCTCGCCCTCGAGCGCTCGTCGCCGCGACGCGGGAACGTCGAGGAGATACTCGACGGACACCGCACCGGCGGCGTCGACACGCCACGACCCGACCACCCGACCGTCGACCATCGCGAACCCCGGCATACGACCGTTCGGGGTGGCCATCGCCTTGTAGACGGCCTCGTCGATGACACGGCGGCGATCGGCCTGGGCGACCACGACGTTGTCGAACGGGGCCAGCAGGCGGGCCGGCGCGGGCTCGTCGGCCGAGGCGATGTCGAGGCCGTCGAGATCGAACAGTTCCTCCCCGTCCGGTCCGGTCAGCCGGTTGAGTTCCCAGTCGCGTTCCATCGCCTCGATCGGCCCGCGGAGCCGGGTGAGCCCTGACCAGCTCTGTATCCCCGCGACCGTCGACGGCCCGAAGCCGCGCAGGTAGAGCCGGATGAGGTCGTGCACGGCCTCGGCGCCGGTGACGGCGGGCTCGCCGGGCCCCACCCACTCGTCGAAGAGGCGGTAGGTGGTGGCGCCGCTCCCGGCGAACAGTCCTCGCGGCGGGACCTGGACGAGCGGCAGGGTGCACCGGGCGACCGTGCACAGGGTCGGGGCCGATTCGCCGGGGAATCGCTCGACGAGGGCGGCACCCAGTGCCTTGGTGGACATCTCGGTGTCGGTCAACAGTTCGCGTGCGTGGTCGGCCACCGCGGCGGGGTCGGCCGCGACGATGTTGCGCAGGTGGTTGGTCCGCAGTTCCGCGTCCAGTGTCGGTTGTGCCAGTGGACGGATCCAGCGTGCATCCTCTGCGTCGACACAGAACACGGTGCTGCGCAGCAACGCCATCCGGACCACCTCGCGGTCGACCATCAGCCCGTCGAGCTCAGCCGGATCGAAATCGACGATCCGGGAATGCAGTCCGAAGAACGCCGCTCGCGGATCCTGCGACTGCAGCCCCACGCAGCGGTCGAGCACCTCCACGGCGTCGTCGTCGACGCGCTCGAGTAGATGCTGACGGGTCAGGACGGTGCGGTTCCACTGCTCGAGGGAGATCCGGTCCGGCGACGTCACCACGCGATCACCGCTGCTGCCGTGCCGTCGCGATCTCCCCGAAGGTCGCGGTGCGGGCGTCCGATCGCGCGCCGTCGGGGCCGATCCGCTTGTCCACCAGGATGACCTGGCCGATGAACTGTTCGACGATGCCGGCCATGCGGATCGGTGCGGCGATGATCAGCTGGAACCCGAACTGCTCGAACGCCCGCAGCGACTGACTGCTGAACGTCTCGTCGGACTTGCTGAACGCCTCGTCGAGCATGAGCGGCGCGAAACCCGGCCGGTGGTCGTCGGGACTGCTCAACGAGAAGCTCAGTGCCGCTGCGAGACAGAACGCGACCAGCTTCTCCTGCTCGCCACCGGAGTTCGTCGCGGTGTTGCGGTAGGTGTGCACCGGCGGCGCATCGTCGTCCTCGGGCTCACCGGCCGCCGGGCGCGCGAGCTCCTTGCCGTAGAAGAAGTAGCTGTTGCGCACGTCGAGGACGTTGTCGCACCAGCGTTTTCCCTCGGCGTCGGTGGCGGTGAGCGCGATGATGAGGTTCTTGATGCGATAGAACTGCCGCGCCAACACCGCGCCGTCGCCGGCGCGGGCCGCGGGGGCGTCGCGCATCATCGCGTCGACGATGCGGGCGAACTCGGTGGCCTCCTCGGTCGGGTTGTGCTGCACCGCGATCTGTAGATAGGTGCCGGTGTTGAAGTCGACACGTCGCAGTCCGCTGTTGACCTCCGCGATACCGCGACGGATCCGCTTGTTGGTGTCGCCGATCTCCTTGTAGAGGTTCGACACCGAGTGTGAGATGTCGGTGGTGATCAGCTGTCGGAACCGCTCCTGCGTGGAGGCGAGCCCGTGGTCGATGAGCCCGGCGTGGATCGACACCAGATCTTCCGCGCCGGCGATGGTCGGCGTCAGATTGTTGGCGGCGGCGGGCCATTCCCGGACGAACGCCTCCGCGGCGCGCACGATGCGGTTCTCGGCACTGTCGCGATCGGCGTTGGCGTCGGCCTGCACCGCTTCGAGGGCGTTGCGCAGATCCGACCGCACCTCGCCGTAGGTCTCGATCGACAGTTCCTTGCCGCTGCCCTCGAGCACGGTGGTCAGCACTCCGGAGAGGTAGTCGCGGTCGTCGTCGCTGATGGCATCGGTGTCGGTGGACTGTTCGAGCTCGGCGAGCCAGCGGTCCCAGTCCGAACCGATGTGGCGCAGTTGGTCGTTGATCGCGCCCACCCGCGCGACCGCCTCGCGCCAGTCGGCGCGCGCGATGTCGACCTGCTCCTCGAGTTCGGCGAGATCGACCCGGTTGCCGCGGACGGCCTCGATGCGCTGGTTCAACTCGTCGGCGTCGCGACGCGACGACCACCAGTTGAGCTCGGTCCACGAACCGTACGCGGCCAACGCCTCGGCGGCCTTCGCGCGTTCCCGGTTGTCCTCCAGCAGATCCCGCATGTCCTGCGACGCCTGCCGGGCCTCGTCGAACCGGGCCTGCAGCCCGACGAGCGATTCCTCGAGCGCGGCGCGCTTGCCGTCGGTGTTGGTACCGAAGATCCAGTGGGTGCGGTCGTCGACGCGACGGCGGTCGTCCTTGCGGTAACGGTCACGCCCGGCCTTCACCAGGCCCTGCGGGGTCACCGCGAGCTCATGCCGGTCGAGTTCGACCGGGGTGCCGACGCAGACGTGCGCGGCCGAGCGGGCGACGACACCGGTGAGCCATGGCCCGGCGGGATGGGCGGTATCCACGCTCATGACCGCGGCGAGAGTTCCCGGAGTCGGTTCGGTGACGGCGGCATCGGTGTCGAACGCGCGGAACTCCAGCACGCCGCCGAGGTTGGTGGCGTTAACGAAATCCGAGACCCGCCTGCGGTGTTCCTGGGGCACCAGCAGCGTCATGCCGAGGCTGCGCAGCACACGTTCGGCGGCGCCGGCCCAGGTGTCGCGGTGCTCGGCCGCAACCTCGACCAGTTCGGCGGCGAACGGGAGATCGTGGGCGCCGATACCGGTACCGGTCGCGATGGCGTCGCGCTGGGCGAGAGCATCGCGCGGCAGCAGGGATCGTCGCGCGGTCAGCGTGGTCAACTCCTCGAGCACCGCCTCGTGCTCGCGACGGGCGTCGGTCTCGGCGCTGAACACCGGGTGCGCCCGCGCCGACAGTGACGCCGCGGCCTCCCGGGCGGCCCGCCCGATCTGCGGGGCGCGGTCACGCAACGCCGCGAACTCCTCGTGCGATTCCGGGGTGTTCTCGCCGATCCGCGCCACCACCGCCGAATACCGTTCGTAGGCACGGTTGCGGGCGGTCACCTCGGCCTCGAACGATTTGAGTTCGGCCTCCAGCGAGGTCAGCTCACCCTTGTCGACGGTGAGCTGATCACGCAGCGACGTGTGACGGTCCTCGCGCTCGTCGGCGATGTTCTCCCAGGAGGCGACCTCGTTGTCGAGCGCCGTGCGCTGGTCCTCGATCGAGTCGAGTTTGGCCTGCAGCAACGCCACCCGGTGTTCGCGCATGAACGCACGCATCGGCGGTCCGAGCAGCTCGGCGGCGCGGGTCGTGGACTCCTCGGCACCGCAATACGCCTGCCACGCATCGGGAATGGGACGCAGCACCTTCTCCTGCGCGTGTGCCCTGGCCGCGGCCTGATACGCCTCGTCGAGCTGGGTGAAGTTCTCGACCAGCCGCTGCGCCTTCGTGTAGGTGTCGGGCCGGTCGAGCATGTAGGTGCGGATGAAGAGGTTGAGGTCGCCGACGTTCTTCATCGCCTTGGCCTTGCCCATCAGCGCCAGGGCCGCCGAGGAGCTGCCGATGCCGACACGACGGCGCAACGCCTCCTGGTAGGCGCTCTGCACGTCGAAACAGGCGACGTCGGGATGCGTGGCGCGGTAGGAGCGGATGTCGAATCCGCCTGCGGCCCAGTCGTTGAGCGACAGCAGGTCGGCGTCACCGGGGTGCAGCTGGTACCAGGAGCGCAGCGCGGCGCCGTCGTTGCCGGAGCCCGGGAACCACTTGATGGCGACAGCCGTCGTCACCGACCCGGCGCCGTTGTCGTACGTCGCCGCGATCGCCGACCACGTCGCGCCGGAGCCGCGCAGGTACTGCACCTGCGACTGGTTGTACTCGTCGTCGTTCTCCGCCCACGCGCCGCGCACGTAGTCGGCCATCGACCGTGCCGCGCGCTTGGCACCCTTGGCGGTCAGATCGGCTGAGGCGTTGAAACCCTGGTCGTAGGTGGGCAGCAACACCACCGAGTGGCCGTCCATCAGCGACGACTTGCCCGACCCGGACGGCCCGGTCAGCAGCACGCCGCGCTCGTCGATCGGGAAGTCCTTGTAGCCGTGGAACGTTCCCCAGTTGACGAGCTGGATACGCGTGAGCCGGAACTGCCCGATCGCCAGGGTGCGACGCGCGGTGGTGGTGGTCTGCTCGAGGGTGTCGGTCACTGCTCTTCTTCCTCATCGGTCACCGAATCATCGAGAACCGTCTCGTCGAGTTCCGCGAGGTCGGGGCTGGGGTCGTCGCCGGCGAGGACGCGGTAGGCGCGGGTGTACGACTCGACCTGCTCGGGCGTCAGCAGCGCCGCGATCACGCCGTGGATGGCGTAGCGGTCGGTACCGGGCAGTGCGCGGATGATCTTGCGGTTCTCCAGCACGTTGATCGCGGCGTCGACGCGACGGACGAAACCGGCCTCGTCGGTGTCGCGAACGGGCTTGTAGGTGAGCATGTGGTCGACCATCTCGGTCCGTTCCACCGTGGCCGACTCGTCGACACTGGTCAGGTACTTCTGGCGGAGGAACAGCGCGAGCACCGACGCGGCGAGCGTGAGGGTGGACGCGCGCAGGATGTTGCGTTGCCGCGGATCGGATTCGGTGACCTGCCGGGTGAACGCGTAGCGGTGTTCGGTGTCGATCTCGAGCACCAGGTTGAGCTCGGAGAGCCGAGACCGGATGATCTGCTCGTTGGCCTCGATCGCGCGCCAGTTGCGCGATTTGCCGCTCACGTGGGCCGCGGCGACGAGCTCCTGCAGGGCGTAACAGACCGGCGCGGGCAGCTCGGAGGTGTCGCCGTCGAAACGGGGTTCGGTGCGGCGCTGTCCGATGTCACCGAGCGGTTCGGTGCCGTCGAAGCTGAAGTGCGACAGGTCGACCGACGTCGAGGCCTCGGCCTCGGGACTGTCGACGAACAGGTCGTCACCGGCGTCGGGAGCCCCGGTCGCGACGTGGTCGCTCATCTCGTGGTCAGTGGTCACGATGGGTCTCCCCCGTCAGGTCGTCGAGCAGGTGCACCGCGGGGTCGACGGCGGTCACCACGGGTTCGGGCATGGGTTCGGTGAACACGATCGCCGGCACCGAGATCTCCCGCACCCCGCGCGCGGTGTGCGCGCCGACCGTCATCGGCGGACGCGAGGTGTCGACCGCGCCGTGTCGTTGCGCGAGCGACCACACGCCCACCACGTCGCCCACGCGCGGCGAGTCGATGCGCGAGAGCACCTGTGCGAGATCGGCGGCCCCGGTACCGACCGAGGCGTTCACCGCATCGGTCAGTGCCTGCCAGTCGATGGTCTCGGTGCCGACGAGCGCCGCGGGGTCGATGTCGATCTCACCGGCCGACGCCTCGACACCGTCCGGGATCTCGACGACGCCGTCGTGCAACGACACCGCGCCAATCGAGTTCGTGTCGGCCACCCCCATCGGGACCTCGATACCCATGTCGCGGCCCGCGCTCACGTGCTCGAACGCCGCTGCGGCCGCGCGCTGCGCCTCGCCGATCTGCTCGCGCAGGGCCCGATAGTGCAGGAAGTCACCACCTTTGACGAAGGTGTTGATCCGCCGGTACACCTGCCCGCGGATCTCGTCGACGTGCTGCACCTCGTCCCACATGCGGTCGATGAAGCGGCCCAGGATGTCGGCCTGGTCGCGGGGCAGATCGGGGAGGGCGGCGAGGATCGCGTCGATGTGCCGTTCGAGATCGTCGCGGAGCCGGTGGTCGGAGATGAGGGTGTAGAAGGCGTCGAAGGCGCTGCCCTCGGCGGACCGGTGCAGTTCGTCGTGTCCGTCGAACATCCGGTTGAGGGCGTCGGCGTAGGCGCCTGCGCGCTCGTCGAGGCCTCCGGTGAGCAGTTCCCGGGAGTTCTCCCGCAGTTTCTCGCCGTAGCCGATGATGTCGGCCGGCATCCGTTCGGCGAGCGAGGTCACCATGCGGATGTCGTCGAACACCCGCCGGGCGTCGACCGCGGGTACGGCCCCGGCAGCCAGTTCTGCCCGGCGAGCAGTCAATTCGGCGATCTTCGCGTCGATGTCGCGGATGTGCTCACCGGGATCGGGGTTGATGGCCACCGCGATGTTGGACAGACGCCCGATCACCATCTCCATCGCCGTCTGCGTGGCGACCGACCGATCGTGTCGCACCGACTGCACCTGCGCCAGAGCCGTCGTCGCGCCTCGGGTCAGCTGGTAGCGCTCGATGTGTCGATCGGCGTCGAGGGTGCGGGCGACGAAGCCGCGCCGCGTCCACAGGTCGAGGAGTTCTTCGGCGGTCGGGACGGCGACGTCACGGTCGGTCCAGTGCGACGCCAGCGCGGCGATGTCGTGGGCGAGACCCGCGGCGAGGTGATCGCCGTCGACCTGGCCGTCACCGAGGCGCGCGGCCATCAGCGCCAGGTGCACCATCGCACTGCGCGACCGCAACAGGCGCAGGGTGACGTCGGCGTCGGCGCTCTCGGTGAATGCCGCGTGCAGGGCGGCCGCGGAACCCTCCGGAGTGGTGCCGACCGCCATGTCACCGCCTTAGCCCGTGGAGAGGAATGTGCTCGGTCGAGATCGCCCGATGCCTTCGGCGAGGATAGTGGCCTCGCGCCCGCCCGAGCGCACCCCGCGGCCGCCTTGTGGACAGCGTGTGACAGACGAGATTCGTGAGGTTTCCCACGGCTCGGACCCCAGCTGCCGGGGTTACCGTGACGCATGTCCGAATCGCCCCGCGACACGTCACCCGCGACCCCTACCGGATCGCCGCGGCGGGTCGTGATCGCCGGCGGTTCGGGTGCACTCGGGCGTCGGATCTGCGCCGACCTCGTCGCACGTGGCATCGAGGTCGTGGTGCTGACGCGGTCGGTCGATCCGGTGTGGTCGATCCGCCAGGTCCGCTGGGACGGCGAGACCCGCGGCGACTGGGTGCGCGAACTCGATGCGCCGGGCACCGCGCTGATCAACCTGGCGGGCAAGCTCGTCGACGTCCGCCCCACCGCGGCGAACATCGCCGAGCTGCGCCGCAGTCGCGTGATCCCGACCCGTCTGCTCGCCGACGTGGCCGAAGGCCTCGCCGAACCCCTCACGCACTGGGTGCAGGCCAGTACCACCGCCATCTGGAGCGACGCCGGCGACACCTGGTGCACCGAGGAGACCCCGCTGCCCGACCCGGGACTGCCGCAGATGACCGGAGTCGCGGCCCCGTGGGAGGAAGCCGCCCAGGGCGCTCGGTGCGGGCATCAGACGATCCTGCGGACCTCGATCGTCCTCGACACCGGGGCCCCGGCGCTGCGCACGCTGTCCCGTCTGACCCGCGTCGGGTTGGGCGGTCGCGTCGGCTCGGGACAGCAGTGGTTCAGCTGGATCCACATCGACGACTGGTTGGCGATCGCGCGGGCCGCACTCGGACTCACCCCCGGACTCGAGCTGCCCGACGGCGTGCTGGTCGCCGCGACCGATGCGCCCGTCCGCAACGCCGAGCTGATGGCGGCGCTGCGCCGACACCTGCACCGACCGGCCGCACCGCCGACCCCGACACCACTGCTGCGTCTCGGCGCAGTGGTGCTGCGCAGCGATCCGCTGCTCGGTCTGACCGGTCGCCGCGCGCGGTCGCAGGTGCTCGCCGACCGGGACTTCCGGTTCGCCTTCGGCGATCTCGACAGCGCGCTGGCCGACCTGATCGGGTAGGTGCGTCGACGTCGATTTGAGATGTCTCATCGCCGTGCCTATAGTGGCGCCAACGGCCGAACTTGTGACCGTTCTCACTCCCCTCGACGACGACAGGAGCACGCGGTGGCCACGCACACCCATTCCGATCCCCATCGGAATCTCGGTCGGCGCGCCGCCTCCGCCGTGCACGACGACAACGTCGACATCCGCGGCCGCTGTGTCGCGATCAGCATCAGCATCGCCGCGCTCGTGGTCGTGCTGGTGGCTCTCTTCCTGCTCTGATCGGACTCCGCCGCCGCACCGTCGGCCTCGATATCCGTGCAGTTCACACCGTGTTTCCCCCATCGCCAAAACCTGAACAAGGGTTGAGGTGGAATCGTCGGCGACTGTTGCATTCACCCCAGCACTGCGTAAGGCTGGATACGGTAGAAGAACATCGCACGGGTATGAAACCCGAGGAGAGGAACAACGTGTCTGAATACACCTTGCCGGATCTGGACTACGACTACGCGGCACTGGAGCCGCACATCTCCGGCAGGATCATGGAGCTGCACCACAGCAAGCACCACGCCACCTACGTGAAGGGCGCGAACACCGCGCTCGAGAAGGCCGCCGCCGCACGCGAGGACGGCACCATCGCCGACAAGGTCTTCCAGCTCTCGGCCAACCTGGCCTTCCACCTCGGTGGCCACACCAACCACTCCATCTTCTGGAAGAACCTGTCCCCCAACGGTGGCGACAAGCCCGAAGGTGACCTGGCCGCCGCGATCGACGACCAGTTCGGTGGGTTCGACAAGTTCCAGGCGCACTTCACCGCAGCGGCCACCACGCTGCAGGGCAGCGGCTGGGCGATCCTCGGATACGACACGATCGAGGGCAAGCTCGTCATCCAGCAGCTCACCGACCAGCACGGCAACACCTCGGTCGGTCTCGTCCCGATCGTGATGCTCGACATGTGGGAGCACGCCTTCTACCTCGACTACCAGAACGTGAAGCCCGACTACGTCAAGGCGTGGTGGAACGTCGTCAACTGGGCCGACGCCGGCGAGCGCTTCGCCAAGGCGCAGAGCCAGGGCAAGGGACTCATCGTCGGGGCGTGACGCCTCGGGGGTGATCACCTCCATGCACCACCGGGAGGGCCATCGACGTGAGTCGGTGGCCCTTCGTCGCGTCTCGGTCCTGCAAACATCCTGTAACGCTGTACTGCGCAGTCCGTCCCAGCGGTTGTGGCACCGATCGCGGTCGGTGATGCTCGCTGAAGGGACGCTCGGTGGTGGCGTCCGGAATTGCGGTAGGAGGCCTCATGAGCGAGGACATCGGTCCGGCGAGGCGGTCCGCTGCGGCCGTCCCCATCGGTCTCACACCGTTCCACCGCGACGGTCGTCTGGGCGGCATGCTGATCTCCGGCCGCTGGCCCGACACGACCCTCGAATGGACGCAGACCCTCGTCGCCTCGGTGCGCATCGCGTGCCGCCCCGGCCTGCTGCAGACCACCACCATCTTCGGCGTGGTGGAGGACCGCCCCGACGAATGCGAGCCGGGCACGGTGGGGATGATGCTCGCGATGGGCAGTGTCTTCAGCGACGACTTCATCGCGGTGCTCGGCCACGGCGGACCCGACCGCACCGGTCTGCGCGGACATCCGCCGGCACTGGTGATGCTGCACCCGCCGTCACAGACGCGGCCGTCGTTGCCGGAGTGCTCCGAGGTCGCCTCGGGGTGCGTCCTGCTGCCAGGAGTCCCCGAACTGGGCCTCGAACACCGCGCGGGGTGGGCCGAGGCAGAGGCCGACGGGACCGTGGTCACGCTGCGCAACCAGATCGGCGTCGACCCCAACTCCGACCCCGACACCGCCGTGCTGGCGATGTTGCTGGCGGCCTGAACCGTCTCACACGGGTCACCGAAACTCGGCGGAAAGGGCCTCCGAACTGCGTTTATGAGGGTGGGGTAACTGTTGCCGCCACCGTCGGATCCCTCTACCGTCACTGACATGCTCTCCGCCCTCATGATCAGTTTCGGCGTCATCTTCGTCGCCGAACTCGGCGACAAGTCGCAGCTGATGGCGATGACCTACGCGATCCGCTACCGCTGGTGGGTCGTCCTGCTCGGCATCACCGTCGCCACCACCGCCGTCCACCTCGTGTCGGTCGTGGTCGGCCACTACCTGGGGCTGTCGATCCCGTCGGACCTGATCACGATCGTCGGCGGTCTGGCCATGCTCGTCTTCGGGCTGTGGACGGTGCGCGGCGACGAACTCGACGACGACGAATCGAGCCGTGCCGCCCGGACCGGGGCCTCGGTGATGTTCGCGGTCATGTCGTCGTTCTTCCTCGCCGAACTCGGCGACAAGACGATGTTGGCGACGATCACGCTGTCGACCGACCACAACTGGGTGGGCGTGTGGATCGGTTCGACCGTCGGCATGGTGGCCGCCGATGCACTGGCGATCATCGTGGGCGCGGCACTCGGACGGAAGCTGCCCGAGCGCGCGATCTCCCTCGGTGCGGCGGTCCTGTTCTTCGGATTCGCGATCTGGTTGCTCACCGAGGGCATCCTCGCCGCCGCGAGCACCACGATCGCCGTCAGTGCCATCAGCGCCGCCGTCGTCATCACCGTCGTCGGGGTGGGCATCATCATCGCCACCCGCCGATCACGGGCCGCGCGCGCCGCGGAGCCGAAACCCGTTGCCGCGAGCGCGAGATCAGGACCGGACGGGGACCACGCGTAATCCGCTGTGCACCGGCTCATTCGACGGTCGGGTGTCGGAGCCGTTGAGTGCCGAGGCGAGATCCGGGGGGTCGACCGGCAGGCCCTGCTGGGCGCGCAGCACCTTGATCAGTTCCCCGACGATGAACACCGAGTCGCTCGACAGGCCGGCGAGGCGGAACGCGGCGACCTGAACACTCGAATCGGCCTGCAGGCGCATCAGCTCGATCTGGTCCCGAGTACGTTGCGCGGCACGATCTTCGAGGAAGTAGTGCACGTCGACGCCGAACGCCGCCGCGATGCCCTCCACGGTGCGGAACGACGGCGACTTCGCCTTGCCCGACCGCAGCTGGCTCAGGTAGGACTCGCCGAGACGGAAGCCGCGCTCGGTCGACCGCGCAGCGATCGCCTTCGCGCTGTAGGCGCGTCCGTTCGGACCCGGCACCGTCCGGAACAGTTCCTCGAGCCGCCGGGCGAACAGACCCGCATCCGCCGATTCGGCCCCGTCGTTCATCGAGTCGTCGCTCGTCGCCGCGGACGTCCCCGTGTCGTCTGACACGGCATCGTCCGGACGCGGCTTGCCCGAGACAGATCCAGACATCTTTCCCCACCCCCACTGAGTTCAGTGAAATCGGTGCGGGACGTCACCAGATGTGGATGAGAAGGATCCGCCCCCGCACAACCCTGCCGGTGGCGACCGTTCCCCCGGTCACCGACATGGTCCCGCACAGGATATACGACAAGATGGTCAATCGTGGACGTCGCGGCCCCCGGCCCTGCACCCCGGTCGGTCGGAGTGGGTCGGGGTCACAGATCCGATCGGTGCGGGATCACGTCCTTCGCGGCGGTGTCGATCCACTCACGGAGCACCTTGGTGGCCCAGACGTCGTCCTCGTTATAACGCAGGAGTCGGGCCCGCTGACCCTCCGCGGTGCCGTCCGGATCGGGACTCGCGGGCTCGTCGCGCCCGACCGCGACGCGGTACCAGTCCATCGACGCCTCGCCGCCGGCCTCGGGGTCACGCCACGAGAACCCGGCGACCGGGGCGATCTTCTTGAGGCCCTTGCCGTGTGGACAGACGAAGTTCGCGCCGACGGCCTCGTACACGTCGACCCACTCCGGGGACCCGATGAACTGTTCGATCTCGCCGATCGCGGGGACACCGGGTCGACCCGCGAACCGTCGTGCCGAACCCAGCAGCCACCGGTTCTCGGCGGCCTGTGAGTAGCAGTAGGCGGCGAACGTGTGACCGGCCTCGTGCGCGGCGGCGCGCTCGCCCATCAGCCAGGCCCAGAACTCCGCGAACGACCGGGCCTCGTCGTCGGTGGGCAGCGGGTCCCACGTGACGAACGGCCGGTAGAGCACCTCACGTGCGGCGTCGGTGCGGTCGGTGAGCAGGGTGCCCCAGAGGTAGGCGCCGTCCTCGCCGTAGGACTCCATGTCGACGTCGACCTCGACGTCGGCACGCGCGACGACGGGCTGCTCGGTCCGCCGGATCAGCGGTACCCCGGCGAGCCAGGCGCGGGCGGAGGTCACGGCGTCGGCGAGATCGGCACGGCCGGGCCAGTCCGTCGGCACCGGACCGTCGAACGCGGCGAGATCGTCGATGGTCAGCACCCCGGCGGTCCGCAATGCGCCGACCTGCGCGCCGTTCACCACGAGGCTGACGTCGCGGGTGGCGGCCAGCTCGGGTTCGCACCGCACCCACCAGGGGCAGGTACGGCATTCACCGACCCGACTCGGACCGGTGGTCAGCTCCCCCGCGGCGATCGCCGAGCGCCGGGCGAGCAGGTCGTCGTACCCGGCGAGGGTCTCGGTGAGGTCGTGGACGACGATGCAGTCCGCGTCGAGTCCGATCGACCCGCCGACCGCACTCGTCGACGCGACGCCGGCGTGGGCGAGTAATCGGGTGAGGTGCGCCAGGCGCAGCAGGTCGCGTCGGTGACGACGGATCGCCCGGGTGGGGTCGGGCACGGGCGCCCACGTCCAGAGCGGGCTGGTCGACGGTGGCGCCGCAGGGGTGTCCCCGGATCCGGGGGTGGTCTTCCCCGCGGGCGCGCCGGGAACGGTGACGCGGTGGTTGACCACGATCACCGGCACGTAGCCGTCGGCGACGCGCACGAGCAGTTCCGAGCCGCCCCGGATCCCCGCGTCGGTGTCGGCGGGCAGCGCGGCGTTCCAGATCCATGCGACGCCCGCGGCACACGCCGCCATCGTCGCGGCCACCCGGTCGCCGGCGTTGTCGCCGTCGATGCGCACCACCGCGTCGGGTTCATCGCTGTGCAGTCCCTCGAGCATCTCGGCGACCGTCTCGCGATGGGCGGTGGCGGCCTCCTTGCGACGGGTGACCGACGGGTCCTCGGCGGCCGGGGAGTCGGTGAGCACGACGGCGTCGTCGGCAGGCGCGGACTCGACACCGGCGAGGGTGTCGGGAACCACTCCCGAGTCCAGCGCGAGGCGATGGTCACATCCGCTCAGATCGCGCGCGGAGAGGAGCCGACGGGGTCGTCGCGGCGCCACCGTCTCGTCCATCTCCACCCATCCCTTTCGCATACCTTCGCCGTCACCGGCGGCATCCTCGCCCGCGCGAGGGCACCGCCGGTCAGCTGTGCCATGCTGGTATGGCTGTTCTTCTACCGTAATGCCGAGACAATTCTTCGACCGGGAGGATCCGATTCATGGGTCTGTTCACCTCGAGACGCAGCACGCGCGCGCAGAGGAAAGCCCAGGCCAAGGCCCTCAAGGCCAAGGCGAAGTTGGAGGCCCGCCTCGATTCGCGCGGTGTGGAACGAGATCGCAAGGCGCGTAGGCGCCAGGAGGCGAAGCTCACCAAGAAGACGCTGCGCGCCCAGCGCAAGTCCGACAAGGCCGTGGTGAAGGCCGTCACCGACACCAACAAGGCGAGCGTGAAGGTGGCCAAGGCCAAGGCCGACGCGGCCGCCGCGGGCACGTCGCTCACCCCGCGAAAGGTCAAGCGCTACTTGTCGATCGCGAAGGTCGCCTCGCCCATCGTGGTGCCGTTGGCCTATCGCGGATCCGTGCTGGCCCGCGAGCAGCTCACCCGGTACCAGGCCGAGCGGGTCGGCGTGCCCGTCGACGAGATCAACCAGTACAGCGGCCACGGTGCCGCGTTGTCGGCGCAGATCGCCGGGGCCAACCGGTCGCTCGCGACGCTCCAGGGCACCCGCGACAACGACGCCGAGACCAAGACCTTCGTCACGACGATGCAGTCGCGGCTCACCGACCTCACCGCGGCGACCGAGGCGGCCGAGCACATGCCCGCCCCACGCCGTCGTGCGGCGCACAAGGCGATCTCGACCGAGCTCACCGCCATCAACGGCGATCTGCTGGCCCGCCTCGGGGTGCGTCCCTGACCGGTGATCGTCGCGCCGTGAGCGCTCGTGTCGCCGGCGTCGTGTCGGTCCGGGGGGCCGCGGTCGCGGCGCTGATCCCCACACTCGCCGTCGCCGCGCACGCGATCGCGTCCGGTTCCGCTCCCGGCCCGCAGGGTGTCGCGGCTGCACTGGTCGTCGGTGTGGTGGCCGGCATCCTCGCCGGGCCGCGCTGTGGGCGCCTCGGTCTGCTCCTGATCCTCTCCGCCGGCCAGGCGGTGGCCCACCTCGCGCTCTCGGTGGGCATGCCGCATTCCGCCGCGATGACCGCGGCCATGGCGGACCCGGCCGGCTCCGCGGGCCATCACCACGTGATGCCGTCCGGCGAGACGATGAGCGGCGCCGGCCACGCCGTCACCACCGGCAGCGGATCGTCGATGCTGGTCGACCATCTCGCCGTGTTCGCCCATCCGGGGTCCGCCGACGGCCTGCTGATGCTCCTGACGCACCTGGTGGCCATCCCCCTGTGCGTCGTCCTCATCGCCCTCGCCGGCGCCGTGTCCGGGATGGCGACGGTCGTCGTCGCCGCCCTCACCCGACCCATCACCACTCTCGCGCAGGGCGTCTCGACCGTCGTCACGGTCACGCCGCTCGTGGTCGCCCGTCGCATCGACCGGGCCGCGGGTGCCGGGACGCGCGGACCGCCGGTCGTCAGCGCCTTCGCCTGACACCGCCCACAGGGCACACACCGCCTGCCGGCATCCGAGCCGACGCAGGCGGTATGACGACATCTCTTCTCAGTGAGGACCCATCTCTGCCATGAACATCCATCGATCGACGCTCCGCACGCCGTCTCGTCGGCCCCGATCACCGCTCCGGGGTCGCATCCCCATCGCTCTGGCCGCTGCCGTCGCCACCCTCGGCCTCGGCGCGGTGCTCGCACCGGCGTCGGCGTCGGCCCACGTGACCGCCACCTCCCCCGGCCTCGCGCAGGGCGGCTACGGCGTCATCACGTTCAACGTGCCGAACGAGACCGACACGAACACCACCACGACCAGTCTGACCATCACCCTCCCGAACCTGAAATCGGCTCGACCCGAGGCGATCCCGGGGTGGCAGGCCGCGGTGACCAAGGACCCCACCACCGACGAGGCCACCTCGGTCACCTGGACCACCACACCCGGCGCGGCCGGCATCGCGCCCGGGCAGTTCCAGCGTTTCGTGCTCAGCGCGGGGCCGCTGCCGGAGAAGGAGTCGGTGACGTTCCCCGCGGTGCAGACCTACTCCGACGGTGAGCGGGTCGACTGGAACCAGGCGCCCAATGCCGACGGCTCCGAGCCCGAGCACCCGTCACCGGAGATCGAGTTGGCCGCGAAGTCCGACGACCACCACGGGTCGGGCACCGCGGCGGGCGCCGAGGATTCCTCGGGCAGCGACACAACCGCGCGCTGGCTCGGTGGCGCGGGTCTCGCCGTCGGCGTGATCGGTCTCGCCGCAGCCGGTCTCGCGTTCCGGAGGCGGGCATGACCTCGTCGATCGCTCGTCGGCTCGTCGGGGGCGCGCTGGCCGCGTTCCTCACCGTGCTGGCGTCGATCGCGTTCGCCGGGCCCGCCTCGGCGCACTCGTCACTCGTGTTGTCGGACCCGGCGCGCGGCGCGTCGGTGTCGGCGGGGCCGCAGCGGGTCACGCTCACCTTCAACGAGGCGTTGCAGGACAGCTACGACACCCTGACCGTGGTCGGACCCGACCAGAACTTCTGGCAGCAGGGTGACGCCCAGGTCGTGGGGCAGCGGATCAGCATCGCGCTGCGGCCGCTGGGTCCTGCGGGCGAGTACCGGATCAACTATCGCGTCACCTCCGCAGACGGCCACCCCGTCTCGGGGCAGGTGCCGTTCACGCTGACCACCGCGGGTACCGGCACGCCGGGCCCGTCGGCCGACGACTCGGACTCCTCCGACGGCTCGGGGATCCCGGTGTGGGTCTACGCGGTCGTCGTGGTGGTGGTCGTCGGTGTCGCAGGAGTCTTCGTGGTGCGACGCCGCGCGCGTACCTGACCGATACGCAGTTCTCCACAGATGCGGTGCGCCGGGACCCGGCGCACCGCATCGTCGGTTGTGAGGGTCACCAAGGACGCGCGCGACACCGGTCGGCACCGGCATGATGAGCAGCGACGTGGACACCCATCACGACGCCACCATCTCGCAGCAGGGAGCACTCGACGATGACCGAACCGGCCGCCGGCACCCCCGACGAACCCGCGACACCGCCGACGACGTCACCCGCCGAGAAGGCACAGGCGAAGAAGCCTGCCGCCAAGGCCACACCGGCCGAGAAAGCGCCGGCCAAGAAAACCCCCGCGAAAAAGGCACCTGCCAAGAAGGCTGCGGCGAAGAAGGTCGCAGCGAAGAAGGCGCCCGCGAAGAAAGCTCCCGCCAAGAAGGCGCCCGCGAAGCGCGCGTCGACCTCGCCCGGCAGCCGGACCCCGGCGAAGAAGGCACCGCCACGCTCGTCCCCGCACGACACCCCGCCGAGCCCACCGGTCGCCGCACCCGAGCCCAC
Source organism: Williamsia sp. MIQD14 (assembly GCF_051025635.1). Taxonomy (NCBI): domain Bacteria; kingdom Bacillati; phylum Actinomycetota; class Actinomycetes; order Mycobacteriales; family Nocardiaceae; genus Williamsia; species Williamsia sp. MIQD14. The sequence continues at coordinate 1,160,513 of NZ_JBPFDG010000001.1, forward strand.
CCCGCCACCGGCGTTGCCGACCCCTGCGGCGGGAGACGAGACGGCCCGGTTCACCCAGCTGCGGCGTACCGCGCCGACCGCCCTCTCGACCCAGGACCCGATCAATCCCGTGCCGTATGTCGTCGCCGTGGGTGTCGTCGGTGTCGCCGTGGCGCTGCGGCGCAGGCGTCGTCGCCGACGTCGCGGCTGAGCGTTCGCCAGAGGGGGTACACAGACGACACCGCTGGGCGCCGGTGTGTGGATGTTCCACACACCGAAGCCCAGCGGTGTCAATGGTGTACGGGTCGGATCAGCGACCGGGCAGGAACCGCATCAGCTTCATCGACGTCGGCACCAGCTTGAGGAACAGCTTGCGCGGGACCCCGCGGATGCCATCGATGCCGATAACGCGCTGTGTGGCGATGGTCTGCGGCTCGGTGTACTTGAGCAGACCCTCGGTGCCGTGGCGACGCCCGACACCGGAGACGCCCATGCCGCCCATCGGCGCGGCGGTCGAGCCCCACGCGGCGGCGTAGCCCTCGTTGACGTTGACGGTGCCGACGCGCAGCTGCGCACCGATGTCCCGCGCCTGGCCGGTGCTGCCGGCGAAGACGCTGGCGTTGAGGCCGTAGTCGGTGTCGTTCGCGAGCTTGATCGCCTCGTCGACCGAGTCGACCTCGTACACCGACACCAACGGGCCGAAGGTCTCGGTCGCGAAGCACTCCATGTGCTCGTTGACGCCCTTCAGCACGGTCGGGGCGTAGAAGAACGGCCCCAGCTCGTCGAGCTTCGTGCCGCCGGCGAGCACGGTCGCACCCTTGGCGGTCGCGTCCTTGACGTGGGCGTCGATGACGTCGATCTGGGCCTGCGAGGCGAGCGAGCCCATGTCGGCGTCGAAGTCGTAGGCCGGGGCCACCTTCATCGAGGCGACCTTCGCGGCGAACTTGCGGGTGAACTCGTCGGCCACCGGCTTCTCGACGTAGAGACGCTCGATGGAGATGCAGAGCTGGCCGGAGTTCGAGTAGCAGGCGCGCGCGGCACCCTCGACGGCCTTGTCGACGTTCGCGCCGGAGGTCACGATCATCGGGTTCTTGCCACCGAGCTCGGCGGAGAACCCGATGAGGCGGCTACCGGCCTGCTCGGCCAGCGTGGCGCCGGTGGCCGATGACCCGGTGAACATGAGGTAGTCGGCGGTCTTGACGAGCGCCTGACCCACGACACCGCCGGGACCGGGGACCACGGCGAACAGTTCGGGTTCGAGCCCGGCCTCGTAGAGCAGTTCGGCCACCGCGAGCGCGCAGTACGGGGTCTGGCTGTCGGGCTTGATCACCACGGCGTTGCCCGCCATGAGCGCGGCGACGGCATCGGACGCGGCGAGGGTGACCGGGTAGTTCCACGGCGAGATCACGCCGATGACGCCCTTGGGCTGGTAGCGCACCCGCACATCGGTGGCGCCGGGGATCATGCCCTTGACCTTCTTGACGGCCAACGTCTTCGGGCCGGTCTTGGCGTAGTGACGCGCGGTGAGCGCGACGTCCATGACCTCTTCCTGGGCGTACGACCGGGCCTTGCCGGTCTCGGCCTGGGCCATGTCCATGAGCTCGACGCGGCGGTCGAAGACGAGCGCGGCGAAGCGCAGCAGCAGGTCGGCGCGCTCCTTCGGCGACGTCGCGGCCCAGCGGGCCTGCGCGGCGCGGGCACGACGGACGGCCACCTCGAGATCCTCGGCGGTGCCGATCGGGATCGTCGTCATCTCGCTGCCGCTGTAGGCCTCGAGCACCGAACGGGTCGGGCGGGTGTCGTACTGGTCGATGGCGACCAGTCGACGAAGACGGTCGAAGGTCGCGGTGTCCGGTCTCGCCATCGGGGCTCTTCTCCTCGCAAGCGGTGTGCCGATCTGACACACGATGTTGTCAGTGTAGGCGGTGGCCGACGCCTCGCCCAGAGCTGATGTGACTAGACGACCACGATGCCGTCGTCGTCGCTGTGCACGACGTCGCCGACGCGGAACGTGACACCGCCGAACGCGACATCGACATCGGCCTCGCCGGCGCCGGTCTTGGTGGACTTCCGCGGATTGGTCCCCAGCGCCTTGCACCCGAAGTCCATGCCGCCGATCAGGGCTGAGTCGCGGATGGCGCCGTGCACGATGACACCGGCCCACCCGTTCGAGCGCCCCAGTTCGGCGATCAGGTCCCCGACCAGCGCGGTGTGCAGCGACCCACCGCCGTCGACGACGAGGACCGCACCGTCACCAGGCGTCCCCAACACCGATTTGAGGAGGGCGTTGTCCTCATGGCAGCGCACCGTGCGGACCGGTCCGGAGAATTCGCGGCGTCCACCGAACTGGCGGAACTGGGTGTCGCAGCTGCGGACGTCGGCGCCGATCTCGTCGACGAGGTCTGCGGTGGCCTGAGAAGTCGATTCGCTCACGATGGATCAGCTTAGGTGTGGAGCCACTCAGCTGACAGGGCCGGCCACACGCAGCGCGATGCCGCCGGCGGCGACGATGTCGCCGACCACGAGCTGCCGACCCCGCCGCGTCTCGACCTCGCCGTTGACGGTGACCTCACCGTCGGCGATCACCGTCTTCGCCTCCGCGCCACTCTCGATGAGGTTGGCCAGTTTGAGGAACTGACCGAGCCGGATCGAGTCGTCGGTGATCTCGACCTCGCCGGACACATCTGTCATGCCACGCTCCTCGTCCCGGGTCCACCCACACCCGCTGACGTCGCAGGTGTGCAGGTGACACCATGTCACCGCACCCACTGTGACAGGAGACGGCGGGGACACGCGAGGCGAGGAGAGGGGGTCGGGTGCGATGACCGCGACCACTCCCGTGGCCGAGCGACGCGATCCGGTCGAGCGTTCCGCACGGATCCTCGAGCGCATCCGCACCCCGTCGGGCAACGGTGGCCGGGCGCCCCGGTTCGCGGGCCGTGTCGTCGGTGTCCTCGCGGCCTTCGCCCTCGTCAGCAGCATCTCGGTGACGGTCCGCCACATCGTCGCGGTGCCCCGCGACTGGATCGACACCTACGTCATCTCCGCACCCGACACCAGCTTCGCGTGGGCCTTCGTGCTCGTGCTGCTCGCCGTCGCGCTCTCCGCGCGCAAACGGGTCGCGTGGTGGCTCACGGTCGGCTACATCGTGTTGTTCGCCGGCACCAACAGCATCTATCTCGTCCCGTCGGTCGCCCGCGAGTACGAGGTGTCGACGGCCGGGCGGGTGGGTGTCGCGATCGGCATCGCCATCGACATCGTGGTCCTCGGCTACCTGATCCTGCGGTACCGGCAGTTCTACACACGCGTACGCCGGGGTGCGCTGCTCACCGCGCTCGCCGTGCTGGCGGGCGGGCTGGTCGCCGCGACCCTCGTCGGGTGGGGGCTCGTCGAGGCGTTCCCGCGCGATCTCAGCTCCGAGCAACGACTGCCGTACGCGTTCAACCGCGTGGTGACGTTCGCGTCGGTCGACACCCGCACCTTCGACGGCAACCACACCTACACCGTCATCAACTCGCTGCTCGGCCTGCTCGGCGCCCTGGCGCTGATCGCTGCGGCCGTCGTGCTGTTCCGGTCGCAGCGACTCGCGGGACTGATGACCCCGCCCGACGAGCGCCTGATCCGCGCGCTGATCGCCGCCTACAACGACGACGACTCGTTGGCCTACTTCTCGACCCGACGTGACAAGGCAGTGGTCTTCGCGCCCAACGGGCACGCCGCCATCACCTACCGCGTCGAGGTCGGTGTCGGCCTCTCCTCCGGCGACCCCATCGGCGATCCGCGGTTCTGGCCCGACGCGATCGCCGAGTTCTTCACCCTCTGCGACCGATACGGTTGGCACCCCGCCGCGATGGGCGCCAGCGAGCGCGGCGCGACCGCCTATGCCGCAGCGGGTATGACCGCGCTCAACATCGGCGACGAGGCGGTCGTCGATGCCCGCACCTATCGCATCAACGGACCCGACATGCGGGGAGTGCGCCAGGCCGTCACCCGCACACGCCGCGCCGGTGTCACCGTGCGGATCCGTCACCACGGCGATCTCACCGACGACGAGATGGCAGCGGTCATCGACCGTGCCGACCGGTGGCGCGACACCGAGGACGAGCGCGGCTTCGCGATGGCGCTGAGCCGACTCGGAGACCGACACGACGACCGGTGTCTGCTCGTCGAGGCCGTGATCGCCGGCGACGAGCCGGATTCGGCCGATCGTGTCGTCGGGATGCTGTCCTTCGTGCCGTGGGGCCGCACGGGGGCGTCGCTCGACCTGATGCGGCGCGACCGCGACGCCGTGAACGGTGTGGTGGAGGCGATGGTGACCGAGTTCGCCCTTCGCGCAGGCGAGTTCGGCGTCACCCGCATCTCGCTGAACTTCGCGGCGTTCCGGTCGGTGTTCGAGCGCGGCGGCGAGATCGGTGCCGGACCGGTGATGAAGGGGGCGCACGGCGTGCTCACCTTCGCGTCGCGGTTCGTCCAGATGGAGTCGCTGTACCGCTCCAACGCCAAGTACCTGCCACAGTGGGCCCCGCGGTTTCTGTGCAGCGAGGACGCCCGGTTCATCCTGCGCGCCGGCATCGCCGCGATCGTCACCGAGGGTTTCGTCACGATGCCCCACATCCGGCGCAACCGGATCGGGTCGCGACGTCACGTCGGCACCGCCCCGGCCATCCCGGCCGGGCTCGACATCGACACCGTCATCGACGAGATCCGTTCGGCAGCAGAGGCGTCGGCGACCGGGCCGCGGAGGCCCGAACAGGTGCGGGTGAGGATGGCCAAGCTCGCCGCCCTCACCGCGACCGGTGTCGACGCCTACCCCGCTGCTCGGCCGCCGAGCCACACCGTCGCCGCCGCGCTGGCCGCGGACCCGGGTGTGCCGGTCGAGATCGCAGGGCGAATCCTGCGGGCCCGCAACCTCGGTGGCGTGATCTTCGCCGATGTCCGCGACGCGTCGGGCTCGATGCAGGTGCTGTTCGACGCCGGCGAGCACCCCGACCTCGCGCACCGCTTCGCCGAGTTCGTCGATCTCGGCGACCTGGTGTCGGTGGGTGGGCGTCGGGGGCGCAGTCGGTCCGGCGAGGAGTCGGTGCTCGCCGACGACTGGACGATGCTGGGCAAATGTCTGCACCCGCTGCCCGACAAGTGGAGTGGCCTGACCGACCCCGAGGCGCGGGTGCGGCTCCGGCATGTCGAGCTCGCCGTCGACCCGTCGGCGGCCGACGCGTTGCGCACGCGGGGTCTCGCCGTGCGTGCGATACGTGATCACCTTGTCGAGCAGGGTTTCCTCGAGGTGGAGACACCGATCCTGCAGCGGGTGCACGGCGGCGCGAACGCCGAGCCGTTCCGCACCCACATCAACGCCTACGATCTCGACCTCTACCTGCGCATCGCCCCCGAGCTCTACCTGAAGCGCCTGTGCGTCGGCGGTATCGAGAAGGTGTTCGAGATCGGTCGCAACTTCCGCAACGAGGGTGTCGACAGCACCCACAACCCCGAGTTCACGAGTCTCGAGGCGTATCTCGCCCACGGCGATCACATGACGATGCTGCACCTCACGCGGTCGCTCATCCAGGCCGCCGCCGTCGCGGCACACGGCGCAGCCGTCGCCCTGCGCCCCGGTCCCGACGGCGAGATGACAGCGATCGACATCTCCGGCGACTGGTCGATCCGGACGGTGCACGGTGCGGTGTCCGACGCCGTGGGCGCGTCCGTCAACCCCGACACCGATGCCGCTCGGCTGCGCGACATCTGTGACAGTCTGGCGATACTCCACCGACCCGAGTGGGATGCGGGTCAGCTGGTGCTGGAGCTCTACGAGCACCTCGTCGAGGATCGGACCACCATGCCGACGTTCTACGTCGATTTCCCCACGTCGGTGTCGCCCCTGACCCGTGCACATCCGGATCGCCCTGATCTGGCGCAGCGGTGGGATCTCGTCGCCTGGGGTGTCGAACTGGGCACGGCCTACAGCGAACTCACCGATCCGGTGGAGCAGCGGGCCCGGCTCACCGCACAGTCCGCTCTGGCGGCCGGCGGTGATCGGGAGGCGATGGAGGTCGACGAGGACTTCCTCGACGCCCTCGAGTACGCGATGCCGCCCACCGGTGGACTCGGTATCGGTATCGACCGCGTGGTCATGCTGTTGACCGGTAAGACGATCCGCGAGACCCTCGCCTTCCCGTTGGCCAAACCCCGGTGAGCGAGGATCTGCCCGGGCGCCTGATCGAGATCGACGGTCTCTCCACGCACGTCGTCACCGAGGGGTCCGGTCCGCCCGTGATGCTGTTGGCGGCGTTGGGCAGCAACTGGTTCGACCTCGATCAGCTCGCCGACGCGTTGTCGTCGTCGTTCACGGTCATCCGCTTCGACCGGCCCGGTTACGGTGCGAGCGAGGCCCTTTCGCGGGACACGTGGCCGACGCTCGACGGGGAGGTCCGTAGGATCTCCGGTGTGCTCGACGCACTCGCGATCGACGAGCCGGTCGTGATCGCCGCCCACTCGATGTCGTCGATGTACGCCGAGGCCTTCGCCCGCGAGCATCCCGACCGCACCGCCGGGGTCCTCATGATCGACGGCACCTTCGTGATGTTCCCGTGGCGGGTGTTGCCGACCGCTCTGCGCGTGCGCAACTGTCATCGCGCGGTGGCGGTGGCCGAACTGTTGCGACTGCCGCAGCTGCTCGGCGCCGCGGCTCATGACTCGGTCTATCCGACCCCACCCACCGGTTACACCGCGGCGCAGCGGTTCTGGATCTGTCAGGTGTTCGGCCGAGCCGACATGTTGCGCGCCACCCTGGTGGAGAACGCGGCGTTCCCCACCATCTCCCTCGATCTCATCGCCCTGCGGGAGCGTGACGATCGCACGGTGCGCGCGGCGGTGACCGTCCTCGCGGCGCTACCGGCCGCCGGGCTGTGGTTGCGGTGGTGGCGATGGCGACACCGTCGCTACGCGCAGATCCTCGGTGGTGTCTACGAGGAGATCAGTCCGGCGAATCATCTCGTCGTCGCCCAGCATCCGGCCGACACGGCGTTCTACGTCGAGCGCCTTGCCCGCCGGGCCGGGCACACCCCGCCAGTTGGGCCCTAGTTCGCGCCGATTGGGCCGTCGTTTGCGCCGGTTGGGCCGTCGTTCGCGCCGGTTGGGCCGTCGTTGCGGCCGAAGGCGATCAGAGACCGAATGCGCGCATGTCGGCCGCGGTGACCATGCGCTCGCCGTCCTCGGGCCACCGGCGAGCGAGACGGTGCCGGGAGAACAGGCCGCCGGGGCGTCCCGCGAAGACGTGGGTGGGTCGGGCAGTACGTCCGTGATGAATGTTCGTGGTGAGCTTCACGAAGGATCACATCCCTGATTCCGATAGATCCGACACCCGTCGTCCCGAGCACCGGTGTGACGCATGTTACTCATGTGACTACTGAATGTGACCCAAGACACGCGATCGGTGTGTCTGGACCTGTGGACAACCGGGCCAGGGCGCGTTGTCGCGAAACATTCGTACGGTAGGTTGACGACGTTCTCGACGCCGATGGGGCGTCGACCACATCCTCGGGGAGATCCAATCACCATGCGTACGCGCTTTCGTTCACTCATCGCCGCCGTCGCGGTCACCGCTGCAACCCTCACCGGCGGCGTCATAGCTGCCGTACCTGCATCCGCCGCGCCGCCGAAGGACATCCCGAAGATTTCGCAGTACAGCGACAACATCGGCGCGTTCGGTGATCACGACTTCTGCCGCGGCGCGTTCAACGTTCGGCTCAGTTCGCCGAAGCGCGGTGTCACCCGCGTCACGCTGACGTCGTTCGGGTTCACGGGCAACGGCCGAGGGTGGGCGAAGAACCCGAAGTGCAAGTTGCTGATCGGGACCACTTTCACGAGTGCCAAGGCCTTCGACCGACAGAGCTTCTTCCCCGTCGTGTTCGGCACCAGGCCCGGGGAGAAGGTCACCCGCGACTTCGCGACCGGGTCAGGCCTCGTCCAGCTCGGGGTGGCGCCGTACGCGGCGAACAACCCGGTCAGGGTCCTCCAGGGCTACGGGGCCAGCTTCTACTTCATCGCGCCGTAGGGTCCTAGCGCCCCCGCCAGACCGGGGAACGCTTCTCGACGAAGGCCGTCACGCCTTCGATGGTGTCCTGGCTGATGATGAGCTCGTCCATGGCGGTCGTCGGATGTGACGCTGCGACAACGGGATCGCTGATGCCCTGGGTCTCGGCGATGCCGATGAGGGAGGCGCGCACCGACGTCGGTGACGACGCCAACACCTCCGACGCGAGTTCGCGGGCGGCGTCCATCACGGTGCCCTCGGGTGCGACGCGGCAGACCACGCCGCGCTCGAGGGCCTCGGCGGCCGGCATACGGCGACCGGTGAGGATCATCTCCACCGCGATCGACCGCCCGAGCAGTCGGGGCAAGCGCACCAGTCCCCCGGCCAGGGCCGCGAGCCCCACCTTCACCTCGGGCAGCGAGAACGTCGCGCGCTCATCGGCGACGATCATGTGGCAGGCGAGCGCGATCTCGAACCCGCCGCCGAGCGCGTGGCCGTTGACCGCAGCGATCACGGGCTTGGTGAGATCGGGGCGGCTGGTGAGGCCGGCGAAACCGTTCTTCGGTACCGAGAACATCGCGCCCGACGCCGTCGCCGCGAGATCGTTGCCCGACGAGAACGCCTTGTCGCCGGCGCCGGTCAGGATCGCGACCCAGAGGTCGGGGTCGGCCAGGTAGGCGTCGAAGACCTCGTCGAGTTCGGCGTTGGTCGCGGCATCGAGGGCGTTGCGCGCCTGCGGCCGGTTGATCGTGACCTCGAGCAGGTGCCCGTCACGTCGCACCAGCACCCCGGTGTAGTCGTCCCGGAAGCCCGGGGCGCGAACGGGGTTCAACGCATCCATGGTCGCGACGTCGAGGCTCACGCGATTGCCGTCGGCGAACGACCGCGCCACCACCGGCGTCCCGATCGGCTGGTCGGTGTCGGTCAGGTGCGCCATCATCGCCTGGTCCGATCGGTGGACCGTGGAGATGAAACGCGGACCCCTCCCGCCGTCGGCATCGAGCAGTCGACCGATCACGATCGCCGACTTCGGTCCGCGCTTGCCGTACTGCACGGTGAACGTCTCGATGATCGCGACCCCGTCAGCGCGGTCGACGATCGCGACATCGGGCACGGCATCGAGTCGGGCCTGAACCCTCGCGCTCTGCGATGATCTCCACGGAGCCGGATCGGTCGAGTAGATGCCCGTCGAATACTTGCTCAGCACACCGCCGTTCGCGCCCACGAGACCATACGAGCCGGGCTCGACGCGCAAGCGGTCGACGACCTCGGCGATCGCATGCATGGAGTAGTTGTTGCCGGGTCCACCGAAGTACGGCAGCCCGCCGGTGACGGTGAGGCCGCGCGGATCGTCCGGAGCGAGGCCGAGTTTGTCGCACACCGCCGACACCGCAACGGGGAAGCAGCTGTAGAGGTCGATGGACGACACCTCATCGAGTCCGATACCCGCGACCTCGAGCGCCGAGGAGATCGAGGCGGCGGCCGCCGGGGCGGCCCCGATGTCGGGGCGGTCGAGCAGTCGCTTCTCACGCAGGTCGGCATGTCCGTGGAGGAAGACCCACCGGTCGGTGGCGATACCGAGTTCGCGGGCGCGGCGGACCGACATCACGACCACCGCGGCGGCCTGGTTCACCTGGTCGCGCGCGATCATCAGTCGGGGGAACGGGTCGGTCACCTGTCGGTTCGCCTCGTCGACCGACGCGATCTCCTCGGCAGTGCGTTCCACCGGCGACGCCGAATGGGGATTCTTCGCCGCCACGGTGGTCATCGGCGCGAACAGCTCGGCCATAGACCGCGTGTACTCCGCCCGATCGAGGCCGATCCGCGCCCGGCGAGCGTTCTCGATCACCGAGTACTGCAGCACGGGCACCATCAGTCCGTGCCGGACCTCGGCGACGGTGGTGATGCCACGCAAACCGAAACCGCGGTCCTCGAGCCGGCCGTCCGCTGTCGGGTCGTCGGGTTCGTTCCAGTCGGGCCGGGTCGCCTCGGGATCGGAGGTGATCGACCGCACCGTCGAGATGACCTCGGCCCCCACGATCACGGCGGCGCCGGCGTCCCCTTCCGCGATCGCGCCGGCGAGCTCGGTGAGCAGGTGCTGCGGACTCTGCCCGCCCACCACCTCGGCGATCAGCCGCCGCGCGTCGACACCGACCCGACGTGCGATCGCGCCCGCCATGTTCGACGGCCTGCCCAACTGCGACGACGACAGCGGGCTCGACACCTCGAACGACCGGATGGCACCGAGAGTGTCGACCGCGTTCGCCACATCGTCTCGGGCGCAACCGGTGTCGTCGAGAGCGGCGCGCACCGAGTCGGCGGCGAGGTCGGCCTCGGACCGTGCGAGGTAACCAGGTTCCCCGAGCCGCTCGGACACCTGACCCACCCCCACGATGACCGGTGTGGATGGATCGAGATCGGTGAGACTATCCATGGGCTAATCGTCTCATATGGCGTGAGGTCGTGCGATCATCGCTGGCATGACGCGACCGGGTGCACCGTTGGGAGACCTCTTCGCCCGCGCCGTCGCGCAGGCGTTCGGCCCTGCCTCCCCCACGGCCGCCGACACCGACACCACCGACGACCGCATCCTCGATGCCGCCCTGGCCGTCCTCGGCCGCCGCAGCACCCGGGAGGCGACGGTCGAGGAGATCGCCCGCGAGGCGGGCGTCGGTCGCGCCACCGTCTTTCGCCGGTTCGACAGTCGCGATCACGTCTTCGAGGCAGCGCTCGTGCGTTTCGTGGGGCAGGTGGTCGGCTCCATGGTCGACCGGTTCGCCGTGGTGACCGACCCGGTCGATCAGGTGGTGGAGGGATTCGCGATCTGCCTCGCTCTCGACGACGACCCTCTGTTGGCCGACCGTGCTCGTCGCGGCGAGTTGCTCGCGGCCTTGTCCGGAGGCGATCCGTCACCACTGCGACTCGCATGGGCCGCGGTCGCCGCCAACCTGCGGCGCGCCCATCGCGCGGGCACCATCACCGCGGGTGACCCCGACGAGCAGGCCGACGCACTGGTCCACCTCGGGCTGTCGTACCTGATGGCACCGGGGCTGGCGGTCGACCTCACCGACCCGACAGCCGTCCGTGCCTTCGCCCGGCGCACCGTCGCCCCGATCGTCGGCGCCATTCCCCCACGCGGCAACCCGTCGTCGTGATCGGATCGGGTATGGCCACCGATGCAACCGTCGTCCTCGAGAACTACACGTATTTCGAATGTCCGCGCTGGCACGACGACCGCGTGTGGGTGTCGGATTTCTACACCCACCGGGTGATCTCGGCCCGCGCCGACGGCTCTGATGTGCGCGTGGAAGCCGAGGTGCCGCACCAGCCCTCAGGCCTGGGATGGCTGCCCGACGGGCAACTCCTCATCGTCTCGATGCGCGACCACACCATCCTCCGACGCGGGCACGACGGGGAACTCGTGGTGCACGCGGACCTGTCACACCTCGTGACCGAGCACCTCAACGACATGCTCGTCGACGCGAGCGGGCGCGCCTACGTCGGGAACTTCGGGTTCGACCTGATGAACGGTGGCACCCCGTCGAGCGCACAGCTCATCGCGGTGGAGACCGATGGCTCGGCGAGGGTGGTCGCCGAGGATCTGTTCTTCCCCAACGGGATGGCACTCACCGGCGACGGGCGGCTGCTGGTCGACGAGACGCTCGGCAACCGCGTCAGCGCGTTCGACATCGCCGACGACGGCTCGCTCGGCGAACGCCGCGATTGGGCGGTGTTCGGCGATCTCCCCGACATGACGAGTATCGAATCGGCCATGGGCGGCATCACCGTCGCGCCGGACGGCTGCTGTCTCGACACCGACGGTACCCTGCTCGTCGCGGATGCCCTCGGTGGGCGCATCGCGCGGGTGGCCGAGGGGCGCGGCGTGATCGATCAGTACGACTTCGACAGTGGTGTCTTCGCCTGCGGTCTCGGCGGTGCCGACAGACGAACGCTGTTCGTCTGTGCCGCACCGGACTTCGACGAGCACGCCCGCAAGGTCGCCACCGACGGCAAGCTCCTCGCCGTGCAACTGTCCGCTTAGTACAGTTGCACGAATGGAGCCCCTGGACCTCGAACCGATGCGGCCGGTCGATCACGTCGAGGCGCCCCTGCCCGAGAGCCGGTTCGTCTTCACCTCGCGTGGGTGGCGTGGTCAGATCCTGCCCGTGCTGTTCGGCCTGCTGATCGTGGTGTCGGCGGTCGTCGGCGCGAGCGGGGTGGCTCCCTGGTGGACCTGGTGGGTGCAGGGCACGTTCATCGCTGTGGTGATGCTGATCGTCAACCTGTTGTTGCGCCGGTGGATGGTGCGGAAGGTCTGATCGTCTGCGGACGGTAGCGCGTCATCACAATCCCTGACGGGAACGTCACCGCTTCCTCGAGCGCGAGCGGTGTCGGGGGCGCCTGGTCGAACAGCCGACGTCCGCGTCCGTGCACGAACGGGTAGACGAACAGGCGAAACTCGTCGACGAGGCCGAGCGCGATGAGCGAGTGGCAGAGGCTGATGCTGCCGGTACAGACGATGTCGCCGCCGGACCGGGCCTTGATGTCCTCGACGCCATGGCGCAGATCCCCCGCCAGCACCTCGCTGTTCGTCCACCGCGGATCGGTGATGGTGGACGACACCACGTATTTCGCGACCCGGTTGAGGTGCGCGGTGACACCGGTGGTGTCGTCGGTCTTCGGACCCCAATAGTCGCGCATCCCGACGAAGGTGTCGCGTCCGACGAGGAAGCCGTCGGACTCGTCACGCTGCTGCGCCAGCACCTCATCGGCCTCCGGATCGGACCCGGCGTTGGTGAACCAGTCATCGGTCGCCTCCACCACCCCGTCGACGGTGATGTTCTGGGTGATCACGAGATCGCGCATGGTTGTCCTCTCCGCCCCACCGGGCTGCCCTCGACGTGAATCGCTTGCTGTCTGCCTGTACAGACCCGGTCGGTCCCGGGAACTCATCGGTGCGACATCACCGCGACACACGAACGCCCCCCGTCCCGAGCGGGACGAGGGGCGTTGTGGTGGAACAGAGAACTCAGCGTTGCGGTGCCTGCGTGGGGACGATCGGTGCCGGCAGGAAGGTCTCCTGCGTGAGGTAGCGATCGGCGCCGGCGGCCGCGGAACGACCCTCGGCGATGGCCCACACGATGAGCGACTGGCCGCGGCCGGCGTCACCGGCGACGAAGACACCGGGCACGGTCGACTGGAAGTCGTCGTCGCGCACCACATTTCCGCGGCCGTTGTACTCGACGCCGAGCTTGTCGAGGAAGTCCTCGCGCTCGGGTCCGACGAAGCCCATCGCCAGCAGCACGAGGTCACATTCGAGCTCGAAATCCGAGCCCTCGACCTTCTCGAACTTGCCGTCCTTCATCACGACCTCGTGGGCCGAGAGGGAGGTGACCTTGCCGTTCTCGCCGGTGAACTGCTCGGTGTTGACCGAGAACACGCGCTCGCCGCCCTCCTCGTGGGCCGAGGACACGCGGTACATCAGCGGGTACGTCGGCCACGGGGTGCTCTCGGCGCGCTCCTCGGGCGGGCGCGGCATGATCTCGAACTGGTGCACGATCTCGGCACCCTGGCGCAGCGAGGTACCGAGGCAGTCGGCGCCGGTGTCGCCGCCACCGATGATGACGACCTTCTTGCCCTTCGCGGTGATGGGCGGCTGACCGTCCTCACCGACGACGTCGTCGCCGAGCTGCACCTTGTTGGCCCACGGCAGGAACTCCATGGCCTGGTAGATGCCCTCGAGCTCGCGACCGGGGATCGGCAGGTCACGCCAGCTGGTGGCGCCGTTGGCGAGCACGACCGCGTCGTACGACGACCGCAGGTCCTCGACCGACAGGTCGACACCCACGTTGACACCGGTGCGGAACGTGGTGCCCTCGGCCTCCATCTGCTCGACGCGGCGGTCGATGTGCCGCTTCTCCATCTTGAACTCGGGGATGCCGTAGCGGAGCAGTCCGCCGATGCGATCGGCACGCTCGAGCACCGTGACGGTGTGGCCGGCACGCGTGAGCTGCTGCGCCGCAGCGAGTCCCGCGGGACCCGAACCGACGACGGCGACCGTCTTGCCGGTCTCCTTGGTCGGCATGACGGGCTTGACCCACCCGTTGTCGAAGGCGTTGTTGATCAACTCCACTTCGACCTGCTTGATCGTGACGGCGGGCTGGTTGATACCCAGCACGCACGAGGCCTCACACGGGGCGGGGCACAACCGACCGGTGAACTCCGGGAAGTTGTTGGTGGCGTGCAGACGGTCGATGCCGTCCTCCCACTGCCCCTTGTAGACCAGGTCGTTCCACTCCGGGATCAGGTTGCCCAGCGGGCAGCCGTTGTGGCAGAACGGGATACCGCAGTCCATGCACCGGCTGGCCTGGCGCTGCAGCGTCTCGTGGTCGTGTTCGGCGTAGACCTCTTTCCAGTCCATCAGCCGCAGATCCACGGGCCGACGTGCCGGGAGCTCCCGCTCGGTGTACTTGATGAAACCCTTTTGATCACCCACGAGCTGCCTCCATGATCGCCTCGTCCACGTCACGCCCTGCCTTCTCGGCATCGGCGATGGCCGCGAGAACTCGCTTGTAGTCCCGCGGCATCACCTTCGTGAACTTGCCCTGCGTGTTGTCCCAGTCGGCCAGAATGGCTGCGGCCACCGGGGAATCGGTCTCGCTGCGGTGCTTCTCGATGATCCCGTGGAGGAACTCCACGTCCTCGTCCTCGAGTGCCTCGGGCTCCACGAGCTCGGTGTTGAGGTTGTCGGGGAGCTTGCCGAACGGGTCGTAGACGTACGCGACACCACCGGACATGCCGGCCGCGAAGTTGCGTCCGGTGTCGCCGAGCACGACGACCCGTCCACCGGTCATGTACTCGCAACCGTGGTCACCGACGCCCTCGACCACCGCGACGGCACCGGAGTTTCGGACGCAGAACCGCTCGCCCACCACACCGCGCAGCAGGATCTCGCCGCCGGTGGCGCCGAATCCGATCACGTTGCCCGCGATGATGTTCTCCTCGGCGACAAAGCTCTCCGGCGCGACCTTCGAGGGATGCACCACGATGCGTCCACCCGAGAGGCCCTTGCCGACGAAGTCGTTCGCGTCGCCCTCGAGCCGCAGCGTGATTCCCTTAGGCAGGAACGCACCGAAACTGTTGCCCGCCGACCCGGTGAAGTCGATGATCACCGTGCCCTCGGGGAGTCCGGTGGCACCGTAGACCTTCGTCACCTCGTGGCCGAGCATGGTGCCGACCGTGCGGTTGACGTTCGAGATCTCCGAGGTGAACGAGACACGCTCACCCTTGTCGATCGCCGGACGGCTCTGCGCGATGAGCTGCTGATCGAGCGCCTTGTCGAGCGCGTGATCCTGGCTCCCCGAGCAGTACAGATCCTGGTTCATGAACGGCGAGTCGGCCTCGGCCAGGATCGGCGAGAGGTCGAGCTTGCCGGCCTTCGCGCCCTTCCAGTGCGCGAGCGCCTTGGTGGTGTCGAGGGCCTTGACCTGCCCGACCGCCTCCTGCAGGGTGCGGAAGCCCAGGCGTGCCAACAGTTCCCGCACCTCCTCGGCGATGAACATGAAGAAGTTCTCGACGAACTCGGGCTTGCCGGTGAACCGCTGACGCAGCAGCGGGTTCTGCGTCGCGACACCCACGGGGCAGGTGTCGAGGTGGCAGACACGCATCATGATGCAGCCCGACACCACCAGCGGCGCGGTGGCGAAACCGAACTCCTCGCCGCCGAGCAATGCGGCCACGACCACGTCACGACCGGTCTTGAGCTGACCGTCCACCTGGACCACGATGCGATCGCGGAGTCCGTTGAGCAGCAACGTCTGCTGGGTCTCGGCGAGGCCGAGCTCCCAGGGTGCGCCGGCGTGCTTCTCCGACGTCAACGGGGTGGCACCGGTGCCGCCGTCGTGACCGGAGATGAGGACCACGTCGGCGTGTGCCTTCGAGACACCCGCGGCGACGGTACCGACACCGACCTCCGACACCAGCTTCACGTGGATACGTGCGGCCGGGTTCGCGTTCTTCAGGTCGTGGATCAGCTGGGCGAGATCCTCGATCGAGTAGATGTCGTGGTGGGGCGGCGGCGAGATGAGACCCACACCGGGAGTGGAGCCACGGACCTCGGCGACCCACGGGTACACCTTGTGCGGGGGCAGCTGGCCGCCCTCACCGGGCTTGGCACCCTGCGCCATCTTGATCTGGATGTCGGTGCAGTTCGTCAGGTAGTGCGACGTGACACCGAAACGTCCCGACGCGACCTGCTTGATCGCACTGCGTCGCCAGTCGCCGTTCTCGTCGCGATCGAAGCGGTCGACGCTCTCGCCGCCCTCACCCGAGTTCGAACGACCACCGAGGCGGTTCATGGCGATGGCCAGCGTCTCGTGGGCTTCCCCGGAGATGGAGCCGTAGCTCATCGCGCCGGTCGAGAAGCGCTTGACGATCTCGCTCGCCGGCTCCACCTTGTCGATCGGGATGGGGTCGCGGTCACCGAAGTTGAAGTCGAACAGGCCACGCAGAGAAGCGATCTTGCGCGACTGGTCGTCGACGAGCTTCGTGTACTCCTTGAACACCGAGTACTGGCCGGTGCGGGTGGAGTGCTGCAGCTTGAACACCGTGTCCGGGTTGAACAGGTGATACTCGCCCTCACGACGCCACTGGTACTCGCCACCGACCTCGAGCTCGCGGTGGGCGCGCTCCTCGGGGCGGGCCTCGAACGCCAGTGCGTGCCGTGCCGCCACGTCGGCGGCGATCTGGTCGAGACCGACACCGTCGAGATGGCTGAGCAGTCCGGTGAAGTACTCGTCGACCGTGTCCTGGCCGATACCGATCACCTGGAACAGCTGCGCACCGGTGTACGAGGCGAGGGTGGAGATACCCATCTTGCTCATCACCTTGAGCACACCCTTGCCGGCGGCCTTGACGTAATTGGCCTGCGCGGTGGCGAAGTCGAGGGGTTCGCCCTTGGCGTCCTTCAGCACACCCCGCTCGACCATGTCCTCGATCGACTCGAGCGCCATGTACGGGTTGATCGCCGCGGCACCGAATCCGACGAGGCACGCCATGTGGTGCACCTCGCGGGCGTCACCGGCCTCCACGAGCAGACCGACCTGGGTGCGGGTCTTCTCACGCACGAGATGGTGGTGCACCGCCGAGGTCAGCAGCAACGACGGGATCGGGGCGAGCTTCTCGTCGGACTCCCTGTCGGACAACACGATCAGACGCACACCGTCGGCGATCGCCTCGGACACCTGCCGGCGCACGTCCTCGAGCGCCTGCCGCAGTCCCTCGCCGCCCTCGGCGACGGGGTACAGACCGCGGATCTGCACGCTGCGGAAGTCGGGGTAGTTGCCGTCGTCGTTGATGCGGACGAGCTTGGCCAGCGCGTCGTTGTCGAGGATGGGCTGGGGCAGCGCGATCTGACGGCACGAATCGGCCGTCGGGTTGAGCAGGTCACCCTCCTTGCCGATGGTCACACCGATGCTGGTGACGACCTCCTCGCGGATGGCGTCGAGCGGCGGGTTGGTGACCTGGGCGAAGCGCTGCTGGAAGTAGTCGAACAGCGTCCGCGGGCGCAGTGACAACACGGCGATGGGGGTGTCGGTACCCATCGAGCCGATCGCCTCGGCACCGCTGGCCGCCATCGGTGTGACCAGGAGGCTGAGTTCCTCACTGGTGTAGCCGAACACCTGCTGGCGCAGGCGCACCCGATCGTGCGGCATGTGGGTGTGCGGACGGTTCGGGAGGTCACCGAGCCGCAGGAAGCCCTTGTCGAGCCACTCCTGGTACGGATGCAGCGACGCGAGCTCGTCCTTGATCTCGGCGTCGTCGACGATGCGACCCTGATCGGTGTCGACCAGGAACATGCGACCGGGCTGCAGACGCAGCTTCTGCACCACGTCGGCGGGATCGATGTCGAGGACGCCGACCTCCGACGCCATCACGACCAGTCCGTCCTTGGTGACCCAGATCCGGCTGGGGCGCAGACCGTTACGGTCGAGCACCGCACCGATGACCGTGCCGTCGGTGAAGCAGACCGAGGCCGGACCGTCCCAGGCCTCCATCAGGGTGGAGTGGTACTCGTAGAACGCCCGGTGCTCGGGCTTCATGCTCTCGTGACGCTCCCAGGCCTCGGGGATCATCATCAGCACCGAGTGCGGCAGCGAACGGCCACCGAGGTGCAGGAGCTCGAGCACCTCGTCGAAACGCGCTGTGTCCGAGGCGCCCTCGGTGCACACGGGGAAGATCTTCTCGGCCACCGAGTCGCCGAAGACGCTGGTGTCGATCAGCGCCTCGCGGGCGCGCATCCAGTTCTCGTTACCGGTGACGGTGTTGATCTCACCGTTGTGGGCGATGCGGCGGAACGGGTGCGCCAGCGGCCACGACGGGAACGTGTTGGTGGAGAAACGCGAGTGGACAAGGCCCAGAGCGCTTTCCACACGATCGTCCTGCAGGTCGAGGTAGAAGCCCCGCAGCTGCGGAGTGGTCAGCATGCCCTTGTAGACGAAGGTGCGACCCGACAGGCTCGGGAAGTAGACGGTCTCGCGACCGGGTCCGTCCTGGCCGGCGCCCTTGCTGCCGAGTTCGGTCTCGACGCGCTTGCGCACCACGAAGGCGCGCCGCTCGAGCTCATCGCCCGAGGCGCCGCCGACGAAGATCTGACGGAAGGTCGGCATCGCGTCGCGGGCGAGCGCACCCAGGGAGGTGTCGTCGGTGGGGACCTCGCGCCATCCCAGGACGGTGAGGCCCTCGGACTCGGTGATCTTCTCGACCGACTCGCACGCGGTACGGGCGTCGCCCGAACCCTGCGGGAGGAAGGCCATACCGGTCGCGTACTCACCCTCGGCGGGGAGTTCGAAATCGGTGACCGCACGCAGGAACGCGTCGGGGACCTGGATCATGATGCCCGCGCCGTCGCCGGTGTTCGGCTCGGCACCCGCTGCACCGCGGTGTTCGAGGTTGACCAACGCCGTGATCGCCTTGTCGACGATGTCGCGCGAACGACGACCGTGCATGT
The DNA here is from genome assembly GCF_051025635.1 of Williamsia sp. MIQD14. Taxonomy (NCBI): domain Bacteria; kingdom Bacillati; phylum Actinomycetota; class Actinomycetes; order Mycobacteriales; family Nocardiaceae; genus Williamsia; species Williamsia sp. MIQD14. Next base: position 1,179,532 of record NZ_JBPFDG010000001.1, read on the forward strand.
CGACCACGAAGGCGACGCCGCACGAGTCGTGCTCGTTGACCGGGTGGTAAAGGCCCTGAGGGCCGGGTGCCTGCTTCATTGTTGTTCGCCCTTACATCGCGTAACGCGAGAACGCCTCACTGCTTCCCAGATTACGGCACCACCGCTCGGCAAACCCTTATGAGGACAACCTAATCACGGCTCTGACCAGCGCATACACCCCGGCCCATGGTATCCGCACCTAACGTTGCAGCCCCATTGCTTCAACGGTGCACGCCAGTCCGTCACCGGACGTGGCGTCGTCGACCCCGGCAAGGGGTCGCCCTGCACGTGATCATCGGACAATTTTCTCACGGAAGGCGGCTACCACAGAAATCGCACCCACCTCCTGACCTCGGAGGTCATGTCGCCGGGGTCCCCGGCGATCCGCTCGCCGCGACCGACGCGACCGAGCGCCCCTCGCGGACGGCTCGGTCGAAGACCTCGCGCACACGACCCATGCGACCGGCGTCGGGTTCGGCGAGACCGCTCGGCGACGACTCCGGTCCGCCGACCGCGTCGTCGATCGCCGCCGCCAGCAGACCCCGCGGGATGGGCGTCGGTGCGTCTCTCGATGTCAACGCGCGCAGCATGATCCAGTACTGCTGGGCGTGCCGCGCCAGCTCGTGGGCCACCTCGATCGCATCGGTGTCGAGGGCGTTGGGGTCCTGGGCGTAGAACGTGATGAAGCCCGAGGTGTCGAGGCCGGTGAACAGACGGAACGACAGCACCGTCCCGATGGGGGCCGCGGAGTTGATCACGCGGCTGTACTTTGGCCAGCGTCGGTCGGAGGCCAGGTCGGAGATGTGGATCACCGTGTCGTCGTCGCTCGGTTCGAGGCTGGGCCCCACCCCGTAGAGCTGCTGCAGCTGATCGAGCAGCACCGGGTACTGGTCGTTGGCCGCGATGGTGGTGAGGCCCTGGTCCCGCGACACCAGCGACAGCCCCACGCTGTCGGCTCCGGCGACGGCCCGAGCCGCGGTGTGCGCGAGCTCCGACAGCAGACTGCGGTGGTCGCGCGAGGTGGAGTGGGCGGCGATGCGGTGGCCCTGCGCGACGTCGGTCGTCGGGAGCGGCGCGAGACGACGCAGCAGGGCGCGGGCGATCCCGGCCACCTCGCGGTCGTCGTGGGTGATGGCCCACTCGTAGCGGCGATCGCCGACAGGTCCGGTGTCGCCGAGGTTGCGGGCGACCACCGCGGTGGATCCGTCGGGGTCGACGACCGCCAGCGCGACGTGTTCACGCAGCGGTTGGATGTGGGCGCCGCGGACGCCCTCGGGGAGGGCGGTGCCGGCGCCGACCACCCCGACGAGCGTGTTCGATCCCGCCAGCTCGGCGAAACGACCGGCCGCCGCAGCGGTGAACAGCTCCGGGAGGTGGATCGAGAGCAGGATCAGCCCGATGGTGCCGTCACGGGCGGCGGCCTCCTCGAAACCCGAACCGAGGGCGGCGATCTGACGCAGCGGCGACGTCCTGGTCGGCAGCCGTCGCAACAGGTCGGCCGGGACCGAGGGGATCACCGACGGCGCCTCGGGCTCGATGGCCAGGACGCTCGATCCGCCGGCGGCGTCGAGGATGTCGGCGGTGATCTCCAGCGGACCGGGCGTGCCGAGGTGATAGCCCTGCACCAGGGTCGCACCGAGTGCGCGGGCACGATCGACGTCGGCCTCGGATTCGATTCCCTCGCACAGGATCCGGCAGTCACTGTCGCTCACGTGATCCCAGACCGCGCGTAGGGTGCGACGTTGTTCGGAGCCGAGATCGGAGCCCAGCATCACCCGGTCCAGCTTGATGATGTCGGGGCGGATGACCGAGAGCATCGCCACCGAGTCGGGGTTGACGCCCACATCGTCGAGCGCGACGAGGCACGACCGTTCCCGCGCCCAGTCGGCCGCCCACAACACCGATCGCGGATCGGTGAGCAGGGCCCGCTCGGTCAGCTCGATCACGGTGGGGACGATGCCCACGGCCTCGGAGACCTGCCGCGGGTCGACACGCCACGGCGGGGGCGTACCGAGCACACTGGGTTCGAGGTTGAGGAACAAATGCAGCGGGCCGCGCACTCCCCCACGCAGGGCACCGACCATGGCGGCGCGACGGCACTCCCAGTCGAGATCGCCCAGGACACCGATGTCGCGCGCGGCGGCGAACATCTCGGTGGGTCCGAGCTCCGGGGACCGCGGGAACCGCGCGAGCGCCTCGTATCCCACCACGACACGGGTCTGCAGATCGAGGATCGGTTGGTACACCGACCGCACCCGACCCGACGGACCGAGCAGGTCGTCGAGAGATCGCGCGGCATCGATCGACATCGTCTCCCCCCAGTCGAGGCAGCTCTTTTACCCCGCTCGGCTCCGGAAAGGGTAGCCCGACAGTCCCCGCGCGGGCCGATGAACCGTGATGTGGGAGAACGCGGGGCTACAGCCAGCCGCGGCGCCGGGCGGTGGCGGCGGCCTCTCCGCGGGTCGATGCGCCGGTCTTGCCGATGGCACTCGACAGGTAGTTGCGCACCGTGCCCTGCGTGAGGTGCACCTGACCGGCGATCATCGCCACCGTGGCGCCGTCGAGCGCGGCCCGCAACACATCACGTTCACGGGCGGTGAGCGGACTGTCACCGTCGGTGAGACTCTCGGTGGCCAGCGTCGGGTCGATCACCCGCAGGCCTGCATGAACGCGTCGTACCGCATCGGCGAGTTCGCCTGCAGGCGTGTCCTTCACGACGAAACCCGACGCACCGGCCTCGACCGCGCGACGGAGGTACCCGGGACGACCGAACGTCGTGACGATCAACGAACGGGTCTGTGGCAGTTCGGCCTTGATGCGCGCGGCGGCCTCGATTCCGTCGGCGCCGGGCATCTCGATGTCGAGCAGGCACACGTCGACATCGGCCGCGCGCGCGGCGTCGACCACCTCGTCACCCCGGCCCACCTGCGCCACCACGGAGATGTCCTGCTCCAGGTCGAGCAGCGCCGCGAGGGCACCGCGCACCAGCGCCTGATCGTCGGCGAGGAGGAGCCGGATCGGTGCGCTCACGCGAGGACCACCTCGACGGCGGTCCCCTGGGGGGTCGCGCGCACATGCAGGTCGCCGCCGGCGGCCTCGACCCGTTCGGTGAGTCCCCGCAGACCGTTGCCGAAGGCGTGGTCGGGGATCCCGCAGCCGTCGTCGGTCACCTCGAGGCGGTCGTCGGCGACCGAGACACTGCACCGGGCCGCGCCGCTGTGGCGCACCACGTTGGTGACCGACTCCCGCAGCACCCAGGCGAACAGCGCCGAGCGCGAGGGGGCGAGGTCGGCGGGCGCCTGGGGTAGATCGGCGACGATGTCGGCGGCGGTCAACGCGGTGCGCGCGGCGGCCAGTTCGGTGCGCAGGTCGGGTGTGCGCAGTCCGCCGACGGTGGCCCGCACCTCGGCCAACGCCTGCCGCGACATCGAGTGCAGCTCGGCCAGTTCCGCTTTCGCCCGCTCGGGGTCGATGTCGACGAGGCGACCGGCCAACTCCGATTTCAGGGTCATCACGGTCAGCGAGTGCCCGAGGATGTCGTGCACGTCGCGCGCGACACGTTCACGTTCGGCGACCACGGCGAGTTGCTCGTCGAGCTCGCGACGCGCGGTTTCGGCGGCGTCTCGTTCCCGTTCGCGCAGTTGCAGATTGCGGGCCGCGATCATCGCGCCGCCCGAGACGACGAGCGCGATGACGGTTCCCGGGTCGAAGTCCCAGCCGGGGATGAACTCCGGTCCGACGACGGCGAGGCCGATCACGATACCGGTGGCCACGAACCCGAACCGTTGCGACAACCCGAACACGGTGATGGCGATGAGGAAGGGGCCGAAGGCCAGACTGCCGTTGGCGAGGATGGGCTCCGTCGCCACCGCGATCGCGGCGAGTGCGACGAAGTACCGCAGCGCGAGCCCGGGGTCGGGGCTGTCGTGGCGCATCGGGATGACGTGGACGCAGGCCAGGACGTAGGTCACGGCGAAGGCGGCGATGAGGGCCATCCCGATCGCGGTACGGGTCGCGGTCTCGTCGGCGGCGAGCAGCGAGCCGATCGGATAGCCGAGGAAGATCAGCCAGATCGCCGGGAACGCCCACCGCAGATCGTCGCGCCCGAGTCCGCGGATCCGCCGCACGACCCCACCGCGCCGGGGCGCGGTGGGGTCGGTCTGTGGGGAGGCGGTGCTCACGGCGTCGACTCTAGGCTCGACCGATGTCATGGGCGATCGGTGCTGCGGTTGTGGAACCAGACGGCTGCAGCGGTGAAGATCGACGCCCACACCACGATGTTGAGCAGGCTGATCCACAGCGCGATGTGGTCGCCGTAGACGGTGTCGCCCCCGGTCATCGGGTAGTTCGCCAATGTGTTGATCCCGAACATCGGGGTGAACATCGAGAAGGTCAACATCGCCCCCTGGAGCGGTACGAACAGATTGCCCGCGAAGGCCAGCAGGGTGAGGACGCCACCGCTGACCTGCATGGCGGCCTCCGATTTGAGGGCACTGCCCATCGCCATCCCGAACGCGGCGAACACCGACGCACCGATCCACCCCAGCAGCACCGAGCCGACCCAGATGGCGACGGGCGCACGCGCTCCGGTGAACACACCGACGATCGACAGCAGGATGAGCGGCAGGGCCGCCATCGTGAGGGCGACGAGCGCCTTGGTGACGACATACCCCAACGACGTCAGCGGAGTGAGGCGGAGCGTCCGCGTCCACCCGGCCTGCTGTTCCAGCGCCACCGACGCGGCGTTGGTCGTGGTGGCGAGGATCGCGCCGTAGACAGCCATGTGCACCATCACGTAGGCCGCGGTGTTGGCGTGGCCGATGCGGTCGTCGCCGCCGTACTTCTGTGTCGCGCCGAAGACGATGTAGAGCAGCGTCGGCATGGCGAGGGTGAAGATCATCGCCCGCCGGTTCCGCAGCACGCGGCGGACATCGAGTCGGACATAGGTGGGTGAGAATCCGCGCAGCGGGCCGCCGGCGGTGGTGGGGGCGGTCGGGGTGAAGGTGCTCATCTGATCTTCTCCGGGGTGTTCTGGGCGGTGAGGGCGACGAAGGCGTCTTCGAGGTCGTGGGCGACGATCTCCAGGTCGTGGGCGTCGGTGGCGGTGAAGAGGAAGCGCGCGACAGCGTCGGAGTCGCTGGTGGACAGGTGGATTCGGCCACCTCGGACCTCGCTGGATGTCACGGCGGGGGCGTTGTCGGTGATCCAGCCGATCCGCGCCGGGTCGACGACGGCCGAGACCACCCGGCCCGAGGACTGCGCACGGATGGCCGCGGTGGAGCCGTCGGCGACGACCCTGCCGCCCGCGATCATCACGATGCGGTCGGCGAAGTCGTCGGCCTCCTCGAGGTAGTGCGTGGCGAACAGGACCGTGCGGCCCTGGCCGGCGTCGGCGCGCATCGTCGCCCAGAACGCCCGCCGGGACTCGACGTCCATCCCCGCGGTCGGCTCGTCGAGCACGATGAGGTCGGGGTCGGGGAGCAGCGCGAGGGCGAATTTCAGACGTTGCTGCTCGCCGCCGGAGCATTTCGACACCTTGCGGCCGGCGATGTCGGTGATCGACGCCCGGTCCATCACCTCGTCGACATCGCTCACGCCGAAGGTCGAGGCGACGATGCGGACGGTCTCGGCGACGGTGAAATCGGGCAGCAGGCCACCGGTCTGGGTCACCGCGGCGATCCGCCCCGACGCCGTTGCGGCGTCGGGCGAGGTGCCGAAGAGCTCGACCGTGCCCGAGTCGGGCCGCGTGAGGCCGAGGATCATGTCGAGGGTCGTGGTCTTGCCTGCGCCGTTGGGGCCCAGGAAGGCGACGACCTCGCCCTGGCGGATGGACAGATCGACACCGTTGACGGCGCGCACGGTCTGCGACCGTGACCCGCCGAAGGACTTCGTGAGTCCCTCGGTGTGGAGAGCGAGTGGGATGTTCATGCCGATGACGATGCCGCCGTCGGGTGTCGTGCACCCGGATCGGATGTCACGGATCTCGAATGACAGATGTCATCTCCGGTTATCGTCGGTTGATGGTCGCGTCCCACGACATCGGTGATCCCGCAGAGCCCTGGCACACGCCCCGCGGCTCGCGGCGGTCCCGCTCCCTGAACTCGTCGATGCAGCGCACGTTGCCCGCGTTGGTGTCGGGTTTCGGCCTGCGGTCGGCAGACGCGGTGAACTCCCCGACCCCGACGATGATCCGGCGGGCACGGCCGGTCGTGAACCGCACGATCGTGGCGTTGAGTCCGGTCCCCCGTGGCACCACGATCAGCCCGGTGCACGAGCGCCGCGGTGTGCGCGGCGAGTGGGTGCACGGACGCGGGGTCGGCCCGAGCGGCACGATCATCTACTACCTGCACGGCAGCGGATTCGTGGTGTGTTCACCGCGCACGCACCGGGGTCTGGTGTCGCGGCTGTCGACGCTCACCGGGATGCCGGCGTTCAGTCTGGACTACCGCCTCGGGCCCGAGTACCGCTTCCCCACCGCCGGTGACGACGCGATCGCCGGATACCGGTGGCTGCTCGACCGCGGGTACTCCCCGAACCAGATCGTGGTCGCCGGCGACTCGGCCGGAGGACACATGGCGCTGGACCTGCTGGCCCACAATCACTCCCACGGGCTCGGTCAGCCGCGGGCGATGGTGCTGTTCTCGCCGTTGTCGGACCCGACCTTCGAGATCTCGCTGGCGCGCCAGCGGGGTGGGCACCGCGACCCGTTGATCGATGCGCGACTGGGCGCCAACGTGATCCGGATGTACCTCGGGGATGTCGCCGCCGACGACCCGCGGTTGCACATCGACCTCACGCCCGACATGGATCTGCCCGCCACCCTCATCCAGGCCGGCTCGCTGGAGGTGATGGCCGACGACGCCCGCGACATCCATCGACGGATCACCGACGCCGGCGGGACGAGCGAACTGCAGATCTGGCCCGATCAGACCCACGTGTTCCAGATGTTCCCCCTGTTCGGACCGGAGGCCGCTCGCGCGGTGCGCGCGGCGGCCTCCTTCGTCTCCGATCAGTTCGATCGGACCCGGGTCACCGGGCCACGGTGACCGCCCGCCCGTCGGTCGTGGCGAGGGGGAGGCCCGCTCGTCGAGCGCGAGCGCTGACCACCAGGTTCTGCACCAGCAGAACCGATCCGAGGTAGAACAGCAGCGTCGATCCGGCCACGCTGCTCGAGGCCGCCAGATCGATCCCGACGTGCGCGGCGATGCCGATCAGCCACAGTCCCGCGGTGAGAACGGTTCCTCGTCCGTAGGCGGTTCCCATGGCGGGATCGCGGTAGATGCGCACCGAGTGGGCCCGGACCACGGCGATGGCGAGTCCCACGACGGTCGAGACGCCCAGGACCACGACGTCGAGTGCGTCGAACGCACTGCCGTCGAGGGACTTCGCGGCCACGAACGCGCCGACCGCGGTGAGGATGATCGCGGTCCTGGGCGACGTGCCGACCGGTGTCGGGCGCATCTGGCGGTAGAGGATGAAGCAGATCACGGCGACGGCGATGACGATGTCGGTGAGCATGGGGGTGCCTTTCGGGTTCGCTGGACGGTGGTCGGGGGTGGATCAGCGGGCAAGGGCGAGATCTGCGGTCGTGGAGGTGCGGAACTCGCTGCGCAGCCGGGCGGCGCGGGCCGAGAGGGCGACGACGCGGCCGACGACCATCACCAGTGCCCAGATGACGAAGAACGGGGCGATGGCGTCACCGGTGAGGTGCAGCGTCATCATGTGTTCGCCGACCCAGGTGCGGAAGGACGCGACGTCGGAGACGGCCCAGACGAATCCGATGCGTGCGGCCATCGCGACGAGCCACACCCCGAGGAAGGCGATCCCGCAGCGGGTCATGACCTTTCCGGTCGAGCGATCGGCCCACATCGCGGTCGAGGCGTAGGCCGGCAGGGCGAACAGCGCGCCGATCGCCGCGCCGATGAGGTACAGGACGATCGAGTTGTGGTCGGTCGGTGCGTCCTTGAGGTAGGCGTAGCCGAAGCCGCCGACGGCCAGGACGGGCATGGCGATCTTGTGGAGCCCGAAATGGCTTGTGCCGTACTGGGTCGCCATCATGAGTGCGAAGATTCCGCCGCTGATCTCGACTGCCTGGCTGAGGTCCGACATGGTGTTCTCCTTCGTTTCCCTGGTCTGGGTGCGACCGGTGTGTCGCTCGAGAACAACTCTGCTGCGGACGGCCGTGAAGCGGATCGACCTGCGAGTGGAGTGACGGGTGGACAAATCTCTCCACCCGCGGGTGGACGCGCCGACGCCACGTCGGTGGCATCGTGAGGACTCATGCGCGCCCCGAAGCTCTCCCGCCTGTCGCCGCCGGTGCCCTCGAGCGGGTTCGTGGGGACCGAGGGGTACGTCGGGACCGGACTGGCAGACACCACGATGATCCGGCTGATGCCGCTGATCAATCTGGCCGTGGTGGTGTGGGCGTGGTTCACCGTGGCACCGCTCGGGTTCTCCGGCGCCGGGCTCTACGGACTGATCCTCATGGTCCTGGGGACGTTCGGGATGTCGCTGCGACTCCTCGACCCCGCGACATTGACCGACCGGGTTCGCTTCGTCGCCACCCTGGGAGCCGGCATCGTCGCCGGATTGTTGTTCGCGTTCGATCCCACCAGCGCGGCCACCGCATTCGCCCCGATCGTCGCCGGGACCGCCGGGTTCCGGTTCTCCGCGATCCCCGCGATCGTGATCGCCGGGGTCACCTCGGCCACGGCGTTCGTCGCCATGGCCGTGAAGTTCGACGGCACCTCGTACTACCCGTTGCTGGTCGGCCTCGCCGTGCTGATCGGCATGACGCGCCGCGATCGCAGCGAGGCCATGCGGCTGGCGCGGGAGAAGGTGGAGCAGACCGACCGCGCCATCGCCTCGGAGAGTCGGGCGCAGGTCCTCGCCGAACGCGCACGGGTGGCGCGGGAGATCCACGACGTGCTCGCCCACTCGCTGTCCGGGGTGAACATGCAGCTCAACCTCGCCGACGCGCTGCTCGAGGATGGCCGGGCCGAGGACGGACGGCAGGCCGTGAGAACCGCGCAGGGCATGGTCGCCGACGGACTCGTCGAGGCACGACGTGCGGTGTACGCCCTGCGCGAGGAGTCGCGTGGTCTCGTCGCGTCGATGGTGTCGCTGGTGACCGGGGATGACGAGACCTTGTCGACCGACGGCGACCCGTGGGAGCCCGCACCCGACGTCGTCGCGCACCTCACCCGGATCGTCGGTGAGGCGCTCACCAACGCGCGTCGCCATGCTTCCGGGGCACCGATCTCGGTGGCGCTCGAGTTCGCACCTGACAGACTGCGCGTGAGTGTGGTCAACGACCGCGCCACGCACGCTGAGGAATTCACCGGAGGATCGGGAATGGGACTGATCGGTATGCGGGAACGTGCCGCGGAGATCGGCGCGTCGCTCACCACCGGGCCGGGCACCGCCGCCGACCCGGATGCGGGCTGGACCGTCACGATCGAGGTGCCCCGATGACCGCCGCCGAGTCCGCGCAGCCCATCCGCGTCGTGATCGCCGACGATCAGGCGACGATCCGGGATGCGCTCGCCGCGATGCTCGACCTCGTGGCCGACCTCTCGATCGTGGGCACCGCGGCCGACGGTTCCGCGCTGGTCGACCTGGTGGTCGAGCACCGGCCCGACGTCGTGCTGACCGACCTGCGCATGCCCGGGATGGACGGCGCCGAGGCCACCCGCATCATCGCCGAATCGTCACCCGATCTGCCTGTGGTGGTGCTCACCACCTTCGACGACGACGAATCGATCTTCCGCGCGCTCGACGCCGGCGCACGTGGCTACCTCACCAAGGACGCGAACCGCCACGAGATCGCCGCCGCCATCCGCGCGGCCGCCGCCGGACAGTCCGTCCTCGATCGCACTGTGCAACAGCGACTTCTCGCCGGCGCGGTACGCTCGGCCGCGTCGCAGCCCGCCCCGGTCGCGAGCACCGAACTCGACACCCTCACCGCGCGGGAGCGAGAAGTGCTGGTGCACATGGCCGACGGGTCCAGCAACCGCGAGATCGCCTCCACGCTCTACGTCAGCGAGTCCACCGTGAAGACCCACATCAACAACGTCTTCGCCAAACTCTCGCTCCGCGACCGCGGCCAGGCCATCGCCTTCGCGCACCGTCACGGGCTGGTGGGTGGCTGACGGTTGGCCACGTAGCGTCCGGCGCTTCGTTTGCCTCATAATCGAGCTCGTACACACGAACGGAAACATCAGACGGGGCTGTGCAATGCATGCGAACACAGAACAGCTGGTGGCGACCGCGAATCACTTGTCGTCCGTGGCCGACCAGATCGACGATCGTCATCGCGTGGCGCGAGACGATGTGGAGACGCTGGTCGGGTCGAAATGGCGAGGTATCGCTCCCGCCACCCACCAGGAGCTGTGGCAGACGTGGGACGACGGCTATGTCCAGGTGGTGGAGGCATTGCGGGATATGGCACGCAAGATCTCCGACGCTGCGGCGCAGTTCACTTCGACTGACGACGAGAGCGCTGCCTCGTTGAACCGGGCGCCGGCACGCTCAACATGGACTTGTCGTGACAGCGAACGCGGGCGGGGCCGACTTCGAGGTTCAGTTACCCGCGCTGCCAGAGGCCGTGGACACGCTGGGGCGCTTTCGCGATTCGTTCACCGACATGATCACCGAGTGCGAGCACAAGGTGATGGCGCTGGGTTCTGACTGGAGTGGCGAGGCTCGGGATGCACAAGTGGCCTTCTTCCGGAAGCTGGCCGAGGGAATGCGAACAGTCGATGAGGGGCTCGCACAGTTCCGCCGCGGGGTAGATGACTCGCACACCCATTACTCGCGGGCGATCTCGACGAACCTGTCCATGTGGCAGGGATGACGCATGGTTGCGGTTGACCCTCTGGCGTTGATGACGGCGGCGCAGTCGCTCTATCTGACCGGCACGAGTGCGCAGCAGAAACTCGATTCAGTGCACGGCGCTCTCGCTGCTCAGCACGGGATGGCGGGGACAGATCCAGCCGCCGGCACGTTTTCCAGCCAGTACGACCCGGCCGCGAAGAGCGTCTACGACTCGGTCGCCACCTGGGCGGACGCTTGCCGGAACCTCGGCCTGATGCTCGGTGCGACCGCGCTGAACCACAACGACGCCAACGCCGCCGCCGCTCAGAAGCCACCCCCTGACATCGGCTCAGTGCCGGCCGATTCCACACCGGGCCCGGATCCGGCCACGGGTCTGCCGTCCTCGCTGGGCGATCCGTCCAGTGCGCCCGCATGGTGGACTCTGATCGAGCGCTATGTGCAAGGCAAACTGTGGCCGAACGGCCACCAGGACCGGCTGCGGTCGAGCCGCACCGCCTGGCACGATCTCGCCTCCGACGTCGACGCCAACGCCTGGCAGATCTATGACCAGATGAAGGTCATCAACGCCCAGGATTCACCCGACCTCGACGCCGCGACCGACCTCTTCAACCAGCTCTACGGCTCCATGGCCGACATTTCCTCTGCCTCGCGCGCATTGGTCGACACATGCGAAGCCCACGCCGCGAACATCGATGCCGCACACAGCGAGATCATCAGCCAAGCCGCGGAGATGGTGATCGAAACCGCGTTGATCGGCGGGATCACCATGCTCGTCACTGGAGGACTTGCTGCGATGGGCGGCGGTGCGGCGGCCGAGGCGAATCTGAGTCGTGTGGGCGCCGCGATCGCCAACACCGTGCGGGGTTTCGAGGGCACCACACTCGCGGTGGCCGGGGGCGCCGCCGCGCCTGCCGCGGTCGGGGCCCGGATCGCCGCCACCATGGAAGGTCTCGCCGGTCTGCCGGTCGCCCGCATATCCGCGATGGCAGCGGGCGGAAATGCGGCGAGGCTGACGGCCGAAGACCTGCAGTCACTCCGCAAGGCCGACTACGACGCGTACCGTGCCGGCAAAGCCAAGCTGGGGTTGCCCGCTCGCGACGAAGAGAGCTGGTGGAATACACGTGAAGCCTTCCGCAATGCCCAAAAGCAGGGCAAAGACTACGAGGATTATGTCCAGGATGAGGCGGGACTCACTAAAGAAAACGGTTGGGACCCACAAAGATAAGCGCCGAACGGGCTGAAGAATACTGAGGAAGGCGCTCGGCGATGGGATTTCATGAACGAGGAGGGAAGGCAAGCAGTCGAGTGCAAAAGTGGCCAAGTCGACAAGGCGACGTTTGACCGACAGTTTGGAGTCGACAAAGAAATGGTTCTCAATCAAGAATGGCCTATGCGCTACTATCTGAAGGAACCCCTGAATCCGGATCAAATGGCTCAGCTCAGGCAGCTGGAAGTTGATTCTCAGGGCAAGTTCTCGGTCGTCATAGGAGGTTGATGGAAATGGCAGGCTGGTGGTGGAGTAGGCCAAATTTTGTTGCCGCGCAGAAAGATGAGAGCTTTCAGGCATGGGTGACCATGATCGAGTTGGGGTTCGACCTTTGCGAATTCGATGATCTCGTGCCTGAACTCGAAGGAGACTACTACCGGGACGACGCACTACTGGTCGCCGAAAAACATTTCCTTCGTTTGTTTCCGGATCGCGCCACTGTCAAAGCAAAGGAAAATACCCACACGTACCTTCTGTTCGTGGGACTCATTGGCCACATGTATGTCCATCACCTAGAATGTAAATGGGTCAACCAGGTGAAAGACGCAGAGTATTCGATTACCGAAGTTGGCCCGGCAATCGAACAACCTTGGAACAATCGAATGCTGCTTAGCGTGATCGCGTCCCCCCGAGTCGCGGCAATTCGTCACGAAGGCAACTTGTGGGATTTCACTTTCAGGAACAATCGTAAGAATTATCTGGAATGGGTTGAGCAGGGCAGGCCTGAACCGAAATGACGCCGAAGACCCGAATAGACGCAGCAAGAGCGATCGACGCGGCTGTCGGGCAAGCGGACGAGCTGCGTGGCGGGGTGCAAGTGACTGTTGATCGTAATGGTCGGGTGAACAGCGTGGTGCTTTCCGATCACGTTCTCGAGCTACCCGCGGTGGAGTTGGCCGAACACATCCAGAAGGCCTGTGCCCGCGCCTACAACGATCGCTTACGCCGCGTATCTAAAATCCTGTCGGAGACAGCGCACTTGTTCGACCCCGCAACGATCGAACGCCTGAAGGCCGTCTATGCGCGGGTGAAAGAGGGATAAGTCCCGCACACGGCCTGTTCTCCAGAGGTGGAGCGCGTGCGACCCGGTATCGGTAGCGTCGAATACATCAGCCCTGCGCGAGCCGGCTAAACCAGTGAGACAGCTGAGCCGCCACCTTGAGACGCGTTAAAGGAGTTCGGTTTTGAGCAAGCTGGGCAATTTCGTCTGGGGTATCGCTCACCAGCCACGAGGCGTCTATAAGCCGCACCAAGGCGGCCGTCTCGATCTCGGTTACACCCTCGAAGTCCTGTACGCCGCGTGGGAATGGCGCGCCGGTAGGTCGACACCGATCGCCGCATGACCGCGCTCCGCGGAACGCGTCAATCGACGTCGACGCCGAAGTCACGCGCGATGCCGGCGAGTCCGCTCGCATAGCCCTGCCCCACGGCTCGGAACTTCCATTCGGAGTTGCGCCGATACAGTTCGCCGAACACCATCGCCGTCTCGGTGGATGCATCCTCACTGAGGTCGTAGCGCGCGAGCTCGACGCCGTCGTCGATGTTGACGACGCGGATGAACGCGTTGACCACCTGACCGAAAGTCTGTCTGCGGTTGTCCGCGTCGTGGATGGTGACCGCGAAGATCATCGACTCCACCCGCGGATCGAGGGCCTTGAGGTCGACATTGACCGATTCGTCGTCGCCGTCACCTTCGCCGGTGAGATTGTCCCCGGTGTGCACGATCGCCCCGTCGGGTGACGTGAGGTTGTTGTAGAAGACGAAGTAGCTGTCCGACAACACCTTCCGGTCGGATCCGACGGCCAGCACGCTGGCGTCGAGGTCGAAGTCCGCTCCGGTGGTGGCACGCACGTCCCAACCCAGCCCGACGCTCACCGCGCGAAGGTCTGGGGCCTGCTTCGACAGCGAGACATTCCCGCCCTTCGCCAGCGACACCGACATCTGTTGCCTCCTCCGACCGGTGAGCGCACGTTCGCCGCGCTCGTTCCCAGCGTATCGGCCGCGCTCCGCGGAGCGCGGACACCCGGGGTCAGGTCAGGACCCGCCCATCCACGCGATGATCTCCTCGGCGATCTTCTCGCCGCGGTCCTCCTGGAGGAAGTGGGCGGCGCCGGTGATGGTGACCTGCTCGCCGGCGGTGGGGATGAGGTCGGTGAACACCTGGCCCGACCGGGGGTGGGGAAACACCGGGTCGCTGTCGGAGAAGGCCAGCAGGACCGGCGTCGTCCACCGGCGCAGGTCATCCGAGACCCGTGTGAGGACGTCCGCGCCGACAGATGCGGCATCGACGGGGACGATCAGCGGGAACTGCGCGGCACCGGCTTTCGACTCGACCGTCGGGAACGGCGCGTCGTAGGCGGCAATGACCTCGGGCGGCACGTCGGTGGCGGTAGCACCGGCGATGATGCCGCCGACCGGGAGGTCGGGGGTGCGCTCGGCGAAGTCACGCCAGGCGAGGAACCCCTTGCTGACCTTCCCGGTGAACAACCCGGTGTTCATGATGACCAGCCGGGCGACGCGGTCGGGGTGTTCGGTCGCCCAGCGCAGACCGATGGGGCCGCCCCAGTCCTGCACGACGACGGTCGCGTTCTCGACACCCAACTCGTCGAGCACGTGGTCGGCGACCGCCGAATGACGGTCGTAGGTGTACCAGTGCCGGTCGGTGGGTTTGTCCGACCGTCCGAAACCGATGTGGTCGTAGGCGATCACGCGATACCCGGCGTCGACGAGCGGTTCGATCATCTTCCGGTAGAGGTAACCCCACGTCGGTTCACCGTGGAAAAGCACGATGGGATCGCCGACACCCTCGTCCACGTAGTGGATCCGCATGCCCTCCCACTCGAGATAGCGGGGCTCGTGATCCCAACCGGGAAGGTTCTCGAAGCGATCGTCGGGGGTGCGGAAGACGTCCATCCGACGATCATGACCCCGTGGCGCACCGTTCGACGACGAAGTCGCGAAACCGCGCGGCCGGTAGCGGCAGCGCACGATCTCGCTGCCAGATGAGCCCGATCTCGCGGGTGGTCTGCGATCCCGACAGCGCGATGAGCGACACGGTCGCCGGTGTCTGCGCACCGTCTTCGATGGGGAGCACCGCCACGCCGAGGCCGGCGCCGACGAGACCGGCCATCGTGCCCAGCTCGCTGGATTCGAAGGTGATGTCGGGGCGGAAGTCGTTGGCGGCGCACAGTTCGTCGAGGATGCGGCGCATACCGAATCCGGGGGCCATCGCGATGAACGACTCCGAGGCGACCTCGTCGAACGCGACCTCCGAGCGGGTCGCGAAGCGATGATCGAGCGGCACGGCGAGTCCGAGGCGCTGACGCATCAGCGGCGCCCACGCGACCTCGGTGCTGCGTGGCCGAGGTGAGACGACGGCCAGATCGGCCTCACCCGAGAGCACACGGCCGACGACGGTCTCGGCGGCGTCCTGGCTCAGCGTGAACGAGACGTGCGCGTCGCGCCGGAACGCTCCGATCCACTCGGGCACCAACCGCACCCCGAAGGAGTGCAGGAACGACAGGTGGATCGTTCCCTCGACGGGATCGATCATGTCGGCGATCTGGTGCCGTGCGGCCTCCATCTCGGCCCGGGCCCGACGGCAGTGCGTGAGGTAGACACGCCCCCGGTCGTTCAGGGCGAGTCGCTTCCCGCGACGGTCGAACAGGGTGGCGCCGATCTCCCGTTCGAGCCGCGCCAGCGCGCGCGACAACGTCGGCTGCGACACGTGGAGCCGCTGTGCGGCCACGCTGACGTTCTCGGTCTCGGCGAGATCGACGAACCACTCGAAATCCGACTGCACGCTGATCAGCGTATATGCGTTTTACGCATGACGAACCCCGAAATGATTCATTTCCTTTCCGAAGCACCGGATGGAAATGTGAGACGACATGAGTTCAGCAGTGCGTGTATCCGGCTCGGCCGCGACGGACCTCGCCGGCCATCCCGCCGGATCGAGAGAGTTCCGCAAGGCAACGCTGGCGCTGTTCGCCGCGGGTATGGCCGCCTTCATGGCGATGTACCACGTGCAGGCGATGCTGCCGGTCTTCTCCGACCACTTCGGGGTCTCGCCCACCACCTCCGCGCTGACGGTGTCGCTCACCACCGGGTTGCTGGCACTGACGATCATCCCGGCCAGCGTGCTGTCCGAGCGGTACGGCCGCGTGCGCGTGATGGTGATCTCCGCCGTCGCGGCATCGATCCTGGGTCTGGTGTTGCCGTGGTCGCCGAGCATCGAGGTCCTTCTCGTCGGACGCGCCCTCGTCGGGGTGTTGTGCGCCGGCGTCCCGGCGGTCGCGATGGCCTATCTCGCCGAGGAGATCGACGGACCGTCCCTCGGAAAGGCCATGGGCTACTACGTCTCCGGCACCACCATCGGAGGTCTCACCGGCCGTCTCGTACCGGGGCTGGCCGCCGATGTCGTCGATTGGCGATGGGCACTCGAGATCGCCTGCCTGGTGTCGCTCGGCTTCGCGATCGTCTTCATCCGGCTGGTGCCGCCGTCGAGGAACTTCGTGCCGCAGCGCGTGACCGCGCGGATCGTGGTGGGCAACCTCGCCGGTCACCTGCGTGATGTCCCCATGCTGTGTCTGTTCGGTCTCGCGTTCGTCCTCATGGGCGGGTTCGTCACCGTTTACAACTTCCTCGCCTACCGACTTCTCGACTCGCCGTTCTCGTTGCCGCAGAGCATCGTCAGCCTGGTCTTCCTCATGTACCTCGCGGGCACGTTCTCCTCGACCTACGCCGGCCGGATGTCGGATCGCCACGGACGCGGTCGCGTCCTCGGGGTCTCGATCGCGGTGATGGTGGCCGGCCTGATCGTCACCGTCCCCGACGCGTTGCCGAGCACCCTGGTCGGCATCTTCTTCTTCACCGCCGGCTTCTTCGGCGCGCATTCGGTCGCCAGCAGCTGGGTCGGCGCCCGGGCGAGCGACCACCGCGCCGAGGCCTCGTCGCTGTACCTCTTCGGCTACTACCTGGGCAGCTCGGTGGCCGGCGCGCTCGGTGGCCTGGCCTTCACCGCG
Organism: Williamsia sp. MIQD14; assembly: GCF_051025635.1. NCBI lineage: Bacteria > Bacillati > Actinomycetota > Actinomycetes > Mycobacteriales > Nocardiaceae > Williamsia > Williamsia sp. MIQD14. The sequence goes on from NZ_JBPFDG010000001.1 coordinate 1,196,680, forward strand.
GCCGGCTGGGTCGGTGTCGTCGGCTACGTCGGTGTGCTCATGGTCGTCGGTGTCGTCCTGGCAGCCGCCGTCATCATGCGTACGGCACGAGAATCAACGCCGTCGGCCTGACCGGTTTGTTCTGACCACGATGTAGTACGCAGAGCTACCAATCCGCGCCGGCGCCGAATCCCCGATGACACAGTGTCGAGATGGACCGCTTTCTCGGACTCTTCCCGTGCCGGAGCTGACACGATCGACCGGCGTCGCCCTCACTGTGGGAGTCGGCGCCGGTTCGGCAGGTGCCACCCTCGCCCTCACCTCGGTGACCACCGGCTCGTTCGCTGACGGATGGCGGTCGCTCTATGACAGCCCCACCGCCGCTCAGGCCCTCGGCGCAGTGCTCGCGGTACTCGTCGCGTCGGTGCCGATGCCCTCGTCGGCCCGTCTCCTTGTGGTGCTCGCGGCAGCGATCGTCCTGGGGTCCACTCTGACCGTCGACCCCGATGACTCGCTGATCCTGGCGTATGTCGTCTCGGCACTCGCCGGCCTCGTTCTCGGCGGCACGGTGCGGTGGTCGACCGATGTCGCGAGCCACATCCGAGGGCTGCCGACCGCGGCCGCCCTCGGTGCGATCGTGGGAGTCGCTGTGCACCAACCGCTGACGAATCCTTTCGTCTTCTACCCCCGTGGTGAAGCGACCCAGGTCATCTCGGTGCAGTCGGTGACCGTTGCTCTCCTCCTGATCACGATGACCCTCGCGGCCGGCCTGAATCCGCACGTGCGAGCGGTGCTCTCACCGTCGCGTATGTCGTCGCCGGCGCCCCGGATCGACGGCCGCGCAGCGGTTCTGGGAGTGGCGGTGGCCGCGATGGCGGTCGCGGTCATCGGGTGGAACACCGCGACCGTCAGCGACGACGAGTCGACTCACGAGTGGTACCTCGGGTTCATCCAGGTGGCGATCATTCTCGCGGTCGCGGTGATCCTGGGCGGACCGGGTGGGTCGGCGCTCGCCGCGTTCGCCGCCTGGACGGCGTCGCGCGCGGGGGACACCAGTTGGGTTCCCGACCACCGCGCGTGGCTCATCGTCGCCGTGGCCGTGGCGATCGCCGGTGCACTGGTCGGACGCCGCGTCGGGCGGCCCATCGTCGGCATCGTCGTGCTCGCGGTGTGCGCGGCGACGTACCTCGTCTACGGCTCGGCGATGGACGCGGTGTACTCGTTCACCACCCTGTTCATCGCACCCGGAGCAGTTGCCTTCACCGTCGGTGCACTCCTGCGCTCGGGGCGAACACCCGCGGCAGGCACCCTTGCCATCGCGCTGGCCGGTCCGGCTCTCTGGATCCTCTCACCGCGCAGCCACTTCATCGCGTTCGGTTATGTCGGCAGCGAAGGCCCCGAGAGCTTCGACGCCAGCGGGTACTTCGGCCCGAGCACGTTGTCGGCGGCCACGGAGACCGCGGTTCCCATGATCATCGCCGTCGTCGCGTGCGGCGCAGCACTGACGCTGATCGCGCGGCGCGCGGGCGACCCCCGGCCTGATCAGGCGGAGTGGTGATCGGAGTCGGCACCGCGTTCTCGCCGAGCATTCGTCGCAAAACGAGGACATCCGACCTCAGCCGGTCGTACGTTGAGCGAATGATCGACACGCGGGCCATGAGGGTACTGATCACGATGGTCGCCGCCGCGGCGATCACCGTTTCCTTGGGCTCACCGGCGGCCGCAGCCCCACTGCCCGTGCAGTATTCACTGAACGCCGCCACCGCGACCGCCCTCGCGCGGCCGGACTCCGCTCCCCCGGGCTCGAATGACTTCACCTGCCGTCCGAGCCGTGCGCACCCCCGTCCGGTGGTGCTGGCCCACGGGACGCTGTTCAACATGACCATCGACTGGCAGGCGCTCTCACCACTGCTGAAGAACGCCGGCTACTGCGTCTATGCGTTCACCTTCGGCCAGCAGCCCGCATCGAACTACCTCGGGTTCCCCGGTGCTGCGAAGGTCGGCGGGACCGGCCCCATCGAGGAGTCCGCTGCGCAGCTCGCGCGATTTGTCGATCGCGTGCGGGCCTCCACCGGCGCACCGAAGGTCGACATCGTCGGGCATTCCCAAGGCGGCATGATGGCGCGGTACTACGCCAAGTACCTCGGCGGCCGCTCCACCATCGACAACCTCGTGGGGCTCGCGCCGTCCAGCCACGGCACCACGGTTCTCGGCCTCGCCTCGATTCCCGGTGTGCCCGAGGCGCTCCGACTCGGACTCGGCGCGGCGATCCGCCAGCAGATCGCCGGATCGGATTTCCTGCGGCGCCTCAACGCCGGCGGCGACACCGTGCCCGGCATCCGCTACACCGTGATCGAGACGCGATACGACGAGGTGGTGACCCCGTACACCACCGCATTCCTCCGCGGACCGAACGTCACCAACATCCTGCTGCAGGACTCGTGCTCGCAGAACTACACCGACCACCTCGCGATCGTCTACGACCGCCGCGCACTGAGTTACGTCATGCGGGCACTCGACCCGAGCGCTCCGATAGCGCCCTGCGTGTTCTCGACGCCGTTGTCCGGGGTCTGAACCGCCGAGGGCGCCTGACACGATGGGCGCCATGACACCACGCGAGACGATCGTCATCACCGGCGCCAGCGACGGGATCGGGGCCGCAGCAGCGCGTGCGCTCGCTCCCGACCACGATGTCGTACTGGTCGGCCGATCCCCCGAGAAGACCGCCGCGGTGGCTCGGGAGCTGGGCGTACCCCACCACGTCGCTGACTTCGCCGAACTGGCCCAGGTCCGCGCGCTCGCGACGACCCTGCTGGAGAACCATCCGCGGATCGACGTGCTCGTTAACAACGCCGGCGGCATCATGGGCGACCGCGAAGTCACCGTCGATGGGTTCGAGAAGACCTTCCAGGTGAACCATCTCGCGCAGTTCCTGCTGACCGAACTCCTCGCCGACCGTCTGGCCGAGAGCGACGCCCGCGTGATCCAGTCGGCCAGCGTCGCGGCCAAACAGTGGGGTCGGCTGGATCTCGATGACCTCCAGAACGAGAAGAACTACTCGCCCGAGAAGGCCTACGGTGACGCCAAATTGGCGAACATCCTGTTCACCCGTGAACTGCAGAAGCGGTACGGCGCCCGCGGGATCGCAGCGGCCTCGTTCCATCCCGGGATCGTCGGCACGAACTTCGCCCGTGACACCACCCACCTGATGCGATTCGCCTACCACACGCCCGTCATCAAGAACCTCGTCACGATCTCGCCGAGCAAGGGCGCCGACACCCTCGTGTGGCTGGCCACCTCGACACCGGGCTCGGACTGGGAACCCGGCGGCTATTTCGCCAAGCGTAAGCCGGCGACCTCCAGCCGACAGAGCACCGACATGGCTCTCGCCGAACGCCTCTGGGACATCAGCGCCGAGATGGTCGCGAGCTGATCACCGGATGAACCGGCTCGGGATCGCGTGCGTCGCCGTCATCGGCGTCGTCGCGGGCGCGGTCCTCACGGCGCCGACCGCGAGAGGTGACGTGTTCGGCTTCTCGGCATCTCTGCCGGGGTTCCCGTACGACTCGAGTCCGACCGCCATCGCGCTCGGCGGGCTCCTGGCGTTGGTGGTCGCCGTCGTGCCGGGGCGCGTCGGCATCGCCCTCGCCGGTATGGGCGCGGGCGCAACGGTTCTCGTCGTCGCCGCACTGCTCGACACCCCACCCGCGATCGTGACCGCGGGAGCGGGCGCGGCGCTCGGCGGCGCGGTCGCACTCGCGTCGACGATCGGTGTCAGGGCCGCTCTCGCCGCCATCGTCGCGGGCTTCGTCGTCGGCGGCTACGCGGTGCCCGCACTCGCCCGCATCCGCCTTCGCGAACCGTCCACGCCCCGCCGATACGCGGACTACCTCCCGTCCGACGGGTCGTACACACGGTTCGCCGGCGACGCGGTGCTCGTGATCGGCGCGGGCCTCGTCGTCGTCGCCTCGGTGGTTCTCGCCGTCACGCTCCGACGACGATTCGCCGAGCCCGTGGAACGTCCGCCGGTGCCGTCGGTGGGCATCGCGGCTGCGGCCACCGTGGGCGGGGCCCTGGTCTTCTGGTGGTTCCTGCGCTGGATCAGTTCCGCGGTGAGTGATTCGACAGGCCTGCACACGTTCCTCGGCGGCTACGTCCTCGCCGCCGGCGCCGTGGCGATCGCGGTGCTCACACCGGGTCGGCGTGGCCTGATCTGGCTCGCGGCCGTCGCGGTCGTGGCCGCCCACGGCGCCGACGGCACGACCGCGAACGGTATGACGATGGCCGTCGTCCTCGCCGCGCTCGTCGCATTCGGCGCGGCCGTGGCGTTCGCGTTGTCACGGGAGTCCGCGTCGACCGGGTCATCGCGACTCGTGGTGGTGGGAGTGGTCTTGCTGACCTTCCTCACCGCGACGCAGTTCCTCGACGGCGATCTGTCCGCCGCGATACCGGTAATCGCCGGCGGATTCGTGGTCCCCGCGGTGGCCGGGTGGGTGCTCACGGCGTCGGTTCGCGGGGCCACCCCACCCGACGGCGCCGTCGTGATCGGCGCCCTGGTGGCGCTGCCACTGCTGACGCGCACCACCGGCGCCAGCGTCGGGTGGACCGCGTACACACCGCTGACCGACTCCGACGGGCTCGACGGCTTCGGTGGCTTGAGCTACTCCGCGGCGACGAACACCGGGATCATCAGCGCCGTGGTCACGACCGCCGTCTGTGCAGCTGCCGCAGTCGTGCTGTCACGCCGCTCCGCGACGACCCGAGACTGACCTCCTGCGGCGATCAGTGATCGCTCTCGACCACCGCGCCGCTGTCGATGTTGCGCGCGCTGGTGGAGCGCCCGAGGGCGGCGACCTCGGCATCCATCTTGGGGATGACGGTGGGAGCCTGTGCGAGCGAGGACTTCTCGCCGATCGGCGAGGTGATCACGTTGCGCAGCCACCCGATGGCACCCACCCAGCCGGGCACGAACACGCGGCGCTTGCGCTTCTCGAGTCCGGCGACGAAGGCGTCGACGCACTTGTCGACGGTGGTGGTCTTGCTCAGCGGACCGGGCAGCGCATCGAGCATCTCGGCGAACGCGGAGAGGTCCTTCTTGGCGTCCTGCACCAGCGGGGTGTCGATCCACGACATGTGCGCCGAACCCACGTCGACACCGAGATGCTTCACCTCGAGGCGCAGTGCACTGGCGAAGTTCTCGGCGCCGGCCTTGCTCGCGTTGTAGGCGGCGAGGCCGGGCGCGGGGGTGAACGCGGCGAGCGACGACACCACGAGGATGTAGCCCTTGCGGTCGATGACCGAGGGCAGCGCGGCGCGCACGGTGTGGAAGACGCCGGTGATGTTGATGTCGACGACCCTGCGGAACGCGATCGGATCGGTGTTCAGCACCGACCCGTAGCTGGCGATGCCGGCGTTGGCGAGCACCATGTCGATCCCGCCGAAGGCCTCGATGCCCGTTGCGACGGCGCGTTCCATGGCCGCGAGGTCGGTGACATCGGCGACGACGGTGACAGCCGACGAACCCAGCTCGTCACCGATCAGGCCGAGGGGTCCCTCGTCGAGGTCGGTGATGACGACCTTCGCGCCCTTTCCGACCAGCGCTCGAGCGGTCTCACACCCGATACCGCGAGCGCCACCGGTGATGAGCACGACCTTGCCCCGTACAGACGACATCGACTTCTCCTACCCCGACCCGACGTCTTCGCGTCACGGGCGGTTCCAACCTAGCGGGCGGGCGCGGGCTCGGCGAACGGCTGCGCGACGAACCGGATCCCGTCGGGCGCCTCCAGGCTGAACCCCGATCCGCGTCCGGCGGCCACGCCCAGCACGATCTCGGCCTCGTGCCACAGCTCGTGTCGCTCGGGCGACACCCACACCTGGGTCGGTGGCAGCGGGGAGGGGAGTGCGATCTCGCCGACGGCCACGTCTCGCAACCCGACGTGGAACTCACGCAGGGGGTGGCACATGGGGTCCGATCCGGCACAGGTGCCGCCGGCCTCGTGGACGAGCAGCTGACCGTGGACCTCGGTGAGTGCGGTGAGCACCTCGACGGCGGCGCCGGTCGCCAGCACGAGGTCGTGCGAGGAGACGGGCAGGTCGTCGACGGTCATCGATCCATGGTGAACCGTCGGGGTGCGCAGCGCGACCGGTAGGACGCAGACCGCCCCGGTCGTCTCGATCACAGACGAACCGGGGCGGCGGTGCAGGTCACGCGGCAGGCGGGTCCGGACTCAGGTCGCGAACTCCGCTCCCCGCCGCGGCGGGCAGGCGTCGAGCCAGGTGTTCTCGGCCTCGTTGAAGACCCGCGAACGGGCGAGGAACCGCACACCCTCGGGCGCCTCGAGGCTGAACCCGGCTCCTCGGCCCGGCACCACGTCGAGGATCAGCTGGGTGTGTTTCCACACCTCGTACTGGTCGCCCTGGATCCAGACCCGCACGGCGGGAATGGGATCGGCGAGGTCGATCTCGCCGAGCAACACATCGCGCTGCCCGACGCGGAACTCGTTGGCCGGGTAGCACATCGGGGCCGAACCGTCGCAGCATCCACCGGACTGATGGATCATGAGGCCGCCGTGGAGCTCCGACAACTTGGTCAGGAGCTCCACCGCGGACTCTGTGGCGACAACCCTGTCGGTGGCAGTCATCTCAGAAGAAGCCCTTGGCTCCCTGGGCGTAACCGACGAGGAGGTTCTTCGTCTGCTGGTAGTGCTCGAGCATCATCAGGTGGTTCTCGCGCCCGATGCCCGAGGCCTTGTAGCCGCCGAAGGCCGCGTGTGCCGGGTAGTCGTGGTAGGTGTTCGTCCACACTCGACCGGCCTGGATCTCGCGGCCCGCGCGGTAGGCGGTCGCGCCGTCACGCGACCAGACGCCCGCACCGAGCCCGTAGAGGGTGTCGTTGGCGATCGACATGGCCTCGGCGTAGTCGGAGAACGTCGCGACCGACAGCACGGGTCCGAAGATCTCCTCCTGGAAGATGCGCATCTTGTTGTTGCCCGCGAACACCGTGGGCTTCACGTAGTAGCCGCCGGCGAGGTCGCCGTCGAGCTTCAACGGCTCGCCACCGGTGAGCACCTTCGCGCCCTCCTCCTGTCCGATGCTCAGGTAGGAGACGATCTTCTCGAACTGATCGTTGCTGGCCTGCGCACCCATCATGGTGTCGGTGTCGAGCGGGTTGCCCTGCTTGATCTTCTCGACGCGGGCGACGGCGAGATCCATGAACTCGTCGTAGATCGACTCCTGGATCAGCGCGCGGCTCGGGCAGGTGCAGACCTCGCCCTGGTTGAGGGCGAACATCGTGAAGCCCTCGAGGGCGCGGTCGCGGAACCCGTCGTCGGACGCCATCACGTCGGCGAAGAAGATGTTCGGGCTCTTGCCGCCGAGCTCGAGGGTCACCGGGATGATGTTCTCCGAGGCGTACTGCATGATCAGCCGGCCGGTCGTGGTCTCACCGGTGAACGCGATCTTGCGGATCCGGTTGCTCGACGCGAGCGGCTTGCCCGCCTCGACACCGAAACCGTTGACGATGTTGATGACGCCGTCGGGCAGCAGGTCGCCGATGATCGACATGAGGAACAGGATCGAGGCGGGCGTCTGCTCGGCCGGCTTGAGCACGACCGCGTTGCCTGCGGCCAGTGCCGGGGCGAGCTTCCAGACCGCCATGAGGATCGGGAAGTTCCAGGGGATGATCTGGCCGACGACGCCGAGTGGCTCGTGGAAGTGGTAGGCCACGGTGTCCTCGTCGACCTGCGACAGCGAACCCTCCTGTGCTCGAAGCGCTCCCGCGAAGTAGCGGAAGTGGTCGACGGCGAGCGGGATGTCGGCGGCGAGCGTCTCGCGGACGGCCTTGCCGTTGTCCCACGACTCGGCGACGGCGATCTTCTCGAGGTTCGCCTCGATGCGGTCGGCGATCTTGAGCAGCACCAGCGAGCGTTCGGCGACCGAGGTCTTGCCCCAGGCGGGGGCGGCGGCATGGGCGGCGTCGAGTGCGAGGTCGATGTCCTCGGCGGTCGAACGGGCGACCTCACAGAAGGTCTTGCCGTTCACGGGCGAGGGGTTCTCGAAGTACTGACCCTTGACCGGCGGCGTCCACTTGCCACCGATCCAGTTGTCGTAGCGCGACTCGAAGTTCATCACCGCGCCGTCGGTTCCGGGGTTGGCGAACACTGCCATGTCTGGACCTCCCTGTCCTGGCCCGCGCATGCTGGTACGACCAGTCGTCGTCATCACCGCACGGGGTACTTGTGATGTGCACCACAGACGCTACGCCGATCGACGTTGCAAGCCCGTTGCATAGTCGGAGCGGATGCGTAGCGTGAGGGACATGACGAACTCCACCGTGACCTCCGTCGACATCGGCCCGAAGATCGTCGCCCGCCAGGTGCAGGTCAACGCGCCGGCCCACGAGATCTTCGCCCTGGTCGCCGACCCGCACCGCCACCACGAGCTCGACGGTTCGGGCACCGTTCGTGACTCCGCGGTGAAGGGTCCTGACCGCCTGACCACCGGCGCGAAGTTCAGCGTCGGCATGAAGCAGTTCGGCTTCCCCTACAAGATCACCTCGACGGCGACCGAGATCGTGCCCGACAAGGTCGTCGAATGGCAGCACCCGATGGGCCACAAGTGGCGGTGGGAGCTCGACGAGAAGACCCCCGGCGTCACCACGGTGACCGAGTCGTTCAACTACGGCACCGCCAAGCTCCCGGCCGCGCTCACGCTCACCGGCTACGACAAGAAGAACGGCGAGGGCATCAGCGAGACCCTCACGCGTCTCGCCGCGCGCTTCGCCTGACCCTGACGGACGGACTCATCGGACCACCGGCTTGCGCAGGGTCACTGCACCCGAGATGTGGCCGGTGGGACTGGTCGTGTCGACCACCTCGTACCCCGCTCGGCGGTAGAGGTCGAGGTTGCGAACGCTCCGCGCTCCGGTGAACAGCTCGAATCGGGAGATCGTCCGCGGCGCAGCCCGTTCGATCTGCTCCAGCAGTCGGCGGCCCAGCCCCTGGCCGGCCATGTCCGGCGCCACCATCAACCGGCCGATCTCCCACGTGTCGCCGACCGGGCGGCCCCGCACGGCGCCGATCAAGCGAGGTCCGGTTCGCACCGTGAACACCGTCACCGATCCAGGCGACGACCTCCTCGAGCGACTCGCGCAGCGGCGGGATGTCCAAGGTGTCGTTCGCGAATGCCTCGGCCACCCAGCAACAGCGCTGCAGCACGAGCAGCTCCGGCGCATCGGCCACGTCGGCCACCGCTGTGACCGTCTCCGGCGGCGATCCAGACCGATGCGCTTCATCGCCGTCGAGCACGGTCTGCGCGTAGAGCAGCATGTCCCGGGGTTCGCCGTCGATGAGGTGGCTGCCGCGCAGCAGCCCCTCGCACCTGTAGCCGGCGGTGCGCGCCACGCCGCGCGAACCGGTGTTCCACGGTTCGATGAAGAGCTCGACCCGGACGAAACCCTCGAGCCCGAACACGAAATCCGTGGCCAACCGCAGCGAGCGGGACATCACCCCGGCGCCGCGGAACTCCTCGGCCAGCCAGTAGCCGATGTGGAACCGACCGTGACGAGGCAGCGAGACCCACACCCCGATCTGCCCCATGGCCTCGTCGGTGAGGGCGTCGGCGATCGCGAACGACCAGCCCTCGCCGTCGCGAGCCCGCTGATGCTGGCGCTCGACGAACGCGACGGCATCGTCGTCGTCCCCCTGGGCCGCCACAGTCGTGATCCACGGGATGAGGGGGTCGCGCCCCGCGGCGACGACCGCCGCCGTGTCGGCGGACGTGAACGGTCGCAGTCGGATTCCTGCGCCCTCCAGAACAGGCATCGTGAGGGCGGCCATCCGCTGATTCTGCGGAGGTGTCGACACATCACGCAACGAGATTGTCGGGACGCGGTCCTACATGCGCGCGTAGCGGGCCATGACGAAGGCGTAGACGCCGTAGGTGGCGACACCGACGGCCGCGACGAAGAGCAGGATCTGGCCGGCCGGCGCGGAGCCGAGTGTCTTGACCGCGCCGTCGATCCCGGTGGCCTTCGACGGATCAGCGCTCACGACCGCGACACCGACGAGGACGCCCGCGACGGCGAGCACGACTCCCTTGGCGACGTATCCGATGACCCCGGTGGTGCGGACCGCGGCGTTGTCGTCGAGGGACAGGTCATCCATGAAGTTCCTGCTGATGCCCTTGTAGACGTGATAACCGCCGACACAGAACACGACGATCCCGACGACCACGAGCGCGAATTTGCCTGCGCCCGAGCTCATGAGCCGCGCACTGAGGCCGGCGTTCTCCTTGCCGCTCGAGGTGCCCTCGCCGAGGGCGAAACGCACCGCCGTCCAGGCGAAGGCGAAGTAGACGACGGCGAGGCTCAGCGCCTTGCCACGGTCGGCCAGTCCGGACGCCCCCTCGTCGTCGGGGCCGTTGGGCTCGGTGGCGTGGACGCCGACGACGGCCTCGGCCACCCGCCAGAACGCCATCGCGACGAACGCGATCGCGGCCGCCCACAGGGCGACGGTGCCGCCGGTGGTGCTCGCGACGGTCGACAGCGCTCCGGACTGGTCGGCATTGCCGCCGGCGCCGAGGGCGATGCGCACGATCACGTAGGCGATGAGGACGTGGACGACGCCGCTCGTGACGTGACCGGCGCGGGCGGCGGCCTCGAACCAGGCGTTGCCGGTGGCGTCGTCGACGGCGCGCACCACACCCCCGACGCCGAACTTCCGCATGCCGCCACCCTAGGAAGTCCGACGTCATCGAGAATTCATCCCCGCGAGTCTTGACTGAGTCCAGAAAAGTCACGCATAGTGGTGCTGTGCACCCGGCGACCGATCACACGGAGATGTTGCGCGCAGCGTCGCTGCGCGTCACCCGCCCGCGCGTGGCGGTCCTCGACGCGGTCGCCGCCCATCCCCACGCCGACACCGACACCGTCTTCACCTCGGTGCGCACCGTCCTGCCCGAGGTGTCGCGGCAGGCGGTCTACGACGTCCTCGGCGCCCTCACCCGCGCGGGTCTGGTGCGCCGCATCGAACCCGCGGGGTCGGTCGCCCGGTACGAGTCCCGTGTCGGCGACAACCACCACCATGTCGTGTGCCGCTCGTGCGGCGCCATCGCCGACGTCGACTGCGCCGTGGGCGAGGCACCGTGCCTGACCGCGTCGACCGACAACGGCTTCGTGATCGACGAGGCCGAGGTCATCTACTGGGGATACTGCCCGCAGTGCACCACCGAACGCCGGGCGCGACCAGCGAGCTGATCGCGAACCCGTCTGCACCACAGCCAGTTGTCAACCACCGGAAGGAATCTCGTGACCGAAGCCCACGAAACACGCGAAAAAGAGATGAACGAGGACCAGCCTGCTGATCACGCGCAGGGCGGTTGCCCGGTGGTGCACGGCAACGCTGCACCGGTGGAGGGTGGCAACACCAACCGCGGCTGGTGGCCGCACAACCTGAACCTCGGCATCCTGCAGAAGAACCCGGCCGTCGCGAACCCGCTGGGTGAGGACTTCGACTACGCGAAGGCGTTCAACAGCCTCGACCTCGCCGCGGTGAAGGCCGACATCAACGAGGTCCTCACCGACTCGAAGGACTGGTGGCCCGCCGACTGGGGCAACTACGGCCCGTTCTTCATCCGCATGACCTGGCACTCGGCGGGCACCTACCGCGTGCACGACGGTCGCGGCGGCGCGGGCGCCGGCATGCAGCGCTTCGCCCCGCTGAACAGCTGGCCCGACAACGCCAGCCTCGACAAGGCGCGCCGCCTGCTGTGGCCGATCAAGCAGAAGTATGGCAAGAGCCTGTCGTGGGCCGACCTCATCGTGCTCACCGGCAACGTCGCGCTGGAGTCGATGGGCCTGCAGACCTTCGGTTTCGGTGGCGGACGCGAGGACCGCTGGGAGCCCGAGCAGGACGTCTACTGGGGTCCCGAGCAGACCTGGCTGGGCGATGAGCGCTACACCGGCGACCGCGAGCTCGAGGAGCCGCTCGGCGCCGTGCAGATGGGCCTCATCTACGTCAACCCCGAAGGCCCCAACGGCAACCCGGACCCACAGCTGTCGGCCAACGACATCCGCGAGACCTTCGGCCGCATGGCCATGAACGACCGTGAGACCGCGGCTCTCGTCGTCGGCGGACACACGTTCGGAAAGGTCCACGGCGCAGGCGATCCCGAGAAGTACATCGGACCCGAGCCCGAGGGCGCACCTCTCGAGCAGATGGGCCTGGGCTGGAAGAACAGCTTCGGCACCGGCAACGCCGAGTACACCATCACCTCCGGCATCGAGGGTGCCTGGACGCCGACCCCGACCCAGTGGGACAACTCCTACCTCGAGACGCTCTACGGCTACGAGTGGGAGGTCCACAAGGGACCCGGCGGTGCGTGGCAGTGGCGTCCGCAGGACGGTGCCGCCACCGATCTCGTCCCCGACGCGCACGTCGAGGGCAAGAAGAACCCGCCCATGATGCTCACCAGCGACATGGCGATGCGCGTCGATCCGATCTACGAGGAGATCACCCGCGGCTGGCTCGCCGATCCCTCGTCGCTCGCCGACGAGTTCGCCCGCGCCTGGTTCAAGCTGCTGCACCGCGACATGGGGCCCGTCGTCCGCTACCTCGGACCCGAGGTGCCGAGCGAGGAACTGCTCTGGCAGGACCCGGTTCCCGCGGTCACCGGTGACCTCATCGGTGGCGAGGACATCGCGGCGCTCAAGGCGAAGATCCTCGAGTCGGGACTCACGATCTCGCAGCTGATCAAGACCGCATGGGCGGCGGCCTCGTCGTTCCGCGGCAGCGACAAGCGCGGTGGCGCCAACGGCGGTCGCATCCGTCTGCAGCCGCAGGCCGGGTGGGAGGTCAACGAGCCCGACGAGCTGGCCCAGGTGATCCGTTCGCTCGAGTCGATCCAGGAGTCGTTCAACAGTGCAGGCGGCGTGCAGGTCTCGTTCGCCGACCTCGTGGTGCTGGGTGGCGCGGCCGCACTCGAGAAGGCCGCGAGCAACGGTGGCGTCGACATCACCGTCCCGTTCACCCCGGGTCGTACCGATGCGACGCAGGAGCAGACCGACGTCGAGTCGTTCTCCTACCTCGAGCCCAAGGCCGACGGGTTCCGCAACTTCCTCGGCAAGGGCGACCGCCTGCCCGCGGAGTTCGCACTGGTCGATCGGGCCAACCTGCTGACCCTCAGCGCACCGGAGCTGACCGTGCTCGTCGGCGGCCTGCGTGTCCTGGGCGCCAACCACGGCGGCTCGAAGCTCGGTGTCCTCACCGACAAGTCGGAGACGTTGAGCAACGACTTCTTCGTCAACCTCCTCGACATGGAGACCGTGTGGGAGCCCGTCGGCGACGAGCAGGGCACCTACGTCGGCAAGGACCGCTCCAGCGGTGCGGAGAAGTACACCGGTAGCCGCAACGACCTCGTGTTCGGGTCGAACTCGCAGCTGCGGGCCGTCGCCGAGGTCTACGCCGAGAGCGACTCGAAGGAGAAGTTCGTGCACGACTTCGTCGCGGCGTGGGACAAGGTCATGATGGCCGATCGCTTCGACGTGCAGGGCTGACACTCAGCTCGACACACCACGACACCCCGTCGACCGCACCGGTCGGCGGGGTGTCGTCGTGTCAGGACTTGTTCGCGGCGCACTTCGGCGGGCGACCGGCATCGGGACAGTACTGAGGAGGGGAACACCATCCGCACTACGAAACGGGTCGCCAATGCCTGGCGTACAAGACCGCAAACCCTATCTCAATCACAACCTTGCGGTGGCAGGCATCAACTCGTTCTGATTGCGAACTAGCTGTCAGCGGTCCGGGGTCGGCCCGCTCGGAACGGCCCGAGCAAGCCGCGCGGCGCCCGGGCTAAGTCGTTGAAAGATGGCTTGTCGAGCCACGGTGTAGTGCTAGCCAGCACCACATCACCGTATTCCCGGCATTCGCGGTATCGTGATGCAGAGCGCGTGCCATGGCAACAGCCTTCGATCTCGTCGCGAACTAAGATCGAAAACGTGAACTGGATTGCCGCACAGCCTTTTAGCTGGTCTGCTTGAATTTCAAGATGAATATTCTAGGAACGCTTCTGGTCGTCGCAATCTTCGCTTTGTTGGTCTGGCTGTACGTCGCACACCGGGGGGTCCTTTTCGGGCTAATAGTCCTCACGACCGTCGTTTTAACCGTGGTTGCATCGATCGCCGCCGGAATTGCTGTGGAGGGCTTCTGGCAGGGCTTAGGCGTTGGTATCGGTGTTTTTGTGGGGTGCGCTCTCGGTGGCGCAATGGGAATCTCGCATCTAGGTGCAGTAATGGAGATAGATAAAATCGGTCGGCATTGAACTCGAGCTCAGCAGCTGAACCGTTCAGCGGATCCGGGGCGCGCCGAGGGTGACATCGCGGTAGGTGATGACGCTGCCGCGGTAGGCGCGGTCGCCGAAGAGTCGCCGCAGCGGTTCACTCCCGGTGGTCGCGACGGTCACGGTGGTCTCGGCGGTGGTGATGTCGAAGTCCGGGATGTCGAGGGCACCCGTGCGGGCCCGCGACCCGTCGGCGAACACCTGCTCCATGCCGCTCAGGGCGGGGACGATCACCGTCGACAGGACCGGCCAGCCGAGCGCCTTGGGGACGGCGAGAGCGCGAGCGGGCCCGGCGTCGCCGATGCGCACGCCCACCGACCACCCGTCGCCGGATGCGGTGAACTCGCTCGACTCCGTCGGGTCACCCGAGAACTCCGCCAGTACCTTCGGCAACGCCCAGTTCTCGCGACCGCCGCGCATCGTGGCCGCGGAGTCGACGGGCAGGAACGGGATGTGCCCGAACACGCCGCCGGGGCGTGCGTAGACGATGACGCCGCCGAGTTCGTTGTAGGTGCCGACCGGGGTGTGGCTGTACCGCACGGCGAAACCGACACGGAGAAGCGGTATCGCGAAGCGGGCCAGGGACGGCGGGAGGAGATCGCGGTCGGAGCGGCGGGCCTTCCCCGACCAGAACACCCCGTCACCGGCGATCGACCAGGGTGCGGGACTGCCGACGTCGGGCAGGGCTTCGTTCATGGCGGAGGTGGTGACACCCTCGGGGATGGTCGACGCCAGCCCTCGCCAGCGCGACTCGCTCGATGCGATGGGGTTCGCGACCACGTCGTCACTTCCTTCCGCCGGCGTGAGCCCCACGCCGATGTGGAACAAACTAGCAGAAACGTTCCATTGAGCGGGAGGGGTCGGCCGGACTCAGGTCGCGGGCACTGAGTGCGCCGGGGAGCGGCGGGGCGTCATCCCCGGTGCGACGACCGCCGCGACGACGGCGATCGCGGCGAGCGTCCACCAGGCATGGGTGAACGAGGTGTGGGCCGCCGCGTATCCGACCGGCGTCCCGAGGACGGCGACGATGATGCTGACCCCGAGCGCGGTGCCGATCTGGCGACTCATGTTGACCACCGCGCTGCCGGTCGCGGCCTGCGTCGGCGGGAGGTCGGCGGTCGCCGAGGACAGGATCGAGGGCAGGGCGAGGCCGATGCCGCTGCCACCGATGAGCAGGCTCGGCAGCATGTCGCCGACGTAGTCCGAGGTCTGGCCCACCGACGCCGCGAGCAGCAGCGCGCCACCGGCCATCAGTGCGCACCCCACGGCGACGATGACGCCGATCGGCACCCGACGCGTGGCGAGCTGGTGTCCGACGACGGTGAACAGCGGGACCATCAACGGTCCGGGCACCACCGCGAAGCCGGTACGGATCGCCGAGTATCCCCAGACCTGTTGCATCCACAGGATGTTCACCAGCAGAGAGGCGGCGAACGGGATCGAGAACAGGACAGCGGTGGCGTTCGCGAACGAGAAGGCGCGCACCCGCAGGAGAGCCGCGTCGATCACCGGCGACCGGTGGCGTGACGAGCTGACGACGAACAGGCCCAGCGCCACCACCGACACGATCCACGCGGTCAGAGTGCGTGGATCGGCCCACCCCCAGTCGGGCCCCTCGACCAATCCGAGCGTCAGCGCGCCGATCGACACCGCGAGGACAGCGGCGCCGAGCATGTCGGGGAACGGGGTCGGCGAGTCGTCGCGTGAACGCTCCACCACGATCACCGCCCCGACGAAGGCGACGATCCCCACCGGGATGTTCACGAGGAAGATCCACCGCCAGGACGCCTCGACCAGCATGCCGCCCAACGCCGGGCCCAGAGCGGCGGCCAATGCGCCGGTGGCCGCCCAGATACGCACCGCGCGAGCGCGGTTCGCGGGGGTGGCCGCCGCGATCACCAGGCCGAGGCTCGACGGGGTGAGGATCGCCGCACCCACCGCCTGCACCACGCGCGCCGCCACCAACCACCAGACACCGTCGCTCGCCGCACAGGCGGCACTGGCGACGGTGAACAGGGCGAGGCCGAACAGGAAGCTCTCCTTGCGGCCGAACCGATCCGCGAGGCGACCGGCCGGGACCAGCAGCGCGGCGTAGACGATCGTGTACGCGTTGAGGATCCACGACAGCTGGGAGAGCGGGATCGACTGCGACGGAGACGATCCCGCGAAATCGCGGCCGATGTCGTCGAAGGCGACGTTGACGATGAAGACGTCGAGGCTGGCCATGAACGCGGCCAGCGACAGGACGAACAGGACGATGCCGGGACGGCGGGTCGCGGACGCCTCGGGCGCCGCCACTCTGGTGTTGACCATAGTCGTCACGGTAGGCCCTGACTACAGTATGGTCAATACAGACATCGATCGATCAGCCGCGACGCCCCCGCCGCAGACGCAGTGCGTCGAGACCCACCTCATCGCCGCCTGCCGTGCGTACCGAGACGCCCACCCGCTCACCGCCCGCGTCGACGACCTCGACCGGTGGGCCCTGCGGTTGCAGGTGCCGGTCGCCCCACTCCATCATCGCCAGCACCACCGGGAGCAGATCGCGTCCCTTGTCGGTGAGGACGTACTCGTGCCGCGGACGCGATCCCGGCTCTTGATACGGGCGCTTGGCGAAGATCCCGTCGGACACGAGCTGCTTGAGCCGCGTGGCCGCGGCGGCGTCGGTCACGCCCACGCGCTGCGCGAAATCGGCGAACCGAGTGGTGCCGTAGAACGCCTCGCGCAGGAACAGCATCGCCGTGCGCGACCCGACGACCTCGAGTGCCTTGGCGACCGAACACTCCTCCGCCGACCATCGGCTGCGATCGGCGAGTGCCCCGTCGAGATTCATTGCCATGGGTCCCAGACTACGCTGGCTCTATACCGATCTGGTCAGACTCGGCGGGCCCGTTCAGCTGCTCAGCCCGAAACGCCTGTCCAACAGGGCCACCCGTCCCAGCGCCTGGGCATGGCCGGGATCATCCGGACCGATCGCGGCCGCGAGCGCCTGCCACGCCGCGGCGTCGTCGCGCCCGTGTACCGAGTCGGTCCACGCCTGCAACGCCCGTCGCTCGTGTCCGCGCATCACCGCCGAACGGATGTCGGCGGTGATCTCCTCGAACAGCTCCACCACGCCCGGCGCGTGGGACTGGGCCAGCAGACCTCCGCGGCCGAGCTCGTCGATCGCGGCCACCACATCGCCACCGCGCACCAGTTCGGTCATCCGGTGCACATCGGAATCGAGATGCACCCCGAGACGGTACGGACGCGACAACACCACGTCGGCACCGAGATCGCGTCGCAGCCGCGATATCTCGGCCCGCACCGTCACCGCGTCGACGCCCGAGTCGGACAGTTTCGCGGCCAGCTCCTCGGTGCCCAATCCGTGGAGATGGTGGGCGAGCAGCAGCAGGATCTCCGCGTGACGAGGGCTCAGCCGGTGGGTACGGCCGTCGAGCACCACCCGCAGTCCCGCGACGTCGGTCACCGACAGCCGCGCGTCGGGCGCGTCCTCCGTCACCGCGATCCGACCGAGATCCACTCCGCCGTACCGCATCTGCATCTCGATCGCGGCGACCACCGACCGGACGGTCGACATCGCGAACGGCGCCGCCACCTGCCGGCCCCCGGTGATGTCGAGGACGCCGATGACATGACCGGTCACCGGGTCGTGCACCGGCGCGGCAGCACAACTCCACTCCTGCACCGGCTCGGCGAAGTGCTCGCTCCCGACGATCTGCACCCCATGATCGACCGCGAGCGCCAGGCCCGGCGCATTCGTGCCCACCGTCTCCTCCGACCAGATGGCACCTTCGACGAAGTCGATGGAGGCGGCACGATCACGGGCGGCATGGTCGCCCTCGAGCCACAGCAGCCGGCCGACCTCGTCGGTGAGGGCCACCACGACGCCCGCGCCGCCGATGTCGTCGAGCATCAGCGAGCGCACCAGCGGTCGCATCGCGGTCATCGGGTGCGCGGCGCGGTAGGTGTCGAAGTCGCCCGAGGACATGTCGGCGACCGTCGAGCCGGAGGGATCGACGCCACGGCGCAGCGACCGCATCCAGGAGTCGCGGACCACCGAGCGCATCGAATCCCGCCTCGTGGACCGGTCGGCGAGGAACCGCTCGAAGGCCAGCCGGACCTGATCCGGCTGGTCGAGCGATCCGTTGGGTGCGCCTGCCACGGCCGCCATTGTGCCAGCACGACGGGGCGATGTGTGGCGCCCGCCACAGACCGCGGCCGGGCGTCAGACGGCGGAGCGGGCGATGAGTTCATCGGCGGCGTCGGTCGAGACCGCGCCGACGCGTCGCATGAACCGCGCGACCCGCGGCATCACCTCGGCCTGGCGGTGGATCGCGGCATGGATCAGCCAGCGCGCCGCCTCCGATGACGACAGGGCCGGCGCCTCGGTGTACTCGTCGGTCGGCGAGATCATCGGGGTCCGGACCAGCGGGAAGAAGACCGTCGTCACCGCGATGCCCGTCCCACGCAGTTCGGCGGCGATGCTGCGGCCGAACGCGGTGAGCGCCGACTTCGATCCGGCGTACGCCGAGAACTTGGGCATCGCGCCCATCGGGATACCCCAGGTGGAGACGTTGATGAACTGTCCGCTGCCCCGCTCGCGCATCGCAGGCAGGAACCCGAGGGTGAGCTGCACGGGTCCGAAGTAGTTGATCGCCATCGTGCGCTGGTAGTCGTGCAGACGATCGGTCGAGTCGAGGACGTCGCGACGGATGGAGCGGCCCGCGTTGTTGATGACGATGTCGGGGCAGCCGTGGTCGGCGGTGACCGCCTCGATGAGTCGGGCGATGTCGTCGGTGTCGGACAGGTCGGCGGGGATGGGGTGGGCGAGTCCACCGTCGGCGCGGATGCTCGCCGCCACCGTCTCGAGCTCCTCGGCCCGTCGCGCCACGAGCAGTACGTTCGCGCCGTGCTTGGCGAACTTGCGTGCCGCCGCCTCACCGATGCCCGAGGACGACCCGGTGATGAGGACGGTCTTGCCCTCGAGACCCTCGGCCGGGGCGCGGGTGAGGTCGACGAGGTCGCGCACCGAGCGCGGTCGCTGCATCGCGGTCCGCACCACGCGGTTGGTCAACGAGGTCACTGCGTTCGCCATGGGCAAACGGTAGACGACTGCCATCGGTCGATGTCATCGGCGGCGAGGGCAGGGTGTCCGATTCGCGGGCACACTGGACACATGAAGACTCTCCTCAACATCATCTGGCTGGTGCTCTGCGGATTCTGGTTGGCCGTCGGCTACGTCCTCGCCGGCATCGTCTGCTGCATCCTGATCATCACCATCCCGTTCGGGATCGCGTCGTTCCGTGTCGCGAACTACGCCCTCTGGCCGTTCGGCCGCACCGTGGTCCGGGACCCGTCGTCGGGCGCCGCGTCGGCCGTGGGCAACGTGATCTGGTTGATCTTCGCCGGCATCTGGCTGGCAATCGGCCACATCGTGACCGGTGTCGCGCTGTGCATCACGATCATCGGCATCCCGCTGGGCATCGCCAACTTCAAGATGATCCCCATCTCGCTGCTGCCCCTCGGGTCGCGCATCGTCTCCACCGACGTCCGCCTCGCGCCCCCGGTCACCAACCCGGCGGTGCGGTACTGACGCGACGCCCTCAGGGCGCGATGAGTGCCGCCGGTGTGGTGACGAGCAGGGCCCGGACGGCGTCGTCGTCGAGACCGATCGCGCGCAACCACCTGAGCGTCCACGGCAGCCAGTCGACGACGTCGACCGTGGTCGGCTGACCCAGATCGGAGCTGAGGAGCACCCGCGGATGCGCGGCGACGGCCTCGACGAACTGCTCGGGACGTTGTCGGTCGAGGATGTAGGTCAGTGCCGTCAGCTCGATGTGGAGGGCCTCGACATCGGCGAGATCGCGGAGGTCTGCGGCGGTGAGTCCCACCATGGGGTGCGTCGCGTGCGTCACCACGAGCCGCGACACCCCGCGGTCGACCGCCGCGTCGACGATCCGCAGCACCTCCTCGCGCGTGCTGTGACCGGTCGCGAGCACCACCGGCAGGTCCGCGCAGCACGCGAGGACCTCGATCGTCTCCCGTCGGAGCCGGCCGTCGGTGTCGCAGACGGCCACCCCGGCGGCGTGTGCCGCGATGTCCGGGTGGAACGCCGAGGCGCTCCCACCCGACCGGTGAGCGTGCGCGGTCACCGTCGGCAGGTAGACGACCGTGCGGGCCGGTGCATCGGGACCGTGGGCGAGGACCGCGGTGGTGACCGCGCGTGTGTCGAGCCCGCCCACACCGTGATTGAGGACGACCGATCCCGACACCGGCAGCCCGCGTTCCCGGGCCTCCCACGCCGTCGCCGTGGTGGGCACGAGATGGCTCTTCACCACGACCCAGCTCGACAGCGCGGCGTAGGCCTCCCCTGTCTGCACCACACTGCGGCGCCGCCGCAGGGTGTCGACACCGGCGTGATGGTGGAGGTCGACGAACGCCAGACGGTGCGGATCCAGCGTGACCGGTGTGGTCACCGCGCCGACGCCGGCTCCCACGGGGTCGCGTACCCGAACTGTGCCCGCGCCTCGTCGAGTCGCATCCCCGTCCGCACCGCGTCGGCGATCGCGCGTTCGGTCTCGTCGACACGCACCGCGCGATCGGTGACGGCTTCGGCGATGGCCTGCGGGATCCGGATCACCCCGTTGTCGTCGCCGACGATGACGTCACCGGAGCTCACCCGCACGCCGTCGATCACGACGTCGGACCCGATGGCGGACAACGTGACCCGGTTCTTGCCGCTCACCATCGACACCCCGGTGCTGAACAGGGGGTAACCGTGCGTACGGATCTCGGCGACGTCGCGCGCGGAGCCGTGGATCACGGTCCCGGCGATGCCGCGCCGGAGGGCCATCGAGGTGAGGATGTTGCCCCAGTTCGTGCAGTCGAGACTGCCGCCGTTGTCGACGACGATCACCGACCCCGCGGGGACGTCGTCGATGTAGTTCGCGGCGTTGTGGAAGGTCGCCCCCTCACGACCGCCGCTGTCGGCCACCGGCCCGTAGGTGACGGTGTAGGCGACCCCGACGGTGGTGACACCCGGTACACGACAGGTGATCCCGCGCAGGACTCCCGGGATGCCGAGGCTGTCGAGCGCGTCGGAGACCGCGGCGGTGTCGGTGTGTCGAAGGCGCTCGAGGATGTCGTCGAGCACGGCGGTGGTCACGGTCATGAGAGCTCCTCGATGATGGCCTTGGCGGCGACGCCGGTGGTGGCGGTCCCGCCGAGGTCGTAGGTGACCGCGGTCCCCGAGCGGATCACCGCACGGACGGCGTCGCGGATGCGGGTCGCGGAGTCGGTCTCGCCGAGGTGGTCGGCGAGCTGGGCGATGGTCAGGATCATCGCGATCGGGTTGGCCCGACCGGCTCCGGCCATCTTCGGCGCACTCCCGTGTACGGGTTCGAAGTAACACCCGCCGTCGCCGATGTTCGCGCTGCTCGCCAGCCCGAGGCCACCCATGACCCCGGCGCCGAGGTCGGAGAGGATGTCGCCGAACATGTTCTCCGCCACCACCACGCCGAAGCGTTCGGGGCTCTTCACCATCCACAGCGCGACGGCGTCGACGTTCGCGATCTCGGTGTCGATCCCGGGGTACTCGTCGGCGATCTCCTCGAGCCGTCCGCGCAGGAAGTTGCTGCTCTGGCGCAGCACGTTCGGCTTGTCGGCCAGCGTGAGGAGACGGTGTCCGCCGGAGACGGCCCGGTCGAACGCGAAGCGCAGCAACCGATCGATGCCGACCCGCGTCTGCAACCGCAGACTGACGCTGGAATCGGCGGCACCCGATGCGGCCGCGTTGGGGTGCCCGGAGACGAGGTCCCAGAGCTCACCGTCGAGACCGTGGTAGTCGAATCCGGCGTAGAGACCCTCGGTGTTCTCGCGCACCACCTCGAAGGCGAACGCGTCGTCGCGGAAGTCGGTGACCGGACGCAGGTTCGCGTAGAGCCCGAGACGTTGTCGCAGTTGGATCACCGGGGAGACGAACCGACGATCGGTACCGCGCAGGTCCGCGGGCAGCTCGGCCTCGGCCTCGCGCAACGGCTTGCTGGTGATGGCCGCGAGCAGGCACCCGTCGGTCCGGTCGATCAGATCCCAGGTCCGCTCGGGCACCGGATCGCCCTCGGTCTGCCAACAGCTCCACCCGACGTCGCCGAACTCGAGGTCCCAGTCCAGACCGGCCGCGGCGATCACGGGCAGGGCCGCATCGGTCACCTCCGGTCCGATCCCGTCGCCGGGAAGTACTGCGATCGTGGTCATGCCGCCCCCATGGTGTCGATGCGATGTGTCGGAAGATGCTGTGGCGCCGCATGGTCCGCGTCGCCTGCGAGATAGGCGCGCTGCGCCGCGAGGACGTCGGCGACCGCAGCGGCGTTGTCCCGGTGCGGACGCATCCCGGCGTCGGGGATCACGGCCGTCGCGCCGTGCGCGGGCACCCGGGCATGGCTCCGGGTCACCAGTCGCGACCGCTCCCCGACGATGCTGAGCACCGGGCCGGTGTGCGCGACGACGGCGGCGCTCACGTCGAGGTCGGTCAGCAGCGACATCCCCAGTTCGATGCGTCGACAGGCGGCATTCTGATCGGCGACGACCGGTGTCGCCACCCGTGCCGGTGCAGGCATCGCCTCCGACCGGACGAAGTCGTCGAGCGTCCACAGGGCGCCGGCCAGATTGCCCATACGCGCGTGGTGGGCGACGTCGCCGAGGCGCGCGGCGAGACGATCGTCGGCGACCGTCGGGGCGGAGAGCCCCAGCACGGCGATGTCACGCGGCAGAGCGGGAAGCATCGCCTGGGCGACCGCTCCTCCGAAGGCGTTGCCGCACAGCAGGCCCACCTCGGCCAGGTCGGGTCGTCGACGGATCCACTCGTCGGCGACGTCGGTGATCGTCATCATCGGGTCGTCGACGACGGCCAGGCTGTCGAGGATCTCGACCGCGTACCCCTGCTCGCCCAGCCATCCAGTGACCGGGTCGAAGAAGACGGGGTCGAAAGCGGGTTGGACGGGTCCGAAGACCACCGCGTGGCGACGGCGCCTCACGAGGCCATGCTCTGGAGATCACGCGCGGCCACCACGGAGTCGCGGTGGCTGCCACGGAAGTGTTCGCGCTGCTCGATCGAGAGGTCGAAGTGCCCCATGAGCAGATCGGTCATCGGCAGCGCCGGACGCGACTCGACGACCGATGCGGCGAGGTGGTCCGACAGCTCGAGCAGCACACCGAGATCCACCGCCGGCGACTCGATGGCCGGATCGCGGTCGAGGTAGGCGATCCACTGTTCGGCGATGAGGTTGCCTGCGCCCTTGCCCATCCCGAGGACCGAGGAGTCGATCCACGTCGCCCCGTTGCTCACCGCGGCCAACGCGTTCGCCAGGGCGAGGCCGAGGTTGTTGTGGGCGTGGAGACCGGTCGCGGCCGGGGCGACGGTGGACACGAGGTTGACCAGCGAGCTGACATCGGTGGGACGGAGGCTGCCGTTCGAGTCGGCGAGGTAGACGACGTCGGCACCGGCCTCGGCGAGTCGGAACGACATCTCGGCGATCTGCCGTGCCGACAGACGGCTGACCCGGGTCAGGTTGGCGCACACGGTGAAACCCATGTCCTTGGCCGCACCCAACAGGTCGAGATCGGCCGCCGACGACGTCGGCGACACGCACAGCCGGATCAGACGCGCGCCGGCCGCATAGGCCTCGACGAGGTCGGAGTGGTCGATGTTCTTCGGGTGTCCGATCAGACCGACGTGGTCGGCGCCGATCGTGTCGGCCAGTGCCCGCACGTAGTCGGGATCGCCGCGGCCGGTGAGGCCCGTGCTCTTGCTGGGGTCGAAAGATCCCTTGAGATAGGCGATCTCCACCCAGTCGAAACCCGATTCGACGCTGCGGCGCGCGTGGTCGAGGGCATAGTCGAGGGTGAAGTTGAATCCGTTGCGATATCCGCCGTCGCGCAGCGTCACATCGATGTTGGTGATCATTTGAGCCCTACTCCGCTTCAGAAGTGTTCGGTGGGTGTGCCACACGTTCTGCGGGAGGCGCCATCGCGTCCCAGGGAGAAGTTAGGAAAACTACTTGCTCACCACAAGCTTCTCGATCCGGGCGTGATTCAGGTCACCACGGGCTTCGTGACCAGGCGGTTAACAGGCGGTTCGGACCAGATCATCGCGCTGGTGAGGTGGTGATCCGCGCCGTCGGCGGATCGATCCACGCCTGCGTCCCCACCGATTCGTTTTCGCATCAGTGGTCGCGCTCGGCCAACCCGGCGATGAAAACGATCGCCGCGATCACCGAGGTGACACCGGCGAACCAGTAGAAGGTCTCGGTGATCCCGAGATGGGTCGAGACGAGACCGGCGATGATGGCGGGCACCGAGATCGCGATGTAGGCGATGACGAAGTAGGCGGCGAGCACCTCGCCGCGCTGGGCGTCGGGCGCGGCCTGGGTGACACGCCGGGTCCCGGACATGAACGCCAGCCCGAACCCCACGCCGGTGGCGACGGCACCGACGAAGAACACCGCCGAGCTCGAGGTGGCCAGCGCGATCGACGCGAGAACCAGACCGACGATGAGCGCTGCGGAGCCGACGAGCGCCGACGACCGCACCGACGCGGTCGGCCGGCTGAGGTTCCACACGAGCTGCCCGAGGCCGCCGACGCCCTGCACCGCGAGGATGACCAGGCCCGCCACCAGGTGGTTGTTGACATGGAGGAGCTCCTTGGCGATGGTTCCGCCGAGGGCGAGGTAGAGCCCGCCCACCGACCACGCCGCCGTCACACTGAGACCGCCGATCGCGAACTCGCGTCGGATACCCGCGGGCAGGCTCAGGCGCTGCAGACGGAACAGGCTGCTGCGGAGTGACTGTCGTGCCGCGACGGTCTCGGGGACCCAGATGGCGATACCGGCCAACACCAGCACCGACAGCCCGGCAACGACGAGGTAGGGGAGCACGAGACGGGCCGGTGCCCACTGCGCGAGAACTCCGGTCAGGACGGCCCCGAACGCGATGCCCGAGGCGGTGGCGGTGCTGTTGACCAGCGACGCAATGCGATGGTCGCGACGAAAGTGCAACTCCGACAACGCCGCTCCCGCGGCCCCGGTGAACACCCCGGTCGCGACGCCCTGGATGGCCCGGGCGACGTAGAGCCACGCGACGTTGTCGGCGAAGACGAACACCACCATGCTCAGCGCGAGGACGCCGATGCTGCCGATCATCACCGGCCGGCGTCCGATCCGATCCGACAGGCCGCCCATGGTGAGCAGGGCCAGCAGGACACCGCCGGCATAGATCCCGTAGATCAGCGTGACCGTCGTCGACGAGAAGCCCCACTTGGCCTGGTAGTCGACGTACAGCGGAGACGGCGTGCCGCTGGCCGCGAGCGCGAGTGCGGTCGCGGCGGTGACGAGCCAGAACGACCACCGCGACCGGGTGGGGGTCGGCGCCGGCGTCTCGAGTTCGGCCTCGATCAGTGCGGATCCGACGACATCGTTCGAGTCCGCGGGCGCGCTGGTGGTCGGTGTGGGTGCCATGGGGTTCTCCGATCGCGGGCGAGTCGACAGACGGGTCCGATCGGGATCGACGGTATCGGCGCCGGGACGGAGGAAGGTAAGACCCATTCGGGCTGCGGGCTATAGTCGAATGGCTATGACCACCCACGTGCGGAGCCCCCGATGAGCGATCTCGACGAGATCGCGTTCCGCCACCTGCGGTACTTCCTCACCGTGGTGCGCGAGGGCAGCGTGTCGGCTGCGGCCAAGGAGCTGCACATCGCGCAACCGAGCCTGAGCCATCAGCTCCGCAAGCTCGAGACGCGTGTCGGGGTCGAGCTCTTCGCGCGGTCGGCGGGAGGGATGGCCCTGACCCCCGCGGGTCGTCGCTTCCTCGAGGGCGTCGACTCGCTGCCGTCGGCCCTGCGTACCGCGGTCGACAATGCGGTGCGCACGAGTCACTCCTGGACGTTGGGAGTGTGTTCGGGCGTACCGGCCCACGTCGTCGAGCTCGTGGAGGTCGCGCTCGAGGCGCAGGCCCGCGACGTGGTCGCGACGTCGGCGCGGATCGAGCTGCGATCGGCCGGGTCCACGCGTCAGGCGACGCTGCTCGAGCACGGGGAACTGGCGTTCGGGCTGGCGCGCCTCCCGCTGGCCACCGACCGTCTCGTGGGCGCGGAGGTGTGGCGCGAGGAACTCGGCGTGGTGGTGGGCCGTCACCACCCGTTTGCCGAGCTCGACGCGGTGCCGTGGGAGCGGCTGGCCACCCAGCGGCTGCTCTGGTTCGACACCGCCACGGCACCGCTCTACGCGAGTTCGCTGCTCGCGGCGCTCGGTGTGCACGGGTGGGCACCCGAGTTGGTGGTCGCCGACACCAGCAGGCACATCCTGTTCCAGCACGTGCTGCAGACGAATCCCGATCTGGTGTCGCTGCGTCCACGTTCGGCCATCGAGCCCGATCCCGTCCTGCGCTGGAAGGCCGTCACCGGGGGACCGCCCCTCGTCGAACGCCTCGGTCTCACCGCGGCCCGGGGGACGACCTACGCCGAGGTCCTCGCACGTGCCTCGGCCGCGAGTCGGTGGATCGCCGAGGTATAGCTCCTTCGCTATGTGAGACCGCCCACACGGCGCGCACCTCGGCGAACCCGCTGTTAGCGTCGCAAACGTTCACAGGCGGGGCCGATCGGCCGTCGTCCTCACTCCCATCGCAAGGAACTGCCATGCCGCTGCTGCACATCGTCCAGACCCCCGGCCAGTCCCCCGAGGTGAAGAAGGAACTGCTCGAGAAGTTGACCGCCGTGTACGTCGAGGTCACCGGCGCGAAGCCCGCCAGCGTGTGGGCGACGATCGACGAGGTCGACAACGACAGCTGGTCGATCGGCGGCGAGACCCTGGCCGAGCGTGCGGCCAAGGTCAGCGCGGGCTGACGACGCTCGTGGCGCCGGGGCCGCCCGCGAACTGATGCCGTCGGGACACGATGAAGTCGCGGAACAGCGCCACCGGCGGCGGCAGTGTCCGGTCGCGCAACCACACGAGGCCGATCTCGCGGTAGGCGTCGGCGTCGACGAGTTCCAGCTCGGCGACGCCCGGCCACCGGGCGGCGGTCGGCGGCATCACGGCCACCCCGAGCCCGGTCGACACCAACCCTCGGATGGTCTCCGACTCGCGGCTGCGGAACACCGTCTGTGGACTGAAACCCGCTCTCTCGCACAGTCCGCGGACGATCGCACTGATCCAGTACGAGTCCGGGAAACCCACGAACGGTTCGTCACACACCTCGCTGAGCCGCACTCGTCGTTGCTCGGCCAGTCGGTGTCCTCGGGGCACCAGCAACCGCAGGTACTGGTACTGCACCGTCACCGACTCGATCTCCGGGGCGGCCGGTGGTGGTGTGAGGAGTGTGAGATCGATCCTGTTGTGACGCAACGCATCGAGCAGGTCCTCACCGCTGCCCTGGGTGAGATCGAGAAGGACGCGGGGATGGTGACGATGGAAGTCGCGGACCACCCTCGGCACGGTGTCGCCGCCCATGGTGAGGGGGAAGCCGAACGCCACCCGGCCGCGACCGGGGTCGACGGTGTCGAGCGTCTGGGCGATCCCGACCGTGATCTCGTCGATCGCCCGCGACACGTGGTGGGCGAACGTGCGTCCGGCCGGTGTGAGCCGGACCGACCGGCCCTGGCGCACGAAGAGCTGCGTACCCAGTTCTGCCTCGAGTCGGGCGAGCGACCGACTCACGGTGGACTGCGGAACACCCAGCGCCGCAGCGGCATTGGTCATGTGTTCGGACGCCGCCACGGCGGCGAACTGGGCGAGCTTGGGCATCAGGGTGGTGGCGTCGACCGGTGTCTCGATCTCGCTCTCATGCGTCATTGCATGAATGTTAGGGCGATTCATCATTGGACGCATGACGCCCTGCTGCCTAGCGTCGACCCGATGAGAAGCCGCACCTCGACCCCACCGCGCACCGAACCCGCGCTGCTGCTCCCGGCCGATCCCGAGTACCGGCGCGCCATGGTGGCGTTGTTCTCCGCGGGAGTCGGCGTCTTCCTCCTGCTGTACGTGACCCAGGGTCTGTTGCCGCAGTTGGCATCCGGGCTGCAGGTGAGCCCCGTCGTCGCCAGCCTCACCATCTCCGCGACGACCGCCGGTGTGGCGCTGGGACTCATCCCGATGAGCAGCCTGTCGGAGATCGTGGGCCGCGTGCCGGTGATGACGGGGTCGATCGTGACCGCATCCGTGATCGGTGTCGTGCTGCCGTTGTGCCCCGACGCCTGGTGGCTGATCGGCCTCCGCGGGGTGCAGGGACTCGCGCTCGCGGGTTTGCCGGCCACCGCCATGGCCTACCTCGCCGACCGGATCGATCCGCGACACATCACCGCCGCCATCGGGATCTATCTGTCCGGCAACAGCATCGGCGGTCTGGGGTCGCGGTTCGTCTCCGGCCTGGTCGCCGAGTGGGCGGGATGGCGCGTCGCGCTCGGTGTGCTCGGTGTGTTGTCGATGCTGTGCGCGGTCGTCTTCCGCACGCTGATCCCCGGGGAGGGTCCCCGACGGTCGGATCCGTTGACGCCCCGTGAACTCGTCGGCACCCTCGGCCGACACCTGCGCAATCCCCTGCTGCTGCGGATCTATCTCCTCGGCGCGTTGTTCATGGTGGTCTTCGGTGCCGTGTACACCGTCCTCGGGTTCCGGCTCGAGGCGTCACCGTTCGGGCTGAGCGAGGGCGCCGTCGGCGCGTTCTTCCTCATCTACCTCGTCGGCACGATGACCAGCCCACGGGTCGGCAAGGTCGCGGGGTCCATCGGCGTCGACCGCACCCTGATGATCGGCGCCGTCCTCGCGGCGATCGGAACGGTGGTCACGGTCGCCGATTCCCTCGCGGCGATCGCCGTCGGACTGATCATCGTGACCGCCGGGTTCTTCACCGGGCACGTGGTGGCGTCGGCGAGCGCGAGCGCGTCGGTGACGACCGCACGCGCTCAGGCCTCGGCGCTCTACCTGACCGTCTACTACGTCGCCAACAGTGTCGGCGCCACCGTCGCGACCGCCACCTTCCACGGTCACGGGTGGAACGGCGTCGTCGTCCTCTGCGTCGCCTGTACGGTCGCCGCCGGACTCGTCGCGACGACCCTTCCCCGCCACATCCGCCCCGAGACCCGAGGAGCATGAGATGAACGACGTAGACGTGGTGGTGATCGGTTGCGGCGCAGCCGGACTCGCCGCCGCCACCAGCATCCTCGAACAGCGCGGCGGTGCGCGCGTGACCGTTCTCGAACGCGCGCCCGCCGCACACCGCGGGGGCAACACGGCCTGGACGTCGGCGTTCTTCCGCACGACGGCCGACGGTGACCCGTCCGACGACTTCGCCGACCGGATGCACACCCTGAGCGAGGGGCGTACCCCCACCGAGCACATCACCGCCCTCGCCGACGGATGTCGACAGACGATCGACTGGCTCGCGGGCGGGCACGGCGTGCGGTTCATCACCGACACGACCTATTTCCTCACCTCGCGGGGTCCTCGTCTCATGCCGCAGGGCGGCGGCGCGGCGATCGTCGACGCATTGTCACGATCGGTCACCCGTCTCGGCGGTGAGATCCGCTACCGGTCGACCGTCGTGGACATGACCCGCACCGACGACGGATGGTCGGTGCACCTCGACACCCCGGCCGGCCCGGAGACGCTGCGCGCCCGGTCGGTGGTGATCGCCGCCGGCGGGTTCGAGGGTTCGGCACAGATGCGCGAACGCTTCCTGGGACCCTCCGCCGGCGAGATGCGGACCATCGCACCGGGCGGCACCCACAACGACGGCACCTGTATCGAGGTGGCGCTGCGCAACGGGGCCGCGCCGGCGGGCCAGTACGACCGATTCCACGGGGAGCCGACCGACGCCCGGTCGACCCGGCCCGAAGCCCTCGTGATGGCCTACCCCTACGGGATCGTCGTCGACGCATTCGGCCGGCGTTTCCTCGACGAGGGATCCGACACCCCGGACAACACGTTCGAGGAGGTCGCCTACCGGATCTGGCGCGACGCACACCAGAGTGCGTTCCTCGTCGCCGACGCCCGCATCCACGACATCCCCGGCATCGAGCGCACCGTGCTCAGCGACCGTCCCCCGTACAGCGCGCCGACCGTCGCGGCCCTCGCGACCCGTATCGGCGTGGAACCTGCGGAGCTCGAATGGACGGTGTCACAGTTCAACTCGGCCTGCGTTCCCGGCGTGTTCGATCCTCTCGTCCGCGACGGCGTGGGTACGCGGGGGTTGCTGCCCCCCAAGTCGAACTGGGCGCGACCCCTCGTCGAGGGCCCGTTCGTCGCGTGGCCGCTGGCGTGCGTCATCACGTTCACCTTCGGTGGTCTCGCGACCGATGCGGCGGGCCGTGTGCTCGACACCGCCGGCACGGCAGTGCCCGGCCTCTACGCGGTCGGCGAGTGCGCCGGGATCTACTACAACTCCTACCCCGGGGCGACGTCGGTGCTGCGGGCCCTCAACGGCGGCCGACTGCTCGGGCCGATCGTCGCCGACGCCCAGTCCGCGGCCGCCGTCGGCGACACCGTCCTGTCCGGGGCCTCCCGACCGGCGTAGCATTTAGCTATGCGTACGAACAAGGACACGTGGACCATCACCTCCAGCGTGGGGCGGACCGCCCTGCTCGTCGCCCTCGGGCGGGCACTCGAGACCCGACGCCCCGACGCCCTGATCAGCGACCGGTTCGCCGACGCCTTCGTCCGCGCCGCGGGTGACGACACCCTCACCCCGGAGGCCATCGAGCAACTCGTCTCGACCGACCCGTCGGTGGCCGACTCGGTGACGATGCTCCGCGACATGATGGCCGCGCGCACCCTGCGCATCGACACCACCGTCGCCGACGCGACCGCCTCGGGGTGCGCGCAGGCGGTCATCCTCGCCTCCGGCCTCGACGCGCGCGCCCACCGCCTCCCGTGGGCTCCCGGGACACCGGTGTTCGAGGTCGACCAACCGGCCGTCCTGCAGTTCAAGGACGAGGTCCTCGAGGGACTCGGCGCTCAGACCGACGCCCATCGGGTCACTGTCGCCTGCGATCTGCGTGACGACTGGCTCGGCGCGCTGCGCGACGCAGGTCTCCGCGAGGACGTACCCACGGTGTGGCTCGCCGAGGGCCTGCTCCCCTACCTGCGCGCCGAGGACCAGGAGTCCCTGCTCACCACCATCGGATCGGTCGCACCCTCGGGCAGTGTCCTGGTCCTCGACGTGCCGCGTGAGCCGTTCGAACCCGACCACGCCGACTTCGACGGCGCGGCCTTCGGCGTCACGATGGACGAACTGTTCTTCGACATCGGCGAGTTCGCCACGCAGGACTGGCTCGACGCACACGGGTGGGCGACGACCTCGGATTCCCTGGTGGCATTGCTGTCGGACTACGGTCGCCCCGCTTCGGAGAAGTCACCCTGGACCCGCATGCAGCAGTCGCTCGATCTCGTTGTGGCGCATCGCCGCTGAGAACTTCTCGCCGAGGGAGTTGTCACGCCCCGTTCACCTCGACGATCACCCTGTGTCATCGGTGTCGACCACACTGTTGTGCATGCTAACGACCTTGCCTTCGCGCACCTCCCCCCGACGCGTCACCACACGCCTGGCGACCGGACTGGCCGGCCTCGCCACCTTCGGCGCCATCGCCTTCGC
This sequence comes from Williamsia sp. MIQD14, assembly GCF_051025635.1. Taxonomy (NCBI): domain Bacteria; kingdom Bacillati; phylum Actinomycetota; class Actinomycetes; order Mycobacteriales; family Nocardiaceae; genus Williamsia; species Williamsia sp. MIQD14. The sequence goes on from NZ_JBPFDG010000001.1 coordinate 1,228,639, forward strand.
CACCCCGGCGACCGCGGACGCGGCCATCTCGAACTGCTACCTGTCGAACCTGCCTGCGCAGGCATCGCAGACGGTCGACCGCATCCACTCCGGCGGTCCGTTCCCCTACCCCGCCAACGACGGGGTCGTCTTCTCCAACCGCGAGGGCGTGCTGCCGGCGCAGTCGTCGAGCTACTACCACGAGTACACGGTTCCCACCCCCGGTGCGTCGACCCGTGGTGCCCGTCGGATCGTCACCGGCGGAACGCCGCTCACCTCCCCGCCGCACTTCTACTACACCGGTGACCACTACGGCTCGTTCTGCGAGATAGTGGACGCATGACCGATGCCCCCGCCCGTCCCTCGGACCCGGTGCGGTACGAGATCGACGGCGACGCGATCTCCTCGCCCGAGGATTTCTACACCGAGATCGGGCGGGCGGTGAACGGTCCGGGCGGTTACTTCGGCGCGAACCTCGACGCCTTGGCCGATTGTCTCCGTGGGGGTTTCGGTACCCCCGACGACCGTCCGTTCGAGTTCGAGTGGCACCACAGTGACGTCGCCCGAGCACAGCTGTCGACGCAGGTGCGCGGCGACCGGTCGGTCTTCGACCACATCATCGAGGTGTTCGCCGACTGCGGCGTGCCGCTGCGACTGCGCTGACGGCGCCGGCTCACCCACCCATCCGCAGGGCGCGGACGGCGTCGATCGTGTCGGCGTCGGCCGCCTCCTTGTCGGGCCGGTACCGCAACACCCGCGCGAAACGCAGGGCGACGCCGCCCGGATAGCGCGAGCTGGTCTGCACCCCGTCGAGCTCGATCTCGACGACGACCTCAGGGTGCAGGTACACCGTGTGGGAGTCGCTGTGCGACTGATGCTTCGGGAGTTCCTCGGTCTGCCAGCGCAACAGCTCGTCGGTGAGTCCCTTGAACGTCTTGCCGACCATGACGGGCGGTCCGCCGTCGGGGTCGCGGGCACCGAGGTGCAGGTTCGACAGCCAGCCGGTCCGCCGACCGGAACCCCACTCCACCCCGATCACGACGAGATCGAGCGTGTGCTCGGGCTTCACCTTCAACCAACTCTTACCCCGACGCCCCGCGGCGTAGGTGGAACCGAGCGACTTCACCATCGCCCCCTCGTGTCCCGCGGCGATCGCGGCATCGAAGTGTGCGCGCGCCTGCGCCGCGGTGGGGCGCACCACCGCGGGGATCCGGTGTGGCCCGGCGACGGATTCCAGTGCCTCCATCCGTTTCTCGAGCGGCGCGTCGAGCAGATCCTCGCCGTCGAGATGGATGCAGTCGAAGAAGTACGGCGACAGCAGCAGATCGCCCGCGGCGGATCCGAACCGACTCATCGTCTCCTGGAACGGACGCGGACGCCCGGAGTCCTCGAGGGCGAGCGTCTCTCCGTCGAGCACGACCGATCGACACGGCAGCGCGCGCACCAGATCGACCAGTTCGGGTACGGCCGAGGTGATGTCGCGCAGTGTGCGGGTGACGATGAGGACCTCGTCCCCGTCGCGATGCACCTGGATTCGGGCACCGTCGAGTTTGTGTTCGACGACGACGTCGGGACCGAGTGCGGCGTAGGCGGACTCCATCGACTCGCCCGGCGAGGCGAGCATCGGCCGAATCGGGCGACCCACGGTGAGCGTGAACCGTGCGAGTTCCTCGGCGCCCCCGGACAACGCGGCCGCCGCGGTCACCGCGAGATCACCCGACAGCATCGCCGCACGCCGCACCGACGCCTGGTCGACGTCGAACGCCGAGGCCACGGCATCGGTCGCCACGCCCTCGAGCGCACCCTGTCGCAGCTCCCCGGTGAGCAACCGGACGAGGAAATCCTGTTCGGGAGCGGTGGCGGCACCGAAGAGCCCGGCGAGGAGATCGCGGCGGCGCGCGGTCGACCCTGCACCGGAGACGGTGGTGAGATCGGTCAGGGCGACATCGACGTCGAGCACCGAGAGTCCTGGCTGTGCGGCGGGCTCCGGGCGCGCGGCCGACACCGTGCGCCACCCGACACCGATCCGTCCCTGTCGGGGGCGACCGGTGAGCCAGGCGACCACCGGCACGACCTCGGCGGGTTCGAGGGACGCGATGAGTTCGGCGAGGAGGGCGATCTTCGCGCGGCGGCCGCTCACGGCGCCGACCGCCTCCGACGTCTCGATGACCTCGTGGAGTCGCATCACCCAGTTCTACCGGGCGGGTACGACGCGCGTCGTCGACCGTGGGGTCAGAAGCCGAGGCGGATCTGGTTGCCGCCGGACTGTTTCGCCTCGTACATCGTGTGATCGGCGCGCCGGCGCGCGTCACGCGCGGCCTCCCGCCCGGACCGCGCCGGCTGTGCCGCGACCACCCCGATGCTCATGGTGACCGACGGCGCCTCGGCCCCGCCGTCGAACACGGTGGGGATGGTCGCGGCCATCTCGCGCACCGTCTCGACCGGTCCACCCATCACGAGGGTGAACTCCTCGCCCCCGCTGCGCGCCACGAAGCCGGCCGTGCCGACGTGCTCGCTGAGTTCGTGCGCGACGCGCACCAGCACCTCGTCACCGACGTCGTGACCGTGGGCGTCGTTGACCTTCTTGAAACCGTCGATGTCGGCGACCGCGAACGCCACGGAGGTGTCGGCGCCCGAGACCCGATCGATCATCGGGATGGCCTCCTGCCACATGCCGCGCAGGTTGTGCACGCCGGTCAACGAGTCGGTCGCGGCGAGATCGGATCGGCGACGGAAGGTCGACCACGCCAGTTCCATGGTGAGCGTCGGACCGATCAGCACCAGCAGCACGATGATCGTCCGGGCCAGCGTGTAGGCGACGCCCTCTCCGCCGGCGATCGCCCACGCGGTGAACGCGATGGTGACCGTGCTCGCGAAGACGAGGTGCGCGATGAGCCACGGACGTGACAGGAAGAAGAGGAAGAAGGCCCCGGTCACCGAATAGAGCGCGCACCCGATGATCGCGTCGACCCGGGGGGTGATGGTGCAGATGACACCCAGCGTTCCCAGCTCGGCGAACAGCGCGAACACCCGGGCGCCGACACCGTCGACGAAGACGCGGGATGTCATCCAGACGACGCCCGCCACGACGGCGAGTCCGGCGAGGACCCACACCACGATGCCCACGACGTCGGTCGGGTCCTGATAGAAGCGCGTGACGACACCGACGACGCCGAAGGTCATCGCCGCGACTCCGATGGTGCGGCGCGACACCACCTCGAGACGGGGCTCGTGCAGGCGCGCGGTGGCCAGCCGGGAACGTTTCGCCGCAGCCATCTACTGCATCACACCTCATCCGCACCGGGCTCCGAGGACACACCCGGAGCATTCACGATGGGCACGATCCCACAGATGGGGCGCCGGAGGCGACCCTTCAGGCTCCGCCGGAGCGAGAAAGGACGCTGCCTACGACAGCGCCTCCAGCGCCGACGTCATCGACCGGACGGTCTCGCCGGCGATCTTCTGGAACACCAGCCACATGATGGGTTCGCCCAGCTTGGCCGCACCGTTCAGCGACACGTTGGCCCGATAGGTGATCTGCGTGCGACCGTCACCGGCGTCGGCCAACGCGAGGTCGTCGCTGCTCGTGGCGGTCTTGTTGACGCCCTCGAACCGCAGGTGGTCGGGGTCGTCACGCACCAGCGTGTAGTCGAGTTCGGTGGTGACGCCGACCAGCTTCGAGGTGTTGTGCCAGACGGTGCCCACCGCGACCGGCCCCGGCGTGGTCTGGACGTTGTCCTGGCTCCCCGGATCCCACTGCGTCGCGTTGGTGAAGTCGCGCAGGTAGGCGGCGACGGCCGCCCGGTCCTTGGCGACGGTGAAAGTGCGGGATACCTCGACCATGTCAGCTCCTCGTTCGTCTGCGGCCGATGGTACGGACGCGGTCTCAGTCGCCCGACGCGGTGATGCTGCGCTCGCTGGCGGGCACGAACCCCGACACCGGGCGCGAGGTGTCGACCACCGAGTAGGCCGACGCGTCGCCGGCGAGAGAGATCGACGGTCGGCCGTCGACACCCACCGGGATGTCGCCGGCGAGCGTCACACGGTTGACCTTGCGGTAGGCGTCGCCGAAGTCGGCCACGCCGTAGTGCTGGGTGGAGCGGTTGTCCCAGATGGCGATGTCGCCCGGTGACCAGTTCCACCGGAAGGTGTTGTCGGGCCGCTCGACCCGGGCCTGCAGCAGCCGCAGGATGTCGGCCGATTCCGAGGTCTTGAGCCCGGCGAAGCCGGAGACGAAATGGCCGAGGGTGAGCGCACGCTCACCGGTCTCGGGGTGCACACGCACCACGGGGTGCTCGGTGCGGAAGACGGTCTTGGTGAACTCCGCGCGGTACTCGGGGTCGCTCGAGTCGCCGACGGTGAGGTGCTCGGCGTAGTCGTAGTCGTTGGTGTGGACGGCGCGCAGGTTGTCGGCGAGCACCCGCAGCGGAGCGGGTAGCGCGGCGTAGGCGGCGACGGTCGACGCCCACATGGTCGCGCCGCCGTAGCTGGGCTGGACCACCGCGCGCAGCACCGACATCTTCGGGATGCGGTCGACGAAGGTGACGTCGGTGTGCCAGGAGTTGGCCGCGCCCTCCAGCGGCAGCAGATCCTCACCCCGGGAGAGGACGGTCGGGTGCGCCTTCGTGGGGGTGCCGAGCAGTCCGGCGAACTCGTACTGCGCGGCGTCGTCGATGTGGTGCTGGCCGGTGATGACCACGACCTTGTGGGTGAGCACCGCGCGCCGGATCTCCTCGACGACGCGGGGATCGAGGGCCGGGCCCAGGGTGAGGCCGTCGATCCGTGCGCCGAGGTGGTGGCCCAGCTTGGTCACCGCGATCGACGGTTGCGACCGCGCGGCGATCGGGGTGCTCGAGCGGGAGTGGGTCGGTTCCAGGATCGTGGTCACAGCTGCAGGGCCTTTCATCGGTGGATCAGACCCGGGTACCGACACCCCGACACCGGCGAATCCGACATCGGAGCACGTACGGGCACGTGGTCCTACCTGCATGTTCCGTGCGATCGGCGATGCGCGGCAAGGTTTGGCGCATACTGATCCGAACGCGCCACGGCGGGAACACGGTCGGAGTACACCCGATTCGCGACCCTTCCGCGGCAGGCGGTGGTCTCTCGTCAAGACTCGGCGAATCCGGGGCCTCCACGCACGGTCGCGCGATCTCGCATCGCCGCCGCACCCCTCCCGGGGTGGGTTGGAACGAGGATCGACTCGACGTGGACGACGTGTGGGACTACTTCACCGACCATCGACGCCAGCTCCTGTTCGACAGTTACCAGCACGTGAGTGCCGTGGTGCAGAGCGTCATCCTGGCCACCCTGATCGCGCTCGTGGTCGCCATCGCCACCTACCGCAACCCGACGGTTGCCGCGCTGGCGAACTCGGTGTCGTCGGTGATCCTCACGATCCCGTCGTTCGCGCTGTTGGGCCTGCTCATCCCGTTGTTCGGACTCGGGGTGGTCCCCAGCATCATCGCCCTGATCCTCTACTCACTGTTGCCCATCGTGCGCAACGCGATCGTCGGACTGTCGTCCATCGATCCGGCCCTGATCGACGCCGCCCGTGGCACCGGGATGTCGCGGTTGCAGATGTTGACGCGCGTCGAGATACGCCTGGCGTGGCCGGCGGTGCTGTCGGGCATGCGGGTCAGCTCGCAGATGGCGATGGGCATCCTCGCGATCGCCGCTTACGCGAAGGGGCCCGGGCTGGGCAACCTGATCTTCACCGGACTCGCGCGGGTCGGTAGCCCCACCGCCATCCCGATGGCGCTCACCGCCACCGTTCTCATCGTCGTGTTGGCTCTGCTGCTCGACGCCGTCTACCTCCTCATCGGACGACTCACGACGTCGAAGGGTCTGCGTGACTGACATGACCAGCACCGAAACCACCAGCAGCACAGCGACAGGCACGAAGGGGTCCGCGGGCGTCGACATCGTCCTCGACCACGTCAGCAAGCGCTATCCCGGGCAGAAGGCCGCCGCCGTCGACGACGTGTCGCTCACCGTGAACGCCGGCGAGATCGTCGTGTTCGTCGGCCCGTCGGGCTGCGGCAAGACCACGACGATGCGCATGATCAACCGGCTCATCGAACCGACGTCGGGGTCGATCCGGATCGGCGGTCGCGACGCACTGTCGATCCCTGCCAACGAGCTGCGGCGCTCCATCGGCTACTCGATCCAGCAGGCCGGGCTGTTCCCCCACATGACGATCGCGCAGAACATCGCGTTGGTCCCCGGACTGTTGAAGTGGGACAAGAAGCGGATCACCGCGCGCACCGAGGAGATGCTGCAGCTGGTCGGCCTCGACCCGGCGATCTACCTCCACCGGTTCCCGCGGCAGCTCTCCGGCGGACAGCAGCAGCGCGTCGGGGTGGCCCGCGCGCTGGCTGCCGACCCGCCGGTGCTCCTGATGGACGAGCCGTTCGGTGCCGTCGACCCCATCACGAGGGCGTCGTTGCAGGACGAGCTGATCCGCCTGCACGCCGAGATCGGCACCACGATCGTGTTCGTGACCCACGATTTCAGCGAGGCCGTGAAGCTCGGTGACCGCATCGCGGTCCTCGGTGAGGCGTCGTCGATCCAGCAGTACGACACCCCCGAGGCGATCCTGGCCAACCCGGCCACCGAGATGGTCGAGGGATTCGTCGGCAGCGGCGCGCTCCTCCAGCAACTCGGCCTCGTGCGGGTCCGTGACGTCGAACTCGAACAACGACCCACCGCACACGAGAACGACACGCCCACCGACTTCGCCGCTTCGATCGCCCGCACGCCCGACGACTGGGGCGTCATCCTCGACGACCGCGATCGCCCGGTGCGCTGGGTCCGCGACCACCACCTGCGGGGCGCGAGCTCGCTGCGCGACGTCGGTGTCGCGGCCGATCTCGTGTCGATGTCGTCGACGCTGCAACAGGCTCTCGAGGCGATCCTCTCCACCGGCTGCGTCTCGGCGATCGTGACCGGCAAGAACGGGCGCTACGAGGGCGTCGTCGTGATCGAGACGCTGATGGCCGCGATCCGCGACATGCGCATCCCCGACAGCAGTGACATGTCCGTCTCCGACGGGGTCGTCGCGACGGACCCGGCATGACCACCACGGTCGGCGCCGACGTCGACTCCGAACTCGGCGATGGTCGCCTGCGGCTGCTGATCCAGCCGGTACTGGTGCTCGCGGTCGCCGCGGCGGTGCTGATCTGGGCGTTCACCCGTGATCTCACGGCCACCCAGAAGGAGACCATCAACGCCTCGTACGTGTCGTCGCTGGTGTGGCAGCACCTGGTCATCAGCGTGGTCGTCGCGGCGATCGTGGTCGCGATCGCGGTGCCGCTGGGCACGCTGCTGAGCCGTCCCCGGCTGAAGAGGTTGGCGCCCATCGCCGTGGCGATCGCCAACATCGGCCAGGCGACCCCCGCCATCGGCCTGCTGGTGCTGCTGTTCCTGTGGACCGCGACCACCGGTTTCTGGATCGGCGTGATCCCGATCGCCATCTACTCGCTGCTGCCGGTGCTGGCCAACACCCTGCTGGGATATGCGAGCGTCGATCCCGCCGTCATCGACGCCGGCCGCGGTCAGGGGATGTCGAAGACCGGCATCCTCGTCCGCCTGGAGTTCCCGCTGGCGATCCCCTACATCCTCGCCGGACTGCGTACGTCTCTGGTGCTGGCGGTCGGTACCGCGACGTTGAGCTTTCTCGTCGACGCCGGCGGCCTGGGCATCCTCATCGACACCGGGTACAAGTTGCGCGACTACGTCGCGCTCGTGGTGGGCTCGGTGCTCGCCGCGTGCCTGGCGATGATGGTCGACTGGTTCGGTGCACTGGCGGAACGCTGGCTCGGACCGAAGGGGCTGCGAGTATGACGCGCCGTATGAGAAATGTTGCGCTGCTGGCACTGTCGTCGCTGCTGGTTCTGGCGACCGCCGCCTGCGGTCTGTCCTCGGGCAGCACCCCGCCGTTCACCGTGACGTCGGGTTCGATCCAGAAGGTGCCGTCACTCGACGGGGTGAAGATCACCGTGGGCTCCAAGGAGTTCACCGAGCAGGCCATCCTCGGCTACATCATCGAGTACGCGCTGATGGCCGCCGGAGCCGACGTCCGGGATCTCACGAGCATCGTCGGATCGCGCTCCACACGGGATGCGGAGATCGCGGGGCAGGTCGACATCACCTACGAGTACACCGGCACCGGCTGGATCAACTACCTCGGCAACGAGAAGCCCGTCATCGGTGAGCGCGCCCAGTTCGAGGCGGTGCGCGATCAGGACCTCAAGGAGAACAAGCTCGTCTGGACCGCGCCGGCGCCGATGAACAACACCTACGCCCTCGCGACCAGCAAAGCCGTTGCCGAGCGGACCGGGGTGAAGACGCTCAGCGACTACGCCGCACTCGTGAACCGTGACCCGAACGCGGCGCGTGTGTGCCTGGAGACCGAGTTCCGTTCGCGCCAGGACGGTTTCCCGGGGATGGCCCGTGCCTACGGCTTCCCGCCGACGAAGGTGCCGGTGTCGATCCTGCAGGGCGGCATCATCTATCAGGCGACCGCGGGCGCGACCGAATGTCCCTTCGGGGAGGTCTTCACCACCGACGGCCGCATCAAGTCCCTCGGTCTGCAGCTTCTCACCGACGACAAGCAGTTCTTCCCGAACTACAACGCGGCGATCGTCATGCGGGAGGCGTTCGCGAAGGACCACCCGGCCATCGAACAGGTGATGACGCCGGTCTCGAACAAGCTCACCACCGACGCCATCACGAACCTGAACCTCAAGGTCGACGTGGGCGGCGAGGAGGCGGCCGTCGTCGCCCGAGACTGGATGATCGCCGAGGGCTTCGTCCGACCCTGACCGGGACCGTTGTCGATCGGGTCGATGCGGACCGTGAGCAGGTCGGCTCCGAGGAGTCGGACGTTCATGGCGTTGAACGCGCGCATAGGGTTACGGCCGACGATCCTGCGTTGACGCGCGAGGGGATCGTCGTCGGGCAGCACGGTGGCGACCCCGTCGATCCAGATGTGTCGCCATCCGCGACGGACGCGTACCCGTACGCGGGGATCGGCGATCATGTTGCGCACGTAGTTCGCCCGCATGCCGTGTTCGGCGATCACCCACAGGACACCGTCCCGCAGGCCGGTACCCACAGGGGTGCGTCGATGCCGCCCGCTCACGCGCCCCGTCGTCTCGAGGATGACCAGTCCGAGCGGGTTGAGCCCGACCGACATGAGGATCCGCACACTCGGGTTGATCAGGAATCGTTGGGCGCAGCGGACCGCGAGGACCTTCCCGCCCGGCCACACCACGCCCGACACCGCGAGGGTGACGAAGACCGCCGACTGCACCGCGGCCGAGACCCATCCGCTGCCCGGGTCGATCACCCACGGGATCCACGACAGGGCCAGTGCTGCGCACACCGCGGTGGGCAATCCTCGAACGCGCTCAGGCATACATCTGTATGGGTTCATACAAATGTATGTTCCTCCGTATGCCGGAGAAGTCAACCCCCGCCGCCGCCGCGGCGATCGTCGAGGCGACGCTGCGGGTGGTGACCGAGCGCGGTCTCGACCGCGTGACCGTGCGCGAGGTCGCGGCCGAGGCGTCGGTGGCCATCGGGACCGTGCAGCACTGGTTCCGCACGAAGGACGATCTGATCGTCGCCGCGTTCACCGCCGTGGTGACCGGGATCCGCGACCGGGTCGACGCCGTGGAACTCGGCGACGACGTGCGCGGCGATCTGATCGGCGCCCTCACGCAACTGCTCCCCCTCGACGACCGGCGGCGGGACGAGGCCCGGGTACAGATCGCGTTCGCGGCCCGGGCGGCGGTCACGCCGGCCCTCGCGGAACTGCAACGCGGAGTGCTGGGGGAGGTTCGCGCATCGCTGACGCAGGCGTTCGTGCGCGCCGGTGTCGCCGACCGGCACCGCTGCGCGGATGCGGCGACCGCCGTCCTCGCGCTCGTCGACGGCCTGGCCATGCACGCGGTCAGCTCCGGTGAACTCCCCCGGTCCGTCGATCAGCTCCGCGTGGTCACCCTCGTCGTCGACGGTCTGCTCGACGATCCCTGACCACCGATCCCCGACCGCCGAACTCAGAGGTCAAAGGACGCGTGCATCTCCCAGAGGAGGATCTCCGCGTCGGTGACCGCACGCACCGTCATCGCGGGCTTGTCGACCGAGCGCACGGCATCGCCCACCTCCAGCGGGGTCGCCGACTCCCCGACCACCTCGATCTGACCGCGCGCGACGAACAGGTGCCCGAACGGTGCCGGTGGGAGCTCGATCGTCATGCCCGCCCGAGGTCGCGCGATGTGCAGGGCGACGAAGCGGTTGCCGATGGAGAGCGCGTCGGTGTCGCGATGCGCGGCCCGTCCCGACACCACCGTCACCAGCCGACCCGAGGCGAGCGCATCGGTGAAGTCCCGCTCGGCGTAGCCCGGGTCGCGCCCGTCGGCGTCGGGTGGCAGCCACATCTGCACCACGTGGGCCGCGACGTTGTCGCGCCGGGTCGACGCGTTGCGCTCGCTGTGGGTGATGCCGCGACCCGCCGACATCCGCTGCACCAGCCCCGGCGTGATGAGCCCGCAGTTCCCGTCGGAGTCGCGGTGCTCGATGCTGCCCTCGAGCACCCAGGTGACGATCTCGACGTCACGGTGCCGATGGGTGTCGAAGCCGCCGCCCGCGTCGACGATGTCCTCGTTGTGGACCATCAACACGCCGTGGGCGCCTGCCTCCAGGTCGAAGTTCCCGGTCGCCGGGAACGACTGCATCGACGTCAACCACGTGTCGTCCCATCGATGACGACCTGCGCCCGGTAACACCTCGACCGTCATCTGGCGACCTCCTGTACACAGCGTGTGCCGTGAGGGGCACCATGTCTGTATATGGTGCGCCCGTACGACCGACACCATTTCGGGCGGGGCCGACGGCCCTGCGGTGGCGAGGGCGCACCGACCGGTGAGGAGAGAAGAAGATGACTGCAGTGCTGGCGACCGCCCCCACGACCGCACACGTGCGCATGCTCGGGTTGGGCGTCTACCGCCCCCGACGTGTGGTGCCGAACTCCGAGATCGTCGACGCGATCGACTCGAGCGACGAGTGGATCCAGAGCCGCTCGGGCATCAAGACCCGCGGGTTCGCCGCCGAGGACGAGACCATCATCAGCATGAGTCTGGCCGCGTCGAAGAAGGCGATCGCCGCCGCCGGCATCGACCCGCACGAGATCGGCTGCGTCGTGCTCGCGACGTCGAGCCAGATGGTCCTGGGTCCGTCGGCGGGCGCGGTGATCGCGACCGAACTCGGCCTCGACAACTGCGCCGCGTACGACGTCTCGGCCGGCTGCGCGGGCTTCTGCTACTCGCTCGCGAGCGCCACCGGACTCGTCCGTTCGGGCGTCGCGCGCTACGCGCTGGTGATCGGCGTCGAGCGTCTCACCGATCTGCTCGACCCCACCGACCGCGGCTGCGCGTTCATCTTCGCCGACGGCGCCGGCGCGGCGATCATCGGTGTCGCCGACGCCGAGGGCATCGGCCCGGTGTCGTGGGGATCCGACGGCAGCCAGACCGCAGCGATCAAGCAGGACAAGGACTTCCAGACCTATTTCCGCGAGGTCGCCGAGGCCGAGAAGGTCGGCGGCACCAGCGAACGTCCCTACATCCGCATGCAGGGGTCGGCGGTGTTCCGCTGGGCCATCACCTTCCTCGAGAAGGCCTGCCGCGACGCCCTCGACAACGCCGGGGTCTCCGTCGACGACATCGACGTGTTCGTGCCGCACCAGGCCAACAGCCGGATCACCGAGGCACTGGTCAAGGTCCTCGGCTTCGGCGAGAAGACCGTCGTGGCCAACGACATCCGGCAGACCGGCAACACCAGCGCCGCGTCGATCCCGATGGCGATGGAGGAGGTGCTGCGCTCGGGCGCGGCGCAGCCCGGTCAGACGGCGTTGCTGATGGGCTTCGGTGCCGGCCTCGCCTACGCCGGCCAGGTCGTGACGCTGCCGCCGATCGCCGACTGACCCCACCGACGCAGGGATCTCCCTTCCGTGGGGTTCGACGTCACCGAGTACACGACGGTCCTCATCACGTTGATCGTGATCATGGACCCGCCCGGGCAGATCCCGATCTTCCTGTCCCTCGTCGGCCATCAGACGCCGGCGCAACGGCACCGCGCGGCGTGGCAGGCGCCGGCGGTGAGCCTGCTGGTGATCAGCACGTTCGCCCTCGGCGGCAAGTTCATCCTCGCTTACCTCCACATCGGGGTCCCCGCGCTGCAGGGCGCGGGCGGACTCCTGTTGCTGTTGGTGGCGTTGCAGTTGCTCAACGGCGGCGGCGCCTCGCGGCCGGTGGCCTCCGACGGCGTGAACGTCGCACTCGTCCCGTTGGGCACGCCGCTGCTGGCCGGCCCCGGCGCGATCGCCGCGGTCATCGTCGCGGTCAGTCAGGCCCCTCGCGAGGGGTCGGTGTACCTCGCGATCGCCGCGGCCATCGTCACCGTGCACGTGGTCATCGCGGTCGTGTTGCGCTTCTCCACCGTGCTCATCCGCGTCCTCGGTGTCGGCGGTGTCACCCTGTTGGCCAAGATCGCCGGTCTGTTGCTCGCCGCCATCGCGGTGCAGCTCATCGCCAACTCGGTGATGGGCTTCATCGACGCGCGGTGAAACCGCCGTCGACCGGGGCACGAGAACGAACAAGGCCCCCGCCGGAGCGGGGGCCCTGTCGTGTGTGGGTGGGCGAAGGGGGACTTGAACCCCCACGTCCCGAAGGACACTGGCACCTGAAGCCAGCGCGTCTGCCATTCCGCCACTCGCCCGTGGCTCGTCCGACATGCAAGCAAACGGACTGAAAGAAGATAGCACGCAGGGAGGTAGCGGATTAAATCGCTGCTCGGGGCATGCTTTCGTCCGATCGGAGGACAGCGCGAGCTGTGACGGACGGGACGGATGGGGACTCGATGGCACGATTGCCCAGGAGAATCGCTATCATCAAACGGCGTACGGGGCACGGCGACACGCTGATACGAGCGAAGGGAGGCCCCCGGCATGGGAATTCTGCAGAGGATCGAACGCAAGCTCGAGGGCGTCGTCGACGACGGCTTCGCCCGCGTCTTCGGTGGCAAGGTGGCCCCCCAGGAGGTCGAGGGCGCCCTGCAGCGCGAGGCCGAGGACTCCCTCGAGAGCCTCGGTGACGGCGGCAAGCTCGCCCCCAACAGCTACACGGTGGTGGTCAGCTCGACCGACCACGAGCAGATGGCCGCCGAATACGAGCTGAACCGCAAGACCTTCTCCAAGCATCTCGAGCATTTCATCCGCGACAACGGCTGGCAGACCTACGGTGATGTCATCGTCGAGTTCGAACACTCGCCGTCACTGCACACCGGACAGTTCCGGGCACGCGGTGCGATCGACCCCGACGCCGTCCCCAAGCCGGTGGGATCGCGGGAGGCCAACCCGGCCCCGCCCGCACCGCCGCGCCCACCCGCAGGTCAACCCCTATCCGCCGCAGGCCGCCCACCGAACGCGATCGCAGAACCAGGAGCATTCCCGATGACCCAGAACTCAGGACACGACCCGCGCCGGGGCTACGACCAGGGGGACCGGGAGCCGGGTCGCGATCGTCCCGCCCCCGACCAGGGCGGATACGCACAGCCCGGGTACGGCACCGGCGGCTACGACCAGCAGGGCTACGACGACCGCGGCTACGCGCAGCCCGGACAGGGCTACGACCAGGGTGGCTACGGCCCCGGCGACCGCGCGGGATACGCGCCCGCCGATCAGGGTGGGTACCCGCCCGCCGCCGACTACGGCGATCCGCGCCACCCCGAGGCCGGCGCGCCGGCGTACGACCGTGGCCCCGGCTACGACCAGGGCGCCTACCGCACCGGCGGCGGCTACCAGCAGGGCGGCTACGGACAGGCCGGTGGTTACGACCAGGCCGGCTACGACCAGGGACCCGCGGGCAACGATCGCGGCTACCAGCAGGCCGACGCCGGCTACTACGCCGACGCCGACTACCGCGACGCCGGATATCAGCAGGGCGGCTACGACCAGGGCGGCTACGCGCCCCGCGGCGGCGGTGCCTACCAGGGTGGATACGACCAGGGCGCCTACGACCAGGGCAGCTACCAGCCCGCGGGCTACGAGCAGGGCTACGGCGCGGCGACCGCCGCTCCGGCGTACGCCCCCACCGGCGTCACGCTGTGCCTCGAGGACGGCAGCAACCGCACCTTCTCGCTGCGCGACGGTTCGAATGTCATCGGCCGCGGACAGGACGCACAGTTCCGCCTTCCCGACACCGGCGTCTCGCGTCGCCACGTCGAGATCCGCTGGGACGGCCAGGTCGCGCTGCTGCACGACCTGAACTCCACCAACGGCACCACCGTGAACGATGTCGCGGTCAGCAGCTGGGAACTCGCCGACGGCGACCACATCCGGGTCGGGCATTCCGACATCACCGTCCGCTTCCAGTGACGGCGGCGCCCTAGGCGCTGGTCGGGCGCATCGCCGACGGCAAGCGATGCCAACCTGACACATACAGATACCGATTCACTCGCACCCTGCCCATAGGATGTGAGTCCATGGTCGGTGCGCGGCCGATGTCGCAGGTCGAGACATCGCGACCGACCGACAAGTGTCCCCACGACGTCGCATCCGGAGGTGAACCGCTGTGCAGGGCATCGTGCTGCAACTGACCCGCATCGGGTTCCTCCTGCTGCTGTGGTTCTTCGTGTGGGCCGTTCTGCGCACGCTGCGCCACGACGTCTACGCCGCGACCGGTCAACGACCCGTCCCGCGCTACGAGCGCAAGGGCCGCCGCTCCGGTGGCGGCGCCGCCCGGCCGAAGGGTGCGGCGCGCTACCTCGTGGTCACCCACGGCGCGCTGGCGAACACGCGCATCACCCTGGGCACCCAACCGGTGCTCATCGGTCGTGCCGCCGACTCGACGCTGGTGCTCACCGACGACTACGCCTCCGAACGGCACGCGCGGATCTCGCGTCGCGGCGACGACTGGTACGTCGAGGACCTCGGCTCGACCAACGGCACCTATCTCGACCGCGGCAAGGTGACGACGGCGGTGAAGGTCCCCCTCGCCACGCCAGTGCGTATCGGCAAGACCGTGATCGAGTTGCGCCCGTGACACTGGTGCTGCGCTACATCGCGCGGAGTGATCGCGGGCTGGTCCGTTCGAACAACGAGGACTCGGTCTACGCGGGCGCGCGCCTGCTCGCCCTCGCCGACGGCATGGGCGGCCACGCGGCCGGCGAGGTCGCGAGCCAGCTCGTGATCGAGGCGCTGCAACCCCTCGACGACGACGAGCCCGGCGGAGATCTGCTCGGCAAGCTCGACGACGCCATCCGCAGCGGCAACGCCGCCATCGCCGATCAGGTCGCTCAGTCGCCCGAACTCGACGGGATGGGCACCACGCTCACCGCGATCCTGTTCGCCGGCAACCGGCTCGCCCTGTGCCACATCGGCGACTCCCGCGGCTACCTCCTCCGCGACGGGGATCTGAACCAGATCACCCGCGACGACACCTTCGTGCAGACGCTGGTCGAAGAGGGCCGGATCACCGCCGAGCAGGCCCACACCCATCCCCAGCGTTCGCTCATCATGCGGGCGCTCACCGGCACCGAGGTCGAGCCGACGCTGACCATCCGCGAGGCACGGGCCGGCGACCGCTACCTGCTCTGCTCCGACGGACTCTCCGACGTCGTCACCGAGGAGACCATCGCCGACACCCTGCGGTCGGTCGCCGACCACCGTGACTGCGCCGACCGCCTCATCGAGCTCGCGCTGCGCGGCGGCGGGCCCGACAACGTGACCGTGGTGGTGGCCGACGTCGCCGACGTCGACTACGGCGACCATCGTCCGATCCGCGCCGGTGCCGCGGGCGACGACGACGAGGACTACACCCCCGACCCGACGACCGCGGCCGGTCGTGCGGCGGCGCTGCGTCCCCCGCGCGAGGCGCCGGCCCGTCCGACCGTCGAGCCCGAGCCGGTCGCGACCCGACGCCCCCGTCGACGCTGGTTGTTCGCCGCGGCCGCGATCACCCTGATCGTGCTCGTGATCGCCGGCGGGTTCGTCGCCCGATCGGTGATCCGTTCGAACTACTACGTGGGCGAGAGCGACGGCAACGTGGTGCTGTACCGCGGCATGCAGGGTTCGGTGCTGGGGTTCTCGCTCAACTCGGTCAGCCTGTCGGCCTGCGTGAGCGACCTGACGGCGGAGACACCGACCATCACCTTCACCGACGCCGGCGACGCCGCCTCGTGCACACGCCTGCCGGTGACCGACCTGTCGCAGCCGAGCCAGAACACCGTGCGCGCGAGCAAGCCGAGCGTGCCGCTCGACGAGGCGAAGCAGAACGTGTCGTTGCTGTCGTTGCTGCCGCTGTGCGGCACCTCGACCTTCGGTGGCGGCACCGGTTCGGGCACACCACCGACCACCACCGGTGCCCCGAGCACCACGGCACCCGCCTCGAGCATCCCGCCGCCCGCGACACCCACCGGCTCCCCCGCCCCGGCGCCGGGCGCCCCGGTGAGCTCCGCCCCTCCGACCACCACGATCGACACGAGCAGTGATCGCTTCGACGACAGTGGCCGCAAGGTCTGTCGGGGGCACTGATGTCAGCCGAAGCCGTCACCCAGACCCCGACCTCGGGGCCGATCCGCCGACCCACCGGGCGCAACACCGAGCTGATGCTGCTCGGTGCGGCCACGGTCGTGGTCTTCGCCGCGATGATCAACGTCGAGGCCGCCCAGGAGCAGCAGCTCACCACCGACCTGCTGAAGTACGCGGGTGCGTTCATCGGCCTGTTCGGCTTCGCACACCTGGTGATCCGCCGCTACGCGCCGTACGCCGACCCGCTGATCCTGCCGCTGGTGGCCGTCATCAACGGGCTGGGTCTGGTGCTGATCCACCGCCTCGACCTCGGGTCGGGCCGCAACGGCGAGACCGCCGAGGCCACCGAGGTGACCAACAACGCCGACCAACAGGTGCTGTGGGCCGCGCTCGGGGTGGTCGCGTTCGCCGCGATCCTCATCTTCGTCCGTGACCACCGCACGCTGTCGCGCTACAGCTACATCCTCGGCCTCGGCGGCCTGATCTTCCTCGCGATCCCGGTGATCCTCCCGGCGTCGCTGTCGGAGATCAACGGCTCCAAGAACTGGATCCGCACACCGCTGTTCAACATCCAGCCCGGCGAGTTCTCGAAGATCCTCATCATCATCTTCACGGCGTCGCTGCTGGTGTCCAAGCGCGACCTGTTCACCACCGCGGGCAAGCACTTCCTGGGCATGGACCTGCCGCGGGCCCGCGACATGGGACCGCTGCTGGCGGCGTGGATCGTGACCATCGGGATCTTCGCGCTCGCCAACGACCTCGGCGGACCGCTGCTGATCTTCTCGACCATCCTCGCGCTGCTCTACGTCGCGACCGAACGCGCCGGATGGGTGTTCATCGGCGTCGCGCTGTTCGCCGTCGGGGCGGTCCTCGCCTACGAGCTGTTCCCGCACCTCCAGGTGCGCGTCCAGGTGTGGCAGGACCCGTTCAGCGACTTCTACGGCACCGGATACCAGGTCGGGCAGGGGCTCTTCGGGCTCGCGACCGGTGGACTGTTCGGCACCGGTCTCGGTTCGGGCCGGCCCAACATCGTGCCCTTCGCCAACACCGACTTCATCATCGCGACCATCGGTGAGGAACTGGGTCTCGTCGGACTGGCCGGCATCCTCGGGCTCTACCTGATCCTCGTCGTCCGCGGGCTGCGCACCGGCATCACCGTGCGGGACAGCTTCGGCAAACTGCTCGCCACCGGGCTCTCGTTCTCGATGGCCGTGCAGCTGTTCGTCGTCGTCGGCGGCGTCACCAAACTCATCCCGCTGACCGGACTCACCACGCCGTTCATGTCCTACGGCGGATCGTCGCTGTTGGCCAACTACGTGTTGGTGGCGCTGCTGATCCGGGTGTCGAACGCCGCGCGCGAACCCGACACCACGAAGAAGAAGCAGACCCCGGTGGCACTCGCACAGACCCAGGTGGTGAAGCGCGCGTGAACATCCCGATCCGACGCGTCGTCTTCGCCGTCATGGTGATGGTCGTCGCCCTGCTGGCCAATGCCACCTACATCCAGGTGTTCAAGGCCGACAACCTCAAAGCCGATCCCCGCAACCAGCGGGTGCTGCTCGACGAGTACTCGCGCCAGCGCGGGCAGATCACCGCCGGCCAGGAGGTCATCGCGCAGTCGGTGCCCACCAGCGACCGGCTGAAGTACCTGCGCGTGTACCCGGGCAAGTACGCCGCGGCGTTCGCGCCGGTCACCGGTTTCTACTCGTTCCAGTACGGCAGCGCCGGCATCGAGCAGAGCTACGACTCGCTGCTCAACGGCAACGACGACCGGCTGTTCGGTCAGCGGTTCCTCGACATGTTCTCCGGACGCGACCCGCGCGGCGGCAACGTGGTCACCACGGTGATCCCGCGGCTGCAGAAGGTGGCCTACGACGCGATGAACGCCGGCTGCTCCGGCGGATGTCGTGGATCGGTCGTCGCGATCGCGCCCAGCACCGGCGCCATCCTCGCGATGGTCTCGACACCCTCGTACGACCCGAACAAGCTCACGAGTCACGACGCGACCGTCCGCGAGACCAGCTGGGACGCCTGGAATCCCGAGAACCCCAGCGAGACGGCGCAGCCCATGCTCAACCGGGCCATCAACCAGACCTACCCCCCGGGGTCGACCTTCAAGGTCGTCACCACCGCCGCGGCGCTCGCGCAGGGCGTGAACCCCGACAACACCCGGCTCACCGCGAACAGCTCGATCACCCTGCCGAACACCGAGACGTCGCTGACCAACTACGCCGGCGAGACCTGCCCCGGATCGAGTGGGGGACAGGTGACGTTGCGTCAGGCGTTCCAGTACTCGTGCAACACCGCGTTCGTGCAGCTGGCCACCGAGCGCCTGTCGAACCCGATCGCCTCGGTGAAGTCGACCGCGAACCGCTTCGGTCTCGACGCCGACACCCCGGATGTGCCGATGTCGGTGTCGGATTCGACCACCGGCCCCATCGACGACCTCGCCGCCCTCGGGCAGAGCGCCATCGGGCAGCGCGACGTGCGCATGACCCCGCTCGAGAACGCGATGATCGCCGCGACGGTGGCCAACGGCGGCGTGCGGATGCAGCCCTACCTGGTGGACAAACTGCAGGGTCCCGATCTCAAGACGCTCTACACCACCGCGCCGACCTCGATCAACGAGCCCATCTCGGCGCAGACGGCGGCGACGCTGACGAGCCTCATGGTCGACTCCGAGCGGAACACCACCGGATCGGGTGGCCCGGTCACCATCGCCTCGAAGACCGGCACCGCCGAGCACTCGGCGACGTCGGAGGCCGCCGACACCCCCTATGCCTGGTACATCGCCTTCGGGCCGTCGAGCAACGCCCAGATCGCCGTCGCGGTCATCGTCGAGAACGGTGATCGCGGTGTGCAGTCGACCGGTGGTTCGTCGGCCGCACCCATCGGTCGAGCCGTGATCAACGCGATGGTGGGTGGCGCGCAATGAGTCTCTATGACAGGGGGACCCGATGAGTCTGCAGAGTGGAACCACCATCGCCGACCGCTACCGGCTGATGCGGTTGATCGCCACCGGTGGCATGGGTCAGGTGTGGGAGGGTCTCGACACCCGTCTCGACCGTCGGGTCGCGGTGAAGGTGCTCAAGTCGGAGTTCTCCGACGACGCGGAGTTCCTGCGCCGCTTTCGAATCGAGGCACAGACCACCGCGCGTCTGCACAACCCGGGCATCGCGAGCATCTTCGACTACGGCGAGACCCCGGACCGTTCCGGCGGTCCGGCACTGGCGTATCTGGTGATGGAGCTCGTCAACGGCGAGCCGCTCAACGCCGTCCTCGCCAGGATGGGTCGGCTGTCGCTGACCAACACCCTCGACATGCTCGAGCAGACCGGCCGGGCGCTCAATGCCGCACACCTCGCGGGGCTCGTCCACCGCGACGTGAAGCCCGGCAACATCCTCATCACCCCGACCGGTCAGGTGAAGATCACCGACTTCGGTATCGCGAAGGCCGTCGACGCCGCGCCGGTCACCCAGACCGGCATGGTGATGGGCACCGCGCAGTACATCTCGCCCGAGCAGGCTCTCGGCGAGGACGCGACGTCGTCGTCGGATGTCTACTCGCTGGGAGTGGTGGGTTACGAGGCGATCTCGGGCCGGCGGCCGTTCCTCGGCGACGGTGCGATCACCGTCGCGATGAAGCACATCCGCGAGACCGCTCCCCCGCTGCCGAGCGACCTGCCAGGCGGCATCCGGGAACTGATCGCCATCACCATGGCGAAGGATCCGCAGCAGCGCTACGCCAACGGCGGCGAGTTCGCCGACGCGGTCGCGGCCGTGCGCGCCGGACGACGTCCTCCGCCGCCGCGCGCCGGCGCCGTGGTGGCCGCACCGCCCCCGCACACCCGGGAGATGTCGGCACCGATCCCGCGTCCCGCCGGTCCGCCGCCCCCGACCGCGACCTCGCGTCGCCCCATCCCCGCGGCACCGGCCCCCGACACCGGGAGCTGGACGGGCGGCCAGAAGGCGTTGGCCGCGGTCGCGGTGTTGCTGCTGCTCGCCGCGCTGGGACTCGTCGGGTACTGGCTGGCGACGAACGACAGCGGCAGCGGCACCACGCCCGCGCCGTCGTCCTCCTCGGTGGTGACCACCACCGAGGAGACGACCCCGGAGCCGACGACCACCACCGACGAGACCACCACGACCACGACGACCACCACCACGACGACCACGCCGGAGACGACCACCACGACCCCGGAGACGACGACCACGACGACCGCCCCGGGTGGGTTGCTGCCCGATCTCGGCTCGCTGATCCCCGGTCTGGGCCAGAACTACCATGGCGGTCAGACCCCGGACGGGCTCGATCGCAACGCGCCCACCGACGCGGAGAGGTGACAGATGTCGACTCCTCGCCACCTGTCCGACCGCTACGAACTCGGTGAGACGCTGGGTTTCGGCGGCATGTCCGAGGTGCACGGCGCACGCGATCTGCGTCTGCACCGGGACGTGGCGATCAAGGTGCTCCGAGCCGACCTCGCGCGCGACCCGAGTTTCTATCTGCGGTTCCGTCGGGAGGCGCAGAACGCCGCCGCGCTGAACCATCCGACGATCGTGTCGGTGTTCGACACCGGTGAGGCCGACACCCCCGAGGGTCCCATCCCCTACATCGTGATGGAGTACGTCGACGGCGAGACGCTGCGCGACGTGCTGCGGGCCCAGGGCCATGTGTCACCCCGCCAGGCCATGACCTGGATGGCCGATGTCGCTGCGGCACTGGATTTCTCGCATCAGAACGGCATCGTGCACCGCGACATGAAGCCGGCGAACGTGATGATCGACAAGTCCGGCGCGGTGAAGGTGATGGACTTCGGCATCGCGCGTGCGATGTCGGACGCCAGCAGCGCGATGACCCAGACGTCGGCGGTCATCGGCACCGCGCAGTACCTCTCCCCCGAGCAGGCCCGCGGCGAGAGCGTCGACGCACGCAGCGACGTCTACTCCATGGGGTGCGTGCTGTTTGAGCTCCTCACCGGTGAGCCGCCGTTCACCGGCGACTCACCCGTCGCCGTCGCCTATCAGCACGTGCGCGAGGACCCGCCGGTCCCGTCGAGCATCCGCCGGGAGATCCCCCCGCAGCTCGACTCGGTGATCCTCAAGGCTATGAGCAAGAACCCCGCCAACCGGTACCAGTCGGCGGGCGAGATGCGCTCGGACCTCATGAAGGTGCTCGCCGGCGGGCGACCCAGCGCGCCGATGCTGCTCTCCGACGAGGACAAGACCGGTGTCATCGAGCAGGTGCCGCGTGCGCGGTCGACCCGGGTGGGTCCCACGTCGCACCGGCGTCCCGAGCCCGAGGACGACGATCGTCGCCGCAGTGCGATGCCGAAGATCCTCGCGATCGGTGCCGCCGTGGTCGCGGCGATCGTGCTCGTCGCGCTCCTGCTCACCCGCCCCTGGGCCGACTCGTCCGCCGATCAGGTCGCGATCCCGGCCGTCACGTCCATGTCGGCCGCCGAGGCGCGGTCGACGCTGGAGGGGCTCGGGTTCCGCGTGAACCAGCTGCAGGAGTCCAGCAACGACGTCGCATCGGGCAGCCCGACCCGCACCGCCCCCTCGGAGGGCGTCCGGGCCGACAAGAACTCGCAGATCACGCTCTACATCTCGACCGGACCGGTGCGTCAGGACCTTCCCGATCTCACCGGCAAGACCTACGACGAGGCCGCCAAGGCGCTGCGCGACCTCGGGTTCACCGACGTCCGCCAGGGCAACGTGGCCTCGACGAACCAGCTCCGCGGCAAGGTCGCCGGGTTGTCGCCGGCGGTCGGTACCTCGCAGGCCGTCAACACCCTCGTCACCGTGCAGATCGGCACCGGACCGCGTCGGGTCGCGGTCCCGACGCTCACCGGCCAGACCTCCGACCAGGCGTCGGAGACCCTCGATCAGGCCAAGTTGAAGGCGCAGATCGTGCAGGCCGATTCCGATCAGCCCGCCGGGACCGTGCTCTCCAGCAGTCCCGCCTCGGGTACGCAGGTCGACGAGGGCAGCACCGTGACGGTGACCGTCTCGCGCGGCAATCAGTTCCGAATGCCCGACCTGACCGGCAAGACGGTGCAGCAGGCCATCGACACCCTGACCGCCGCCGGCTGGCGTGACACGACGCTCAACCAGACGCCGCGCAACGTCGGCCTGGGCTCACCGGATGCCGGTCGCGTGATCTCCCAGCAGCCGGCCGCGAACTCGTTGATCAACACCAACGGCGCGATCAACGTCGTCGTCGGTCAGGCGAGCCTGCTACCCGGCTGACCGGGGCGGGGCTCAGGCTCAGGCACCGACGGCAGCGGCCGCGGTCTCCTCGAGCCGCGACACGAGCGTCTCGTCGATCTCGAATCCACTGATTCGCAACCAGTTCGCGAGCATCCGGTGCCCGCCCTGGGTCAGCACACTCTCGGGGTGGAACTGCACCCCGTGGATGGGCAGGTCGCGATGGGCCATGGCCATCACGATGCCGGTCTCGGTCCGCCCGGTGACGACGAGTTCGGCGGGGATCGTCTCGGGTACCACCGTCAGCGAGTGATAGCGCGTCGCGATGAACGGGTCGGGGAGCCCCGTGAGCACACCGCTCGCGTCGTGGAACACCGTCGAGGTCTTGCCGTGCAGCAGTTCCGGCGCGCGATCGACCGTGGCCCCGAACGACGCGCCGATCGCCTGGTGCCCCAGGCATACGCCGAGCAGCGGTGTCCCGGTGCGCGCGGCGACGTCGACGAGCGGCATGGTGGCACCCGCGCGCTGTGGGGTGCCGGGGCCGGGGCTGAGGAGGATCGCGTCGAACCGCTCGGCGACGGCGTCGAGATCGGACAACCGCTCGTCGTCGTTGCGCCACACCGTCGCGGTCACGCCCAATTGCCCCAGGTACTGCACGAGGTTGTAGACGAAGCTGTCGTAGTTGTCGACGACCAATACCGACGGGACCGATACCGACGGACCGCCGTTCTGAGTGCTCACGCCGCCACGCTACCGCCGCGGACGGTGCGTTCTCACATCGGTTTCTCGCCGTGATCGGTGGGAAACGGCCGGTGGGATACCGTGGGGACACCGAATCCGTGAGCACCACCGACCCCCATCGAGTCGCCCCAGATGCCACCCCGCGAGGGGTGCGGCCGACCGAGGTTTCACAGCGAGGAAGACATGCCGAAGTCCAAAGTCCGGAAGAAGACCGATTACACCATCAACCCGGCGAGCCGTACGCCGGTGAAGGTGAAGGCCGGTCCCTCGAGCCAGATCTACGTGACCGCGATGCTCGGCCTCATGCTGATCGGTCTCGCATGGTTGATCGTGTTCTACCTCGTCGCGACCCCGTCGAGCCTCGGTGCCGACGGCAAGCTGCTGCACTGGATGTACAACCTCGGTGCCTGGAACTTCCTCATCGGCTTCGGCTTCATGATCACCGGGCTTCTCATGACGATGAAGTGGCGCTGACGGCTCCGACGTCGGCTCTCTCCCCAACCTGGGGAATGACATGTGTGTAATTCATCCACATTGGGGATAGAGGCTGTGGACAACTCCGCGTCGTGGGCCACACCTGTGCCCGTGGGCTGTGCACTGACCGTCGGGGGCGTCGTGTTGCTCGCCGCGGCCGCACTGTCCGGATCGGACCCTGCGGGCCTGGTCATCATGGGTGTCGCGGGCCTGTTGCTGATCTCGCTGGGGGTGTCGTCGCTGCTGATCCGGCCGCGCCTCGCCGCGACGCGCGAAGCGCTCACCGTGCGCACCGTCACCGGTCGTCACACCTACCCGCGGGCGTCGATCGACCGGATCCGCGTGGTCAGCTACCCCCGTTTCGGGCGGCGGGTACCCAATCTGGAGATCGACGTCCTCGGCGAGGCGACCGGTAACGGGTCGGACGAGAAACTGGTGATCCTCGGTCGGTGGGAACTGGGGGCGGCACCGGTCGACGTCGCCGAGGCGTTGGCCGATCTGGGCCACGACATCACCGACAGCAAGGACCTGCGCTACCGCGGGGGCGATCCCGAGGACTCGTAGCGGACTCGACCGCCGGGGTCGTGCCGGTCAGACGGTGGCGACGGCGACCGCGCTGATGGCGATGGCCACCAGGGTGAGCGCCACGATCGCGATCCATCCGACGCGGCTCGCGGCCGCCGCGGTGCGTCGTCCCTCCGGAAGCACCCAGCGAGGCGCCATCAGGACGCCTGTCGTGGCGGCGGCACCGAAGGCCAGACCTCCGAGGTGCGCCCACAGCGAGATGTTGGGTATCGACAGCGATATGACGATGTTGATCGCGATCAGCGCGACGATCTGACCGGCCGGCAGCTTCGCGCGCAGCACGGCCACGAGCAGCCCGCCCATCACGCCGTAGATGGCTCCGGACGCCCCGGCGGTCGCGGCGTCGGGCGAGAACACCGACACCGCCGCGCTACCGCCGAACAGCGCGGTCACGTAGATGCCGAGGAAGCGTTTGGATCCGATCGCCATCTCGAGATCGCGGCCGAGGATGTACAGGGTCAGCATGTTCAGACCGACGTGGATCACCGAGAAGTGCAGGAACCCCGAGGTGAACAGGCGCCAGTACTCGCCCTGTTCGACGAGGGGGCCGAAGAGGACGCCGTCGAAGAACACACGTGACGTGCCGGGCCCGACGTCGGAGGCACTGTGCGCCTGCGCGGCGGTCAGCACGAAGATCACCAGGTTGACCGCGATCAGCCCGTAGGTGACGAGCGGTCGGGTGGCGCCCATCATGCGGGCGGCGGGAACGCTGCCGGCGGCCTGGCGCACACAGTCGACGCAGTGCTGCCCGACGGCCGCCGGGGTCAGGCACTGCGGGCACGCCGGACGCCCGCACCGGCTGCAGGCGAGACCCGTCGGACGGTCGGGGTGGCGGACACAGACCGCCGCCGGGGGGTGATACCCCGGCGGCGGTGGGTACTGATTCAGCTGATCTCGATCTTCTCGATGATCACGTCGTCGAGCGGCTTGTCGCGACGGTCGGTCGGAGCGGTCGCGATCTTGTCGACGACGGCCTGCGAGTCCTTGTCGGCGACGACACCGAAGATCGTGTGCTTGCGGTTGAGGTGCGGCGTCTTGGTGACGGTGATGAAGAACTGCGAGCCGTTGGTGCCCGGGCCGGCGTTCGCCATGGCCAGCAGGTACGGCTGGTCGAAGGACAGCTCGGGGTGGAACTCGTCGCCGAACTGGTAGCCGGGTCCGCCGGTACCGGTGCCGGTCGGGTCGCCGCCCTGCAGCATGAAGCCCTCGATGACGCGGTGGAAGACCGCGCCGTCGTAGAACGGGCCGCTGTCGCCGCCGGAGGCGTTCGGCTGGCTGTAGTCCTTGCTGCCGGTGGCCAGACCGGTGAAGTTCTCGACGGTCTTCGGCGCGTGGTTGCCGAAGAGGTCGATGACGATGTCGCCCTGGTTCGTGTGCAGGGTCGCGGTCGCGGTTTTCTGTGGTGTACTCACCCCTCCATGGTGCCACCCGCCCCCGTGTCGGCGTCCCGCGGTTCACACCGGCCTGGCAGGGTGGAGCCAACAGTGTCCGCATCCGCGGGAGGCGACGTAGGTCGACGGCACGTCGACGGGAAGAGGTGGCTGCCGTGATCGGTACCTCAGATGTTCGAGACAAGGGCCTCGCGCATGCCGCGACCGGCTCGCAGCATCCCGTGCGGTCGGCCGTCGGGTCGGCCGCGTTGGGCTATGTCGCGCCGTGGTCGACGCCGGTGCGGATGATCACCTCCCGCCTGCTGGCCCGTCGCGCAGCCCGCAAGAACTCATCGGAGAAGGGTGCGACGACGCCGTCGATCCCGCGCATCTCGGTGCCCACGCCGTCGCTGCCGTCGGTCCCGAAGCCGAGCCTGCCGTCGGTCGTCACGCGTGAGAGCCCGTCACGCCGCGCGCGCACCGGCCTCATCGTGCTCGGGATCGCCGTGGTGGCCGGTGGCGGTGCCGCGGCCGTCGCGCTGCGCTCGGGCCGCCGGACACCGCCGCCCGTGGCCGCGCATCCGCCCCGGGTCGAGGACGTCCCCACGTCGGCCGCCGACGGCGCCGGCCGCTCCGAGTAGCTTGTAGGCGTGCATCCACAGGACGGGCGTTACGACAGCGGTCACCCCGACGCCGGGCGATTCGACCCTCGACGCCCCGCGGCGCCGAACCAGCCCGACCCCCGACGGGGTGATCAGCGTCCACCGACCGGTCCACAGCATCGTCAGGCCCCGCCGCCACCCGGTGCCGGTCGACCCGGCCCGGCGCACGGCGCCCCGCAACATCCGGATCGGCCGCGCCCCGAGCAACGGCCTCCGTTCGACCGCGACGGTTCGCAGACCCGCGCACAGCCACCCGGTGTGCTGAGCGGTCCGGGGGCCACGGCGAACGCCGCCTATTCGATGATGTCCGAGCGCCGTCCGGCCGAGCCCCACCCCTCCGAGGCACAGACAGAAGTCCATGATCCCTACCGCCCCGCCGAGTTCATCAGACCCGACGCCGAGGCCGAGCAGGAGTCCGAGGCGATGAGCGCCGCACCCCGCAACTCGACCAACAAGTTGTCCGTCGTCGCGTTGATCCTGTCGTTCCTGGGGATCACCTCGATCTTCGGCGTCATCTGCGCCTACGTGTCCCGCCGACAGATCCGCGAGAGCAAGGAGCAGGGCTCGTCGCTGGCGACGGCCGCGCTCTGGATCGGATGGTTCTACATCTTCGCCGCGGTGCTGTGCCTCGTGGTGTACTTCGCCATCGCCGGCCAGGGTTCGTGACGCGCGACGCGCGTGAAAGAGGTTGTGGAGCCTAGGAGATTCGAACTCCTGACATCTGCCTTGCAAAGGCAGCGCTCTACCAACTGAGCTAAGGCCCCGTGCCAGATCGCTCTAGCGGGTGGGGAGGGAATGCCACACGATCGTGTTCCGCTTCGACTCGGCGACGAGCCCGACGACCAGCGTCGTCACCAGCCCGACCACCACGACAACGATCTTGACCACGTGGGCCTAGGAGGACTTGAACCTCCGACCTCTTCGTTATCAGCGAAGCGCTCTAACCGCCTGAGCTATAGGCCCGTGAACCTCGGAAAGATTACCGACTGTCCGCGTCAGAAACAAAACCGGCGCCGATCAGTCGCGGTCGGCCAGGGTGATCTCGACACCGCCCACGAGGTCGGCGCTCATGTTGTAGATGAACGCACCCACCGTGGTGAGGGCGGTGAACACCACGACGTAGACCGCTCCGACGAGCGCGGCGATGCCGAACACACCGCCGGCGGTGATCTGGAACGAGGTGTCGGCGGTGGTGTCGCTCGACACCAGCGTGCCGAACGAGCTGTTCACCTGGTCCCAGACGCCCATGCCGTCGAGGATCACGTACAGCACGCCGATCGCGATCATCCAGATGAGGAACAGCGCGATCGCGAGCACCGACGAGATCTTGAACGTCGACCACGGGTCGACACGTCGCAGCTGCACGGCCGCGCGCAACGGACCACGCGGTCCGGGGGCCACCGACTCCACCGAACGGAACGCCGCGCCCGACTGCGGCGCCTGTGCGGTCGGTGCCGTGGTCGGATGGTGGATCGCGTCGAGATCGGGCAGATCCTCGGGGATGTCGCTGCGATCGATGTTGCGGGTCGGACCGTCGATGACCTTGCCGGCCAACGAGTTCCGACCCCGATTCGCCTGCGGCTGCCCCGACTGACCCACGTTGCCCTGCGCGTCGAGCTTCGAGATCGGCGCCCGCTCGGTCGGGCCGGCCGACTGCTGACCCGACGGCTTCGGTGCCGCGGTCCCCGTCACCAGCGGCCGGTACGGCTTGGGGTTCGCCGGCTGCTGACCGGTGGCTGCCGCCTGACCCGACGCAGGCGCCTGGTCGGGACGGTTGGGTTGCACCGGACCGCCTGTCGGCGGCAACTGCGAACCGACACGCTGCCACGGCGGCTTCCCGCCGGCTCCGGTACCCGAGGACGGACGCTGCGCGTCGGCATCGGAGGCCGACGGACGGGCATCACCGTTGGTCGCACCCGCTGCACCGTTGCCGCCGGGGTCGCCCTGCGGGCGATCGGCCACCGATGCGCCGGGACGGCCGGGCGTCCGCGACCACTCACCGGTGGAAACTCCGCGATCGTCGGTGTTCCGATCGCCGTGGGGGCCACCGACCGGGTCGGACCCTGTGCGCTGTCCGTCGGGCTCGTTGGGTGTGGTCACCTTATTCCTTCACCTCGTGTGTGCGGTGTCTGCCGATGGAGACGATGTCCGCGCTACCGCCCGTCGGACGAACCGTCGATCTCGTCGGGCTCGTCGGCGTTGCGGGCAATTGCCAAGAGCGTAGTTCCTTCGTCGAGGTTCATCAGGCGGACGCCCTTCGTCTGACGACCGGCCTTGCGCACCTGCTTCGCCAACGTGCGGATCACGCCACCGTTGGAGGTGATGGCGTAGACCTCGCTGTTGTCGTCGACGATGAGGGCACCCACCAGTTCGCCGCGCCTGCGGTCGTACTGGATGGTGAGAACACCCTTGCCGCCGCGCCCCTGTACCGGATAGTCCTCCATGGCCGTGCGCTTGGCGTAGCCGCCGGCGGTGGCCACCAGCAGGTACGTCCCCTCGACGACCACGTTGAGTGACAGCAGCTGATCGTCGTCGTTGAACCGCATGCCCTGCACGCCGGAGGTCTGCCGACCCATCGGGCGCAACGCCTCGTCGGTCGCGCTGAAGCGGATCGACTGGCCCTTGGTCGACACCAGCAGCAGGTCGTCGGACGAGCTGCACAACTGGGCACCGACGAGCTCGTCCTCGCCGCGCAGGTTGACCGCGATGATGCCGCCGGAGCGGCTCGAGTCGAAGTCGACCAGACGGGACTTCTTGACGAGACCTCCGCGGGTCGCCAGCACCAGGTAGGGGGCGTCCTCATAGCTCTTGATCTGGATGACCTGAGCGATGCGTTCCTCGGGCTGGAAGGCCAACAGGTTCGCGACGTGCTGGCCGCGCGCGGTGCGATTGGCCTCGGGCAACTCGTAGGCCTTCGCGCGGTACACCCGACCCTTGGTGGTGAAGAACAGGATCCAGTCGTGGGTGGAGCACACGAAGAAGTGCCGCACGATGTCGTCCTGCTTGAGCCCGGCACCCTGCACGCCCTTGCCGCCACGCTTCTGGCTGCGGTAGAGGTCGGTCTTGGTGCGCTTGGCGTAGCCGGTCTCGGTGATCGTGACGACGACGTCCTCACGCGCGATGAGGTCCTCGTCGGTGACGTCACCGTCCGCGGCGATGATGCGGGTGCGCCGCTCGTCGCCGAACTTCTCGACGACCTCGGTCAGCTCATCGCGCACGATCGCGCGCTGGCGTTCGGGCTTGGCGAGGATGTCGAGGTAGTCGGCGATCTCGAGCTCGATCTCGGCGAGGTCGTCGACGATCTTCTGCCGCTCCAACGCCGACAAACGGCGCAGCTGCATCGCGAGGATCGCGTCGGCCTGGATCTCGTCGATGTCCAGCAGCGTGATCAGACCCGCGCGTGCCTCTTCGGTGTTCGGTGAGGCACGGATCAGCGCGATCACGTCGTCGAGCGCGTCGAGGGCCTTCACCAGGCCGCGCAGGATGTGCGCGCGCTCCTCGGCCTTGCGCAGCCGGTAGCGCGTGCGCCGGATGATCACGTCGAGCTGATGTGCCACGTAGAAGCGGATCATCTGATCGAGGCGCAGGGTGCGCGGCACCCCGTCGACGATGGAGAGCATGTTGGCGCCGAAGCTCGTCTGCAGCTGGCTGTGCTTGTAGAGATTGTTCAGCACGACCTTGGCGACGGCGTCGCGCTTGAGCGTCACGACGATCCGCATGCCGACGCGGTCCGACGACTGGTCCTCGATGCGGCTGATGCCCTTGAGCTTGCCGTCGTTGACCTGCTCGGCGATCGACACGATCATCCGGTCCGGGTTGACCTGATACGGCAGTTCGGTGATCACCAGGGTCGTCGCGCCGGTGCGCGACTCCTCCACGTCGACCACGCCGCGCATGCGGATGCTGCCGCGTCCGGTGGTGTAGGCGTCGATGATCCCCTGCGACCCGACGATGAGACCCGCGGTCGGGAAGTCGGGTCCCTTGATCCGCTCCATGCAGGCGGCCAGCGTCGATTCCTCGTCGGCCTCGTGGTTGTCGAGTGCCCAGAACACCGCGTCGGCGACCTCGGTGAGGTTGTGCGGCGGCATGTTCGTCGCCATACCGACCGCGATACCGCCGGACCCGTTGATCAACAGGTTCGGGATGCGGCTCGGGAGCACCGTGGGCTCCATGGTCTTGCCGTCGTAGTTCGGCGTGAAGTCGACGGTCTCCTCGTCGATGTCGCGCAGCATCTCCATCGCCAGCGGCGTGAGACGGGCCTCGGTGTAGCGCATCGCGGCGGCACCGTCGTCGCCGCGTGAACCGAAGTTGCCCTGGCCGTCGACGAGCGGATACCGCATCGACCACGGCTGCGCGAGACGGACGAGGGCGTCGTAGATCGCGGTGTCGCCGTGCGGGTGGTAGTTGCCCATCGTCTCCGCGACCGGCTTCGCGCACTTGACGTAGCTGCGGTCGGGCCGGAACCCGGCGTCGCCCATGGCGTAGAGAAGTCGACGGTGGACGGGCTTGAGGCCGTCGCGGACCTCGGGCAGCGCGCGGCCCACGATGACGCTCATCGCGTAGTCGATGTAGCTGCGCTGCATCTCCTGCTGGATGTCGACCGGCTCGATGCGGTCTCCGCCGGAGTCGTCGGTGGTGCCGCCCGGCGGCAGGGTGGTGTCGGTCATCAAATCACTTTCGTTGTACGGCGCGGTGTTTCACGTGAAACGAACCGGCGTCGATCACACGTCGAGGAAGCGGACATCCCGTGCGTTGCGGGCGATGAAACTACGGCGGGCGACGACGTCCTCGCCCATGAGGACGCTGAACAGTTCGTCGGCAGCGGCGGCGTCGTCGAGGGTGACCTGGCGCAACACGCGCACGGTCGGGTCCATCGTGGTCTCCCACAGCTCCTTGGCGTTCATCTCACCGAGGCCCTTGTAGCGCTGGATGCCGTCGTCGGTGTTGATCTTCTTGCCCGCGGCGCGGCCGGCCTCGAGCAGTCCGTCGCGCTCGCGGTCGGAGTACGCGAACTCCGGCGCGGCACCCTTCTGCCACTTGAGCTTGAACAGCGGCGGCTGCGCGAGATACACGTGGCCGTGCTCGACGAGCGGCCGCATGAAGCGGAAGAGCAGCGTGAGCAGCAGCGTCGAGATGTGCTGCCCGTCGACATCGGCGTCGGCCATCAGCACGATCTTGTGATAGCGCAGCTTGGCGAGATCGAACTCGTCGTGGATACCGGTGCCGAACGCGGTGATGATCGACTGGACCTCGGTGTTCTTCAGCACCCGGTCGATGCGTGCCTTCTCGACGTTGATGATCTTGCCGCGGATCGGGAGGATCGCCTGGTACATCGAGTCGCGGCCCGACTTCGCGCTGCCGCCGGCCGAGTCGCCCTCCACGATGTAGACCTCGCACTTGGCGGGATCGTTGCTGCGGCAGTCGGCGAGCTTACCCGGCAGACCACCGATGTCGGTCGCGCTCTTGCGCCGCACCAATTCCCGGGCCTTGCGCGCGGCCATGCGGGCCTGGGCCGACCCGACCGCCTTGTTGATGATGATCTTGGCCTCGGCGGGGTTCGACTCGAACCAGTGCGACAGGTGCTCGTTGGCCACCTTCTGCACGAAGCTCTTCACCTCGGTGTTGCCGAGCTTCGTCTTCGTCTGGCCCTCGAACTGCGGGTCGGAGACCTTCACCGAGATCACCGCGGCGAGTCCCTCGCGGATGTCCTCACCGGTGAGCTTGCCGTCCTTCTCCTTGAGGAGTTTCTTGTCGAGCGCGTACTTGTTGACCGTGCTGGTCAGCGCCGACCGGAAACCCTCCTCGTGGGTACCGCCCTCGTGGGTGTTGATGGTGTTGGCGAAGGTGTGCACCGACTCGGAGTAGCCGTCGTTCCACTGCATCGCCAATTCCAGCTCGTGGCCGGTGCCCTTCGCGGTGAAGCTCACGATCGACGCGTGGATCGGCAGCCGCGACTTGTTGCGGTTGTTCAGGTGGGCGACGTAGTCCTCGAGTCCACCCGGGTAGTGGTAGATCTTCGTGCGCGGTTTGCCCGAGACCTCCTTGCGAACGCTCTCGCCGGCGGTGTCGGCGATCTCGATGACGTCGGAGACCTCGGCGGCCGCCTCGCTGTCGATCTCGGCCTGGCTCTTGGGTGCCTCGGCGGTCTCGATGTCCTCGCTGTCGTTGCCGATCTGGGCGGGACGCTCGTCGGTGAGGGTGATGGTGAGCCCCTTGTTGAGGAACGCCATCTCCTGCAGACGCCGCGAGATCGTCTCGAAGCTGTAATCGGTGGTCTCGAAGATCTCAGGATCGGCCCAGAAGCGGGTGGTGGTGCCCTTGCGCCGGGTCGCCGACCCCTTCACCAGCTCTGCGGGCTTGGCGTAGTTGTAGGTCTGCGACCAGTGGAAGCCGTCGCGGTCGATCTCGAGTTCGACCTTCGTCGACAACGCGTTCACCACGGAGATGCCGACACCGTGCAGACCACCCGACACCGCGTACGAATCGGAGTCGAACTTGCCGCCGGCGTGTAGTTGGGTCATGACGACCTCGACCGTGGGGACACCGGTCTTGTGCATCTCGACGGGGATGCCGCGGCCGTCGTCGATGACCTCCACTCCCCCGTTGGCCAGGAGCTTGACGTCGACCTTGCTCGCGTGGCCCGCCATCGCCTCGTCGACCGAGTTGTCCACGACCTCCCAGATGAGGTGGTGCAGGCCGCGCTCACCGGTGGAACCGATGTACATGCCGGGACGCTTGCGAACGGCCTCGAGACCTTCGAGAATGGAGATGGAGTCGGCGCCGTAGCTGCCACTCCCCGCCTTCTTGGCGGGAGCCTTCTTCGGGGCCGCCTTCTCGGGCTGGGACTTCTCCGGCGTGATCGCCGAGGAGTTCTCGTTGTCGGGGGTGTCGCTGGTGTCGGCCACGGGTGGGGTCCGCTCCTCAATCGTGTCAGGACGTGCTCGTCGAAACCCCTCTCGGGGCACTCCCTCCATAGTACTGCCTCAGGCGTCCGAGAACGGCCGTCCATGGTGTCTGACGCGCCCACAGACCGAATTTCTCGACATTTCCTAGGGGCGATTGTGGGCGCAGACCGTCACGCACCTCTGAAGGGCTGTTTCAGCCGTAGGTGTCGCGCGGCCCGCGACCCCGTACGTGCCGTTCTCCCTTGCGCCACGACGGCGCCTTCGGTCCGGTGATCCGCAACTGCGTGACCACGCCGTTTCCGACCGCCGCGGCGATCTTGGCGATGATCTGGCCCTGGATCAGTCGCAGCTGCGTCGCCCACGCCGTCGATTCCGCCGTGACGTAGAGAATCTTGTCGCGCAGATCGGTCGGTTGCGCATGAGCGGAGATGTCGGGACCGACGATCCGTGACCAGGCGCCGAACACCGTCCCCTCACCGATCTTGTCGCCCCATCCACGGTCGCGCGACAGTGAACCGGTGAGTCGACCCAACGGCTGCGGATCGCGGGGATCGGGTCCCGAACCCGAGTACCCGCCGCGGCGACCCCCTGTGCGACGCCGGACCGGCGACGACCGTCCCTGACCGACCGACTTGCCCGCCGCACGTGCCGCGTCGCGGGCCTCCTCGAGCGCCTTGCGCGCCATGGCATGCCCGCTGCTCGGCTCCCCGTCCCCCTCGACGCGCGGATCGTCGCTCACCGGTCACCCTCCTCGAGCAGATACGACTCCCGACCGCCGGACTCCGGTGAGGACTCCCGCACCCCGACCGCGATGCGACGCCCACCGATGGCGGCCGGGATGTCCTCGGCGACCGCCGCGGTGATGATGACCTGTTCCACCGACGCCGCGAATCGGGACAGCGCCGCGCGCCGGGAGGCATCCAGTTCGGCGAACACGTCGTCGAGCATCACCACCGGCTCGGCACCGTCGGACCGGATGAACTCCACCGAACCCAGACGCATCGCCAACGCCAGCGACCACGATTCCCCGTGACTGGCAAAGCCTTTCGCCACCTGGCCGGCGATCACGACGTCGATGTCATCACGGTGCGGACCCACCAGACACACCCCGCGTTCGATCTCCTTCTTGCGTGCCTCGACCAACCGCGTCAGCAACACGGCCTCGATGTACTCGACATCGGCGACGGAACCGTCGGTCGGCACGATGTCGTCTCCGACGCTCGGCCGGTACCGCAGATCGACCGGCCTCGACTGGGGCGCGAGCGTCGCGTACTCGGCGGCGACCAACGGTCGCAACCGTTCCACGACGTCGATCCGGCCGGCGGTGACCTCGGCGCCGAATCGTGCGAGCTGCGTGTCCCACACATCGAGGGTGCTGATCACCGACGCCGCCGACTCGCCACCGGACCGCATCGCCGACGCCGCGGTCTTCAACAGCGCCGATCGCTGTCGCAACACCCTGTCGTAGTCGCTGCGCGCCGCCACCATCCGGGGACCCGCGAGAGCGGCCAGCTCATCGGCGAACCGACGACGGTCCGACGGCTCGCCCCGGACCAGCGCCAGATCCTCGGGGGCGAAGAGCACGGTGCGCAGGATGCCGACGATGTCGCGCGCCCGACGCGAGGGTGCGCCGTTCACCGACGCGCGGTTGGCCTTCCCCGGGGTGATCTGTACCTCGGCGGTGAGTTCACGTCCGCCGTTGATCACCGTCGCCGACGCGGTTGCCGACTGCGCACCGGTTCGGACCAGAGAGGCGTCCGTGCTGACCCGGTGGGAACGGAGGGTGGAGAGATACTGCAACGACTCGACGAGGTTGGTCTTCCCGAAGCCGTTGCGCCCCACGAAGATCGTCGGTTCCGCGGCAAGGTCCAGCGAGACCTCGGTCCACGAGCGGAAGTCGCGCAGCCGCAGGGTGCGGACGAACACGTGCTCTCAGCTACCGGACGGCTTCACCGAGTGACCGCCGAACTGGTTGCGCAGGGCCGACACGGCCTTGAGGGTCGGGGAACCGCTCTCCTGTCGCGACGCGAACCGCGCGAAGAGTGCGGCCGAGATGACGTTGGCCGGTACCGAGTGGCGGATCGCCTCCTCCACCGTCCATCGACCTTCGCCGGAATCGGTGGTGTAGTCGGAGATCTCGGCGAGCCCGGGGTCCTCCTGCAGCGCCTTCACCAGGAGATCGAGCAACCACGAACGAATGACCGTGCCGTGCGTCCACGCCTGCAGCGTGCCCGCGACGTCGTCGATGAGCGGCTCCGCGGTGAGCAGCTCGTAGCCCTCCCCGTAGGCGTGCATCAATCCGTACTCGATGCCGTTGTGCACCATCTTGGCGTAGTGACCGGCGCCGACCGGACCCGCGTGGACGAAGCCGTCGGCGCGGTCGCCCTCGGGACGCAACGCATCGAAGATGGGCATGGCACGTTCGATGTGGTCGGCCGCCCCTCCGGCCATGAGTCCGTAACCGTTGGCCAGACCCCACACGCCACCGGACACACCACAGTCGATGTATCCGATTCCCTTGGCGTCCAACAACTCCGCGTGCGGGGCGTCGTCGGTGTAGCGGGAGTTGCCTCCGTCGATCACGAGGTCACCGGGCGAGAGGACCTTCGACAACGTCTCCACCGTCTCACGGGTGGGATCGCCCGAGGGGACCATGACCCACACGACGCGGGGCGCCGACAACGCACCGGCGAGCTCCTCGAGCGATGCGACATCGGTGACCTCGGGCCGGGGGTCGTACCCGATGACCTCGTGCCCGGCACCCTTGATGCGCTCACGCATGTTGGCACCCATCTTGCCCAGACCGATCAGTCCGAGTTGCATGGTGCGTCCTCTCGTCGGAAAACGGTGCGACACCGGCACATCATCGGACCGGAGGCGCGGTGTCGATCAGCCCGGAAGGCGAACCGGCATCAGCAGATACGTGAAATCGCTGGCCGGAGCGGCGTAGGCGCCGCTGTCGTCGGGAACCGGTGCGTCGCCGGTCGAGGGACGCAGCACCGCGGGCCGACTCGGGGTGGTGAACCCGAAGTCCACCGACGTGGTGTGGAGCGCGGCCAGTCCGTCGAGGAGGTAGGTCGGATTGAAGGCGATGGTCAGCGGATCGCCGTAGAACGACACCGCGACCTCCTCCTCGGCCTTGCCCGCGTCGTCCCCGCCCGCCGTGAGCAGGACCGAACCGTCGGTGAACTCCAGACGCACCTGCGCACCGCGTTCGGCGACGAGCGCGACGCGTTTGATGGCGTCGGTCAGCGCGCTGATCTCGATGGTGGCCATCGAGGTGTGCGACGGCGGCAACAACTGACGGAACTTCGGGAACTCCGCGTCGAGCAGACGCGTCGTGGTCTGGCGGCCCTGACCGAGGATGCCGAGCAGACCGTCGCTACCGATGCTGCCGGCGGAACCGAGCGCCAGCGACACCGGCGTGCCGTCGGAGCCCGCGGACTTCGCCGACTCGGAGAGCGTCTTCGCCGGGACGAGCACGGCGGCGGTGTCGCCGGAGGTGGGCTGCCAGGTGAGCTCGCGGACGGCGAGACGGAACCGGTCGGTCGCGGCCAGCACGACGGTGTCGTTCTCGATCTCGACCCGGATACCGGTCAGCATCGGCAGGGTGTCGTCCTTGCCTGCGGCGATCGCGACCTGGGTGATGGCCTCGGCGAAGACCTCGGCCGGGACGGTGCCGGTCACGGTCGGGACCTCGGGCAGCGTCGGGTAGTCCTCCACCGGCATCGTCGGCAGGGAGAAACGTGAACTGCCACAGGTGATCGCGACACGCGAACCGTCGAGTGCGACGTCGACCGGCTTGGCCGGCAGGGCGCGGGTGATGTCGGCGAGCAGCTTGCCCGACACCAACACCCGGCCTTCGTCGGCCACCTCGGCGGAGATGTCGACCTGGGCCGAGACCTCGTAGTCGAAGCCCGAGACGGTCAGGCCGGTGTCGCCGGCGGTCAGCACGACACATCCGAGAACCGGGACCGGGGGTCGGCTGGGCAGGCTTCGCGCGACCCAGGCCACGGAGTCGGCGAATTCGTCGCGTGTCACACGGAACTTCACAGCGATCGACCCTCCCGATCGGTCCGATCCTCCATAGCGACGAATGCCCTTCCCTGTCGGTGTCGATCGGCCGGTGGACCGAACCCCTGGTGGACCCTGCGTCGGCCAGTGGGCACCACTCTAGAACGGACCGGCGCCGATCGTGGCAAACGGGTGGAGCTTGCACCCGAGCAGGTGACGGCGGGTGCGGCGAGGGGTGTGGACGAACGGTCTGTGCACATCGCTTCTTATAAAGAGAAGTGAAAGAGAGTGAATATCAATAGTCATAGGCACTGTGGAATCTGTGGACCGAGCGTGTCCCGCCCAGTTGGGACGCGGTGCAGGTCTGTGTATGACACGTGGAGTGTTGCCACCGGTTCGGCCCGACGTTGTGCACGTGTTGATGTTCGTTCACCTCGGTCCACCGTTGCTCCACAGTTTCGTGCGGTTATCCACCGAGTTATCCACAGCTGGGGAATGACAGAACGGAGCCTGCGCGGTGGGTCGAGAGGTGTCATCGGATCTCGACCCGAGGTCGAGAGATGCGGTGTCGAGGGCGGGCGAGATCAGGTGCGCGAGCGCTGTTTGATGCGCGCGGTGAGTTCCTGGACGTAGTCGTAGACCTTGCGGCGCTCGGCCATCTCCTTGCGGATCTTCTTGTCCGCGTACATGACCGTGGTGTGGTCGCGATCGAAGGTCTCGCCGATCTTGGGCAGGGAGAGGTCGGTGAGTTCGCGACACAGGTACATCGAGATTTGACGGGCCTGCGCGAGCGACCGGGTCTTACCCGGTCCCCGCAGTTCGTCGACGCTGATGCCGAAGTACTCCGCGGTGATGGCGAGGATGGCCGGTGCGTTGATCTCGACGTTGCCGGTGTCGGGCAGCAGGGCCTGCAGGACGATCTCGGCCAGCGCCAGGTTCAGCTCGGCGTTGTTCAGCGAGGCGAAGGCCGTCACGCGGATGAGTGCGCCCTCGAGTTCGCGGATGTTGCGTTCGATCTTCGAGGCGATGAGCTCCAGCACGTCGTCGGGGACCTGCAGGCTGTCCATCTGCGCCTTCTTGCGCAGAATGGCGATGCGGGTCTCGAGTTCGGGCGGCTGGACGTCGGTGATGAGGCCCCACTCGAAACGCGTACGCAGTCGGTCCTCGAGGGTCGCGAGCTGCTTGGGCGGGCGATCCGACGACACGACGATCTGTTTGTTCGCGTTGTGGAGGGTGTTGAAGGTGTGGAAGAACTCCTCCTGGATACCTTCCTTGCCGACCAGGAACTGGATGTCGTCGACCAGGAGGACGTCGACATCGCGGTAGCGACGTTTGAACGCCACGCGGCGGTCGTCACGCAGCGAGTTGATGAAGTCGTTCGTGAACTCCTCGGTCGACACGTACTTCACGCGCATCCCAGGGAACAGACGCTGCGCGTAGTGGCCGGCCGCATGGAGCAGATGCGTCTTGCCCAGGCCCGACTCACCCCAGATGAACAGCGGGTTGTACGCCCGCGCCGGTGCCTCGGAGATCGCGACGGCCGCGGCGTGCGCGAAACGGTTCGACGCCCCGATGACGAAGGTGTCGAACGTGTACTTGGGGTTGAGGCTGCTGGGCTCACCGGGACTGGGGTGGAAGTACGTCGACCAGTCGCCGTCGGCGGACCGACCGTCGGCCGGCGGGAGGCCGCTGCCGAGGACGCCGTCGATCCGGGGGGTGTCGTGGAGGTAGTCGTTCGTGTCGCGTCGGTCGGCGAACGTGTCGGGGAGCGTGTCCAACGCGGCACTCACGTCGAGTGGCGTGTGCACGGACGACGACTCCGCATCGGGATCGATACGGACACCGAGATCGACCTCGGCGCCGAGGTGTCGGCTGAGCGAGGCGCGGATCGGCTCGCGCAGGGTGCGTTCGATCTGTTCCTGGACCAGCGCCGACGGCACCGCGAGCAAGGCGAACCCCTCGGCGAGGGTGAGGGGCTGCACCAGCGACAGCCAGGCCTTCTGCTGACGGGTGAGGGAATCACCGAGGGTGTCGTCGGCCGTGAGTTCGACGAGGACCTGTTGCCAGATGTCGCCGAAGGTGTCGCGGTCGGAACTCATCGTGACCCCTCCTCGAGACGGCGATCGTCCGTGGTGGGCCGTATCGCGTGGCCCATCGTCGCGTACCGACCGACGTTTGTCCACACGGTTATCCACAGGTGTGGACAGATACGGAAGAGGCGTCGACCAGGCCGAACCACCTCGGCGCCGACGACATCGGGCGATCCCGGAGGACCACGGCGACCGGTTGTCCCCAGGCCGCGCGAGGAGCGATGAACCCCTCGCCGAACGATGTGCTCGTGGAAAGCTAACAGACGTCCGACGGAGTCTCAACCGTTCGGTAGGCACATTTCGGGCCGAAGTTCCCGACACCCCGTGTCCACGGCGTGTCGTCCCAGGTCGGCTCGTCCTGATCGGCCCCGGTGGCCGTCGTCGGGCACCTCGTCGGCGGTTTGACCGGCTTCGACGCGGTCAGTACTCTCGAACGGTCGCCGAGGTGTGGGTCTTCTCGTGCGCGCCGCCCGTTTCGAACCCGCCGATTTCTGGCGGTGTCATCGGCCTGGGTGGACGTACGGGCGCACGACCGAACCCGGCATGAGACCACCAGATAAACGGGTGTCGAGGACGCATGTCTTCTCCGATGCCCCGACAACGAGGAGTTCCCGTGGCCAAGGGCAAGCGGACCTTTCAGCCGAACAACCGCCGTCGCGCGCGCGTGCACGGCTTCCGTCTGCGCATGCGGACACGTGCCGGCCGTGCCATCGTCAACGGCCGTCGCCGCAAGGGCCGCGCGGGCCTGACTGCCTGATTCGTCTGTCCGTCCGTGTCGTAGCCGACGCGGACGCACTGTCGAATGCACCGGTGCTCGCCCGACATCAGCGGATCTCGCAGAGGTCCGACTTCAGTCGCACACTTCGACACGGGGTGCGCGTCCGTCGTCGTGACCTCATGACGTATGTCCTGGTCAGCCCGGACGTGTGGCCGGACTCGCGCGGGGTCCGTGTCGACGTCGCCGAGCCCGCCGGCCCTCGTGTCGGTCTCATCGTGAGCAAAGCGGTCGGCAACGCCGTGGCCCGTCATGCCGTGGCCCGGCGCCTCCGCGCGGCCAGTGCCGAGGCTCTGCAAGGTGTGAGCACCCCGTCCACGGTGGTGATCCGCGCGCTCCCTACTGCGGCTGATGTATCAGAAACCGTTTTGGCGCAACAGGTCTCGGCGGCAGTCGACAGATCCGGCCTGGTGCGGACACCGTCCGCAACCGCCACCGGTGCAGCGCTGTGAACCCCGGGGGCTGGCTGCGGAGGGCACTGATCTTTCTCGTGCGTGCCTACCAGACGTGGATCTCCCCCACCCGCATGCCCAGTTGTCGCTTCGAACCGACGTGCAGTTCCTACGCCGTCGAAGCCCTCGACGAATGGGGCGCCATCCGCGGCGGCGCACTGTCGATCTGGCGTCTGCTCAAGTGCGGGCCCTGGCACAAACCCGGCTATGACCCCGTCCCCGAACGGAACAGGCACCATGGACTGGTGACCGGCGAGCCGGCCGGCGACGATCCGAACCCCCGCGTCTCCGACGCCGATACATCAAGCGTCTCCGACGCTGAACAAAGGTGCGTCTCCGACGCCTCGACAAGGTGCGTCTCCGACGCAGTGAGGAGCAACTGACACCGTGCTCAACTTCATCTACTGGCCGGTCTCGGGAATCATGTGGGTCTGGCACTGGGTGTTCAGCCACATCCTCCCCGACTCCCCCGGCGGCAGCGGTATCGCGTGGGCGCTCTCGGTGATCTTCCTCGTCTTCACCCTGCGTGCGATTCTCTACAAGCCGTTCGTGAAGCAGATCCGGACCACGCGGCAGATGCAGGAGATCCAGCCTCAGCTGCAGGCGATCCGTAAGAAGTACGCGAAGGATCGCGTCAAGATGACCGAAGAGATGCAGAAGCTCCAGAAGGAGCACGGCTTCAACCCGCTCCTCGGGTGTCTGCCGATGCTCGCGCAGATCCCGGTGTTCATCGGTCTGTTCCACGTCCTGCGGTCGTTCAACCGCATGGGAACCGGGTTCGGCCAGCTCGGTATGAGCGCAGAGCAGACCCGGTCGATCGGCAACTACGCCTTCAACGCCGATCAGGTCCAGAACTTCCTCGACGCCCGCCTCTTCGGTGTGCCCCTGTCGGCCGCGATCTCGCAGCCGAAGTCCGAGTGGGTCGCCTTCAGCGCCGACGGTGTCATCGACTTCACGCGGAACCACATCATCTACCTCGTGATCCCGCTGGTGATCATCTCGTCGATCGCGACGCACATGAACTCCCGTGCCTCGGTCGCCCGCCAGGGCGCAGCCGCACTCGAGAACCCGCAGACCGCGATCATGAACAAGCTCGCGCTCTACGTCTTCCCCCTCGGCATCCTGGTGTCCGGTGCGTTCTTCCCCGTGGCCATCCTCCTGTACTGGGTGAGCAACAACCTCTGGACCTACGGACAGCAGCACATCGTCTTCAACCGCATCGAGAAGGAAGACGCGGAGAAGAAGGCTGCCAAGCAGGAGAAGCTGAAGGCCAACGCGCCCAAGCCCGGCGCCCGTCCCGACCGCGCCAAGAAGAAGGTCGACACCGGTACCTCCGACGCCGCCGACGCGAACGGTTCGTCGGCCAACGGTGACGGCAAGGCCGCGGCGTCGGGCGGCGCCAACGGATCGCCGTCGAACGGCAACGGCTCGTCCCCGAACCTGTCGAAGGGCGCAGGCAAGGCCACGAACGGCACTGCGTCGAACGGTTCGTCCGGTGGTGCGAAAGCAACTGCCGGGGCGAAGCCACGTCCCGGACAGAAGCCGGCGACGACGCAGCAGCGCAGACGCAAGCGGCGCTGAGCGCCCTCGCGATTACTCCGCACGACCGCCACGACCGGTCGGCGGACCGACTTGTACACACACGATTCGAAGGTGAGAACACATGACGGCAGAGACGAGCGACGCCGACGTCGCTGAGATCGAGACCACGGACGAGATCGTCGCCGAGGACAGCGGCGCCCCCGACGCGACTGCAGACGTCGACTCGGAGGACGGCGACACCGGCAGCGGCGACGACCATCTCGTCGAGGAGGGTGAGGTGGCTGGTGACTACCTCGAGCAGCTGCTGGATCTCCTGGACTTCGACGGTGACATCGACCTCGACGTGGACGGTGACCGCGCGATCGTGAGCATCGATGGCGGCCGCGATCTGGTGAAGCTTGTCGGCAAGAACGGAGAGGTGCTCGATGCTCTGCAGGAGCTGACACGCCTCGCCGTGCAGCAGGCGACCGGTGAGCGGTCGCGTCTCATGCTGGATGTCGCGAACTGGCGCGCCGATCGTCGTCAGCGGCTGTCGGCCCTGGGCACCGAGGTCGCTCAGCGCGTCGTCGAGAACGGCGGTCGTGAGGAGCTCGACCCGATGACCCCGTTCGAGCGGAAGATCGTGCACGATGCGGTCGCCGCCGTCGACGGAGTGATCAGCGAGAGCGAGGGCGTTGAGCCCAAGCGCCGCGTCGTGGTCATCAAGCGCTGACCCTCCCCCACTCGACACCCACAGGGCCCCGGTTACGCCGGGGCCCTGTGGCGTTTCTGCCTCATCCCGGAAAGGATGTTTCACGTGAAACACGACCCCGAGTTCGACGACCCCGCCGTCGCGGCCGCCGCCCACATGATGTTCGGTCGCCGCATGGATGCCGCCGCCACCTATCGTGACTTCCTCGCCGACGCGGGTGTCGTGCGCGGACTGATCG
Source organism: Williamsia sp. MIQD14 (assembly GCF_051025635.1). Taxonomy (NCBI): domain Bacteria; kingdom Bacillati; phylum Actinomycetota; class Actinomycetes; order Mycobacteriales; family Nocardiaceae; genus Williamsia; species Williamsia sp. MIQD14. The sequence continues at coordinate 1,271,957 of NZ_JBPFDG010000001.1, forward strand.
GTCCGCGCGAGGTCGACCAGATGTGGTCGCGTCACGTGTTGAACTGTGCGGCGGCGGCCGAGGTGATCGCTGCAGATGCCCGACTCGTCGACATCGGCAGCGGAGCCGGCCTACCGGGGATCCCTCTGGCCCTTGCTCGCCCCGACCTCCGGGTGACATTGGTGGAGCCCCTCCTCCGACGGTACGAGTTCCTCACGGAGATCATCGGGATCCTCGACATCGACGTGCAGGTGATCCGCGGACGTGCCGAGGACAAGGACGTCGTGTCGTCGGTGGGCGGTGCGGATGTGGTGACCTCGCGCGCGGTGGCGCCCTTGGACCGGCTCGCGCGGTGGTCTCTGCCGCTCCTGCGTACCGGTGGAGAGCTCGTCGCGATCAAGGGTTCGTCGGCCGGCGAGGAGATCGAGAAGCATCGCGCCGCGCTGTCACGGGCTGGTCTGGGCGAGCTGCGCGTGGAGTCGTGTGGTGCCGATAGTCTTGCCGTGGCGACGACGGTGGTCCGCGGCGAGTACCGCGGGAAGCCGGGCAAACGTCGGTGACCGTGGCGCTCTCGAAGGTGCGATCACGTCTGTCCGGTGGGATTGGTGCGGTGTGGAGGTTGGGCGCAGAATGTTGAGCAAGCGGGGTCGAAGGAGAGTGGCTGTGGGTCAGGTTCCACCCGACGGAGGTGCCCCCTCCGGCGCGGTCGTCTCCGACGCCGACCGCAACGTTTCACGTGAAACACCGCGCAACGTTTCACGTGAAACCACCGAGAAGTATCACGACACCCCGATCGCTGCCGCTGCCGAGCGCGCCAGCCAGGTCCTCACCAAGGGCATGGCAGGGCGACTCCCCCGTCCGGTCGAACCCCGCATCATCACGGTCGCGAACCAGAAGGGCGGCGTCGGCAAGACGACGACGTCGGTGAACATCGCGGCCGCCTTGGCGCTGCACGGTCTGGGCGTCCTGGTGATCGACCTCGACCCCCAGGGCAATGCGAGCACAGCCCTCGGGATCGACCACCGTGATCCCGACATCTCCTCGGTGTACGAACTGCTGCTCGGGGAGATCACCCTCGCGGAGGCGATGCAGGCCTCGCCCGCGCACGAGCGACTGTTCTGCGTCCCCGCCACCCTCGATCTCGCGGGTGCAGAGATCGAACTGGTGTCGATGGTCGCTCGCGAGACCAGACTCCGGAACGCCATCGATCTCGAGACCATCCGCGCACACGACATCGACTATGTGATCATCGACTGCCCGCCCTCGCTGGGCCTGCTGACGGTCAACGCGATGGTTGCGGCCCGAGAGGTACTCATCCCGATCCAGTGCGAGTACTACGCCCTCGAAGGTGTGGGACAGCTGTTGTCGAACATCGAGCTCGTGCAGGCTCACCTCAACAAAGATCTCTGGGTGTCCACCGTGCTGCTCACCATGTACGACGGCCGGACCAAACTCGCCGACCAGGTCGCCGACGAGGTCCGTCGTCACTTCGGCGACAAGGTGCTCACCACGGTGATCCCCCGCAGCGTCAAGGTCTCCGAGGCGCCCGGTTTCGGCATGACCATCATCGAATACGACCCCGGATCGCGCGGCGCCATGAGCTATCTCGACGCCGGACGTGAACTCGGGATGCGCGCCTCGTCGACGGGGCAGGAGGACGGCACCGCATGACACAGCGCAAAGGCGGCCTGGGGCGAGGCCTCGCAGCACTGATTCCCACCGGTCCCGACGAGGGTCCACGGCTGGGTGCGGCCGCCGCGGACGTCGTTCTCGGGGAGGCACCACGCAAGGGTGGGGCGGCTCGTACCGCTTCCACGGCCGCAGCCGCGGAGTCGCCGATCGATCCGGCAACCGAGGCCGGCGCGGTCTATCGGGAGATCCCCCCGACCCACATCCAGCCGAATCCGCAGCAGCCGCGCACCGCGTTCGACGAAGAGGCTCTCGCCGAACTCGTCCACTCGATCCGCGAGTTCGGGCTGATGCAGCCCATCGTCGTGCGTCGTCTGCCCTCCCCTGTCGGCGACATCGCCTATCAACTGGTGATGGGCGAGCGCCGCTGGCGCGCCAGTCAGGTCGCGGGACTCACCGCGATCCCGGCCATCGTGCGTGAGACGCAAGACGAGGACATGCTCCGGGACGCGCTCCTGGAGAACATCCACCGGGTGCAGTTGAATCCCCTCGAAGAGGCGGCCGCCTATCAGCAGCTGCTCGAGGAGTTCGGCGTGACGCACGACGAGCTGGCGACGCGCCTCGGGCGTTCCCGGCCCGTCGTCACCAACATGATCCGCCTGCTGAAGCTGCCGATCCCCGTGCAGCGCCGTGTGGCCGCGGGGGTCCTGTCGGCCGGACATGCCCGCGCGCTTCTGTCGCTGGAGGGTGGGTCGGATCTGCAGGAGGCGCTCGCTGCGCGCGTCGTCGCCGAGGGCATGTCGGTCCGCGCCACCGAAGAAGCGGTGACACTCGCCAATCACGACGGGCCGGCTGCCGCGCCGAGTGCGCCGACCAAGCGCAAGCCGATGCTGATGCCGGGTCTGCAGGACGTGGCCGAGAGGCTCTCCGACCGCCTCGACACGCGCGTGACGGTGTCCCTCGGGAAGCGGAAGGGCAAGATCGTGGTCGAATTCGGTTCGGTCGACGACCTCGAACGCATCGTGGACCTCTTGGCGAAAAATGACGCGCAGTGACCGCGTCGGAGCACGTACACCGGCCAGGGGGCGAAACGTCACTGTGACGGAGTGTTGTCGGTGGACCCGTCCGGCGGTCCACAATTGTTGTGGCGCAACAGAATCGGGACATGGCGCGCGCCGCGACCTCGCGTCCACGTTCGAGGCCGCCGGGAGGGACGTGTGAGCGTCTCGATCAGTCCGCTTCGGCTCGACGGGTTCGAGTCACTGCCGACCCACGTCCGTCAGTGCATCTTCTGGGAGGTCGATCCGGTCGGCATCCCGGGACCGGACAGCGGCTACGTCATCGACAGCGAGTTCGACAAAGAGGCGTGGGTGTCGATGGTGATGCTCGACTGGGGCAAGTGCGCTCAGGTGGCTGTCGAGTCCACGACGGGTCGCGCCGTCGGCACCGCCTTCTATGCGCCGCCGGGCCGTGTGCCCCGTGCCGCGCTCTTCCCCACCTCCCCCGTGAGCGCCGACGCGGTTCTCCTCACGTCGGTGCGTGTGGATGCCGGCTTCGAGGGGACCGCCGAGTCGTTGGTGTCGGCGGTGGTCGCCGATCTGGTCGAGCGTGGTGTCCGCGCCGTCGAGTCCTTCGGCATCGTCCGGTCGTCGGGCGACGAGCCCGACGACCTCGCACCGACGAAGCCCGGCGTGCCGGACCCGTCCTCCACCCTTTGCCCGGGATGCATGACCGACGCCCATTTCCTCACCGACGCCGGGTTCGAGCTCGTCGCACCGCACCACCGATTCCCACGGTTCCGTCTCGAGCTCGACGAGGGCTTGGGATGGAAGTCGGCCGTCGAGAGCGCGCTGGCCGGGCTGGTGGTGATGGCGACGATCGACGCGACCGGTCGGGAGCGGACCGTGGTGCCCGTGGGCTGACCCGCGGGCGTGTCGACACCGGCGGTCCCGCGATCAGCGGGCGATGTGCTCCGACGCCAGCAGATCGGCGAACGTGTAGGTGCCGGTCGGCCGGTCGTTCTCGCCGAGCAGATACAGCCGCTTCACCGCGACCAGGACGGCGTCGGCGATGGTGTCCCGGATCTGGGGGTCACGCAGCACGGCGGCATCGTGCGGGTTGGTGATGTACCCGATGTCGATCTGGGCGACCGGCATCCGGGTGAGGCGGAGGATCTCCCATGTCTTCGGGTGACTCCGACAGTCGCGCAGTGGAGTTCGCGCCACTATCTCGCGCTGGATGAAGCCCGAGAGCGAATCCCCGATCGTCGAGACCGACCCCTGGGGCGTCCCGAAGTAGAACGTGGCGACGCCGCCGGCGGTCGGGGTCTTGTGGTGCGCGCACCGCAGCGAGATCACCAGATCGGCGTCGAAGCTGTTGGCGGTGCGCGCCCGCTGGGCGTCGTCGGGGTTGTCCGACACCGACCGCGACAGGAATGTCTCCACGCCGGCCGCCGCCATGCGCCCCTCGAGCCGGTGCGCGAGATCCCACAGAATGGTCGTCTCGAGCGCAGCGGTCTCCGGGTCCACCGCCGCGTCGACGACGCCGTTGCCGGGATCGATGACCACACGCTTGCCCGACAGCTGAGGACCGGATCGACGCACCGACTCCTGCTCACGGATCGCGTGCGGCGAACCGCCGGTGACCTTGGTGCCGAGGTTGTTCAGCGAGCGCAGCGTGTCCGGGCCGCAGATGCCGTCGGGCGCCATGCCGTATTCGCTCTGGTACGACCGCAACGCCGTGTCGGTGGATGCTCCGAACTGTCCGTCGACGAGCCCCGTGTAGTAGCCGAGGTTCTGCAACCGCGACTGCAGCGTCGCGACGTCGTCGCCGTTCATCGGTGCCGACAGCGTGAAGGTGAGGATCCGGGCACCGAGGCGATAGGACGCCTCGCGAAGGACCCGATAGGTGGCCGGGCCGACGATGCCGTCGGCGATGAGGCCGCGGTGCTGCTGGAAGGTGCGCACGGCGTGCTCGACCTCGTGGTCGAACACGGCGTCCTGACCGACGGTCTCGGTCTCGGCGCTGTGGCGACCGCCCGAGCCGGACGCGTCGGGGAGCAGGCCCTGCGTGGTGAGGATCGAACGGATCTCGGCGACAGCAGACCCCTGATCACCCAGGCGGTACAGCGCCATCACCACAGCCTTTCTCGCACATCGACGACTCGGAGTGCACATCGACATCACAGTGTCTCAGGTCGGTGGGCCCCAGACCAACACGCTGCGTCAGGTGCGCCACACATCAATCGGGGTGTGCGCGGCAGAGGCCACGCACACCCGATGGACGCTATGTGGCCGAACTCGTCGGCCGGTGGATCAGACCGCGGGCTTCTCGGCCCCGAGGACGGTGTCGAGCTCGCGCAGCAGCGCCGCCTTGCCCTTGGCACCGACGATGGTCTTGGTCGGCTGGCCGTTCTCGAACAGGATCATGGTGGGGATCGACATGATCTTGAAATCCCGTGCGATGTTGGGGTTCTCGTCCACATCGAGCTTCGCGACGGTGAGCTTCTCACCGTTGTCGGCGGCGATCTCCTCGAGCACCGGGGCGACCATCTTGCACGGGCCGCACCAGGTGGCCCAGAAGTCGACCAGCACCGGCTTGTCGGCGCCGAGAACCTCGGACTTGAAGGTCGCGTCGGTGACGACGACTGTGTTTGCACCCATTGTGTGTTCCTCCTCTAGTGGAAACGTGGTGTGGGGGGATCGGCAGGTGCCGATCCGGACGGGGGTCGGTTCAGGCGAGCGATGCCACCGCGACATCGGCGGTGACGTGGGTGGTGGCGTCGGCGCGTTCGGCCAGCCACCGCTCGGCGTCGATCGCGGCGCTGCATCCGGTGCCGGCCGCGGTGATGGCCTGTCGGTACCGGTGGTCCACCAGGTCGCCCGCGGCGAAGACGCCGTCGACGCTGGTGGCCGTGGTGCCTCCGACGGTGCGCACGTAGCCGTCACCGTCGAGGTCGACCTGACCGGCGACGAGGCCGCTGCGCGGATCGTGACCGATCGCCACGAACATGCCGGTCACGTCGAGGACCGACGTCTCACCGGTCACGGTGTCGACCAGCTCGAGGCCGGTCACCGAGGTCTCCCCCAGCACCCGGTTGATGCCGGCGTTGGTGACGAAGCGAATCTTCTCGTTGGCCTTGGCGCGCTCGAGCATGATCTTCGACGCACGGAACTCCTCGCGGCGGTGGACGAGGGTGACGCTGCGGGCGAACTTGGTGAGGAAGGTCGCCTCCTCCATCGCGGAGTCACCACCGCCGATGACGGCGATGTCCTGATCCTTGAAGAAGAAGCCGTCGCAGGTGGCGCAAGCGGAGACGCCACGACCGAGCAGGTCGGCCTCGCCGGGGACGTCGAGATACCGGGCCGCTGCGCCCATCGCGAGCACCAGCGCCCGACTGCGGTACACCTCGCCGCCGACCTCGACCTCTTTGATGTCGCCCTCGGCGCGGATGACATCGACGTCCTCCATGCGCAGGTCGGCACCGAAACGCAGTGCCTGCTCGCGCATCTCGTCCATCAACGCAGGACCCTGGATGCCCTCCTGGAAGCCGGGGAAGTTCTCGACCTCGGTGGTCGTCATGAGCGCACCACCGAACTGGGTGCCCTCGAAGACGACAGGCGCCAGTTCGGCGCGCGCGGCGTAGACGGCCGCGGTGTACCCGGCGGGGCCGGACCCGACGACGATGAGGTCGTGGATCGTGCCGCCCAGATCCTCGGCGGTACCTGTGTCGCTCATCTGTCCTCTTTCCACGTGCGTGATCGGCTGATTCAACACAAGGGTAAGGGGATCTGTTCCCGCGCCTCACCTCGTCGGTGTGGTGCCCCCGATGCGTTGGCGGCTGATCAGCGACGGGCGGCCGGTGTCGCAGTCGGTGCCCACGACGAGGGCGTCGAACCGCCCGGCCTGTCCGGTTCCGAGCAGCACGACCGTGCGCGGTCCGCCGTCGACGGTGAGGGTGCCCGAGCCGACGACCGGCGTGGACGGCTCGACGCCGTTGGCCCCCAGACAGCGCTGCAGGCGGGCGGCGTCGGCGGGGCTGCCGTCGAACGACGCCCCCGAGCGTCCCAGCACCGACAGCAGCGCGACCGGCGAGATTGCGGCTCCCGCGCTCGGCACCGACGTGGGTGAGGGATCGGCGTTGGTGACGGTCCCCTGTGACGACATCGACGCCGTCGAGATGGCCACGACCAGGGTGACCACCGAGATGACGGCGGCCGCGGCCAGCGCGATGAGCAGGCCACGACGTCGTCCGGCATCCCGGAGACGCGCGCGGGCATCGGCGAGGGATTCGACCTCGGTTTGGGCCGGGGTCCGCGGCGCGCGCGACTGCTGTTCGAGGTTCGTCAGGGTCGCGTCGATCGCGGCGGCGACCGCGGCCGGCGGGGCCTCGTCGGCGACCGGGGCGGATGCGAGGTCGGCACGGGTGGCGTCGAGGGCGTCGAGGATGCGTCGCGCGGCGGGATCGGCGCGCACGCGCGGCCACAGGACGGCCGCCTCGTCCTCGGGGAGGACGCCTGCGTGGAGATCGGCGACGAGGTCGATCGAGAACGGAGGACCGGGGTGCGGGGCGGCGGGATCGTCGGTCATCGCGCCTCCCGTTCCTCGGCCGCGGCGGTCGAGGTGGCCGCGTCCGTGCTCGTGATCATCGGGCCCGTTCCCGTCTCACCCATGTCCATCAGACGCCGACCGGGACCGATGGGTTCCCACCGGGTCCGATGTCATCGGGTTCGCGCAGGTGACCGAGGGCGAGCGCGAGCTTCGCCCGGCCGCGTGCGCATCGGCTCTTGATGGTGCCGGTGGGGACACCGAGCATCGCGGCGGCGTCGGTGACCGAGTAGCCCTCGACGTCGACGGCCACCACCGCGTCCCGCTGGTCGGCGGGCAGCGTCTGCAGTGCGTGGTCGACGGCGAGCCGGGTGTCGATCTCTGCGGTCGCGTCGCGCGGGTCGGCCAGGGCGGGTGTGTCGAACTCCGGGATGGGGACGGTGTGCCGCAGGGTGTTGTGGCGCACGCGGTCGAGCGCGCAGTTGACGACGATGCGGTGCAACCACGACCGGACCTGCGCGTCGGCACGGAACCCGCCGGCGTTGCGGTGGGCCTTCAACAGTGCCTCCTGCAACGCATCGGAGGCGTCCTCGGAGCTGTGACTGCTCCGACGGGCGACCGCCCACAGATAGTTCTGGTGGCGGCGGATGAGCCGGCCGAAGGCCCGGGGGTCACCGCCGATGTGCGCGGCGAGCAGCTGCTCGTCGGTCGGAGTCCGGGCGGACGACGACGCCGTCGTGTCGGCTCCGGCTCCCGCATCGGTCATGCTCAGCCACGGTAGTGGAGTCTCGACCGCCGGTATCGCTGAGCGTGGCCGACCCTGTGGATCAATCCCTGTTGTGCATCGCTCCCCGACGCTGCGCGCCGTGCTCCAGCGCTGACCGCCAGAGGTCGGCGAACACGGTCTCGGTCGGGAGCTCGCGGGCGTGGGCGAATCCCTCACCGGCCCACAGCGTGATGGCCTCGGCGTCGTCGGCTGCGGTCGCCGCGCGTCGAATCGGACCGGTCAGCGTGTTGAGCTCCGGGAACACCGACGGGGCGAGGTGGCCGAGTTCCCGGTGGAACCGGTTGGCGAGCCCCCGGGCCGGCCGGCCGGAGAACGCCCGCGTGAGCACGGTGTGGGCCTGCGAACCCGGTTCCGCCGCCGCGGTCAGGGCGCGACGGTACGGGGCGCTGGTGCCCGCCTCGGGCGTGCGCAGCAGCAGTGTCCCGATGCCGACGGCCTGCGCGCCGAGCCCGAGGAGCCGTGCGACGTCGGCCCCGTCGCCGACTCCCCCGGCCGCGACGACCGGTGTCGGCACGGCGTCGACGACCGCTGCCAGCAGGTCGTCGAGGGCATCCTCCGGCGGGGTCTGCGCCACGGTGAAGGTCGAGCGGTGGCCACCGGCGGCCGGACCCTGCACCCAGAGGACGTCGGCGCCGCGCTCGACCGCCGCGTGCGCATCGGCCACGGAGGTGACCGTCACGACGATCGTCGCGTCCACCTCTCGCAGACGTGCGACCTCCTCCGGCGCGGGCAGGCCGAACGTGAACGACACCCACGGCACGCGCCGCTCGACGACCACATCGAACGCGGTCGCGTAGTCGGCGGTGGAGAACGCCGGGACCTCCGGCACGTCCACCCCCGCGGCCTGTGCCCAGGGCGTCAGGGCCTCGACGTACCGCGCCACACCCGCCGGATCGGTCTCGTGTACCTCCGGCGCATCCGGGACGAAGAGGTTGGCACCGAAACGCTGCACCCCGCGCGCGCGGACGGCGTCGATCGAGGCCCTGATCTGCTCGGCCGACCGGTAGGCGGTCGCGAGGAACCCCAATCCGCCTGCCTCGCCGACGGCGACGACGAGGTCGTCGGTGGTGGGTCCGCCGGCCATCGGGGCGCCGACGAGCGGGATGGGCAGATCGCGCAGCTGTGCACTCACCCCTGCGACGCTACCGCCGCGATCGCGGTGTGCCGTCGGGTGCCCACACCCCCGACGAACCGCGTCGGAACGATCCGAGCAGATGGGTGTCGACGATGCCGATCGCCTCCATGAGCGCGTACATCGTCGTCGGGCCGACGAAACGGAACCCTCTGCGGCGCAGCTCCTTCGACATCGCGACCGATTCCGGTGAGGACGTCGGTACGTCGGCGATGGTCTCGGGCATCGGTGTGCGCTCGGGCTGGAACGACCACAGCAGCGACACCAGTCCCCCGTCGACGGCGTCCCGCAACGCGATCGTCGCGGACGCATTGCCGATGGCGGCCTCGATCTTGCCGCGGTGACGGATGATCCGCGCGTCGGTGAGCAGCCGTTCGACGTCGGTGTCGGTGAATGCCGCGACGGTGTCGACGTCGAAGTCGCAGAACACCTCTCGGAACGCGGGACGCTTGCGCAGGATGGTCGCCCAGGACAGCCCCGACTGGAAACCCTCGAGGCAGAGCCGCTCGAGATGGGCCGATTCACCGTCGACGGGCATGCCCCACTCGGTGTCGTAGTAGTCGCGCATCATGCCCGGCGCCACCGCCCACGGCGGACGAGCCAGTCCGTCCTCGCAGACGGTCACACCGAGGGGTTCGACCGTCAACTGCCCATGCTGATCTGGCTGATGGTCCCCTGGAACCCACCCCGCGACGCCTGTGGCAGGGAGGTCAGCCACACCAGCACGAAGGGCGCCGACCGCGGCTGCGCGATCGTGATCGTGGTCGTCGGTCGGTCGACGGTGGCCGCGGCGACCTGGGTCGTCTCGTCGAATCCGGCCGAGGCCGACGGCGACATCCGGATCTGCAGCGCGATACCGGGATTGGGTGTGCGCACCGTGACCGTGCGGACCGCGGCCGCGCGGTCGAGCGTGAACATCAGGCCCAGACCGTTCTTGAGGTTGCCGAAGCGCGGACCGCCCCGGTAGGTGTCGGTGTTCCACGCCGGACCCTGCCCGGTGATGATGTTGCCGACGTTGGTGCTGGAGTCGGCGGTCTGGTTGGAGTAGTCGACCACCGCGACCGACCGCAGGCCCAGTGCGCCGGCCGGTGCTGCGGCGGCGGCGGACTGACCCGGTTGTTCCGACGAGGTGATGATCGAGTTGATGTCGGTCGGCCCGTTGGACGATCCGACGGTGTCGGTGAGCCACACGATCAGGGCGATCACCAGCAGCAGGATCACCAGACCGGCAGCCGCCGAGATCGCGAGCACCCGCATCGACCGTGGCGATCGGTCCTTCAGCGACAGGCGGGAGCCGCCACGACCTGCGGCCTGCGCCGAGACGTTGGTGGCGGGTGCCGGACGTTCGGTGTCGTCACCGATGACGGGCATGAGATCGGTCTTCTGATCGACCACGGTCGCCTGGTCGAGGACGTGTTGGATCGTTGCGGCCGTGCGGATTCCGCTGTTGCCCTCCAACGCTCGCGCTGCCACGGCGGAGATCTCGAACGGCACGTCGGGACGCACGGCGCGAGGTTCCTTCGGGATGCCCGCGGCCGACGGCTCGGCCACCGGCAGCCCGCCGATCGGTTCCCCGGTCGTGGCGCTGGTGATGGCCTCGGCGGCGCCGTCGGGATCGAGCGGCCAGTGCGCGAGGAGCAGCGCGTAGAGCACCGCACCGAGTCCGCGTACGTCGGTGGTCTTGTCGTCGCCGGCGATGGTGCCGGGGAACGCCAGCACCGCGTTCCCCTCACGGGAGATCCGGATCCGGTCGGGGTGGTCGATCGACAGTGAGCTACCGGTCCGATGGGCGGCCTCGGCGGCGGCGGCCAGCGCGCGGACGGCGCGCGCGGCCCCGACCGGGGACGGATGGGTCTTGGCGACCTCGGCCAGCGACGAACCCGACACCCACTCGGCGACGACGATCCCGCCCGAGGACCCACGGACCACGTCGAGCACGCGGGCGATGCCGGGCGAGTTGACCCGACCCAGTCGCAGGGTGCGCGACAACACGGCCTGCGGGCCTTCACCCCGGACACCCAGGGGCGCACCGGGTTCCGGCGGCGGGGCGTGCTGGTCGGCGTCGACGAACGTCAGGGCGACGTCGCGGTCGAGATTGATGTCGCGGGCCCGCCAGAACTGCAGCCCGCGGGTTCCGCCGTGCGCCTGCAGGAGTCGGTACCGTCCACCGGCGACCGCGGCGCCCGGCACCAGGCGCGGTCCGCGACGCGACGCAGCAGTCGGAGCTGGAGATCCAGCAGGATTCACCGCCGCCGGGTTCGGCCCCGTCGGGGCGGCAGGGGGATTCGCGCCGGTCGGGGCGGACGCCCCGGGGGCCCCGGCCGCGGGCTGGGCGCGGGTGGCGGTGTCGTCGGCGGGCGTGGGCCCCTCGGAGGGTGAGGGCGGACCGTCGGGTCGCAGCGCGCGCAGGCGGGGGTCGGTGTTCACCGATCCCGGCAGATCGTGGAGTCCACCGTGGTCGACGTACTGCTCCGCAGCGGGGTCGACATCGTGCTCGACACCCTTCTCCGGGTCGACGCGGTTGTCACCCACGAGGCCAACTCCTCTCCGTCGATACCGCAGATCCCGCGGCGCACCGGACGATGATCCGCCCGCCGCACCGCCGGTGTAGTCCGAATATGCCTGCCAGCTGGCTGTACCACGATCGAATCGCCGCAACACCTGTACCTGGCCAGAATAGGGGAGGCTCTCGTCACCGGTGATCCGCGGGAACGCGACGGTCATCTCGGCGATCGATTCGTCGGCCGGCTGCGATCGCGGGGCGACGGCGGGCACGAATCGGCCGAGCATGCGGCGAACGCTCACGCTGACGGCGATGACGTCGGGGATCCGCAGCAGCACCAGCGCGGTGTAGACGAGTCCGAGTGCGACGACCGCGGTGAAGAGGAGGTAGGCCAGCGACCCGATCTTGCCGTGGTCGGAGGCGACTCGGTGCAGCCCCGACACCTGCGAGACACCCCACACCAGCGCGCAGCCGCCCACCGAGGCGGCCAGGGTGAGCAGGGTCGTGCGCGAGACGTTCGTCATGCGGATCCGCCCGAGCCGTCGCCTCAGCAGCAGGTGTCCGACGATCGCGCCGACGACGTAGCCCAGGCCGTTGGAGAAGGCGAGCCAGCGGACCACGTTCTGTCCGTCGTCGAACAGCACCGGCCCGAGGTACGACGACACCGACTTCACGACGGTGATGCCGACGGCGATGGCCGTGGGTGTCCACGCGTCCTCGCGGGCATAGAAGACGCGCAACTGCACCAGGGTCATCGAGTACGGGATGATCGTGAACGCGCCCCAGCTGAGCACCGACCCCAACTGGTCGGCCGCCGACAGGTCGAATCGCCCGAAGTTGAAGATCGCGACGGCGATGGCCGGACCGAAGAACGTCATGAACGTGATGATCGGCAGCAGCGCCACCATCGTGAGGCGCGTCGACAGCGACAGGTCATCGACCACCGAGTGGGTGTCCTTCGCCGCGGCGTTGCGCGAGAGTCGGGGCATGATCGCGGTCAGGATGGTCACGCCCAGAACGCCGTAGGGCAGCTGCAGCAACTGCCAGTGGGTGGCGTAGACGCTGACCCCGGATGCGTCGGCGTGGGAGGCGATCCGGTAGGTGATGAAGAACCCGACCTGCAGCACCGCGACGTACAGGACGATCGCCGCGGCCATCCGTCCGAAGGCGCGCAGCCGGGCGTCGAGACCCCACCGCAGCCGCAGCTTCACGCCCGCCCGGCGCAGCGCCGGCAGGAGGATCGCCGCCTGGCACACCACGCCGAGCGTGGTGCCGATACCGAGGACGAGCAGTTTCGTGTCACCCATGCGGACCGGGTTGAGCGAGATCTCCCCGGGCACCAGGGAGAACACGACGAGGGTGGCGATCTGGACAATGTTGTTGCACACCGGCGCCCAGGCCCCCGGACGGAATGCGCCCTTCATGTTGAGGATCGCGGTGAACAGTGCCGACATGCCGTAGAACAGGATCTCGGGCAGCAACAGGTAGGCCAGGGCGGTCGCGAGATCGCGGTTGACCTCGCCGTCGCCGAGGTTGAGGTAGGTCAGCAGGGGGGCGGCGACGAGCGCCACGACCGTCGCGACACCGAGGGTGGTGAGCGCGAGGGTGAAGATTCGGTTGACGAAATCCTCACCACCGTCGGGATCCTCGGCCTCGGCGCGCACCAGGACCGGGATGACGATCGCCGTGAGCACCGCACCGAGGACCACCTCGGCGACGATGCTGGGCAGCACGTAGGCGGCCTGGAACGACGACGCCGTCGCCGCTCCGAGCGAGGCCAACACCAGGATGGTGCGGACGAATCCGCTGACCCGACTGATCAGTGTCGCGAGCGCGATCGACCCACTGGTCCGCAGCACACTGGCGTCGGAATCATCGGGCCGCGCCCGCGCGGAATCATCGGGCCGCGCTCGTGTGGCGACGGCCGACTTCCGGGTCGCCCGGATGGTGTCGTCGCTGATCTCGACCTCGCCGATGTCACCGGGGTCGACGTGCGGTGGCGCGACGGTGGCCATCCTGCGGGTCGGTGGGTCCACGCTGTCGTCCCATTCGGTCCCGTCCCATCCCGTGCGGCGGCCGACCTCTTCGAACGGCGGCGGCCGGCGCCGGGCACCGGCGGGCGCCGCGGGCATCCGTGTCGTCTCCGACGGTGGGGGCTGGGGCGGGGCGACACCGGGGGACGTGGTCTCGGGCGGGCGCCGCCGGCGCGGGGGCGGCGGTTCGGTACGAGTGCGTCGACGCGACCGGGTCGACTCCGGCTCGTCGATCGGACCGGGATCGGAGAAGCGTTGTCCCGCAGGTCGGATGGAGCGCGGTGCGGCGCGCCCGTAGGCGGGGTCGCCCAGGGGGTCGCCGGTCGCCGGGATCCGTCGCGGTGCCGCCCGGGAGCCGGTGTCGGGGCTCTCGTCGTGCGGACCGCCGGGGGTGTCAGTCATCACGGCCACCGGGGTGCTCACGATCGCGAGCACGGTCGGGGTCGTCGGCGGCGCGGATCCGGGGGAACGGGTGCTCGATGGTGTCCGCCCCGCTGCTCGTGTGCCCGGCGCCTCCGTGGCCGCCGTGCAGGTATCGACTGTCGGCCATCAGACGCTCGCGTTCATCGGGTTCGGGACGATCGAAGTCGGCCGGGTCGGGCTGTCCCCGGAACCGGTGCCAGAGCCGTCGGCCCGCCAACAGGACCAACAGGGCACCGGCACAGATCGTGATGATGAACAACGCCTTCCCATAAGCGTTGGAATGTACTGACAACTCGATCGGACTGCCCATCGCGACACCACTCGAGGTCACCAACGCGATGTTGACCGTCATCGACGACGACGAGCGTGCCTGCGTCGGCAGCTGGATCTGACGGGTGCCCTTCGGCGGGATCTCGATGACGCCGATGTCGCCGACATCGAGATCCGGTGGTGCCGCCGTGTCGAGACGGACGCGGATCGACAGCGGCAGGTCGTTGCGCACCACCAGGAGCAACGGACTGCGTTCGGAGGCGAGCGTGTATTTCCCGCCGGGGTCGAGGATGCCGACCGAATCGCGCATCCGGTCGACGGCGCGGTCGACCGCACCGACCCGGGCTCGCGCGGTCGCCACCATCGCGCGTCGATCCGCCGCGTCGTCGACGGGGGCCGAGCGCATGGCGCGGATCAGGTCCTCGACCAGGGGTGCGACGTAGGTGCGCGGTGACATCGCGACGTCGTTGCGCGCCACCATCGAGGCCTCGATCTGGAAGATCATCGACGTCGCCCGGGTGATCATCCCGGTGGTGTCGGCGTCGAGGGTGGTCAGACCGACGGTGGTGGACGGTGGCGTCTGGAGTTCGGCCGTGGTGGAGGTGTCGGTGAGATCGGCCGCGACGGTCCCGAGTGGCCGGGGTGCGGCGAGACCGGCGTCGAGCAGGAGGGTGGCGGTGTCGAGCACGGCGCGCGCGTCGTCGGCCGAGGCCGACCACACCGCAGGCGGCACCACGACCTCGCTGCGCCCCACCACGGGGGTGTCGACCGGTGCGCCGATACGCGCCGCCGCCGATCCCGTGGTCGGGGCGATGGCGGAATAGGTCAGCGCCGAGGTCGCCGCCACGCGTCGGCTGTCCTGCGACTCGGAGTCGAGGTCGAACCGCTGGTCGTCGGGGGTGATCGCCGGCGTCGACGGAGCCGCGCCCATCGCGGCGAGCGCCGTGGTCAGCGACGGGTCGTAGGTGGCGACACCGACGTCGGAGGCGCGGTACTGCCCGGTCCCCGAGGGTGTCGCGGTCTGAATCGACGACGAGGCCACGAGCGCGCGGTCGAGTCGGTTCGTGGTGAGGAGGCGGGCCGCGGTCGCGTCGAGGGCACCGCTGGTGGGCACGACGAGGTTGCGCAGGCTCGTGACGCCGAGGATGGTGTCGACGATCTCCGCGGGCGACGTCAGACCCGTGCGGGTCAACGCCGGGTCGGCGGCGGCCGCGAGGGTGTCGAGGTCGACCTGACCGAACGGCAGGGCCACCACGCACAGCCGCGACGCCATCGTCCGCAGCCGCTCGAGCCATGCCCGCGCCGCGGCCGTACCGGTCCCCTCGCGGGTCGCCGACCGGGGGTCGGTGGGATCGCGCGACACCACATAGCCGTTCGTCATCGCCTGCACCGTCACCAGCAGGTCGGGGTCGACGGCGATGCAGGTGCTGCGGGTCAGTGGTGCGTCCGCGGTCGATGTCGCCTCGTCGAGGGTGGTGAGCAGTCCGTCGAGCCGTCCCCCCGACCTCAGCGAGGTGGCCAGGTCGTCACTGACGAGGCGGACGTCGGAATCACCGCCTCCGGGGACACCGGGGGCGAGCTGTCCCGGCGCGGCGAGTGGCCACAGTAGCGTGAACTGTGTGGGCGTCGAGACCGTCGGTGCGACGGAACCATCGGTGCCGACACCGGGCGCACCGGTCGATCCGGCGGCCATCGCGCCGGCGGCGGTCGTCGCGCGACCCCGGTCGGGCGGTAGGCCGAGCACCGAGAGCAGCGTGCGGGAGTCGTCGAGGCGGGCGGCCTCGCCGTAGTCGGGGGTCCCGTTGAGATTGACCAGCAGGGGGTAGACGCCGGGGGTGTCGATGCCGAGTCCCGGTGTGGCACCGGATGACCCGGACTCGGTAGGCGCCGACAGCGGGACGGTGAGCGAGAAACTCCTGCGCTGTCCCGGGTCGAGTCGGGATGCGACGTCGCGGAACGGTGTCGTCACCTCGTACTGCGCGGTGTCGCGGGTGAGAGACGACCGCAGGCCCGTCGACGACTGCACGGCGTCGCCGCGTTGCAGTCGCATCACCAGGTCGCGCACGGGCCGGTCCCCGACGTTGGAGAGGGTTCCGGTGACCGTCACCGTCGACGGGCTCGACGTCGTCACCGTCGACGGCGACACCGAATCGATCGCGACGTTGACGAATTCGGCGGGCTCGGGGAACGGTGCCGCACCGACGGGTCCGGTCCCGGCGATCCACATCGCCGACACGATCGCGGCGAGCAGCGTCGCGACGACACGAGCACCGGGGTGCCGGATGCGTCGTGTCGACGGTCGATGCCGGGTCATCCGTCGTGACGCGGCTCGTGGGCGCCCCGCGTGGGTTCGGGCTGCGTCCGTGTCGATTCCGGCTGCGCCGGGGCCGACGCCGGACCCGCGGTGCCGTCGGCCGTCGCGGTACGCCGTGGGCCGCGACGACGCCTGCGCGGACGCGTCGCGCGAACGGGTTCCTTACGTCGCTGATTGCGTGCGGCGGCGGCCTTCTCGTACTCGTTGGGCTCGGTACGGACGTTGTCGGCCTCGGAGCGGGCGAGCAGTTCGGGGTCGGAGGTGAGGGAATCCAGGACGTCGGCGGCGGCACGGGCCAGGCGACGTTCGTCGGAGTAGGTGAGCTTTTTCGGGAGGTCTGACAGCGGGACCCAGGCCACCTCGGCGACCTCGTAGTCGGCGTCGGACAGTTCGCCACCGATCGATCGCATCAAGTAGTGGTGCACGGTCTTGTGGATCCGCTTGCCCTCGCTGACGAACCAGTAGTCGATCTTGCCCAGCGAGGCGACGACGGTGCCCTCGATGCCGGTCTCCTCGGCGACCTCGCGCATCGCCGTCTGTTCGACGGTCTCCCCGGTCTCGATGTGTCCCTTGGGAAGTGACCACATCATGCGACCCCGTCGATCGACGCGGCCGATGAGTGCGGCGCACCGGTCGCCGGCCGGGCCGTCGATGTTCGACACCACCAGACCACCGGCCGAGGTCTCGCGGACGGTGCGCAACCGTGGGCCGGTGGCGCCGTCGGGGTCGTTCGGTGTGGAGCGGGGTGCCCGGCCCGCGGGGCGGACGGCGGCGCGCAGGTCGGAGGGCTTGACCGCGACGGTGACGTCGCCGTCGCTCTCGCGGGTTCCGCCGATGGCGGTGTCGGGGGTGTCGGAGGTGGGGCGGCTGGGTTTGCGTCGCCGACCGCGACGCCCGCGGCGGGACCCGCCGGTCGGGGTGTCGGACCGGGGTGGCGAAGGCGCCTCGGCGGCGATGTCGGGGGTGTCGGTCCGACCGCTCGGGCCCGGATCGGTGTCCGTCGGCCGGGCGTCGGGTACCGCGACGATGCCCGTCGCGGCCGCCGAACCCCGCCTGCGGCCGCCTCGCCTCTTGCCGCGCCGACGACGCGGATGTCCTGCGACATCGCGATTCGGCTCGGTGGGTTCGGCTGACACCCCACGATGCTAGCCGCCTGTAACCCCCCGTTCGGAGAACGGAGAGTGTCGCGGTTCGGAGAACGGAGGGCGCGTGGTCGGGAGAACGTGCGAGGTCGGCGAGTCGGCGACACCGGATCGGGCCGATCGGGGGGTCGGTAGGCTGTCACCTCGTGACAGCATCGGCCGGCCGGTCCTCCGACGAACGCCGCACCCGTCTGCTGACGAATGCGGCGATCGCGCTGCGGCAGTTCTCCGACGTCCTCACACCCCTCGGTGACCGTTTCGCCGAGCGCGGCTTCTCCTTGTTTCTGGTGGGCGGTTCGGTGCGCGACGCGGTCCTGGGTCGTCTGGGCACCGATCTGGATTTCACGACCGATGCCCGACCGGCCGACGTCCAGGCGTTGCTGCGCGGGTGGGCCGACGCCGTCTGGGACACCGGGATCGAGTTCGGCACGGTCAGCGCGTCGCGCGGGGGCCATCAGATCGAGATCACCACGTTCCGCGCCGACACCTACGACCAGGTGACGCGCAATCCGCTGGTCGAGTTCGGCGACACCCTCGAGGGCGACCTGGTGCGTCGTGATTTCACGGTGAACGCGATGGCGGTCCGTGTGGGCGCCGACGGTGAGCAGGAGTTCATCGATCCGCTCGACGGGATGGCCGACCTGGTGCGCGGGGTGCTCGACACCCCGTCCGCGCCGGAGGTGTCGTTCACCGACGATCCGCTGCGGATGCTGCGGGCGGTGCGATTCGTCTCGCAGCTGGGGTTCACCCCGGCCCCGCGGGTGATCACGGCGATCACCGAGATGGCCGATCAGATCGGGCGCATCACCGTCGAGCGTGTCGCCGCCGAGCTCGACAAGATGATCCTCGGCGAGCACGCCGTCGAGGGTGTCGTGGCGCTGACCGACACCGGCCTCGCCGACCGGGTGCTGCCGGAGATCCCGGGGATGAAGCTGGCCATCGACGAGCACCACCAGCACAAGGACGTGTACTGGCATTCGCTGACGGTGCTGCAGCAGGCGATCGACCTGGAGGAGAGCGATCCCGATCTCGTGCTGCGGTGGGCGGCACTGCTGCACGACATCGGCAAGCCGGCCACCCGCAGGCACGAGCCCGACGGTGGCGTGAGCTTCCACCACCACGAGGTGGTCGGCGCGAAGATGGTGCGCAAGCGACTCAAGGCGTTGAAGTACCCGAAGGCGGTGATCGAGGAGATCGCCACCCTGGTGTTCCTCCACCTGCGGTTCCACGGGTACGACGAGGGCAAGTGGACCGATTCCGCGGTGCGGCGGTACGTCACCGACGCCGGAGATCTGCTCCCGCGGCTGCACAAGCTGGTCCGGGCGGACTGCACCACACGCAACAAGCGCAGAGCACAGAAGTTGCAGCGCACCTACGACGACCTCGAGCGGCGCATCGCCGTGCTGGCCGAGCAGGAGGACCTGCAGCGGGTCCGGCCCGATCTCGACGGCAA
The DNA here is from genome assembly GCF_051025635.1 of Williamsia sp. MIQD14. Taxonomy (NCBI): domain Bacteria; kingdom Bacillati; phylum Actinomycetota; class Actinomycetes; order Mycobacteriales; family Nocardiaceae; genus Williamsia; species Williamsia sp. MIQD14. The sequence goes on from NZ_JBPFDG010000001.1 coordinate 1,291,169, forward strand.
CGCGATCATGGAACTGCTGCGGGTGCCCGCGGGTCCGGTCGTGGGCCGCGCGTGGCGGCACCTCAAGGAGCTGCGGCTCGATCGAGGTCCGCTCGATCGCGACGAGGCCGAGGCGGCCCTGTTGGCGTGGTGGTCCGAGCAGCCCGATCGTCCGGGCGCCTGACCGACGGGGGTACGACCGACGGCGCGACGACACCGATCGGAGTCGTTATCGTTCCGTTATCTCAGGGTCGGGCCGGTTACCGGGCCGTGACGTATGGCCCGGATCCCGCTACTGTGGAGTCAGGTCGAGACACTGGCCTCGCGAACGACTACATCCCCTCCTCCTCCGTGACCCGCACGATCTACCCTCCGGACACCCCGGATGCGATCTCCAAGCAGCGTGAACCGATCCGCTGCCGTGTGGCTGCGAAACGGCGAGGGCAAGACGGGACATGAACCTATGGTCACCACGTCCGGGACCGCTCTCACGGTCTCCACCTGCGCACACTCGACCACGGGTCGGTGAGGCGTATTTCCACCGACTCACGACCGGTACGCTCGAGACACGACGAGGATTCCTTCGTCGGGGCGTTGGAGGTCTCTGTGCAGTTCGCGCCCGTACGACGACTCACCGACGGTGCGCTCGCCGCGGCTGAGCTCCAGGTACGAGGCCCGGCCGGCTCGGCTCTCAGCACCGCGGAATCCCTGCGCCACGCTGCGCGCCTCATGCAGCAGGAGCACATCCTCGACAACCACAAGTTCGCCTTCGCCGCCACCGAGCAGGCGCAGACGATCGCCGACATCCTCCCGCTGCTGGTCACGGTCGACCTCGACTCGCTCGACGACGACGACCTCGAGCCCTCCCTGGAGCGGCTGGCGGTCTCGGTCCAGCCCGACGAGATGCTGCACAGTCCGCAGCGCACCATGGCCAAGGTCGCGGCGGCCCGTCGCGCCGGCCGCGTGATCTGCGTCGACGGTCTCGGGGTGAGCGAATACGCCATCACGATGCTCGCGCTCATCGAGCCCGATGTCATCATCACCGGGCCCGAGCTGCTGACCCGCACCACCGAGCCCGACATGGCGCGTCTCGCCCATGCGCTGGCCGCCCACGTGGAGCGCAGTCACGCCGTGGTCATCGCCGAAGGTGTCGATTCGATCGCGCTCAAGATGGCGGCGCTGACCGTAGGTGCCACCTACGGCCTGGGTGATCTGTATCCCCCGGTCGACGACCCCGCGGAGTTCGGCGACGAGGCTGTTGTGCCCCTCCCCGAGGCGCCCGTCTGGTCGACCCCCGATGCCGGACCGACGACGCCCTATGCGATCGGTTCCGCGGTGCACCGTCCTCGCCGTGGCACCAAGCACCTGCTCATCGAGATGAGCAAGTCGTTGGAGGCCCAGGCCTCCGCGGCCGGAGCGGCGGTCGTGGTGCTGGGCACCTTCCAGCACGCGAAGTTCTTCACGCTCCTCACCGCGAAGCGCTGGAAGGACCTGGCCGACAAGACCGGTCTGGCCGGCGTCTACGGCGTCGGGCTGGCCAACATGATCGACGGGAACGTGCAGCACGCCCCGCTCGATCCCGACGACCCGATGGCCGACGAGTGGAACGTCGCCGTGCTCGGACCGCACTTCTGCGCGCTGCTCGCCGCGCGTGATCTGCACGACGAGGGACCCGATCTCGAGCGCACCTTCGATTTCGTGCAGACCTACGACCGCATGACCGTGACGCAGGCGGTGCACTCGATCCTCAGCCGGTTCACGGTTGTCTGATCGGTCGTCGTCGGAGAGTACCGACGATCTGCCTGCCGACGACGAACATCGCCGGCCCGCCGGGGTGTCCGACGCGACGGTCGAGGCGGCGGGCAAGGTCACCGAGGCCCTCGAGTGGGTCGAACGGGTGCGTGGGCATCTCTATGAGGCCCACCAGATGTCCGGACACGCCGACCTGCTGTTCGGGGAGGCCGCGGACCTGCTCGCCGGCGCCGGTCACGATCGCCTCGCCGACGATCTGAGACGAGATATCGTCGGCCTCAACACCTTTCCCGGTCGGTGGACCTTCCAGCTCGTCGAGGAGTTCGACGACGGGTACTACCGCTCGGTCAAGGAATTCGAGAAGCGCACGCGCGACGAACTTCTCGACGGCCGACGCCACGTCATGGAGTCGGAGATGAAGGAACAGCGTCGGACCCACGGCCGTCCGGGACACGAGGCCCGACCCGGCTGAGCGTGCCGCTGCCGCGAGGGCCTAGTTGAGAAGGTCGCGCCGTTTGGTGGGATGGTCGGCGTCGATCAGTTTGCGCGCCAGCTCGGCGACCTTGATGTTGGCGTCCTGGGAGAGTTTGCGCATCAACTCCCACGCCTGCACCGCATCGACATCGAAGCGCTCCATCACGATGCCCTTGGCCTGACCGATGGTGTCGCGACTGGCCAGGGCGCTCGCGAACTGTTCGTCGCGCCGTGCCGCGAACAGGGCGAGCGACGCGTGTGTCGCGACCGCGAGACCAACCTCCTCCGACTCGTCGGTGAAGGCGTTCGCGTTGTGCGCGTACAGGTTCAACGCCCCCATGGTGGCGTCGCCGCGGTAGAGCTGGAACGACAGCGTCGAGCGCACCGGGGTCTGTGATCGCACCGCATCGACGAACGTCGGCCAGCGGCCTTCGGTGTCGTAGTCGTCGACCCGGACGATCTGATTGGCCCAGGCCGCGTCGAGGCAGGGGCCCTCTCCCTGCTCGTGCTGAATGGCGTCGACACGGGCGGCGATGTCATCGGTCGGCGCGACCGACGTCAGCTCGCCCTTCTCGACCAGGGTGATGCCGCAGTACTCGGTGCCGGGTACGAGCTCGACGGCACTGTCTGTGATTGATCGGAGCAGCGCGTCCTCGCCGGCTGGGTCGTCCTGCTCGTGCAGTGTCCGCGCGAGCTTGGCGAGCGCGAGAAGCGTGCTCGTATCGGTCATCTCATCCATGGTGATGCCTCCTCACCAGCCCATTCTGGCACGTTCGGGCCTCCATCGGTGTTGACAGGCCCCCCGGGCTGGCTAGACTCGGTTGCACGAGCCTGAAGTCCTCGGGTGGTTGTCGCACATCCCCGAGCCTTCGAGAGGCAGTTCCCTCATGCCCATCACGTATCTGCAATTCCCTGTCTTCGCAATGCAATCGGTGTGTGCTGCGGCGCGTGACCACGCGTGAGCGGCCGTCGAGCGGCCCTGTTCGACATCGACGGCACGCTGGTCGACTCGGTGTACACCCATGTGGCCGCGTGGCGAGATGCGTTCGCCGACAACGATCTGACGTTGCCGCACTGGGAGATTCACCGTCGCATAGGCAAGGACGGCGGCATCCTGGTGTCCGAACTCGTCGAGATCGCGGACGGCGACACCGGGTCGGACGATCTCGAGTCCCGGTTGTCCGACGCACATGACCGCTTCTACTCCGAGCGCTCCGAGGGGCTCACGGTCCTCCCCGGTGCCCGTGACCTGGTGCGGGAGGCCCAGCGTCTGGGCATGGTCGTCGTGTTGGCGACGTCGGCGCCCGATCACGAACTCGACCTGCTGCGGCGCCTGCTCGACGTCGACGATCTCGTCGACGCGGTGACCTCCGGCGCGGACGTGGAGACCGCCAAACCGGATTCGACGATCGTGGGCATCGCCCTCGACCGCGCCGGAGTGGAGGCCGCCGACGCGGTGATGATCGGCGACGCCACATGGGATTTCGTCGCGGCGTCCGATCGCGGTGTCCCCGGTGTCGGCGTCCTCACCGGTGGCGTGGGACGCGGAGAGCTCCTCCAGGCGGGTGCCGGTGCGGTGTTCCGCGACGCCGCCGAGGTGATCGCGAGCGGCATCCTGGGCTCCGGGGACCGGCGATGACCGGCGCAGCGCAGGACAGTCGGACGGCTCGGCCGCCGGTGTCCCGCTGTGTCGTGGTGGTCCCGGCACACAACGAGCGCGACGGCCTCCCCGACGCCCTGGCCGCCATCGACCGCGCCGCGACGCGGGTGTCGGTCCCGGTGCAGGTCGTGGTCGTCGCCGACGCCTGCGACGACGGGTCCGAGACCGTCGCGGCTCGGCACGTACAGGTCCGGACGGTCGGCGCACGCAACGTCGGCGCCGCCCGCGCGGCCGGGTTCCTCGGATTCCCCACCCGGTCGGACGTGTGGTTCGCGAGCACCGACGCCGACTCGCGGGTGCCCGACGAGTGGCTCGTGAGTCACCTGCGTCTGGCCGACGCCGGAGCCGACGCCGTCGTGGGCACCATCGTGCCCATGGACTGGGATCACTGGCCGCACGACGCCGCGCAGAGGTTCGCCGCGCAGTACGCCGACCGCGACGGCCACCGACACATCCACGGTGCGAACCTCGGTGTCCGCGCCTCGGTCTACGCCACGCTCGGCGGGTTCGCGCCCCTGACACACGACGAGGACGTCGACCTGGTGCACCGCCTGGAGGCGAGTACTCGCCCGATCGCGTGGAGCGCGCAGGCACCGGTGTTCACCTCCACCCGGGCGCGGGGCCGGGTGCCCGCCGGGTTCGCGACGTCGTTGCCCGCGCTCCTCGACACCTCCGGTGCCGTGGACCTCGGCGCCACACCGAGCGCGGTGGCGGGATGACGACCTCGATCACCGGGGTCGGCCCGACGCTGCCGATCCCCGGCCGCGGCGACACCTTCGACCGGCTGCGAGCGCTGACCGCCGCGACGCGCGCCGACATCTCCACCGGGCGCCTGCTGGAGGCCCACGTCGACGCCGAGGCGATCCTTCTCGATCTGGGCGCCACGGCACCCGCGCCGGGTGAGCGATGGGGAGTGTGGGCCGCGGAGGGACCGCCGCCCGCGCTCGCAGCCCACCCGGACCCCGCGACCGCCGACACCTGGATCCTCACCGGCACGAAGCCGTGGTGTTCGGGAGCCTCCGGATGCACGCACGCGTTGGTGACGGCCTGGCACGACGGCCGTCGGGCGTTGCTCGCCGTCGCCCTCGACGCCCCGGGCATAACCGTGGGGCACGACGACTGGCACGCCGCCGGGATGCGCGCCACCGAGACCCATGCCGTCGACTTCGATGCGACGCCGGCGTCGTACGTGGCCGATGCCGACGACTACTTCGGCCGCGCGGGCTTCTGGCACGGCGCCATCGGTGTCGCGGCGTGCTGGTTCGGCGGCGCGCAGCGGGTGGCACAGGCGGTGCTCGCGCACGGTCGCGACGACGACGTCGCCCTGATGCACCGCGGTGCCGTGGAGGTGGCGCTGTTCACCGGGGAGACCGTCCTGGCGGCCGCGGCCGCCGCGATCGACGCCGCACCCGACGACGTCGAGGCCGCCCAGGTGCTCGCGCTACGGGTGCGGGCGCACATCGAGTCGGTGGCCGCGGAGATCATCGATCGCGTGGGACGCAGTCGTGGCCCGGGACCCCTCGTCGCCGACGCCGCCCACTCGGGTGCGGTCGCCGACCTCACCGTCTACATCCGGCAATCGCACGCCGAGCGCGACCTCATCGCACTCGGACGACTGTGCGCCGACATCGACGCGAGGGACGCACTGTGACCGCCGACGATCCCACCCACGACCGCGGCTCCGACGCCGCGGGCTTCGCTGCCGACGGGTTCGCGACCGCCGAACAGTGGCGCGACTGGCTGGTCACCCGCGACCTGCCCGCCCTCGACCTCGCGGCTCCCACGCGGATGCTCGTCGTGTCGGCCCACCCCGACGACGAGATCCTCGGCGCGGGCGGACTCATCGCCGCACGGGTCGCCGACGGTGGCGGCGTCACCGTGCTCTGCCTGTCGGACGGTGCGGCATCGCATCCCGGGTCGCCGACGGTGTCGCCGGACGACCTCGCCCGGATCCGTCGCGCCGAACTGGAGGCGTCGATGGCCGAGGTCGGTGTCGACCACGTCCTGCACGTCGGCCTGCCGGACGGCGAACTGTCCGACCGCACCGCCGAACTGGAAGACGCGGTGATCGATGCGATCGGGACGTTCGGCGGTCACGATCTGGTGCTCGCGCCCTGGCGCGGGGACCGTCACCCCGATCACGAGGCCGCCGGATGGGCCGCGGCCACCGCGGCGGTACGGACGGGGTCGGTGTTCGCCGAGTACCCGGTGTGGATGTGGCACTGGGCCGCCCCCGGCGACCCCGCCGTGCCGTGGGAACGCGCCCACGCACATGCCCTGAGCGATGAGGCGCACGCCGCGAAGATGCGGGCGGTCGCGGCCTTCGCCAGTCAGATCGCCGACCTGTCCCCCGATCCCGCCGATCGCGCGGTGTTGCCACCGCCGATCCTCGACCGCCTCACCGGGCGCACCGAGGTGTTCTTCACGTGACCGACCCGTCCTACTTCGACCGGATGTACGCACGGTCCGACGACCCGTGGGGGTTCGACGACCACTTCTACGAGCAGCGCAAACGGGACCTGACCGTCGCCGCTCTGCCGCGGGCGCGGTTCGGCAGCGCGCTGGAACTCGGCTCGTCGACGGGGGCACTGACCGGACAACTGCTCCCCCGCGTCGACCGCATCCACTGCGTCGAGCTGCACCCGAGGGGCGTCGACATCGCCCGCCGGCGCCTCGTCGCCGACTCCCATCGCGTGCGACTCGAGGTCGCCGACCTGATCACGTGGACGCCGACCGAGACCTACGACCTCGTCGTCGCCAGCGAGGTCCTCTACTACCTGGACAGTGAACCGCTGACCCGGGCGCTGGGGTGGATCGGGGATCAGCACGCCGCGGGCGCGACGGTCGTGGCGGTCGACTGGCGACATCCGGTCTCCGAGCACCGGTGGTCGGGGGACGAGATCCACCGTCGGCTGACCGAGGTGCTCGGCGCCGCCGCGGGTGGCTACCGCGACTCAGATGTGATCATCGAGGTCTTCGAACCGCTGGGGACGGAATCGGTGGCCGTGCGCGACGGCCTCGCGCCGGGCGCCGGTGCCTCGCCGACCGGCTGAGTCAGTCCTGCACGCGGGAGAGGACGAAGATCGTCGCGAGACCCGCGCCGGCGAACAACCCGAGCACGGCTCCGGCGAGTGCGAGTGATCCCAGCATCGGCAGCGCGACCACGAACAAGCAGGTCAGCAGCGCGAGAACCATCACGACGGCGTTGACCGACCGCCATTCGCGGCGGGAGGCGTCGCGGCTGTCGATGTCGTCGACCATCGTGATCTGCTCGTCCATGCCACCTACGCTGACAGGTGCAGGTAGCGGCGCTGCATCCCAGGACATCACGGTGTGGACTCTGAGTGGTCACGGCCAGGTCACGGTGCTTCGTTACCTTTTCGTGATCGTCGAATCGGTCTGGTTGCGATCTCGCTCAGCGGTGGGCAAGCCCGATGTGGCGACCTACCGTCGGAGACATGGCTTCTTTCACCACACCCGGACTGACCGCAGACAGCGCTGCGACAGTGGTCGCGACGCTGCAGGAACGCCTCAGCGCGCTCAACGACCTGCACCTGACCCTCAAGCACGTCCACTGGAACGTCGTGGGCACCAACTTCATCGGCGTGCACGAGATGATCGACCCGCAGGTCGATCTCGTGCGCGGCTACGCAGACACCCTGGCCGAGCGGATCGCCACCCTCGGTGAGTCGCCGAAGGGCACCGCCAAGGCCATCGAGGACAGCCGCAGCTGGGATGACTACAGCCTCGGCCGCGACACCGTCCAGGCCCACCTCGGCGCGCTCGACCTGGTTTACGTCGGTTTCATCACCTCGCATCGCGACGCGATCGAGACCACCGGCAAGCTCGACCCGGTCACCGAGGACATCCTCATCGGCCAGACCGCCGAGCTCGAGAAGTTCCACTGGTTCGTCCGCGCCCACCTGGAGAGCTACACCGGTGAGCTCGCGACCGCCGGCGCGACGAGCGAGAAAGCCGCGGCCGACCAGGCGCGCTGACCTGCGACGACGCATGCGCTGACTGCTCCACCCGCGCGCCGTCGGCGCGCGGTCCACAGACACCTCGACATCGGTCGGGGTACACGACAGGAGATTCTCATGGGGATTGTCGACAAGGCCAAGAACGCCGCCGAGGACGCCATCGGCAAGGCGAAAGAGGTTGTCGGTGACGTCACCGACAACAAGGACCTCGAGGCCGAGGGAAAGAAGGATCAGGGTTCGGCCGGCGTGAAGAAGGTCGGCGAGAACATCAAGGACAAGCTCAGCTGAGACCGGCTGTTCACGGAACCCGAATCGTCTGTGACGGTTCGGGTTTCGTCATATCTGGATCGAAATCGTTGGCGGCCAGCACGAGTCACGACTTATCCACAGAACACCTGTGGACAGTGGGGATAAACCGGGATGGACCTGTGGAGAACTCAGCTTCGGGGGCTGAGGAAATCCATTGCGGATGCGTCGATCTCGATGGTGACCGGCGTCACCCCTAGGACCTCTCCGTCCGCGGACACGGGGGTCGGCTCGGCCGCCTCGACGGTCACCGTGGTCGCCCGCAGCGTGTGCACCCCGCGGCGGGTGATGTGGGTCCCCCGATAGATGGTCGGGAAGAGTCGCAGCAGACGCAGTCGTGACGTGTGCTCGACGAGGGTCACGTCGAGCAGACCGTCGTCGATGCGTGCCTGCGGACAGATGCGCATCCCGCCGCCGTAACTGGGCGTGTTGCCCACCGACGCCATCACGAGATCCATCTCGTGCACGACGCCGTCGACGGTCACACGGAACCGGCGTGGGCGCAGTGCCGCGATCTCGGCGACGGCGGCGAGCGCATACCTCGACTGTCCCCGCGGGTGCGCCATTCCGACCGCGCGGTCGGTGACGGCGGCGTCGAGGCCGATGGCCGCCACCGTGCCGAAGGTGGTGGTGCTCGCACCGAGCGTGAGCCGGGCAAGGTCGACACGACGGGCGTGACCTGCGGCGATGATGTCGATCGCACCGTGGATGTCGGTGGTCGGTATCGCCAGGGCGCGGGCGTGGTCGTTGCCGGTCCCGGCTGGGACGAGCCCCACGCGGACCTGCGTGCCGCGCGCGGCGTCGAGCACCGGGCCGATGGTGCCGTCGCCACCGATCACGACCACGGCGTCGATGCCGGACGTGGCGTCACCCGCCTGGGCCACCGCCTCACGGGCGATCATCGCGGCGTCGGCGGCCGAGGATCCCGACCGCGCGTCCACGGTCATCCCGCGCGTGGTCATGGCGGCGATCGCCTCCCGGGCCGTCGTCATCGCCGCTCCGTTGCGCGACGTCGGGTTCACCAGCGCCACGACCGACGCGACCGGTCCGCGATCGGAGGTGGTCACGGGATCAGCGTTCCGGGGTTCAGCACGCCCGAGGGGTCGAGTGCGTCTTTCACGGCACGCAGCATCGCGACCCCGACCTCGCCGATCTCGGCGGAGAGATAGGGCCGGTGGTCGGCACCGACGGCGTGGTGATGGGTGATGGTGGCGCCCGCGTCGACGATGGCGGCGCACGCGTCGGCCTTCGCCGCCGCCCACTGTGCCAACGCGTCGTCGCCCATTCGGTAGACGACCGTGAAGTAGAGGGATGCGCCGGTCGGATAGGTGTGCGAGATGTGGCACATCACCAGGGCGGGCGACCCACCCGGCAGCCCCGCGGCAGGTCGCGCGAGTGCGGCGGTCAACGCCCCGACCACGGTGTCGCGCAGCGCGGGGACCCCCGACCAGGTGGTCGCCGTCTCGAGGGTCTCGCACCCCACGCCGATCGCCAACAGCGCGTCGCGCAGGTACGGAGCGCGGAAGCGGCCGTGTTCCCAGGCGTCGGCGGGTCCCGCACCCATCGAGGTGCCCCCCGCGGCCCGCAGCGTCTCGGCGGTCAGATCGCGCCGCGCCGCGCACAGCGCCTCGTCGCCCTCGAATCGGGTGATGGCCAGAACACCCCCGCTGACGGCGTCGTCGATGACCCCGATGGCGCCGGGGCTGGCGAGGTTGACCCCGGTCTCGGTCTCGTCGGACAGTCGCAGCACCGTCGGACCCGTGCCGCGCTGCACGACTGCGCGCAGCGCGGCGGTGCCCTCGGCGAAGTCCGCGAAGTGCCACGCCTCGTTCACGGAGTGGGTCGGCGTCGGATGCACCCGCAGCGCCACCGCGGTGATGATCCCGAGGGTGCCCTCCGAGCCGAGCACCATCTGGCGCAGGTCGGGTCCGGCCGCGGTCTTGGCCACCGGGCCGAGTCGCAGTGTCCCGCGCGGGGTGACCGCGGTCAGCCCGACGACCATGTCGTCGAAGCGTCCGTATCCGGCCGAGTCCTGACCCGACGAGCGCGTCGCCGCGAACCCGCCGATGGTGGCGAACTCGAAACTCTGCGGGAAGTGGCCGAGCGAGAAGCCTCGCTCGGTGAGCAGTTCCTCGGCCCGTGGTCCGGAGACCCCCGCACCGAGCACCGCGATCTGCGACGTCGTGTCGAGATCGACGAGTGTGTCGAAGCGGTGGAGATCGAGCGAGATGACCGCGCGGTGGCGGCCGGCATCGGGATCGAGGCCACCGACGACACCGGTGCCGCCGCCGAAGGCGACCACCGCGATTCCCGCCCGCTCGCACCAGGCGAGGATCGCGGCGATCTCGTCGTCGGTCCCCGGTGCGACGACCGCGTCGGGTGCGTCCTGGTCGGTCGCTGTCCGGCGCAGCAGGTCGGGCGTGGACTTGCCGCCGGCGCGCCGCAACCGGTCCTGCGGGTCGACCGAGACGCAGTCGGCCCCGACGATCTCGACGAGGGCGGAGCGATCGTCGGAGGTCATGCGGGTCGGCGCGACGGCGACCTCGTCGATCGAGGGCGCCGGTCGCGGTTCACCGCTCACCCCGAGGGCGCTGCGCACGAGATCGAGGATCGCCGGCGAGAGAGTGGTCGCCTCCTCGGCGGTTCCCCAGGCGTTCCACTGCATCGGCGGCAGCCCGATCCGGGACGATCGGGGGGCAAGAGCGGCAGACGGCGGCGCAATCATGCGTTACAGTTTTACACAACATGTCAACCAGGAACGACGTCCTCGACGCGGCACGGCGCTGCCTCGTCCGCGGATCCGGACGCAAGCTGACCCTCGCCGAGGTCGCCCGCGAGGCCGGCGTCAGCCGACCGACCGTCTACCGACGGTGGCCCGAGGTGAGCGCGGTCATCCGCGACCTGCTGACCCGCGACATGACGAGCCTGATGACCGAGCACGTCGCCGCCGTCGACGCCGCGATCGCCACCGCACCGGAATCGAGTCCGCCCGAGGTGCTCGCCGCCCTCGTGGACGGCATCGTCGGCGCGGCCGTCGGACTCAGCGACGACACCCTGTTCTCGTCCCTGCTGCGTCGACAACCGGATCTCATGGCGCCGTACGTCTTCCAGCGCCTCGGCGCGAGCCAGCGCGGAGTCCTCGACGTCCTCGACAGCCGCATCACCCGGGCCCAGCAGGTGGGTGCCGTCCGCGCGGGCGACCCCATGCGCCTCGGCGCGATGGTCCTGCTCATCACGCAGTCGGCGATCCAGTCGCGATCGGTGGTGGCCCCGGTCCTCGGCGGCGACTGGTCGAAGGAGCTGACCCGTGCACTGTGCGGCTACCTGAGCCCGGTCGAGCCGGTGTCGGTGCCGACGACTCCCGACAGCACCCCGGCCGACGACGACGGGGCCGCACGATGACCACACCACCCCATCCCTTCAGCGCCGATCTCGGTCCCGAACGCGCGCGCCGCGACCGCGCGAGTCTGCAGGCCCGCCGCAAACCGTGGGACGTCCTCGTCATCGGCGGCGGCGTGACCGGCGTCGGTGTGGCGCTCGACGCCGCATCCCGCGGGTTGACCGTCGCCCTCGTGGAGGCCGAGGATCTCGCCTTCGGCACCAGCCGGTGGAGCAGCAAACTCGTCCACGGCGGGCTGCGGTACCTCGCCTCGGGCCGCGTCCGCATCGCCTGGGAGAGCGCGGTCGAGCGCCACCACCTCATGACGACCATCGCGCCCCACCTCGTCTCCCCCGTCGCCCAGGTCGTCCCCACCTACTCCGCCGGTCACGGCACCGCCGAACCCGGTATGCGCGGACGTTTCGACGCCGCGGTCGGAAGCGCGCTCGTGGGAACCGGGTTCGCGGTGGGTGACCTCCTGCGTCGCGGTGCACGGACTCCTACCGACGTCCTGGCGCACCCCGCGCGGATCTCGGCCGCCCAGGTGACCGCGGCATGCCCCGCCGTAGAGACCGAGGGCCTGCGCGGCGGGTGGCGCTCCTACGACGGTCAGCTCATCGACGACGCACGACTCGTCGTCGCAATCGCGCGCACCGCGGCCGCCCACGGGGCCGCGATCTGCACCCGGATGCGCGCCACCGAGGTCACCGGTCAGGGCGCGACAGTGATCGACGAGATCACCGGCGACCACCTCGACATCCGTGCGCGCTCGGTGATCAACGCGACCGGCGTGTGGGCGGGTACGGTCGACGACTCCATCACGGTGCGTCCGAGTCGCGGAACGCATCTCGTGTTCGACGCGGCCACCCTGGGGTGTCCGACGGGGGCACTCACCGTCCCCATCCCCGGTGCCCGCAACCGGTTCGTGTTCGCGCTGCCCGAACAGCTCGGCCGCGTGTACGCCGGCCTCACCGATGTCGACGCCCCCGGCCCGGTGCCCGCCGTGCCGCAGGCCTCGGACGACGAGATCGACTCGATCATCGCGACCCTGAACACGGCTCTCGCGCGCCCGGTGTCGCGGGCCGACGTCATCGGGACCTTCGCCGGTCTGCGACCGCTGCTGCAGGCCGACGGGGAGACCGCCGATCTGTCACGGGAACACTCGGTCACCGTCGCCGACGACGGGCTGGTCACCGTGGTCGGCGGCAAACTCACCACCTACCGCACGATGGCCGCCGACGCAGTCGATGCCGCCGTCTCCCGCGCGCGCCTCGAGGCGTATCCCTGTGTCACCGAGTCGATCCCGCTCGTCGGTGCGCACGGACCGCGCAATCGGCGACTCCCGGCGTCGCTCATCGCCCGCTTCGGCGGCGAGTCCGATCGGGTGGTGCAGGGCGCGACGGTGAGCGCTCCCCTCGGACCCATCGCGCCCGGCATCGACGTGACGCGCGCGGAGGTCGAGTTCGCGATCACCGCCGAGGGGGCGGTCGACGCCGACGACATCCTGCATCGCCGCACTCGCATCGGGTTGGTCGCCGCCGACGCCGATCGCGCGCGGCCGGCGGTGACCCACGTGCTCGACCAGGTCCTCGCCGCGCACATCGGCTGACCGCTCGGCCACGGCCCCGATCCCGATGTGACACATCGGACGGCGACCTACGCTGGAGCGATGACGACAACGCAGGTCGGTCCCACCATCGACGGCCCCGGAGCCGGTGATCTGGACGTCGGGGGCGCCGAGGTCGATGCCTCCGAACTCCGGCAGATCCTCGCCACCACCGAGGAATTCATCCGCACGAAGGTGATCCCCCGCGAACAGGAGATCGCCGACGGCAACGAGATCCCCGCCGACCTGCGACAGGCGTCGCGAGACCTCGGGTTGTTCGGGTTCGCGATCCCCCAGCAGTGGGGTGGCCTCGGTCTCGACCTCGCGCAGGAGGTGCGGCTGGCCGAGGTGCTCGGGTACACCAGCCTCGCGTTGCGGTCGATGTTCGGGACCAACAACGGCATCGCCGGGCAGGTCCTGGTGCAGTTCGGCACCGACGAGCAGAAGCAGAGGTGGCTCGAGAAGATCGCCTCGGGCGAGGTGGTCGCCTCGTTCGCGCTCACCGAGGACGGCGCCGGGTCGAATCCGGCCGGCCTGCGCACCAAGGCCGTCGCCGACGGCGAGGAATGGGTGCTCACCGGGGAGAAGCGCTACATCACCAACGCCCCCACCGCCGACCTGTTCGTCGTGTTCGCGCGCTACCGCGACGCCGACGACGACGGGCCGGGCATCGCGGTGTTCCTGGTGCCCGCCGACGCCGAGGGTGTGAGCGTCGCGCCCGCCGACACGAAGATGGGTCAGGAGGGATCACTCACCGCGACGGTCCACCTCGACGAGGTCCGGGTGTCGGCGGAGGCACTCGTCGGCGGCGACGCCGACGTCGGCTACCGGGCGGCGATGACGATCCTCGCGCGGGGACGCATCCACATCGCGGCGGTCGCGGTGGGCCAGGCCCAGCGCGCGCTCGACGAGTCGGTGACCTCGGCGGCGCTGAGCACGCAGGGCGGGAAACCCGTCGGCAGCAACCAGTTGGTGCAGGCGATGATCGCCGACATGGCGACGCAGGTGATGGCCGGACGGACGATCGTGCGGGAGGCCGCGCGACAGTGGGTGGCCGAGACCGACCGGCGCATCGCGCCGTCGATGGCGAAACTGTTCTGCACCGAGATGCTCGGTGCCGTGGCCGACACCGCCGTGCAGGTGCACGGCGGCGCCGGGTACATGCGGGGTGTCGTGGTCGAACGGATCTTCCGCGACGCCCGGCTGCTGCGCCTCTACGAGGGCACCAGCGAGATCCAACGCCTCATCATCGGCGGCGGACTCGTCAAGCAGGCGGCCAGGCGCCTGCAGTAGGGACTACCTGCGTACGAGCTTCACGACAAACAGCAGGATCACGGAGCCGAGGAGTGCGGTGAGGAAGGTGAAGAACCAACCGCCGCTGGCGACGTCAACGCCGAAAGCGCGCAGTAGAAATCCTCCGAGCAAGGCTCCGATGACGCCGACGACGACGTTGAGAAGGATGCCCATCTGGGCGTCGGTGCCCATGAACTTGCTGGCGATCCAGCCGGCGAGACCTCCGATGATGATGTAGCCGATGAATCCGACGCTCGTTCGGACGCCGGAACCTTCGGCGAGTACCTCGACGGCGACTGCGGTTGTGCTGATGGTGACTCCTCGGTCTGGTGTTCACGGATGGAGGGGGCGCACGCGCGGTGGTGATGCGCGGGCGGAGAAAGAGCTCATGGTCTGAACGCTCGGTCTCACGGTACGGGTCGACGACGTGCGCGATGCCCTTTTGGCGGTGCGCCTCCCCGTCCGAACTGTCCGTATCCTGGCGATCACGATGTCCAATCTTCCCGTCGTCGGGGTCCTCCTCGTACTCATCACCGTCGTGCTGCACCGTCGGTTCGTCCGTTCCACCCGCCTGTCGCGTCGCGTCGCGATCGGTGCCGACGTGGTCCTGGTGGTCGCCGGGATCCTCGCGCTGATCGGGTTCGGGTCCGGGTCGGCGTTCGACCCGGCGTGGTCACGGTGGCCCGCGTTCGCGGGATGGACCTGGATGGCCGTTGTGCTCTATCTGGTTCTGGGCACCGTGGTGCTCGGTGTCATCACACTCGTCATGCGCCTCGTGCACGCCGCCCGCGGGGGTGACAGCACGTCGATCCGGCTGCGCACCACCAGGATCGGGTCGGCCGTCGTGGTGGTCGCGTCGGTGGCGGCCGTCGGCTACGGCCTCCTCGAGGCGGCGCATCCACGCGTGACCCGGACGACGGTGGCCCTCGATCGCCTCCCCGCCGCATTCGCGGGGACGTCGGTCGCGCTGGTGTCGGATCTGCACGCCGGTCCGTCCCGCGGCGTCGGTTTCGTTCGCGAGGTCGTGGACCGCATCAACGCCCAGCGCCCCGACATGGTGATCCTCGACGGCGACCTCATCGACGGCACCGTCGAGCACGTCGGCTCCGACCTCGCACCGCTGCGCGACCTCTCCGCACCGCTCGGGGTGTTCGCCGTCAGCGGCAACCACGAGTTCTACGCCGGCGACGGAGGGCGGTGGCTCGATCTGTGGGACTCGTTGGGGGTGAACGTGCTTCGCAACGAACGCGCCACCGTGACCCGTGACGGTGCGCAGATCGACGTCGCCGGCATCAACGACGCGACCGCACCCGCTCCCCACGAACCCGACCTCACCGCAGCGCTCGCCGGCCGCGACCCGAGCCGCTTCGTCCTGCTCCTCGCCCATCAGCCACTGCAGGCACACGAGGCGTCCGACGCCGGTGTCGACATGCAGGTCTCGGGTCACACCCACGCCGGACAGATCTGGCCGCTGCGCTATCTCGTGCCACTGCAGCAGCCGACGGTCGAGGGCCTCGACACCATCGGCGACACGACGATCTACACGACACGCGGTGCGGGTGCGTGGGGACCTCCGGTGCGCGTCGGTGCCCCGCCGGAGATCGCGATGCTGACGCTCGCCTCTCCTGGGTGACCGAAGGCTTCACACCACGGCGCGGGCGTTGATCGCGAGTCGTGCGGCGGCGATCTCGCCACAGCAGAAGTCGATGGTGACCCGATCACCGGTCGATGCCTGCTCGGCGGCCTCGATCAGCGCGAGGTGGCGCAGGACCGCCTCTCGGACATCGGGTTCCACAGCCGCGACACCGATTCGCCGTGCGAGCAGGATGGCGGCCGACATGGCGACCGAGGCCGCGAGAGCGTAGGTCCGCACGGCGTCGAAGATGTCGTCGATCAGTTCGGCGGCAGGCACGCGGGTGACGATCAACCGAACCGTGTCCTCACCGTCGACGCGACCGAGCCACGGCGCTTCCCGTGCTACCAACGGCACCATGCCGGTCGCGAGTTCGTTCAGGGCGTTGTGCGCGGTGTACGGGTCGTTCGTGCTCGGCGACAGGGCGCGCACCGCCATCTCCACCAACTGCTGCACGGCGAACTGCACGTCGTGCAGAGGGGTTCGGGTGTCGCCGAGATCGATCGCCTTGCGGACACCGACACGGAGTCGGTCGACCGCCGACGGCGGGGTCACCCGCACGAGGTGTTCACCGGCCACCACGTGGTCACCCGGTCGCACGAGCGTCTCGATGACGCACTGATGTCGGTGCGCGAGGGAGAGAAGGGCATCCTCGTCGATGTCGATCACGAACCCGGATGACTCGGCGAGAACACGTTTCGCGTCGCCGTCGGGGAACGTCGCGGGTCGCGCGTCGTCCGGTTGCTGCTCCGGGTAGAGGGCGTCGACGACATCGACGAGTTCGGACCGCACGCGCGCCGAGAGGGTGGACACCTGGATCGACCCGGCGATGTGGTTGATGAAGTACACCAGCACCGCGACGTCGAGCACGGCGAGGACGACCGCGACGTTCACGGCGATGTCGGGGACGAACTGCCCGTTCTCCATCGACTTGTCGCGGATCGACCGGAGCACCATGAGCGAGTACAGGAACGTCGCCCCGAACGTGCCCAGGACGAACTGGTTGCCGCGGTCGTTCATGAAGTTGCGGACGAGCCGCGGACCGTAGGTGGAACTCGCGGTCGCCAGTACCGACACCGTGATGGAGAACGCCGTCGCGGCGACTCCGAGCATCGACCCGCCGATGGCGCCGAGGATGTCGCGGCTGCCGCTGACCCCGACCCGATAGAGCAGCGTGCCCCAGACTCCCAGGTCCTTGTCGACGAGGGCACGGTCGACGGCGATCAGCCCCTGGGCGAGGATCAGGGCACCCACGCCGAGAACGACCGGCAAGAACCAGAAGACGTCGGCGAAACGCGTCATCCTCATCCGCATCCCGACCCACTCCCCCGTCCCGCGACGCACCGCGCCGATCGGCACCGTGGGCTCAGACTAGCCAGTGGGCCACGGGCCGACGGCGCGATCACCAGACCCTCCCGACGCCGACCGGCCCACCCTCTCGGGCCTTCGATACGTTCGGACGATGCGAACACGCCCCCGTGAGACCGCCGAACCTGTTGTGCTGTCCGATTTGTCGGCAACGCGGCGATGACGATCCCGATGCCGGTGAGCCGGTGGCTCCGGACCGAACGGGCGGCCCTCGTCCCGCTCGCGGTCGTCATCGGCCTCGGCACCGGACTGGGCAGTGTGGCGTTCCGATGGCTCATCACCTCCATCACGTGGGTGTTCACCGGTACCGACGACTTCTCCGACGCGGGCCGCGTCGGCAGTCCCCACTTCCCGGGCATGGGCATGTGGTTCCTGCTCGTCGCGCCGATGATCGCCGGCGCCGTCTACGGTCCACTCGTCTATCGCTTCGCTCCCGAGGCGAAGGGACACGGTGTGCCCGAGGTGATGTACGCCGTCGCCCAACGCGGCGGACGGATCGCGCCGCGCGTTGCGCTGGTCAAGGCGCTGGCCTCCGCCCTGTGCATCGGCGGCGGCGGATCGGTCGGGCGGGAAGGGCCCATCGTCCAGATCGGCTCGGCGATCGGCTCCGGTCTGGGCCAGTGGACACGTGTCGACTCCGACCGTCTCAAGGTGCTCGTCGCGTGCGGCGCCGCCGGCGGCATCTCCGCCACCTTCAACGCTCCGCTGGCCGGCCCCTTCTTCGCACTCGAACTGATCCTGCGGGACTTCGCCGCGGAATCCTTCGGTGCCGTGGTGCTCTCGAGCGTGACGGCGAGTCTGCTCGCCCGCGCGGTCCTCGGCGACGACCCGTTCCTGTCGCTGCCCGCGTTCACCGTCCACAACCCGGCCGAGTACGGGCTCTACATCGTCCTCGGAGTGGTCGTCGGCGCGGTCGGGGTCCTGTTCTCGAAGGTGCTCTACCTGGTGGAGGATCTCTGCGACTGGGTGTGGCGCTGGCCCGAGTGGGCCCGACCCGCGGTGGGTGGACTCGTGTTCGGTGCCGTGCTGCTGGCTGTCCCGCAGATGTACGGCGTCGGATACCCGATCCTGCAGAACGCGGTCGAGGGCAAGTACGTCGTCGGCTTCCTGCTGTTGTTGCTGGTGGCCAAGATCGCGGCCACCAGTCTCACGATCGGCATCGGCGGATCCGGAGGGGTGTTCGCCCCGACGTTGTTCATCGGTGCCATGGCGGGCAGTGCGTTCGGCGCCATCGGTCATGACATCGCGCCCGGGATCGTCGTCAGCGCAGGGGCATACGGACTGATCGCGATGGGCGCGGCGCTCGGCGGTGCCACCCGGGCACCCATCACCGCCGTCATCATCCTGTTCGAGCTGACCGGGGAGTACAGCATCATCCTGCCGCTGATGCTCGCCGTCGCGATGTCGGCCGGGGTGAGTCAACTCATCTCGAAGGACACCATCTACACGCGAAAGCTGTTGCGGCGCGGCATCGACATCGACAAGGCGGCCCGACCGGATCTGTTCGAGGGGCAGACGATCGCGCGCGCCGTCGGTCCGGCCCCGCATCCGCTTCCCGACGACACCGACCTCGAGGCCGCGGCCGGTCTGTTGGCGGACTGCGACCGGTCGCTGATACCGGTGGTCGATCAGGCAGGCCTCTACCGCGGATGTGTGAGTGCGCGCGGCATCGCCGAGGCGATGCAGATCCCCTCGGCGCGTGCGGTCTCCGTCGCCCAGATCGCCGAGTTGCCCGAGGCGGTCACCGCCGACAGCACGCTCGACGAGGCACTCGAGGCCATGGCCGACCACTCGGGAACAGGGTTGCCGGTGCTCGACGATCGGCACGACCACGTCGTCGGATGGATCACCCACCGCGACGTCCTGACCGCGCTGCGGTCGGGGTGAGGTCGTCGAACCCGGCTAGGGCCAGGGGATGGTGGCCTGCAGGACGGCCTCCTGCAGCGCGCCGGTCCGCAGCCCTGTCACCGTCTGGTACTCGGGGTCGGCCACCATCTTGCTGAACGCGGCGCGAGAGGGATAGCGCACCAGGAGAACCGCATCCCACTCCTGTCCGGCCTCGGCCACCAGCGCGGTCGAACCGTCCCCCGCGTAGAGCACCTCTCCGCCGTAACGCGGGAGGAACGTCGCATCGAGTGCGGCGGCGTACTCCGCGTACGCCTCGCGGCCGCCGTCGGCGAACCGGAGCAGGTTGAGCATCACCACCGGACCACCGGGGTCATCTGCGAGGTAGCGCTGGAGATCTCGTCCGCGGGGGTCGATGGCCATGGAATCAGTATGGCCGACGGCGCGGGGCCGCGGAGCCGTCTGGACGCACCGTCAGTAGCCCATCCCGCGCAGCTCGGTCGCGAGGGTGTCGAGATGCTCGCGCTGTACGTCGAGGTGCGGGCTGATCCGCAGCACCGACTGTTCGGTGAACAGTGGCGCACGCCAGGATTCGGCGCAGGTGGTCAAGATGCCCAAGGAGCGCAGTCGTTCTCGTGCGGCCGCGACATCGCCGGGACCCCACCCCGGGGGTGGCGCCAGGGTGACGATCGCCGTCGGTTCGTCGATCGGTTCGAGCAGCTCCCAGCTGCCGACGCCGTGCAACCGCTCGCGCGTGTGCCTGCCGATGGCCGCGAGTTCGCGGCGGACCCGTTCGAGGCCGAAGCTGGCCAACTCCTGCACGGCCACCCCGAGGCCGATCCGGCCGGCGATGAACGCCTCCGAGCTCTCGATCTCCACCGGCCGCAGCGCATCGGCGCGCACCGCGAGGAAACCGACGCCGCGCGGACCGGCGATCCACTTGCGACTGGTCCCGTAGACGATGTCGGCCCCGGTCACACAGTCGACCTGGCCGAGCGCCTGGGCGGCGTCGACGACCACCGGGACACCCGCCCGGTGCGCCAGTTCGACGATCTTCGCGGCGGGTTGCACGATCCCGCTGTGCGACCCGACGTGGCAGACGTGGATCACGTCGGGTTGCTCGAACTGCAGCATGTTCTCGAGGGCGTCGAGATCGACCCGGCCGTGGACGTCGGTCGACGGCATCGTGTGTACGGCGTAACCGCGTCGCTCGAACTGGTCGAGGTTCGGGCCGTATTCGTTGGGGCACACCCACACCGTCGCCGACATCGGCAGGTTCCAGTAGGTGAGCAGCGCACGCAACGCCGCGAGAGCGCTCTCCCGGAACGCGAGTCGGTCGGCGTCGTGCCCGACCATCGCGGCGATGTCGCGGCGACACCGCGCGACCTGATCGGCGGCCTCCTCGGCGGCGATGTAGGCCCCGCGTTCGGACTCCCGCCACAGATGCGCGGTCACCGCCTCGATCACGGCGTTCGAGGAACGAGACGCCGCAGCGGAGTCCAGATGCACCGTGCGCGGTTCCACGCGGGCGCGATGCCACATCTCGCCCAGTTCGCTGATGTACATGAGGGCCTTTCGCCGACGAAGCGAGTGTCACGCTACCCGTCGTCACCGAGGCGATCCGCGGCCCGTCTCGACGTGACGGGCCGGTTCGTCGGGTGGTGGAACCGAGGGGCGGACTGCGACGTCATAGCGACATGGACTTCCTCGGCGCCCTCGGCGATCCCTCCGCAGACGACGGCACGCCCGACGACCCGACCGATCCCACCGCCGACGGCGCACACGCCTCGCCACCGGGCGAGCATCCGTTGCTCACCTACGCGTTCGGGACCGGTGACGGTGCCGCCACCGAGTGGTCGTCGCGGGCCGACCGCGACCTCTCCGGCGACGGCGTCGCCGATGCCGTGTCCATCGATTTCGACGGTGACGGTCACCTCGACGACGCGATGTGGGACTCCGACGGTGACGGTCGCGTCGATCTCGCCGCCCTCGACGTCGGCGGCGACGATCCCGACCGCTTCTACTCCGACACCGGTCGCGGCCTGTGGGATCACCGAGTCCACGACGTGCACGCCGGTGCCGTGCAGGCGGCGCCACCGACCGAGACGCCCGTGCCGTCGTCTCCGCCCGCATCGGTGAGCGCCCCGGAACCCGAGAGTGTCGAGGCCGTGCCGGACGATCACCGTGATCTCGACGGCGACGGTCGTCCCGACGACCGCATCGTCGACCCGGATTCGTCGGGCCGATCCACGGTGGGCCTGGTGTTCGCCGGTTCCGATGATCCGCACCCCGTGCGGGTGTTGATCGATCTCGACGGCGACCGTCAGTTCGACGGGGTGGTGATCGACGCCGACGGCGACGGTGTCGCCGACACCTGGGCACTGCGCGGGCAGTCCGGGTTCGATGCTCCGGCCGCCTCGGCGCAGGCGCGATGAGTCGCGGGGTCGTCGGCGAATCGGCGTCGCGGCGAGTAGACGGTCCGCACGGCGACGAGCGCGACGAGATAGATGACCGCGCCCGCGGCGGGCAGGCCGGGTGAGTGCCCGTCCTCGGCGATCACCAGCGCGGCGACGGTCACCGCAGCGACGTAGGCGACGTTGAAGACGGCGTCCTGGAACGAGAACACCTGCCCTCGGACGGCGTCGTCGGTGTCCATCTGCATGGCCGCGTCGCCGCAGAGCTTGGCCATCTGCCCGATCAACCCGAGCACGAGCGCCGCGGCGCAGATCACGATGCCGTTGAACGTCAGCAGGGTGAGCTCGGCGCACACGCCGACCGACAACGCCGCGTACAGCGTGATGCGCCGGCCCCATCTGGCCACCGAGATCGGGGTGAGGATGGCGGCGAAGAACATGCCGACCGCGGTCATGGCCGCGACGAGTCCGACACCGGCGATGCCCCCGCCGAGGGCGGAGTGCCGCGTGAGGACCAGCAGCATCAGCGTGTTGAGCCCGAACACCAATCGATGCGCGCCGATCGCCGTCAACGCTCCCGACACCCCGCGCGCCCGGGCGACGGCGCGCGCACCGTGGATGAGTCCGACGGCTACCGCACGCAGGGCCGGGCCGCGTGGATGGTCCGCGCTGACCGGTGCACCCTCGGTGTCGGGGTGGTCGGGGCCGAGGGCGAGATGTGCGAATCCGACGGCGAGGGCCGCACCGAGCAGCGCGATCACCACCGCCCCCATGGTGGTCGCGGCGCTCCCGGAGTTGTCCGCCCCGAACACCGCACGCAGCCCGAGGGCCAGTCCGGCGCCGACGGCGAGGGCGCCGGAACCGATGGTGGTGAAGAACGCGTTCATGCCGATGAGCGCCTCGCGGTCCACCACGTGGGGCAGGGCCGCCGACAGACCGCTGGCCACGAATCGACTCGCCCCGGTGACCACGAGTGCCGCGATCAGCACGACCGTGTCGGGTGCACCGACGGCGATCGACGTCGCCACCGCGCCGATGAGGAAGGCTCGCGCGATGTTGGCCCAGATGAGCACCGTCCGGCGATCCCAGTGATCGAGGAGGGCGCCGGCGAAGGGACCGATCACCGAATACGGGAGCAGCAGCACAGCGAGACCACCGGCCACGGCCAACGGGTCGGCGTGCCGTTCGGGGTTGAACAGGATGGCGCCACCGAGCGCGGCCTGGAACAGCCCGTCGGTCACCTGGCTGCTCAGGCGCACGGCCAGCAGCCGCCCCAGTCCGGGGCGGCCGTGGAAGGCACGCAGGAAACTCACCCGACCGAGGGTACAAACCGCGCCGGCGGGGCGCGGGGCCACGAGCTGTGAGAATCCTGACGATCGGCGAGGCGCCACAGACGAACCCGACATCGGCCTCCGATGTCCGAGCCGACCGCCCCCGACCGTCGACCGTGCCATGATGGTGATGTGGCCAGGTCAGACGACCCCGAGGACGTTCCCGGTGAGGGTTCGCGCGAACACGACGCCGTCGGTGAGGGATACGACGCGAGCTGGGACACCGTGGAGGCAGGGCGAATTCGAGCGGGCAGCCTGCTGATCGCGGCCACCACGCTCACCGAACCCACGTTCCGTCGGTCGGTCATCTACATCGTCGAACACAACGACGCGGGCAGCCTCGGTGTCGTGGTCAATCGGATGAGCCAGACCGCGGTCCACAATCTGCTGCCGAGGTGGACCGACATGGCGGCCGCACCGCCCGCGGTGTTCATCGGTGGTCCGGTCAAGCAGGACTCCGCGTTGTGTCTCGGGGTCGTGCGGCGCGGCATCGACGTCGACACCGTCGTCGGGGTCCGACCGGTCGACGGACGCGTCGTGCTCGTCGATCTCGACGCCGAACCCGAGTACCTCACCGACGTGCTCGAGGGCATCCGCGTGTTCGCCGGGTACTCGGGCTGGGGGATCGGCCAACTCGACGACGAGCTCCGCCACGACTCCTGGCTGGTCGCCTCGGCGCTCCCGGGGGATCTGCTCGCCCCCGCCGGGTCGGACGTCTTCGCCGACGTGCTGCGCCGCCAGCCGTGGCCGCTCCCCCTCCTCGCCACCCATCCCATCGACGTCGGCCGGAACTGACGCACGTGCGCACACTCGTCGTCGGGGCCGGCGCGGTCGGTGGGTTCTTCGGGACACTGCTCCTCGAGGCCGGTCGCGACGTCACCTTCTTCGTCCGTCCCGCACGCGCCGCACAGATGGCCGCCGACGGCCTCGCGGTGCACGACGGCCCGACGACGACGGTCACGCGCGCCCCGACCGTCACCGCCGACCGCCTCGGAGAGACCTCGTGGGACCTGGTGATCGTCACGGTCAAGGAGCAGGCACTCGATGCCGCGATCACCGACATCACGCCCGCCGTCACCGCCGGCACCGTGGTGCTGCCGCTGCTCAACGGGATGCGTCACCTCGAGCGGTTGCGCGACGCCTTCGTTGACGCCGTGCTCGGCGGGGTCGCCGTCGTGGCGAGCCAGCTCCGCCCCGACGGATCCATCGATCTCCTCGGCCCCGACCGGTTCATGCGGTACGGCGAACTCGCGGGCGGGCGATCGGCACGGATCGACGCCGTCGACGCGACGCTGTCCGGAGCCGGCTTCGACACCGTGTGCTCGTCGGACATCGTCACCGACATGTGGGACAAGTGGATCTTCCTGGCCTCGGCCGCGGCTCTCACGACGTTGCTGCAGGCCACCGTCGGCGACATCACCGCCACCGAACACGGACCCTCGGTCGCCCACGCGGTCATCGACGAATGCGCCTCCGTCGCCGCGGCATCCGGGATCACCGTCCGTCCCCAGGTCATCGACGGCGCCCGCGCACGTCTGGTCGCCCATGGCTCACCGTTCACCGCGTCGCTCTACCGCGACATGGCCGCCGGCCGCGATGTCGAATCCGACAGTGTCATCGCCGATCTGGTTCGCCGTGCCGACCGCCTGGGGGTGTCGGTGCCGCTGCTGACCGCGGCGTCGGTCAACCTGTCGCTCTACCGGAGTCGGAGGCGACCCGACGCCTGACCTCGTGCCTGCAGCGAGTCAGCCGCAGTCACCGTCGTCGCGCGGGCGTACGTCCTTGAAGTGGAACAGTTTCTCGGTGACCGTCTGTCCCGGCGCTGTCGCGATGGGCCCATGCGATCGGATGACGGCGCCGTCCGCTTCCGCCTCCGACCACGTGACCTGCGCGCGAGGGTGTGATCGCAGGTAGCGGTTCAGTTCGAACCGGGTCAGCTCGGTGCCCGAACTCGTCCGGGCGGCCAACGCGGGATCGTCGGTCGCGACCACGGTGACCAGCCGGTCCTGGAACCCGAAGACGCGCAACGACTCCGGGAGCAGCACGTGGTTCCAGGCGCCCTGCTCGGTCCGCAGGTTGCTGAACATGGTGAAGGTGCTCTCCGAGCGGAGTCCCAGGTAGGGACAGGCGGCGTTCACGACCAGCAGCGCGGCCGCGACGACGAGGATCGGGTGGCCGAGACGCCGCTCCGAACGCGGGCGGGCGTACTCGGGTGTGTCGCCGCGGCGTCGACCGGTCACGAACGCAAGCCCGGCGAGCCCGACCATGGCCACGATGGAGAGTCGGGCGAGGCCGCCGAGTCCATCGGACCGCGACCACGGCTCGGGGCCGAGCACCCGCGCGGCCCCGAGCCAGAGACCCACCCCGACCGCGAACAGGAGCACCGATGCGGTTGGTGTCGCGACGGTCCGTGTCACCGATCGCAGTTGCCGGTGTCGGAGCAGGACGGCGTGCACACCCGAGACGGTGCGCGTCGGCAGGAACGCGACGTAGAGCGCCAGCGCCACAGCCGAGAACGGGACATTGCCCGCCAGGGCGAGCACCACGTGGAACGTGCACCCGAGCACCAGTGCCACCACGCGCGTCCGGGGCACCGCGAGGAGGATCGGCAGTGCGATCTCGACCGCGACGGTCGCCCAGATCGACGGCGTGATCCGCCAGGTCCCGCTCATCAGCGTGGGGTCGAACCAGACGATCTTCTGCGACATCGGGCCGGCGCAGCTGGTCTGCGGGTCGAGGAAGTCGGTGTTGAGCTTCGACAGCGCCGCAGCCGCGTAGACGATGATGAGCTGCACCCGGAGAAACGGGGCGATGGTGTCGAACAACGCGCCGGCCGCGGGCGGGCGTCGGCTCCGGAGGCTGGTCCAGCCCAGCAAGGCGAGGACCGCGACGCCGGTCACGAACACGACGAGCGTGTGGTCGCCGACGTAGGGCAGGTCGCGGCCGACCGCGACGACCTCGGCGGCCAGCATCATCGCGAACCGGACGACCGATGTCGGCCGCACCAGCAGCCACAGCGCGGCGAGGACGACCACGGCGTGCAGGGAGTCGGTCTCGAGGCCGTCCCACCACAGCTGGTGGAGGATCAGCGACACCGCCAGCAGGATCGAGAACAGACCGAACGACCACCGACTGCTCAGTTCCCGCACCCGGGGGTCGGCGTTGGTGCCGGTCAGGGGCGGTCCAGAGCACAGCGTGCGGTCTCGGTCGCGATGGCCTCGCGCGATGCCGATGCCGCCCGAACCGGGTCGAACGTGCCGCGGTGCCGGCCGGGGAGACGCTCGCCCGGTAAGCGGCTCTGCGCGTCTCCGGATGTCGTCACACCCGCCAGTGTGCCAGCGTGGAGGGCATGGATCGCGAATACCGCTTCGAGGTGGTGACGCTGCTGGTGTCACCGGGGCACGCCTACTTCGGACGCGCGAAGGACGGCCCGGCCGAGGATGTACCCACTGCGCTCCCCGGCCATGTGGACGTCGTCGCCGACAAGGGCATCCGCGGGGACCGGTTCTTCGGGGTCCGTGCCCACACCGAGGCCGCGGTCACCTTCCTCGCCCTCGAGGCATGGGAGGCCGCCGCGGGAGGCGTCGATCCGGTGGTCGCCCGCCGCAACGTGATGGTGCGCGGCCTCGAGCTCGACCCGCTGCGTGGTGTGGAGTTCGCGATCGACACCGGGGACGGCCCGGTACGGTTCCGCGGCGGGCGGCCCGCACATCCGTGTTCGTGGATGGACACCATGGCCGGCGACGGGACCCGTAAGGCACTCATCGGTCGTGGTGGTCTGCGCGCGCAACCGCTCACCTCGGGAACGTTGCGGGTGGGTCCGGCGACGCTGCTGTCGCCGGTCGACCTCGACCCCGCCCGCGCCGCCGACCAGGTTCGCCGCGCCCAACCCCTCGGCGACGGGCGATGACGGGGTTCGCTGAGGGCGGCGGCGGTGAGGCCCCGACACATCGGGCATTACGCTGAACCCGACCCCGGGGAGTGAAGTGGACGACGCCGCGCCGGTCGGCCCCAGCCGCCGATCCAGCCATCGGTGGAAGGCTGCCCTCCTCGTCGCGATCGTGGTTGCCGCCGTCGTCATCGCGGTGACCGTCGACATCCCCGACCCGCAACCCCTGCGCGACCGCGTCGACTCCGCCGGAGCGTGGGGTCTCCTGCTGTTCGTCCTGATCTACATCGCGGTGTCGCTCACGCCGTTCCCCGCCAGCGCGCTCACCATCGCGAGCGGCCTGTTGTTCGGGCTCGTCGAGGGGACGATCGCGGTGATGGTCGCGGCGACGATCGGCGCCTGGTTCGGTTTTCTCCTCGCCCGATGGCTCGGACGCGACGGGGTCGCCCGGCTCGGGTGGGAACGGATTGCCTCGATCGACGCGATCCTGCGGCGCCGCGGACTCATCGCGATGGTGCTGATCCGCCTCATCCCTTTCCCGTTCGCCGTCGTCAACTACGCCGCGGGCCTCAGCGCGATCCGCGGCCGCGACTACCTGATCGGCACCGTCGTGGGGATCCTCCCGTCGGCCATCGGCTACACCGCCGTCGGCGCGTACGGGACCTCTCCCCTGTCGTGGCCGTTCGTCGGCGCGCTGGCCGCCGTGCTGGTGATCGCCGTCGTCTCCGGTGTCGCCGCGCGACGCCTGCGTCATCCCGAGCCGACCCCCGAGGGTTCCGCGGGCCGACCGGTCGACGACATCGTCGGACACTGACCGCGGCCGGCGGGATGTGCTTGTCTGGAGACATGACCACCGCCGACATCAACTTCTACTTCGACCCGGTGTGCCCGTTCGCCTGGATGACCAGCAAATGGGTGCGCATGGTGCAGCGCGACCGGGACTATTCGGTCCAGTGGAAGTTCATCTCGCTGCGTCTTCTCAACTCCCACATCGACTACGACGCGCACTTCCCGCCGGAGTACGAGGCCGGGCACACCGCGGGACTGCGCCTGCTCCGTGCCGCGTCGTCGGTCCGCGAGCAGTACGGGCGCGAGGGGGTCACGGCGCTGTACGCGACCCTGGGTGAGCACATCTTCGACTCCGATCCGGTGCCCGACGAGCACGCGGGACACCGCGGCACCCGCGAGTTCCTCGCGCCGATCCTCGACGAGCTCGGCATGTCGGAGACGCACCTCGACGCCCTCGACGACGCCGGCCGCGACGCGGAGATCCAGGCCGAGACCGACGAGGCCCTCGCCCTCACCGGTAAGGACGTGGGCACGCCGATCATCCACTTCCGGCCGCCGGAGGGTGTCGCATTCTTCGGGCCGGTGATCAGTCGCCTGCCCGATCCGGCCGACGCCGCCGAGTTGTGGGACCACGTCGTCGGTCTCGCCCGGTTCCCGGGATTCGCCGAACTCAAGCGCAGCCTGCGTGAGATGCCGCAGCTGCGGGGGCTCGGTGTCTCCGAGGACGAGGCCGGCGCCACCGAGGACTGGCACGGGGGCTCGCGGCGCCAGAAACGCTGAGACGGCGGAAATCGGCGTGACAGGTGTCGTGACGCCTCACTAGCGTCACCGCGGTGAGCGGCGATCTGATCATCCTCACCGGCCCGCCGGGTGCCGGAAAGACCACCGTCGCGACGCACGTGGCACGAGGGCGTCCGAAAGCTGTGCACCTACACACTGACGACTTCTGGCACGCGATCGTCTCCGGCGCCATCCCGCCCTACGAGCCGCCGTCCGACCCTCAGAACCAGACGGTCCTGCGGGTGATCGCTTCGGCCGCGTTCGCCTACGCCGATGGTGGTTACACGACGGTGGTCGACGGGATCGTCGGCCCGTGGATGACGGACCATTTCCGCCGGCAGATGTCCACGTACCTGCGCGTGCCGGTGCACTACGTGGTGTTGCGTCCGGACCGCGAGACCACTCTCGCCCGCGCTCGAGCGCGTTCGGACGCGGAGGCCCTGACCGACCCAGAACCCATCACCGCGATGTGGGACCAGTTCGCAGGTCTGGGCGTGATGGAGGCGCATGTCCTCGACACCACCGACGACACGGTCGACGTGACCGTGCCCCGTGTCGTCGATGCCGTCGAGAACGGCGCATACCGGCTCTGACGGAACGTCTCTCGCCGACCGCGTGGTCAGCCCAGCGCGTCGACCGCGGCGAGGATGTCGGCCGTCTCGGTGCGAGTCGTGTAGTTCGGGTGGACGTCGATGAACGCGATAGTGCCGTCCGCGTCGAGAACGACGACGGTCGGGAACGGCAGATCGGCGGTGCCGTCGGCGTTGTGCTCGGTCACGTCGAGGCCGAGCTGCTTCTGCGCGGCGATGGCGTCGGGGTTGTTCGGCGCGATGATGCCGAGCCCGCCGGCCAGCGTGTTGCCCGGATCCGACAACACCGTGAAGGTCAGCTCGTTCGACTCCGCGGCGCTGAGCGAGCCGTCGGGCTTCTGGGGGCTGATGGCGATGAGGGTGGCACCGCGTTCGGTCAGCGCGGGCACGAGCTCGCGCTGGTAGGCGCCCAACGCCACGTTGCAGTACGGGCACCAGGCGCCGCGGTAGAACACCAGAACCGCCGGCCGATCGCCGATCTCGCTGCGCAGACGGGTGCTCGAGCCCTGCGCGGTGAGCAGTTCCGCGTCGGCGACGGTGGTGCCGACCGCGGCCACCCCGGCCGGGGTACCGGCGGCGTCGAGCCCGTCGCGATCGGCGGCGAACGCCGCACTGACCTCGGCCGGGAGCTGGGTGAGCGACCCCTCGAGGGTGGCCGTCAACTGCTGGGTCATCGAATCCTGCGATGTGGTCATCGTGATCCTCCACTGGTTCGTCGGTCCCGGGGCGACGCCGCCTCGGTCACACCAGCCTGCCGATGAGAAAGTGGACTGTCCAATCCAGAAACTCTATGGTGGTCGGATGAGTGTCGACACCCAGCGCACGAACACCGGCCGACCGTTGACTTCGAGGGGACGCCAGACCCGCGAGCGGATCGTCACCGCGGCCGCCGAGCTGATGCTCGACACCGGCGTCGCCGGAACCACGATGGAGGACGTCCGGGCACGTGCCGGGGTCAGCAGCTCGCAGATCTACCACTACTTCGCCGACAAGGACGCGCTGGTGCGGGCCGTGGTCGACCACCAGGACGAGTCGATCGTCGGTGCCCACGAGGCCATCTTCGCCGACATCGACTCCCTCGACGGACTGCGCGACTGGTGCCGCGGGATCGTCGAGTACCAACGCCTCGGCGGGTGTTCGGGCGGGTGTCCACTCGGGTCGCTCGGTGTCCAGCTCGCCGAGACCGATCCGGACGCGAGAGCCGCTGTCGCACGGGCTCTCTCGCGATGGGAGCGTGCGATCACGCAGGGGTACGCCGCGATGCAGGCCCGCGATGTCCTGCCCGCACACGTCGACACCGCGACACTCGCGAAGTCCACGCTGGCGTCACTGCAGGGTGGACTCCTGATGGCCCAGATCCAGCGCAGCACAGCGCCGTTGGAGGCCGCGCTCGACGCCGTCGTCGCGCACGCCCGACTGTTGGCCGGTCGGTCGGCGAGCTGAGAGCAACTGTGGCGAGGTCACCACTCCTCGGTCCCGTGATGGCATTCCCCGGGGCACAGTCGTGCGGCCTCGGCGGACAGCGCCGCGAGCGCGAACGATCTCGCCCTCGGCGAGGGGTCGCCGAGAAGGTGGGCCGCCACCCCCTCGACCAGGGCCACGATACCGAATGCTGCTGCGCTGTCGTCGATGTCGGTGTCGACCTCGCCGCACAGGCGACCGTTCTCCAGCGCCGTCCGTACGCGTTCGCGGAGTGCCTCGCGGGCGGATTCGAGGTGCTCGCGGATCGTGTCGTTCTCGAGCGCCATGCCCGCGAACGCGTGTGCGAGGTACACCTCGTCGCGCCGGTTCGGCGACAGCGGGAGCAGTTGCGCGAGGCCCTCGGTGAGCATGTCCTCGATACGGGATCCTCGCCGCTCGGAGAGCACGATCTGATGATCGACCCGGTCGAGGACCCCGGCGCGTACGGCCATGAACGCGTCGACGAGGAGGTCCTCCTTGGACCGGTAATAGTGCTGCACCATGCCCACCGACACTCCTGCGGCGTCGGCGGCACGAGCGACGGTCACGTTCCCGATCCCCTGGTCGCGCAGGACCGACCGCACACCGGTGATGATCTGCGCGCGTCGCGCGTCGCGATGTTCCATCGTCGCCATGCGTCGAGCCTAGCGAGGCCGGGCGCCCAAGCAATATGGTTGTATTGGTCAAACCAATATGATCATATTGGTTTGTGTCCCGCAGCCGCCTGCTCCGTTCGTCGATCCCGAGAATCGTCGTCTCCCTCGGGGTGCTCGTCGCCGTCGGCACGGCGCCACCGGTCGCCGGAGCGACCACCGCCGAGTCGATGGGGTCGACCATCGACCGCTACCTCGATCACCTCGTCTCCGACGTGGACACCCCCGGACTGGCCGTCGCCGTCCTCGACCGGGACACCACGACGACGCACCTCACCGGCCGAGACGGCGACGGACACGACATCGCCACGGACACGCCGTTTCTCATCGGGTCGGTGGCGAAATCCATGACCGCGACCGCCGTCCTGGCACTCGTCCGCGACGGCCGCCTGCGACTCGACGACCGCATCGGTGCGGCTCTGCCGTGGTCCCCTGTGCCCGATGCGACCGTGACGCAACTGTTGACCCACACCGCAGGGTTCACGTCGGGCGACGGACTCGCCGTGTCCGAGCGGTTCGACAACGCGCCGGGTGCGGTCACCCGCGCCGCACGAGAGCTCCGACATTCGGGTCGCAGCGGTCGCTACGCGTACAGCGACGCGAACTACCTCATGCTTGGTGCCCTGATCGAGCACGTCACCGGCCGGCCGTACGCCGCCACCCTGCACGACACCGTCCTCGTGCCCCTCGGGATGTCGTCGACGACCGCCTCGGCCGACACCGCGCGAGTGTCTGCGGGACATCGCATCTGGTGGGGCACACCGGTGCGATATGACCCCGGGTTCGACGAGTCGGGTGGCCCGTTCGGCTATGTCGCCTCGACTCTCGGCGACATGGTGGTCTACGCGCGAGCGCAGATGGGTCGTGATCCCGGTGCCCTCGACCCGTCGACACTCGGCGAGCTGCATCGACCGCGTGTCCGGTCCGGCGACGACAGCTACGCATTCGGCTGGCGGACAACCCCGTCCGAGCACGGGGTGGTGGTGCACCACACCGGCGCGACGCCGGGCTACTTCGCGCACGTCATGGTCCGCTCCGACGGTCGAGGGGTCGTGATGCTCGCGAACGCCTACAGCGAATCGCGTGCGCCCACGCTCGCCGCCGCGGCCGGAGACGTCCTGGAGATCCTCGACGGCGGCGCGCCCGCCATCACGCCCGGCGACGGGGTCCTGGCCGCGGTGCCGTGGGCCCTGGGGGTGGTGTCGATCCTCGGCGCACTGGCGGTGGCCGCGGGGCTGCGCCACCCGCCCGGTCGCCGCACCCGTGTCGCGGCGGCGCTCGGCGCGCTCCTCGTCGTCGGTGCGTCGCTGTCGGCGCCCACTCTCCTGGGAGCGACGGTGCGGCAGCTCTGGTTCTGGGCGCCCGACGTCGTGGTCGGGCTCGCGGCCGTCGCGCTGACATGGGGCGCCGTGTCGGTCGTCGTCGCGGTCCGCCCCGCCCACGGTGACCTCAAGTGGTGGTCGGGGCGGGTTCGCCCTCGTGCTCGGGCTCACGACTGAGCCGCCCCGCCCACCAAGCACACATCATGAGTTGAACCTGGTGGAACACCAGCAGCGGCAACACGATCAACCCGACCTGCGAATCCGAGAACAGGACGGCGGCCATCGGGAGACCGGTGGCGAGACTCTTCTTGGTGCCGCAGAACTGGATCGCGATCTCGTCGGCGCGGTCGAAGCGCAACAGGCGTGCCACCCGGGAGGTGAGCCAGAGCAGGAGGCCCACCAACGCGATCGATCCCGTGATCAGCACCAGCACCTGCCACCACTGCACCGTCGACCAGATGTGCTGCTGCATGCCCTCGCTGAAGGCGACATAGACCACCAGCACGATCGACCCGCGGTCGACGAGCTTCGTCGGCTTGGCGTGCGCGGTGAGCCACGAGGCGATGAGCGGTCGCGCGAGTTGGCCGACGATGAACGGCACGAGGATCTCGAGCACGATCGTCAGGAACGAGCCGGGCGAGATGCTGACCCCGCCCGTGGTCGAGATCAGTGCCACCACGAGCAGAGGTGTCAGGACGACACCGAGAAGGTTCGACGCCGATGCGCTCACGATCGCGCCGGCGACATTGCCCCGCGCGATGGACGTGAACGCGATCGACGACTGCACCGTCGAGGGCACGAGGCAGAGGAACAGGACACCCGTGTAGAGGTCGTCACCCAGCACGTGGGGCGCGACGGGTCGCAGCGCGAGGCCGATCAGCGGGAACAACACGAAGGTGAACGCCAGGATCGTCAGGTGTAGGCGCCAGTGGGTGAGACCGGCGAGTGCCTCGCGGGGGTGCATCCGTGCGCCGTAGAGGAAGAACAGCAGCGCGATCGCGGCCACGACGACCCACGACATCACGTCGGCGAAGCCACCACCCGCGGGGAGGATCGACGCGATCGCCACGGCGGCGAGGATCGCCAGGATGAAGCCGTCGATGTGCAGACGTGCGAGCACGGGGGGTTACCGGGCGCGCGTCAGGACGTGTGCGCGGAGGCGTCGGCAGGTGCGCACGAGCCCTGCAGCACGCAGCTGCCGCAGCCGCCGGAGGTCCCACACCCCGACGAGTCCTCGTCCCAGTCGGGCACACGCGCCGCGGCACGGAGTCCGTAGGAACTCGCCGCACCGAGGATGACCAGCGCCGCCACCAGCGCGACCAGCGCGAACACCAGGCCGGTGACGTTGCCCGCACCCAGGCCGAGCACGGCACCGAGGGCGAGGATGACACCCCCGCCGATCAGTCCGGGGCCGGCGACGGCGTGCGCCGCGGAGAACGTCTCGTCGCTGCGCAGGGTCACCGGCGTGCGGATACCCACGAAGCGGTTGCGCGGCAGCCGCCGGGTCACGCCGAGCACCCCGGACGTGACGAAGACGACTGCCAGGACGGCATCGACCACGGCGATGGTCAGGGCGGCAGCGTTCACACCACAGATTCTACGAGCACCTACCGCCCCCGACCGCATCGAGGTGACGCTTTACGCTGGTCAGGTGACTGAGTACCGCTACACCGCCCAGTTGGCCGGCGAGATCGAGGAGCGCTGGCAGGGGATCTGGAACGAGCGCCGCACCTACGAGGCCCCCAATCCGGTGGGTCCGCTGGCCGGCGATCTGTCGTCCTTCGGTGCCCCGGACCGGTCGAACAAGCTCTTCGTCCAGGACATGTTCCCCTATCCCTCGGGCGCGGGCCTGCACGTCGGTCACCCCCTCGGGTTCATCGCGAGCGACGTCTACGCGCGCTTCCACCGCATGGACGGCGCCAACGTCCTGCACACCATGGGCTTCGACTCCTTCGGACTGCCCGCCGAGCAGTACGCCGTGCAGACCGGCACCCACCCGCGCTCGACCACCGAGGCCAACGTCGAGCGCTACCTCGCCCAGATCCGTCGGTTGGGTCTCGGCCACGACGAACGCCGCCGTGTCGCCACCACCGATGTCGACTTCTACCGGTGGACCCAGTGGATCTTCCTCCAGATCCACGACGCCTGGTACGACACCGATGCCGACCGTGCCCGCCGTATCCCCGAACTCGTCGCCGAGTTCGACAGCGGCGAGCGCACTCCGAGGAACGGCGAGGTGTGGGCCGACCTCGACGCCGCGGGCCGCGCCGAGATCCTCGACTCCTATCGCCTGGTCTACCAGTCCGATTCGGTCGTCAACTGGTGTCCCGGCCTGGGTACGGTGCTGGCGAACGAGGAGGTCACCGCCGACGGTCGCAGCGACCGCGGCAACTTCCCGGTGTTCCGCAAGCGCCTGCGGCAGTGGATGATGCGCATCACCGCCTACTCCGACCGGTTGATCGACGACCTCGAACTGCTCGACTGGCCCGACAAGGTCAAGGCGATGCAGCAGAACTGGATCGGGCGGTCGCGTGGCGCGCAGGTCGCCTTCGGCGTCGACGGCGCCGACACTCCCATCGAGGTGTTCACCACCCGCCCCGACACCCTGTTCGGCGCGACCTACATGGTGCTGGCGCCCGAGCATCCCCTGGTCGACACGATTCTCGCCGCCGCGTGGCCCACCGACACCGACCCCCGATGGACCGGTGGCGCAGCCGATCCGGCGACCGCGGTGGCGCAGTACCGGGCGGTGATCGCCGCCAAATCCGACCTGGAACGCCAGGAGAGCAAGGAGAAGACGGGCGTCTTCACCGGTGCCTTCGCCACCAATCCGGTGAACGGCACGCCGATCCCGGTGTTCATCGCCGACTACGTCCTCATCGGGTACGGCACCGGCGCGATCATGGCGGTTCCCGCCCACGACGGCCGCGACCACGAGTTCGCGACCGCGTTCGGCCTGCCCATCGTCGAGGTCATCGGTTCCGAGCAGGGTGTTGCCGAGGCTGCCTACAGCGGTGACGGCCCCATCGTGAACTCGGATTTCCTCGACGGCAAGCGTGTCGACGAGGCCAAGACGGCCATCATCGACTGGCTCGAAGCCCGCGGAGCCGGCACCGGAACCGTCCAGTACAAGCTGCGCGACTGGCTCTTCGCGCGCCAACGGTATTGGGGCGAGCCGTTTCCCATCGTCTACGGGTCGGACGGCCGCGCGCACGCGATCCCAGAGACCGATCTGCCCGTCGAACTGCCCGAGGTCGACGACTTCGCGCCGGTCTCGTTCGATCCCGACGACGCCGACAGCGTGCCCTCTCCCCCGCTGGCGAAGGCGACCGACTGGGTGAACGTCGACCTCGATCTCGGCGACGGACTGCAGCACTACACCCGCGACACCAACGTGATGCCGCAGTGGGCCGGGAGTTCCTGGTACCAACTGCGTTACATCGACCCCACGAATCCTGACACGTTCTGCGCGCCCGAGAACGAGCAGTACTGGATGGGCCCGCGCCCCGATCTGCACGGGCCGAACGATCCCGGAGGCCTCGACCTCTACATCGGCGGCGTGGAACACGCTGTCCTGCACCTGCTGTACTCCCGCTTCTGGCACAAGGTGCTCTTCGACCTCGGTCACGTCAGCTCGAAGGAGCCCTACCGCAAGCTCTACAACCAGGGCATGATCCAGGCCTTCGCGTACACCGACGCCCGCGGCATCTACGTGCCCGCCGACGAGGTCGTCGAACGCGACGGTGGCTTCTTCCTCGGTGACATCCCGGTCAACCGCGAGTACGGGAAGATGGGCAAGTCCCTGAAGAACTCGGTTGCGCCCGATGACATCTGTCGCGACTACGGCGCCGACACCCTGCGCGTCTACGAACTCTCGATGGGCCCGCTCGACCAGTCCCGTCCCTGGGCGACGAAGGACGTGGTCGGCGCTCAGCGGTTCCTGCAACGGGTGTGGCGCCTGGTGATCGACGAGGAGACCGGGGCCGTCCGCGTGACGGATACCGATCCGAGCGAGGAGACGCTGAAACTGCTGCACCGCACCATCGCCGGCACGCGCGACGACTATGCGGCACTGCGCGACAACACTGCGGTGGCGAAGCTCATCGAGTTCACGAACCACCTCACAAAGGTCCACGTCGACGGCGCTCCGCGCGCCGTGGTGGAGCCTCTGCTGTTGATGCTGGCCCCGGTGGCCCCGCACATCGCCGAGGAGTTGTGGTCGAAGCTCGGGCACCGGGATCCGTTGGCGCGCGGCCCCTTCCCGGTCGCCGACGAGAGCCTGCTGGTCGAGAACACCGTCGAGATCCCGATCCAGGTGAAGGGCAAGGTGCGCAGCCGCGTCACGATCGCGGTGGATGCCGACGAGGCCTCGGTGACCGCGCTCGCACTGGCCGACGACAAGATCGTGCCCCTGCTCGACGGTGAGCCCCGCAAGGTGATCTACGTGCCGGGCAAGATGATCAACATCGTCCCCTGACGACGTCGGGTCACGCTGTGGCGGAGTCCTTCGTCGCATCGGCGGCGACCCGTCGCTGCTCCCAGAAGTGCGCACCCACCAGGCCGATGTTCGCCGGGTCGAACTGGGGGTCGATGCCTCGCTTCTTCTGGGACTCGTAGTCGCGCAAAGCCTTCAGCGCCGGCTGCTGCAGGATGATGATGCCGACGATGTTCAGCCACGCCATCACGCCGACGCCGATGTCGCCGAGCGTCCAGGCGTCCGCGGCTGTCGAGACCGTGCCCCACACGACCGCCACGAGGATCGCCGCCTGCAGGACCATCGTCAGCGCGGCCCCGACCGTGCCCTTGACCACCGGGATCGAGCGTGTCGCGACGCTGCCCATCATGAACCGCAGGTTGGTCTCGGCCATGTAGTAGTAGGCGATGATTGTCGTCAGGCAGAAGAACAGCAGCGACACCGCGACGAAGGTCGACCCCGTCCCGGAGAACACCGTGTCGAACCCGTTCTGGACGTAGGCCGGGCCGACGACGGCGCCGTCGACGAGTGCGCCGCCCTCCCCCAGTACACGGCCGTCGGCGGTCTCGCCCTCGAAGACGCGATACGCCCCGCTGACCAGGATGAGGAATCCGGTTGCGCTGCAGACGAACAGCGTGTCGACGTAGACCGCGAACGCCTGGACGAGTCCCTGCTTCGCCGGGTGCGAGACCTCGGCCGCCGCCGCGGCGTGCGGTCCGGTTCCCTGGCCGGCCTCGTTCGAATAGATGCCGCGCTTGACGCCCCACATGATGGCGGCGCCGATGATGCCGCCGAAGGCGGAGTCGAACCCGAACGCGCTCGAGAAGACGAGACCGATGACTCCCGGGACCGCGGAAGCGTTGGCGCCGAGCACGATCAGGGCGAGCAGGATGTACGCGATGGCCATGAACGGCACCACCACCGAGGCGAAGGAGGCGATCCGCTTGACGCCGCCGATGATGACGAACGCCAGCACGATCACCGCACCCACGCCGACGACCCACGTCGACAGGTCCCACGCCTCGTTCATCGCGACGGCCATCGAGTTCGACTGGACACCCGGCAGCAGCAGTCCGCAGGCGATGACGGTGACCGCGGCGAAGACGACGCCGTAGATCTTCCCGACGCCGGCGAACCGGGTGTGCGCGAGAGCGCGGCTGAAGTAGTAGGCCGGCCCGCCCCGGTACTCGTTGGTGAGTGTGTCCCGGGTCTTGTAGATCTGGGCGAGCGTGCACTCGACGAACGACGTCGAGGCACCGAGGAACGCGACCACCCACATCCAGAACAGCGCGCCGGGCCCACCGAACGCGATCGCCGTCGCGACGCCTGCGATGTTGCCGGTGCCCACCCGGCCGGCGAGCGACATCGCCAGGGCCTGGAACGAGGACACCCCGTCGGGCGACTTCTCTCCGCGTACCAGCAGTCGGAGCATCTCCGGTACCTGCCTCACCTGCACGAAGCGGGTCCGGATGGAGAAGTACAGACCTGCACCGAGGCACAGGTAGACCAATGCGTTGGACCAGATGACGTCGTAGATCGCCGAGAGGATGTCGCTCATACCAGCCTTCGAGAAGTCGGGGAACGTCCAGAATCACACAAATCGGACAGCGTCGCAGGGTCTCCGACGCGCCCTCGCTCGACACGGCAGACTCGTTGTCTGTGACAAGAGGTGTGTCGACGGCATCGACGCCGCGGTTCGTGCTGATCCTCATCGGGGTCGGCGGGTTCCTCGACGCCTACACCTACCTCACCCGTGGTGGCGTGTTCGCGAACACCCAGACGGGCAACGTCATCCTTCTCGCGACGTCCGGCGCGGCGGGGGAGTGGCATCGTGCCGTGGCGCATCTGTGGTCGATCCTCGCGTTCGTCGTCGGTGTCCTGGTCGCGACGGTCCTGCGCACGTGGTGGCGGGACGCGACAAGCGCGGTGTTGCTGGTGGCGGTGACGGCAGCCCAGGCTCTGGTGTTGGGTGTGGTGGCCGCGATCCCCGAGGGGTGGCCGAATGTTGCTGTGACGGTGCCGATCGCGTTCGTCGCGGCGATGCAGATGGAACTGTTCCGCACCATCGGCGGGATGCCCATCATCACCATCGCGACCACGGGCAACCTGATGCGTTTCGTCGAGTCGGTGCACGCGCTGGCCACGCAGCGCGACGCCGAGAGTCGCCGTCGGTGCGCTCTCTACAGTGCGGTGGTGGCGGCGTTCGCCGGGGGAGCGGTGGTGGGCGCGATCGTGTCCCGATGGTGGGGTACCCCGGCAGTGGCCGTGTGCGCCGTCGCGATGGTCGTCGTCGCCCTCTTCGTCGTCCACGACGCGCGCCGGATCGACGCGGACTCCCCTGAAACCGAGGGCTGAGGGGTCATTTCGGCGGCAAGGTCAGCACGAAGGCCGCGGCACGATCGGTCCAGTCGCCGAGCACGTCGTCGTCGACGAGGCCGGGCGGATCGATGCGCAGCCACCCGCGGGCGGGCCTGTCGGACATGATCATCGGGCCGACGTGGTCACGCGCCATCAGCGCGTCGGCGTCGGCGGGGTCCACGCGCACCATCAGGCCCTGCTGTTTGCTCAGGATGACGACGGCCATGTGGCCGTCGACGAGGAACGCGAGACCGCCGAACATCCGCTTCTCGGTGAGATGCGGCTCGGTCTCCATCGCGTCGCGGATGCGGTCGGCGAGGTCCTCGTCGTAGGCCATGATCGCTGAGTGTCCCGGTACCCGCGGTGTCAGTGTGTTGCGACGGCCGCGGGATCGGATTCGACGTGGCGGTGCGACAACTCGCGCAACGCGCGGAACACCCGTCGAGACGATTCGGCCCACGGCATGAGAATCGGGAACACGTGGAACATGCCCTTCTCCTCCATCGCGTACACCGTGACGCCTGCCGCCGAGAGCCCTTCGGAGAACTTCCGGATACCGTCGCGGAACATCTCGTCGGCACCCCAGCAGACGAACGTCGGCGGGAACCACGTCGGGTCGGGTTTCGCGTAGATCGCCGACACGCGTTCGTCGTTGGGCTGCACACCCTGCAGGTACGGACTCACCGGCACGTTCCACGGCAGGATGTCGAGCTGCGCGTTCGTCGTGATCGACGGGTGGTTGAGATCGAGGTCCACCTCGGGCGAGAACAGCATGACCGCAGCGGGTTTCGCGAGACCGTGATCGTGTAGGTACGACACGAGCGACGTGGCGAGACCACCGCCGCCCGAGTCGCCGGCGATGACGATGTGGTCGGCGTCGATCCCGCGCTCGAGCAGCCCGCGGTAGGCGTCGGCGGCGTCGTGCACGCCGGCCGGGAAAGGGAACTCGGGAGCCATGCGGTAATCGGCGATGAAGACCTCGTAGCCGGTGATGTTCACCAGCGAGGCGGCGAAGGCGGAGTACATGATCGGCGACGTGCCGATGTACCCGCCGCCGTGGAGGTAGAGCACCGTGGCGGTGATCGTCTCCTTGTCCTCGCTGTCGTCGACGTACTCGTCGGTGCTGGCCTTCGCGCGGCACCAGATGCCCTCGATGCCACCGACCGTGTCGTCGGTGAGCTCGACACCGTCGGTGAGGCTGATGAACGGCGGCATCACCACCCGACAGATGTCGTCGAGGATCTTCTCCATCGACCGGAACTCCTCGATGGGCAGCGCCATGGAGTACCCCATGAACGACCGGATCGTCTGCCGCGTCACGGATTGGCCGATGTTGTCGAGCAACCCGCCCGGCCCCTCCCAGAATCGCCGGAACGGGACACGGGCGAGGCCGTTGAGCATGCTTTCGGCCAGTCCGACCATCGCCAACGCGGTCACCGGGGCCGATGCGGTCTGTACTTCGGGACGATCCGCCATCACCATGGGCTCATCCTAGGGAAGGCCCCATCGGTACAGCGAACCCTGTATCGTCACGGGCCATGACCACCGCGCTGCGTCACGACGCCCTGGCCCGTTTCGGGTACGCGCTGTCCGACGCGACCCGCACGCAGATCCTGATGCGCCTCGCCGACGCGCCGGGGTATCCGTCGGATCTGGCCGTGGAGATCGGGGTGTCGCGGCAGATCCTGTCGAACCACCTCGCGTGTCTGCGCGGTTGCGGACTGGTGGCCGCGACGCCGGAGGGCCGCCGCACGCGGTACGACCTCGCCGACGCCCGTGTCGGGCGCGCACTCCACGACCTCGTGGGGGTCGTGCTCGCGGTCGACCCGGCGTGCTGCGCCGACTCCGACGCGCAGGGATGCTGCTGATGACGATCCGGGTCGAGACGACGGCGACGACCGAGCGAAGGGCGCTGTTGTCGCGACGCATCCGTTGGTTCGTCGGGATCACCATCACCTACAACGTGATCGAGGCGGTCGTGGCCCTCGTCGAGGGCACGCGGGTGTCGTCGACGTCGCTGATCGGTTTCGGGCTCGACTCGGTGATCGAGGTGTCGTCGGCCGCAGCGGTGGCGTGGCAGTTCGCCGGGACCGATCCCGAGGCGCGGGAGAAGGTCGCGCTGCGCATCATCGCGGTCTCGTTCTTCGCACTCGCCGCCTACGTCGCGGTCGATGCCGTGCGCGGACTCCTCGGTGCGGCCGATGCCCGGCACTCGACGGTCGGGATCGCCTTGACCGCAGTGAGTCTGGTGGTGATGCCGGTGCTCTCGTACGCACAGCGCCGTGCCGGCCGCGAACTGGGTTCGGCATCGGCGGTGGCCGATTCGAAACAGACACTGCTGTGCACCTACCTGTCGGCCGTGGTGCTGGTGGGCCTCGTCCTCAACGCGACCCTGGGGTGGTCGTGGGCCGATCCGATCGCAGCGCTGGTGATCGCCGCCATCGCGATGCGCGAGGGGCGCAACGCGTGGAGGGGTGAGTCGTGCTGTGCACCGGTGCTGCCCGGTTCGGCAGCGACACCGGAACGCGCCTGCGACTGCTGCGACTGACGCTTGCGCCGCCGCTGCTTCCCGGCCTAGTCTGACTCAAACAAACTAGAGTCAGGAGTGGGTATGACGAGAGTGGCCGATGCGGTGGTGCTGGTGACCGGGGGTAGGCGCGGCCTGGGCGCGGCTCTCGTCGACGAGGTGCTCGCGCGCGGCGCTCGGGCCGTCTACTCGACGGCGCGCACCGAGTTCGCCGACGACCGACCCGCGGTCACGACCATGGCCCTCGACGTGCGGTCACAGGACTCCGTCGACGCCCTGGCGGACAGGGCGACCGATGTCGACATCGTCATCAACAACGCCGGGGTGCTGCTGCCCGCGCCGTTGCTCAGCGGAGAGTTCTCCGACATCGCAGACACGTTCGAGGTCAACGCCTTCGGACCGCTGCGCATCACGCGGGCGTTCGCGCCGATCCTGGCGCAGCACGGCGGCGGAGCCGTCGTGAACGTCCACTCGGTGCTCTCCTGGCTCGCGGGCAGCGGCGCCTACGGGGCCTCGAAGGCGGCGATCTGGTCGATCACCAATTCGCTACGCACCGAATTGGCTGCACAGAACACCCAGGTGCTCGGGGTGCACGCCGGGTTCATCGACACCGAGATGGTCGCCGACATCCCGATGGAGAAGACCTCGCCGGCGATCGTGGCGAGCCGGATCCTCGACGCCCTGGAGGCGGGGGAGCGGGAGGTGCTGACCGACGACATCACCGTGGCCGTCAAGTCGATCCTGTCCGGACCGGTCGACGACCTGGTCTTCACCGCCGCCCACTGATCCGACCCGCGACAGGAGACACACCCATGCCGCTGTGGACCATCCACCACTCACCGGGAATCTTCACCGACGAGGACAAAAGGGTTCTCGCCGAACAGATCACCGACCGCTACGAGTCGGTGGGCCTACCCCGCTTCTACGTCGTGGTGATCTTCCGGGAGGTCTCCGCCGCTGACATCTTCGTGGGCGGCACGTCCGCGCCGCGCACCGCGCGGATCGAGATCGCCCACATCGCCCGACATCTCCCGGACTCGGCGAGCCGTCGACGCACGGCAGGCTGGGTCGGCGACGTGCTGTCGCCGTATCTCGATCGCGATGAGATCCACTGGGAGTTCCACATCGACGAGACCAGCGAGGAGCTGTGGATGATCAACGGACTCGTCCCGCCCCCGGCACGGTCGGAGGCGGAGAAGGCGTGGGCCGTGAACGGACGTGCGGCGCCCTACTGACCCGCCCCTGCCGACCGGCGCCCCACCGTGGTGGCGGGGCGCCGGTCGGTCTGCGGCCTCAGGCCGCGGCGGTGACCTCCACGTCGACGTCCTCGAGAGCCGCGAGGATGATGTCGGCGACGTCGGTCATGGGCCGCACGTCGACCGCCTCGAGCACCTCGGCGGGCACGTCGTCGAGGTCGGGTTCGTTCCGGATGGGGACGAACACCGTGGTGAGACCGGCCCGCTGGGCCGCGAGCAGCTTCTGCTTCAACCCACCGATCGGGAGCACCCGACCGTTGAGCGTCACCTCGCCGGTCATCCCGACCTCGGCGCGCACGCGACGGCCGGTCGCCATCGACACGAGCGCCGTCACCATCGTCACGCCTGCCGACGGTCCGTCCTTGGGGGTGGCGCCCGCAGGGACGTGGATGTGGATCTTGCGATCCAACGCCGCCGGGTCGACACCGAGTTCGGTGGCGTGTGAGCGAACGTAGGACAGCGCGATCTGCGCCGACTCCTTCATCACGTCGCCGAGCTGGCCGGTCAGCGTCAGCCCCGCATCACCCACGGTCGACGACGCCTCGATGAACAGGACGTCGCCACCCATGCCG
Organism: Williamsia sp. MIQD14; assembly: GCF_051025635.1. Classification (NCBI taxonomy): domain Bacteria; kingdom Bacillati; phylum Actinomycetota; class Actinomycetes; order Mycobacteriales; family Nocardiaceae; genus Williamsia; species Williamsia sp. MIQD14. The sequence goes on from NZ_JBPFDG010000001.1 coordinate 1,334,860, forward strand.
GTGACCGCCAGACCCGTTGCCACACCGGGCACCGCGGTCCGCTCCTCCGACTCCGGGGTGAACCGGGGCCGGCCGAGGTAGTCGACGAGATCGGGCTCGTCGATCACCAGCGCGGTGTCGTCCGCGGCCAGTTTCGTAGTCGCCTTGCGCATCGCCTTGGCCAGGAAGCGCTCGAACTGCCGCACGCCCGGTTCCCGGGTGTAGTCGGCGGCGATCTTGCGCAGCGCCTCGTCGGTCACCGTGACCTCGTCGGCGGTGAGGGCGGCGCGGTCGCGCTGGCGGGGGAGCAGGTAGTCCCGCGCGATGGCGACCTTGTCGTCCTCGGTGTAGCCGTCGAGGGTGACGAGTTCCATGCGGTCGATCAGCGCCGACGGGATCTGTTCCACCACATTGGCCGTCGCGAGGAACACGACATCGGAGAGGTCGAGATCCAGGTCGAGGTAGTGGTCGCGGAACGTGTGGTTCTGCGCCGGGTCGAGCACCTCGAGCAGGGCCGCGGCCGGGTCGCCGCGCTGATCGGAGCCCACCTTGTCGATCTCGTCGAGCAGGACAACGGGGTTCATCGAACCGGCCTCGCCGATGGCCCGAACGATGCGGCCGGGCAGCGCGCCGACGTAGGTGCGACGGTGACCGCGGATCTCGGCCTCGTCGCGCACGCCGCCGAGGGCGACGCGGACGAACGTGCGGCCCAGGGCCCGAGCCACGGATTCGCCGAGCGAGGTCTTGCCGACGCCGGGAGGGCCGGCGAGCAACATGACCGCACCCGAACCGCGTCCGCCGACGACCTGGAGACCACGGTCGGCCCGACGCGCACGCACCGCGAGGTACTCGACGATGCGATCTTTCACGTCCTCGAGGCCGTGGTGATCGGCGTCGAGGATCTCGCGCGCCGAGGCGATGTCGGTGGAGTCGGTGGTGGTGGTGTCCCACGGCAGGTCGAGGACGGTGTCCAACCAGGTTCGCAGGTAACCACTCTCGGGCGACTGCTCGCTGGAACGCTCCAGTTTGCCGACCTCCCGCAGCGCCGCCTCACGCACGTTGTCGGGCAGCGTCGCCGCCTCGATACGCGCGCGGTAGTCGTCGGAGCCGTCGGGCTCACCCTCGCCGAGTTCCTTGCGGATGGCGGCGAGCTGCTGACGCAGCAGGAATTCCTTCTGCGTCTTCTCCATGCCGTCGCGGACGTCGCCGGCGATCTTGTCGTTGACCTCCACCTCGGCGAGGTGGTCGGTGGTCCACGTGATCAGGGTGCGCAACCGCTCGACGACGTCGGGCGTCTCGAGGAGCTGCCGCTTCTGCACGTCGGTGAGGTACGACGCGTACCCGGCGGTGTCGGCCAGGGCCGAGGGGTCGGTCAGCTTGTTCACCGAGTCGATGACCTGCCACGCCTCGCGGCGCTGCAGCATCGCCAGGACGAGCTTCTTGTACTCGCCGGCGAGGTCGCGGGTCTCGTCGGTGACGGTGGGCTCGGCGGCCTCGTCGACCTCGACCCACAGGGCCGCACCCGGTCCGGTGGTGCCCGAACCGATGTGCGCGCGCACCTCGCCCTTGACCACGGCGGCGTGTTGTCCGCCGCCGAGGCGGCCGACCTGCACGATCGACGCGATCACGCCGTATGACGGGTAACGGTCGTCGAGACGCGGCGCGACCAGCAGTTTCTGCGAATCGGTCGCCTGCGCGGCGTCGACGGCTGCACGCGCGGAGTCATCGAGCTCGATGGGGACCACCATGCCGGGCAGCAGGATGGGATCGGTCAGGAACAGGACTGGCAAGCGGGTGTCGCTCATTCTTCCTCCAGGGGTGAGTCTGACTCGCTCAACTGACCCGGGGATTGATCTGTTCCCGCTCAACTCCGGTGTTCGTCGTGAGCAGAACCGGTCGTGGCCGGCCCGCCGGCGCGGAGATCGTCCGTCCTGGGGGCCACCTCGGGCAATGTGCCCGAGGTGGCGTCGTGGTCGGACGATCTCAGTCGCGCACGGGGGCGCTGACCGCGGTCGGGGGCACGTCGGTCCGGGTCGCGATGTCGATGCGTCGGGTGCCGCAGTCGTCGCAGCGGACGTAGAGCACCGTTCCGTCGCTCGTTCGATGGGCGGACTCGGTGAGCCACGCGTGCTCGTGGGTCGGGCTGCGGGTCGAGTTCTCGGTCGGTGTGGGATGCATGCGTCCACTGTGATGTCATGGTCTTGTGCATCTCAACCCTTACGGCGAATACGCGGTCCTCCTGGCGGAATCGTTGGCCAACGACTGGCCGGACGACTGCGCCGGGATCGAGGCCCGCGCACGTGAGTTCGGGATGACAGGGCGTTTCGAGACCCGCAGCGACGACCACGCGCGGACCCGCGAGGTGATCGACGAGTGGCTGCGGATGGTCGATACCCCCACCGAGGACGAGCGGGCGCGTCTGCTCAACGAGACGATGAGTGTCGCCGCGGCGTATCCGCGATTGACCAACCACGACGACGAGGGGTGGCACCTGCACTATCGCGATCGGGATCAGTCGCTCGCCCATGTGCTCACCGCGGTCATCTCGGTCGGGACGGCGCTGCACCTCACCACGCGCGGGATGCACCGCATCGGCCGTTGCGCGGCCGGCCTGCCCGGTGGCGGCGAGTGCGACAGGGTCATCGTCGACGTCAGCCGCAACGGCACCCAGCGGTACTGCTCTGTGCGATGCGCGAATCGTGCTGCGGTGCGCCGGCATCGAGCTCGGGCGTCGTCGGTGCGGCGCTAGGAAGCGTCGTCGGAGACGATCGCGTCGATCGTCCAGCGATCGGCTCCGTCCGACGAGACGTAGAAGGCGTCGCCGCGTGCGACGTCGGCGACGGCCACCGGGGTGCGGACCCGGACGTCGACGAGGACGCGCGCGGCCGAATCGGTGAGGGTGACTCGCGCGCACCAGGCGTCGGTTCCCTGGGGCAGCGCGGAGATCCAGCGCTGCAACTCGATGACGGTGGGGACGGGGGCGGTGTCGGCGATCGCCGCGCGCGCGGCCACCGGCGACCTGTCGGTGATCGCCGCCGCGAGGAAGGTCGCGACCGCGCCGGTCGGCGAGGTCGGATCGGCCCGCTGGTCGATGGTGGTCACCGCGCCGTCGGTGCCGGTGGTGCAGAACGGAATCTGCGGACCGTCGGCCGGAGCGGCACCGTCCTGGGCCGGCACGGTCGCATTCGCGCCCGAGCCCGCTCCGGACACGGTGGTACCCGATCCGCTCGAACCCGATGAGGTGGCAAAGACGATGGCGCCCGCGGCGATCCCGGCGACGACCACCACAGCGCCGGCGATGAGAGCGACGCGACGCCGATTGCCGCCGCGGGACCGCCGCCGCCCGCGTACCGCGATCTGTTCGAGGGTCTCCGACCAGTTCGACGACGGGTCGGTGGACATCGGCACCCAGGGCGGGGCCTCCGGTGAACCCCGTGGTGGTCCCGGGTCCGCGGCGGTGAACCACGGGGGCTCGGGCGGGGTGACGCGCGGAGGGGGAGCGTCGGCCGGACCCGGTCCCGGCTGCCGGGCGAACGGATCGGTGTCAGGATCGACCGGAGGTCTCGCTGACGGATCGGGGTGGTGGGGCTGGTCGTCGGGTCGGTGGTCGGGGCCGTCGGTCACTGGTCGACCACGCCCGTGATCCGCACGTCACCGGGAGGGCCCGTGACCGTCGCGCGGAGCCGATACTCGTTGGTCCCGCCGGCCGGGGGCTGATAGGTGAGGGTGAGCAACACGGTGTCCGGCCGCGTCTGTCGCATCCGCAGACAATAGGTGGTGCCGGGCGGATACCCGTCGAGTGCCTGTGAGATCAGCTCCGGGGACGCCATGGCCGCACCCGTCGCGACGGCGTCGGTGGCTCGGGCCTTGTCGCGGCCGGTGATGACGGCCCAGTGGTAGTCGGCGACCACCGCCACCGCCGAATCGTGCCCACCCTCACCATTGGTGACGGTTTCACCGGGAGCCGCGGTCGACGGGTCGCACCGCAGCGGATCGATCGCGGGAATCGCTGCCGCCGAGGTGGTTCCGGACGGCATGGTCACGACGGGGGCGGCCCGCGAGTCGTCGCCACACGCGGTGAGGACCAGGAGTAGCGCGGTGACGGCACACACCACCAGGCCACCCGGTCTCGCCGGGTGGCGAGAGGGTGGCCTGGTGGCGTGGTCGCACGTCATCGCGTGGGTGTCACTGTCGGTGTCGGCCCCCCGCCGGCGCACCGACGTACTGCGGGTAGGAGATCTCGAGACCCGGGAACGCACGCTGGGCCTCCTTACCGAAGTTGATCACCGCGGCCGTCACCGAATCGCGAGCGGTCTGGGCGAACACCCCGGCTGCCTTGAACGGCGCATCAGCCGCGTCGTGGTCGATGTCGATGGGCACGTTCACCGCACCGATCTTCACCTGACCCTTCACGTCACCGTTCTTGGCGACCACGTAGTCGACCTTGTCGTTACCGGGCAGGTTCGAGCGGTCGAGGTGCAGCTCGTATTGGTTGGCGTCGGGGTTCGGCGGAGCCGGCTTCGACTTCCGCGGATCCTCTTGCGTGGCCCCACCCAGCGGTGCGTTCGGATCGGCACCCGGGTCACCGGCGCCGACCGCGTAACCGATCGCGCCGCCGATGACTCCGCCGACTGTCGCACCGAGGAGACCGCCACCGGCGGCACCGGCGATGGCGCCGACCGCAGGGCCTGCGGCGAGGCCGATGAGGGCGCCTTGGCCCGCGAACAGCGTTGCCGTTGCCGGAGCCGCGGGCCCGCCGATCACGGCGCCCGTGATCGCACCTGCAGCGGCACCGACTCCTGCACCGACCGGGAGACCGATGATTGCACCGGCAACCGTGGCCGGGATGCCGAGTGCGACAGCTCCGGCAGCACCGCCGACGAGAATGCCGACGGTGGTCGACGCGGCGGTACGGGCGGCCTGGTCCTTCGGGAAGCCGATGGACTCGTAGTAGGTCGCGGTGCGGGCCTCGATGGTCGCGGCCTGGCCGTTGAGGTTGCGGGCGTCGGCGTCGGAGAGGAACGCCGGCTGCGGGGTGCGGAAGTTACCGAGCTTGATGATGCCGGGCCGGGGCAGCACGGGGTTGACCGGCTTGGTCGGCTTGGGCGCGGTGATCGTCGGCGGGACCGGGTTGTAGGTGCCCGAGTAGACCGGCGGCGTGTAGCCGGGCGAGTCCTCGTAGATGACCGGCGCATCGAAGGTCGGCGCGGGGATGATGCTGCGTCCCTGCACGGGCGGAGGCGTCGGCGCGGGGGGAGGAGGCGTCGGCGTGGCAGGGGCGATGCCCGGTGCCATGTCGGTCGACGGGGGAGCTGTGCCGGGGGGCGCGGCGAACGCCTGACCCGCGGTACCCGCGGCGATGGCGGCGGCGAGCATCACCCCGGCGGTCGTCCGGGTCACCCTCTGCGGATGGTGAAGCGACACGGTCACTCTCCTCGTGATCGGTCAGGCGCCGGCAGGGGCCGGCGACGGCGGGTCGAGCGAAAAGGTACACGGCGGCGTGTGGCCTCGGCGTGCCCACGAGCGGGCACGACGATCCCGGCGGGTGATCGATGAACACCCCTCCGAGAGCGCACGGACAGCTCTCGGGAATCACCACGTCGGAAGCATGTGAAAGGAAGTCAATCATGGGCTTCTCCGCTGCTCAACACGACCCTGTGCATAAGTCCGAATACGGATCGCGGTGATCGGATCCGGCCGACGTGCTCGTGGAGGAGATGACCGACCGTCCCGCGGGCTCATCCGCCTCACAGTGGGCGTCGTGGACCGGTACGGGCCTCGTCGGTGTGGCGAACGGTGTCGATGATGACCGGTGTTCAGGAGGCGTCGTGAGGGGTGTGTGTCGTGGTCGGCTGACCGCCGTGGTCGTGGCGGTCGCCGCGGTGGCGGGGATCGTCGCGGGTCCGACGGTGGCGTCGGCGATGTCGAACGGCGGGAATGGTGTGCGCGCAGTCGCGCCCAGGTGTCCCATCGGTGCAGGCGGGTTTCGGCGACAGCGGCGGCCCGATGGTGATCGGTGACGGCGCGCGGGCTCAGCTGTTCGGGATCTTCAGCTTCGGTACCGAGACCGTCGCCGATGTCTTCACACCGGGGTTCAACGCGGCGACCGACGTTCGCGTCGCCGCCCTCCGCTGGCCGGCACTACGGGCGCACCTGCATCTGTGAGGCCGTACCCGCGTCTGTAGGGGATCAACGCGGAACGATGAGGTGGGCGATCTCGAGGATCTGATCGTCGGTGAGGGGCGTGGACCCGTACAGGGTCTGGCGATTCATCAGGCCGTCCACCGCGAGTCGGAACAGTTCTGCGGTCACCTCACTCGTGGTGCCCCCGGCCGTCTCGAAGCCTGCGCGCACCAGCTGCACGAACCCGGCCTGTTGCCTGTCGAAGGCGTCGCGGAGTTCGTCGTTCGTGCGTGCCTCGCCGCGCAGGTGATGGCGGGCCACGATGCGGTCGCGGTTGGCGTCCGACGTCATGTCGGTCACGAAGCCCACGAGGGCGGACACCACGTTCTCGTGCGTCCACGTCTCGATCGCGAAGTGGCGGGCGGCGGTCTCGAGGTCGCGCCGGAACACCTCTTCGAGGGCGAGTGACAGCAGTCGGGCACGTGACGGCGCGTGATAGTTGACCGCTCCGGCGCCCAGGCCGGCGGCGGCATCGACCGCGCGGTGGGTGAACCCGCGTGGTCCGCGCTCGGCGAGGACGGTCACCGCGGCAGCCATGATCACGTCGCGCCGACCGGGCCGCTCGGCACTGCTCTGGGCTTCCTCCACGACCAAGAACTTACGGTCCGATATCGGCCACCGACAATGCAGCATCGATCGCCGCGCACGTCGGCGACCGGATCGTTGACCGAGTCGGCGTCGACGACCTATGCTCAACAGATGTTGAGAACCTGGAATCCGAACCGGCGCACCCTCCTCGGCGCGGCCGGTGCCGGGGTGGCGGCGGCCACCATGTCGCTGGGGCGCGGCCCGGTCGCCGGGGCGGCACCGACGGGATCGTCGGAGGGGCCGATCACGCAGAGTTGCTCCGAGCGCTACGTGGGGTACCGCGAGGCCGATCAGGCCACGCCGTACGCCAAATACTTCACGGGCCACACCGATCCGGCGCCGCAGGTGGTGCGCACCGCATTCGACGGGCCACCACTGCCGCCGGCGTCGATCCCCGAATTCGGTCGCCTCACCCGCGATCTCGGTCCGTCGGGGTACTCACCGATCGAGGTCGGCTACGGCCAGCGGTCCGACGGGGTCCTCTTCGTCGCATGCCGCACCGAGATGCCCCGCGTGACCGCGGCGATGTGGGACTGGTGGTTCGGCTGGCACTCCATCGAGTCGGCGCGCTACAAGCTGTGGCACCCCGACGCCCACGAGTACGCGGCCCTGCGGGAGAACCGCACGACGGCCCCGATCTCCGACAAGGCCAAGTACATCGGCAACACCAGCTACGTCGACGAACTCGTCGGACCGAAGCTGCAGCAACTGGGCATCGACTTCCGCGATCCGGTCGCCAACGGGTTCACCGTGCCCGCCGATCAGACGATCATCTATGGCCGTGTCGGCAGCAGCATCGCCCCGGTCGACCTCGGCTGGCTCGCCCACCAGGTGCGGCCGGTCCCCGGCGGCGCGGAGATGCGCAGTCGCTTCTACCTCAACATCCGCGGCCTGCACGTGCCCGATCTCCCGCAGGCGGCGTGCGCCGTGGCCCGCGGGGCGTCGGTCGATCCGAGCGACCTGTTCCTGGGCATCGATCTCGCCCGCGACCTGCTGATGCACTGCGGTCAGGAGATGAACCACCTCGCACAGTTCCTGCCGGAGATCTACCGGGAGTTCCGCGTCTGAACCGACGCCGTCGCGGGGTGTTCTGCGTCCGTAGAGTGGTCCCATGATGCGTCGACCCACGCCCGACAAGCCCGCTCCCGGACAGGAATCGGTGTGGGATTACCCGCGACCGCCACGGCTGGAACCGTTCTCGGGATCGATCACCATCTCCCTCGGCGGCATCGAGATCGCCTCGACGACCACGGGGTGGCGGGTGTTGGAGACCAGTCACCCGCCGACCTACTACCTGCCGCGCGAGGCGTTCGTCGACGGCGTACTCCGCGAGACCCAGGGCGCCTCGTGGTGTGAGTGGAAGGGCGAGGCCTCCTACTTCGACCTCGTCACCCCCGAGGCCGGGGCGCCGCGCGCGGCATGGACATATCTCGACCCGACACCGGGTTTCGTGGATCTGCGTGGCGCGATCGCGGTGATGGCCGCGCAGGTCGACCGCGCCACGGTCAACGGCGAGACGGTGACACCGCAGCCGGGTGGCTTCTATGGCGGCTGGGTCACCAGCACCGTGGCCGGCCCGTTCAAGGGCATCCCCGGATCGATGGGGTGGTGACGGCATGAAACTCGCTGTGCACCTGGCGAACATGACCCTGCCCGGCGGGCCGGCCGCACTGGGCCCGGCGCTCGCGGGCGCGGCGCGCGCGGCCGATCAGGGCGGCGTCGAGACGCTGACCGTGATGGACCACTGGTTCCAGATGGAAAACCTCGGCGGACCGGACGAGCCCATGCTCGAGGGCTATTCGGTGCTGAACTTCCTCGCCGGACAGACCGAACGGATCCAGCTCGGCACGCTGGTCACCGGCATCACCTACCGGCACCCCGGACTGCTCGCCAAGACGGTGGCGACCCTCGACGTGCTGTCGCAGGGGCGGGCGCTGCTCGGGGTGGGCGCCGCCTGGTACGAACGCGAACACCACGGCCTCGGCGTGCCCTACCCGTCGACCTCCGAGCGCTTTGAACGTCTGGAGGAGACGATCGAGATCTGTCGGCAGATGTGGAGTGCCGACACCGGTCCGTACGAGGGCACGCACTATCGACTGGCCGAGACCCTCAACAACCCGCCGACACTGTCGCAACCGGGTCCGCCGCTGATGATCGGTGGCAGCGGCGAGAAGAAGACGTTGCGTCTCGTGGCCCGCCACGCCGACATGTGCAACCTGTTCGCGACAGGCGTCGACGAGGTGCGCCACAAGATCGAGGTGCTCGACGGACACTGCGACACCGAGAACCGCGACCCCTCGACGATCCTGCGCACGATCATCATCGCCACCGACCCGCTCGCCGACACCGACGCGTTCCTCGCCGAGATGGAGCGCTACGCCGCACTCGGCGTCGGTCAGGTGTTCGTAGGACCTGCATCCGACGACCCCGCGGGATGGGTCGAATCAGTTGTGCAGCAGGTCAAGCCGCGACTCGACGCGATCTGACGGCTCAGCCCGCGTACTCGTCGGCGGTGTCGTCGCGGTCGGTGTGCAGGCGCACACGGTTGCCCCCGGACCGTTTGGCGTCGTACATCGCGCGGTCGGCCGACCGGATGAGGTTCTCGACGACGGTCGCGGCGCTGTCGACCGACATCGCCTCGGCGTCGGCCCAGGCCACCCCGACGCTGGCGGTCACGCGCAACCCCTGATTGGGCGCGAGCACGGCCGTTCGGATCCGTTCGGCGAGCACGGCGGCCTCGCCGAGTGGTCGTCGTGCGACCACGACGAATTCCTCTCCGCCCATCCGGCAGGGGATGTCGGCGTCGCCGATGGTGGCGGCGAGACGGTGCGCGGTCTCGGCGAGGACCAGGTCCCCGCACTCGTGTCCCCGGGCGTCGTTGACGCGCTTGAACGCATCGAGATCCAACACGATCGCGACCACGACGTCGTCGGGTCCGCGCGGACGATACCGGCCGACGGATGCCACCGCCTGCTCGAGGCCGCGACGATTGGGTAACTGCGTCAACGGATCCCGGCGGGACTCGACCGAGTCGGAGCTCAGCATGCCGAGCAGCACCTGCGAGGTCGCCGGGATCACGAGGTTGACCAAGATCACCACCATCGCCTTGCTGATCGCCATCGCCGGATCCCCCGCGACGGCGGTCATCGTGGCCAGGACGGCGGTCACCAGCGTCACCATGGCGACGTGCGCCGCCAGGACACGGGTGTTGTGGAAGAAGGCGCAGTACCCGCCGACGACCGCGAAGACCGTGGCGCCGGCCAGTCCCGCGAGCGGCAGGCTGTCGCTGAACAGTCCCAGTGTGATGAACACGTCGGCGAGCGCGACGAACGTGATCGACCGACGGCGATCGGGCCATGCCGTCGTCATCCACAGCACCGCCAGTGCGCAGCCGCCGACGCCTGCGATGACGGCCGTCGTGTAACGCACCGGTCCCGCGGCGCCGTCGGGGCTCGCCATGTTGACGAACGGGATGATCGATATCAGCGCGGTGGTGAAGGCGACAGCGAGTCGGACGAACGCTCGCAGGGAGTGCATCTCGAGGTAGTCGGAGAACCACTGGAAACGGTCAGGCTTGCCCCAGGCCGCCACCGCCAGATGCAGGACGGTACGGCGCATCTCCCCCACGGCGCTGCGCACCCGATGCACGGTACGCGGTGAAACGTCGACGATCAGGGTGAATCAGCGGGTGATCATGCGTCCGGGCCACCGGCGACCACCGGGGGGACGGCACTCCAGTCGATCTCCACGCGGTCGCCGCCGGCGTCCTGCGCGGACTGCATCGCCACACCGGCGCGGTGCAGCAGGTCGTCGATCGGGGTCTGCACGTCGGCCGCATCGATGGGTGTCGGCGTGAACGCCACGCCGACACTGGCGCTCACGGGCACCGGGTCGTCGACGTCGAAGACGAGTTCGCGGAAGCGGTTGGCGAAGATCTCGACACCCTCGTGCGTGACGCCGGCCAGGGCCGAGAACTCCGCGTCACCGGTGCGGGCGACGAAGTCGCCGCCGCGGACACCCTGTGCGAGGCGGCCCGCGACGCGCTTGAGGACCTGCTCGCCGCGCTCGTGGCCGTCACCGACGGCGATGTCGTGGAACTGGTCGAGGTGTACCCGGACCACGACGAGGTAGTCCTTGCGGTTGAGGGTCGTCAGACCGGTCGACGCAGCGGAGTACAGACCGTGTCGGGTGAGGACTTCGGTCAGTGGATCGCGCATCGGCTCACCTCTCTGGGTCAGGTGCCTGTTCCCGGCCACCGCGAACCCATGATGCAGTATCAGCGGCAGCACGATGGCGGCCACTGCCGCCTCGACGGCGAACGGCGCCACATCGCCGGCCGACGCCGCCGACTGCGAGACCCCGACGACCGCCGTGAGCATCACGATCGCGGCCGAGGCCGCGGCCTGGCCGTACACGACGGCGGTGACCGAGAAGGCCGCGGTGAACGTGCCGAGGAAGACCAGCGTGATGGTGGCCGCGAGACCGACCCGCGGATCGGCGGGGGACAGGGCCGCCACCAGGGTCGCGAGGTCGGCGACGACGATGAACCCGAGAAGTGCCGCGGCCGACGTGCACCGACGGGTCGCCCAGAGCACGGTGGCGGCGATCGCGACGGCGATGGCGACGACCGCACCGACCACGCGCAGGCCGGAGTCGGGGCCACCGGGTGCGGTGGCGGCGACCGTCCAGCCCACGGCGGCGAGCAGGCACAACACTGCGATCCCGGTCGACAACGCGCGGGCGCGACCACCCGGATCCAACGGTCCCCCCGACAGCGATCCCCCACGGTTAGTCGGCACGACCACGATTGTCTACGACGTCGTGGTGTTTTGGGGCTCTTAACACGAAGCAGTCGGGGTCGGAGGAGATCGGCGAGGAGCCGATCGGGTCGAATCGCCGCGGTCGGTGATCTACTCTGCTCGCAAAGATAGAACACGTTCTAGTTTCGAGAAAGGTGATCGATGAGCAACGAGCAGATCGCGAGTGCGGTGCAGGCGTACGTGGAGCTGGTCGGATCGGGGACGGCCGAGCAGGTCGTCGACCTCTACGCCGAGTCGGCGACCGTGGAGGACCCGATCGGCAGCGACATCAAGTCGACCCGCGAGGCGCTGCTCGAGTTCTACGGCGTCATCGCCCAGCTCGAGCGCTCGACCGAACTCAAGTGGATGCGGATCGCCGGCGACACCGCGGTGTTCGAGTTCTCGCTGGTGACCGCCGCGGGCGACGCGAAGTTCGAGGTAACCCCCGTCGACATCATGCGATTCGACGACGACGGCCGCGTCGTCAGCATGCGGGCGGTGTGGGACCCCGCGACCGACCTCAAGCAGATCTGACTCAGCGACGTCCGGTGGGGCGCAGCACGATCTCGGTGGGATGCGCGTCGCGCGGTGTGGCGATCGCATGTGCCACCGCCGCGGCGACGGTCTGCGGCGTGAGGAACCGGGTGGCGTCGTACTCGCCGCCCTCGATGTCGACGAGTTCGCGCTGCATGTCGGTGTCGATGCGACCAGGGAACACCGAGGTCACCCGCAGGTCGGGTTCCTCCTCCCGTAGCGACTCGGAGAACGCGCGCAGCGCGAACTTGCTCGCGGCGTAGGCACTCCACCCGGGTCGCGCGGCGCGGCCGGCACCGGAGTTCACGAACACGATGTGCCCGTCCACCTCGCGCAACGCGGGCAGCAGCAACCGCGTCAGCTCGGCGGCGGCGATGAAGTTGACCTCCATGATCCGGCGGTACTCCTCGGCAGGGGTCTCCTCGACTGGCGAGATGCCGCCCACCCCGGCGTTGTGTACGAGGACGTCGAGGGAGGTGATCGCCTCGGTGGCGGCCTCCACCTCGTCGTGGTCGGTCAGCTCCACCGACCACGTCGACGACCCTTCGAGCTCCACCGCGAGATCGTCGAGTTCGGCCGACGGACGGCCGCCGAGCAGCAGGTCATGGGTGGGGGCGAGGGCACGTGCGATGGCGGCACCCAGGCCGCGGCTCGCACCGGTGATGAGGGCGGTGGGCATGGACCCACGATAGGCACGAACGGCGGTCGGCTGCGGTCAGACGTCGGCGGTCTGCGTGCGCGCCAGGCCGACGACGGCGGTCATGGCCTCGACGGCGACCTCGACGATCTCGCCGACGGGTCGGTTGTCCTCGACGACGAGTGCGGTCATCTCCTCGACCCCGCCGACCAGGAATCGGGCCGTGTCGACCGACAGCGGGTGGAACCCGGCGGTGCGCATCTCGTCGGTGGCGCTGAGTCCGACGAGCAGGGTGATGAATTCGTCGCGGGGTCGGCTCGCGAGGGTCACCGCGGGGTCGCCCAGTGACGGCAGTTCGCGTACCCAGCTGCGGATCACCGCGGGGTGTGCGGCCACCGCGGTGAAGTAGGCGGTGACGGCCTGCCGGATCTGATCCTGCCAGCCCGACCGCGGGTCGACGGCGGCGGCGACCTCGGTCAGCATCACCGAATGCACCGAGCGCAACAGCGCGAAGTAGCAGTCGTCGCGGTCGCGGAACTCCTCGTAGAAGGTCCGACGTGACGTGTGCGCCCGCTTCACGACGTCACCGATCGTGACGTCGCGGTACGGCGATGCCGCCAACGCCTCGGCCATCCCGTCCATCAGCCGACGCCGGTAACCGGTACGTCGGGTGTCGGTGGGGTCGGCGTCAGGCGTGACGGTCACTGATGTCCTCTCTCAGGTGCCGGTGGAAGGTCGGCGTTCGGCGCGGATCGCGTCCACGCTACCGAGCCGTCGGCCTCGACCACGGCGACGCGGACGGTCACGACCTGGCCAGATTGACCAGGAACTCGATGCTGCCCGTCTTCTCGACGGTGACGAAGTTGCCGATCGACGGTGCCTCGACCCCGAAGTCCGACCACGTGACCGGGATCGAACCCTGCACGATCACCGACGCCCCCGAGCGCGCCACCGCGAGGTCGGTGGTGACCGGACGCTCCACGCCCTTCACGGTCATCGTGCCGGTCGCCGGAACCGTGGCGCGGGCGCCCGAGGCCGGGACGCCGGAGATGTCGACGGGCCGGGTGATGGTGAACGTCGCGGTCGGGTGCGCGGACGTGTCCATGATGTTCGCGCCGCGGAATCGGTTGTCGCGGGATGAATCCGGGCTGCGGATGGAGGCGACGTCGACGGTGATGGTGCCTGATTCCAGGGTGTTGCCGGTGACGGTGATGCCGCCGGAGACCTGTGTCGTGCGTCCGTTGACGGTGATGTTCTCCCCGCGGAGCACCTCGTCGACGCGGTAGCCGGCCTGGGTGCGGGCGTCGTCGGTGCTCGGGCCGGGCACCACGGTCCAGTTCCCGGCGACGTCGACGGTGGCGCCCTGGGTCTGCGACGGCAGCGCGAGTTCGGCGTCGGCGTCGGTGACGATCCAGTTCTTGTAGACCCATGGTCCGGCGGCGAACGCGACGATCGCGAACACCACCACGATCCCGGCGGCCCACAGCAGCTTCTTCGTCATCGTGCTCACATCCGTCGTCTCGGGTGTGGCAAACCTTACCTAAGCAACCTGTGAGCGTCGTGTGACGAGCGAGGGGTGCGGCGGTCGAGGCAGAATGTGCCGGGTGGCGAACCTCGGCTTCACCCCGACCCAGTTGTCGGCGCGCGCGGCATACCTGTTGCGTGGCAACGATCTGGGAACCATGACGAGCGCCGCCCCGAGGCTCTATCCCCACATGTGGAGTTGGGACGCGGCATTCGTCGCCGTCGGTCTGGCGCCGCTCAGCGTCGAACGCGCCGTCGTCGAGCTCGACACGCTGCTCTCGGCGCAGTGGTCGAACGGGATGATCCCGCACATCGTGTTCGCCAACGGTCGCGACGGCTACTTCCCGGGACCGGCTCGCTGGGAGGTCTCCCGTCTCGCGGAGCACGCACCGACGACGGCGGACACCTCCGGCATCACCCAGCCCCCGGTGCACGCGATCGCGGTGCAGCGCATCCTCGATCAGTCGCGCCGACGTGGTCGCACCACCCGTCAGGCGGCCAACGAGTTCATCGACCGCCGGTGGGGGAACCTCATGCGGTGGCACCGGTGGCTCGCCCACGCACGCGATCCCCAGGGACGCGGACGGATCACGCTGTTCCACGGGTGGGAATCGGGTATGGACAACTCGCCGCGGTGGGATGCCGCCTACGGCAACGTGGTTCCCGGCGCCGATCTGCCGCACTACACCCGCGCCGACCTGTCCCACGTCGCCGACCTGACGATGCGACCCACCGATCTGGAATACGACCGCTACCTCTGGCTGGTCGAGCAGATGAAGCGCGTGCACTACGACGACGCGCTGCTGCCGTCGGTCATGAGTTTCGCCGTCGAGGACGTCTTCGTCAGCGCCATCTTCGCCGTCGCCTGCGACGTGCTGGCCACCATCGGGGAGGACTACTCGAAACCCCGGTCCGACGTCCGCGACCTGCGGGCGTGGGCCGACCGATTCCGGGCCGGCGTCGTCGCGGCGACCAGCGAACGCACCGGCGCCGCGCGCGACTTCGACCTGCGTGCGGGTCGATGGGTCAACACCGAGACGATCGCGTCGTTCGCGCCGCTGCTGTGCGGGGGACTGCCCCGCGAGCGTGAGCGGGCACTGATGCGGATGTTCGAGGGACCGCGGTTCTGTGGTCATCCGGATCTCAAATACGCTGTCCCGCCCAGCAACTCGCCGATCGCGGCGGATTTCAAACCGCGGGAGTACTGGCGCGGGCCGGTCTGGCCGGTGATGACGTGGTTGTTCTCGTGGGCCTTCGCCCGGCGCGGATGGCCGGAGAAGTCGGCGCGACTGCGCGAGGAGGGGCTGCGGCAGGCGCAGGACGGGTCGTTCGCGGAGTACTACGAACCGTTCACCGGCGAACCGCTGGGCAGCATGCAGCAGAGCTGGACCGCGGCCGCGGTGCTCGACTGGCTCGACTGACGACATGCGATCCGATGCGTGTCGACGGTGGCGCACTCGGCCGATGAAGCGTAAAGGAACTTTTACCCGGGATCGCTCGTAGAACTGTCGTGACGATCCTGGGAATCCTCGCCGGCATCGTGGTGGTGCTCATCATCACCGCGTTCACCGGGTACTTCGTCGCGCAGGAGTTCGCCTACATGGCGGTCGACCGGTCGCGACTCAAGGCCGCCGCGGCCGCAGGCGACCGCGCCGCGCAACGCGCCCTCGGCGTGACCCGCCGCACCTCGTTCATGCTCTCGGGCGCCCAACTCGGCATCACCGTGACCGGCCTGCTCGTCGGGTACGTGGCCGAACCGCTGATCGGCGAGGGGGTCGGCGAACTGCTCGGCGGCATCGGCGTCGGCGCGGCCATCGGTGTCGCGATCGGCACCGTCGTCGCGGTCGTTTTGTCGACGGTGGTGCAGATGCTCTTCGGTGAGCTGTTCCCCAAGAACCTGGCCATCGCCCGGCCCGAACCCGTTGCGAAATGGCTCGCCAGGTCGACGACGCTCTATTTGTCGGCGTTCGGATGGCTCATCTGGTTGTTCGACCAGTCGTCGAACGTCTTGCTCAAGGTCCTCGGTATCAAGCCGGTGCACGACGTCGAGCACTCGGCGACACCGCGCGACCTCGCCCACATCGTCGCCGAGTCACGCGCGACCGGTGAACTCGCACCGGATCTCTCGGCATTGCTCGACCGCATCCTCGACTTCCCCGGCCGCACCGCGGTCCACGCGATGATCCCGCGTTCGCGGGTGGACACCGTCGCCGCGTCGAACGACGTGTCGACCGTCCTCGCCGCGATGGGCACCGGCCACACCCGCTACCCGGTGATGGGCGACGATCCCGACGACCTGGTCGGCGTCATCACCCTGCACGACCTGCTCGTCGACGACCCCCGCGGTGTCGCCGGCGACCATGTGCGCCCCGCGGTCATGGTGCCCACGACGCTCCCGCTGCCCGTGGTGCTCACCACCCTCGACCGGGCGAACGCCGAGATGGCGATGGTCATCGACGAATACGGCGGCTTCGCGGGCATCGTCACCGTCGAGGACATCGCCGAGGAACTCGTCGGTGACATCGCCGACGAGCACGACGCCGACACCCCTGTCCAGATCACCGGCTCGCCGGCCGACGGCTGGTCGCTGCCCGGCGGGATGCCCATCGACGAGGTGGAGCGGATCATCGGATACCGCCTTCCCGCGGGTGATTACGAGACGCTCGCCGGTGCCGCGATCCATGCCGCCGGGGGCTTTCCGGAGTGCGGCAGCACCGTGACCATCGAATTGCTGGGCGACGCCGCCGATCTCGTGCACGAGGACGATCCCCCGATTCGCGAACTGGCCGTGGACGTCGTCGCCGTCGAGCGCATGGTCCCCGCCCGCGTCCACGCCCGGGTCGTCGTCCGCGATCTTCCCGACCACACCGACACCGACCGCACCGGCCACGCCGCAACCGAGGAGACGACGCGATGAGCAATCCCTGGGTACTCGTCATCGTCACCGTGGGCCTCATCGCCGCGAGCGCGTTCTTCGTCGCGATCGAGTTCGCGTTGATCGCCGCACGACGCCATCGGCTGGAGGACGCCGCGGTCGACTCCCGCGCCGCCCGGGCCGCGCTGCGCAGTGCCTCGGACCTGTCGGTGCTGTTGGCCGGGTCGCAGCTGGGCATCACCGTGTGCACCCTGGCGTTGGGTGCTGTCACGAAACCCGCTGTGCACTACTGGCTCACGCCGCGGTTCGAGAGTCTCGGTGCCCCGCTGTGGGTCGCCGACGTCATCGGGTTCGTGCTCGCGCTCGTCATCGTGACGTTCCTGCACCTCGTGGT
Source organism: Williamsia sp. MIQD14 (assembly GCF_051025635.1). NCBI lineage: Bacteria > Bacillati > Actinomycetota > Actinomycetes > Mycobacteriales > Nocardiaceae > Williamsia > Williamsia sp. MIQD14. The sequence continues at coordinate 1,352,373 of NZ_JBPFDG010000001.1, forward strand.
CGGCGAGATGGCGCCGAAGTCGTGGGCAATCGCCCACCCGGAGCGCTCGGCCACCCTGCTCGCGATCCCGATGCGCGGCTTCATGTGGTTCACCCGACCACTGCTCGTCGCGCTCAACTCGGCCGCCAACTGGTGCCTGCGACGTGCGGGCGTCGAGCCGGTCGACCAGACCGACGGCACCCAGGACACCGACGGCCTGCGCCATCTGGTGGAGCACTCCGGCACGGTGGGCACTCTCGACGAGCGCTATCACGGCCGTCTGATCAGTGCGCTGGAGGTCGAGCGCCTCACCGTCGGCGACATCGTCGGCGAGTCCGTCCCGGCGACCGTCGACGTCGGGTCACCGATCTCCGAGATTCGTTCTGCGGCACACGCCACCGGCCATCTGCGCCTGCTGGTGTGGGCGGCGGGCAAGATCGTCGGCGTGGTGCACGTGCGCGACGGTCTCACCGCGCCGGAGGGTTCCACGGCCGGCGACATCATGCGGTCGCCGCTGTGGGTCGACGCCGACGAGCCGGTCCATCAGGTGTTGCGCACCATGCGCGAGTCCCGCACGCATCTCGCGGTCGTGCAGGCACCCGGGGGAGGCGAGGTACGCGGGGTCGTCACCCTCACCGACGTCGTGGATCGCCTCCTGCCCGCACACGCGTAGCGGTCCGTGTCGTCGGACGACACGAACTGCCGGCGACGTTCGGTCAGCGCAGCAGGGCGCGGGCCATCACCACTCGCTGGATCTGGTTGGTGCCCTCGTAGATCTGGGTGATCTTGGCGTCGCGCATCATCCGCTCCACTGGGAAGTCGCGGGTGTAGCCCGCGCCGCCGAAGAGCTGCACGGCGTTGGTGGTCACCTCCATGGCGACGTCGGAGGCGAAACACTTGGAGGCCGAGGCCTGGAAGCTCAGCGCCGGCTCGTTGCGTTCGGCGCGGGCGGCGGCGGAGTAGACCAGCAGGCGGGCGGCCTCGATCTTCATCGCCATGTCGGCGATCATGAACTCGACGCCCTGGAACTGCGCGATCGACTTCCCGAACTGCTTGCGCTGCTTGACGTAGTCGATGGTGGCGTCGAGCGCGCCCTGAGCGATGCCGACCGCCTGCGCACCGATGGTGGGGCGGGTGTGGTCGAGGGTGGTGAGCGCGGTCTTGAACCCGGTGCCGGGGTCACCGATGATGCGGTCGCCGGGGATCCGGCACTTCTCGAAGTAGATCTCCGCGGTCGGCGACCCGTGCAGGCCCATCTTGCGTTCCTTCGGCCCGACGACGAAACCCTCGTCGTCGCAGTGCACCATGAACGACGAGATCCCGTTGGCACCCTTGTCGGGATCGGTCACCGCCATGACCGTGTACCAGGATGCTCTGCCTCCGTTGGTGATCCAGCATTTCGCGCCGTCGAGCACCCACCCGTCGCCGTCGGCACGGGCCCGGGTCCGCATGGCCGCGGCGTCGCTCCCCGCCTCCCGCTCGGACAGTGCGTACGCGGCGATGGCCTCACCGGAGGCCACCGATGGCAGCACCTGGCGCTTCAGCTCGTCGGACCCGCGGAGGATGAGACCGGTGGTGCCCAGCTTGTTGGCGATGGGGATCATCGACGACGCCGCGCAGACGCGAGCGACCTCCTCGATGGCGATGCACACCGCGACCCCGTCGGCGCCCTGGCCACCGAACTCGTCGGGGACGTGCAGTGCGGAGAAGCCCGCCGCACTCAGCGCCGCCAGGGCCTCGTCGGGATAGCGCGAGTCCTCGTCGACCTCGGCCGCGTGGGGCGCGATCTGCTTCTCCGACAGGTCCCGGACGGCCTCGCGCAACGCAACATGCTCCTCGGGCAGCGCGAACAGGTCGAAGTCGGTGGTGGTCATGACGGGCTGCCCCTCGGGTTCGCGGACTCCGACGCGATGAGCGATCGGTGAACCGATGTTAACCGGGATCCGGACCGTGATGAGGCCCCTGCGATGGCCGGGCGCCCGGTTGTATCGTCGTGCCCATCTGATCCGTGAGCATGCAAGGGGGAGCCGTGTATCTGCCGTCCGTTCGAACCGCCACCGCGACCTGGCTGGCGGGTACCGCTGCAGCGCTCGTCGTCCAGGGAGTGTTCCCCGAGAAGTTCGCCGGCACCACGGCGTGGGGTGTCAACGCCGGGTGGCAGCGCGAGATCGCGATCTGGAATCTCGGGACGCTCGTCGCCGGTGGCGCCATCGTCGCGGGCGACAAGGACCCGGTCCGCGCCCAGCTCCGTGGTCTCACCGTGCTGTCTGCACTGTTCGGGACGAATCACGCTGTGGCCGCGATTCGCTCGGGCAAGCCGGGCAACATCGCCTGGGCCGTGATCAACGGCGCCGGGGTCGTGTCCTCGGTCGCCGCGCTCGCACGCCGCGAGGCGCCCGGGCACTGAGGCCCGGTCACACCCCGATCTTGCCGCCGGTCTTCCACACCGCGACCACCGACGGCCGCGGTTGGGCCGATCCGCCGTCGGGCCAGTTCGATGCGGGTGCGTCGGCGCTGGCGTCGTCGGTCTCGCCCGGGTGCTGCACGCACACGATGATGCGGTCCTCGGTGATGATCGGCCCGCACGTCTCGGCGCCCTTGGGCACCGTGAGGAACTGCTTGGTCTCACCGCGATTCGCCCCGTCGAGCGCGACGGCGAACAGCCCGTCGTTGCTCTTCAACGCGTTGCCGTCGGTCGAGATCCACAGGTTGCCGTGCGGGTCGAAGGCGACGTTGTCGGGGCACGAGATGGGGCTGACCTTCGTCTTGTCGAACCCGCCGTAGTAGGTGTCGGCCGCAGCGGGGTCGCCACAGACCAGCAGCAGCTCCCAGGTGAACGCGGTACCGGCGTGGTCGTCGGTGAACTCGATGATCTGGCCGTTCTTGTTCTCGTTGCGCGGGTTCGCCTCGTCGGCACCCGCCTTGCCGTCGGTGCCGCGCTTGGTGTTGTTGGTCAACGCGCAGTACACCTTCCCGGTCTTGGGGTGCGGCTCGATGTCCTCGGGGCGGTCCATCTTGGTCGCGCCGGCCTTGTCGGCCGCGATACGGGTGAACACCGCGACCTCGGCGGCGGTCATACCGTCGATCCTCGACTCCGACGTCCCGTCCTCGTTCACCGTCAGCAGCGGGATCCACGTGCCCGACCCCGCGAACTTCCCGTCGGCGGGGAGCTTCCCGGAGCCGTCGATGCTCTGCGGGGAGTCCCCGGTGAGCTTCGCGACATAGAGGGTGCCCACCTCCAGGATGCGCATGTTGTCGCGCATGGCGGAATTGCCGTTGCCCGAACGGATCTTGCGGCTCGAGACGAACTTGTAGATGTACTCGAAGCGTTCGTCGTCGCCGGTGTAGGCGACCACGGTGCCGTCGGAGGTGACGAAGATGTTCGCCGACTCGTGCTTGAGGCGGCCCATCGAGGAATGCTTGATCGGCGTCGACGACGGATCGTGCGGGTTCACCTCCACGATGTAGCCGAACCGGTTGGCCTCGTTGGGGTTCTTCGACAGATCGAAGCGCTGTTCGTAGCGACCCCACTGGTGGTAGTCCGACTCGTCGGCGAAGCTGTAGCGGTCGAGCCGCTCCTTGGTCGACGCGTCGGAGATGCCGTCGGCGCCGGCGAAGTAGTTGTTGTAGTTCTCCTCGCCGGAGAGCATGGTGCCCCACGGTGTGAGACCGCCCGAGCAGTTCGCGATGGTGCCGAGGATGGTGGTGCCGGCGGGGTCGGCGGAGGTCTTCACGAACTCGCTGCCGGCGGCCGGGCCGGTGAGGGTGAACGGCGTCATCGCGGTGATCCGCCGATTGCGCTCTCCGACAACGGGGGTCAGCTTCCCGCTGCCCGATTCGGCGGCCACCTCGACCACGGTGATCCCGTGCGCGGCCATCGACACCCGCGCCTGGTTCTCGGTCGGGTTCTTCGCCGTGTAGCCGACGAACATGAACTCCTCGGTCGTGTACTCCTGGTTGCACACCAGGTAGAAGCGGTCGGCCTGACCGTCGACGGCGATGAGACCGGCGAAATCGTTGTTGAACCCGAACTGCTTCTCCTGCGCCTCCGGGGTCTGCGCGGCGAAGTCGAACGCCGGTGCACCGGGGATCACCGGATCGCCCCAACGGATCACCACCGACTGCTCGTAGCCGGCCGGGATGACCACGGCGTCGGTCGTGTTCGGTGCCACCGCGGCGAAATTCATACCGTCGCCGGTGCCCGTGCCGGTCACCGGCGGGGTCGAGGGTGCGGCCGTCGAGGAGCCACCGTCGTCGCCGCAGGCGGCGAGAGCCGAGGCGGCACCGAGACCGATCGCCGCGGTCGCCGTGCCCTTGAGCACCGATCTGCGCGACACCATCGACCGCACCACGTCGCCGAAGTACTCGTTGTCGCTGGTGTTGCCCGGCTCCTGCCAGCACGCCTCACCACACTTGTACTTGCACGTGACGTGCGCGCGGCTCGACGAACCGGGTGCCGAGGAGGCGGGGGCGAACAGGGGCAGCGCGATACGGACCACGAGAACTCTCCCAGGGCTGTGGGGGATGGGTGGGACGGCCGAACGCTACGCAGCCGAGGTAAAGGCTTCCCGTGGAGAAGGTAAATGGTTGGCAAAGTGCCTGGCGACAGCCTCAGCGGCAGTCGGCAGGGGCGTCCTGGCAGTGCGGGGTGACCCCCGGGAAGTACTGGCGATGGGTGGCGACCCAGCGATACGCCGCCTCCTGCGCCTGGTGCACGCCGGGGATCCGATAGACGCGCAACGGCAGCGACGTGCCGAGGGCCGCCGCGACCGCGGCGTTGGCGGCATGCGCGGCGGAGTACACGGTCCCGTCGTCGCCGAGCCACCAGACCGACTCCATCAGCGATTCGGGAGTCGCCCCGACGCGGTCGGCGGTGCCCGCCGACTGCAGGGGTTCGGTGCGCACCTTCCCGGTCCGGTTGAGTCGCTGCAACAGATCTCGGGCTCGCGTGCACATGCCGCAGTCGCCGTCGAAGTAGAGGACTCCCGGTGTCGGGCTCATGTCAGCGAGTCGCGCCACCGGCAGAGTTCGGCGACGGGCGCGAGTTCGTAATCGGGACCGCCGACGCCGACCGTGAAGAAGGTGACGCCCTCGGCGTGGAGCTGCTCGGCCCGCTCGACGACGCCCTTGAGGCCGTCGGCGAGAGCGGCCTTCGGGTCGAACTCGACGCCGGCGGAGTGCTCGATCTCGGCCGGGTCGCGCCCGATGTCGGCGCAGTGCGCCTCGAGCACGCCCGACTTGTGGCGGTAGGACTCCGGGTCGACGAAGTAGTGCCAGGTGTGGGCGTAGCGCGCGACGTGCTTGAGCGTCTTCTTCTCGCCGCCGCCACCGATGAGGATCGGGATCTCGCGTGTGGGGGCCGGGTTCAGCTTCGACCACCGGTCGACGATGCGGGGCAGTGCCTCACCGAGAGCGTTCAATCGTGAACCCGCCGTGCCGAATTCGTAGCCGTACTCGGTGTAGTCACGCTCGAACCAGCCCGAACCGATGCCCAGGATGAGTCGTCCACCGGAGATGTGGTCGACCGTGCGCGCCATGTCGGCGAGCAGTTCGGGGTTGCGGTAGCTGTTGCACGTCACCAGCGCGCCGATCTCGATGTTCGAGGTCTGCTCGGCCCACGCGGCGAGCATCGTCCAGCACTCCAGATGTGAACCCTCGGGGTCGCCGTAGAGCGGGAAGAAGTGATCCCAGTTGAAGGCGACGTCGACGCCGATGTCCTCGGCGCGGCGTACCGCGTCGCGGATCTGCGAGTAATCGCTGAAGTGTTGTGGCTGGAGCTGGACACCGATGCGCACCTTCTTGGCCATGGGTCCAGTCTTACCCGTCGGGAACGATCTTCGCTGCCGGTCGGCTGCGACGGTCCCGACCGTCGGCGAGGTGTCGGTGGCGGGTGCGAACATGTGTTCGTGAGGGAGCGTGTCTCGGCCGACGGTGCTGCGTCGATCCTGCACGCCGATCTCGACTCGTTCTACGCCTCGGTCGAACAGCGCGACGACCGACGACTGCGTGGTCGCCCGGTGATCGTCGGCGGCGGCGTGGTGCTCGCGGCGAGCTACGAGGCGAAGGCGTTCGGCATCCGCACCCCGATGGGAGGGAGTGCGGCGCTGCGGCTGTGCCCCCACGCGGTGGTCGTCCCGCCGCGTTTCGATGCGTACACCGAGGCGAGCCGCGCGGTGTTCGACGTCTTCCACGACACGACCCCGCTGGTCGAGGGCATCTCCATCGACGAGGCCTTCCTCGACGTCGGTGGTCTCCGGAGGATCAGTGGGACCCCCGTCGAGATCGCACGCCGCCTCCGCGAACGTGTGGCCGCAGAGGTGGGTCTGCCGATCACCGTCGGCATCGCGCGCACGAAGTTCCTCGCCAAGGTGGCCAGCGCGGTCGCGAAACCCGACGGACTGCTCGAGGTCGCCCCGCATGCCGAGCTGGAGTTCCTGCACCCGCTCCCCGTCGAACGCCTGTGGGGTGTCGGCACGGTGACCGCGGCGAAATTGCACGACAGCGGCGTCCACACCGTCGGCGACATCGCCGACATGGGCCACGAGATGCTCGGTTCGGTGGTCGGACGGTCGGCGGGCGCGCATCTCTACGCGCTGTCGCTGGCCCGCGATCCGCGTCCGGTGCACGTCGGCAGACGCCGCCACTCGATCGGGTCGCAACGCGCCATCGGGCGCGGGCCGCACGCCATGAGCGATCTCGAGGCGACGGTGGTCGCCATCGTCGACCGGTTGGGTCGGCGCCTGCGCCACGCGGACCGTGTCTGCCGAACGCTGGTGCTGCGGCTGCGATTCGACGACTTCACCCGCGTGACCCGTTCGCACACCCTCGACGAGGCGACGGCGTCGACACAGATCATCATGGTCGCCGCGCGCCGGTTGCTGGCCGACGCCGCCGACCTCCTCGGCGAACGCGGGTGCACGCTGATCGGTGTCTCGCTGGCCAACCTCGACGACGCCGACGCGGTGCAGTTGGCCCTGCCCTTCGGCGAGCAGGAGAAGCATCGGGAACAGACCAGCGGCGCGCAGGTCACCCTGGACACCTCAGCGCTCGACGCCGCCGTCGACGACCTCCGGAGTCGCTTCGGCGCCGGCGCACTCACCCGGGGCGTGCTGCTCGGCCGAGCCGACCACGGTGAGGTCCCCAAGCTGCCCGATTGACCACGCCGATCGATGTGCTCGTCACGACAGCGATGCGCCCCCATCGGTGTGGTCTGCACGAAGTACCTACCCAGGGGTAACAAGAACGGGTTGCAGTGTCCTAGGGTGAGTGCGTGAAGTCACAACTACGCGCGATCGCCGTTGCGATCACCCTGGTAGCCGGTGTCGGGACCGTCGCCACGGGGACCGCGTCCGCCGCTCCCGGCGACACCTTCTACACCCCGCCGGCGCAGTACTCGACGGCCCGGGGCGCGATCATCAAATCGCGACCCACGCCGATCTTCCTGCAGATCCCCGGCAATCCGCGCCCGTTCCCGGGTGCTGCCAAGACGGTCATGTACACCTCACGGTTGCAGGACGGTTCACCCACCGCGGTCACCGGTACCTACATCGAGCCGTTCGCACGATGGGGTGGCCGCGGTCCGCGACCGACGGTGGTGATGGCGCCGGGCACCATCGGGCAGGGCGATGACTGCGCACCCTCGAAGCTGGTGTCGTTCCCGCTCTCCCTGGACACGAAGAACCTGGCGCTGGGGTCGAACTACGAGCTGCTCTTCGCGAACCTCCTGCTGGCGCAGGGCTACCGGGTCCTCATGACCGACTACATCGGTATGGGGACGCCCGGAGTGCACACCTATGTGAACCGCATCGAGGAGGGCCATGCGGTCCTCGACGGTGCCAGGGCAGCACTCAACCTCGGCAAGCTCCCCGCCGACTCGCCGATCGGTTTCTGGGGCTACTCCCAGGGCGGTGGCGCGACCGCGTCCGCGGCCGAGATGGCCTCGACCTACGCGCCGGAACTGAACATCAAGGGCACCTACGCCGGTGCCCCTCCGGCGGATCTCGAGGTCGTCCTCAAGGCGGTCGACGGGTCGTCGATCGCGGGCGTGATCGGTTACACCGTGAACGGTCTGGTCGCCCGCTACCCCGAGCTGGGACCTCTGATCCAGAGGGAGGCGAGCCCCGCGGGCAAGGCGGCGCTCAAGCAGCTCGCGACCTCCTGCATCGGCGACACCGTGTTCCGCTACGGGTTCCAGCGTACGAACGGGTGGACCACATCCGGACAGTCGCTGTACCAGATCTCGCAGAAGTACCCGCAGATCCAGAAGGCCCTCGCCGAGCAGTTGATCGGCAAGTCGAAGCCCAATGCTCCGGTGCTGGTCGACACGGGCATCAACGACGACATCATCCCCAACAGCCAGGTGATGGCGATGGTGCGTAGTTGGCGGTCACAGGGTGCGAACGTGCGCGTGGTGACCGACGGGACCCCGCCGATCTTCCCGAAGCTCGCCGCCAACCACGTGTTGCCGTATCTGTTCAGCACGCTGCCCGCGTCGCAGTTCCTCTACGACCGGTTCAACTCCGTCAACTGATCGCAGCTCCACCGCCGACGGCGCCGACATCCTCGACCGAGGGGTTCGGCGCCGTCGTGCGTTGCAGTGACGCGTCGCTCAGGGGATCAGGGCGACCTTCCCGCCGGGGTGGCCCTCCATCACGAACGCCAGGGCGTCGACGGCGTCGGCGAGGGGTGCGGTGCGCGCCATCGGCACGTCGAGCTCACCGCGCCCGGCCATCGAGATCAGTTCCGCGCGAACGGCATCGCGGAACACGGCGCTCGCGGGCATCGCACCGGCGATCGCGCGCAGACCGTCCCGCTGTGCGCGCGGCATGTTCACGACCGTGACGAATCGGTCGGGGTCGACCAGCGCGGCCGAGACGTCGAACGCCTCGTCGGTGCCCGCGGCGTCGAGGGCGGCGTCGACCGGTCCGAACTCACGCACCCGGTCGAGCAGGCCGTCGCCGTAGGCGACGGCGACACCACCGAACCGCCGGACGCGCTCGGCCCCGGACTGGCCGGCCGTGCCGATGACGGTGATGCCCCGGGCGCGTGCGAGTTGCACCACGGCGACCCCCACGGCACCCGACGCGCCGTGCAGGAGCACCGTCTCGCCCTCGGTCGCGCCGACGACGTGCAGCATCTCCGCTGCCGTGGTCCCGGCGAGCAGGAGGTTGGCGGCCTTCTCGAACGGCACACCCGGGGGCTTGGCGAACACGTCGCGCGCGGGGACGGTGATCGCGGTCGCGTAACCGCCGCGGACGCGGAAGGCGAGGACCTCGTCGCCCGGCGACACCGGGCCCGAACCGATCTCGGTGTCGGGGCCGATCGCGCAGACCACGCCCGCGATCTCGTACCCGACGGGCAGGGGGAACTCCGCGCCGTCGCGCATCGTGTGTTTGAGATCGGCGGGGTTGACCCCCGCGGCCCGCACCTCGATCGTCACCTCACCCGACCCCGGGTGTGGCACCTCGTGATCGACGAAGTGGAAGTCGTCGAGACCGCTGCTGCCGTGTGCTTCCCAGCGCATCGCGTCCATGCCGTCAGCTCCTGTCCTGTGATGCCGTCGCCTGCCGCGGGATGTACCGCATCGCGACGGCGCCCGACGCGTACTCCTGACGTCCCACCTGTTCCAGATCGAGCGGTGTGCGCAGACCGTCGAACAGTCGCGGGCCGTGTCCGGCGACGCGAGGGTGCACCACGAACTCGTACTCGTCGATCAACCCCAGCTCGGCGAGCGCCATCGGCAGCATCACCCCACCGACGTGGATGCCCTGGCCGGGAGCGGCTTTGAGTGCGGTGACCGCCTCGGCGAGGTCGCCCCGGATCAACTCGGCGTTCCAGTCGACACTCGACAGCGTCGACGAGACCACGTACTTCTTCGCGGGGTCGATCACCGCGGCGAACGGGTCGGGCTCGTCCTGCGGGCCACGGAAGGCCGCCTCCATCATCTCGTAGGTGACGCGGCCGAACAGCAGGGAGTCGGACCGCGCCAACATCTCGGCGGCGCGCCGGTGGAGTTCGAGATCCGGGGTGATGCCGCGGTGGTCGCAGCACCCGTCGAGGGTCACGTTGATGGAGTAGCGGAGCGGCTGCATCGCACCAGTCTCGCGCGGATCACCCCTCGACACGCCGCAGAACGCAGGCGAGCCCGCACCCGGGGTACGGGTGCGGGCTCGTCGGAGCAGAGATCAGATCAGACAGATCAGGCGTCGGCTCCGATGATGAACTCCTCGAGCTGCGTGCGCGCGACGTCGTCGGCGAGCTGCTTCGGGGGGCTCTTCATGAGGTAGGCCGAGGCCGGGATGACCGGTCCGCCGATGCCGCGGTCGAGGGCGATCTTCGCCGCACGCACCGCGTCGATGATGATGCCGGCCGAGTTGGGCGAGTCCCAGACCTCGAGCTTGTACTCGAGGTTCAGGGGCACGTCGCCGAAGGCGCGACCCTCGAGGCGCACGTAGGCCCACTTGCGGTCGTCGAGCCACGCGACGTGGTCCGAGGGTCCGATGTGGACGTTCTTGTCCTCGATCTTGTTGGCCAGCGAACCATGCAGGTTCGAGGTGACGGCCTGGGTCTTGGAGACCTTCTTCGACTCCAGACGCTCACGCTCGAGCATGTTCTTGAAGTCCATGTTGCCGCCGACGTTGAGCTGGTAGGTGCGGTCGAGCGCGACGCCGCGATCCTCGAACAGCTTCGCCATCACGCGGTGGGTGATGGTGGCACCGACCTGGCTCTTGATGTCGTCGCCGACGATCGGCACGCCCGCGGCGCGGAACTTCTCGGCCCACTCGGGGTCGGAGGCGATGAACACCGGCAGGGCGTTGACGAAGGCGACGCCCGCGTCGATGCAGCACTGCGCGTAGAACTTGTCGGCCTGCTCGGAACCGACGGGCAGGTAGGACACGAGGACGTCGACCTTGTTGTCCTTGAGCGCCTGCACGACGTCGCCGCCCTCGCCGTCGGCCTCGGTGATGGTCTGGCGGTAGTACTTGCCCAGGCCGTCGAGGGTGTGGCCGCGCTGCACGGTCACACCGGTGGGCTCGACATCGGCGAACTTGATGGTGTTGTTCTCCGACGCGAAGATCGCCTCCGAGAGATCGAAGCCGACCTTCTTGGCGTCCACGTCGAACGCGGCGACGAACTCGACGTCGCGGACGTGGTACTTGCCGAAGGTCACGTGCATGAGGCCGGGGACCGTGGCGGTCTCGTCGGCGTCCTTGTAGTACTGCACGCCCTGGACCAGGGATGAGGCGCAGTTACCCACACCCACAATGGCCACGCGGACTGAGTTTGTGTCACCCATGGTCGGGATCTCCTTCTTTCTGTGGTGAAACTGATGTTGTATCCGGTTCGAGCAGCTGGGAATCGGGCTCGGCCGCCGATTCGGCGGCGATGAGCTCGTTGAGCCAGCGGACCTCGCGTTCGCTGGACTCCAGGCTCAGCTGATGGAGCTGTCGTGTGTAGCGGTCGACGGCCCGGTTGGACCGACCCACCGCCTCACGCAGTCCTTCACGGCGCTCCTCGACCTGACGCCGACGACCTTCGAGAATCCGCATGCGAGCCACGGCCGGCGTGCGGCTGAAGAATGCGAGATGCACCCCGAAGCCGTCGTCGGTGTAGTTCTGCGGACCGGTGTCGGCGACCAGTTCGGCGAAGCGTTCCCGCCCCGCGGGGGTCATCTTGTAGACCCTGCGCGCACGTCGCTTGAGAGTTCCCTGCGGCCCGGCGTCCTCTTCGATGAGACCGTCGGTCTGCATCCGGCGAAGCGTCGGATACAGCGAGCCGTAGGAGAAGGCGCGAAATGCGCCCAGCAGTCCGGTGAGGCGTTTGCGCAGCTCATAGCCATGCATGGGTGCCTCCAGGAGCAGACCCAACACCGCCAACTCGAGCATTGCGTAACCCCTTTCCCGACCTGTCGAACGAACGTGTGGCACTGACACTACCCGCAATGTATCGCGCCGATATAATCGGGATAGGAAACCACGTGTGAACTGGGGTTTACCGACACCGGGTACGGGGGTGGCCGGTAAGGGTCGCGCCGCACCTCGGGGCCGGGTGCACCCGAACCCGTGGGCAGGTGGGCGGCTGCACGTACTCTTGAGATCGTGCTTGTGCAGAGACAGACGGTGGATTACGCGCTGCAGCGCCGATCCCTGCTGTCCGAGGTCTACGCCGGACGGACCGCCGTCGGCGCGGTCTGCGACGCGGACCCGTACCTGTTGCGCGCCGCCAAGTTCCACGGCCGCCCCAGCACCGTGCTCTGCCCGGTGTGCCGCAAGGAGCAGCTCACCTTGGTCTCCTGGGTGTTCGGCGACAAGATGGGTACCGTCAACGGCTCGGCCCGCTCGACCGAGGAGATCACGCGTCTGGCCGCGAGCACCGAGGAGTTCTCGGTGCACGTGGTGGAGGTCTGCCGGAGCTGCCGATGGAACCACCTCGTGCAGTCCTTCGTTGCCGGGCTGCCCGTGCGACCGCGCGCCCGCCGGTCGCGCCGGGTCGCCGGTACCGGCGAGTGAGGTCGGCGCCACACGCGGTGACCCGCACGAGATGACCGTCGTGGGACGACCGCGGCGACATGCCCGCCCCGAAGTCGGTGGCGGGCTCGAACTATGAGTATGGAGACGGTGTTGTGAGCAACGGAACTGGCGCCCAGCCGCGCACGGTCCGCGAGAAGAAGCGCTCGCGGCTGAATGTCGTGGCGTGGATCCTCGGCATCCTCGGCAGCCTGATCCCCCTCGGGGTCGTGGTGATGGCCGTGGTGTTCCTCTTCACCTACCTCGGCGCCTCGGTGCCCGGTCCCGACTCCATCAAGCAGAACCAGGTCGCGACGATCCTCAACGCGAACGGCGGCGAGATCGCCCGCATCGTGCCGCCGGAGGGCAACCGCACCGACGTCACCATCGACAAGATCCCCAGGGCCGTGCAGGACGCGGTCATCGCGGCCGAGGACCGGCAGTTCCGCACCAACGCCGGCTTCTCGCCCACCGGCCTGGCGCGTGCGGTGATCGGTCAGATCACCAACAACGACGACGCCGGCGGCGGATCGACCATCACCCAGCAGTACGTGAAGAACGCCCTCGTGGGCGACGAGCGGAGCTACACCCGCAAGTTCAAAGAACTCGCGATCGCGACCAAGATGTCCAACGAGTGGACCAAAGACGACATCATGGCCGCCTACCTCAACACGATCTACTTCGGTCGCGGCGCGTACGGCATCTCCGCGGCGGCACGCGCGTACTTCAACAAGGACATCACCCAGATCAACGTCCCCGAGGCCGCTGTGCTCGCGTCGTCGATCCGGTCCCCGTCCTTCTACGACCCCGCGACCAACCTCGCCGCGGCGCAGGCGCGCTGGCGCTACGTCCTCGACGGGATGGTCACCATCGGTGCCCTCACCCCGACGGACGAGGCGACGCTGCAGTACCCCAAGGTCGCCGCACCCCGCGACTCCTCGGGCACGACCACCACCGGTCCGAACGGACTCATCAAGCAGCAGGTCCTCGCCGAGCTCAGCTCGCTGAACATCTCCGAGCAGGACGTACAGACCGAGGGTCTGAAGATCACCACCACCATCGACCCGAAGGTGCAGCGCTCGGTCGTCTCGGCGGCCAACGGTCAGCTCGAGGGTGAGCCGAACAACGTGCGCGACGCGGTGGTGTCGATCGATCCGAGCACGGGTGCGGTGAAGGGATACTTCGGCGGCAACAACGGCCAGGGCTTCGACTACGCGCAGGCCGCGCTGCAGACCGGCTCGTCGTTCAAGGTGTTCGCGCTCATCGCGGCACTCGAGCAGGGTGTGCCGCTGTCGAAGGTGTACTCGTCGGCCCCGTTCGAGGCGCCCGGCGGTCTCACCGTCACGAACTCCGACGGCGAGAGCTGCGGTTCGTGCAACCTCGCGACCGCCCTGAAGATGTCGCTCAACACCGTCTACTACCGCCTGATGATGGACCTCGACGGTCAGGCGCAGGCCGTGGCCGACGCCGCACACCAGGCCGGTGTCGCCGAGAGCTTCGGCGACATCAAGAAGACGCTGCAGAACACCGACGGCACCGGCGTCGAGGGCGGTGTCGTGCTCGGCCAGTACCCGTCGCGGGTCCTGGACATGGCCTCGGCGTACGCGACCCTGGCCAACCAGGGCGTCTACCACGCACCGCACTTCGTGCAGAAGGTCGAGACCTCCGACGGGACGGTGCTCTACGAGCGCAAGAACGACGAGGGCGAGCGCCGGTTCTCGGCGGCGGTGGCCAACAACACCACCTCGGCGATGCAACCGATCGCGGCGTACTCCAACGGCCACTCCCTCGACGACGGTCAGCGTCCGTCGGCGGCCAAGACCGGTACCACCCAGCTCGGCGACACCGGCCAGAACAAGGACGCCTGGATGGTCGGCTACACCCCGCAGCTGTCGACCGCGGTGTGGGTCGGCACCGATGCCGGTGTGGCCCTGAAGAACTACAACGGTGCGATCGTCTACGGGTCGGGTCTGCCGTCGGACATCTGGCAGGCCGCGATGGACGGCGCGTTGGCCGACGAGCCGATCGAACAGTTCCCGACACCGGCCGCGATCGGCGGTGTCGCCGGTGTTCCGGAGGAGGCGCCGCAGACCACCGCCACCCGACGGTCGCGGGAACAGGACTCCGAGACCACCGATCCCGAAGCGCCGATCACGACGTTCGCGCCGCCGTCGGCCACGTTGGCCCCGGGTGTCACGATCCCGCTCCCCGGTCCGCCGACCGAGACGGTGGTGACGCCGACACCGCAGGATCCCGCCGGCGCCGGTAACGGGCCCTGACGGGTATCCGGCCGATGGGCGATCGCGAGACCGGTCCGACAACCCCGGACCCGACGGATTCCGATCTCTGGGATTCGCCGACCCGTCTGTCGGACGACCTACGGGAGAACACCTCTCGTGACCTCCCGTCGCGGACCGACACCGTCGCCCGCGAGGCGTCGATCGCCGTGGGCGGCCCACTGGGCCTGCACGCGGTGGTCGGCCGCTCGCGTTACCTGACACCCCTGCGGGTGATCCTGTTGATGGCGCTCGTGGCGCTGGCGCTGGGGTGGTACGGCAAGGCGGGCTGTCTGCAGCAGGCGCCGGTCGCCGGATCCGCCGCCTCGGGCAGCGAACGGTTGGAACTGGACTGGAGCAACCACCGCCAGTACATCGCCCTGTGTTACTCCGACACGATCCCGCTCTACACCGCCGAACGACTCGACACCGGTGCGCTGCCGTACAAGTCGTCGTGGGAGCAGAAGCGACCCGACGGTTCGACCGAGACGCGGTACATGGAGTACCCGGTGCTCACCGGCATGTACATGTACGCCGCGATGGAGGTCTCGCACGGCTGGCGGTGGGCGCACGACAACTGGGGTGTGCCCGGCGCGCTCGACGTCGTGCTGTTCTTCAACGTCGTCGCCCTCGGGCTGGCGCTGTTCTGGCTGTTGACCATCTGGGCGACCGCTCTCACCGCGGGTGTGCGTATCTGGTCGGCGGCCATCGCGGCGCTCTCGCCGCTGGTGATCGTGCACATCTTCACCAACTTCGACGCCATCGCCACCGCGCTCCTCGCCCTGGCTATGCTGGCCTGGGCACGCAAGAACCCCTGGGCGACAGGGCTGTTCCTGGGCATCGGCGTCGCGGCCAAGTTGTATCCGGGCCTGCTGATCATCCCGTTGGCGGTGCTGTGTCTGCGCGCGGGACGGATACGCGAGTTCGCGGTGACCGCCGCCGTCGCCGTCGCGGCGTGGCTGGCGGTGAACCTCCCCTTCATGGTGACGGTACCCACGGGGTGGTGGGAGTTCTTCCGGTACAACTCCGACCGCGGCACCGACCCCGACACCTGGTTCACGGTGGTGAGCAAGATCAGCGGATACGCCTGGGGTGCCGACGCCAACGGCCGGTCCGATCTCGTCAACGCGATCTCCCTGGGTGCGTTCGTCCTCGTGTGCGTGGGTGTCGTGTTCGTCGGTCTGCACGCCCCGTCGCGACCACGCCTGGCGCAGTTGATGTTCCTGACCGTCGCGGGGTTCCTGCTCGTGAACAAGGTGTGGAGTCCGCAGTACTCCCTGTGGCTGGTCCCCCTCGCGGTGCTGGCTCTACCCCGCACCCGTCTGTTGCTGGTGTGGATGGTGCTCGACGCGCTCGTGTGGATCCCGCGTATGGGTCTCTATCTCCCCGACGACGTCAAATGGCTTCCCGAACAGTGGTTCACCGGCGCCGTGGTGATCCGGGCGTTCGCGGTGATCGGGCTGTGTGCTGTCGTGGTCTGGGAGATCTACCATCCCGAACGCGATCTGGTGCGTATCGGTCGCGACGGCGAGACCTACGACGACCCCGGTGGCGGTGTCCTCGATCGGGCGGTGGACACGATCAGTCTGCGCCCGCGTCGCTCGGCCCCGGTCACCCGACGCCGCGCGAAGGCCGACGCGATCAGCTGATCCGGGTCCGCAGGGTCGATCGCGCCGCCGGCCAGTCGTCGTCGGTCATCGCGTACTGCGCTGTCGTGCGCCACGATCCGTCCGGCAACGGCCGGTGCTTGCGGAGCAGGCCCTCGAACTCGGCGCCGAGTTTCGCGATCGCCGCACGCGACTGCGCGTTGCGCTCGTCGGTGTGCCACACCACCCGCACGGCCCCGCATGCCTCGAATGCGTGCTGCAGCAGGAGCAGTTTCGACTCGGGGTTGACCGTGGTGCCCTGCACGCGACGCGAGTACCAGGTGTAGCCGATGGCCACCGAGCGGTTGCGGGTGTCGATGTCGTAGAAGCTCGTGGTGCCGACGACTGTGTCGGTGCCGTCGGCGGTGTCGACCACGGCGAACGCCACCCGCGCGGGATCGGCATCGGCGGTGGCGATGTAGGCCTGCGCCGCGGGCTTGTCGCCCGGGACGGTGGTCCAGCGGAACGCATCGGGTTCGTCGACGGCGTCGGCCAGTGCCGAGGAGTCTCCATCGGTCAACGGGCGCAGGCGGACACGGGTCCCGGTGAGCGTCGGGGTGCCGATCCAGGTCGTCATGGCGTGTGTCTGTGTCACGCGCCGACGGTAGCGGGAACCCGTTCGAGGAAGCCATCGGGTTTCGGTGCCCGAACGCGCAGCGGCGCTTTGACGAACGCGACCAGGAGGATGGCCAGCAACACCGCGTGCGTCCACACGCCGAACTGCACGCCGCCCATCACCCACCACTTCATCGGTGACCCCGAGGTGTAGATCCCGAAGAGTCGGAAGATGGTGAGGTCCAACGACAGATCGGCCAGCAGGTACAACGCGATGATCGGCCAGGCGACGCGCAGCAGCACGAAGAACGGCAGGATCCACAGCGTGTACTGCGGTGAGTGCACCTTGTGGAACAGCATGAAACCGGCCAACATCGCCGCGCTCACACCGATCCACGGGTAGGCCTCGCCGCTCCGCCAGACACGCACCCCGAGGTAGATCACCACGGCGAACGACACCAGGATCAGCAGGGGCGACGCGACACCGACGATCGAGTTGTAGGTGGAGTTCATCCCGCCGGTGAGATGACGGACGCCCCAGTACCAGACGGAGTTGGTGTCGACGTCGGACTTGCGGCGCCCCTGGAAGGCGAGCGACGCCTTCCACCCCTCGAACCCACCGATCATGAACGGCAGCTGGACGGCCGCCACGGTGACGACGGCCGCTCCGACGACCCACGCGGCACCGACCCGGTCGAGGGCGCGTCGGCCGACGGCGGCGGCATCGCCCGGCGTCCCGCGGGTCAGCACGTAGGCGGCGAGCGGGAGGACGAACAGACCCGGGTAGAGCTTGAGACAGAATCCGATGGCCAGCAGCACCGACGCGATCACGCTGCTCGTCCGCAACGACAGGCGTGGTGCGCCCGTCCGCGGGGAGGTCTGCGCGCCGAAGACCATCACCGCCACGGCGCCGACAGCGGTGGCGACCACCGGTAGTTCCCAGTTGTGGAAGGCGTAGAGGATCAGCGGCGGCGTCGCGGCCCACAGCAGCGCCCACCAGCGGACCAGCAGACCGAGCAGGACCGTGACGAGGATGCCGAACGGCAGCAGGATCAGCGCCGAGTGCATGAAGAACTGGGTGTCGGTGTGGGCGCCGATCGCACCGAGGTACATCAACAGCCCCGAGAGCACCGGGTACTCGACGACCCCGCCGTACAACACGCCGTCGTCGGTGATGCCGCCGTGGATGTAGGGGAAGACGTGGTTGTTGATGTCGCGACCGACCCACAGGAACTGCAGGTCGGAGTAGCACGGCATCAGCAGCTCGTTCTTGCCCACCGGCCAGTGCTTGCTGCGACCGTCGGGGAAATACGGCGCGCCACCGCAGTCGAGTTTGCCCAGGTAGCCGAGCCACATGAAGACCAGGCTGAGCACCACGAGGACGAGGAGGACGACCGCGAGGTTGCCCTTCGCGGCGTGCCATCGCAGGCGCCACCGATCGGACGTGGACATCGCGGGCATGGGCTACAGGTTAGGTGATCCCGTGTTCCACTCCACCCAGCCGACTCCCCGGCGACCGTCCGAGCGCGTGAACTCGCCCCACGCCCGCGGCATGACGGCGACCTCACCGGACGCCTGTCGGAGCACCTGTGGACCCTGTCCGAGGGCGCGGAACGTCACCGTCGACGAGCCGGGTTCGAGCGCGAAGGTCATCGCGGTGATCGCGTGGCCGTCGGTGTCGGCGTCGACCCTGCGGCAGCTGTCGACGGCGACGATCGGCGCACCGGGGGCCTGGAGGTAGCCGGTGGAGACCGGGGGTATCCCCGGGAGCCGGATGTCGACGCCGTGCATGTGGGAGCCGTCGTCGAAGCGGGCCGCGAGCCAGTACCACTCGGTGTGCCACCAGTTCTGGGCGTCCCAGGCGTGGTCACGTTGCCCCGGCCCGTCGACCGAAATCGGGGCCTCGGGGAGGCCGGCGCCGCGCAGCGCAATCGACCCGGTGACCATGCAGCCGATCTCGTACACGCGCGTGAGGTCGTACTGATAGGGCCTCGCCGAGGTGTACCAGTGCAGGTCGAGCTGCAGTCCGACCTCGGGCCCGACAGTGGACCGGGCCGCGGACGCGTCGGGCACCACGTGTCCGACGCCGTCGATGCGCACGTGGATGTGCGCCAGCGGATCGACGACCGCGCAGGTCAGCGTTCCGTCGTCGCCGGTGAAGACGCGGCCGAGGTCGATCCCGGGGTCGGACAGGGTGATGGTCGGCAGGTCGGGTCCGCACACGGTGAGGCTGAACCACCCCGTCGGGTTGTCGGGCCCGACACCGAAACGCAGGGACGCACCGACACCGGCCGCGGGGTCGGCGACGTCGAGGTACCAGGTCTCGTTCCAGCCGTCGCCGGGCGCGGGCGGATGCGGTCCCTCGTCGGCGAGCGCCACCGCGGCGTAGGACTGCCCGTCGGTCGCGAACCCGTCGTCGGGCACCACACCCCGCGGATCCGGGTGACGCCGGGCGCCGGAGCGGAACAGGTCGCCGGCCGCGGCGACGGTCGGCTCGTGCGGGGTGGACGTGGACTCGAGATCGATGAGGTAGCCGCACGCCCGATGGAAGTGGGTGAGCCAGAGGCGTTCGGAATCGGCGGTGCGTGCGCCGACGGACTCCGCCCACGAGGTGATGGCGTTGACCACGCAGTGGAACGCGGCGTCGCGCACGTCCCGGCGCAGCGCCTCGAGGTCACCACCCACCATCCGGTGATAGGCGGACACCAGGGTGACGCCGAACTCGCGGCGCATCCGCGGGTCGAGCGCGGTGCCGAGGAACGTCGACAGGTCCGTGGCACGCGACCCCCAGTGGGCGTGCTGCCAGTTCACGAAGGTGATCGGTCTGCGGGTCCCCGACCAGCCGAACAGGACGTTGCCCAGACGGAAGTCGCCGTGCACCACGGCCTGCGGCGAGGTGGACTGACGCTGGTGGGCGATCATCGACTCGACCGAGGCGACGACACGGTTGGCGACACCGAGTGCGTGGGGCGCGATCTGCTCCCCGTAGTTTTCGACGAACCGCACGTACAGCTCGCCGAGGCCCCGCCGATCGACCGGCGCCGGCTCGGTGATGATCCCGGGCAGCATGGTGCGGTCGTCGAGGGTGGTGTGCACGTCGGCGAGCGCCGCGATCACCAGTTGCGCCTTGCCGCGCGTGATCCCCGCGAGCTCATCGCCGACGGTGGCCCGCCCGGAGTCGCGCAGGATGATCCAGAAGTCGCCGGTCACGGCGTCGAGTTCGGCGACCAGGCACCCCGCCACCGAGGAGATCGACCCCGCCCGGGGCAGGGTGTGAAAGGCCACGAGTCGGCGGAACGGGTGGTCGGAGCCCCGCCACGACGGTGCGGCCGCGATCAGCAGCACCGACGACGGCAGCTCGGGGGCGGCGGGGGCGTCGATCGCCACGCGCACGGTGACGGTGGCGCCGGAGTGGGCGAACGGCTCGACGCGCACGCCGGCGACGGGTGCGCCCAGGGCCTCGGAGAGCCACGGGGCCGTCAGCTCCTCGATCCGCCACCACGCCATCGGTACGACTGTAGGAGCTGTGCGATGGTCCCCGGAGCCCGATTCGGACACGTCCGTGCATCGATTCGCGTGCGACCGTCGACGATTTCGCTGGTCACGGGTGCCTGCGGTAGCCTGGGCCGGTTGCCGACGCAGGCGACCCTCCTGCCACGGACAGTCCGTGGCCGATCAGCCCATAGGAGGTGATGAGGTCTTATGCGTCACTACGAATTGATGGTCATCCTCGATCCGAACCTGGACGAGCGCACCGTTGCCCCGTCGCTCGACACATTCCTGAACGTCGTCCGGAAGGACGGCGGGAAGATCGACAAGGTCGACATCTGGGGAAAGCGCCGTCTCGCCTACGAGATCGACAAGCACACCGAAGCGATCTACGCGGTCATCGACATCGATGCCGAGCCCAAGACGGTGTCCGAGCTCGACCGTCAGCTGAAGCTGAACGAGTCGGTGCTCCGCACCAAGGTCATGAAGGCCAAGTAGACACCCGACTCGGCAGCCTCGTGTGACCGGTTTCCCTCTCGAGGGAACCGGATCGCGCGAAGCCGCGTCGTATGTCGGTACCGATCAATAGGGTCGGCGTCATCACGACGCCACCGGTGATCGGTGCGCATCGACTTCGACAACCACACTCACGTTTAGGGAGCAGACATGGCCGGCGACACCATCCTCACCGTCATCGGAAATCTGACGGCGGATCCCGAGCTGCGTTTCACCCCGTCCGGGGCCGCGGTGGCCAACTTCACCGTGGCCTCCACCCCGCGGATGTTCGATCGTCAGACCAACGAATGGAAAGACGGCGAAGCACTGTTCATGCGGTGCAGCATCTGGCGCGAGGCGGCGGAGAACGTGGCCGAGAGCTTGACCAAGGGCGCACGCGTCATCGTGTCCGGTCGGCTCAAGCAGCGCTCCTACGAGACCCGCGAGGGTGAGAAGCGCACGGTCGTGGAACTCGAGGTCGAGGAAGTCGGTCCGTCGTTGAAGTACGCCACCGCCAAGGTCAACCGCGCATCGCGCGGAGGCGGCGGGGGTGGCGGCTCGATGTCGTCGGGCGGCGGCGGTGGGAACCGCGGCGGCTCCGGCGGAGGCGGCGGCGCCGCCGCGCAGAACGACGATCCGTGGGGCAGCGCCCCCGCGAGCGGATCGTTCGGCGGCGGAGACGACGAACCACCCTTCTGACGGGACGCCTCTGGGCGGGGACATCCCCACCAGCAGGTTCTCGGCAAGCGAGACAGCGGAGTACGTACATGCCCAAGGCATCGGGAGGCGGACGCACGATCCGTCCCGAGAAGGACATCACGGCCAAGGCCTGTTCCTTCTGCAAGGAGAACCACACTCAGATCGACTACAAGGAGACGTCGCTGCTGCGGCGTTTCGTGTCCGACCGCGGCAGGATCCGTTCGCGTCGGGTTACCGGTAACTGCGTGCAGCATCAGCGGGACGTCGCTGTCGCAGTCAAGAATTCGCGCGAAGTGGCGCTGCTGCCGTTCACCTCGACGGCCCGCTGAGCGGAAAGGACAACACAATGAAACTCATCCTCACCACCGAGGTCGACAACCTCGGAGTCGCGGGCGACACCGTGGAGGTCAAAGACGGCTACGGCCGTAACCTGCTGCTGCCCCGCGGCCTGGCCATCCCCGCCACCCGTGGCGCCCAGAAGCAGGTCGACGGCATCCGTCGCTCGCAGGAGGCCCGTGCGGTGCGCGGCCTCGAGCACGCCAACGAGCTCAAGCAGGCCATCGAGGGCCTCGACGCGGTCACCCTGACCGTGAAGACCCACGATTCCGGCAAGCTCTTCGGCTCGGTCACCGTCTCCGACGTCGCCGACGCCATCCGTTCCGCGGGTGGCCCGGCGGTCGACAAGCGCTCGGTCGAGCTGCCCAAGGGGCACATCAAGTCCACCGGTAGCTTCCCGGTCGTCGTGAACCTGCACCCCGACGTCTCGGCGTCGGTCGACCTCACGGTCGTCGCAGGCTGACCCACGCACCACACATCTCGGCCCCCGACGCCTGGTGTCGGGGGCCGAGTGCGTTGTGTCGCTGCCGGGTTCGGCGGCAGGCTGTATTCAGCGAGCGGCGAGGTAGGCGGCGGTCTGCGCTCCGACCAGATCGATGAGGTCACGCTGGGCGAGGTTGACGTCGAGCAGATGCGTTCCCCAGGTCGGGTTGGGCAACTGCGGCAGCGCCGAGGCGGGGACCGGAGCTGCACCACTCACCTGCAGGACGTGCGGACCGGCACCGGTGGTGCACCGGGCCCGGTAGCCGTCGACCGCTCGACCGGCGATCAGTCCGCGGAGGGGAGCGGTCGCGGTGGAACCCAGGGCCGCCGGATTGGTGCACGCCACCGAAAGATCGGCGCCGGCCGGGAACGCCGCGCCGGGCGTGGGGGCGGTGCCCGCGGGGGGTACCCGGCCGTAACGGGTGTCGGCCGGTGGGGTGTTCCCGAACGTGGAATAGGCCACCACGCAACCGAACTGGCTGCGCGCGGTGCACAGCGGGATGGTCGAGAAGTCGCCGCCGATCGTCGAACCGGAGCGGACGAGCACATTGCCCCCGAGCAGGATCGCCGAGACGATGCGGTCACGCGTGGCGGTGCCGTCGATCGACTCACGCATCAGTGCGCGCAGCATCAGGGTGCCCTGTGAGTGGCCGATCAGGACCACACCCCGGCCGGCGTTGTGATGGGTGAGGTAGTCCTGCCACGCCGACCGGATGTCGGAGAATGCCACGGCCAGTGCGGCATTGCGCTGCGGCCCGTTGCCGGCCGTGAAGAGTCCGCGGAGGGTGCTCTGCCGGTACATCGGTGCCCACACGTTGCAGCGGGCGCCGAACGGCGCGGCCTGCTCGGCGGCGATCACCCGTTCCTCCGGGCCGATCACGCGGTCGGCGTTCTGCCCGAGCTGCAGGGAGACGGTGGGATAGACGTAGAAGCAGTCGACGGGCGCGCCGGAACGGCCGCCGCAGGCGTCGTCGGGCTGACCGGGCCGGCACAGCCACACCGTCGATCCGCCCGTGGTGGGTGCGGCGGCAGCGGCGCCGACGCCGAGGACGGCTGCGAGCAGCGCGAGCACCGCGACGATGCCGAACGACGAGGAGAACGCACGCAGACGGGCCATGGGTCGATTAGACCGCACGCGCCGTGTGCGCCACCACCCCCGCGACCGATGTGCGTACAGGTGTCGCCCCGACGGTGCAGGGGACGGCAATGCGATCACCGACGACGAGATCCCGCGGGAGGGGCGCGGTGACCGACGCCGTGTCGGTGTCCGCCGCGTGCGGTGCAGGAGCCAAAGGTGAATGCGTGCCGTCTCCCAGCAGGTGCACCCGATGTTTGTGGGCCACCGACACCCGGCCGATGAGACGCGCGTGGTCCCAGACGATGTCGATCACCGACGCATCGGTCTCGGTGGGTACGCCACGGCGAACATCGCAGTCGAGCAACAGGATCGGATGTGTCGGATCGGGGAGAACGGCGCTCACCGAGCACACGACGACGATCGTCGTCGCACGGTCGTCGGCCGCCCATCGCATCGGACTGCCCAGCAGCGCTGAGGCCGTGGACAGGGAGAAGCCCTGCACCGCAACGTCATCGATCGTGACCGAGGTGCCCGGTGGCCACTGTCGGAGATCGATGGGGTCGGGGATCGACATGCGCAACGTGGGCATGATGTCGGTGAGTGTCACATCCACCGGTGTACTCGCGAGGACGCGACGGGCGGCCGTCGATGACGGGTTCTCTACGCGGTGACCTGCACGTGTTGACGAAAACCATACGGGCGTCACGGTTTCGACACCTCATGTGCCGCCAGCCCGCAGGACGCGCGTACTGTGGGAAGCGGCCTCGTGGCCGTCGGCGTGTCGCCCACCGCCCCGCAATCCGCCATTCGTGCAGGGTTCACCCAATCGACCGACGTCCGCGGTTGCGATTGCGCGAACACGCCCGAAAACACGCAAACCGCGACACGCCGAAAAGAATTCGGTCCACATGCCACGGACGGCGGAACTGGCGGGTGACCAGCGCCGATCGTCGGCGTCGCAGCCGTGTTCCCCAGCTCCATGCACAGGAACACGGGGTCTATGCCCACCCCGTCCACAGGTAGTTCACAAGTTGGTCCACAGGCCGGTTTGTGGCCGGTCACAACCCGCCCTAATGTCACTCACCGTGCCTGTAGCCGCTGTTCGCCCGCCCGCTCCGACCGCCTCCGTGCACCGGTCGACAGGGCAGGGGTGTTCTCCCGCGTGGAGCTGTCGGACCGGCGGTGTACTACTCACCCACAGGTGACCTTCAGGTGGGGGGCGACGACGATCGCCCACGGCGGGACCCCGCCGGTGCAGTGGTAGCGCAGTGAGACGTCGGGAGGATGAGTCGTGGCAGTAGTGGACGATCGCGGGCATTCGCCGCGCGACGAGCCGCCGCCCTCAGAGGACTTCGGCCGCCAACCGCCGCAGGACCTCGTGGCCGAGCAGTCGGTGCTCGGCGGGATGATGCTGTCCAAGGACGCGATCGCCGACGTCCTCGAGGTGTTGCGTCCCGGCGACTTCTACCGCCCGGCCCATCAGTCGGTCTACGACGCCGTGCTCGACCTCTACAGCAAGGGCGAGCCCGCCGACGCGGTGACCGTCTCCGCCGAACTCGAGCGCAAGGGCGAGCTCCGCAGGATCGGCGGAGCGCCGTACATCCACACGCTGATCTCCACGGTGCCCACCGCGGCCAACGCCGGCTTCTACGCGCAGATCGTCGCCGAGAAGGCCATCCTGCGGCGCCTGGTGGAGGCCGGGACGCGCATCGTGCAGTTCGGCTACGGCGGCGACGACGGGCAGGACGTGGCCGAGGTCGTCGACCGAGCGCAGGCCGAGGTCTACGAGGTCACCGAGCGGCGTACCGCCGAGGACTACGTGCCACTCGAGGAGCTGTTGCAGCCCACGATGGACGAGATCGACTCCATCGCGTCGCGCGGCGGCATCTCCATCGGTGTCCCAACGGGTTTCACCGATCTCGACAACGTGACCAACGGTCTGCACGCCGGGCAGATGATCATCGTCGCCGCACGTCCCGGTGTCGGCAAGGCGCTCGCCCTCGACACCCCTCTGCCCACGCCCAACGGCTGGACCACGATGGGTGAGGTGAAGGTCGGCGACACCCTGATCGACGCCGCCGGTGCGCCCACACGCGTGGTGGCGACGACCGACGTGATGACCGAACGTCCCTGCTACGAGGTCGAGTTCTCCGACGGCTCGGTTCTCGTCGCGGACGCCGAACACCAGTGGCGCATCGAGTCCGACGGTGTGCGCTCGGTCCAGACCACCAGCGCGCTCATCGGTCAGGTCGGTGCGGTGTCGGTGCGCAACGCCGAGCCGCTGGAGCTTCCGCGACGCCGCTTCGGGTACGGGCCGTACACCGTTGCGGCGTTGGCCGGCATGGCTTTCGACGATCCCGAGATCGCGATGCGGATCGACGCCGAGGGTCCTGTCGACGTGATGGCCCTGATGTCGGACCTCGGTGGCCGCATCCCGTACGAGTACCTGCGCGGCTCGATCGCCCAGCGTCGGGCGCTGCTGGCCGGGTTGCTCGACGCGCGCGGCATCGTCGACGAGGACGGCTGGATCACCGTTCCCGCCGCGACCCAGCACATGAGTGCGGTGATCGCCGACCTCGTGGCGGGGTTGGGGTACTCCTACCGTCGTGCGGCCACGGGATGGCTGCGCGTCGACGCCGACGAGGACGTCTTCACCGTGCACCGCAAGGCGATTCGTCACAAGGAGCTGCGTCGCCCGTCCGGCCTGCGTCGCATCGTCGACATCCGTGCCGTCGACAGCGTGCCGGTGCGGTGCGTGCAGGTCGACAACGACGCGCACATGTACCTCGCCGGCGAGTCGATGGTGCCCACCCACAATTCGACGCTCGCCATGGACTTCTTGCGCAGCTGTTCGATCACGCATCAGATGACGTCGGCGATGTTCTCGTTGGAGATGGGCAAGACCGAGATCGTGATGCGTCTGCTCTCGGCCGAGGCGAACATCAAGCTGGCCGACATGCGGTCGGGCCGGATGACCGACGACGACTGGACCCGCCTGGCCCGCCGCATGGGCGAGATCAGCGAGGCGCCGCTGTTCATCGACGACTCCCCGAACCTCACCATGATGGAGATCCGCGCGAAGGCCCGCCGCCTCAAGCAGCGACACGATCTGCGGCTGGTGGTGATCGACTACATGCAGCTGATGACGTCGGGCAAGAAGGTCGAGTCGCGCCAGCAGGAGGTCTCGGAGTTCTCCCGTCAGCTCAAGCTGCTGGCCAAGGAACTCGAAGTTCCCGTGGTCGCGATCAGTCAGCTCAACCGCGGTCCCGAGCAGCGCACCGACAAGCGTCCCCAGGTCTCCGACCTTCGTGAGTCGGGGTCGCTGGAGCAGGACGCCGACATGGTGATCCTCCTGCACCGCCCCGACTCCATCGAGCGCGACGACCCGCGCGCCGGTGAGGCCGACATCATCCTCGGCAAGCACCGCAACGGTCCGACCGCGACCATCACCGTGGCCCACCAGCTGCACCTGAGCCGCTTCGTGAACATGGCGCGCGGCTGAGTCCCGCGTCAGACGGTCTCAGCGATCGAGTTCGGACAGTTCCCGGCGGCCGATCGCGCGGCCGGTGACGACCCTCGCCGAGATGGCGCCCAGACGCAGCATGCCGCGGTAGGTGCTCGGGTTGAACAGCGTCGGCCAGGTGGTGCGCAGGCGGTTCTCGTCGATCGGACGCCCCTCCATGCGTTCTCGCAGCCACCGCAGTGCCGTGGGCGCCGCCATCGGGTGCATCAGCATGTGTTCGCTGAACCGGTCTCGGTGATAAGTGACGCTGGTACCGCCCGCGCTGTACGCGGCCGCGAGGGTGTCGATGTCGTCGACCGACACGATCCGGTCGTTGACCGCCTGCACGATGAGGACGGGCATGGCCGGCGCCGAACGCCCCAACCGGATGGCGTCGAACACCGCGCGGACCTCGGGCGTGGCGAGGATGTCGGCGAGCGGCCGGTCGAGCATGTCGTCCATGTCGGTGAACATGAAGCGCAGAACCGCCTCGACGGTGGTCGCGCGCTGCAGACGTGCCAGCGCGATCCGTCCCCGCGGCGTGGTGTGGCGGTCGATGATGCGCTGCAGCTCCGGGTAGACGTGCTGTAGTGCCCCGACCACGAGTGCGGGGAGTCCGGAGAACAGTCCACCGTTGAGGCGGATGTAGGTGTTGCCGAGGTCGCCGACGGGCGAACCGAGCACGGCACCGACCACGCTCAGTTCGGGTGCGTACTCGGCGAACATCTCGGCCGCCCACGCCGTGGCGAGGCCACCGCCGGAGTACCCCCAGAATCCGACCTGCGCGTCCCGCTGCAACCCGAGTGGCGCGTGGCCGAGCGCCGCGCGGACGCCGTCGAGCACGATGTGGCCCGGTTCGAACGGGATGCCCCAGAGGCCGCGAGGCCCTTCGTGATCGGGGATCGACACCGCCCACCCCTCGGCGAGGAGAGCGGCGATGAGCAGGAACTCGAACTGGGGCAGCGCCCCGACGGCGCGTGCCCGACGGCGCAGGGCGTACGAGGGGAAGCAGCGACCGGTGATGGCGTCGATCGCGCACTGGTAGGACACGATCGGGCACGCCGCCGCGGGGTCCCGGTCGGCCGGGACGAGGACGGTGGTCACCGCGACCATCGGCGCGCCCTGGGAGTCGGTCGATCGGAAGGCCAGCTGCGTCGCACGGATCTGTTGCCGGACCACGCCGAGGAAACCCAGGGTGACGTCCCGTGACCGCAGCACGGTGCCGGGCGCGGTGTGCTCGAACCCGCCGGGGGCGCGGTAGAACGGGTCGTCGGCGGGGAGCAGCGGCCTGCGGTGCGCCGCGGTGTCGTCGTGCGGGGCGACGAACGGCTGCTCGGGCAGGGCGGCGGCAGAATCGTGAACGGAGATGGGGACGTCCTCGGTGTCGATCGGACACACGGTCGTGTCGATTCATCGACGGTAACCCACGTCGATCCGACGCCGGTGATCGCTGTGCCGGGTCCCAGCGGTGCGGGTGTGAGGATGTACCCATGACCGCAACGCTCGTGGCGAAAGACCTGGCCGGCGGTTTCGCCCATCGCACCCTGTTCGACGGCCTCGATCTCACCGTCGCGCCCGGCGACGTCGTCGGTGTCGTGGGGGCCAACGGCGCGGGCAAGAGCACACTTCTCCGCATCCTCGCCGGGGTACTCGAACCGCTGGAGGGCACCGTGAGCCTGGCGCCGGCGGACGCGTTCATCGGCTGGCTGCCGCAGGAGCACGAACGTGTGCCCGGCGAGACCGTCGCGGCCTACATCGCGCGCCGCACCGGGTGCGCCGACGCGACCGCGACGATGGATGCCGCGGCCGCCGCCCTGTCGGATCCGGATGCGGCGACACCCGGTGTGGATCCCGCTGACGCCTACGGGGTCGCGCTCGACCACTGGCTCGCCACCGGTGCCGCCGACCTCGAGGAACGATTGCCCGCGGTGCTGGCCGATCTCGGTCTCGATTCCGACGCCGTCGATCCCGCCACCACCGCGATGACGTCGTTGTCGGGTGGGCAGGCGGCGCGTGTCGGGCTCGCCGCGCTGATGGTGTCGCGTTTCGACATCGTGATGCTCGACGAGCCGACCAACGACCTCGACCTCGACGGCCTCGAGCGGCTCGAGACGTTCGTCCGTGAGCTGCGCGGCGGCGTCGTTCTCGTCAGCCACGACCGGGAGTTCCTCGCCCGCAGCGTGACCCGCGTGCTCGAGCTCGATCTGGCGCAGAACACGACGACGGTCTTCGGTGGCGGTTATGACAGCTATCTGGAGGAACGCGAGACCGCGCGTCGGCACCGCCGTGAGGAGTACGAGGAGTTCGCCGAGAAGAAGGCCGATCTCGTCGATCGCGCGCGTACACAACGCGAATGGTCAAGTCAGGGTGTCCGCAACGCGATGAAGAAGTCACCCGACAACGACAAGATCCGGCGTAAGGCCGCCGCGGAATCGAGCGAGAAGCAGGCGCAGAAGGTGCGGCAGATGGAGAGCCGGATCGCGCGGTTGGAGGAGGTCGCCGAACCCCGCAAGGAATGGGCACTGCAGTTCACGATCGGTGCCGCACCGCGATCGAGTTCGGTGGTCGCGACACTCAGCGAGGCCGTCGTGCACCAGGGCGACTTCACCCTCGGGCCGGTGTCGCTGCAGGTCGACGCGGGTGAGCGCATCGGCATCACCGGCCCCAACGGGGCGGGCAAATCGACGCTGTTGCGGTTGCTGCTGGGACGCCAGGCCCCCGACTCGGGTCGGGCGAGCCTCGGCGCGAACGTCGCGGTCGGCGAGATCGACCAGGCGCGAGCGGAGTTCACCGGTGCGACACCGCTGGTCGACAGGTTCGAGAGCCATGTCCCCGACTGGCCCACCGCCGATGTGCGGACCCTGCTCGCGAAGTTCGGGCTGCGCGCCGATCATGTCGAACGCGCGGTCGACGACCTGTCGCCGGGTGAACGCACCCGTGCCGGCCTCGCCCTGCTGCAGGCCGTGGGTACGAACGTACTGGTGCTCGACGAGCCGACGAACCACCTCGACCTGCCCGCCATCGAACAGCTCGAGCAGGCGCTCGACAGCTACGAGGGAACCCTGCTGCTGGTGACGCACGACCGACGGATGCTCGACACCGTGCACTGCGACCGTTCGTGGACCGTGCGGGACGGCCGGGTCAGCGAACGCTGACTCCGACCGGCGGAGCCGCTGACGACCGCTGCCGCCGATACTCTCTCGGCCCCATCCCTTTCCACCGTCGGAACGCCTGCGAGAAGCTCGACACCTCGGCGTAGCCCAGGCGCCGCGCGGTCTCGGCGACCGAGAGACCGGTCACGCAGAGCAGTTCGTCGGCCATGTCCTCGCGGACCTCGTTGACGATGCGTCGCAGCGTCGTCCCCTCGTGTGCGAGTTGGCGGCGCAGGTGTCGTTCGGAGGTGTGCAACTCCCGGGCCGCGCGGGCCAGCGTGAGGGGGTCCGACGGCGCCGCGGACACCAGATCGCGCACGCGCGCCGCCGTTCCCATGCGGACCCTGCGCTCCTGCAGGAGTTGCCGGCACTGATCGCCGATCTCGGCGGCGACCAGCGCATTGGCCTGCGGCAGCGGCAAGTCGAGCAGCGCGGCGCGGAACCAGATCGCGTTCTCGATCGCACCGAAGCGTGGTGTCACCCCGAAGGCCGCCTCGTAGGCGGAGGTGTCGGTGGGCTCGGGGAAGGTGGACGTGACGGCCTCGGCGAACAGTTCGCGACCCATGATCTCGTGGGCGATGACGCGGATGGCGGCGATGTCGCGGTCGCACACGATGCGTCGGACCGTGTCGGGAACGCCGCCCTCCACCGAGAGGACCATCGCGGCGAGACCGTCGGCGTCGGCGTCGCGCAGACCGATCCGACAGAAGGCGAACGTGAGGTTGACCAGCCGGAGGCCGACGGCGATCGCCTCGCGGAGGGTGGCGCTGCTGATCATGGCGAAGCCCCACAGCCCGTAGGTGGTGAGGTGATAGCGCTGTCCGAGCAGGGCGCCGAGTCCCTCGACCGTGTCCAGTCGGTCGGCCAGCGTCTCGAGCATCGCCAGTTCCTGCTCGGCGGTGATCGAGGTGATCACGGTGCCGGGAGCTATACCGGTTCCGCTCAGCATCTCGCGTTCGGCGATCCCGTGTTCGGCCGCGAAGTCCAGCAGGAGCTGTGAACCCGGGGCCGACCGCAGCACCGTCCACGGAGCGTCGTCGGTGGGCCGGGTCATGATGGTCAATTCTAGTAACTTCTTGGCCGTCAATCGCATGTTCGGGCGGCGAGCGGATCGCTAGCCTCGAAGGGGACATCGCAGGACGCGGTGTCGATTCGCGATCACAGGACGAGGTGGGGCGCAGATGAGCGTTCGAGGACAGTCGGTGGCCATCATCGGGACCGGCTTCGCGGGGCTGGGGATGGCGGCGAGCCTGCGTCGCGCCGGCCACGACGACTTCGTCCTGTTCGAGGCGGCCGATGACGTCGGCGGGTGCTGGCGCGAGAACACCTATCCCGGTGCCGCCTGCGACGTGCCCTCACATCTGTACTCATTCTCGTTCGCCCCGAGTGCGCGCTGGTCGCGGCGGTTCGCCCCCCAACCGGAGATCCTCGACTACCTCCGGTCGATCGCCGACACCTTCGCGTTGCGCCCCCACATCCGCTTCCGCAGTCGCGTCGTCTCCGCGAGCTACGACGACGCGAGTGCGTCGTGGACCGTGCGGCTCGACGACGGCACCGAGACCGCGCACGACGTCGTCGTGTTCGCGTGTGGTCAGCTGAGCAACCCCGCCATCCCCGTCATCGAGGGTGCGGAGTCGTTCCGCGGCAACCTGTTCCACTCGGCGCGCTGGGATCACGACGCCGATCTCGACGGCAAGAGGGTCGCGGTGATCGGCACCGGTGCCTCGGCCATCCAGTTCGTCCCGCGCCTCGCCGAACAGGTCGGACACCTCACCCTGCTCCAGCGCAGTGCCCCGTTCGTGATCCCCAAGGCCGACTACGCCTACCCGCGATGGGTGCGGACGCTGTTCGCTCGCGTGCCTGTGCTGCAACGACTCTCGCGCTGGCTGACGTGGGCGACGTTGGAACCACGGTCGATCGGGTTCACCAAGATCCCGGCGCTCCTCAAGGTCGTCGGCCTGCGGTCGCGTCTGCACATGCGCCGCCAGATCGCCGATCCGGCCACTCGAGCCGCCGTCACCCCGGATCACCCGATCGGCTGCAAACGGGTCCTCATCTCCAACGACTACCTGAAGTCGTTGGATCGACCGAACGTCACCGTCACCACGACACCGATCGACCGGATCACCCCCGACGGCGTCCGCCTGGCCGACGGCACCGCCGTCGAGGCCGACACCATCGTCTACGGCACCGGTTTCCATGCGACCGACTTCCTGCGCGGCATCACGGTCACCGGAGCCCACGGTGCAGATCTGCACCGCGAGTGGGACGACGGCGCGCAGGCGCATCTCGGGGTGAGCGTGCACGGGTTCCCCAACATGTTCCTGCTCTACGGTCCGAACACGAACCTCGGGCACACGTCGATCATCCTGATGCTCGAGGCGCAGATGAAGTACGTCTCGCAGGCCCTCGAACGATTGGACACCGCACGACCCGGCGGCCGGGCACGTGCGGTGGAGGTGAAGGCCGACGTCGAGCGTCGGTCGAACCTCGCGCTGCAGACCGCGCTGTCGAAGACGGTGTGGGAACAGGGGTGCACCAGTTGGTATCGCACCGCCTCGGGCCGCAACACCAACAACTGGCCGGCGTCGACCGCGCACTACATCCGGGTCATGCGCTCACTCGACGAGTCGGAGTTCGAATGGATCCCGACCGATCGTTCCGCCTGATCCGGCTCGTACGCGCCTGCGCGAGAACCGGGCTCAGGCCGCGGCGAGCGTGATGACCACGGCGAGCGACACGATCGTGAGCACCACCGACGGCAGTGACGCCCCGCGGGTCTCGGCGTTCGCGTAGTCGCCGTTGCGGGCGTGGAACACCGTGGCGCCGATGAACACGATCAGCAGGCCGATCGCCGCGGCGATGCCGAGCGGGTGCCACGCGAGGCCGATCAGCAGGCCCACCGCGCCGGCGACCTCGGCCGCACCGATGAACCGGATGAGCGACGCGCTCAGCCCACGTCCGGAGAGCTGCTCGACCGCGGGTCCCTTCAGCAGGGCCTTGGGTGCGCCTGCGCCGAGGCTGACGAGGGCGAGCACGACGCTGAGGATGGCGGCGGTGATGAACATGGGGCTCCTGTCGACGACATGTCCGGTCGCGAGGACGCGACCACATGTATTTGCGTAGGCAAGTACTGTCGCAGGAAATACTTGCCCACGCAAGTACCATCGTGATGTGGGGTGACGAACCGGAGGTGGCGCACGTGACCGAACCACTCGACGACGTCGAGGGCCGGGTGTGGCGTGCCCTCGCGCGGGCACTGGTCGTGGTGCCGCGCGATCTGGAGACAGACCTGCAGAGGGAGTCGGGGCTGACCCTCGGCGAGTACCAGGTGCTCGTCATCCTCTCCGAGTCGCCCGGGAGGCGATGTCGCATGACCGAGCTCGCGTCGCTGGTGGGGCTGTCGGCGAGCCGGATGACGCGGCTGATCGCGGCGTTGACCGCGCGCGGCGACACCACCCGGATGCGCGACGGGTGCGATCGACGGGGGATGAGCGCGGTGCTCACCGACGCCGGGTTCGACCGACTCGAACGTGCCTATCCCGCGCATCTCGCGAGCGTGCGTGCGCGAGTGCT
Source organism: Williamsia sp. MIQD14 (assembly GCF_051025635.1). Taxonomy (NCBI): domain Bacteria; kingdom Bacillati; phylum Actinomycetota; class Actinomycetes; order Mycobacteriales; family Nocardiaceae; genus Williamsia; species Williamsia sp. MIQD14. The sequence continues at coordinate 1,386,145 of NZ_JBPFDG010000001.1, forward strand.
CGATCCGCTGCGCGCTCTCGACGCCGAGGCACTCGCCGAGGCGCTCGAGGTGCTCGCGGGCCCCATCCCCCAGCTCAAGGGGTGACGATCAGCCCAACTGTGCTGCGAGCGCGCGCAGATTCGGGATCTGGGTGGTCGGCGCGGTGGCGATCGAGGTCGCCAGTTCCCGGGCGGGTCCGTAGACCCCCGAGGCCAGCTCGCGCTGCGCCATCGCCGCGGCGCCGGTCTCGCTGTCGGCCGACGCCAGGAGAACCGCACGGTCGAAGGCGACACCCGACTGCGCCCGGAGCCCGGCGAGCGCCGCGTCGGTGATGTACCCGTCGGGCATGGCGGCGCCGGCGGCGGCCGAGGGCAGCGCCCAGTGGCCGCTCCATCCGTTGAGCTTCTGCAGCTCCGGTGTCTGCTGCGACACGATCAACCGCCCGTAGTCGGCCACGCGGCGATCGGTGCCGCGGTCGGCGGCGAGTTGACCGACCTCGATCGCGCGCTGATGGTGACGCGCCATGGCCACCACGAAGGCGTCGTCGGTGGCGTTGTGGGTGGCCGCGGGCCCCGGGTCGCTCCCGCACGCCGACACCAGCACCGCGCCGATCACGGTGAGGAGGGCGGCGACGAGCGCCGATCGGAGGCGTGTCGAACGGACGTCGGTGCGCATCGGTCCAGTGTGCCCCTGTCCAAAGCGCTCCGGGGGCAACGCTGCCCCGTTAGACTGCTGTCCAGTCGGGTGTCCGCCGGTCAGCTGGGTGAGACGGCCGCGACGAGGACGGAGACAGCCGATGCCCATGGAGCAGGCCCGGCCGCAGCACGCCGAACTGGGCTTCTACGGACTCGCCGGACACACCGACTCCCCGCGGGACCTCGTCGACGAGGTGCGCACCGCCGACGCTCTCGGCCTCGGCTCGGTGTTCCTCTCCGAGCGCTACTCGACGAAGGACGCCGGGGTGCTGACCGGGGCGGCGGCCGCGTCGAGCGAGCGGGTCGGCGTGGCGACCGCCGCCACCAACCACAACACCCGGCACCTGCTGGTGACCGCGACGATGGCGGTCACCGCCCACCGGATGAGCCAGGGGCGGTTCGCACTCGGACTCGGCCGAGGTTTCGACGTGCTGTTCGACCTCATGAACATCCCACGCATCACCTCCGCGCAGATCGTCGACGCCGTCGAGCTGCTGCGCCGGTTGTGGCGCGGGGAGTCGATCGTCGATCACGACGGCCCCGCCGGCCGATTCCCGTTCCTGCGGTTGCAGATCGACGCGAACGAGGAGATCCCGATCGTGCTCGTCGCCATCGGTGACGCGACCCTGCGCCTCGCCGGGCAGATCGCCGACGGTGTCGTCCTGCACACCTTCCTGACCGACGACACCGTCGCGCGCCAGGTGCGCGTGATCCGCGACGCCGCTCTGCGCGCCGGCCGTGACCCCGGCGCGATCCGGATCTGGTCGGTGCTCGCCACCGTCGGCGACTGGGTGCCCGAACCCGACCGCACCCGACGCATCGTCGGGCGGCTCGCCACCTACCTGCAGGGCTACGGCGACCTCCTGGTGCGCACCAACGGCTGGGATCGGCAGCGGTTGGCCGACTTCCGCGCCGACGAACGCGTGCAGGCCTTCCGCGGAGCGTTCGACGCCGACGCCACACCCGACGACATCGCCCATCTCACCGCGCTGCTGCCTGCAGAGTGGACGTCCGCGGCGGCCACCGGTTCGACGGCACACTGTGCCCGACGGATCCTCGACCAGTTCGACGCCGGCGTCGACAGCGTGATCCTGCACGGAGCCACCCCGGCCGAGATCGCACCGCTGCTGCCGGCGTGGTCGACGCTCGCGCCCGAGCGATGCGCCCGCGCCGTCGCCAACCCGGGGCGCCTGCGGTGACCGTCGAGCTCGTCACCGACGTCGACGACATGACGCCGCGATGGCTCTCGGACGTCTTCGGCGCACCGGTCGAGACCGTGACCGCCGAACGCATCGGGACCGGGCAGATCGCGTCGTGCCACCGCGTCACGATGACCGGTCCCGGCGTCGACGCGGGTGTCGTGCCCGACGCCGTGGTCGCGAAACTCCCTGCCGCCGATCCCGCAGCCCGCGAGATGCTCGCCGGCGCCTACGCCGCCGAGGTCCGCTTCTACGCCCACCTCGCCGGCACCGTCGAGATCGCCGTTCCCGCCTGCCATCTCGCGATCATGAACGACACCGGCGGTGAGTTCACCCTGCTGCTGACCGATCTGCACGCCCACCACCAGGGCGATCAGATCGCAGGCTGCTCCACCGCCGCGGCACTCGTCGCGGTACGCAACCTCGCCGGACTCCACGGCCCGCGATGGTGCGACCCGACCCTGCTCACCCCCACCGCCCCGGACGTCCCCGCGCTCGCCGTGAACGGGCCCGCGGAGGCGTCGATGCTCGCCGAGCTGTACCCGTCGACGGTCGACCTGTTCCTCGAGGCGGTGGGTGAGCAGCTCACCGCGCCCGACGTCGCCACCCTCCGCGAGGTCGGCGATGTCATCGAGCGGTGGAGTCTCGCGCGGTCGGAACGATTCGCGCTCATCCACGGTGACCATCGGCTCGACAACCTCATGTTCGACGACGGGGACACCGAGGTACTCGCCGTCGACTGGCAGACCGTCGGGATCGGCCTGCCCGCGCGCGATCTCGCGTTCTTCGTCGGCACCGCCCTCGAACCCGATGCGCGCCGTGCGGCGGAGGCCGATCTGGTCGACGCCTACCACCAGGCCCTCCTCGGTCACGGCGTCACCGACCACCCTCGCGACGAATGCTGGGACGACTACCGGTACGCCATGATCCAGGGGCCGCTCGTCTCGGTGTTCGGCTGCGCGTACGGCACCCGGTCCCCGCGGGGCGACGAGATGTTCGCGACCATGGTGCGCCGCGCGTGTGCGGCCATCCGCGACCTCGACACCCTGGACCTCGCCCGCGACAGCTGAGGGCTTTGCGGATTCTTGACGGGGACCGCCGATTCTTTACGCGGCGACGACTGCCGGACATCGTGTCGCGGGCGTACCCATGAGACATGACATCCTCGGTCGCCCCGCCAGTCTCGTCGAACCCGGTCTCGTCGAACCCGGTCTCGTCTGACATCCATCGATCCCTCGCCGCCGCCGACGGGCCGCGACACTTCCGGCTCCGTCCGCCGGCTCCGATCCGCCTGCTCACCGCGTCGTGGGACCGCACTCACAACCCGCCGCGCGCCCTCTCGGGGCATGTCGCCATCGAGTACCCGATCACGACCGCGGTCGTCGCGACCCGCAACCTCTACGCCGTCACCGATGATCTGCGGTCGGCCCTCGAGGCGTCCGAGCTCACCGGGTTCACCTTCGGCGCCCTGGCCGCCACCCGCGACCGACACCTGCTGACCCACTGCGACACCGAACCCACCGCCACCCCGCGCCTGCACACCCTCGTGCTGACCGGCCGGGCCTGCTGCGCCGACATCGCACCGTGGCGCTGCGACTCGCTCGCCCTCTCGCGCGCCGCGGCGACCTTCCTCTGGCGCCACGACCCGTCGCTGTTGGCGTTCACCCACGTGCTCGACCTGCCGTCCTCCCTGGCATGAGAGCGCAATCGTCGTCTACACCGCGCTGACCACCCGCCTGCCGTCGTAAGGTCACCCCACCAGGAGTGACGGCGGAGGTGGACACGTGGCGCAGCTGCAACCGAGGCGTGAGGCGGCCACCCCCGAGAGCGCCTCGCCGCCGTCCGGGCACGTGATCGTCTGCGGCTTCGCCGGTATCGCGGTGCCCATCATCGACGGGTTCCTCGACGCCGGGGAACAGGTCGTCGTCGTGGTGCGCACCGCCGACCCGGCCCTCGACGCGGCTGTCGCCCGGTGGGGGATCACCGTGCACACCGCCGTCGTCGGCGTGGCCGACGCACTCCTCGACGCCGGGATCGCCGACGCTGTCGCGGTGGTGTGCGTCGAGGAGAACGAGCTGCACAACCTCGAGACCGCGCTGGTGGCAGGTCAATTGCGCGCCGACGTCCGCGTGATCACCCAGCTGTCGAACTCCACGGTCGCGGGGGCCATGGACGACGGGTCGACGCCGGGAGCGGTGCTCGACGTCGCCGATCTCGCCGCGCCCTCGGTGATCGAGGCCTGCCTGGGCATCGGCGACCACCACATCGACGCCGCAGGAATCGATTTCGTGGCCGCCACCGTCACCGTGCGGCAGGCGGGCACCCTCCGCGAGCGATTCGGCGACCTCGCGCCGCTGGCGGTGTCGACCCACACATCGGCGATGTCGCAGACCACGGGCCCGACCACCGTGCTGTGCCCGGGTCGCGATCACCCCGTTCTCGCCGGGGACGTCGTGACACTGCTCGGGACCACCGACGAGCTCGCCGCACACGGCATCGCGGCCGCCGACGACGAGACCCCCGTGGCACCCGCCCGTCGCCCCTCGCGGCCGCAGCGGGTGCGGGCGGCGATCCGCGGCTTCCGGGAGGACGCCAACCCCAACTTCTTCCGCATGATCGGCGTGTTGTTCTTCCTCCTCGCCCTGTCGACCACGGTGCTACGTCTGGGCTACCAGAAACCGGGCATGAGCGTCCTCGACGCCGTCTACTTCAGCACCGAGACCGTCGCCACGGTGGGGTACGGCGACTTCAACTTCGCCGATCAACCACCGGCCCTGCGTATCTGGTCGATCATCCTCATGTTCGCGGGCCTCACCACCACCGCGATGATCATGGCGTTCCTCGCCGAACTGCTCATCTCCCGACGCATTGCCGAGGCCGCGGGGCGGCGACGCGCGCGGTTCATGACCGGGCACGTCGTGGTGATCGGCCTGGGCGCGTTCGGCATCCGCGTCGCCCGCGAACTGCGGTCGCGGGGGCGCGATGTGGTGGTCATCGAACGGTCCTCGTCGAACCGCTTTCTCTCCGCCGCCGCGAAGGCCGGGATCCCGGTCATCGTGGGCGACGCCACCGTCGCCGAGACACTCTCCGACGCGCGCGTCCACCGCGCGGCCGCCGTCGCCGTGCTCACCAGCGACGACGTCATCAACATCGAGACCGGCATCGCGGTCCGCGGTGCGCTCGGTGACCGTTTCGCCGACGGCCCCGGCCGCAGCGTCCCGGTGGTGCTGCGGGTGTTCGACCGCGGGATGGGAGACGCCGTCGCCGCGCGATTCGGGTTCCGCCACGTCCGATCGACCGCGGAACTGGCCGCGCCCTGGTTCATCGGCGCGGCACTGGGCCTGGAGATCCTCGGGACCTTCTCGGTGCAGTCGACGTCGTTCATGGTCGGTCGGGTGCGGATCCGGGCCGACGGCGGGCTCGTCGGGGTCGAGATGCGCGAGTTGTCGGCCAACACCCGCGTGATCGCGATCCGTCGCGCCTCCGGCGAGGGTGGGTCGGGCGACCTCGAGTACCCGCCGCGCCGGGGCACGAAGTTCGCGTCGGGTGACGACGCCTTCGTCGTCGGCCCCTACCAGGAACTGCTCGCCGTGCTCGAACACCAACGCGCCGACGCGCGGATCAGACGATGATGTCCCGCATGACACCGGTCCTCGTCCACCACTCCCGTCGCATCCCGGTGCCCCCGTCGACGGCGTTCACATCCACCATCCCGATCGAGCTGCCGGTGCTGTTCGACCGCTGGTACGGCCCCATCCCGCCGATACGCGAGGTGCGCGACCAGACCGGCCCGTGGACCACCGCCGGCCGGCGACGCACCGTGTTCCTCACCGGAGGTGGGTCGATGCAGGAGGAGCTGACCTCGGTCGACGACCCCGCGTCGTTCGCCTACCGACTCTCGGGGGTCACCGGCGCCATGGCCCCCCTCATCGACCACATCGACGGGCTGTGGCGGTTCGACGACGCCGGCCCCGGCGCCACGACCGTCACCTGGTCGTGGACCATCCATCCGAGGTCGGCGCTCCTGCGACCTGCCGTCGTCGCGTTCGGCCGGCTGTGGCGCGGGTATGCCGGACGCAGCCTCGAACAGTTGGAGCGCCTCATCGCCACGAGCTGACGCCGACAGCACGGCCCGTGCACGGTCGGGTGGTATCGATGAGGCATGAGCGACATCGATGCGGACGTGATCGTGGTGGGTGCGGGGATCGCAGGATTGCGGTGTGCCGCGGCCCTGCGGCTGCGGGGATTCTCTGTCCGCGTGCTCGAGGCGGAGGCGGAACCCGGCGGCCGCATCCGGACCGACGTGATCGACGGCTTTCGGTGCGATCGTGGATTCCAGCTGCTCAACCCCTCGTACCCCGCGGTGAAGCGGCATGTCGACGTCGGTGCGCTCGATCTGCGTGTCGCCGGTCGGGGTGTTCGCATCGTCGACGAGTCGGCCCGAGCCTGGACGGTCGCCGATCCGACCCGCCACCCCCGGTTGCTCCCCGAGACGGTGCGGTCGGCGTTCGGCGTCGGCCTGCTACGTCCCCGGGCCGTCGCCGGCGCCGTGCGGTGGGCGCTGCCCGCCATCGGACCGGTCCGTCGGCTGGCCGGCGCCCCCGATGCGGCCCTCGCCGACGACTGGGATCGGCTCGGTCTGCGGGGACCGTTGCGTGACGCACTGCTGGCGCCGTTCCTCAGTGGTGTCCTCGCCGACGGCGTCGGGGACACCTCCGACCGCTACGTCCGGCTCGTCCTCCGCAGCTTTCTCCTGGCGACACCGGGCGTGCCGAACACCGGCATGCAGGCGTTCCCCGAACAGCTCGCCCGTACCGCCGGCGTCGCGATCGACTACTCGACCCGCGTCGAGGAGATCGACGACGGCACCGAGCCCTCGGTCCGGACCGCCGACGGTGCGATCGTCCGATCACGCGTGGTGGTGGTCGCCACCGATGCGGTCGACGCAGCGGGATTGACCAGCACACCCACCTCACCGATGCGCGGACTGTCGACGTGGTGGTTCGAGGCCGACGGTCTCGCCTCCGACACCTTCCTGCGCGTCTCGGGTGTCGGCGGTGTCGTGGTCAACACCGCCGAGATGAGTTCCATCGCACCGGGATACGCGCCGCCGGGCACGACGCTGGTGCAGGCGACGACCCTTCTCGACGACGACGGGCCCGCGGCGGAATCGCAGGTGCGCACCGAGCTCGATCGGCTCTGGGGTACCAGCACCGCGTCGTGGCGGGTCATCACACGGCATGACGTCCGTCGCGCCCTGCCCGCCCAGGCGGCCGGCACACCGTTGCGGCGACCCCTGCGGCTGGGAGAACGCCTCGTGCTCGCCGGCGACCACCGCGACACCCCGTCGATCCAGGGAGCCCTCGTCTCGGGCGGACGTGCCGCTGCCCGGGCCGCCCGCCTCCTCACCTGACCCCGCCAGTTGGGCCGTCGTTCCCGCCAGTTGGGCCCTTGTTCCCGCCGTTTGGGCCCTTGTTCTCATCCGATGGGCCGTTGAGGACCGCGGCTGAGTCGAGACGAGCGGGGTGGGCGTGAGTTCTGCCTACACCGCCATGTGACGACCGCGCCGCGCACTCGGCGAGGGCGAACGTCGGCCCAACTGGCGGAAACGACGGCCCAACTGATGCGAACGACGGCCCAACTGGCGGAAACGACGGCCCAACTGGCGCGTCTAGGTGCTCGGCTGCGGTGGGGTGCGGATGAGGCGGGCGTAGAGCTCGGCGAGCTCGTCGGTGACCTCACCGATGTCGAGGGACCCGACACCGGACATGCGCAGCGCCCGATGGAGCCCTGCGACATCGAGATCGGCGAACACGTCGATCGACGGCGGGCTCGGCAGGGGCGGTGGCGCGAACGCCGCTCCGTAGAAGTCGACGACCTCGGGTGCGCGGACGCGGGCCGGTCGGGCCGGCTCCTCGGTGTCGTCACGGAGGTGAGCGAGCAGCGTCGCGATCTCGGCGCCCATCATGGTCAGCGCGACCGACGGCGTCTTGTCGATCTGGGCGGCCATCTCGTACCCGAGCGCCAACACGTGGATGCATCGCGGCTCGTCGTCGGGACAGGTGCAGTCGCCGCGGACATCGGCCGGCTCGGTCGGCAGCACCAGCGACCCGAGGATGCGCGGCTGCTCGCCGCGCGCGACGGCGAGCAGGTCGTTCGTGGCGTCCTTCTCCCGCAGCAGCGCGACCACGGTGTCGGGTTCGACCGTCCGCATCGTCAGCGATGTCTCGAACGGTTCGACCTGGCTGCCCTGCACCAGTGCGGTGACGAGGCCGGGGCGCACCCGGACGTCGAGGATCGTGCGTTCGCGGAAGTAGGTGCGCGCCTTGCCGACCCGACGGGTGTCCTCGGGCCGGTCGATCACCGCGAGTACCGCCCGCGACCACGCCGTGAGCCCGTACCCACGGACGGGCGCGTCCTTCTTCCGGCGGCTCATTCGCCGACCGCCTCGTCGCGCAGACGCATGAGATCGAAGAGCTGATCGTCGTCGATCTGGCCGAGCCAGCTCTCCCCGGCGGTGACGGTGAGGTCGGAGAGGGCACGTTTGTCGGTGATCATCGCATCGATGCGTTCCTCGATCGTCCCGACGCACACGAACGTCCGCACCTCGACGCGCCTGGTCTGTCCGATGCGGTAGGCGCGGTCGGTGGCCTGCGCCTCGACCGCGGGGTTCCACCACCGATCCAGGTGCACAACATGATTCGCGGCGGTGAGGTTGAGTCCGGTACCGCCCGCCTTGAGTGACGCCATCAGCACCGGAGGACCTGCCGCATCCTGGAACTCGGCGACCATCCGGTCGCGCGCCGTGCGCGAGAGTCCGCCGTGCAGGAACGACACGTCGTCGCCGCACACCTTCGACAGCCACGGCGCGAGCATCTCTCCGAAGGCCGTGAACTGGGTGAAGATCAGGGCACGCTCGCCGTCGGCGACGATGTTCTCGAGGATGTCGCCCAGTAGCTCGAGCTTGCCCGATCGGTGGGTGTTGCGTCGCACCAGCGCCGAGCCGTCGCCGAGGAAATGCGCGGGGTGGTTGCACACCTGCTTCAGCCTGGTCAGCGCGGCGAGAACCGTTCGCACGCGGTGACCTTCGTTGCCCGATACCGTCGACTGCTCGCGGCCGAGTGCCTGCATCAGGTCGTCGGTGACGGCGCGGTAGAGCGCCGCCTGCTCGACCGTCAGGTTGGCGCGCACGGTCAGCTCGGTCTTCTCGGGGAGGTCGGCGATGATGGTGGGGTCGGTCTTCACTCGACGCAGGATGAACGGCGAGGTGATGGCGTTCAGCCGCCGCGCGGCCTGCGGATCACGTTCGCGCTCGATGGATTCGGCGAAGCGTGCCTTGAACACCGACGGCGATCCGAGAAGTCCGGGGTTGACGAGATCGATCACCGCACGCAGATCTTCGAGCCGGTTCTCGACGGGTGTCCCGGTGAGCGCGATGCGGTGCTGCGCGCCGATGCTCCGGACCGCGCGCGATGCCGCGGTGGCGACGTTCTTGATGTGTTGCGCCTCGTCGACCACGACGTGGCGCCACGACACCGTCTGCAACGACTCGGCGTCGCGGGTGGCGATCGCGAAGGTGGTGATGGTGACGTCGGCGTCGCGCGCGGCGGCGGTGAACGGGTCGCGCCGTGAGCGGCCGGGGCCGTGGTGGACCATCACGCGCAGATGCGGTGCGAAACGCGCGATCTCACGTTCCCAGTTGCCCACCACCGACATCGGGCAGACGATCAGCGTCGGTCCCGGTCGTTCCGTACCCGCCTCCTCACTGGACGCCTCGCGCTCGCTGCACAGCAGGGCTATGACCTGGACGGTCTTGCCCAGACCCATGTCGTCGGCGAGGACGGCACCGATCCCGAGCGACGCGAGGTGGGCCAGCCACTCCATCCCCCGATGCTGATACGGGCGGAGGTCGGCGGCCAGCGAAGCCGGCGCCGCGAGCGGATCGGGGGTCAGTGTGCCGCCGGCCGCGACCTCGTCGAGCCATGACAGGCCCGACACGCTCGTCACCGCGACGCCCAGACGGTCGGCGCCGCCGGTCACCAGTCCGAACAGCTCACCCATGTCGACGGGGTCGCCCGAGGCGGCCAGTGCGCGCTGTGTCGTGATGAACTCCGCGGCCCGGCTCAGTGCCGACCCCTCGGCGCGGATCCAGACGCCGCGGACGCGGACGAGACTTCCCTTCTGTTCGGCGAGCGACGCGAGATCGCCGTCGTCGAGGACGTCCTCGCCGATCGCCAACTGCCACTGGAAGTCCCGGATCTCCGACAGACCCACCATGACCGACCGTTCGACAGTCGCCCCGACCCCGGGACGTCCCCGCAGCGACAGCGTCGGGGTGACCGCGGCCAGGGTGCGGGGCAGCAGCACCACGATGCCTGCGCGCGCGAGATGCTCGGCGCCGGTGTCGAGGAGCTCGGTGACCAGCTCGGTGTCGAGCAGGAAGTCGAGGGTGGCGCGATCGTGCCCGGCCCGCGACAATCCGGCGAATGCCCGCACCGCACCGGCGATCTCGGTGGTCACCTCGTCGAGTTCGTGCGGGCCGAGACGGTGCAGATCGATGGGCACGTCGAGGCCGTCGTCGGTGCGGCGACACACCTGCAGCCGCCAGCGGTCGTCGGCGACGGTGTACGGGTCGTCGTCGTCGGGATACTCGGGCTCGTGGAGTCGGAGCACCAATGCGCTCTCGTTCTCGCGCACCCCGTCGGCCCACTCCTGCCACGCGGTGGACGCCGCCGACGCGCGATCGGACGACATCGGGAGATCGTCGTCGGTTCCGGGCAGCAGAGAACGCACCAGAGGTGATCGGAACACGCCGTGCGACAGACCTTCACAGCGGCGCCGGCACTCGTGATCGGTGATCTCGCGACAGAAGTCGAGAACCGATTCGGCGCCGCCGTTCGCGATCAGGACCGGCGGCGCCGCGGAGACCGCGCTCGACAACCAGGCACGCCAGGCGATACCGGGCAGGGGCGCCCATCGGGTCGACCAGCTGCCCACCGACCACGACAGCGCCGGCGTCACCGACCCGGCCGAGACGAAACGCCGTACCGACGCAGCGAGGTACGCGTAGTAGGCGAGTTCGCCGGACGCGGGCAGACCGGGTGCGTCGAGGAGGTCGGTGGCCGCCGCGGGACCCAACGTCAACGACGCCACCTGACGTGCGGTGCCCTCTCCGGGACCGTGCACGGTGATGGTGCGACGCAGGGTGCGCCCCGAGACGATCTCGGCGACCGGCGCGGGGATCGTCGCCTGGTCGGGGGCGGCGGTGGGTGCCCCGTCAGGATCGGTGAACCACAGCGACAACCCGACACCGGGACGCCAGAGAGCGTGCGTCGATCCGGCAGAGGTCACGGATTCCATCCTGGCACGGGCCACCGACGCCGAACCGATGTCGGACAGCGTCGCGTCAGCCTCGGTCGCAGGCCGTCCCGTCGCCGTCTCCGTCCAATCCCGCCCGGTAACCGGGTTCGCCCGCACGGATGGGCGCGGCACCGGCAGCCCTAGCGGCCGCACAGTTCCGGTAGTAGACGTCACCCCCGTCGGGGACGACGGGCGCGGCCGGCGGAGGTGTGTAGCGCGGAGCGGGCCGGGGCACAGGAGTCTGGGTTCGGGTCGCGGTGTCGTTCTGCGGCACGGGGGGCGGCGCGGAGACGGCGCCACACGAGGTGAGCACCCGGGTGATGGCGTCTTTCTCGGCCTGGGTGACCCAGAGCCCGTACAGCGACTTCACCTGCACCTGGCGGCTCACGTACGTGCAGCGGAACGCTCGGGCGGGCGGCAACCAGGTGGCGGCGTCACCGTCACCTTTGCGCTGGTTGGTCGGACCGTCGGTGGCCTGCAGGTTGCGGGGATCGTTGGCGAGGTCGCGACGCTTCTCGGGCGAGAGCTGTTGGGCGCCCTTCTGCCAGGCGTCGCTGAGGGCGACCACGTGGTCGATCTGGACCGCGTCGGAGGTCTGCGCGCCGCGGGTGAAGGCGACCGACGTACCCGTGTAGGGATCGGCGAGCGTCCCGGTCAGGACCACACATCCGCGGGTGCCCGGCCGCACGGTGATGCCGGTGAGATCGCGACGCAGGATGTCGTTGCGGGTGTCGCAGCCGTTGCGGCCGCCGTCGACATCGACGTCGTCGCTCCACGCCTGGCCGAATTGCGTTCGGCTGTAGCCGGTCTTGGGTGCGCGACCCTTCACTGCCAACCCGTCGAGCTGTGTCAGCGCGGCCTGGGCCTGGGTGTTCGAGCCGATGGCGGCCGCGCTCGTCGGCGCCGGTGCGGGCGGTTCGGAGGTCGTGCTCGGCGGGGCGGAACTCCCCGGCGCAGAACTCGATTCGGTGACGGTGCCCGAGGGCGTCGCGACCACGGCGGCGGCCTGATCCGACGACTGCTTGGTGTCGTCGGGGGCGATGAGACCGACCGCTACGACCGCGCCGATCGCCGCGACGGCGATCCACGGCCACCGCCTGCGTCGCCGTGACGACGGCGCGCCGCCGCTCTTGTATCCGTCGGGGCGTGTCCAGTCGGGCAGGCCGCCGGGGTCGTTCGTCGACATGGCCTGGTGCGCTAGGTGATCGACACGCCGCCGTCGACGACGATCGTCTGGCCGGTGACGTATCCGCCGGCGGGTGAGGCGAGCCAGACCGCGGTGGCGGCGAGCTCGGCGGGATCCCCGGTTCGGCCCAGCAGCTGGCGCGGTTGCTGCGATTCGAGGTAACCGTCGTGGTACTGGTCGGTCATCTCCGAGGCGAAGAAGCCCGGTGCGATCGCGTTGACGCGGATGCCCTTTCGGCTTCCCCACTGCTGCGCGAGGTCGCGCGTGAGACCGATGACCCCGGCCTTGCTGGCGGCGTAGGCGGCCTGCGGCAACCCCGCGGTGGTGATGCCGAGGATGCTCGCGATGTTGATCACGGAGCTGCCCGGTGCCATCACCCGGCCCGCGGCCTGCGCCGTCCAGTACGAGCCGTTGAGGTTGATGTCGATGACCGAGCGGAACTGCTCGACCGTCTCGCGCGTCGCGGGCACCGCGGTACCCACGCCGGCGTTGTTGATCAGCACGTCGACCTGACCGAACTCCGCCATCGCGGCGTCGACGAGCGCGGCGCACGCCTCGGGTTCGGCGACGTCGGTGGCCACGGTCAGCGCCTTCGCGCCGGCCGATTCGACCATCGACTTCGTCTCCGCGAGCTTCTCCACCCGGCGGGCAGCAAGGACCACCGACGCACCGGCCTCGGCCGACGCCTTCGCGAACGCGACACCGAGACCGGCGGACGCGCCGGTGACGATGACGACCTTGCCGTCGAGTCGGAACATGTCGAGAACGGACACCAATGTCTCCTCGTGTGGTCGGGCCCCTTCGAGGGACGCTACCGGCACGGGCTACAGGCCGAGATCGCGGCCGATGATCTCCTTCATGATCTCGTTCGAGCCGGCCCAGATCTTGGTGACGCGGGCGTCCTTCCATGCCTGGGCGATCCGGTACTCGTTCATGAACCCGTAGCCGCCGTGCAGCTGCAGGCAGGTGTCGAGGACGGCGTTCTGGATCTCCGCGGTCCACCACTTGGCCTTGGCCGCGTCGGGGGCCGAGAGCTCGCCGTCGGCGTGGGCACTGACGCACGCATCGACGAACGCCTGCGTGACGTCGATCTTCGTGGCCATCTCGGCGATCGTGAACTTGTTGAACTGGAACGAACCGACGGCCTGGCCGAAGGCCTTGCGCTCGCTGACGTAGGCGAGGGTCTCGCCGAACAACGCCTTCGCGTGCGCCAGGTTCGACACCGCGCAGTTGAGGCGTTCCTGCGGCAGGAACGTCATCATGTGGACGAACCCGCGGTCGACCTCACCGATCACGTTCTCGGCCGGCACGCGGACATCGGAGAAGAACAGTTCGGCGGTGTCGGACTCGGGCTGACCGACCTTGTCGAGCTTGCGACCCCGCTCGAAGCCGGGCATGCCCTTCTCGATCGCGAACATGGTGATGCCCTTGGCCTTCTTGTCCGGCGAGGTCTTCACCGCGGCGACCACGAGATCGGCGTTGTAGCCGTTGGTGATGAAGGTCTTGGAGCCGTTGATGACCCAGTCGGTGCCCTCCTGGCGGGCGGTGGTCTTGATCCCGGCCAGGTCGGATCCGGCGGCGGGCTCGGTCATCGCGATCGCGGTGACGATGTCGCCGGTGCAGAACCCGGGCAGCCACCGCTGTCGCTGCTCGTCGGTGGTCAGCTGGGTGAGGTACGGCGCGACGATGTCGACGTGGATGCCGAACGCCGAGGGCAGCGCGGCGCTGACGCCCGAGAGAACCTCGGTGAACATCGCGTTGAACCGGTAGTCGCCGGCCTCGGAGCCGCCGTAGGTCTCGGGGACCTCGAGGCCGAGGAAGCCGGATTCACCGGCGCGCTTCCAGATCTCGCGGTCGATGTAGCGCTGTTCGATGATCGACTCGTGCCGCGGCGTGACGTAGCGGTCGACGAATTCCTGGGCCGATTCGCCGAAGGCGACGTGGTCGGGTCCGTACAGGGTCCTGCGCATGATTCTCCTCGAGGTGGCGCGCGGTTACCCACGGGTAACCACAGATGAGACCATGCTGCGCGACCGACGAGTCGTGGTCAAAACGTGCGGCGTGACCTCGCAGATGCGGTCACCGCACACCGCGGTGCCCGCGCGAGCGGACGTGGTGGCGGAGGCCGACCGATGGTTGTTAGGTTGCCGCTGTGAGCTGCGGTTTCGTGGCTCGCCCGCCACGAGAGGAAACGTCACCGATGAGACTGTCCACGCGCAACCAGCTGACCGGCGTCATCACCGAGGTGACGCTGGGCTCGGTCATGGCGACGGTGAAGATCGCGCTCGAGCCGGGCGGGCAGACGGTGGTCTCGTCGATCACCAAGGAGGCCGTCGAGGAGCTCGGACTCACCGTCGGGCAGGCCGCGACCGCACTGATCAAGTCGACCGAGGTCACCGTCGGCGTCGAGTGATCGCCGACCGCTGCTGAAAACTGCCCCGAGACGACGCTCCGAGGGAACATTCCCCTCGATGCGCGGTCTCGGGGCAGTTTTCCGTAGGCCTACCGTTCAGCTCGCCCCGCCCACGATCGCCTGCAGCGCGGCGACGTGACCGTCGAACGCGGTGCGCCCGTCGTCGGTGATGCGGGCACGCACCGTGCGGCGTGACCCGGTGGTGGGCCGTTCGGTCGCGACGTAGCCCGCGCCCTCCAGCGTCGAGAGCTGTTTGGACAGAGCCGAATCCGACATCGACAGTCGATCGCGGAGATAGGCGAACTCCACCCAGTCGGCGGCGGCCAACGTCGCCATCAACGTGAGGCGCGTGCTGGGGTGGATGAGTTCGTCGAAGCGCGCGAGCGTCATGCGCCCAGCCGGCGCCGCAGCGTGCGCAGGATCTCGGGCCCGCCGAAACCGACCACCGCCGCGACGATCACCGCCGCCCACAGCTGCGGATGGTCGGCTCCGTCGGCGTCGAGGGCCAGCGCGGCGACGACCGTGAGACCCACCAGCGCGAGCAGCATCGCCACGACGACCACGGGCACGCGTCGATCGGCGACCTCGCGGCTCACCTGCAACTTCGCGGTGCGACGCCGTCCCTCGAGCAGGCGCGAGGCGGCGATCGAGTGGCCGACGCCGAACGCGATGGTCCCGACCGTCGCCACCCAGGCCGGGCCGTAGGCGCCGATCACGCCGAGAGCGATCCATGCCGCGGCGAGAACCCACCAGTAGGCGCGGGGGAGGCCGATCTCGTCGGCCACGTGATCACGCGCCTGTCCGACCGAATCGAGCGCTGCGCGAGCCTGTTCGGGGTCGATGTCGTTCATGAGAAACCTCTTTCCTGGTTGGAAAGTAGCTTCTACTTTCCAACCAGGAAAGTCAAGACCCCTGGTTACGAGTCCGGTCAGCGGCGTGCGTACTCGTCGTACTCCGCGTGCTCGGCCTCGCGGGAGGCGACGCCGTTGAAGCCGACGCTCGCGAGCTCCTCGCCCACCGACTCGTGCGGCTCGTCGGACGCTGCCTCAGCGCCCTTGCCGCCGGTGAACAGTGACGCGATCCCCCCGAGGATGCAGCAGACGATCGCGAAGGTGAACGCCGCAGACAGTCCGTTGGAGAAGGGCTCGGAGATGAGGTGCGGGAAGAACTTCAGGCCGGTGAGCGTGTCCTGGTTCGTCTGCGACAGCGTCGACAGGTGCGGACCCACGAGCTCCTTGATCGGGTTGTACCCGAGGAACGCCGCGAACAGGATCCCGACGGTCGGCAGGCTCGCCACCGCGTTCGCGTCCGTCTGCGAGACACCGTTGGCGACGAGGCCGCCGTGCATCGCCGACGGGAGATCGCTCGACAGGCCGGCGATCATGAGGCTGAAGAACAGGCCGATCGACAGCACCATCGCCGCGTTCTGGAACGTCGTCATCATGCCTGCGCCGGATCCCCGTGCGTTGGCGGGCAGGCTGTTCATCACCTCGGCTCGGTTGGGCGAGGAGAACAGACCCATGCCGATGCCGTTGATCAGCAGGATGACCGCGAAGGCCCAGTAGCTGAAGTCGACCGGGATCACGATGAGCGCGAAGAACGTCGCTGCGGTGACGAACAGGCCGGTCGTGGTGAACCACTTGGTGCCGACCTTGTCCGACAGGTACCCCGACACCGGCGCGGACAGCAGGAAGCCGATGGTCATCGGCACCATGTAGATGCCCGCCCACAGCGGGGTGCGGGTGTAGTCGTACCCGTGCTGCGGCAACCAGATCCCCTGCAACCAGATGATGAGGATGAACTGCAGTCCACCGCGACCGATCGACGCCATGAGGTTGGCGATGTTGCCGTACAGGAACGAGTGGTTCCTGAACAGCGACAGGTTGAACAGCGGGTTCGACACCCTGGTCTCGATCACCGCGAACGCCGCGAGCACCACGAGTCCACCGATGAGGCAGCTCAACACCATCGGGCTCATCCAGCCCATGTTCGACGAGCCGTAGGGCTGGATGCCGTAGGTGATCCCCACCAGGATCGCGACCAGGCCGACCGCGAAGGTGATGTTGCCCCACCAGTCCATCGTCGCCTTCTGGCGAATACCGGTGTCGTGCAACTTCATGTAGGCCCAGACGGTCCCGACGAGACCGAAGGGGACCGACACCAGGAAGATGAGGTTCCAGTCGATCGGCGCCAGGATCCCGCCGATGAGCAGGCCGAGGAACGACCCCGAGATCGCGGCGACGCCGTTGATGCCCAACGCCAGACCGCGCTGATGCTGCGGGAAGGCGTCGGTGAGGATCGCCGACGAGTTCGCCATGAGGAACGCGCCGCCCACACCCTGGATCACGCGCCAGAAGATCAGCCAGATGGCGGCCTTGCTGCCGTCGAACCATGTGGCGGCGAGGAACACCGACGAGACGGTGAAGACCAGGAACCCGATGTTGTACATGCGTGCCCGGCCGAACATGTCGCCGAGGCGGCCGAAGCTGACGACGAGCACCGCGGTGACGACGAGGAAGCCCATCATCATCCACAGCAGGTAGCTGGTGTTGTCGGGCTCGAGCGGGTTGAGCTTGATGCCCTTGAAGATGTCGGGCAGTGCGATGAGCACGATGGACGAGTTGATCGTGGCGATCAGCATCCCCAACGTGGTGTTGGACAGCGCGATCCACTTGTAGTGCGGACCGAGCTCCTCGAGCGAGCGGATGCGACGGCGTCCCGAGGGTTCGGGCGCGGCACCCTTCTCGAGTACGGGTGTGGAACTGCGGGTCATGGCTTCCTCGGATCTCTCGCGGTGGGCGAACGAAGCGGTGGTGGCGCGGGATTGCGCGGCCGGACGTCAGTCGGGTCGGGACCGCACGGTCTCGATCAACGACTCCGCGAGCAGTGCGATGGACCGCTCGGCGGCGGCGCGGTCGTCGTCGGACAGGCGGGAGAGCGCCTCCTCCATCAACCGCGCGCGGCGTGAGGTGGTGGAGGTGATGAGCTCGATCGCCGCATCGGTCGCGGTGATCAGGCTGGCCCGGCCGTCGAGCGGGTCGGCGGTGCGGGCCACCATCCCGTCGCGTTCGAGCCCGCTCACGATCCGCGACATCGTCGGCGCGGTGACCCGTTCACGTGCCGCCAGTTCCGACAGGCGCATCGGCGGGCTCGACACCAGCACCCACAGCGCCGACGTGGAGCCGAGGGTGAGCGAACCCGATCCGGCCTCGTGGCGGAGGGTCCGGGAGATACGGGCGAGCGCGGTGTAGACGTCGACCGCGCTGCCGGTGCCGGTGGCAGCGGTGTGAACGGAGGTCATGAGCAAGGATATTAGTTGCGTAGTACTAAGTAATCGAATCGTAAAAGCGATATGTCCGATCGCAGACCAGCGATTCTGCCGACCCGTTATCCGGCTGTTACTGTGCTGGGGTCTACCGCCTCGCGAGAACCTAAGGACCAGATTCGATGTCGATTCGCAGCCTCCGAACCCGCCTGTTGGCCGGCGTTCTGGCAACCGCATCCATTGCGGGGTTCGCCACCGTCGTCACCACGGCGCCCGCTCAGGCGCGACCTGCCTCGAACTCCGTGTACTCCGCAGCGATGCAGCGCACCATCCCGGTGCAGATCCTCAACCGCAAGCAGGGCGCGCCCACCCTGTACCTGCTCGACGGCCTGCGCGCCCCGAACAACGACAACGGTTGGCTCATCAACACCGACATCGTCCGGTTCTTCGCGGGCAAGAACGTCAACGTGGTCCTGCCGTTCGGCGGCGCGGGCAGCTTCTACACCGACTGGGAGCGTCGCGACCCGGGCCTGGGCCTCAACAAGTGGGAGACCTTCCTCACCCGTGAGCTCCCGGCCTACATGGCCAAGAACTTCGGCAGCCCGGCCGGCCGCAACGCCATCGCCGGTCTGTCCATGAGCGGCACCAGCGCGCTCAACCTCGCCACCCGCCACCCGAGCATGTACCGCGGTGTGGCCTCCTACAGTGGCTACCCCGTAGCCAGCGAGCCCGGCTTCGCGCAGGGCATCGGCGTGGCCGTAGGCCAGGTCGGCGGCGACGTGAACAACATGTGGGGCGTGTGGCCCGGCGGCGAGTGGCTCGCCAACGACCCGGCGCTCAACGCCGGCAAGCTGCGTGGCAAGCGCGTCTACGTCTCCTCCGGCTCGGGCGGCTCGAACATCGACCCCGTCACCGATCCCGTGAAGTTCGCCCAGCTCGTGCCGCTCGAGGTCGCCGCCTCGATCGCGAGCGTGCAGTACGTCGACACGCTGCGCCGCAACGGCGTGAACCCCGTCGTGCACATCACGCCGCAGGGCGTCCATTTCTGGGACGACTGGCAGAACCGGCTGCACGAGTCGTGGTTCTCCACGCTCGGCCCGGCCCTGGGCGCCTGACCCGGCCGCCCGGACCCGAACACCGACCCGCCCCGGCACGCGATCTGAGATCGACGTGACCGGGGCGGAGTCGTCTGCACCGCAGGTTCCTGCCGCCGGATTGGCCCGTCGACTCGGCACGGGTGACGCGATCGTGATCGGTCTCGGGTCGATGATCGGCGCCGGGATCTTCGCGGTGTTCGCCCCCGCCGCGTCCGTCGCCGGATCGGGGCTGCTGATCGGTCTGGCGATCGCGGCAGTGGTGGCGTTCTGCAACGCGACGTCGTCGGCCCAGCTCGCCGCGCAGTACCCGCAGTCGGGCGGTACCTACCTCTACGGCCGCGAGCGGCTGGGGGAGTGGGCCGGTTTCCTCGCGGGGTGGACGTTCGTGATCGGCAAGACGGCGAGCTGTGCGGCGATGGCCCTCACGTGCGCGACCTATGCCGTCCCGGCCGGTGCCGCACCCTGGGTTGCTGCCGCCGCGGTAGTCGCTCTGGCCACCGTGAACTGTTTCGGCGTGACCCGTACGGCCACCGCCACCAAGGTGATCGTCGTGGCGGTGCTGGCGGTCCTCGTCGCGGTGGTGGTCGTCGGGGTCGCCGGCGGTGGTCCCGACACCTCGAATCTGACCGGTGATCTGCTCGGTCACGGCTGGTACGGCATCGCCCAGTCGGCCGGGCTGGTGTTCTTCGCCTTCGCCGGTTACGCCCGCATCGCGACGCTCGGCGAGGAGGTCGGCGACCCGCGGCGGGCGATCCCTCGCGCCATCGTCACCGCGCTGGCGATCACCCTCGTCGTGTACGTCGCCGTGGGGATCGCCGCCCTGGCCGTACTGGGTGTCGACGACCTCGCCTCGAGCCAGTCGCCGCTGGTCGACCTGGCGACGGCGGGCGGAGGCGACGGATGGGCGACACCGGTCCGGATCGGTGCCGCGCTCGCGGCCCTCGGAGCGTTGCTGGCCCTCATCGCCGGAGTCGGCCGCACCGCGTTGGCCATGGCGCGCAACGGTGATCTGCCGCGGGCGCTGTCGCGGATCGAGCCCCGACACCGGGTCCCCCGCCGGGCCGAGGTGTCACTCGCCGTGGTGGTCGTCGTCCTCGTGCTGACCGTCGACCTGCGCGAGGCGATCGGGTTCTCGTCGTTCGGCGTGCTGCTCTACTACCTGATCGCGAACGCCGCGGCGTGGACCCAACGCGGCGACGACCGGCGGTATCCCCGAGCGCTGCAGATCATCGGCGCGGTCGGGTGCGTGGTGCTCGTCGCGACACTGCCCGCGACGTCCATCGCGATCGGAGTCGGGGTGGTCGCGGTCGGGATCGGCTACCGGCTCGTGGTGCAGACCATCGAGCGCAGGCGGCCCGGCGTCGAGATCTGAGCCCGAGATCAGCTGTGCGACTCCGCTGTCGCGACGATGTTGTGCAGCATGCGGGAGAAGACGACCTTGTGGAACGGCAATTGCCCGTACCAGTGCGCGAGTCCGGCGAGGCCGCGGGCGTAGAAGATCGTCTTCTGTTCGAGGCGTGAACCGGTGCCGTCGGGGACCACCCGCAACTCCAGCCAGGCGGTGCCGGGCATCTTCGTCTCGGCGCGCAGCCGCAGCAGCGAACCGGGTTCGACCGCCTCGACACGCCACCAGTCGAGCGCGTCGCCGACCTCCGGTGTGCCCGAGGGGCGGGTGCGCCGTACACCCGGCCCGCCGGCGACGGAGTCGATGAGTGCGCGTGCGGTCCAGGCGGATTCGAGGGAATACCAGCCGTTCTCGCCGCCGAGGCTCTCGACGACATCCCAGACCGCCTCGGGAGACGCCGAACTCGACAGTGAGCGGGTGTCGGTGAACACGTCCTCGCCCGCCCACGTGGGGTCCGACGGAAGGGGTTCGGCGGCGGGCACCGAGGCATCGGCGTTCGACCAGTCGTTGTCGGTGTCGGCACGGCGGACCCGGTCGAGCGCGGCGTCGAGGGCCGCTCGGTAGGTCTGCAGTCCGCCCTCGGGGCGGGGGATGACCGTGTCGATGTCGTGGTCGCCCATCACGGCGTCGTACTCGAGCGACTCGATCAGGGGGCGGGCCAGGCCGCTCGGCACCGGGGTCACCAGACGGACCCAGCGGCTCGCGATCGACGGCGTCAGATACGGCAGCACGATCATCCGGCGGCGACGCAGCCCGGCGGCCTCGGCGTAGATCTGCATCATGTCGCCGTACTCGAACACCTCGGTCCCGCCGATGTCCCAGGTGCGACTCTCCGGCACCGAGGCCGTCGCGGCCTCGATGAGGTAGTGCATCGTGTCGTGTACCGAGATGGGTTGGATCTTGTTGTGCACCCAGCGCGGTGTCGTCATCACCGGCAGGCGATCGGTGAGGTGGCGGATGAGTTCGAACGACGCCGAGCCCGTGCCGATCACGACACCGGCCTGCAGCACGATCGTCTCGATGCCCGAGGCCATGAGGATCTCACCGACCTCGACCCGGGAGGTGAGGTGTTGGGACAGGTTCTTGCCCGTCGGGTGCAGGCCGCTGAGGTAGACGATCCGCGAGACGCCCGCGTGTTGGGCGGCCTTGGCGACGTTGGTCGCCGACTCCCGCTCCTCGGCCATGAAGTCCTCGGACAGGCCCATCGAGTGGACGAGGTGGTAGACGACGTCGACGCCCTCGAAGGCCCGATCGAGGGAGTCCCGGTCGGAGAGATCGCCCTTGACCACCGCGTCGTCGCCGGCCCACGGGGCGTCGGCGAGCTTCTCCGGTGTGCGCGCGAGTGCGCGCACGGTGTGGCCCGCGGCGATGAGCCGTGGCGCGAGGCGTCCGCCGATGTAGCCGGTGGCGCCGGTGACCAGGCAGGTCCGTGGATTCATGATTGCTCCGTTGTCGTGCGCGTCGCGCGGTGGCGCGGCGTGATGGACGTCGTGTCCAGCCTACGGATGGACGTCGGACCGACCGGCCGGTCGAGGAGAACCGACAGGAAGACGCGTACCGACGACGGCGCATCCGTCGATGTCGTCGTCGGTGACGGTGGCGGCGGTCAGTCCCGCGCGCTCGAAGGCGGCCGCGAGGTGCGGGGCCTGCGCGGGGGACGTCTCGATCGCCAGCGTGCCGCCGTCGGCGAGCCACCGGGGCGCGTCGGCGACGATGCGTCGGGCGATCGCGAGCCCGTCGTCGCCGCCGTCGAGTGCCTGTCGCGGTTCGTGGTCGCGGGCGTCGCGCGGCATGAACGCGATCGCGTGGCCCGGAACGTACGGGGCGTTGGCGACGATGACGTCGACGCGGCCCACGAGGTCGCCGGGCAGCGGGTCGAAGAGGTCACCGCAGACGATGTGGGCGTCGGGGGCGTTGGTGCTCGCGTACTCGACCGCGACGGGATCGATGTCGGAGGCCGTGACCGCGCGTATGCCAGTGCGTTCCATGACGGCCCGCGTCACAGCGGCACTGCCGCAACACATCTCGACGAACACCGACGCAGGCGCGAGGTGCGCCACCGCGACGCTGACGAGCATCTCGGTGCGGCGTCGGGGCACGAACACACCGGGTCCCACCCGGATACGGAGCCCGTCGAACTCGACCCAGCCGACGATGTGTTCCAGCGGCTCGCCCGCGATCCGGCGGTCGAGGAACGCGCGCACGGTGGCGGGCGACCCGGCCGCGTCGGCGAGCACACGCGCCTCGTCCTCGGCGAACACGCAGCCGGCCCGCCGCAGCGCGTCGATCAGCGCGCGGTGATCGACGGTGGTGCCAGGATCCGACCGCTCAGGTTCCGTCGGTCGTCCCCTCGGAACCGCCCAGGGCGTGGTCGGGTTTCCTGGCCGGCTCGTCGGCGTCGCCGGGCTCCTGCGACGCCGCGTACGCGCCTTCCTCCTCGGCGATCTTCTTCGTCTCGCCGATGGGGGTCTCGTTGTCGTGCGGGAAATCGCTCATGGTCGCCGGCCTCCTCGAGTGGCGTCTGCGCTGCTTCACCGTGTCACGGCGTGACCCACCGTACGTCGCCCCTCGGCGGGTGGGTCAGGGAGTCGAGCAGCGTTCGACGACCGAGCGGTGGAAGTCGGGGAGTTCGGCGGGCCCCGAGAGTGGTTGCGCGGCGTCGGTGATCGTGTACCACTCGCCGGCGTCCTGGTAGCGCACGCGGGCCAGGCCCCGTCCGGCGTCACACCGGCACGCGATCTCGACCGAGCCGGTGATGACGCCGACCTCGTCGGTCATCACCCCGCCCGGTGCCGCGGTGACGATGGAGGTGAGTTCTCCCGGGTCGATGTCGCCGGGCATGATCAACAGCCGTTCAGCAGGGTGGTGAGTGCGGACTTCTCCGACGACTGCAGGCTCAGGCCCCATGCGTGCTTCGAGCCGACCCACATGCGGGCGTAGGTGCAGCGGTATGCCGACACCGGCGGCAGCCAGGTCGAGGGATCCTGATCGCCCTTCGACCGATTCGAACTCGCCGACACCGCGATGAGTTGCGAGTGGGTGAGGTCGTTCGCGAACTGCTGACGGCGGGCGGTGGTCCACGACGCCGCACCCGAGCGCCAGGCCTCGGCGAGGGGGACCACGTGGTCGATGTCGACGCCGGACGATGCGGCGATGGTGACGCCGTCGTAGGGCGAGTACCAGGTGCCCGCGGTCGGGGAGCAGTCCGACCCTGTCGTGACGCCGCTGCCGTCGCGCTTGAGCACGGTCTCGCGGGTGTCGCAGGTGCCCGACTGGGCGATCCAGTGTGGGAACTGGTCTCGCGAGTAGCCGCTCATGGAGCTCTCGGTGGCGACCTGCAGGTCGGCCAGCTCGGACCGCGCGGTCGCCGCCGACGGGATCGCCGGTGGGGTGGCGCCCGCGACACCGGGTGCGGTGATGACACCCGCGGCGGCACAGCCGATCGCAGCGGACACGATCAGCGTTCGAATTCTGTTGTGCGCAAACATCTGTTGGTCTCTCGGCTCGCCCCCGAACCCCCGCGGGGGTGACGCTAGGGGCGTCGGGTGGACGCGATGCGACCGCAGAACAGATGTGACGCTAACTAAGCATGACGGTGGATCGACGAGACCGCGGGTGACGCCCGGTGGGCGCCACCCGCGGTGGTCGGGGATCGTCGGTCAGGAACCGGCGGGAGGTGCCGGTGCACCGCTCGGTGCCGGCGGGCGCTGCCCACCGTCGGTCGGCGCCTTGCCGTCGGGACCACCCTTGGCGTCCGGCCCGGCCGGGCCGCCCTTGGCGTCGGGGGCCGCGGGGCCACCCTTGGCGTCCGGCCCGGCGGGGCCGCCCTTGGCGTCGGGACCACCCGGGGCGGGAGGTCCACCGGGTGCGCACTGGGCGCCGTCGGGTCCGCCCTTGGCGTCGGGGCCTGCCGGGCCGCCCTTGGCGTCGGGACCGGCGGGTCCGCCCTTGCCGGCGGGGCCGGAGCCGTCACCGGGCGCCGCGGGTGCTCCCGACTCACCCGGGGCGGCGGGTGCGCCGGAGGCGTCGGGGCCCTGCTGCTGATCGCCGCCGGAGCGGGGCAGTGCGCTCGACGACGACGCGTTGTTCACGTTCTGCTCCACCGGGTTGGCGAGGAAGATCGCCGACACCACGACGGCGCCGATGAGCGCGCCACCGACACCGACCGCGGTCAGCGGCAGCCAGGGCTTGGAGCCGGCCTGCGAACGGACACGCGACCAACGCGAGCCGGTGGGTGCGACCGGCGCGGCGGCCGCGGGCGCCTGCTGGCCCTCGAGGGGGCTGGTCGACGGGTTGTTCGCGCTGTAGGCGACCGTCGGGGTGTGGGGATCGGCCGGGGTGGCGGGGCGGTCGATGCGCCCGGTCGGGTTGTCGTCGCCGGGGTTGTCCGGGGTCTTGTCAGCCATCGCTGGTCCTCGTCTCGTTGTCTCGTGGAGTCGAGCGGTGAGCCCGACATGAACGACGGTGACGGCCGCAGCTGAAGCCATCCTGAATCGAGCGGCCCCACAGCGGGTCTTCAGCGTCACTTCAGGCAGTCGTGAGCACAGTGGTGTCATGGCAGACCACAATGGGCCGGTGACCCACGGCGACTTCAGCACCGCGCAACGCGTCGTGGTCGTCGAGGACTCCGACGCGATCCGCGAACCGGTGGTCGAGGCCTTCGTCGATGCCGGGTACGCCGCCACGGGCGTCGCCGACGGCAGTGACCTCGAACAGCTCATCGCCGCGCGCCGTCCCGACCTGGTGATCCTCGACGTGATGCTGCCCGGCGGCCGCGACGGGTTCGACCTCATCGACATCGTCCGCGAGCGGTCCGACGCGGGCATCATCATGGTGACCGCCCGCGACCACATCGACGACCGACTGCACGGGTTGCGCAGCGGCGCTGACGATTACGTGATCAAACCCTTCCTGCTGGACGAGTTGCTCGCCCGCGCCGACGCGGTACTGCGACGTCGTGGCCGGACCGAGGCGGCGGTGTCGGTGGGCGATCTGTTGGTCGACCCGACGGCGGGCACGATCACCCGTGGCGGCGCAGTCCTCGACGTGACGGCCACCGAACTTCGCCTGGCCGAGTTCCTCGTCACCCAGCGTGGTCGAACGGTCACCAAACCGCAGATCCTGCAGGCGGTCTGGGGATACGACGCCTACGACGTGAACCTGGTGGAGGTCCACATCAGCGCCCTGCGTCGCAAGATGGAGGCACACGGCCCGCGCATGATCCACACCGTCCGAGGGCTGGGCTACGTCCTGAGGGTCGGCTCGTGACCGCGACCTCCCCGGGTGCCCGGTGGCGTCGTGCGGCCGAGCGGCGACGCGTGAAGCGACACCCCGACGGCGACCCGACCACCCCGACACCCTCGTTGCGTCGCCGGGTCCTGGTGCTGGTCGTGGTGCTGTTCGCCGTGTTGCTCACGCTCGTCGGGGTCGCGATCGACGTCGCGCTGGGTCATCAACTGCGCAGCGATCTCTCGGCCCGCCTCACCGACCGCGCGGACCGGTCCACCACCCTCGTAGCCGAGGGGTATTCACCGCAGCAGCTCGCGAACGCCTTGCAGGGCGACGCGATCCGGGTGCGCGTCACGACCTCCGACGGCGACGTCTACGGCGGTCCCGGACCGTTCCCCGACGCCGACGCGCCCGGTGCGGGCGATGCCCCGATCCCCCCGTCCGGTCGGCCGGGTCCTGGCGGGCGGGGCACAGGCGACCCGGGCGGACGTGCGGGGATCGACCCGAGTGGCGGGCCCCCAGTGCCGGGGGTGGGTCCCGATCGCGGTCCGCCTCGGCCCCCCGCCGACTCGCTCGTGGTCACCCGACGACTGCCGGGCGGGACCACCGTCACCCTCCTCGGCGACACGACGTCGATCAGCGAGGTCCGGACGCAACTGCGGTGGCTCATGCTCGGCGCGGGCGCGGCGACGCTCGTGGTGGCGGCACTGCTGATGATGCTGGCCGTACGGCGCGCACTGCGACCGCTCGACGCGATGGTCGCCGTCGCACGCGGCATCACCTCCGGCGACCGCGGTCGGCGGCTGCGACCCCGGGCCCCCGACACCGAGCTCGGCCGCGCGGCCGGCTCGGTCGACGAGATGCTCGACGCCCTCGAGGCGGCCGAGACCGCACAGCGCGCCGCCGCCGACACCGCGCGCCGGGCCGAGGCCGACACCAAGCGGTTCCTCGCCGACGCGGCGCACGAACTGCGTACCCCGATCGCGGGATTGTCGGCGGTGGCCGAGTCCCTGCGACGCGACGGCACCGATCGCCCCGATCGCATCCCGCGGTGGACCGAGTTGCTGGTGCGGGAGTCGCAGCACGCGTCGCGACTCGTCGCCGACCTCCTCGACATGGCGCGCATCGACAGCGACCCGCAGCTCAGCCTCGCCGACACCGACCTCGTGGAGGTGGTCGACGACGTGATCGACCGATGGCGCCTCCTCGGCGGGCCGGTGACCATCCGGCGCACGGGTGCCGCGTCCGTCCCCGCCCGTGTCGACGCGGGCCGGATCGGTCAGGTGGTGTCGAACCTCGTCGACAACGCGGTGCGTGCGGCGACGGCCGGCGGCGCCACGCCCGCCCAGGTGACGGTCGACGTCTCCGCCGCCGGCGCCACGGCGCGGATCGCGGTCACCGACACCGGCCCCGGGGTGCCCCCCGACGCCCGCGAACGGATCTTCGACCGCCTGGTGCAGCTGGATTCCGCCCGCGATTCGACGGGTGCGGGGTTGGGTCTCCCGATCGCTCGAGCCCTCGCCCGTGCCCACGGCGGTGACGTGACCTACGAGCCGGTGACGCACGAACGGCCGGTGGGCGAATCGTCCCAATCGTCGGAATCGGTGTCCGATGGCCCGGACGTGCGCGCGGTCGGGGCCACGTTCGTCGTGACCCTCCCGCTCGCATCGCCGCTCCACACATCGCGGACCGAGAGGGATGTACCCCGGCCGGAAAATCCGTAGCATCGAAACGCAGCACACCTGATCCCCCGATCCCCGCCCGCTTACCGCACAGGGGTCCGGCGGACCGATGCCCCAGCAGCGGAGCATCGGAACTGTTCGAGAATGTGGCACCGGCCGCCGGTCGCCCTGACACGAGAGTTCGGACATGACAACCACCTCCGGCGAGATCACCTCTCGTCCGGCCGCCGCGGCACACCTCACCCGGGTGTGTTTCAAGCTGGGGCCACCGCAACTCGTCGGCGCCGAACTGGAATGGTTCACCCGCGTCGCCGAGGAGACCCCACACGATCCCGGGTCTCACTCCCGACCCGCTCTCACCGCCGAGGCCGTCCGCCCCGACCTGCGTGAACTCGCCGCAGCACTCGGTGGGCACGCCCCCCGCTCCATCGCACCGCACTCCCCCGAACTGCCCCTGGGCTCCGGAAGCGTCGTCTCCGTCGAGCCGGGCGGCCAGATCGAACTCTCCAGCGTCCCCCATCCCGATCTCACCGGGCTCCGTCGTGCCCTCGCGGCCGACGAGGTGTCCCTGCGCGCCCTGCTCGCCGCCCGTGGCATCGACGTGGTCGCGGGTGCCGCCGACGGGGTCCGACCACCGCAGCGCTTGCTGACCACCGAGCGGTATCGCGCGATGGAGGAGAGTTTCGGCCGCAGCGGCGGTTTCGGCGCACTGATGATGTGCAACACCGCCGCGGTGCAGGTCGCGCTCGACGCCGGCGTCGACGCCGACCACGCGGTCACCCGATGGACGCTGCTGCACACCATCGGCCCCGCCCTGATGTCGGCGTTCGCGAACTCGCCGGATCTGTACGGCGTCGACGGGGCGCCGTGGGCGTCGCAGCGGATGCGCACGTGGCTCGAGACCGACCGCACCCGCATCCCTCCGCCGGCGCAGACCATCGACGACTACACCGACTGGGTGCTCGCGGTGCCGCTGCTGTGCGTGCGCACCGCGGCGGACATCCTGTGGACACCGCCCGCGGGGGCCACGTTCGCCGACTGGATGGACGGGCATCTCGACGCCGCCGTCGGGCGTCGCCCCGACGCGGGAGATCTGGCGTACCACGTGAGCACGGTCTTCCCCATGGTCCGACCCCAGGGGTATCTCGAGGTGCGCTACCTCGACGGCCAGCCCACCGGCATGTGGTCGGTCCCCATCGCCGCGGTCACCGCGCTGCTCGCGAACGACGAGGTGGGAGCCGCGGCCGCCGCGATCGCCGCACCCACCGCCGACGCCTGGCTCCGCGCCGCGCAGCGCGGCCTGCGCGACCCCGAGCTCCGTTCGGCGGCAAGCCATCTGCTGTCCCTGGCCGCCGAGGCCACACCATCGGGACCCGACCACGACGACCTCGTCGCCGCCGCTGCGCGCTGCGCACGCGGCCACACCCCCGCCCAGGAGGCGCTTCCGGCATGACCGTTTTCCACCCCGCTGTCGACACCCCGTACGGCGAGTCCGCCTCGGCCACCCGCGCCCGCCTCGCCGAGGTGCTCGACCGTGCCCGCAGGCGCACCGCCGTGCTCACCGACGCCGTGACCGACGCCGACCTCATGGCACAGCACTCCCCGTTGATGAGTCCCCTGGTGTGGGACCTCGCACACATCGGCAACCAGGAGGAACTCTGGTTGATCCGGGAGGTCGGTCGTCGCGAGCCGCTGCGTCCCGATCTCGACGACCTCTACGACGCCTTCCGCCACTCGCGGTCGTCGCGGCCGGGACTGCCCATCCTCGACCCGACGCAGGCGCGTGCCTACGCCGCCGCGGTCCGCGACCAC
The DNA here is from genome assembly GCF_051025635.1 of Williamsia sp. MIQD14. Classification (NCBI taxonomy): domain Bacteria; kingdom Bacillati; phylum Actinomycetota; class Actinomycetes; order Mycobacteriales; family Nocardiaceae; genus Williamsia; species Williamsia sp. MIQD14. The sequence continues at coordinate 1,415,468 of NZ_JBPFDG010000001.1, forward strand.
GCGCGCAGCGTGCTCGACACCACACCCCTGACCGGCGATCCGCTCGTCGATCGCGGATTCGTGTTCGCGATGATCGCCCAGCACGAGCAGCAGCACGACGAGACGATGCTCGCCACCCACCAGTTGCGTTCGGGTGAACCGGTACTCACCGCGCCCGCCCCTCCGCGCGCCGGCCGGGTGGTGGCCGACCAGGTCGTCGTCCCCGGCGGTCCGTTCGTGATGGGTACCGACACCGACCCGTGGGCCCTCGACAACGAGAAGCCCGCGCATCCGGTGCACGTCCCCACCTTCGCCATCGACCGGTACCCCGTGACGAACGGGCGCTACGCCGAGTTCATCGACGACGGCGGGTACTCGCGCCGCGAGCTGTGGTCGGAACGAGGATGGGCGCACCGCTGCGAGGCCGACCTCGTGGCACCGCAGTTCTGGCACCGCGACGCCGACGGATCGTGGTGTCGCACCGCCTTCGGGGTGCGCGCACCGATCCGCGAGAACCAGCCGGTCGTGCACGTCTGTTTCTTCGAGGCCGAGGCGTTCGCGCGGTGGGCCGGCATGCGGTTGCCGACCGAAGCCGAATGGGAGAAGGCCGCGCGGTTCGACCCGGCGACCGGGGGATCGGTTCCCGGACCCCGATATCCCTGGGGCGACAGCGATCCCACGCCCGACCACGCCAACCTCGCGCAGCGACACCTCGAACCGGCCGACATCGGGGCGTATCCCGCGGGCGCCTCGGCACTGGGTGTGGCGCAGATGGTGGGCGACGTGTGGGAGTGGACCTCGAGCGGGTTCACCGCCTACCCGGAGTTCGCGATGTTCCCCTACCCCGAGTACTCCGAGGTGTTCTTCGGCGGCGACTACAAGATGTTGCGCGGCGGGTCGTTCGGGACCGACCCGGTCGCGGTGCGGTCGACCTTCCGCAACTGGGACCACCCCATCCGGCGCCAGATCTTCTCCGGCTTCCGACTCGCGCGAGACGTCGACTGACAGATGTGTCGACACCTCGGTTACCTGGGGCCCGCCGCGGCCGTGGGTGACGTCCTCCACCACGGGGACCATTCACTGATCGTCCAGTCGTGGGCGCCGAACGACATGCGCTGCGGCGCGGTCGCCAACGCCGACGGGTTCGGTGCCGCATGGTGGCCGGACCTCGAGGCCGGCGACTCGCCCGAATCCGTTGCGGCGACGTCGTATCGGTCGGCCGCACCGATCTGGACCGACCGCACCGTCGACGACGTCCTGACCCACACCCGCTCGACCGCCGTGCTCGCCGCGGTCCGGTCGGCGACGGTCGGGATGCCCGTCGTGACGACCGCGTCGGCGCCGTTCGTCGACGGACGCTGGGCGTTCAGTCACAACGGTGTCGTGGCGGGATGGCCGCACAGCCTCGCCGGCCTGGCCTCCGCCGTACCCGTCGAGGACCTCCTGCGCCTGCCTGCCGCCACCGACTCCGCCGGGCTCTGGATGGTCGTCCGTCACCTGCTGCGCGACCACGACCCCGTCGAGGTGCTGCGCCGCGTCGTCACCGCCCTCGACGACTCCGGACCCGGCTCGCGTCTGAACCTCCTGCTCGGCGACGGGACCACGCTGTGGGGCACCGCCGTTCACCACTCGCTGTCGACCTCGGTCGGCGACGACGACGTGTGGGTGGCGTCGGAGCCTCTCGACTCGGACCCCCTCGACGCCGACCGCACCTGGGAGCCCGTGCCCGACCGGTCGCTGATCGTCGCGACCGCGGGATCGGTGTCGACGCACCCCCTCTAGAACCGTTCGATCCCTTCGACCTTGCTCCACCCTGAGCCCCTTGAGGAGGCAACCCGTGTCCCACCCCGTTTCGACCGTGGCACTCGAGATCCACATCGACCCCGACGAGGTCGACGAGGCCCTCGTCACCGATGTCCGAGCCGGTCTCACTGCGTCGCCGAAACATCTGCCGCCCAAGTGGTTCTACGACCAGCGCGGCAGTGAGCTGTTCGAGGTCATCACCACGCTCGACGAGTACTACCCGACCCGCACCGAGAAGGCGATCCTGGCCGCCCACGCCGACGACATCGCCGCCGCGACCGGGATGACCACGCTCGTCGAACTCGGATCGGGATCGTCGGAGAAGACCCGTCTGCTGCTCGATGCCGGCATCCGCGCGGGCACGTTGACCACCTATGTGCCGCAGGACGTCTCGGTCACCGCGCTGCAGGGCGCGGTCGACGAACTGGCCGTCGAGTACCCCGATCTCCGCGTGGCGGGCATCGTGAGCGACTTCATCGACACCGCCGCGTCGATCCCCGATCACCCCAACCGGACCGTCGCGTTCCTCGGTGGGACCCTGGGCAACCTCGTCCCCGCCGACAGGGCGGCCTTCCTGACCGGCGTCGCCGCCGCGTTGCGGCCCGGCGAACACCTCATCATCGGGGTGGGCCTCGTCGTCGACGAGTCGGTGGTGGTGCCCGCCTACGACGACGCCCGCGGTGTGACCGCCGACTTCAACCGCAACGTGTTGGCCGTGATCAACCGTCGCCTCGGCGGCGACTTCGATCTCGACGCCTTCGACCACGTCGCGTTGTTCGACACCGAGAACGAGTGGATCGAGATGCGGTTGCGTGCGCGCCGGGCGATGACCGTCCACGTGACCGACCTCGATCTCGAGGTCGAGTTCGCCGAGGGCGAGGAGATGCGGACCGAGATCTCCGCGAAGTTCCGCCGGTCGGGGATCACCGAGGAACTCACCGCCGCCGGTTTCGGGGTCGAGCAGATCTGGACCGACGCCGACGACCGCTTCGCCGTGGTGCTCGCCGAGAAGCACTGAGTTCATCGGCCCGCTCCCTTCTATGATGAAAACCATAGTAGGGTGCGGGCCATGACGACCGACCCCTCTCTCGCGACCCTGACCCTCGAGCGCGACGGCCACCTGCTGTTGATCGGGCTCAACCGCCCCGAGAAGCGCAACTCCTTCAACCGGGGGCTGCTCACCGATCTCGCTCGGGCCTACGCCATCGTCGAGGACGACCCCGAGGTGTGGTGCGGCGTGCTCTTCGCGCACGGCGCCGATTTCACCACCGGACTCGACCTCGCCGACGTGGGTGCGGCGCTGCTGGCGGGCGAGGTGCTCGTGCCCGAGGGGTCGCGCGACCCGTGGCGGCTCGACGGGCCGTGGACCACGCCGATCGTCGCCGCGGCGCAGGGCTGGGTGATGACGCTGGGGATCGAGCTGTTGCTCGCGGCCGACATCCGAGTCGCCGACACCACCGCGCGCTTCACCCAGCTCGAGGTGCAGCGCGGTATCTACCCGTTCGGCGGTGCGACCCTGCGATTCACCCGCGAGGCGGGATGGGGCAACGCGATGCGGTGGATGCTCACCGGCGACGAGTTCGACGCCGCGGAGGCCTTCCGGATCGGCCTCATCCAGGAGATCGCACCCGAGGGCGCCGCACGGGAGACCGCCGTGCGTATCGCGCGGTCGATCGTCGACAAGGCCGCCCCGTTGGGTGTGCGGGCAACCCTGGCGTCGGCACAGTCGGCGCTCCCGGACACCGCTCGTACCGTCGAGGCGTTGCAGCCGACCGTCGCCGGCCTGTTCACCACCGCCGACGGCGCCGAGGGTGTGACCTCGTTCGTCGAGCGCCGAGCGGCGCGCTTCACCGGGGCCTGATCAGGCGTTACGCTCCACGTCCCCGTTCGGCGCGTTCCCGTCGCCGCCGGCGACCTCGCGTCCGATCATGTGCAGCAGCTCGTCGATGCGTTCACGGATCGGGTCGGTGGTGATGTCGGTGGCGAGCACGCTGGCGAACATGGCGGTGCCCGCGGCGATGATGATCATCGCCAGGGCGTCGGTCTCGGCCTGATCGCGACGTGCCGGCGCGCCCTGTACGGCGTAGCGCTCGGCGGCCGGGCCGGCCAGCCCGGTCCAGAGCTGGTTCCGGAGGCCGGGATCCTGCTGGAACGTGCTGAGCAGGCCGGGCAGGGCCGAGCGCAGGTCGGGGTGTCCGAAGATCTGGTTGCTCTGTCGGATGAGGTCGTCGATCCAGCCGCCGGGTTCGTCGGTGCCGATGTCCTCCAGCACGATCCGGTCGTTGAGGACCGCGTGCAACACCAGCTCGGCCTTGGTCTCCCAGCGGCGATTGATGGTCGCTCGCGCGACGCCGGACTTGGCCGCGACGGCGCGGACGCTGAGGTCGTTCCAGCCCACCTCGACGAGCAGATCGCGCACCACCGGGAGCACCCGGGAGTCGATCGTCATGTCCCGCGGACGTCCGCCGCGAGGTGTCGGTGCGGCGGACGCGCCGGTCGTTCCGCCGCCCCGACCGTCCGGTTCTCCGGCTGATCCGAGAGCGGTCGACGAATTCGACGTGACCACACACACCCCTTCCTGATCCAGTGGTATCGTATCCATTGGTATCGGTACCAGTGGCATCGATACTACGCATACCCGTCTCGCCGACGGGCCGCCCTCACCGCTGCCGTGATCTGACGAAGAGATCGGCGGCGGGCCGTACCACCAGGAGACGAATGACCTCCCTCGATCGTATTGCCGGCGCCGCGACCGATCCCGCCGCCTGCCCGTTCATGCACGACGGGTTCGATTTCACCGACCCCGATCTGCTCGAGAAGGGGCTGCCGATCCACGAGTTCGCCCAGCTGCGCAAGACCGCGCCGGTGTGGTGGAACGCCCAGAAGCCGGGTAAGGGCGGTGGCTTCACCGACGGCGGGTACTGGGTGGTCAGCAAGCACGAGCACGTGCGCGACATCTCGAAGAACGACGCCCTGTGGTCGACCAACGACAACGGCGTGATCATGCGCTTCGAGGACACGATGCCGCCCGAGGCGCTCGAGATCACCAAGGCGTTGCTGATCAACCACGACCCGCCGGAGCACACCCGCCTCCGCAAGCTGGTGTCGCGGCTGTTCACCCCCCGTGCGGTGCACGGGCTCGAGGAGAAGCTGGCCACCGCGGCGGAGACGATCGTGAAGGAGGCCGCCGCGAACGGCCGCGGCGATTTCGTCCACCAGGTCGCCGTCGAGTTGCCGCTGCAGGCCATCGCCGATCTGCTCGGCGTCCCGCAGGAGGACCGCCACAAGCTCTTCGAGTGGTCGAACTCGATGATGAACGCCGACGACCCCGAGTTCACCGTCGACCCGACGACCGCCTCGGCGGAGGTGCTCGGGTACGCCTACCAGATGGCCGAGGCCCGCAAGACCTGCCCGGCCGAGGACATCGTGACCGAACTCGTCAACGCGGACTTCGACGGGGAAGCGTTGTCGGAGATCGAGTTCGGGTACTTCTTCATCCTGCTGTCGGTGGCCGGCAACGAGACCACCCGCAACGCGATCACCCACGGCATGAACGCCTTCCTCGACCACCCCGAGCAGTGGGAGCTCTACAAGCGCGAGCGCCCCACGACCGCGGCCGACGAGATCGTCCGATGGGCCACCCCGGTCAACTCGTTCCAGCGCACGGCGCGCGAGGACCTCGTGCTCGACGGCGTCGAGATCAAGAAGGGTGACCGCGTCGGGATGTTCTACGGCTCGGCCAACTACGACGAGGACGTCTTCACCGACCCGTTCACCTTCGACATCATGCGGGACCCCAACCCGCACGTCGGGTTCGGAGGCCACGGCACGCACTACTGCATCGGCGCGAACCTGGCGCGTATGGAGATCAACCTCATCTTCAACGCCATCGCCGACCACATGCCCGACATCACCAAGCTCGCCGAGCCCGAGCGGCTGCGGTCCGGCTGGCTCAACGGCGTGAAGCGGCTCGCGGTCGACTACGGGACGTCATGACGATCCTGGGACTCATCCTGATCGTCGTGGGGGTCATCATCCCGATCCAGTGGATGTGGATCATCGGCATCGTGCTGGCGGTCGTCGGTGTCGCATTGGCCTTCTCGGGCACACACGGTCGCGTGGTCGCCGGCCGGTCGCACTACTTCTGACCCACACTGCAGCTGCTGAGAACTGCCCCGAGGCAGGTGTCCGAGGGAACATTCCCCTCGGACCGAGCTCTCGGGGCAGTTTTCCGTTGTCTGCGTCGGATGCCGCCCGATCTCTGTCGAGATCGTCCCCCTGAGAGGTCGCCGACGGCATATCGCCGCCGGACCAGCCTCACGGGGACGATCTCAGCAGCGGCGCGAGGTCACCGTCGTGTAGTCGACACCGCCGGCCACGGCCACGTCAAGACATGGTCGCGCCGCACCGCCGCCCGACACGACGACGCCCCGCCGGGTGAACCCGGCGGGGCGTCGTGGTGGAGCGGGTGTGTCAGCGAACGAGCGCCAGGGGCGTCACGTTCGGGTACGCGCCGTCGATCGGCGTGGTGAGGAAGAGGTTCAGGTTGTAACCGCGCGAGACGATCACGTTCTTGATCTGCTTCCACTGCGCGCTCGAGACCTGCTTGTCGCGCTTGAGGACGAAGCCGGAGAGACGCTCGGGGCTGCCCACCAGCGCCCAGGAGTAGTCCGGCGCGATGTAGGTGACGATGTAGTTCGTCGGACCCGACTTCGAGCTCTGGAACGGCACGCCGGGGAAGCTGACGTGCAGCTGCGCCTTCGTCCGCTGGTCGTTGACGCGGGCGTTGCCGGTGATGCCGCTGCGCTGCCCGGTGAACTTGGTGCAGGTGTTCTCGACCTTGATGTTGTTCGCGTCGATCTGGGTGTAGCGCGCCTGGGTGTTGCGCAGGCAGTCGATGTTGAACGGCTGCGGGATCGCCGCGACCTGGTTCCACACACCGAGGTACCGAGCGACGTCGAGCTTCGCGATCGGGCCGAGCGGCGCCGCACTGGCACCCGCGGTACCCACGACGAGACCGAGAGCGGCCATCACCGCGACGATCATCGACACCACGACCGGGCGCCGACGCCCCCTGTTGACTCCCACCGTGCTCACGCGTTCTCCTTCACTCGTTCTTCCCCGTACGGGCGACCCAGACGGTCTTGACGTTACAGAACTCGTGGATGCCGAACTTCGCCAGCTCACGACCGTGACCACTGTTCTTGATGCCGCCGAACGAGATCTCCGGATATGACGTCGTCATGCCGTTGACGAAGACCTGTCCGGCCTCGAGCTCGTCGATGCAGCGCTCGATCTCGGCCTCATCGGTGGTCCAGACGTTGGAGCCCAACCCGAAGTCGGTGTCGTTGGCGATGCGCAGGGCGTCGTCGATGTCGGTGGCGCGGTACAGCGACGCCACCGGTCCGAAGACCTCCTCGCCGTAGATGTCCATCTCCGTGGTGATCTCGGAGATGACGGTCGGCGGGTAGAACCACCCCGGACCGTCGGGCACGGAACCGCCGGTGAGCACGGTCGCGCCCTTGGCCACCGCGTCGTCGACGAGATCGGTGACGTCGGTGCGGCCCTGCTCGGTGGCCAGCGGTCCGATGTCGGTGTCGTCGGCCGTCGGGTCGCCGACCTTCTGTGCGGCCATCTCGGCGACGAAGAGTTCGGCGAACTCGTCGTAGACGTCGGTGTGGACGATGAACCGCTTCGCGGCGATGCAGGACTGCCCGTTGTTCTGGCATCGCGCGGTGGTCGCGGTCTTCGCCGCGGCAGCGAGATCCGCCGACGGCAGCACCACGAACGGATCGGATCCGCCGAGCTCGAGCACGACCTTCTTCAACTGCGCGCCGGCGGTCTCACCGACCGCACGGCCGGCTCCCTCGCTGCCGGTCAGCGTCGCCGCCGCGACCCGGGAGTCGGTGAGGATGTCCTCGATCTGACCCGACGAGATCAGCAGCGTCTGGAACACGCCCTCGGGCAGGCCCGCCCGGCGGAACAGATCCTCGAGGTAGAGCGCGGTCTGCGGCACGTTCGACGCGTGCTTGAGCAGTCCGACATTGCCCGCCATCAGGCCGGGTCCCGCGAAACGGATGACCTGCCACAGCGGGAAGTTCCACGGCATGACCGCGAGGATCACGCCCAGCGGCTGGAAACGGTGCAGCGCCCGGGAGGCGTTGACCGCGTCGGCGTCGGCGATGTCGTCGGCCAACATCGCCGGGGCGGCGTCGGCGTAGTACCGCAATCCCTTGGCGCACTTGCCGATCTCCGCCTTGGCGGCGGTGATGGTCTTGCCCATCTCCGCGGTCATGGTGGCGGCCAGCGAATCGGTGTCGGCGTCGAGGATGTCGGCGGCACGACGCAGTCCCGCGGCGCGCTCGTCGAACCCGGTGTGCCGGTACTCGCGCGCGACCCGTGCGGCGGTGGCGATCTTCTCCTCGACCTCGGCGTCCGACAGGGCGTCGAACTCGCGGATCGTCTCGCCGGTCGCCGGGTTGATCGATGCGATCGCCATCAGTTGGTCGGTCCCGTCGACTCGTCGATGCCCTTCGAATCGTCGGTGCCCTCGGAGTCGTCGACGAACGCCCATTCGCCGTCGTGGTCGACCTCGAGGCGCCAGCCGAGTTCGCCGTTGTCCTCCTGGCTCTCCTTGAACCACGAGTACGCGTCCTCGGCGTTCTCGATGTCCTTGGTCGCGACGACGTCGCCGACGGGGTTGATGACTCGGTAATTGGCCATGGGTGCCTCCTGGGGAATCGGACGCCGAACCGTGCTCTCGAGTCGGTGCTGGTGATACGTGATCCACCCTACGGACCGTCGGTGACGTGGTGATGTCCACCGTCGACGACCGATCGTCGGGCATCGTCCAGTCGCCGGCTGTGACCCTTGACACCCGTCCGGCATCGGCGCAGGGTGATCGCTCAACGACTGTTGAGAGGCGCCGTGCCCGGCGTCGGGGAGGGGATCACCCGTGAGCGTCGACATCGACACCGCTCGGCACAAGGCGGGGACCGCGGGGCCGGGTGACCCGCGCACCACCGCGGAACGGTTGCTGCGCTCGACCGCCGACAACGCCCTCGACGGTGAGCTCGACATCGACTGGGACGCCCCGCTCGACCCCGACAAGGCGTGGCTGACCGAACGCCGCGGCACGCTGTTCGGCACGAAGATGTGGGATGCGCTGAGCACCGAACAGCAGCTGACGCTGGGCCGCGCCGAGGCGGTGGCGGTCCTGAGCTACGGCATCGTCGCCGAGATGGGACTGTGTAACAACCTGCTGCGCAGGGTCTTCCATGTCGAGGACTTCACCGAACCGCAGATGCTGTACTCGCTGACCGAGGTCGCCGAGGAGACGCGCCACTCGACGATGTTCGGGCGTCTCATCAACAAGGCCGAGATGCCTGCGTGGCCCGCCCCCGGGCCGCTGAACCGGGCGCTACGGCTCATGGGTTTCGTGCCCCACGGACCGCTCATCTTCGCGATCACCCTCATCGTCGAGGAGTTGCTCGACGCGGTGCAGCGCGAGGCCACCCGTGATGAGAACGTACAGCCCCACGTCCGTCAGATGATGCGCATCCACATCCTCGAGGAGGCGCGCCACATCACCTACGCGCGAACCGAACTCGTGCGAGCAATCGAGAACTGCGGGCCCGTCTCGCTCGCGATCAACCGGGTCCTCATCGGGCTGTTGGTGCTGATCGTGATGCCGACACTGATCGATCCCCGCGCGTACATCTCGGTCGGGATCTCACCGACCAGGGGGTGGCTGGTGGCCCAGCGTTCGCCGCACTATCGCGAGAACGCCACCTTCGCCTGCGGACCGATGCTGCGCTTCTTCGGCGAGGCCGGCCTCATCCGTGGCCGCGTCACCACGCTGCTGTACCGGGCGTCGCGCTCACTGCCCGAGGGGCTGCTGGCCTCGCTGCGCCGCTGAGACCCTCCCACCCGCGGTGAGATCGGCGACGTGGGTCTGCGACAACCGCTGTGCGCCATCGCCGTCGACGAACGCGTGCTCGACACGCACGCTGAGCCGTTCGCCGCTGACCGTCAACGACATCACGCCGTTGTCGAACCAGGGGCCGGCGGTGGCCTTCCACGACATCGCCGACGGGCCCGCCCCGGCCCGCTTCGCCAGGGCGCGCATCAGCTTCACCATCGGCGCCTTCACGGCGATCCGGTTGACCGCGCGCACGGGGCGCTCCAACGGATTCCGGAACGGCGACATCGTCAGCTGGCACAGCGTGGTGTCCGGTGTGGCGCGGCCGACGAGCTCGGCCTCGGCGACATACGAGCAGTGCACGTCGCCGGAGAGCCACACCACCGACGCCGGCGGATCGGCCCGCGAGGTGAGGTCGCCGACCAGATCGGCCATCGCGTCGAAGGAGTTGTCGAACGCCGCCCAGTGCTCGAGATCGAGTTCCAGACGCAGCTTCTCACCGAGCTTCGCCGCACGGGGACCCCACGCGCCCTGGGCGACCGCCTCGTTCCACTGCTCGAGATGATGCAGCGCGGGCAGCATCAGGTAGGGCAGCGACGTGCCGAACACGATGTGCCGCGCATCGGTCTCGGTGGCGACCGTCCGCAGCCACCGCCACTCGGTGTCGTCGAGCATCGTGCGGCGCTCGGGGTCGAGATCGCGGGAGCAGCGCGAGTCGATCACGATCAGACGGGTGTCGCCGAGATCGCGCACGAAACTCCATCGCGCGGAATCGGGTTCGGCGTCGGCGCGCAGCGCGAAATCGGCCAGTATCTGCTCGCGCTCGGCGTCGGTGGCCGCCCCGCGCACCGCCGCGTAGACGGGGTCGGCGGCGAGCGACTCCGGGGAGAGGTTGCCCAGGTGCTGATAGATCCAGTACGAGGTGAAGGCGCCCACGACCCGTCGCGGCCACCACGGGGCGACGGTGACGGTGCGACGCCAGTCCATCGACGAGTTCCAGTCGTCGCGCAGGTCGTGGTCGTCGAGGATCATGCAGCTCGGCACGGCCGCCATCAGGGCACGCACCTCCGGCGTCCCCCACGACTCCGCGTAGAGCCAGGTGTACTCCTCGAAGTCGCAGATCTCCTCGGCCACCTCGTCGTTCAGCTCGCCCCGGCCGACGGTGCCGCCGTGACCGCCGGTCTGCGCCCGGTGGCGGTGCAGGCGCGTGAGGATCTCCGGTGACGGGTCGTCGGCGTAGACCTGATCGCCCAGCAGCATCAGCAGATCGGGCCGGCGTTGCGGCGCCTCGGTGTTCACCCGGTGTGCGAGGCCGACCAACGCGTCGGCACCGATCCGGCCCAGTGACTCCTCGTCGTAGGTGTCGCCGCGACGGCAGGAGCCGAAGGCGATCGTGACGTCGGCCCCGACCGCCGCGGTCCGCAATCGGCACGGTTCGCCGTCGGGCGGCCACACCGCATCCGGCCCGGCGTCGTCGCCGAGGGTGACCGTGTAGTCGACCTGCGCATCGGGCGGCAGACCCTCGACCACCACGATCGCGTAGTGGTGCCCGCCGACTCCCCAGGTGTCGGTCTGCGCCGTCACGCCGACGGAGGTGTCGATGCGGACCCCGGTCGCCCGGTCGGTCTCGACCCAGACGGTCGCCCGCGACTCGTCGACGAACCGGAGGATGGGTCCCAGCACCAGTGCGGGGGCGCCACGGTCGGATCGGTCGTGGCGGCTGGGGTCGGTGTGCGCGAGCGTCATCACCCCACGTTTCCATCGAATCGGGCAATGCGCACACGCCTCGCCCACATCGGTTCCCGACGCGGGTGTCGACCGGGTGCGATCAGGCGGTCGCGGTGTCCGACTCGTCGGCGTCGATGTCGGTCGAGACGGCGAACGGCGGTGTCGACTTGCCGTTGATCCGGAAGCGGTCCCAGAAGTCGGGGTCGCCCAGGTAGGCCTCCTGGGCACTGTGCGGCGTCCTCACGATGACCCGAATGCGTTTGGCGTCGCCGACGGCGGCGGTGAGGCGCTCGTTCTTGCCCACGCGCCCGATCCACCGGTAGATGCCGTCGATGGGTTCGCGGTACCCCTTCATCTCGACCGTCACGGGGATCTCGACCCCCTTGATCACGATGGCCGCGTCGCCGCGGTAGTCGGAATCATCGTGCGGCGAGCGCGGCGTGGCACGTCCCAGATCCTCGGTCATGGCGCTGTCCCCTCTCCAGACTGCGGTGATGCGGCTTTCACTTCCGCCCGCATGTGCCTTGAATTACATATGAGCCCCGCATTACGTAGGATTCGGGGTCATATCGTGCAACAGATTCGCGAATGGGGATTGTGATGACTTCGAACATCGGACTCGACCGGGTCGGCGCGGCCGACACGGCCCCCGATGCCGATCGACGGCCCCGGCGTCGCTCCATCGCAGACCGCGAACGTGCCGCCCAGCGGTTCCTCATCGCCACCGTCGACGAGCGATTCGACGCCGACCTCGACATCGACTGGTCGGCCGCACCGTCGGAGACGGCCGCCTGGCTGCCCGAGCACCTCGTGTCGGTGTCGGGAACGCGCCTCTGGGAACGCATGCCCGCCGCGAAGCGGACCGAGCTCGCCCGTCGGGAACTGGTGAACCTGCTCACGCTGTGCGTGTTCGCGAACACCTCGCAGTCGATGCTCGAGTTCCGCCGCATCGGCGAGGACCAGACCCTCGCCGACGACACCGCGCGCTGGGGTTTCGCCACCATCAACGTCCGGACCACGAACACCGCGATGTTCGGCAGGCTCATCACCGTGACGGGGCTGCCCCCGCACCCGCACCCCCGGTTGGCGTGGCTCCTCGAGCGCTACACACTGCTGATCCCGGCGGGCGCGATGACCGCGTCGATCTACCTCATGGCCGAGTCCTGCACCCGTGCGCTGGTCACGACGTTGGCCGCCGACCGGTCGGTGCAGCCGCACGTACGCCAGGTCGCCGCGCTGCACGAACGGTCGACGCGTCGGCTCAGTGATTTCGCGCGTCTCGACTTCGAGGCCTCGATGGATCGCAAGGGGCCGCTGCGCACGTTCTTCTACTCGGTGGTGTCGGGTCTCGTGCTCCGCATGGTGGCCCGCACCCTGATCGCGCCCGAGGCCTACCGCGAGACCGGTCTCATGGTGCGACGCAGCCGGTGGGCCGCGCGGCGCAGCAGCCGTCGCGGCGCGCGTCTGGACCTGTTCTTCGCCGAGTACCTGGATCTGGCCCGGGCGCACGGTCTGTTCGGCGACGGTCTGAGCCGTCGGCTGGTGCGGATCGTCCCCGCCGCCTCGCGGCGTCCGGAGACCCTGCTGCCGGGGTCGGAGGATCGCTGATGCACGTCTTGACACCCTCTCTCAGCCCAGTACCGTTTACTCAACATCTGTCATGCCCACGCGCCGCGTGCGGTGTCCGAGCTCGTCAAACCCTGTGTGAGAGGAACTCATCGTGACCGTCGACAACTACGCGCCCGCCACCACGCCCGCAGGGCCCACGCAGTCGGAGATCGACGAGCGCATGGCGATCGCCGAGCGTCTGCTGCGCTCGACCGCGGATCGCGCCTACGACGGTGAGCTCGACATCGACTGGGACGCCGACATCGACCCCGAGAAGGCCTGGTCGACCGAGAAGCGCGGCACGCTCTTCGGCACCGAGCTCTACGAGGGACTCGACGATGCGCAGAAGCTGACGCTGAGCCGCGCCGAGGCCGTCGCGATCCTCACCTACGGCATCAACGCCGAGGTCGGTCTGTGCACCAACCTGCTGCGCGGGGTGTTCACCAACGACAACCTCGCCGACGAGCACACCCTGTACTCGCTCACCGAGATCGCCGAGGAGACCCGGCACTCGACCATGTTCGGTCGCCTCATCAACAAGACCGAGATGGAGCCCTACCGCCGCCCGAAGCTGCTGTCGATGCCGCTGCGGTTCATCGGCTTCATCCCCCACGGCCCGCTGGTCTACGCCGGCACGCTGCTCGTCGAGGAGGTGCTCGACCGTGTGCAGCGTGAGTCGATGGCCGACGAGACCATCCAGCCGCACGTGCGTCAGCTGATGAAGATCCACGTCCTCGAGGAGGCGCGGCACATCACCTTCGCGCGCAACGAGCTGATCCAGGCCACCGCCAAGTGCGGCCCGTTCGCCCTCGCCGTCAACCGTGTCCTGATCGCGCTGCTGACCCTGTTCGTGATGCCGACCCTCGTCGACTCGCAGGCCTACCGGTCGGTCGGCATCGGTCAGCTCGCCGGGTGGAAGGCGGCGCAGCGGTCGCCGCGCTACCGCGAGAACGCCACCTTCATGTGCGGACCCATGCTGACGTTCTTCTACGAGGCCGGTCTCATCAAGGGACGGCTGACCACGAAGATCTACAAGATGTCGCGGTCGCTGCCCGACGAGGTGCTCGCCGAGCTCGAGGGCCGTCGCCGCCGTCGCTGATCGGCCCTGGCGACAACACATCCGTGCGGGGTGACCCGTCCGGTCACTCTTGTCTGCCGTCCGGCAGCGGAACGAGATCGGTTCTACGAGAAAGCATGACACTGCGTTGAAGACACTTGTGGGCAAGACCGTGGTCGTGACCGGCGCCGGGTCGGGGATCGGTCGGAACCTGGCCCTCCAACTCGCGGACAAGGGTGCGCGCCTGGCCCTGTCCGACGTCGACCTCGACGCGGTGTCGGAGACGGTGGCGTTGTGCGAGAAGGCCGGCGCCGAGGCAGCACCGTTCGCCGTCGACGTCGCCGACCGCGATGCGATGTACGCCCATGCCGAGGACGTGCGCAGCCGCTTCGGTGGCGCGAACGTCATCATCAACAACGCCGGCGTCTCGCTGAGCGCCTCCATCGTCGACATGACGTGGGAGGACTTCGACTGGATCATGGGCATCGACTTCTGGGGTGTCGCACACGGCACGAAGGCGTTCCTGCCCGACCTCATCGCCTCCGGTGACGGTCACGTGGTGAACGTGTCGTCGGTGTTCGGCCTCATGTCGATCCCGGCTCAGAGCGCCTACAACGCAGCCAAGTTCGCCGTCCGCGGGTTCACCGGGTCGCTCCGGCAGGAGATGATCAGCGCCGGACACAACGTGGGTGTGACGTGCGTACACCCGGGTGGCATCAAGACCGGCATCGTCCGCAACGGACGGCAGAGCGGCGAGTTCGCCCAGGACCTCAAGGTCAAGGACGACAACTTCCAGAAGATCGCCTTCACCCGACCGCAGACCGCGGCGAGGAAGATCATCAGGGGCATCGAGAAGAACAAGCCGAAGGTGCTCATCGGCCCCGACGCGCGACTGTTCGACGCCCTCCCGCGACTGCTCGGCGGCCGCTACCAGGACGTGATGGCCCGACCGATGGCCGCAGGCCAGCGCATCGGCCAGTGAGCGCGTCCGACACGCCGGAGCAGGCGGCGGCGAGCCGGCTCGAGAGCCGCGCCCACGAACTCGAGGTCGTCGACGTCATCCGCGAGACCCCCGACTCGGTCTCCATCGTCTTCGAGGTCCCCGACCGCATCCTCAGCCGGTTCCGGTACCACCCCGGGCAGTTCCTCACCCTGAAGATCCCCGGTGCCGACGGCTCGGGAACCGCTGTCGCGCGGTGCTATTCGATGTCGAGCTCGCCACATCTCGACGACGACCTCATCGTGACGGTCAAGCGGGTCGACGGCGGCGTGGCCTCGGGATGGCTGTGCGACAACGTCACCGTCGGCGAACGGATCACCGTGCTCAGCCCGTCGGGGTCGTTCTACCCGCGCTCCTACGCCAACGACCTCCTGCTCGTGGGCGCGGGCAGCGGCATCACCCCGCTGATGTCGATCGCGAAGTCGACCCTCATCGGCGGTCTGTCGTCGGTGCACCTCATCTACGCCAACCGCGACGCCGATTCCGCGATCTTCTCCGCCGAGATCGACGAGATGGTCGCCGAGTTCCCCGACCGATTCGCCGTCACGCACTGGCTCGAGACCGAGCGCGGTCTGCCCGACTCCGCGGCGATGGCCGACCTCATGCGTGACATGGCCGATCGGGAGTTGTTCATCTGTGGGCCGCCGCCGTTCATGGCGGTGGTCGAGGAGACCGCCGAGCAGATCGGCATCCCGGCCGCGCTCACCCACACCGAGCGCTACATCTCTCTCTCGGGCGACCCGTTCAGCGAGATCGAGGTGTCGGTCTCCAGCGGCGACGACGACGCGTCGGTCGCGGTGACGCTGGCGGGGAACTCGATCGACCTCGCCTGGCCGCGGTCGGCGACGCTGCTCGACGTGCTGCTCGCCGCGGGGCACGACGCCCCGTTCTCGTGCCGTGAGGGGGAGTGCAGTTCGTGTGCCTGCCGCGTGGTCAGCGGCGAGGTCCACATGCGCAAGAACGACACCCTCGTCGACTCCGATCTCGCGATGGGACTCACCCTGGCCTGCCAGGCGGTGCCCGTCTCCGACGAGGTCACCGTCACCTTCGACACCTGAGTCACCCGGATCCCCGACACCGGCGTAGCGTGAAGCCATGGTTTTCGACTCACAGTCGAAAACTGCGGACGATGCAGCCGGGAGGCGCCATGACACACGACGGGGATCGCGCCGACCTGGTGGTCGTCGGCGCCGGCGTCGCAGGTCTCACCGCCGCGATCCACGCCGCCGAACTCGGCCTCACGGTGATCGTGACGACGAAGGGATCGCGACGCACTCCCGGGGCGGACACCTCGACGCGGTACGCCCAGGGCGGGATCGCCGTCGTCGACCCCACCGATCCGGCCGACTCGATCGACGTGCACCTGACCGACACCCTGTCCGCCGGTGCCGGGCACACCGATCCTCTCGCCGCCCGGTCGATCCTCGCCGACGGACCCGACGCCGTCGCGGCGTTGATCGCCTGGGGGGCGCGGTTCGACGCCCACGCCGACGGCATGCTGCGCCGCACCCGCGAAGGCGGACACGGGGTCCGGCGGATCATCCACGCCGGCGGTGACGCCACCGGCGCCGAGGTGGAGCGCGCCCTGTGGGAGGCGCTGCGCCCGCACATGGTGTCCGGACGCGTGGGTGTCCGCGCCGAGACCATGGTCATCGCCGTCGACACCGACCTCGACGGACGCGCGATCGGGGTGACCGCACGCGACGGGACGGGCCGCGCGGTGGCCCTCCGCGCGCCGACCGTGCTCCTCGCGACCGGCGGCATCGGCCAGATCTACGCGGCCACCACCAATCCCGAGGGATCGATGGGCGACGGTGTCGCGCTGGCGCTGCGGGCCGGAGCCGCGGTCGCCGACCTCGAGTTCGTGCAGTTCCACCCGACGATGCTCCACACACCGGGCGCGCGGGGCCGTCGCACGCTCATCAGCGAGGCCGTCCGTGGTGAGGGCGCCCGTCTCGTCGACGCCGACGGCGTCTCGATCACCGAGGGCGTCCACCCGCTCGGCGATCTCGCCCCCCGCGACGTCGTCGCGCACGCCGTGCACACCGCGATGGTGGCCTCGGGTCGGGATTGCATGTTCCTCGACGCCCGCGATGTACCCGATGTCGCACAACGGTTCCCGACGGTGACCGCCGGCGTCCGGGCCATCGGCCTCGACCCCGCGGTCGATCCGATCCCCGTCGTGCCGGGGGCGCATTACCTCTGCGGTGGCGTGGCCACCGGCGATCGCGGCGACACCACCGTCGAGGGATTGTTCGCCGCGGGCGAGGTCGCACGTACCGGGCTGCACGGAGCGAACCGGCTGGCGTCGAACAGTCTGCTCGAGGGCCTGGTGATGGGTCGCCGCGTCGCGCGGGCGGCAGCCGATCGCGCCGGCACCCCGATCACCCCGACCGACGTCGAGATGCTCACCCGCGCAGCACGATGCGACCGGACGACTCTGCAGGACGCGATGTCGGCCGGTGCCGGCGTGACGCGTGACGCCGCGGGTCTGACCGCGGTCGCGGACCTGGTCGCGGCGGCGAAGGTCCGACCGTTGCGCTCGTTCTCCGATGTCGCCGACGCCGCGGCGACGATGGTCGCGGGTGCGGTGGTCGCGGCGGCACTGCGGCGGGACGAGTCGCGCGGATGTCATCGCCGTGCCGACCGTCCG
Source organism: Williamsia sp. MIQD14 (assembly GCF_051025635.1). Taxonomy (NCBI): domain Bacteria; kingdom Bacillati; phylum Actinomycetota; class Actinomycetes; order Mycobacteriales; family Nocardiaceae; genus Williamsia; species Williamsia sp. MIQD14. The sequence continues at coordinate 1,433,217 of NZ_JBPFDG010000001.1, forward strand.
CTCACCGATCCGGTGTCCCGTCTCGAGTGGGCGCGCATCGACGAACCGGTCGGGATGCGATGGGATGCAGCAGATCCGGTCGGGAGCCCGGTCGTCGCCTGAGTCGGCGCGCGCCGTCAGTCGCGCAGGTCGCCCACGAAGTCGACGACGGCGGCGGTGAACGCGTCGTTGTCGTCGCCGGCCGCGGTGTGCCCGGCGTCGCGCAGTTCGGCGACCCGGGCGTGGGGCACCCGTTCGAGGAACGCCCGCAGCACCTCCTCGGGCACCACGTCGGAGAGCTTGCCGCGCACCACCATGATCGGGATGTCGAGCCCGGCTGCGGCGTCGTCGAGGTAGTCGGTGGGGATCCGGTCGAGGGTCTCCTGATCGATGACCCGCGGGTCCCAGTGCCAGTACCAGCGGCCGTCGGGACGTCTGCGCAGGTTGCGCGTGAGACCGGCTGTGCTGCGCGGCCGTTCGCGGTGCGGCAGGTACCCCGCGACCGCGTCGGCGGCCGCCTCGAGGGAGTCGAAGCCCTCCATCCCCGAGCGCATGAAGTGTCGTATCCGTGCGCTGCCGGCGCGGTCGTAGCGCGGCACGACATCGACGAGGACGAGGGCGGAGACCACGTCGGGCCCGAACCGGTCGGCCACGGTGATACCGGTGAGACCCCCGACGCTGGCACCGATCAGCGTGACCGGTCCACCGATCTCGGCGATGACCGTGTGGACGTCGTCGGCGAACATCTCGATGCTGTAGAAACCGTCGGGCGACCATTCGCTGTCCCCGTGTCCGCGACAGTCGAGGGTCACCACGCGCATGCCCGCGGCGGCGAGCAGTTCGCCCGTCGCCTTCCACGACCACCGTGTCTGACCGCCGCCGTGCAGCATCACCGCGGTGCCCGAGGCGGGTCCGGAGGGTTCCCAGCGCGTGCCGCACAGGCGCACACCGTCGGCCGCGGTGAAGTGGACGGTTTCCGATGTCGCGGTCGCGTTCACCGCCACCCCCTCGTTCTCCAGTGGTGTCCGGCCCGTCCCCGACAGACCGGTGTCGGATCGAACGGTATTCCACCCCCGCGGGCGACGACGGGGCAGGTCACCGCGTCGCCGGTGCACACCTCGTGTGTCCCTGTCGCAGCCGAACTGAATCGATTGTCAGAAAGCTCAGGGGTGGCGTAACCTCGGTTTCACGAGCGTTCGCTCGGTGGGCTGCCAATGTGCTGTGCCCCCGAGCCGCCCGGTATCGGTTCCCGCAACCGAGTTCTCGTACCGATCGATTCACCGCGACCGAGGGACACCCCACATGAAGCGCCTCATCTTCGAATCCGAACACGATCAGCTGCGCGCGTCGGCGAAGGCTTTCGTCGACCGTGAGATCGCGCCCTACGCCGAGCAGTGGGAACGCGACGGCATCATCGACCGCGAGGTGTTCAAGAAGGCCGGCGAGTCCGGTCTCGTCGGCTTCTACATGCCCGAGGAGTACGGCGGCTCCGACATCGACGACTTCCGTTTCAACGCGGTCGTGATCGAGGAGATGGCGAAGTTCGGTTCGCGTGCCCCGGCGTTCACGCTGCAGAACGACGTGATCGGGCCCTACTTCAAGAAGCTGTGCACCGACGAGCAGAAGCAGCGCTGGATCCCCGGCTTCGCCTCGGGCGAGATCATCGGCGCCATCGCGATGACCGAGCCGGGCGCCGGCAGCGACCTCGCCGGCATCAAGACCTCGGCGGTCCTCGACGGCGATCACTGGGTGCTCAACGGTGCCAAGACCTTCATCTCGTGCGGCATCAACGCCGACCTCGTCATCGTGGTCACCCGCACCGACCCCGAGGCCGGACACAAGGGCTTCACCCTGCTCGCCGTCGAGCGCGGCATGGAGGGTTTCGAGCGCGGTCGCAACCTCGACAAGATGGGCCAGCATGCCCAGGACACCGCGGAGCTGAGCTTCACCGACGTGCGGGTGCCGGTCGCCAACGTCGTCGGCGAGGTGAACAAGGGCTTCTATCACCTGATGCACAACCTGCCCTCGGAGCGACTGGCCATCGGGGTCGGCGCCGTCGCCGGCGCCCGCAAGGCGTTCGAGGACACACTCACCTACGTCGCCGAGCGCAAGGCGTTCGGCCAGTCCATCGGGTCGTTCCAGGCCAACCGCCACAAGATCGCCGAGATCGCCACCGAACTCGACATCGCGCAGGCGTTCGTCGACCGCTGCATCCAGGGCGCGGTCGACGGTGAGCTCACCGCAGTCGACGCCTCGAAGGCGAAGTGGTGGTGCACCGAACTCGCCAAGCGCATCGTCGACACCTGCCTGCAGCTGCACGGCGGCTACGGCTACATGGCCGAGTACTCCATCTCGCGGGCGTACACCGACGTGCGGATCGAGACCATCTACGGCGGCACCACCGAGATCATGAAGGACATCATCGGTCGCGACCTCGGCTTCTGAGGCGATCCCCGACCCGTCGGACGCGGTGACAGACCTCAGCCGATCGATTGATCTTTCGACCGGCCGTCGAACGAATGCGACACCGACGGCCCCGGATGTGGTCTGTTCGCACTAGTCTGTGCGGCAGGGGACCGTGGTGGCGCCCTGCTCCGGTGTCCGTTCGCGGCCCAGAACAGGCGAGCCGCGGTGATGTGGGTCTGGGGGTAGCGGCAATGCACGATGGATGTTGGTCGACGGTGATCTGTACCGGCGCGGAGCGCTCGGCACTCGGTGACACCACCGACACCGGCTGGGTGCTGGGGTGTCGCCTCAGCATCGGCCACCGCGGCGATCATGCGACCGACGCCGAGGTCGTGCCGCGCTTCGACCGCCGGCTCTGGCTCGAGTGGAACGACCGCGACCAGCACGCCCAGTCCCTCATCGACCGCAACCCGTGCTCCGCGCCGGGCCGGTGCATGTTGTTCGAGGGTCACGGCGGCGACCACTGGTTCGCCCCCGTCAACGGCCACGCACCGTCGGTCGGTGGAGGGCGTCGCCACGTCGGCGGCCCGAACGCCCCCGGTCTCGACACCTCCGGCCCCGACATCCGCGCCGACACCAACGGCCACGGCTCGACCACCACCGTCGCCCGTTTCGCCCACCCCGAGCCGCCGGCGCCCGCAGATCCCCTGTTCGACCCGCCTCGCCTCGAGGCGCCCCGCCCCGCGGCGCCGTCGGGCGACGCCCCCGGACGGCCCTTCCCCAGTGGCGACATCCCGACGGGCGACCACCCGACCGGGGACATCCCCAACCTGCGCAGTCGCGCCGTCCGGACCACCCCGGACGTCGATGCCCACCGCGACGTCCCCGCCGGCCCGTCGGTGGCCGATGCGCTCGACGAGGTCGTGGCGGCGCTGTCGCGTCTCGCCGAGGCCGTGCGCCTCGAACGCTCCCGACCCGAGGGTCGCACCGACCGCTGACCGGCGCACGCAGCGTCGCTCGCTCCCGCTGCTCTGCCGCATACGGTAGGGGGGTACCGTAACCAACCCTTCGGGTGTATACCTGATGGGGGTATCACGCCGGTGAAAGGGATCGCGGTATGGACGGTGCACAGCACGGCTACATCCAGCGCAAGGACGACTACCTCAAGCGTCTGCGCAGGATCGAGGGCCAGGCACGCGGACTGCAGCGGATGGTCGACGAGGAGGCCTACTGCATCGACATCCTGACTCAGGTCACCGCGATGACGAAGGCGCTGCAGGCGGTCAGCCTCGGTCTGCTCGAAGAACACATGAACCACTGCGTGATCAACGCCGCTCAGGAGAGCGACGACCTCGGCCAGGTGAAGGTGCGTGAGGCGATGGACGCCATCACCCGCCTCGTCAAGTCCTGAGTACGAGCCACGTCCTGAGTACCAGCCACGTCCCGAAGGGAGACATCATGAACGACGACACGACCACGACCTACACCGTGCGCGGGATGACCTGCGAACACTGCGTTGCCTCGGTGACCGAGGAGGTCTCCGAGGTGCCCGGCGTGAGCGAGGTCGCCGTCGACCTGGCCTCGGGCGCGGTGACGGTGCGCGGTTCCGGACCGATCGACGACGCGGCGATCGCCGCGGCGGTGACCGAGGCCGGGTACGAGCTGGTCGCATCGTGACCGCCCCCGGCGAGACGGTCGCCGACACCGACGATCGTTCGGTGGCCGTCTTCGACATCTCAGGCATGACCTGTGCCTCCTGCGCCTCGCGCATCGAACGCAAACTCAACAAGGTCGACGGCGTACACGCGACGGTGAACTTCGCGACCGAGACCGCACAGGTGCATCATCCGGAATCGGTCAGCACGTCCGATCTCACCGGTGTCGTTGCCGCCGCCGGCTATTCGGCGTCGACACGACGACCTCCGCACGCCCGCCACGACGACACCGAGGACGAGCACGGCGGTGATCACGCCGATCACATGGACCACGGCGGGGACGCCGCGGCTCTGCGGCAGCGGCTGATCATCAGTGCGGCGCTGAGCATCCCGGTGGTCGCGTTGGCGATGATCCCGGCGATCCAGTTCGACAACTGGCAGTGGCTCTCGCTCACCCTGGCCGCGCCGGTCGTGGTGTGGGGCGCCTGGCCGTTCCACCGCGCCACGTGGACCAACGCGCGCCACGGCGCCACCACGATGGACACCCTCGTGTCGATCGGCATCCTCGCCGCGTTCGGGTGGTCGCTCTACGCCCTCTTCTTCGGTTCGGCCGGCATGACCGGTATGCGCCACGGCTTCTCGTTCACCCTCGAACGCGGTGACGCCTCGGCGAACATCTACCTCGAGGTCGCCGCGGGCGTCACGACGTTCCTGTTGGCGGGGCGTTTCCTCGAGGCCCGTTCGACACGGCAGGCCGGCGCCGCGATGCGTTCCCTCGCCGAACTCGGCGCGAAACAGGCGACGATCCTCGTCGACGGGCCCGACGGACCGGTCGAGAAGACCGTCGACACCGCGGATCTCGTCGTCGGTGACCGCTTCGTCGTGCGACCCGGGGAGAAGATCGCGACCGACGGTGAGGTCGTGTCGGGGACGTCGGCGATCGACGCGTCGGTGATCACCGGTGAATCGGTTCCCGTCGATGTCGGTCCGGGCGCCAGGGTGGTCGGCGCGACCGTCAACACCTCGGGCAGCATCACCGTCCGGGCCACCACCGTCGGTGCCGACACCCAGATCGCGCAGATCGCGCGGTTGGTGGAGGATGCGCAGAACGGCAAGGCCGCCATCGCGCGTCTCGCCGACGCCATCTCGGCGTGGTTCGTGCCGGTGGTCCTCGCCCTGGCCGTCGTCACCTTCGCCGCATGGCTCCTCGCCGGGGGCGGGCTGTCGGCGGCGTTCACCGCCGCGGTCGCCGTGCTCATCATCGCGTGCCCGTGCGCCCTGGGGTTGGCCACGCCGACCGCGTTGATGGCCGGCACCGGCCGCGGCGCGCAGATGGGCATCCTCATCCGGGGACCCCAGGTGCTCGAACGCGCCGGACGCGTCGACACGATCGTGCTCGACAAGACAGGCACCGTCACCACCGGGGTCATGACCGTCACCGACGTCGTCGGCTCCCTCGGTGCCGATGCCGACCGGGTTCTCGAGGTCGCCGCGTCGGTCGAGAGCCTCTCCGAACACCCCATCGCGCGCGCCATCGCCGCGGCGGGGCGCACGAGCTTCCGCAACCTCACGCAGGCAAGCGATTTCGACAATGTCGCCGGTCACGGCGTGCGGGGCCGTGTGCACGGTGTCGAGGTCGTCGCCGGACGTGTCGCGTGGGTCGCGCAGGAGACCGGCGGCGACATCGACGACGACCTGCGGTCGCGGATCGAGGCGGCCGAGGGCGCCGGTGCCACCGCCATCGCGGTCGGATGGGGCGACGCCGTCCGCGGCGCGGTGGTGGTGTCCGACGAGGTGAAACCCGGTGCCACCGAGGCGATCACCCGGTTGCGGGAACTCGGTCTCACGCCTGTGCTGCTGACCGGTGACAACGAGGGCGCCGCGCGATCGGTGGCGGCCCAGGTCGGCATCGACGTGGTCCACGCCGGTGTCGTACCCGAGCAGAAGGTGTCGATCGTGCGGGACCTGCAGGCCGGCGGTGCCCGTGTCGCGATGGTCGGCGACGGCGTCAACGACGCGGCCGCCCTGGCCCAGGCCGATCTCGGTCTGTCCATGGGAACCGGCACCGACGTCGCCATCGAGGCGTCCGACCTGACCCTCATGTCGGGTGACCTGCGTGTCGCGGTCGACGCGATCACGCTGTCCCGCAGGACCCTGTCGACGATCCGGGCGAACCTGTTCTGGGCGTTCGGGTACAACGTGGCCGCCCTGCCGCTGGCCGCGTCGGGACTGCTCAACCCGATGTTCGCAGGGGCGGCGATGGCGTTCTCGTCGGTGTTCGTGGTGGCGAACAGCCTGCGGTTGCGCAGTTTCGGGCGGCGTTAGCAGTTCTCGGCAGCGACGACGACAGCGGCGACGACGAGGGGCCCGAGGCGTGATGCCTCGGGCCCCTCGCGTGTGATCGCACCGCGCTCAGTCGACGCGCGTGACCTTCTTCGGGGTCGACATGTGGACCAGGAAGCGCGGACGGACCTCGCTGCCCGGCAGGGCTGCGGCGATCTGCTGTTCGGCCCGACCGACGATCTCGGTGACGTCGGCGAAGTCCCGGTTCGACTCGGCCTCGACGGTGATCTCGAGCATGACCCGCTTGCGGTCGTCGATCGCCCGTGAGCGCGTCGAGGTGATCAGCCGGTGTCGTGCCAGATCATCGGCGACGGCGTGAGCGATCTTGCTCGGGTTGAGCGCCAGGGTGCCCGACCCGTCGCTGCCGGGGAGGATCACCGTCCCGGTTTTGCGGGGGCGGCTGTTCATCGACAGCAGCAGCAGTCCGATGACGATGCCACCCACGGCGATCCCGATGAGGACGTAGAGCCACCAGCTCTCGTCGGGCGCGCGGTCGAACCATGACAGGTCGATCTTGTCGAGCTGATCGCGGACCTGCTCGACCTTGAGCTGCCACGCGATGGCGATCGCGCCGACGGCGATGAACACCAGTCCGAGGAGCAGCGTGATGAGCCGGTTCACACCGGCGGGCAACACGTTCACGAGTGCACCTCCTTGGTGGTCGAGACGGTGGAGCCGGACGCCTCGGTGGGTCCCGTCTCGTCGTCTGTGTCGCTCTCGACGATCGGTTCCGGCAGGCTCGGCCGACCGGCCGCCGGGGGCGGCGTCTGCGACTTCGGGGTCTTGAGCGTGACGGTCTTGACCTTCACCGAGTGCTTCGGCAGGACCGTCGCGATGGACTCGGCGATGGCGGCACGGACCGCGTCGGTGTCAGCGGGTGCCTCGTCGGTGGTGGTGATGCGTGTGACGACCTTGCGTCGCTTCACGGTGCTGTCGGCCCGGGTGACACCGGCGTGCTGACGTGCCACGGCACTCGCGCGCCGGGCGACGTCGACCTTCCGGGTCCACGTGCTCGGCGAGTAGCCGTCGACCGTGCCGGCTCCGTCGAGCGCGATGTGCGTCTTCGACCGGGGCCGGATCGCGGTCCACACGAAGAACAACCCGACGACGATGAGCGCGATCGCGACGGCCCAGAACCAGGCCTGCCACGACAGGTCGCCGATCCAGCGCGAGGCCGCGGCGATCCAGCCGGAGCCGCTGATCCACTTCTGGTCGACGCAGATGTCACGGATGGCGACACCGCCGAGGGCGATGAGCGCGACGGCGAACAGCGACGTCAGCCAGACGGCACCGGGTGTGGCGGTCGGCGGGACGATCTTCTTGAGACGGGGAGCGGGGCCGGCCTCGGGCGTGCCCTGCGACTGGGGCGTGGTCATCGCACTCTCCTCTCCGAGCTCGTCTCGCCGACGATCACGTCGGCGATCGTGACATCGACCCGATGGGGTGTGACGCCGGTGAATCGCGCCAGCTCGGTGTGGACCAGGGCCCGCACCTCCTGGCAGAGGGCGGTGACCTGGGTGGGCCAGTGGACGGCGATGTCGACCGTGACGTCCGGGTGCGGACGCGACATGTCGATCGAGACCTTCGGATGCTCACCGCCGGTGAACATCCCGAGTGAACCGCGATGGCGCAGAACGCCCTCGATGGACAGCGCGGCCGCGCGGCCGATCTGCTCGCCGACCCGATCGTGGATCGTGGTGGTGCCGGGACCGCCGCCGTCGGCGACGCGTGGGGCGGCCTCGGTGGTCGGGTCAGCCACGGTTGCGGCTCCGCAGGAGCCCGGAGAGATCGATGGTGCCGTCGCGGTGCAGGCCGACGGCGAGACCGACCGCGCCGAGCAGGACGGCGAGGATGAAGCCACCGAATCCGCCGGTGGTGGCGGCGATGGCCAGCAGCAGGCCGACGATGAGACCGATGGTCGCGTTGTTGTTCATGTGGTTCCCCTGATGGGTCGGTGTGACGGTGGATGGTGGGTGATCGGGGCCGGCTGGACTCGCCGAGGCGAATCGGTTCCGGCGGATCAGATCTCGAAGTATCGCTTGGCGCCGGGGACCGAGCGGGGGAGCCTGGCCCGCACGGCCTCGATGGTCCTGACCGTGGAGCGCCGGATGCGGCGTATCCGCGACGTGGGTCGGACGCGGGGGCGGGGCGACGTCGACGGGCGGGCGGCGGTTCCGGCCGACCGGGGGGTGCCGGGGTCGACACCGGTCGTGCGCCCGAACTCCCGGTCGAGACGGGCCAGTTCACGGTGCAGCGCCTGCGGATCGCCGCCGACGTCGGGGTGGTACTGACGTATCACGGCCCGACGTCGGGCGGCGTAGTCCGAGGGCGGAGGCATCGGGTCAGCGATCACCGTCGGCCGCGGTGGGTTCCGCCGGGTCGGGCACGCCGGGGACGACATCGTCTCCGGCGGGTGCGCCGGGCGGCGGGTCGGCGACCGTGACGTCCTCGACGATGACCGTCATGGTCCGTCCGGACGCCTTCTCGGCCGCAGCGCGTACGGCCTCGGCCGTGTCCATCACGTTGCGCGACAGATCGACCTCGATGTGCACCTCGCCGCTGAACTCGTGGAGGCGGACACCGGTGATACGACGACCGGTCGCGTAGGTGGCCACCTCGCCGAACCGGCCCGCGTTCAGGCCGGTCACGCCGGGCACCGACGTGGTGGCGGCGACCACCGCGTCGGCGACCTCGGCGTCGGAACTCACTGGACCCGGGGCTCCGCGGTCTCGCCGGTGGTCTCGTCGTCCTCGAAGTGGATGTCGTGGATGGCGATGTTGACCTCGGTCACCTCGAGGCTCGTCATCTGCTCGATCGAGTTGATGACGTTGGAGCGCACTGCGGCGGCGAGATCGTGGATCGCGACGCCGTAGTTGGCGACGAGGCCCAGGTCGACTGCGGCCTGCTTCTCGCCGACCTCGACCGAGATGCCCTGGGTGATGCTCTGGCCGCCGCCGACCGGGATGGCCTCGCGGACGCGGCCGACGATGCGGGCGGCCTGGCCGCCGAGGTCGTAGACGCCCTCGATCTCACGCGCGGCGATGCCGGCGATCTTCGAGACGACCTGGTCGGCGATGGTGGTGCGGCCGTGCTGGCCGACGAGGTCGCGGTGTCCCTCGGAGATCTCCTTGCCGGGGGAGACCTTCGCTGCGGCCGAAGAGGTCGTGGTGGTGGACGGTGTGGTCATCTGCACTCCTTCATGTCAACACATGAGAGCGGTCTTTTCGACAGACCGGACTCGATTGGATCGAACGTCGTGCACCGGATCGGATCGAACGTCCTGTCATGGACGCGGGTGCGTTCCGGTGTAATGGTTGAGTCGGTGGCCGCGCCGGTTCTGCACGCGGGGTGAGACGTGACGTGGCCCACACCTTCGGCGAGAGGCCCAGAGACGTGCAGACCGAGGATCCGGTGGCTCCGGCCGATCCCGCCCCAGGCAATCTCGACGGTGTCGACACCCCCGGCGTCGAACTCACCGAGACCGACATCGCCGAGGAGTCCGACGAGACCCTGGCGCGGGCCGCCGCGGTCGGCGACCGCGCCGCCTTCGACGAACTCGTCCGGCGAACCCTCCCCATGCTGTTGCGCTACGCGCGACGCATGGTCTCCGATGCCGGGAACGCCGAGGACGTCGTGCAGGAGGCGCTGCTGGCGGCCTGGAAGGGTCTGCCGCGGTTCGGTTTCCAGAGCAGCTTCCGGACCTGGGTGTTCTCGATCGCGCACCGCAAGATCATCGACCTCCGACGCCGTCGCAGCGAGACGGCGGCCGACGACGAGTTCCTGACCGCCATCCCGTCCTCGTCACCGACACCCCTGGACGACGCGATGGGTACCTCTCTACGCGACGCCCTCGAACGCGAGCTCGCCGAACTGCCCTATCTCTCGCGCGCCACGTGGTGGTTGCGGGAGATGGAGGGGTTGTCGCATCCGGAGATCGCACGCGTCCTCGACATCACACCGAACTCGGTGCGCGGCCATCTGCAGCGGACGCGGGCGCGGCTCGCCGAGCGGATGGCGCCGTGGCGGCCCGGCGGGGACCCGGCCGGCGGCGACCGTCCCCCGGTCCGACCCGATCCCCCGGCAGGTACCGAACCACCGCAGCGGCGTCCGCACCACCGACCACCGACCACCACCGATCCACCGAGCACGCCGGATCCACCGACATCGGAGACCACATGGCAGTCACGGACGTGAGCGAGCAGGGGTCGGAGAAGTGGATCGTCGAGGCGGGTCGTGAACTGGACCCACCGGCGTCCGATGTCGAGCGGCTGACCGCCAAGGTCATCGACTCGGCGCGCAGGTTGTCGCACTCGCGATCGGAGTTGGCGACCGACCGCACGTCGGTTGTCGTGACCGACCGCGTGGTGCGTCGGGTCATCATGATCGAGATCCGCCGTCGGCTGGCGCGACCGGTGCTGGAGGTCGCGGTGACGTCAGAGGAGCGTGAGGTGACCGGCGTCCGGCTCGGTCTGATGTGTCGGTACGACGACGATCTCGGCGAACTCGCCGACCGGGCCCGCGGGGTGACCGCGGAGGTCCTCGCGGCCACCCTCGGTGACGAGCGGGGTGCGCGTGCGGCGAGTCGCGTCGACGTCGACTGGATGGACCTCGACTGGAGACCGCCTTCGACCGAGGGCAAAAACTAGAACCTGTTCTAGTATCTCGCTACTGTGAAGTCACCGGACGGTTCGACCGGCCGGGTCACGAGCGAGAGGACATGTGGTGCGCGCCGAACTCCCCGAGGTCATCCGTCACACCGACATCACCGACTGGTCCGACGAGGTCGACGTCCTCGTCGTCGGGTGCGGCATCTCGGGTGGGTGCGCCGCGGTCGAGGCGGCCACGGCCGGTGCGTCGGTCCTCCTCCTCGAGCGCGCCGGTGTCGCCGGCGGCACCACCTCGTTGGCGGGCGGCCACTTCTATCTCGGTGGCGGGACCGCCGTGCAGCAGGCGACCGGTCACGACGACTCGGCCGAGGAGATGGAGAAGTACATCACCGCGGTCAGCCGCGATCCCGAACCCGACAAGATCCACGCCTACTGCCGCGACAGCGTCGAGCACTTCGACTGGCTCGAGGCCCTGGGCTTCCACTTCGAGCGCAGCTTCTACGACAAGAAGGCCGTGATCCAGCCCGGTACCGAGGGGCTCATGTTCACCGGTAACGAGAAGGTCTGGCCCTTCTGCGATCTCGCCGTCCCCGCCCCGCGTGGACACAAGGTCCCGGTGCCCGGTGACACCGGCGGCGCGGGCATGGTCATCGACCTGCTCGTGAAGCGCCTGGCCGATCTCGACGTCGAGATCCGCTACGACACCGGCGCCCGACACCTCGTGGTCGACGATGCGGGTGCCGTGGTCGGTGTCGCGTGGAAACGGCTCGGCGAGACCGGGGCGATCCGGGCCCGCAGCGTAGTGATCGCCGCCGGCGGGTTCGTGATGAACGAGTCGATGGTCGACGAGTTCGTGCCGTCGCTGGCCGAGAAGCCGTACACGCTCGGCAACACCTTCGACGACGGTCTGGGGATCCGTCTCGGCGCGTCGGTCGGAGCTGCGCTCAAACACATGGACCAGACGTTCGTGACCGCGCCGGTGTACCCGCCGTCGGTGCTGATCACCGGTCTCATCGTGAACACGAACGGCGACCGCTTCGTGGCCGAGGACTCCTATCACTCGCGCACCTCGGGGTTCGTGATGGAGCAGCCGGGCGCCGCGGCCTACCTGATCGTCGACGAGGCGCACCTGGAGCGGCCGTCGTTCCCGCTGATCTCGTTCATCGACGGGTGGGAGACCATCGAGGAGATGGAGGCCGCCCTGAAGATCCCGACCGGGCGACTCGTCGCGACGATGGAGCGTTACAACACGCACGCCGCACAGGGTGAGGACCCGGACTTCCACAAGCGCGCCGAGTGGTTGGCGCCGCAGACCGAGGGCCCCTGGGCGGCCTTCGATCTCACACTGGGCAAGGCCCTCTACGCCGGCTTCACCATGGGCGGGTTGGCGACGAGCGTCGACGGTGAGGTGCTGACCGAGGCGGGCACCCCGATCGTGGGGCTCTACGCCGCGGGCGCGGGTGCGGCCAACATCGCCCAGGACGGCAAGGGCTACGCGAGTGGCACCCAACTCGGTGAGGGCTCGTACTTCGGCCGCCGTGCGGGTCGGCACGCGGCCGGTCGGGCCTGACGCCCGGCCCCCCGCCACGACCTTCGCCGGGGTGCCTGTCGAGGGGTGAACACACGAAAACGGACCGAAGCCATGGGGCAGATGGCTTCGGTCCGTTGTCCGTGGGTGACGTCGACGGACCCGAGGGCCCGCCGACGTCAGTTCACAGCTGGTACATCAGTGATCAGATGATCAGGCCGGAGGCATGAGCACGTCGCCGATGAGGTACACGGTCGCGTTGGCGGTCTTGACGCCACCACAGATGACCGGTGCGTTACCGGCGCCGACGGTGAGGTCGTTGCCGCTGCCGTTGACGGTGACGTCCTGGCCCTCGACGGTCTTGTGGGTGCCGGCGATCTGCTGCGGCGAGAGCTGACCCGGGATGACGTGGTAGGTCAGGATCTTGGTCAGCAGGGCGTCATCGGTCTTCAGGGTGTCGATGGTGGCCGCCGGGATCTTGGCGAACGCATCGTCGACCGGCGCGAAGACGGTGAACTGGCTGCTGTTCAGGGTGTCGACCAGGTTGACCTTGGGGTTCAGCTGTCCGGAGACGGCCTGGGTCAGGGTCTTGAGCAGCGGGTTGTTCGAGGCTGCGGTAGCAACCGGGTCCAATGCCATGCCACCGACCGAGCCGGGGCCGCTGGCGTTGGCCTCGGCGTAGGAGGCGCAGCCCGAGCCCACGAGATCGGCGGCCGGATCGGCGCTGGCGGCCGAGCTCTCGGCGGCCGACGACGCGGCGGTCGAGGTGGCGGCGGTGCTGGACGATGCGGAGTCGGAGCTGTCGTCGCTGGAGCAACCGGCGACCAGGCCGACTGCCATGCCCAGGCTTGCAACTGCTACGGCGAATCGTTGGGTCCTCTTGAGGGCCATTGCCTATCCAATCTTTTGGTGTTGTCGGTCACTTGCCATTCGGACCCTACGACGGGGCGGATGGGTCATGACCAAAACTTTCTGTCTCGAATTCGTCAATACGTATCGCGACGGTCACGGCGCGGTAACGGCGTCTCAAATAGGTCGGCTCCGCCAGGCATCCGCCTCGCCACCGGCGACGAATAGCTATATGAACCTTTGCCACATGCATTTCGCCGGGTAGGGCAGACCTTCCGCTCGGCGCGGTACGGCCCTGCGTCACAACCGATCTCCAACCGAGAGGCATCACATGCGCTTCGAGAAGACCGCACGCGGCGCCCTCGCCGGGCTCGTGGCCGTCGGGTCCGCCCTGGCGGCCGGCGAGATCATCTCCGTCGCGGTCTCGTCGTATGCGTCTCCGTATTTCGCGGTCGGCTCCTATCTCGTCGACAACGCGCCCGCACCCGTCCGTGAGTTCGCGATCCGACAGTTCGGCACGAGCGACAAGATCGCCCTGCTGACCGGCATGGCCGTCGGCATCGCGGTGCTGGCCGTCGTCGCAGGACTCGTCGAACGGCGTACGCGCCCCATCGGCTCGGTGCTCATCGTGCTGTTCGGTGCCTTCGGGGTGTTCGCGGCGATGGCCCGCCCCACCGCGGACGCGAGCTATTCGATCCCGTCGATCGTCGCCGCGGTCGTCGGCATCCTCGTCCTGCGTGCACTGCTCGGCTTCTTCGGTAAGACCAATGCCGCGGCGCCGGAGCAGAACGGTCTGTCCCGACGCCTCTTCTTCTCCTCGGCGGTGACGGTGGCCGTCGTCGCCGGTGCCGTGGCGTTCGCGGGCAAGAAGATCGCCGAGGCCGGTGACGCGATCGCCGAGCGCCGCAAGCTGAAGCTGCCGACACCGGTCACCAAGGCGGCGCCGATCCCCGCGGGCGCCGATCTCAAGGTCCCCGGCGCGACGTCGTTCGTGACGCGCAACTCCGACTTCTATCGCATCGACACCGCGCTGCAGGTCCCGAACCTGAAGACCGGCGACTGGCAGCTGCGCATCCACGGCATGGTCGAGAACGAGATGACCCTCACGTGGGAGGACCTCATGGGGATGCAGGCCGAGGAGAAGGTCATCACCCTCACCTGCGTCTCGAACCAGGTCGGTGGCATCCTCGCCGGCAACGCCACCTGGATCGGCTACCCGATCAAGTCCATCCTCGAGCGCGCCGGGGTCAAGGGCGACGCGGACATGTTGTTCTCCACCAGCGTCGACGGCTGGACCTCGGGCACCCCGATCTCGGCGCTCACCGACGGCCGCGACGCGATCCTCGCCGTCGCCATGAACGGACAGCCCCTGCCCCTCGAGCACGGCTACCCGGTCCGTCAGGTGGTGCCGGGTCTCTACGGCTTCGTCTCGGCCTGCAAGTGGGTCGTCGACTGGGAGATCACCCGATTCGACAAGGCCGAGGCCTACTGGACCAAGCGCGGGTGGGGTGCGCAGGGACCGATCAAGACCGCCTCGCGCATCGATCGCCCCGAACCCTTCTCCAGCTCTCCGGCCGGCGAGGTGATCCTCGCGGGCACCGCATGGGCCCAGCACCGCGGTATCGAGAAGGTCGAGGTCCGCATCGACAACGGTCCCTGGGAGGTCGCCGACCTCACCGAGGAGTACTCGATCGACACCTGGCGGCAGTGGTCGTACCGCTGGCAGGCGACGCCGGGCCAGCACACCGTGTACTGCCGGGCCACCGACAAGACCGGTCAACTGCAGACCGAGGAACGCACGCCCCCCATCCCGGGTGGCGCCACAGGCTGGCACAACCGTGTACTCACGATTGCGTAGGGCGATGAATCAGACAAGCTACTGTCGGTCCTGTGACCGACCGTTCTCTCGCGCGTCTGCCGGAGCTGGCAGACCTGTTGGAGCGGACGGCTGCGCGCGACCGGGCTGCCTTCGCGGCGCTCTACGACGCGACGAGTCCCCGGGTGTACGGACTGATCCTGCGGGTGCTGCGCGACCCCGGTTACGCCGAGGAGACGTTGCAGGAGGTCTACCTGCAGATCTGGCAGAATGCCTCGAACTATCGGCCCGACATGGGGTCGGTCGTGTCCTGGATGCTGACGATCGGACATCGTCGTGCGGTCGATCGCGTCCGCTCGGAGGAGGCGTCATCGCGACGGGGGACGCAGTACACGGTCTCGAACGCGATGACCGAGGTCGACGAGGTCGTCGAATCGGTGGTGACCCGCGAGGACCGTCGCGCGGTCATCGCGTGCCTGGGCACCCTCACCGACACCCAGCGGGAGAGCATCGAGCTGTCGTACTACGGCGGGCTGAGCTATCCGCAGGTGGCCGAGAAGCTCGGGGCGGCACTGCCCACCGTGAAGTCGCGCATCCGGGACGGACTGCGTCGACTCAAGTCCTGCCTGGAGTCCAGCGATGAGGCCTGATCGAGATCCTCGCGAGCTCGTCGACGACCTGCTCGAGCTCTACGCGATCGACGCGCTCGATCGCGGCGAGCGAGCGTCGTTCGAGGCCGCGTTGTCGGCGGTCGACGAAGAACGCCGCATCGCCGCGGTCACCGAGATCCGTCGCACCCACGACGCCGTCGCGCGCATGGCCGCCGAGCACACCGTCATCCCGCCGGTGGCGGTGCGGCGGGCGCTGCTCGACGCCGTCGCGTCGGAGCGTCTCGGGGCGGTGCGGCCGCTGCGGTCGGTGCCGTCGGATCCCGTCGGCCCGGTGTCGCAGGACATCCCCGCCATCTCCGTCGACGAACCGCCTCTCGTGAACGCTGCGGACGAGCTGAGCGCGCGCCGTACCCGTCGGCGTCGACTCGCGATGTCGGTGGCGTCTGCCGCCGCGGCTCTTCTGCTCGTCATCGGTGGTGTCGTCATCGGACGGTCGTCGGTGTCGACCCCGGAGCCGTCCACGCCCGCCGTCGCGGCCGGTTCGGTCGAGCTGGAGCAACTGCGCGCGGTGATGAGTGCGCAGGACGCCGAGATGCACCGCACGCAGCTGACCGGCATGCCCGGCACCGTCGTGGTCGCCTCGTCGCGGTCGATGGACACCGCGGTGGTGTTGCTCGACAGCGCACCGGTACCGGCGAACGCGCAGACCTATCAGCTGTGGCTCATCGGGAACGCCCATGCGCCGAAGTCGGCGGGCCTGATCACCGACGCGTCGGCGTCGACGCCGGTGATCGTCCACGGCCTCGATCAGTCCCGGACGGTCGGCATGACCATGGAGCCCCGTGGTGGATCGCCCCAGCCGACCGGCGATGTGCTCGCGGCTGTTTCCATCTGACAGCGTTTGGTTCGAACAGCTGTTTTCGCTGACAGTCGTCATCTGAGGTGCCCTCGGGTGGGCACGTCGCCCGTCGATGTCCGGTGCTATGTTTCGTTCAACCTTCGGTCGCCGATCGTGACCGATTGCTCTTCGAAGTGCCTGCGTCGGTGACCCCTCGGACGCGGCCTCACGCGGTGTCGTCGTGACGCCGTCGTGAACACGTGTGCAGCAGCAGTGTGAGACAGGTGGGTATATGAGCGTCGGTGTCGTGCGCGAGATCGCGGAGGGGGAACGGCGCGTCGCGCTGGTACCCAAGGTGGTCGCGTCGTTGGTGAACAAGAAGGTCGACGTGATCGTCGAATCGGGGGCGGGCCTCGGTGCCCTCATCCCCGACTCCCTCTACACCGACGCCGGGGCCACGATCGGTGACCCGTGGTCGGCGGATCTGGTCGTGAAGGTCGTCGCCCCGACCGACGACGAGGTCGCGAAGCTCCACTCCGGTCAGACGTTGATCGGCTTTCTCGCCCCGCGCAACCAGGAGAACCAGATCGGTGCGCTGAAGTCGGCGGGCGTGCAGGCGTTCGCCGTCGAGGCCATCCCACGCATCAGCCGCGCGCAGGCGATGGACGCGCTCAGCTCGCAGGGCAACGTGTCGGGCTACAAGGCCGTGATCCTCGCCGCCTCGACGTCGACCCGCTACTTCCCGATGCTGACCACCGCCGCCGGCACGGTGAAGCCGGCCACCGCGCTGATCCTCGGCGTCGGGGTCGCGGGCCTGCAGGCACTCGCGACCGCCAAGCGGCTCGGTGCCCGCACCACCGGTTACGACGTCCGCCCCGAGGTGGCGGAGCAGGTCAAGTCCGTCGGTGCGCAGTGGCTCGACCTCGGCATCGACGCTGCCGGTGAGGGCGGTTACGCCCGTGAGCTCACCGAGGACGAGCGCGCGCAGCAGCAGAAGGCGCTCGAGGACGCGATCAAGGGCTTCGACGTGGTCATCACGACCGCTCTCGTCCCGGGCCGTCCCGCCCCACGACTGGTCACCGCCGCCGCGGTCGAGGGCATGAAGCCCGGCAGCGTCATCGTCGACCTCGCCGGCGAGACCGGCGGCAACTGCGAACTCACCGAGCCGGGCGAGAACGTCGTGAAGCACGGCGTGACGATCTGCTCGCCGCTCAACCTCCCCGCCGGTATGCCCGAGCATGCCAGCGAGCTCTACTCCAAGAATCTCCTCGCCCTCATCGAGCTGATGCTCGACGAGAACGGCTCGATAGCACCGGATTTCTCCGATGAGGTGCTCGAGAAGTCGTGCGTGACCCGAGAGGCAGGCGACGCCTGATGTACACCGGACTCCTGGCCAACCTCGCGATCCTGGTGCTCGCCGGATTCGTGGGCTTCGCCGTCATCTCCAAGGTGCCCAACACCCTGCACACCCCGCTCATGTCGGGCACCAACGCCATCCACGGCATCGTCGTGCTCGGCGCGCTCGTCGTGCTCGGCGCGCTGCCCGCCGACGCGAACTGGGGCGTGCGCATCATCGCGTTCGTCGCGCTGGTGTTCGGCACGCTCAACGTCATCGGCGGCTTCGCCGTCACCGACCGCATGCTCGGGATGTTCAAGGGCAAGAAGGAGGTCGAGAAGTGACCGTCGATCTGTCGTTCGTCGCGGGCCATGTGCCCAACCAGGGTGTCTCGTACGCGGTCACCGCGCTCTACATCCTCGCGTTCGGTCTGTTCATCTACGGCCTGTCGGGCCTGACCGGCCCGAAGACCGCCGTGCGCGGCAACTGGATCGCCGCCGTCGGCATGGGCATCGCCGTCGCCGCGACCCTGCTCTACGTGTGGAACGAGGGCGCCCGGGCGAACGAGGGACCCGGCCGCGTCGAGGTGCCGACGATCAACTGGATCCTCATCGCCGTCGGCCTCATCATCGGTGTCGCACTGGGCATCCCGCCCGCGTTGAAGACCAAGATGACGGCGATGCCGCAGCTGGTCGCGCTGTTCAACGGTGTCGGTGGTGGCACCGTCGCACTCATCGCCTGGTCGGAGTTCATCGAGACCTCCGGCTTCGCCGAGTTCGGTGACAAGCAGCCCGCGTCGCCGCTCGTCGTCGGCTCGCTCATCGCGGCGATCATCGGCTCGATCTCGTTCTGGGGCTCGCTGATCGCGTTCTCCAAGCTGCAGGAGATCCTGCCCAAGGGCGTCGAGAAGTTCTTCGTCGGCAACGCCAAGCTGTTCCAGCTAGCGAACATGGTGCTGCTCGTGGGATCGATCGCGATCGCGGTCTTCCTCGGGGTGCAGGCCACCAGCGGTGGCGGCGCCAGCGTCTGGTGGATCGTCGGTCTGCTCATCGCGGCCGGCGTGATGGGTCTGTTCGTGGTGCTGCCCATCGGTGGCGCCGACATGCCCGTCGTCATCTCGCTGCTCAACGCGATGACCGGCTTGTCCGCTGCCGCAGCGGGTATCGCGCTCGACAACACCGCACTCATCGTCGCGGGCATGATCGTCGGCGCATCGGGTTCCATCCTCACCAACCTCATGGCCAAGGCCATGAACCGGTCGATCCCCGCGATCGTCTTCGGCTCGTTCGGTGGTGGCGCCGACGGTGCCGCGGCCGGTCCGGCCGGCGACGGCGGCACGGTGAAGGCCACCTCGGCCGCCGACGCCGCGATCCAGATGGCCTACGCCAACCAGGTCATCGTCGTCCCGGGGTACGGCCTCGCGGTCGCCCAGGCGCAGCACGCGGTGAAGGAGATGGCGACGCTGCTCGAGGGCAAGGGCGTCGAGGTCAAGTACGCGATCCACCCGGTGGCCGGTCGTATGCCCGGGCACATGAACGTGCTGCTGGCCGAGGCCGACGTCGAGTACGACGCGATGAAGGAGATGGACGACATCAACGGCGAGTTCAGCCGTACCGATGTCGCGATCGTCATCGGCGCCAACGACGTCACCAACCCCGCGGCACGCAACGATCCCAGCTCGCCGATCCACGGCATGCCGATCCTCAACGTCGACGAGGCGCGATCGGTGATCGTGCTCAAGCGGTCGATGTCGTCGGGCTACGCCGGTATCGACAACCCGCTGTTCGGGGCGTCGGGGACGTCGATGCTCTTCGGCGACGCCAAGAAGTCCGTCGGTCAGGTCATCGAGGAACTCAAGGCGCTGTAGACCACGAACCGCCGGCAGATGAGGCGATCCTTCCCGCTCACCGGGAAGAATCGCCTCGTCTGTTCTCGTCTCAGCCGATCAGGAAGCGGAAGCCGGTGATCGAGTTGTTCGCCGGGTTCGCGTCTCTCTCGGTCTCGCGCGCGGTGACCGTCGACTGGCCGATGTAGAAGCGGCCCAGCAGGCTGCGGGTGTGCACGGTCATCGTCTGACCGGGGCGGATCGCCTCGATCGTGAAGCCGTCGCTCGCGGTCGGCGGGATGCCGGACACCGCCACCGCGATGTTCGTCGCGGTGGCGGTGCCACGGTTGGCGATCCGGATCACGAACGGAGCCTGCGCCGGGAAGTTCCGGGGGCCCAGCTCGGGTAGCGACACCACCAGGTCGGGGCGCGCCGGTGCGGCCGACGCCGACGAGACCCCCGTCAGGAGTGCGGCCGCGGCACAGGCCGTGGCGAGGACGGTGGTGAGGGGGCGGCTCCAGCGGCGCATGGGTCTCCTGTTGTCGGCGGGTGCTCGTACAGCTGTACCAGACGCGCCGCGACGCAGGAGTCCGCATTGCCGAAGACGTCCCTCAGTGGGTCTCCTGCCGCGTCTGACCGAGGATGCAGAACTCGTTGCCCTCGGGATCGGCCAGAACGGTCCAGGTGACCGAGGGGTCCTGACCGATGTCGACGCGCGTGGCGCCGAGCGACTCGACCCGGGCGATCTCGTCTGCGGTGGACATCCCGTCGGCGCGAAGATCCAGGTGGAGACGGTTCTTGATCGTCTTGGCCTCGGGGACGCGGAGGAAGTCGATGCTCGGCGTCGACCCGTCGGCCGGACCGATGCTGAGGTAGTCGTCGCCCTCGACCTCGGTGACCTGCCATCCGAGGACCGCGGTCCAGAAGTCGGCGACGAGTCGGATGTCGTGGCAGTCGATGGCGATGACGTCGATTCTGCTGGTCATGGCGGCAACCTTACGACCGCCGTACGTGGGCCAGGTTGCGATTGCGTATCGGGGACTGGACATCCTTCGCGCCGGTAAGCATGATGGCAGTCAATTGGTACGCATCCGTTCCACCAGGAGGTCGTCGATGAGAACACGCCGCATCGCAGTAGTCGCGAGCGCAGTCGCCGCACTGTCGCTCGCCGTCGCCCCGAGCTCCGGCGCGGCGCCGGAGCAGACTCCCCCACCGACCGGCGCCCCCGACGTCACCATCTCCCGTCCCCAGGTGTCGACCGACCCGGCCACCCGCGGCGAGATCTCCGTGGTCATCAGCAACGTGGGAACCGAGCGTGCCACCGGCATCGTCGCCTACATCAACTCCATCCCCAACACCTTCGGCGGCACGAAACTGATCGACGGCATCGACCCCGGGAAGTCGGTGCGAACGCCGGTCGGCACGATCGGTGCAGCCCCTTTCACCGGCATCGTTGCGTCCGCGGTCTACTGCGACGGGCGAGACCCGCAGCCGCTCAACAACTATTCGTTCAGCTTCGAGACACTGCGCCCTCCTCGCTGACACCGTCACCTCCCAGCGTGCCCCGCCTCCCCCCGGGCGTGGGCAGGTCGGGTGGGATCGAGACCCCCGATCCCACCCGACCACCTCACCCGGTCACAACTCGGCGCGCACGATGTGCGCCGCGGTGACGAGGTTGCGCAACGACGCCTCCACCTCCTCGGCCGAGCGCGTCTTCAGTCCGCAGTCGGGATTGATCCAGAGTCGCTGTGCCGGGACCGCATCCAGCGCGGCGCGCAGTGACGCCACGATCTCGCCGACCTCCGGGACACGCGGCGAATGGATGTCGTAGACACCCGGTCCCACGCTGTTCGCGTACCCGATGGCGTTCAGATCGTCGAGAACCTCCATGTGCGAACGCGCTGCCTCGATCGAGGTGACATCGGCGTCGAGATCGGAGATGGCACCGATCACCGCACCGAACTCCGAGTAACAGAGGTGGGTGTGGATCTGCGTCGCATCCGCCACACCCGAGGTGGACAACCGGAACGCATCGACCGCCCAGCGCAGGTACGCCGCCTGATCCTCCGAGCGCAGAGGTAACAACTCCCGCAGCGCGGGTTCGTCGACCTGGATGATCCCGACGCCGGCGTCCTCGAGATCGACGGTCTCGTCGCGGATCGCCACCGCGATCTGGTTCGCGCTGTCCGACAACGGTTGATCGTCGCGCACGAACGACCACGCGAGGATGGTGACCGGCCCGGTCAGCATGCCCTTCACGGGTCGATCGGTGAGCGATTGGGCGTAGTCGATCCACGTCACCGTCATCGGGTACCGCCGACGCACGTCGCCGTACAGGATCGGGGGCCGCACACACCGGGTGCCGTAGGACTGCACCCACCCGTTCTCGGTGGCGAAGAACCCGTCGAGTTGTTCGGCGAAGTACTGCACCATGTCGTTGCGCTCGGGCTCGCCGTGCACCAGTACGTCCAGTCCGAGATCCTCCTGCAGCGCGATGACACTCGCCACCTCGTCACGCATCTGCCGTTCGTACTCGTCGACACCGATCTCGTCCGCGCGCAGCGCCGCCCGTGCGCGACGGATAGCCGACGTCTGCGGGTAGGACCCGATCGTCGTCGCGGGCACGACCGGTAGTCCGAGCCGGTCGTCCTGGGTGGCACGGCGTTGCGCCGCGGGGCCGCGGGTGATCCCCTCGGCGACCGCGGCCGCCACATGCCGGCGGACGGCGTCGTCGTGTACGCGGGGATCCGAGCGGCGTGCGGCCAACGACCGCGCGCAGTCGTCCAGAGCGTCTCCGACGGCGTCGCGTCCGTCGCGGAGTGCCGTGGCCAGCGTGACCACCTCGGCGACCTTCTCCTCACCGAATGCCAGCCAACTCCGCAGCGTGTCGTCGAGTCGGGACTCCGACCCGAGACCGTGGGGCACGTGCAGTGTCGAGCACGACGTCGAGACCGCCACCGAGGCGGCCGAGCCCAGCAGCGTCGCCAGGGTCGCGAGCGAGGCCGACAGGTCGTTGCGCCAGATGTTGCGTCCGTCGACGACCCCCGCCACTAGGAGCTTCGACCTCAGGGTCGGTACCGCGGCCACCGCGTCGGCGCTGCCACGCACCAGATCGACGGCGAGGGCCTCGATGTCGGTGGCGGCGAGCGCGGGCAGTGCGTCTCCGAGATCGCCGAAGTAGCTCGCGACGAGGATCGCGGGACGGTCGGTCCCTGCGGCCAGGTCCCCGTACACCTGCGTGGCGAGGCCTGCCGGATCAGCGTGGAGGTCGGTGACCAGCGCCGGTTCGTCGATCTGCACCCATTCCGCGCCCGCCTCGCGCAGCGTCGACAACAGGGTGCGGTACAGCGGGATCAGCTCGTGGAGTCGTTCGACAGGGGTGGTGCCGTCGATTCCCTTGCTCAGCAGCAGGAAGGTGATCGGTCCGATGACGACCGGGCGCGCCGGGATGTCCAGTGACACCGCCTCGGCCAGTTCGTCGAGGATCTTGCCCGGGTGCAGCGCGAACGTCGTCGACGCCGAGATCTCCGGGACGAGGTAGTGGTAGTTGGTGTCGAACCACTTCGTCATCTCCAGCGGGGCGACCTTCCCGGTGCCGCGTGCCGCGGCGAAGTACCGATCGAGCTCGTCGTCGATGTCGGCGACCCGCGGCGGTAATGCGCCGAGAAGTGCTGCGGTGTCGAGCATCTGGTCGTAGAACGAGAAGGTGTTGACCGGGATCGAGTCGAGTCCGGCTGCGCGCAGACTCCGTAGGGCCGCGCGGCGCAGATCGGCGGCCAGGGCTCGTAGCTGCGTCTGGTCGGTGCGTCCGGCCCAATAGGACTCGACGGCCCGTTTGAGCTGCCGATTCGGCCCGATGCGAGCCGAGCCCAGAGTTGTTGCGGTGAAAGGTGTACCAGTCATGTGCGTGACGATCCTTCGGTGCGTGCGGATGGTCATCACCAAAGAACGTGGTACCGACGAGCCGGTCGGGTGCCCACGGCACGCGACGAACAGCCGTGGCCCCGGGAGGGCACGGCACGACTCCAGCGGTCACACGCCCAGTCCACGAGGCGATGATCCGCCGGGTGCGGCGCACCCGGCACAGTTGGCAGGTCTTCGGACTCGTGGGCGTGACACTCGCGGCCTACTGGCCGACGCTTCCCAGCAGGTCCGCTCTCGCGGACCCGCCAGTGCTGATTGTCGGCGGTCGTTCCCACTCACCGCTGCGGGACAGTCCCGGATTCTCACCGGGTTCCCTCTCGCCCGATCACCGTTTGGACGATGACCGTGCTCGATGCCGCACGACGGACTCAGGGGCTCCTGGGCGTCAGTCGTACGGCAGACCAGCTGCGATCGCGACAGTACGCGCCGGTGTGCCCCGTTAGCATCGCGGTATGCCCTTTCATCGTTTTCTCGAACGCCACGATCACGACGAGTCGTTCGAGTTGGGCAAGGCGATGCGCGAGACCCGTGGACGGTCGACGCTGGCACAGGCGCCCTCCGGTCACCGCGATCTGATCGATCTCGTGCGCCGTCAGCACGAGGGTCGTATCGCCGAGCTGATCCCGCTGCGGATCGCGCGGATGAGCTCCTCGCCCTTCGCGTTCTTCCGTGCGACCGCCGACATCATGGCCACCGACCTGTCGTCGATCCCGGTGACGGGTGTCGATGTGGTGATCAGCGGCGACGCCCACATCGGCAACTTCGGCTTCTACGCGAGCCCCGAACGTCGTATCCTGTTCGACCTCAACGATTTCGACGAGTCCGGCGTCGGCCCCTGGGAGTGGGACGTCAAACGTCTCGTGACCAGTGCGGTGCTGTGTGCCCGCGCCGACGGCGCCGACCGCGACGATCAGGCCGAGCTCGCCGCCGACGTCGCGCAGGCCTACCGCCGTGCCCTGAGGGTGGCGGGTTCGCAATCGGTGATCGACCGCTACTACACCTCGGTCGACGCAGAGGTGTTGGCCGACAACGCCGGTGGTGTGGTGGCCGACGTCATCGACGCCGCGTTGGCCAAGGCCCGGCGCCGGACGGCCGACAGCATCGTCGACAAGATCACCGAGATCGGCCCCGACGGCCGGCGTCGCATCACCCCGGACCCGCCCATCGTGGTGCCGCTGTCGGCGCAGCACCCCGAGCGCATCGAGCTCGCAGGCCAGCGCGTCGACGAGATCTTCGACCACTACCTCGCGTCGGTGCGGACCGATGTGGCGCTGCTGCTGTCGCAGTTCGAGATCGTCGACGTGGCACGACGGGTGGTGGGGGTGGGTTCGGTCGGCAACGTCGCGCTGATCGTGCTGCTCCGCGGCCCGTCGGACGAGCCGATGGTGCTGCAGCTCAAGCAGGCCGCACCGTCGGTGCTCGAGACCAACGGCGGTCTCACCTCGGTGATCCCCGAGACCGAGCAGACGCCGACCGAGGCCCGTGACGCCGTCCGGGTGGTGGCCAGTGCGCATGTGCTGCAGGCGAACTCCGACCCGTTCCTCGGATGGACGGCGTCGCGGGAGGGCGCGTTCTACTGGCGACAGTTCCGCGACATGAAGGGGTCGATCGACGCCACCGACCTCAAGGCGCGGGAACTGCGCCGGTACAGCGAGCTCTGTGCGCGGCTGCTGGCCCGATCACACAGCCAGAGCCCGGCATTCGCGCAGATCGCCGGTTACCTGGGGAAGAAGGCGACGGCCGACACCGCCATCGCCCGGTGGGCGGTCGACTACGCCGATCAGGTCGATCGTGACCATGCGCAGTTCCTCGCCGCGGCGGCCGACGGGACCATCTGAGGCCGGACCGCGTGGAGATCAGGCCGAGGCGACCGCGCGGTCGAACAGCGTGCGGTCGTGGGCGTTGACGATGATCAGATCGGGGTCGGCGCGGCGGCGCAGTTCCGCGATGCGTTCCTGATTGCGCCGCAACTGCGCGCGATCCATCGCGAGCGCGGTCTCGGCGACCCGCATCGTCCACGGTTCCGAGGTCCCGTCCTCGATCGCCCCGCGGTGGTGGAAGGCGTCCCCGCAGTGCAGGACCCACCGGTCACCGGCGTCGACGGCGACCGCCGCATGCCCACGGGTGTGCCCCGGTAGGGAGATGAGGACGATGCCGGGGGAGATGTCGGTCAGTTCCTGCGCCGCGTCGAACCCACGCCAGGCCTCGCCGACGGGTTCGTGGGTGGCGAGGGTGGGCCCGTGCGCCCACTGGCGACGTCGGTAGCGACCGTGTTCGAGTGTGGTGCGCGGGCGTTGGGCGGAGGTGACCTCGGTGGCGGTCGCATGGATCGTCGCCCCCGGGAAATCGGCGATACCGCCGACGTGGTCGAGGTCGAAGTGGGTGACCACGATGTGGCGGACGTCGTCGGTGGAGTGTCCGAGGCGCTCGATCTGGCGGGCCGCGGTCTCGTCGGGGTCGAGCACGGGACGGATCACATGACGCAGCGGGCCCAGACGTCGTGCGGGGGAGGCACAGTCGGCAAGGCCGTAACCGGAGTCGACCAGGACGAGGCCGTCGTCGGTCTCGATCAGCAGCACGTGGCACACCAGCGAATCGCCCGGGACGGGCATCGTGCCGCAGTTCAGGTGATGGACGCGCACGTCAGACCACCGCGCGGAAATGGGTGATGAGGCGCCACCCGTCGAGTTGGTGGAAGGCCAGCCCCGGCGGCTGCGAGGCGTCGACGATGTCGGTGCCCTCGAAGGACAGGTTGAGAGTCGACGAGACGCCGGGGGCGAGGCACACCGGACGACCGGCGAAGCTGGTGACCGCGCCGGTGTGCGCGTGCCCGCACAGGAATCCGACGACGCCCGGGTGCTTCTCGACGAGCCGCACCAGGCGGTCCTCACCGGTCTGCCGGATGGAGTCCATGAACGGCATGCCCAACACCACCGGGGGATGGTGGAAGCACACGATCACCGGCACGCCGGCGCCGACGGCGGTGATCTCGCGGTCCATCCAGGCGATCGTGTCGTCGGACAGGAATCCGTCGTTGCGACCGGGGATGGTGCTGTCGCACATGAGGAACAGCGCGCCGGCGATCACCGCCGCGCGGTTGAGCGGCATGTCGTGGGTGTGCCGCTTGAACAGGCCGAAGCCGAACTCGTCGCGACGATCGTGGTTGCCGGGGATCAGCAGCGTGGTCGGCAACGGGACACCGCGGAGAACCGCGGCGGCCTCCTCGTACTGGGTCGGCGAACCGTCGTCGGTGATGTCGCCGGTGACGACGAGCACGTCGATGCCGTCGGCGCGTGCGGAGATGTGGGCGAGCACCGCCTCCACCCGCGCGCGGTGGTCGGCCTCCCCGCTGAAGTGGAGGTCGCTGATGTGGGCGACGGTCAGCATGCGATTCATGATCACAGATCGCCGGGAAGCTTGTCCCTGCGGATGCCCCGCCAGCTCGGATGTCTCAGATGGCCGGTGCTGGTCCAGTCCATGAAGCGCACCTCGGCCACGACCTTCGGCAGCACCCACACCGCGTCGTGTTCCACGGGCCGGTCGAGTCGCTCCACGAACGGGGAGGTCGTGCGCCGCAGCGGTGCCAGTTCCTCGGCCAGCGCAGTGAGCTGTTTGTCGGTGAACCCCGTCCCGACCCTGCCGATGTAGCGCAGGCCGGTGTGTTCGGGCAGTCCGACGAGCAGCGAACCGATCGTGTTCGAGCGATTGCCCTTGCCGGGACGCCACCCGCCGACGACGACCTCGATGTCGCGCCAGTTCTTCTGTTTGAGCCAGGTGCGTGACCGGCGGCCCTGCTGGTAGATCGAGTCGCGCCGTTTCGCGATCACACCCTCCCAGCCCTTGTCGCGGCTGTGGTCCATGGCCTCGGCACCCGAACCCTCCAGCAGTGGCGGCACCTTGATCGCGGGGTCGTGGGCGAAGACCGGCGCGATCTCGTCGAGCAGGGAGCGACGCTGCTCCCACGTCATCCGCAGCAGCGACGACCCGTTGAGGTAGAGGATGTCGAAGAGCATCAGCTTCAGCGTGAAGGGCTCGGCGGTGGAGTCGCGGCTGGCCAGCAACGTGAAGTTGGTCCTGCCGGTCGCGTCGACGGCGACGACCTCGCCGTCGAGGACGGCGTCGATCAGGCCCAGATCGTCGGCCAGGGAACGCAACTGGGGGAAGTCGGCGGTCATGTCGATGCCGGCACGACTGGTCAGTCGCAGCTCGCCCCCGACGTAGCGCGCGATGATCCGGTAGCCGTCCCATTTGCCCTCGAAGGCCCATGTGTCGGCGGTCAGCGACTCGATGGTCTCGTCGGTGGCGAGCATGGGTCGGGGGTCACGCAGGCTGTCGGGGACGATCGGTCGCGGCTCGTCGGACATCAGGTGCGCGAGCCAGTTCTTCTCGCCGGTCTTGATCAGCGCGTAGCGGCCCTGGATGCGGTCACCGTGCAATCGCACGATCACCTCGTCATCGCGCCACTTCTCGGTCTCGTAGGTGCCGTGGTCCCAGATCTCCACGTGCCCACCGCCGTACTCACCGGCGGGGATGTCGCCGGAGAAGTCGGCGTAGTCCATCGGGTGGTCCTCGGTGTGGACCGCGAGACGGTTCTGATCGCTGTCGGTGGGGAGGTTCTTCGGCACCGCCCACGACACCAGGACGCCGTCGCGTTCGAGGCGGAAGTCGTAGTGCAGCCGTCGGGCGTGGTGCTCCTGGATGACGAAGATCGGCAGCCCCGGGCCGTCCTCGACGGTCTCGACGTCCTCGGTGTCGTCGGATCGCGCTGCCGCGCGGTGCGACTCGTCGCCGAACGGCTCGGGGGTCTTCGACTCGTCGCGTTTGCGCCGGTACTCGCTGAGACTGATCACCGCGGGCGAGGGGGCCGGATCCCGGTCGGTGGGTGCGGCGGCGGGCGCCGCGATCGCGTCGTCGAGTCCGGCGAGGATGTCACCGTGGTCGGCGACGCGGTCGAGCACCTCGGAGAAGTCGAGCTGTGCGATGTCGGAATCGGACAGCTCCTCCCAGAATCGCGGTGCGGCGGCCCACGGCTGGTCGCGGCCGCGCAGCGAGTAGGGCGCCAGAGTGGTCTTGGCGCTGCTGTTCTGGCTCCAGTCGATGAACACCTTGCCCGGACGCACCGCCTTGGCCATCACGGCGGTCACGTCGTCGGGGCGTTCGGTGGCCAGCGCTGTCGCGATCTGCTTGGCCACGGTGCGTGCCCCGTCGCTCGACACCGCGCTGGGCAGCGGTGCGTAGACGTGGATCCCCTTGCTGCCGCTGGTCACCGGATACGAGTCCAGGCCGGCGCCGGCGAGCAGCTCGCGCACCATCAGGGCGATCTCGGCGCAGTGGGCGAGGCTGACGCCCGGGCCGGGGTCGAGATCGAGCACGAGGCGGTTGGCGCGGCGGTCGGGCTTGGCGACGGGGGCGTCGGAGTCGGGCGGGAACGTCCACTGCGGTACGTGGAGTTCCAGCGCGGCCTGCTGCCCGAACCACACGAGGTCGGCCCGCGAGGTCGCGACGGGATAGACCGCGTCGCGGTCGCTGTGCTCGATGATCCGGCGCTCGAGCCACCCCGGGGCGCTCGAGGGCAGGTTCTTCTCGAAGAACGGTTGCGCGGCGACGCCGTCGGGCCAGCGTTTGCGGGTGATGGGACGACGCCAGAGGTGCGGGAGCATCACCTCGGCCACCCGGTTGTAGTAGTCGATGACCTCGGCCTTGCGGGTACCGGTGGCGGGATAGAGCACCTTGTCGAGGTGTGTGACCGCGACCGTCCGGCCGTCGACGTCGAGCGTGTCCGCCATGCACCCCAGTGTTTCAGGTCGTGCGACGGTCCGCGGGCGCCCCGCGACCGCGGTCAGTGCAACCAGACGCTCTCCGCGCCCGTGTCGCCGATGCGATACACCCAGATGATCGCCCCGATCGCGAGGATCACCGTCGCGACGGCGAGGACGACGGAACCGACACGGAGCGCGCCCGCCGGCGCGGACGGGAGGCGGTCCATCACCAGGGCACTGTGGAGCGCCCAGTAGAGCACCACCGCGACGAACAGCGGTGCCACGAAATAGATCATCTGGCCGCCGAGCTCGGTGTGCCGCTCGAGGACGGGATTGGGCCGGGTCGCCTTCTCCAGCGACTCACCGGCCGAGGTGGTCAGCGGCGTGATCACGACCGCCACGAGGCCGACGAGTGGGACGATGATCCCCAGCTTGCGGCGCGCGGCCGGCCACACGACGGTGAGGATGCCGAGCACTGCCAGCAACGGGATGGCGACCACCGCGAGATGGACGAACAGCGGATGCGCGGGTATGCCGTTGATGGAATCCATACGCGCATGCAAGCAGAGCGCGGTTGAGAGATCGCTGAGACAGGTGAGGCACACCTGAGAGAGGTGACCACCGATGCGTGTTCTGGTCGTCGACGATGACAGGAACGCCGCCGAGACACTGCGGCGGGCGCTGGTCGCCCAGCGGTGGGTGGTCGATCTCGCCCATGACGGTCTCGGCGGACTCGCGCGGGCGACGCACGGTGACTACGAGGCGATCGTCCTCGACATCATGATGCCCGGGATGAGCGGCTACGAGGTCGTCCGCTCGCTGCGCCGCGAGGGCGTGTGGACACCCGTCGTGATGCTGACCGCGAAGGACGGCGACGTCGATCAGATCGACGCGTTCGATCTGGGCGCCGACGACTACCTGGTGAAACCGGTCTCGGTGCAGCTTCTCGTCGCACGGTTGCGTGCACTCATCCGGCGCGGGGCCCCGGAGCGCCCGGTGGTGCTGACCGCCGGATCGCTGTCCCTCGATCCCGCCGCCCACGTCGTGACCCGACGCGGGACGACCCTCTCCCCGACGCCGAGAGAGTTCGCGGTGTTGGAGTTCCTGATGCGCAACGTCGGTGTGGCGGTCAGCAAGGCGCAGATCCTGCGGGCGGTGTGGGACGACCACTTCGACGGGGACGACAACGTCGTGGAGGTCTACATCGGGTACCTGCGCCGCCGCATCGACCGGCCGTTCGACTGTGCGTCCATCGAGACCGTCCGGGGTGTCGGCTACCGCCTCGTCCCGGTCGACTGAGTCCCCGTCGACTGAATCCCGGTCGACTGATCGCCCGCCGACGAGCCCCCGGTCGCCAGCGCGATCGTCGCGCGTGTCCCGTGCAGCGGTGACTCGTCCAGGGTCAGCACCCCGCCGTGCGCGGCGACGATCTCGCTGACGATCGCCAGGCCGAGTCCGCTGCCGTGGCGATCCCCGCGGGCGCGGGCGTCGTCGAGGCGGACGAACCGCTCGACCACCCGTCCGCGATCCTGCGGCGGGATGCCCGGGCCGTCGTCGTCGACGTGGACGAGCACCGTTCCCGACGGGGCGCGGGTCATCGACACCCGCACGGCGAGACGTGCGTGGCGCACGGCGTTGTCGGTGATGTTGCGCAGCGCGCGGGCGAGTGCGTCGCGGTCCCCGGCGACGCGGGCCGCGACGACCTCGCCGGAGATCTCGAGATCCGTTGTCGCGCGCAGACGTCGGAGATCGGTGTCGACCACGTCGTCGAGATCGACGTCGTGGTGCCGCACCGACAACCCCTGCTCGTCGGATCGCGCGAGCAGCAGGAGATCGTCGATCATGGTGTGGAGGCGCCGCGTCTCCGGCAGCAGCACCCCCGACACCGTCTCGGGATCGATCGATTCGTGCTGTGCGGCCGCCAGTTCCATGAGTCCGAGGAGGGTGACGAGCGGACTGCGCAGCTCGTGTGATGCATCGCCGACGAACTGCACCTGTCGTCGCTGGGCCGTGTCGAGACGTTCGAGCATCGCGTTCATGGTGTCGGCGAGCCGGGCGATCTCGTCGCGGGTCGCGGGAACGGGGATCCTACGGCCGAGGTCGCGACCACCGAGATCGGCGACCTGCGACCGGATGCGCTCCACCGGTGCCAGGGTCCGGCCGCTGAGCACGTAGGTGGCTCCCGCGAGCAGCGCGAGAACGACGGGGAACACCGCGGCGAGCAACAGCGCCACCGTCAGCACGACATCGTCGATGGGGCCCTCGGCCGCGCCCACCACGATCGTCAGCGTCCCGGTGGGCGTCGACACCGCGCGGGCCGTCGCCCGGTACTTGGCCCCGTCGTCATCGTTCCTGTCGGCGCCACCCCTGTCGGGGTCACCCCTGTCGGGATCGACACCGCGGGGGGCACGGGCGTCGTCGAGCGTCTCCGAGCGACCCCCGGCCATCGGACCGGTGAGCGCCACCCGGGCGCCCGGCGAGGACGCGACGACCGTGCCACCGGCGTCGATGACCTGGACGAGATCGATGCCGGTCGTCCGGGCGAGAAGGGTGGGGTCGACCGCCGACGGTGGGAGCGAGCGGACCGCCGCGGCGACCTCGTCGACACGGGCACGCGTGGCTCCGTCGGCGGTGTCGAGCAGGGAGCGGTGCAGGATCAACAGCATGATCGCCGCGGCCACGGCGAGACCGACGGCCATCAGCACGGTCGCCACGACGGTGAGGCGCACGCGGACACTCGCCATCGTCGCGCGCGACCGCGCGAGGGCGTTGCGGGCCAGGGTGGGCATCACAGCAGCGTAGGCGCGGTGCCGCGTCTGCCACGCCGCGCTCGTTTCAGCGTCCTCTCAGCGGGGAGGGTGCACGGTGGCTCCCATGTCCTCCCGTTCGCGCGTCGTGACGCCCGTCGTCCTGGTGCTCGCCGTCCTCGGTCTCGGTCTGGCGATCGTCCTGCACCACGATCCGGCGGCGGGGGCCGACGGGTCGACCCTGCGATGGGTTCTCGACCACCGCACGTCGTGGGTGACGGACCTCGCGACCGCTCTGAGCACCGTCCTCGCCCCGACCTGGGTGGCCGTCGCCGCGGTCGTCGTCGCGGGCGTCCTGATCCGGCGCGACCGCAGGCTGGATCGAGGTGGTCGTGTCCTGGTCGCGGTCGCATCGGCGGGGGCGCTCGCCGAGGTGTTCAAGGTGGCCGTGGATCGTCTCCGTCCGCCGCTGGTCGATCAGGTGGGGGCGCCGGAGGCGGCGATGTCGTTCCCGTCGGGCCATGTCACCGGAACCTGTGCGCTGGTCGTCGCGATCGCGTCGGCCGTGGTCGCCGGACGACGCGCCCGGATCGCGGCGTTCACGGTCGCCGGGGTGGTCACGGTCGCGGTCGGTGCGTCGAGGCTGTACCTGGGTGCCCACTGGCTCACCGACGTCGTCGCATCCGTGGCTGTCGCGGTCGCCGCAGTGATCGTCGCGCCGCTCATGACCGAGGCGGTCCTGACGGCGATCCGCCCGCACCTGCCCATCCGTATCCGGTCGATGGTCGACGTCCCCGCCGAGGCCGCTCGCTGACGGATGCGCTGAGACCGGCCGACGTCGCGGTCGCAGAGGAGCGACACCCGCAGCGCTGAACGTCGAGAGCTGCGGCACCGTCTCGCCGGCGCTGACCTCCACCCCGTCCGTCGACTCCGTCGGGGAGTGGCGCCTCTTGATTTGTATACCCCCATGGGTATACAAAGGACTCATCCCCGGTCGCCCCCCAGCGCTGACCCAGCGCCGGATTGATACCCCCGGGAGTATATGAGAGGACGGCCTCCGTGCACATCGACTGCCACATCGACCCGGCGTGCCCCTTCGCGTGGGCCACGTCCCGCTGGCTCGCCGACGTGGCCGGCCGCCGTGACGACGTCACGCTCACGCTGCGACAGATGAGCCTCGCGGTGCTCAACGCCGACGCGATCGCCGCCGGCGACATGGATCCCGGCATGGCGCACCACATGGAGGTCTCGCGCGCCGGCGGGCGACTGCTCGCCGCAGTGCCGGGCGAGGCGTTCGCCGATCTGTATGCGGCACTGGGTCGTCGGATCCACCTCGATCACGCGGAGGTGACCTCCGACGTCGCCCGGGCCGCCCTCACCGAGTGCGGACTCGACCCAGACCTCGCGCGCGCCATCGACGATCCGGCCCATGACGCCGCGGTCGCCGACGCCCACGCGGAAGCCGTCGCCGCCTACGGCGAGCCGTCGGGGACACCACTCGTCACGGTCGACGGGCGCACCTTCTTCGGACCGGTCATCACCGAGATCCCCATGGGCGCGGCGGCCGACGATCTGCTCGACGCACTGGCCGTCGTCGCCCGGACACCCGCGTTCGCCCAACTCCAGCGGCCCCGCTCGGGTCCGCCCACCCTCGCGACGACGCAGGAGGACTGACCCATGTGCCACGCGGTGACATGCCGGACATGCGGCAAGACGACGTGGGCCGGGTGCGGCCGACACGTCGAATCCGTCAAGCGACGGGTACCCGACGCCCAGTGGTGTGACGGCCACGCCGACACGCAGCGCGGATCGATCTTCACGCGACTGACAGGACGGAAGAAGTGACCACGACAGCGACACCTCGCGCCGAACCGGACTCGGAGACCTCGTCGAGCCGGCCGGGTGTCCTCGGCCGCGTCGGCGGCTGGGGGAGCGACCACCGCAGGATGGTGTTCGGCGCCTGGCTCGCGGCGATCGTCGTCCTCGGTGCGTTCGCGCCGTCGGTGTTCTCGTCCCTCGCGGGCGCCGGATGGCAGGCGAACGGTTCCGAGTCCGTCGCGGTCCGCGAACTCGCGCAGAAGCACTTCGGTGGGAACGCCTCCTCGGCGGTCCAGGTCGTCGTCCACTCTAACTCTGCGACCGTGTCCGACCCGTCGATGCAGGCGGTGTTCACCCAGATCGGACGCGAGCTCGGGTCGGACCCCCGCTTCGGCGAGATCGTCGCCCCCCAGCCCGGGATGACGATCAGCCGCGACGGCCACACCGGCATCCTCATCGCCGGTGCGAACGCGTCGACCGACGAGATGGTGAAGGCCGTCGACGACCACAGGTCGGCACTGACCGCACTGTCCCGCAACGGGATCGAGGTCTACCCGACCGGGGCGTCGGCGCTGTGGGCGGAATTCACCAAGGCCAACCACGACGCCATGATCACAGCCGAGTTGTTCTCGTGGCCGGTCACCCTCGCGATCATGGTGCTGGCGTTCGGGTCGCTGGTCGCCGCCGGCCTGCCGCTGCTGCTGACCATCGCGGGCCTCGTCGCGTCCGCCGGCGGCCTCGTGCTGCTGAACCAGGTCACCCCGATCTCGGTGTGGGCGATGAACTTCGCGATGATGTTCGCCCTCGCACTCGGCATCGACTACGCGCTGTTCGTCGTCTCCCGGTTCCGGGACGCACTGAAACAGCGCGGTGATCGTCGGCAGGCTGTCGTCGACACCATGGACACCGCGGGCAAGGCCGTGTTCCTCTCGGGACTCACCGTCCTGGTGAGTCTGTCGGCCGTGCTGCTCGTCCCCGCGCCCGCGGTCCGCACCATGGCGGTCGGGATCATGCTCGCCGTCGTCTTCGTCCTCCTCGCGACGCTGACGCTCCTGCCGACCGTTCTCGGTGCCCTCGGGCCGAAGGTCGACGCAGTGTCGTTGCCCTACGCGAGGAAGCAGGAACTCCGCTCACCGGTGTTCCATCGGTGGGGGTCGCTGCTCCACCGGCACCCGTGGCCGTTCGCCGTGGTCTCGCTGGGGATCCTGGTGTTGCTGGCACTGCCGGTGTTCGGGCTGAAGGTCGCGATGCCGTCGATCTCGGTCGTTCCCGAGGACGCGCCGGCGCGGCAGGGGTACGCGCTGGTCCAGGAGCAGTTCGGTCCGGGTGCGCCGGGCGCCCTGCAGGTCATCGCCCCGGTCGCCGACGCGCAAGCTGCAGCCACTGCGGCGGCGTCGAGCCCGGGTATCGCGATGGTCACCCCACTCCAGATGGCACGTGACGGCTCGGGATACGCACTGATGGAGGCGATCCCGACCGTGGACCCGTCGAGCTCGCAGATGGGATCGATCCTCGACACGCTGCGCGACCGGCTCCCGGCCGACGCTCTCGTCGGGGGTGCACCCGCGGAGAACCTCGACCTGCAGACGGCCCTGAACGACTACCTGCCGATCATCGTCGGCGTCATCCTGATCATGGGATTCCTGTTGCTGCTCGTCGCGTTGCAGGCGCCGCTCATCGCGCTGATGGGAACGGTGGTGAGCCTGCTCTCGACCGGTGCGGCTTTCGGCGTCGCGAAGCTCGTCTTCCAGGACGGGCACGGGGCCTCGCTGTTGGGATTCACCCCGCAGGGGTTCCTCGACGGATGGGGTCCGGTGTTCTTCTTCGCGATGATCTTCGCCATCGCGATGGACTACACCGTGTTCCTGTTGGCCACGGCCAAGGAGCACTACGAGAAGACCGGCGACTCGCACACGGCGCAGATCGACGGCATGGCCCACTCGGGTCGGGTCATCTTCGCGGCGGCCGCGGTGATGGTGGCGGTGTTCTTCAGCTTCGCCCTCGCCGATCCGCTCCCGCCGAAGGAGATGGGCATCATCCTGGGGGTGGCGGTCCTGCTCGACGCGGTGCTGATCCGGCTGATCCTGCTGCCGGTGCTGCTCCGGATCACCGGTCACGCCGGCTGGTGGTCACCGGCATGGCTGCGACGTGTGCTGCCGTCCATCAGCTTCGCCCACCACTGACCTCACCCCGGCTCGACCACCGACGAACACGTCAACGAAGGAGACGATCATGGAACTCGGACTCACGACCACCCTCACCGACATCGACTTCGCCACCGCCCGCGAGAAGGTGACCGCAGCGCTGGCCGATCAGGGATTCGGCGTCCTCACCGAGATCGACGTGCAGGCGACGATGAAGAAGAAGCTCGACGAGGACATGGAGCAGTACACGATCCTCGGTGCCTGCAACCCGACGCTCGCCCATCGAGCGCTCGGCGTGCAGCCGCAGATCGGGATGTTGTTGCCCTGCAACGTCGTCGTCCGCGTCGACACGGCCGACGAGTCGGGCCGCACGATGATCGTCGAGGCCATGAACCCCGACCTCATGGTGTCGGTCACCGGTGAGGACGGCCTCGAACCGGTCGCCTCGGAGGCCGCCGAGCTGCTCGGCAAGGCCATCGCCGCCCTCGGAACCGCCTGAACCCCGACCGTCCCGTCCCCGGGTGCATCATGCCCCCGGGGGTAGGCTGGTCTCTTCGACCGGAAGGACTCCCATGATCGGCGACGACGACGCAATCGCGCAGGTACTGAACCGTTTACGGCGTGCCCAGGGGCAGTTGGGCGGCGTGATCGCCATGATCGAGGACGGACGCGACTGCAAGGACGTGGTGACTCAGCTCGCCGCGGTCTCCAAGGCCCTCGACCGCGCGGGATTCAAGATCGTGGCCACCGGACTGCGGGAGTGCATGACGGACAACGCCGACGGCGTCCGTGAGCCGATGACCGAGGCGCAACTCGAGAAGTTGTTCCTCGCGCTGGCGTAGAACGCCGCACACGACACCATCGTGTGTCCCGCCCGTCCCGTCCGTGACGCGCCCGGGTCACGGCCTGCTCTAGGCTCGGTCCGTGAGCGCGCCCGATTTCTACGCCGAGATGCGTGCTCTGCGTCTCGAGCGGGTGCTCGACGCCTCGGTGGAGATCATCACCGATCAGGGCTGGGACAGCCTGAGTATGACCGCGGTCGCCAAGCGCTCCGGCGTCCCGAGGCAGAGCCTCTACAAAGAGGTGGGGACCAGAGAAGAGCTCGGCAACGCGGTGGTGCACCGAGAGGTCGATCGCTTCCTGGAGCGCGTGTCCGCCGGCCTCGCGGCGCATCCCGACGACTTCGAGAACGGGGTGTCCGCGGCGGTGCGGAATGTCCTGGAACACGGTCGGTCCAATGCCGCACTCGCAGCCGTCCTCCGGCCGGGGCACGACTCCGGCCTGCTCGCACTGCTCACCGTCAACCCCGACGCCGTGCTCGGTCAGGCGACCAGCGCCCTCGAGTCGCTCCTGGGCGACACGGTGCCCGAAGGCCTGGTCGATTCCGTGGTGCGACTGACGATGAGCCACCTCCTGCAACCCACGGTCGACGTGGACGAGGCGGTACGCCGCATCGACCTGGTGGTCCGCGGGTTCGCCTGAGGCGATCCGGCTACAGGTCGAGCACGAGCTTCGACGACAGGGACCTCGAGACGCAGAGCATCACCGAGTCCCCGCGTTCCCGTTCGGCCCGCGTCAACACGGAGTCGCGATGATCCGGGTTCCCGTCGAGGACCTCGGCCTGACAGGTGCCACAGATGCCCTCCATGCACGACCCCATCACGTCGACACCTGCCTCCTCCACCGCCTCGAACATGGACGTCCCCGCGGGCACGGTGACCGTCACACCGGAGTCGACGCATTCGACCTCGAAGGAGTCGAGTGCACCCTCGGGGGCCTCGACCGCCTTGGGTGCGAACCGTTCCAGGTGCAGGCTCTCGGCAGGCCAGACGGCGCACCTCTCCTCGACGGCGTCCAGGAGTACGTCGGGGCCGCAGCAGTAGACGAGGGTGTCGGGCCGGGGCTCACCGAGAAGCGCGTCGAGGTCGAAGCGCTCGCCGCGTTCGTCCTTGGCCCACACCGTCACCCGGTCCTTGCCGTCGAACTCGTCGAGGAACGCCATCGTCGAGCGGGACTTGCCGACGTAGACCAGTTCCCACGTCGCCCCCTGCGCCTGCGCGGCGGCGATCATGGTGCGGATCGGGGTGATGCCGATGCCGCCGGCGACGAACAGGTACCGCGGTGAGTCCACCAGCGCGAAGTGGTTGTTCGGACCCTTCACCTTGAGGGTCGCCCCCTCGGCGAGCTCGTCGTGGACGTAGGCCGATCCGCCACGGCCGTCCGGTTCGCGCAGGACCGCGACCTTCCACGACGACCGGTCGGCGGCGTCGCCGCAGAGCGAGTAGTGCCTGGTCAGTCCCGACCGCAGCAGGAGTTCGGCGTGCGCGCCGGGAGCCCATTCGGGTAACGGACCGCCCGTGGGGTCGGTGAGGGTGAGCTCGACGACGCCGTCGGCGGCCGTGCGTCGGTGCGCCACCTGGAGATCGAGCGTCGTCACCGCGGTGCGCCGTGCGCCGGACGGACGTGACGGTGCGGTCGGGGCGGGGCCGGCTGCAACCCGGGGGGTGGCCGCCTCGCGCCGGCGGCGCTCCAGGTGCTCCGCACGGTAGGTGCCGTGCTCGCGTCGCTCGCCGCCCTTCGGGGTGACGGTCACCATCATGGAGCTGTACCCGCGCACGAAGTTCGACTGCACGCGTTCGGGTTCGGCGAGCACCTCGATGTCGTCGAATCGGGCGAGCAGCTCCTCCCACAGGATCCGCAGTTGCAGCTCGGCCAGTCGGCTGCCCATGCAGCGGTGCGTACCGATGCCGAATGCCAAGTGGTGACGGGCATTCCGGCGATCGATGATGAAGTCGTCGGGATCGGCGAACGTCCGCTCGTCCCGGTTCGCCGAGGCGTACCACATCACGACCTTGTCGCCCTTGCGGATGAACTGGCCGTTCAGGACGGTGTCGCGCGTGGCGATCCGACGCATGTAGGCCAGCGGCGTCTGCCACCGCAGGATCTCGTGGACCATCTTGGGGACGAGCCCGGGATCCTGCCGGAGGCGGTCGAACTGCTCGGGGAACTGGTTGAGCGCCAACAGTCCACCGGTCATGGAGTTACGCGTCGTGTCGTTGCCGCCGATGACGAGGAGCACGATGTTGCCGAGGAACTCCATCGGGCGCTCGATGAGGTCCTTGGTGTCCTCGGACATCTGCATCAGCGTGATGAGGTCGTACCCGGGCTTCTCGCCGGCGTTGCGGCGGGCCGCCTTGTCGTGCCAGAGGGCGCTGAAGCTCTTCGCCGCCTCGGCCGCCGCCCGGTACGCGGCGTCGGTGTCGGTGGACCCGCCGGTCGCCGACGCGCTGGCGGCGACCAGATCGGTCCACTCCACGAGCTTGCGACGCTCGTCGTAGGGGAAGTCCAGCAGCGTCGCGAGCATGCGCGAGGTCAGCTCGATGCTGACCCGGTCGACCCAGTCGAAGGGCTCGTCGGTCGGCAGCTCGTCGAGGACCTCCTGGACCCGCTCCCGGATCAGCGCCTCCATCTCCTCGAGGTTCTGCGGGGCGACGACGCCCTGCACGGCACCGCGCTGTTGGTCGTGGCGCGGGGGATCCATCGCGATGAACATCTCGATGTCGAGTCCCTCGGGTGGAGAGCCGAGGATGATCTGCGGTTCGGCGGAGAAGGTCTCGAAGTCCTTGTCGACCTGCACGATGTCGTCGTACCGGGTGACCGACCAGTAGGGGCCGAACTCGCTGTTCGCCTGGTAGTGCACCGGCGCCTCGTCGCGCAGTCGCGCGAAGTACGGCTGCCACTGCTGCTGGCGCCACAGGAACGGGTTGCCGACGTCGATCTGGGTCAGGTCGAGATCCGCCACATCGGGGATCTCGGACTCGGTGAAGTGCGGCTGGTCGTCGCCGACCACACGCTTCTTCGCGCGCTGGAACAGGTGCAGTGCCTGGATCTGACGCTCCATCGGCACCACTGCCTGGGCCTTGGCCTGGGCTCTGGTGATCACCTGGTCGAGAACACTCATGACGACAACCGCCTTCGCTGAAATCCATGTCGGGGTGACATCACAGAACCATACGTCTCTAGCGATGACAATATGTACGTTTTTGTCGCATCCGTGGATTCGGGGTGGTCGTCGATGGCGCCGAGGGACCGCTGTGACCCGGTCGTCACCGCCCCTCCGGCGGAAAACGTGGAGACTGGGAGGTGCGCGTCCAGCTCGGGGCGAGTGTCGAAGAACCGTCGGCGGAGTCCGACGAACCGCCCGTCACCCGAGGAGTTGTCGATGTCCGACACCGAACCCGCACGCCGTCCCGATTCCGACCTGCAGGATGGTGGTGGCGTCGATCCCGGTGCGACGCCGCCGGCCTACGAGTCCACCTCGCTGGGGTCCGACAAGCGGCAGGAGACGCCGCGTCGTTTCTCACCGACGACCGTGGTCGTGCTGGTCATCACCACGATCATCGTCATCGTGGCGATAGCCGGACTCATCGCCGTGATCGTCGATTCGACCCAGTACTTCTGAGCATCCGGAACGCGTGATCAGGCCTTCGCGGCCTCGATGACGGCCTTGATCCTCTCGAGGGTCACGGGGATGCCGGAGTTGGCGGCCTCGACACGGTCGGTGATCTGCGCCTGCGCCTCGTCGCCGTACTTCTCGTGGAAGTAGGCGATGCCGTCGTCACGGAACTGCCACGACTCGGTGAGGCGCGTACCCGCACCCACGGGCTCCAGCGAGTACGACCACCGGACCAACTTCCCGCTCACGAGCCAGGCGAACTCGCGTCCGGGCTCGGCCACGTCGACCAGCGAGCGGGTGTCCCAGGTACGCGTCGACGTCTGGTTGCGGCCGGTGAACCACGCACCCACGCGAGGACCGTCGGGGCCGGGCTCGTCGCCGCTGTCCCACCAGCACCCGGTGCAGATCGGGCTCCACTCGCCCGTCCGGGTCACGTCGGACACCACCGCGTAGACGGTGTCGGGGGAGGCGTCGATGTCGATGGTGTCGGCGTGCTCGTAGCTCATGTGACCCAACCTAACGAAGAACCCGAGGACTCCGCTCAGACGACGACGCCGCCGACGAGTCGTCCGATCGCGTACGTCACCACCATGGCGATGATGCCGCCGACGGTCACCCGCAGGATCGCCCGTGAGCGGTGCGCCTCACCGATCGTCGCGCTGATGAACCCGGCCAGCGCGAGCGCCGCGGCCACCACGAGGAACGTGACGGGGATCCGCAGATGTGCCGGCGTCAGCAGGATCGCCAGCAGCGGCAGCACCGCACCCGTGGTGAACGAGATGGCCGACGAGATCGCCGCCTGCCACGGACTGGTGAGATCGTCGGGATCGATACCGAGTTCGGCGTCGACGTGCGCGGCGAAGGCGTCGTTCTCGGTGAGCTCGGTCGCGACCTGCCACGCGGTCTCGGCCGTGAGTCCCTTCGCCTCGTAGATCGCCGCGAGCTCCTCGAGTTCCTCCTGCGGCTGCTCGGCCAGTTCGTCGCGCTCCTTGTCGAGAAGTGCCTTCTCCGTGTCGCGTTGGGTGCTCACCGACACGTACTCGCCGAGCGCCATGGACACCGCGCCCGCGGCCAGACCGGCCACGCCGGCGGTGAAGATGGGTTCACGCTCGGCGGTCGCCGCGGCGACACCGATGACGATGCCCGCGGTCGACACGATGCCGTCGTTGGCCCCCAACACCCCTGCGCGCAACCAGTTGAGCTTGCCGCCGGTACCCGCAGCGTGTGGCTCGGCGCTGTGCTGAACCGGTTCTGTCTCCGACATGCGGGCTATTGAACCGTTCGCGCGCAGGGATTTCCAGCAAGTGCAGGCAAGCCTGACCCGTCAGGGCGTCAGTCGGTGACGTGGACCACGGTCTTGCCGAAGCTGCGGCCCGCCAACATGTCGCGGAACGCGTCGAGGGTGTTGTCGAAGCCGTCGACGACATGCTCGAGGTACTTCAGTGAACCGTCGGCGACCCACTGCGATGCCTCGCGCAGGAACGTCTCCTGCTGGTCGGCGACGAACTCGGTCTGGATGAAGCCGCGAACGTCGAGGCTCTTGGTGAGGATGGAGCCCATCAGTGCGCCGCTGCGGTCGGGACCCTCGGGGAGCGAGGTGAGGTTGTAGTTGGCGACCAAGCCACACAACGGGATTCGGCCGTAGGTGTTCATGCGGGGAAGGACGGCGTCGAACACCTTGCCGCCCACGTTCTCGAAGTAGACGTCGATGCCGTCACCCGTCGCCGCCGCCAGCTGATCGGCGAAATCATCGGCGCGGTGGTCGATCGCGGCGTCGAAGCCGAGTTCGTCGCGCAGGTAGGCGACCTTGTCGGGCCCGCCCGCGATGCCGACGGCGCGGGCGCCCTTGATCTTCGCGATCTGGCCGACCGCGGAACCCACGGGCCCGGTGGCGGCAGCGACGACGACGGTCTCGCCGGGCTGCGGGCGGCCGATGGTCAGCAGACCCGAGTAGGCGGTGAAGCCGGGCATGCCGAGCACGCCGAGGGCGGTGGTGTGGGGGATCGTCGAATCCTTGTCGAGCGTGCGGAGATGCTTGGCGAATTCGACCGAATGGGTCTGCCATCCCCCGTAGCCGAGGACGACGTCGCCCTCGGCCACTCCGGAATCGCGCGATGCCAGCACCCGCGAGACGGTCGCGCCGACCATCGGGGCGTCGATCTCGACCGGCGGTGCGTATGACTTCGCCGCACTCATACGACCGCGCATGTAGGGGTCGAGCGAGAGGTCGAGTGTCTGCAGCAGCACCTGGCCCTCACGCAGCTCCGGCAGCGTGAACTCCTCGAATCGAACGTCGGAGTCCTTCGGCTCGCCGTGGGGGCGGGCGGCGAGAACGATGCGTCGGGCGGACTGCTGCGAGGTCATGACGGTGAAGCTCCTTGAGATTTCGTGGACAAAACTGCTGTGTGGGGCAACGACCCCCACCCGCCCGTTGTTCCGACGCCTTTCGCAGCGCGGTCGCAGCGACCTCCCAGGTTCGACTCCGATGCTGGTCATCACACCGGCGAGGTGACCGATGAGACACCTCGCCGCGAGACGTGAAGGAGTCAGCCGTGAACACACCGCAACGCGGGATCCGACGAGCACGATGGGCGGCCGGAGCCCTCGCGGCGAGCGCACTCGCCGCCGTCGGCATCACCTCGGGTCTGGCCTACGCCGACACGGGGTCGACCACCACCTCGACGACCAGCACGACCTCGACGACGACCGACACCGGCACGACGGACACGACCTCGACCGGATCGACGACGGGCACCACCGACTCGACCGGATCGGATTCGACGGGGACGGACTCCTCCGGCAGCTCGTCCTACGACACGGCACCCACGGTCACCGCCGGCTCGGGTGACACCCACGGCCAGACGAATGGGTCCTGAC
This sequence comes from Williamsia sp. MIQD14, assembly GCF_051025635.1. Classification (NCBI taxonomy): domain Bacteria; kingdom Bacillati; phylum Actinomycetota; class Actinomycetes; order Mycobacteriales; family Nocardiaceae; genus Williamsia; species Williamsia sp. MIQD14. The sequence goes on from NZ_JBPFDG010000001.1 coordinate 1,476,735, forward strand.
ATGACAACCTCCGAGACGGCGACCTCGACCTGGCCGGTGTGGGGGCTCGAGGCGTCGCTGGTCGTCACCGACCCCGCCCGTCTGGGCGAGGCCCGCGCGATCGTCGACGCGGTGCTCGCCGATGTCGACGCCGCCTGCAGCCGCTTCCGTCCCGACGCCGAGCTCTACGGACGATCGATCCGGCGCGGACGCCCGACCCGGATCACCCCGGTGCTCGCGACCCTCGTCGACGCCGCGCTCGACGCCGCCCGCGCCTCCGACGGCGCCGTCGACCCCACCATCGGCCGCCGCCTGATCGCGCTCGGGTACGACCGCGACTTCGCCGACGTCCTCGCCGACCGCGCGAGCGGTCTGACCGCGGGACCCAGCGTGGCTGTGCACGAGGCCGATCACACGATGATCCGCCGCCACGCCGACACCCTCACCGTTCCCGAGGGTGTGCTCCTCGACCTCGGGGCGACGGCCAAGGCGGTGGCCGCCGATCTCGCCGCGGACGTCATCGCCGACGAGATCGGTTGTGGCGCCATGGTGAACCTCGGCGGCGACATCAGCGCACGCGGACAGGCGCCGGCCGGCGGGTGGCAGATCCTGGTCCAGGACCTCCCCGTAGCGGGGGGATCCGAACCCGCCACGCAGATCGGACTCGTCGGCGACTGCGCCGTCGCCACCTCCAGCACGCTGCGGCGCCAGTGGAACCACCGTGGCCGCACCGTCCACCACATCGTCGACCCCAGCACGGGCCAACCGGCCTCGGGGCAGTGGCGCACGGTCACCGTCGTCGCCCGACGATGCGTCGACGCGAACACCCTGTCCACCGGCGCGATCGTCAAAGGCGCTGCGGGACAGCGGTGGATCGAATCGACCGGACTGCCCGCACGTCTCGTCGCCGCCGACGGGACCGTCATCGGAACGGGTGGCTGGCCGCGGGACGCGGAGATGGCGGCGTGACCGACGAGGCCCTCTGGGCGCTGGGCCGGGGGACCGGTGTCACCGCCCTGATGATGCTGACGGTGTCGATGGTGCTCGGCATCGCGACGCGGTCGGGCCGCGGCGTCGCCGGGCTGCCCCGATTCGGGGTGATGTCGCTGCACCAGTTCGCCTCCCTCGCCGCGACATCGCTCATCGCGGTGCATGTCACGACTCTCGTCGTCGACCCGTACGCACAGCTCGATCTCGTCGACGTGGTCGTCCCCTTCGGAGGCGCGTACGAGTGGTTCTGGGTGGGACTGGGCACGCTGACCCTCGACCTCACAATGGTGCTGGTCGTCAGCGCTCTGGTGCGACATCGTATCGGGCAGAGAGCATTCCGTGCCATCCACTGGGTGGCCTACGGACTGTGGCCGATCGCCGTCGTGCACGGACTGGGCGCCGGCAGCGACAGCGGCGCGCCGTGGATGTGGGTCATCACCGGGTGCTGTGTCGCCGCCGTACTCGTCGCCGTGGGCATGCGACGTCATCCCCGTTTCACCGATTTCTCCCGACCACGAGAGGTGGCGACCACATGACCGCGATCACCGAGAACCGTCCGTCGCGACACGGACCGGCAGGGCCCGACCGTTCCGGCGACAGGGTGCTGACCGGCGCCGGGGGTTCACTCGAGCGCCATCACGAGATCTACGGGCCCAGGGCACTGGTCGGCCACGACCTCATCGGCATGATCGACGCAGCCGGCCTCACCGGCCGTGGCGGCGCGGCGTTCCCGGTGGCCCGCAAGATCGCGGCCACCGCGCAGGCCGCCCGGCGTCGTCACCGCCCGATCGTCGTCGCCAACGGCGCGGAGGGTGAGCCGCTCAGCGGAAAGGACGCGGTACTGCTGCACCAGTCGCCGCACCTGGTGCTCGACGGTCTCGCCGCGGTCGCCGAGGCGGTCGGCGCGCAGGCCGCTCATCTGTGTGTACCCGCACACCGGGTCGACGAACTCGCGGCGATCGTCGGCGACCGCGCCGCCGCGGGGTGGGATCGCACACCCGTCACCGTGACCGCGACCGCAGGACGCTTCGTCGACGGTGAGACCACGGCCATCGTCGACCTGCTCTCCGGCGGTCCGGGACTGCCCCGCCACCGGGTGGTCCCGAGCGCGGTGCGCGGCGTCGGCGGCCTCCCCACGCTGGTGCAGAACGTGGAGACCCTCGCCCACGTCGCGCTCGTCGCCCGCAACGGCGCCGCCTGGTTCCGGGGCCGCGGCACCGCCGCCGAACCCGGGACCGCCCTGGTCACGCTGTCGAGTCGCGCCGGGATCGACGGTGTCGTCGAGACCGATCTGGGCACCCCACTCGCGGTGCTGTTGCGCAGGGTCGCCGTCGACCCCACCGATCTGCGTGCGGTCCTGATCGGTGGCTTCCACGGCACCTGGGTCGACGGTCGGGCGGTGCCACGCCTGGCCCTGTCGGCCCGGTCGCTGTCGGACGCCGGCGCGACACCCGGCGCCGGGGTGTTCTCGTACCTGCTGCGCGGCGAGCGTGGTCTGCCCGTCGTCGCCGACATCGTCTGCCACCTCGCGCAGGAGAGTGCGGGGCAGTGCGGGCCGTGCCGGTTCGGGATGCCCGCCCTGGCCGAGGCGATGACGGCCGTCGCCGCCGGTGCGGGAGCGCACGCAGCACGCCGCGCGATCACCCTCGCCGACACCATCGACGGTCGCGGGGCGTGCAGCCACCCCGACGGCACCGCCCACATGGTGCGGTCCGCGCTCGCGGTGTTCCGAGACGAGATCGGCCCAGACGGGAGCGCGACTGGCACAACGGGAGGACACCGCTCATGACCGCATTCCACATCGACTGGACCGCCTGCGACGGGCGGGGACTGTGTGCCGAACTGGTGCCCGAGGTGTTCGACCGCGACGAATGGGGATTCCCGGTGGGGCGCGACGGTCGACCGGAGGTGCCGCGCGACGCCTCTGGCCGGGCACGGCGAGCGGTGAGGGCCTGCCCGCGACTGGCGCTGTCCCTGGTCGACAGCGACGTCGGGTCCGAACCGACGGCCGCCTCGTCGGGTCACTGATCTGCATCGACACGGGCCAGGGGGCTGCGCACGGCCCCCGAGGTCGGCACAATGATCCCCATGCGCTCGATCTGGAAAGGCGATCTGAGCTTTGGCCTGGTCAACGTACCGGTCAAGGTGTACTCGGCCACGGAGTCGCACGATCGCACGTCGCACCAGGTCGACGCGAAGGACGGCACCCGCATCCGCTACCGCAAGGTCCGCGAGGGCACCGACACCGAGGTCGAGTTCTCCGACATCGCCAACGCCTACGAGAGCGACAGCGGCGAGACGGTGATCCTCACCAAATCCGACCTCGCCGAGTTGCCGGTACAGAAGAGCCCCGAGATCTCGATCACCGGATTCGTGCCGCGCGAGCAGATCGACCCCATCTACTACGACAAGCCCTACTACCTGGAGCCGGCGTCGAAGTCGCCGAAGGCGTACGTGCTGCTGCGGCAGGCGCTCGCCGACAGCGATCGCGTCGCCGTCGTGACGTTCACGTTGCGCAACCGGACCCGGCTCGCGGCACTCCGGGTGGTCGACAACGTGATGACCCTGCAGACGCTGCTGTGGCCCGACGAGGTCCGCAAGGCCGATTTCCCGGCGCTCGAGGACGAACCGACGATCCGCCCGCAGGAACTCGAGATGGCGCAGTCGTTGATCGACACCATGGCAGGCGATTTCGAGCCGTCGGAGTACGAGGACACCTACCAACTCGAGCTCAGCAAGCTGATCGAGGCGAAAGCCGAGGGCACCGAGGCGTTCCCGGCCACCGAGTCCGACGACACCGGCGATGACGACTCCGAGGTGGCCGATCTGCTCGCCGCGTTGCGCGCGTCGGTGAAGAACCGTGGTGGCTCGGATGATTCGTCGGCCGACGATGCGGGTTCCGACGAGAAGGCGCCCGCGAAGAAGGCCCCGGCCAAGAAAGCCGCGCCCCGCAAGGCCGCCGCGAAGAAGGCACCTGCGAAGAAGGCGCCCGCCAAGAAGGCCGCGGCCAAGAAGTCGGCCTGAGCGTTGCGCCGCGGAGTCGGCAGGTGTTCCCGCTGGGCGGGAAACTCCGCTGACTAGTGGCGTTCGGGACCTCGGTAGACCTGCGCCACCTTGCGTCTACCCACCAGTTTGCCGGCGGCGGGGAGCAGCCGTTGACCGGCGGAGACCAGTGCGGGCAGTCGTCCCGGGATGACCTGATCACGCCCGGAGTCCAACGCCGCCAACGTCTCCCGCGCGATCGTCTCCACCGGCACCTTCGGAATCGTCAACGTGTGCGCACGGTTCTCGGGCGTCCGGGTGGCGTCGAGTGCCTCCACGAGAGGGGAGTCGAACTCGCCGGGGCAGATCAGGTGGACCCCGATACCCTGCGGTTCCATCTCGAATCGGAGCGCGTTCGTGAAACCGACGAGCGCATGCTTCGCGGCGCAGTACGGCGTGTACCCGAAGACGCCGGTGAGGCCCGCCAGGGAGGCGATGTTCACGATCCGCCCGCCGGGATGCGGGAGATGTGGCAGCACAGCTCGAATGGTGTTCACGGTGCCGAAGAAGTTGATGTCCATGACATCGGTGAACGCCGAGGCGGGCAGTGTCTCGAAGTAGCCCTCGCGCATGATGCCCGCGGAGTTGATCACCACGTCGATCGGATGATCGGCGGCGAGGCGGCCGAAGGCCTCCACGAGCGCGTCGGGATCGGAGACGTCGACCGACAGGGTGCGCACGGCGGCGTCGGTGACCTCGGCGCGCAGGGTCTCCGCCGCCGCCGCCAACTTCGCCTCGTCGCGCGCGAGGATGGTGACCCCGACACCGCGTTCGACCAACTGGCGGCTGATCTCGAGTCCCAGACCCGAAGATCCACCGGTCACCACCGCGTGCCGGCCCGCACGTATCCAGGACCCGCGGCCACTCATCTCGTGGTCATCGCGGTGGGGCGGGAGGCCGAGGAACCAGTCGGATTCTTCTGCGGCACATGTGACATCGCCTCCTCGGCCATCGCGGTGATGGTGAGGCTGGGGTTCACACCCGCGTTCGCGGGCACGGTCGAGCCGTCGGTGATGAGCAGGTTCTCGTAGCCGAAGGCGCGGCGGTGGCGGTCCACGACACCGCGTGCGGGTGAGTCGGCGATGACGGCGCCACCCAGGATGTGGGCGGTGGTTGGGCGTGCCAGCAGCGATTCGGTGACGGCGGTGGAACCGTATCCGCCGCCGCCGATGTGGCGGACCGCCGACGCAGCGATCGTGCGGGCGATCGGGAGGTCGCCGAGCGGAGGGTCGCCGTCTCCGACCGCGGTGTCGATGCGGCTGAACCGGTTCCGTCGTCGCAGTCGGAGCGCGGTGTCGGTGCTCTGCATGATGGTGAACACGACCGACCGCTTCGACCACCCCGACAGTCGCGTGGGGCTCAGCCAGCGCAGCGGACGGGTGAGCATCGCGAGCACGAACTGTCCCACCCGCAGGCGACCGCCGGTGAGCGGACCGAACGTGAGGCCCATGGCGTTCCCGCCGAGGCCGTAGGTGTTGTTGGTGAAGTGCGTGTGCTCGTCGGGATGGATGCTCGTGGTGATGGCGATGTCGCTGCGCAGGTCGGCCTTCGGGTCGTTCGACGTGACCGCGACGATGGCCTCGCTGTTGGTGCGCACGAGGTGGCCCAACCGGTCACTCAGTCGGGGCAGGCTCCCGCGGTCGCGCAGGGTGCGCAGCAGCAGGTTGGTGCCCAGCGCGCCGCCCGCCATCACCACACCCCGCGTGCGGATGGTCTGTCGGTCGCGACGCGCGATGCCGCCCGAACGGACGGTGGTGACCTCGTAGCCGTCGGATCCGTCGGCGGCGCCGATCGGACGGATGTCGACGACGGTGCGCTCGGGCTCCACCCGGGCCCCGAGACGCTCGGCCAGATACAGGTAGTTCTTCACCAGGGTGTTCTTGGCGTTGTGGCGGCAGCCGAGCATGCACTGGCCGCACCGGATGCATCCGTCGCGATCAGGGCCGGCGCCGTCGAAGTAGGGGTCGGGGACGCGGACACCGGGTTCACCGAGGAACACGCCGACCTCGGTGGTGTGGATGCGGTCGCTCGCGCCGAGGTCGGCGGCGATGTCGCGCATGAGGCTTTCGCTGGGGCCGTCGCCGACGAACGTCGTGACGCCGAGCATCCGCTGGGCGGTCGCGAAGTGCGGGGCGAGCGCGGTCCGCCAGTCGGCGAGATCCGACCACTGCGGATGCCGGTAGAAATCGTCGGAGTGCGGGACATAGAGGGTGTTGCCGTAGACCAGCGAACCGCCGCCCACACCCACCCCGCTGATGACGGTGACGTGCGAGAACGGGGTCATCGCCATGATGCCGCGCAGGCCCGCGAACGGTGCCCACAGCAGTTTGCCGACCTGCCAGGCGCTCGTGGCGAAATCGGCGTCGGCGTACCGTCGCCCCTTCTCCAGGACGGTCACGTCGTAGCCCTTCTCCACCAGCCGCAGGGCTGCGACGCTGCCGCCGAACCCCGATCCGATGACGACCCAGTCGTGGTCGATCCCCGCCATGTCGCACGCCCTTCATCCGATGACAAGCGTCATCAGATTAGCGCATCGGCGCTCCGCGGGCGAAGAAGATGTCGATCAGCGATCCGACTCCGCGATGGCGACCAGGAAGCGGGTCGAGGCCGCCACCAGCACCTGTCGGTCGGTCGTGTACCCGTCGATCAACCAGGCGGTGCCCGTCTGTCGGATGCCGCCGACGGCCGCGGTCGCGAGCACGCGGCGCTCGGCGTCGTCGATGGGAGGTTGCTGGTCGGCGCGCATCTGCGACAGCAACAGGTCGCCGAACCGGTGGAGGGTGTCGAGGTAGAGGCGGTCGACCCGCGGACTCACCCCGAGGACCTCGAGCCACACCACGCGCGCGAGCAACGGGTTCTGGGTGACGCGGAAGAACGCGTCGAGGCCGTGGCTGGCCCGGGTGACGGTGTGGGCGTCGGCGGGCAGGGCGGCGAGCTGGTCGACGACCGCGGTCATCATCCGGTCGACGCACTCCGCGTACACCGCGAGCAACAGGTCCTCGAGGGACGGGAACTGTTCGTAGAAATAGCGATCGGCCACGCGGGCCTCGCGGCACAGTCCCCGCACGGTGGCCGCGCGGAAGCCCACCGAACCGAAGATCGACAGGCCCGCATCGAGCAGCTGTCGCCGCCGTCGTTCATCCCGCGCCACCGGCGTCTCGCCCCCGTAGCTGCGGCCCCCCTCCCGCACGATGCTCACGTCACCCCTTCTTGTGATCGCCGAACGGCTCGTCGCGCTCCCGCACTGCTTGTTTGAACCCCGATGTCGCCGAACGGGTCTGGAATGCATATCCCTCGCGCGTGTGTCGCGACACCCCGTCGAAGACGGTGCTGATCATGGCCGAGTTGGTCACTCCCTGCGACAGCAGTGCGCTGTTGAGGGCGAGCTTGACCATCATCAACTGGTTGATCGGCATCTGTGCGATGCGGGCGACGTAGTCCTCGACCACCTCGTCGAGACGGTCGGCCGGTGCCGATTCCACCGCGAGACCCCAGTCGAGCGCGGTCTTCCCGTCGATGCTGTCGCCGGTGAACAGCATCCGCTTGGCGCGTTGGTCACCGATCCGATGGGCCCACAGGCCCGTCGAGGGCACACCCCATACGCGCACCGGCGGGTATCCGATGCGGACGTCGTCGGCGGTGATGATCTGGTCGCAGTGCAGGGCGATGTCGGTGCCGCCCGCGATGCAGAAGCCGTGCAGCTTGGCCACCACCGGCTTGTTCGCGTGCAGCAGGCTGGAGAACCCGCGGCCGTTGCGACTCATCATGGCGAAGTCCACCATCGGGTCCCACTGACCGGCCGGGTTGTGGTTGGTCGCCTGCACCAGCGGGTCGAGGACGGTGCCGTCGACGCCCACCTCGTGCACCGACGTCCGCGACTCGTCGGCGCCGGGGTCCTGCCAGCGCTCGGCGAACATGCCGAGGTCGTAGCCACCGCAGAATCCCTTGCCGCGCCCCGACAGCAGGATCACGTGCACGCGGGGGTCGAGATCGGCGTGCTCGACGGCCGCGGCGATGTCGCGCGGGGTGTCGGAGGTGATCGCGTTGCCGTGTGCGGGTCGGTTGAAGGTGATCCGCGCGACGCGGCCGGTGACCTCGTAGGTCAGCGTCGGGTAGTCGAGCGCGTCGGGCGGGGTGCGGTTGCCGACCGCCGACATCGGTGGGCCGGCGGCCCAGTCGTCACGCCATCCGGCGGGACGGTCGCCGCCCTCGGTCGGGGTCGTCAGGTTCGCCCCGTCACTGTTCTCACGGTCGCTCATCGTCGCAACACTATCGCCGGGCCTGACCGGGCCGGGCCCGGACCGCGCAGGTCTAGGGTCGACCCATGTCCGAGCTGGTGCAGGTGCGTCGCGACGGTCCGGTGACCGTCATCGCCATCGACCGCCCCGAGGTGCGCAATGCGGTCGACCGTCCGACCGCCGAGGCCCTCGCGGCGGCGTTCCGTGAGTTCGACGCCGACGAGTCCGCCGCCGTCGCGATCCTGCACGGTCTGGGCGGCACGTTCTGTGCGGGAGCCGATCTCGGCGCCATCGCCGCCGGCGACCCGGAGCGCATCAACCGGTTCGCGCCCGACGGCGACGCCCCGATGGGGGTCTCACGGATGCGGCTGGGCAAACCGGTGATCGCCGCGATCGAGGGATACGCCGTCGCCGGAGGCCTCGAACTCGCCCTCTGGGCCGATCTCCGCGTGGCCGACGAGAACGCGACCCTCGGGGTCTTCTGCCGACGGTGGGGGGTGCCGCTGATCGACGGCGGGACCGTTCGACTGCCCCGTCTCATCGGCGAGAGCCGCGCGATGGACCTCATCCTCACCGGCCGTCCGGTCGACGCCGCCGAGGCCCACGCCATCGGACTGGTCAACCGCGTGGCCCCGGCAGGCACCGCGCTCGACGCGGCGATGTCGCTGGCACGCGATCTCGCGGCGTTCCCGCAGACCTGTCTGCGGGAGGATCGGATGTCGATGCTCGAACAGGACGGACTCTCGCTCGACCAGGCACTGCTCAACGAAACCCGCCACGGCGCGACGTCGCTGGTCAACGGAACGGCGCAGGGCGCGGGTCGGTTCGTGTCCGGCGCGGGTCGGCACGGCACCTTCGACTCCGCGGGCACGGGCGGCGAGGATGCCGCCTCGCACTAGGCGGTCGGATGTGGGCCCCCACCCGTGTCGCCGGCGGGGTCAGGCCTCGGTGGTCGCCACGACCTTCGCGCGTCGGCGAGACCGATATCCGAGAACGGTCGGGACGCCGCCCAGCACCACCAGGGTGATCAGACCCGCGACACCGGCCCACAGCAGCGACCGCGCCACCAGCGGTGCGTTGTCGCGTGCGAGGACCACCTGCGTCTGCCGCACCGACTCCGGTGGGGTGATGGCGGCGTTCGGCCCCAGATCGGCCTGCGCCGCACCGATCCGGCTGTCGATGGTCTGCAGGACGGTGGTCAGCTGCCCGAAGGTCTTGGTGAACGAGTCCGCCGCCTCGACCACGCGGGGTCGTGCGGCCGACAGCGTCGCGAAGCCCTCACTGAGTTGATCGGCCGACGCACGAGCGGAGGAGATGCTCGCATCGACGGTTCCCGCCGACGACCGTGCGGCCGGCCCCAACCCCGCCAACGCCCGCTGCAGTCCGGCGATCGCGGACGACTGCGACGTGAGATCGCCGGTGGCCTTCTGCAGCGATCGCAACGCGGGCAGGCTGCTCCGCGCTCCGGGGATGGCGTTCGACTCGACCGCGGCGACGATGCGGTCGACGAGCGCGTCGACCGGCGCCGCGGCGTCGGACAGCCGCGACACCTCGCCGAGGGCACCCGATGCCCGCGCGGTCAGCTGGGACACCTGCCCGCCGGCGGCCGCCAACGACGGCGCCTGCTCCAGCGCAGACACCAGCTGCTGCGATCCGCGTCCGGCGGTGTCGACCGCGTCGAAGATCTGCCCGACACCGTCGGTCAGGGTGGTCACCGTCGCCGATCCGCCCGACACCGCCGCGGTGAGGAAGCCGAACAGCAGTTTGGCCTCCGACAGCGAATCGCGGGCGGACTGCACCTTCTCCGGTCGGGGGTCGGCGGCCTGCGGCGCCGCGATCGGACGCGACGGTGCGCCGACGGCGAACACCGCCCCGCCGACGATGGCCGACACCGTCACCACGCCGAGGAGGACCGGGACCCATCGGGGCATGGGGGACATCGAGGCTGACACGCCCTCAGCCTAGGTACTCGTCCGACGACGTCGTGGTCGCCGGCGTGCGCGAACTCGCAGCATTTCCTCAGAAACGTGTTCTTCGACGTGGTGGGGGCGTCGCGCCGTCGCGCCGACTCTGGCCGATCTCTCAGGCATCGTCCCGGTCCGCGACGTGGGGCTTCGCTGCTCTGGCACCCTGGATACGGACATGACGAGTGAGCGATGAGAGGGCGGTGGGCGTGAGTTCCGTCCTGGAGAAGACGCGGGTGCGCGGCAAGCCCGCGACCGACCGCCGGCGGTTGCGGATCAGTGCGATCGAGGCCGCCGAGGCCGCGGCACTCGCCGACGTGGCCGCCGCTATCTGCGTGCTGAGCCGGGTGCTGCCGATCGCGGGTGCCGCGATCCTCGTGTCGTCGATCCCGTTCGCCGTCCTCGGTCTCCGACGCCGTCTGTCGGTCTGTGTCCTCGCCGGGGTCACCGGATGGATCGTGGCGTTGCTCTTCGGTGGGTACGGCACGGCGAACATGGTGGCCGCGGCCGCGTTGTCGGGATGTTTCTCCGGCATCGCCCTGCGGCGTCGGTGGTCGCCGCCGACAGTGGTCGTCGGGGCGATCGTCGGGCTCGGCGTCCCGTCTGCGGCGCTGACCACCGCCGGCCTGGCGGTGTTCTCCAGCTACCGCGAGTTCGTCTTCGACAACATCCGCAACGGCGTCGGCGGTGCGGCACGGCTCATCGGCAACGCCGGCGCCACCCAGGTCGAGCAGGTCGACCGCGCGGTGGTGAACGCCCTGCGGTTCTGGCCGATCACCATCCCCGTGGCGACACTGGTCGGTGTTGTCTTCACCGCACTGTTCACCTATCTCTTCGTCAAACGTCCCGCGGAATCGCTGGCCCGCCGTCTGGGCCCGCCGTCGGCCGACGTGCTGGTGGAGGAGACCGGCCGGATCGCACCGGTCCCGATGGAACTGCGGGACGTGTCGGTCACCCACCCCGGCGCCACCACCCCCACCGTGTGGGGCATGAACGCCGACATCCCGCCCGGCCGCATGACCGCGGTGGCCGGACGCAACGGAGCGGGTAAATCGACGCTTGCGCGCGTCATCTCGGGCCGGGCGCCCACGACCGGTGTCGTGATCCGCCCGGGCAACCCCGGCCTCGGTGCGCCCGGCGGCACCGCCGTCATCGGTCAGCGGCCCGAGACCAGCGTGCTCGGGCTCCAGGTCGGAGACGACCTCGCCTGGGGCGAACCCGACATGACCTCCGAACGCTCCCGCGTCCTGCTCGAGCGCGTGGGCCTCGATGTTCCGCTCGACGCCGAGACCTCCCGGCTGTCCGGGGGACAGCTGCAACGACTCGCGATCGCCGGAGCCCTGGCCCGCGACCCGCAGCTGCTGGTGAGCGACGAGAGCACCGCGATGATCGACGCCCCCGGGCGTGAGGCGTTGATGACCACCTACCGCGCGCTCGCCGAGCGCGGCACCGCGGTGGTGCATGTGACCCACGATCTGCGCGAGATCGCGACCGCCGACTCGACGATCGTGGTGCCCGGCGGCGACACCGAACCCGCGACACCGCCTGTGGGCAACCGGCGCAACTGGATTCGCGGCGGGCGCCTCGACGTAACCGGCCTGCGATTCGCCCACGACAGCGGTACCCCGTGGCATCGTGAGGTCCTGGCCGACATCGACATGACCATCGCGCCCGGCCAGACCGTCCTCGTCACCGGCGCCAACGGCGCAGGCAAGTCGACGCTGGCCCGCCTGCTCGCCGGGATCGAGCGGCCCGACGCCGGTGAGGTCCTCCTCGACGGTGAGCCGGTCCGCAACACCCGCGACGGCGCACTGTTCGGCCACCAGTACGCACGACTGTCGCTGGTGCGCTCACGGGTGCGCGACGACATCTGCGACGCGGCCGGTGTCGACCGCTCGAACGGGCGACTGGTGTGGGAGTCGTTGCGCGAGTTGGGTCTCGATCCGTCGGTGGTGGCCGAGATGCGCGTCGACCACCTCAGCGTCGGACAGCAGCGGCGGGTCGCACTGGCCGGGCTCCTCGCCGCCCGCCCCCGTGTGCTGGTGCTCGACGAGCCGCTCGCCGGACTCGACGACGCCTCGAGGATCGCGATGGTGGCGGCACTGCAGCGAGTGCGTGCGTCGGGCACCACGCTCGTGATCGTCACCCACGACCTGAACGAGCTGCGCGCGATCGCCGACCGTGCGATCGACGTCGCCGTCCTGCCGCCGCGCCCACCGACGGTGGAGAAGCGCCCCTCGCGGGCGTCGATGGCGGGTGTGGTGGGACGCGTCCTGCCCCGATCGTCACCGGCACATCGACTGTGGGTGGGCAGCAAGGTGTTCGCCATCGTCGCGACGGCGCTGATGTTCGCGATCGACCCGGGCTGGATCACCGTCGGTGCCTCGGTGCTCATCGCCGCGGTGTGGACCCTCGCCGGTCGGATCCCCGTCGCCGCCCTGCCGCGGCTGCCGTGGTGGATCTTCGTGCTGATGGGTCTGGGCGGGTTCGTGACGGCGATGGGCGGTGGGCGCCCGTTCGTGACGGTGTTCGACGTCCGGCTCGGCCTCGGCGGCGCCAGCACATGGGGAGTGCTGATCTCCATCACGATCGTGTCGTTCTACCTGTCGCTGGTCTTCTGCTGGACCACACCGATGGCCGAGGTGCCCGCGTTCGGGCAGCGGCTGGTCGGCTGGGGGCGGCGGGTGCGTATCCCGCTGCAGCCCGTGGCGGTCGCGGTGACCGTCGCGCTGCGGCTGTTGCCGTTCATGATCTCCGACTTCCGGGTGCTGCTGCAGACGGTCGGTCAGCGTCGTACGCCCGGGAAGCGGTCGGCCCAGCAGCGGGTCGAGCAGTGGTCGGCATGCATGCCCATCGCGTGTTCGCTGGCGGTGCAGAGTGCGCGCGAGGTGGCCACCGCGATGGACAACCGCGGGGGGATCGGGTCGGTGGCCCGTGCCGATCGTCGCCCGGGGATCGCCGACGTGGTCGCCATCGTGTTCGTCGCCGCGGTGGTGGTCGCGGCGATCGTCGTAGGCTGAGATCAACGGCTGCGCCGCTATTGACGGTTCGTCAATAAGAGCGTTATTGTCGATGAGTCAATAAGCGTCCGGTGGGCTCGTCAGCCGGATCGGCTCCGATGCGGAGAGGATCATCATGACCCAGGCAGGCACGTCCGAGACCCGGTCGGATTCAGCAGTCGAGTTCCGTGACGTGCTGATCGTCGGTGCGGGACTCTCGGGCATCGACGCCGCGTACCGACTGCAGGAACGCAACCCCGGTCTGAGCTACGCGATCCTCGAGCGCCGCGAGGCGATCGGCGGCACCTGGGATCTCTTCCGCTATCCCGGTGTCCGCTCCGACAGCGACATCTACACGCTGAGCTACCCGTTCCGCCCGTGGGACGGCGAGAAGTCCATCGCCGACGGCGACGACATCCGGCAGTACCTCGTCGACGCCGCCGCCGACTACGGCATCGACGAGAAGATCCGCTACGGCGTCCATGTGCTCTCCGCCGATTTCGACACCACCGTCGACCGGTGGACGGTGGAGACCGAGATCGACGGCAAGCCCGTCACCTACCAGGCGCGGTTCTTCCACCTGTGCACCGGCTACTACGACTACGACGGCGGCTATACGCCTGACTTCGCGGGGCTCGACCGCTTCGCCGGTCAGGTCGTGCACCCGCAGAAGTGGCCCGAGGATCTCGACTACTCCGGCAAGAAGGTCGTCGTGATCGGCAGCGGCGCCACCGCGATCACGTTGATCCCCAGCATGTCCCGCGACGCCGAGCACGTGACGATGCTGCAGCGGTCGCCCACCTACATCACCGTGTTGCCCTCGGTCGACAAGGTCGCGCACGCACTGCAGAAGCGCCTGCCCGCGCCGCTCGCGAGCAAGATCATCCGCGGGAAGAACGCGGGTATCTCACTGGCGTTCTACCTCTACTGCCGCCGCTACCCCGGCTCGGCGCGGGCGCGCCTGCGCGGGCTGGCCAAGCGGATCCTGCCCGACGGCTTCGACGTCGACACGCACTTCAACCCGACCTACGACCCGTGGGATCAGCGGCTGTGCGTCGTCCCCGACGCAGACCTGTTCCGCGCCATCAAGTCCGGCAAGGCCGGGATCGTCACCGACACGATCGACAGCTTCGACGAGACCGGCATCCGGCTGTCGTCGGGCGACCACCTCGACGCCGACATCGTCGTCACCGCCACAGGTCTGCAGTTACAGGTGTTCGGCGGGATCAGCTTGGCCGTCGACGGCGAGAAGGTCACCCCGGGTGAGCGTTTCCTCTACCGGGGCCGGATGCTCGAAGGCGTCCCCAACTTCGCGTGGACGTTCGGCTACACCAACGCCTCGTGGACCCTGCGCGCCGACCTCACGTCGAAGGCCGTTGCAGATCTGCTGCACTACATGGACTCCCACGGCTACACCCACGCCTACCCCGACCGGGGTGGCAAGGAACTCCCCGACGTCCCGATGGTCGATCTGTCGAGCGGTTATGTCGCCCGGTCGGCGGGTGCCCTGCCCAAGGCCAGCGCGGCCAAGCCGTGGACGGTCCGCGCGAACGTGGTCCTCGACGCGATCGACGCCAAGCGCGACAAGATCACCGAGTCGATGACGTTCGGGACCGCGCGCCAACCGGCCGCGGCGGGACGTCGCGGAGCCTGACCGACTCCGAAGCCAGCCGACCGCAACGGTGTCTCATTCGGGAAGCAGAGCTCGCGCGACCTCGATGACGTCGTCGACCAGCGGTGTGCGCCTCCCGGTCGGACAGGCGAGTGCCACGAGGTTCGGCCCGAGGTCGTCGACCGCGAGTGCGACCACACCGCGCCGCGTGTAGAAGCCGGCAGTCGACGCCGGGAGTACCGCGATGCCGGTGCCGTCGGCGACGAGTTCGAGCTTCTCCTCCACGCTGTGAATGGCCGGAATCGCAGGCCGCGAGCCCGTTCGGATCTCGACCGCCACCTCTCGCCACTCCGGGACGGCGTCGGGATCTTGTAGGAGGTGCTCGTCCGCCAGGTCGGCGATGGACACGGAGTCACGGTCGGCCAGCGGATGATCCGCCGCCACCACGGCAACTCTCGGCTCGGTGAACAGGTGGTGGATTTCGAGGCCCGTCTGATCGATCGGCAGGCGCACGATGCTGACGTCGGCGCGACCGTCGTGCAGGACCTCCACCTGGTCGTCCCACCCGGTTCGGAGCAACCTCGTGGTCAGGTCCGAATGCTCGGCACGCATCGCCTGCACGACCGTTGTGAGCGTGATGCCCGGCATGAAACCGATGGTGAAGGTGATGCCACCGTCGGCGGCGGCCCGCACCCGGCGGGTGAGTGCCTCGGCCGACGTCAGCAGCGGGCGCGCCTCGATGAGAAGTTGCCGACCTGCCGGTGTGAGAGCGGTCCCGCGACGATCGCGGTCGAACAGCGCCACACGTAACTCGTCCTCGAGTGCGCGGATCTGGCGGGACAACACCGGTTGTGCGATGTGCAGACGGTCGGCAGCGCGGCCGAAATGGAGCTCGTCGGCGACCGCGACGAAGTAGCGGAGCTTGCGCAGATCGACGTCCATCGCTCACCTCATCCCCTTCTCCGGCGTCATTGTCTCAACCGCGTGCGAACTCTCCCAGGGGATCGTTGTGCCGGGGAGCCCAACCGAGATCGGTCTTCGCCCTGGCCGCGGTGAACTGCTGGTCGAGGACGAAGGCGTCGGCAACCGGTCCCATGGCGGTGCGGGCCTGGTCGAGAGTGATCGAGGCGGTCTGGTCTGTCAGTCCCACTCCCCGTGCGCAGGCCTCGACGACCTCCTTCGCGGTCGGAGCGACGTCCCCGACGCCGAGGTACACCGAAGCTGCCGGCGCCGACAGGGCGGCGACGTAGAGCCGCGCGAGATCGTCGACGTGGATCAGCGCCCAGTGGTTGGCTCCGTCACCGATGTAGGGGAGTGCGCCGCCGGCCTTGCCCGGACGGATGAAGAACTCCTCGATCAGACGGTTGTCGCCCCCGTAGAGCAAACCGGGTCGGACGACGACCGGCCGCCCGCCGGTTGCCGCACGGGCGAGCACCGCGTCCTCCACGGGCCGTCGCCACGCGACCAGGCCGGGCGGGTTCCATGGCGCGGTCTCGTCCGCGACGCCATCGGTGTTCCCGTAGACCCAGCTCCCGCCGGTGTGCATGTAGACCCCCGCGCCGATCCCGTCCTGCATCGCCGTCGCCGCGGCAAGATCCTCGTCGCCGCCGGTCGCCTGGGCCAGATGGATGACCGCCTCGGCGCGTGCCGCGGCCTGGTTGAGTACCTCCAGGTCGCCGAGTCCGCCGCGGACACTGGTGGCGCCGAGCGCCTTTACGACGCCTTCGGCGCGCTCGCTTCGGGCCAGCGCCTCCACGCTGTGGCCCTGCCGGACGAGCTCGCCGATGATCGACTGCCCGATGTAGCCGGAGCCTCCGGTGAGAAGCACCTTCATGTCAATTCCTTTCCATCGCAATTGGTTCCACTTCACCGTGCCGCGATGTCGCACCGACGTCCAATACCTCGTCGGTCGCCTGTGATGCCCGCAGGGTATGTCGCGGCACAGCCCGCTTCGGGCTAGGTGTACTGTAAGTACAGTACATTTTTACCCACGAAAGGAACACGATGCGGGTGTGGATGGTGACCGGTGCTTCGCGAGGGTTCGGCCTCGAGATCGTGCGGCGAGCGCTGGATGGTGGTGACGCTGTGGTCGCGTGCGCGCGGCGCCCGGAGGAGATCGTCGACAACGTCGATGCCACCGGGGCCGCTGATCGCCTGATGACCGCGGTGCTCGATGTGACCGACACGGCCCAGGTCGAGGCGGCGGTGGAGTCGGCGGTCGCACGGTTCGGACGCATCGACATCGTGGTGAACAACGCCGGCCGCGGCATGGTCGGTGCGGTGGAGGAGGTGACCGACGGCGAGGCCCGAGCTCTGTTCGACGTCAACGTCTTCGGCGTGTTGACGGTGACGCGTGCGGTACTCCCGGTGCTGCGCCGACAGCGCTCCGGACACGTGATCATGATGAGTTCGATGGGGGGTTTCAGCCAGCCTGGCGCCGGTTGGGGCATCTACGGCGCGTCGAAGTTCGCCGTCGAGGGCTTCAGCGAGGCCCTACGAAACGAGGTGTCCCCTCTGGGGATCGCGGTCACCCTGGTCGAACCGGGGGTGTTCAGGACCGATTTCCTCGACGGGAGCTCGCTCGACACGGCACGTGAGGTCATCGCCGACTACGCCGACACCGCGGGACGCACCAGAGACGGCGCCGTGGCGCGCAACCGGACTCAGCAGGGTGACCCGGCGAAGGCGGCGGCAGCGATCATCGACGTCGCAGGCCGGCCGGACGCACCGTTGCGCCTGCCTCTCGGCGCCGACGCGGTGGCGGCGATGGAGGCCAAGATGGTCGCCGTCTCGGCCGATCTGGATGCGACCCGCGCCGTTGCGACGGCCACGGCGTTCTCGTGAGCGGCACACCGCGGCAGCCGCAGACGCGGCTCGACCGTCCGCGGTCGCGACGTGTGCACGAGGCCGTACTCGACGCCACGGCCGACCTCTTGGCCGAGGGAGGGTTGGCAGCGGCGACGACAGATGCCGTGAGCGCACGGTCGGGAGCGAGCAAGACGACGCTGTACAAGCACTGGCCCAACAGATTGACGCTCGCGGTCGAGGCGTTCGCTGCGCACATGACCGACACCGTCGCGCCCCCCGACACAGGCAGCACGGAGGGGGATCTGCGCGCCCACATGCGGATGGTCGCCGAGTTCTACGCGACGGCACAGGGCCGCATCTACGCCGAGTTGCTGGCGGCGGCGGTCACCGATCCGGTGGCTGCGGATCTGCTGCGTACCCGGTTTCTCGACCACCGCCGTGAGGTGGTTCTCGCGACGTGGCGCCGGGGTCTCGATCGTGGAGATGTGGACCCCACGCTGGACTTCCAGGCCGTCAACGATGTCCTGTTCGGTCCCATCATCTTTCGTCTCGTCTCCGGACATGCGCCCCTGAGTCCTGACGAGGCCGACCTCATCGCCGACGTCGCTCTGCGCGGTGTGCTCGCCGGTCGAGGATCGCGGCCGCATGATCGGCGGAGACCCACCTCTCGGAGCGACTGAGCAACCGTCTCGGTGCGCGCCGGACAACAATTCCATGGCGACAGAGCCCCCGAAACGGGCATCCTGGACGGCGTGAGCGTGGCGGAGAAGTCGACCGGCGCCGAGCGATCGCGGTTGCCGCGTGCTCTGGTGCCGTTGGCGCGTCGCCAATACCGGTTGCTGGCGATGGGGCTGGTGCTGGCGACGTTCGCCGACGGCATCTGGACCGTCGGCGTCGTCTGGCAGGTCATCGCCCTCGGCGGCGGTCCCGGTGCGCTGTCGGCGATCACCACGCTGGCCGCGGTCGGGATGGTCGTGTCCACCCTGTTCGGCGGGGTGCTGGCCGACCGGATGTCGCAGCGCACCATCCTCATCGCGCTCGAGGTGGTCAAGCTCGTCGCCATCGGCGGCGTCGGACTCCTCGGCGTCACCGGGAACCTCGGCGTCGGGGCGCTCGCGGTCGTCGGGCTGATCGGTGGCGTCACCACGGGCATCTACTACCCGGCGTACTCGGCGTTGGTGCCCCGCGTGGTGCCGTCGGCGGAACTGCTGGCGGTCAACGGGTTCGAGGGGACGCTGCGTCCGGTCGTCTTCCAGGCCGCGGGGCCGGCGCTGGCGGGCGGGCTCATCGCCATCTCCGCACCGCCGGCGGCCATTCTCGGCTCGGCGGTCGCGAGCGCGCTGTCGGCGGTCTTCTACCTCCGGATGCGACCGGTCCCGGTCGATGGTGTGACCGTCGACCGCGAGGCAGACGACCGGCATCCGCTGCGCCGCACCGTGGCCGAGATCGCCGAGGGCTTCGGCTACATGTGGCGCACCCTGTGGCTGTCGGCGACGCTGCTGTTCGCACTCATCCTGGTGATGATGACCGCGGGTCCGCTCGAGGTGTTGGTCCCGTTCGCGATCAAGGACCGCGCGGGCGGGGACGCCGGATCGCACGCCATGGTGTTGGCCGCCTTCGGTGTCGGCGGTGCGCTGGGTTCGCTGTTCATGGCGTCGCGACCCATGCCGCGTCGCTACCTGACGATCATGTTCGTGGTGTGGGGGCTCAGCGGGTTGCCGTTGATCGCCTTCGCGTTCGCCGACCGGGTCGTGATGTTCGTCGTGGCCGCGTTCGTCATGGGCATCACGTTCGACGCGCCGATGGTGCTGTGGGGCACGTTGCTGCAACGTCGGGTGCCGCCGGAACTGCTGGGCCGTGTCTCGAGTCTGGACTTCTTCGTCTCGGTCGCCTTCATGCCGGTGTCGATGGCGCTCGCCGCGCCGGTCGCGGGCGCTCTCGGTCTCACCACGACCTTCCTCCTGGCCGCGGTCATCCCGATCCCGGTCGCCGTGATCGCCTACGTCGCAGCGCGACTCGACCGCGACGAGATCGCGCATCCCCTCCGGTGACTCCGCGACGGTGTCACACGAGGTAGTCGCGACTCGCCGCGACCACGAGGTCGGTCAGCTCGGCGATCAGCGGTGAGTTGACCGTCCAGTACTGCCAGTACAACTCGATGTCGACATGGTCATCGGAAAGAGTCACCACCGACCCGTCGGCGAGGGCGTCGGCGATCTGGGCCTGCGGCACCGTGCCCCAGCCGGCGCCGAGTTCGACGGCGCGGTGGTACTCGGTCGACGCCGGGATGTAGGTGGTCGGTGGCGACAGTCGCGTGCGTGTGTGGCGACGGATGAGTGCAGCCATGATCGTGTCCTTACGGTCGAACGCCACCATGGGCGCCCGCGCGAGATCCCGGGCGTTCAGCCCGTCGGGGAACCACCGGTCGGCGAACTCGGCACTCGCCACGGGGAGGTAGCGCGTGGCACCGAGGCGGCGCCCGGTGCACCCGCGGATGGGGGTGGGATCCGAGGTGAGGGCGCCGAGCACCTGTCCCGACCGCAGGTACTCGGTGTTGTGACTCTCGTCGTCGCGCATCACCTCGATGGCGACGTCGAACCGGTTCTGCATGTCGACGATCACCGGGAGCAGCCAGATGGCCAGCGAATCGGCGTTGCTGGCGATGGGCAGGTGCACCCGAGCGCGGTCGCGCGGATCGTCGGGTTCCTGATCGACGGCACCGGTCAGCTCCGCGAAGGCACTGGAGGTCAACAGGTCCCACTGCTTGGCCAGCCGTAGGAGCACCTCGCCGTCGGTGGTCGCGACGCAGGGTTTGCTGCGGCGCACCACCACCCGCCCGACGTCGGACTCAAGGGCCTTGATGCGCTGACTGACCGCGGACGGCGTCACGTGCAGTGCGCGGGCGGCGGCGTCGAAGGTTCCCTCGCGCACCACCGCGGCAAGGGTCGCGAGTCCGTCACTGCTGATCATGAAGCGATTCTAATGATTCGTGAAAAACATTCGCTGGAATGATGACGGACGGAGCCCTAACGTCGTCGGCATGAACCCCGTGCCCATCGCGCTGACCGGTCTCGCCACCGGCGCCGGACTGATCATCGCGATCGGCCCGCAGAACGTCATGGTGCTGCGCAACGGCGTCGCACGGACCCACGTCGTCCCCATCGTCGCGGTGTGTGCCGTGTCCGATCTCGTGCTGATCCTCGCCGGCGTGGTGGGACTCGGCGCCGTCGTGTCCGGGCACCCGGGGATCGTGACGGTGGCGACCGTGCTCGGCGCCGGCTACGTGATCGTGTTGGGACTCATGGCAGCTCGTCGCAGTCTGTCGCCGGCGGCCATCTCGAGCGACGAGGTCACCTCACGAGGCGGAAGCCGGTCGAGGTGGGCGGCCGTCGGTGCCGCCCTCGCCCTCACCTGGCTCAACCCGCACGTCTACCTCGACACCGTGCTGACCCTCGGGGCGATCGCCAACAGCCACGGTCCGAACGGCAAGTGGGCGTTCGCGATCGGGGCGTGCGCGGCCAGCATCCTGTGGTTCTGCGCCCTGGGTTTCGCCGCGGGCAAGCTCGCGCCGCTCTTCACCCGCCCGCGCGCCTGGCAGATCCTCGACGCGTTCGTCGCCGTCGTGATGCTGGCCGTCGGGGCGACGCTGCTCGCGTCGCTGTAGACGTCTCAGCGCGGGGCGAGGTCCACGATGATCGACCGCGCGATCTCGGCGACCACGGTGCGGTCGGTCGTGATGCACCAGCGGTAATCTCCCGAGCCCGGCCCACCGATCGCGGTCGCGATGACGGCGACGGCATGACCGGCGGCGATCACCGCGACGGCGAACGTGTCGTCGGGTGCGGTGTCCGGGGTGATGGGTCCCAGTACGCCCGGCTGCGGCGCGCGACCGAGCCCCGGGCCGGTGAGACCGACGAGCAGTTGCCGCTGGGCGAGATCGCGGTACCGGGCGGCGATCTCCGCGGAGATGTGACGTGCGCCCTGGAGGGAGGCGACCACACACCCGGGGGTGGTCTCGGCCAGTGCTGCGGTCTCGACCGCATCGCACATCGACAACACATCGGCCAGAGAACCGACCGCCGTGGGCACCCGGTCGGAGATCGCGCGCAGCGGATCGACGCGTCCGCGCGTCGGGTCGACCAGGCGGGGTCGCGGTCCCACCAGAGGCGCGACATCCGACAGTGGGCCGGGGCGGCCGTACCGGAATCCCTGGCCGAGGGTCGCGCCCAGTTGCTCGGCGCACCGCTCGTGGGCGGTGGTCTCGACCCCCTCGGCGATGATCGCGACGTCGTGGCGGCGGGCGTACTCGCCGGCGATGGTGATCGCCAGCGCGATCTCGATGGTCGACTCGTCCATGTGGGTGAGCCCGCGGTCGAACTTCACCACGTCGGGGGCGATGACATCGAGCAGGGCGAGGCCGTCGACCCGCGCACCGACGTCGTCGAGCGCGATGCCGTATCCCGACCGCCGCGACTGCTCGACCGTGCGCAGAACGCTCGACGGATCGCTGAGCAGGGTGCGCTCGGTGAGTTCGAGGACGATCTGGATACCCGACTCGGCGACATCGGCGAGCAACCGGTCGTCCTGCCACGGCGGCGGCGAGGCCAGGGTGTCCGGTTCGACGTTCATGAACAGGTACTGGCTGCGGTCCATCTCGTCGACCACGGCGGTCTCGAACGCGCGGCGCCGGCACCACCAGTCGAGGCGTGCCACCTCACCGCGGGCGCGGGCGACGTCGAACGCCTCCACCGGGTTGACTCCGGGTGACTCCGGCCACCGTGCCAACGCCTCGAACCCGATGACGTCACGGCTGTCGAGCCGCACGATGGGTTGGAAGACCGGCGCCACCCGCGAGGGGTGGTCGAGTATGTGGGTGATCCCACGTCTGATCGGCGCCAACGAACACCCTGCTCACGTCTGGTGATCCGACCGTGGATACGTCGGATCGAAATGTCACATCGCATGAGAAGTGCTGATCGCGCTGGTAGTTCCCCCCACCACCGCGGCACCGCCCCCCGAGGCCTGTCGTGGGGAAAGCGTAACGCACACACCGAACACGCTGTGGTGCCGTGAAGACGCGATCCGCCATCCTGGTCGCGGCCGGTAGACGGATCCACCGATCGGTGGATCGTGGTGTAACCGGACGGTCGATGCCGCGAACCGTTCTCGCGGCGACGCTGATCACATGGCAATCATCCGAGTGGAACATCTGAGCAAGGGCTACCCCGGTGGTCGCGGCGTCGTCGATGTCGGATTCGAGGTGGCCGAGGGCGAGATCTTCGGGATTCTCGGCCCCAACGGCGCGGGCAAGACGACGAGCGTCGAGTGCATCGGTGGGCTGCGCGCCCGCGACGGCGGGGTCGTGGAGGTGGCCGGACACGACCCGGCCGACGAGTCACCCGAACTCCGCGAAGTGGTGGGGATCCAACTGCAGGAGTCGTTGCTGCCGGACAAGATTCGTGTCGGCGAGGCGCTCGCGCTCTACGCGAGCTTCTACCGCAACCCCTTCGACATCGGCGAGCTCGGCGAACGGCTCGGGCTGGGGCCGCACCGCGACGTCGCGTTCTCCCGTCTGTCCGGCGGGCAGAAGCAGCGACTGTCGGTGGCGCTCGCGCTCGTCGGTCGTCCCCGCGTCGCGATCCTCGACGAACTCACCACCGGCCTCGACCCGCAGGCGCGACGGGAGGTGTGGGGGCTGCTCGAGGACCTGCGGTCCACCGGCGTCACGCTGTTGCTGGTGTCGCATTTCATGGAAGAGGCTCAGCGCCTGTGCGATCGGGTCGCCGTCATCGACCGCGGACGGGTCGTCGCCCTCGGGACGCCGGCCGAACTCGCCGACCGTGTGGGCGGAGCGCAGGTGATGACCTTCGTGCCGTCCGCGCCCATCGATCTCGCCCCGATCCGCTCGCTGACCTCGGTGTCCGACACCGAGACCCGTGGCGAGGTGGTGCACGTCACCGGCGACGCCGAGATGGTCGCCGACGTCCTCGCCGCGCTGCGCACGCAGGGGGTGTCCGCCGGGCACCTCCGCGTCGACCAACCCACCCTCGACGACGCTTTCGTCTCGCTCGTCACCCACGGAAAGGAACTGCGGTCATGACCACCACGCTCTCGTCACGAACATCCGGAGTCGCACTGCCCCATGGGCTGTCCGGCATCCTCCGCTCCGAGGCGCGCCTCATGGCCCGCAACCCGGCGCTGGTGGCGTGGGTCGCCGCCCTACCGCTGATCGCGTCGATCGTCCTGGGGGCCATCCCCGCCACCACCCGACCGGTCGCCGGCCTCGACGGGTCGAGCTGGTTCACCGCCTATCAGCCGATCCTGGTGATGTTCTCGGCGGTGCTGCTGAGCGTGCAGATCCTGCCCGACGTGCTCACGCGCTACCGGGAGATGGGGATCCTGCGGCGCCTGCGGACCACACCGGCGTCACCGGCGGCGCTGCTGGCGGCGCAGGTGATCCTGTGTCTCGTCGTCGAGGTCGTCGTGGTCGCGGCGATAGTGGCCGTCCCTGCCGCGTTCGGCGCGCCGCTGCCGCGCAACGGGATCGGGTTCGTGATCGCCCTCGCCTTCGCCGTAGCGGCCATGCTGTCGATCGGGATGATGCTCGCGAGTGCATTCCGCAGCAACAAGATCGCGGCGGCCGTGGGCACCGTGCTGTTCTTCGCGCTGCAGTTCTTCGCCGGACTGTGGATACCGCGTGCGTCGATGCCGGGCTGGCTACGGGGGATCTCCGACGGGACGCCCAGCGGGTCGGCGGTCGGTGCGCTGACCAGTGCCATCGACGGTGGGTGGCCGAGCCTGGCGCATCTCGGGGTCCTCGCGGCGTGGACCGTCGTCCTGGCGGCGGTGTCGGTGCGGGTCTTCCGGTGGGAGTGAGCTCCGGGGTGTCGGGGCCCACGGCGTGGCAGGATCAGCCCATGCGTGCCCAGCAGCGCACACCGGAGCCCCTGAACTGGCAGCGGTTCGACATCGCGCCGGTCTGGCTGACGGTGATCCCCGGTGGGCTCATCCTCGCGTCGCTCGCGATCAGTGCGCTCGTCGGACTGCCCGGCGACACCGATTCCTTCGTCGCCCTGATCGTCCTGTCGGCAGTGGCCTTCGCGCTGCAGTGTGCGTGGGTGCGACGCGCGACGGTGTCGGGCCCGATGCGCGTGGTGATCGTGGTCGCGCAGCTCGCGCTCACCGCGTCGCTGATCTACCTGAGCCCGTTCTACGGCATCTACGCGTTCATGGGGTACCTCACCGCTTTGATGATGTTCACCGGCGCCGGTCTCTGGATCGCGATGGGCGCGAACGCCGTGCTGGCGGCGGTGTCGCAGATCGGTGGGTTCGATCAGCTCGGGCGGTCGTGGCCGGCGTTCTGTGTTCTCGTGCTGATCAACACCGGGCTGGTCGTCCTGTTCAGCTGGGTGGGGTCGCGTCGCGACGAGGAGGTCGCCCGCCGCGAGGAGGCGGTGCACGAGCTCGAGCAGGCGCAGAAGCGCAATGTTGTACTGCAGGAACAACTCCTGCTCCGGGCACGGGAACAGGGTGTCCTCGAGGAACGCGCCCGACTGTCGCGGGAGATCCACGACACCGTCGCCCAGGACCTCGTCGCCATCGTGAGTCAGCTCGAGGCCATCGACGGCACCGACTGGGAGGCCCGGGTCGACACCGCGAAGGATCTCGCCCGCTCCGGGCTCGGCGAGGCCCGACGTGCCGTGTACGCACTGCGGTCGCCGATGCTCGACGCGCAACCGCTGCCCGTCGCGGTGACCGAACTGGTGAACGCGTGGGCGACGGTGCACCGGCTCGCCGCGCACGTCGAGATCGCCGGGGACCCCGTCCCCACCGACGCCGATCAGGACCTCCTGCGGATCTGCCAGGAGGCGTTGTCGAACGTGTCGAGGCACGCGCACGCGCAGGTCGTCGATGTCAGCCTGTCCTACGTCGAGGAGGGCGTTCTGCTCGACATCAAGGACGACGGCGACGGCTTCGACCCGCGACGGATCCGTGAGGGCAACGGACTGCGTGGCATGCGCGAGCGGGTGTCGTCGTCGGGTGGCACGGTCGACATCGCCACCAAGATCGGCGAGGGGTGCCTGGTCAGCGCGGTGGTACCCGCGTGACCATTCGACTGGTGATCGCCGACGACCACCCGATCGTGCGCGACGGCGTGACCGGCATGCTCGCCGGCGACGAGCGGATCGAGGTCGTCGGTGCGGCGTCCTCGGGGCCCGAGGCGGTCGCGCAGGTCGCCGATCTCGACCCCGACGTCGTGCTGATGGACCTCCGGATGCCCGGCGGTGACGGCGTGCCCGCGATCGCGGAGCTGCGCCGCCGCGACCGCAACCGACCTCGGATCCTGGTGCTGACCACCTTCGACACCGACCGCGACATCGCGGGCGCGATCGACGCCGGCGCCGACGGATATCTGCTCAAGGCTCTCGGTCGCGACGAACTGATCGCGGCCGTCGTCGACGCCGCGGCCGGACGAAGCGTGTTGGCGCCCAGCGCCGCACAGAGCCTGATGGCGCGACGACACCACGAGGAGTTGACCGACCGTGAGATCGAGGTGTTGGCGCGCATCGCCGGTGGAGGGACCAACCGCACGGTCGCGCAGGGGCTGGTGATCAGCGAGGCGACAGTCAAAACCCATCTGTTGCACATCTATTCGAAGCTCGGCGTGCGTGACCGCGCCGCCGCGGTCCGCGTCGCCTACGAACGCGGCCTCCTCTGACCCACAGTCGACCGTGCCCATCGATCGTGCACATGATCGCGTCGACCGTGCACTTGTCCGCGTCGATCGGGCAGGTGGTCGCACCCATCGGGCACAAGCTCGCCGTCCTGCACACGTCTGCACGCTCGATGCGAACAACTGCCCGATCGATGCGTTTACGTGCCCGGTCGACGGGGTCGGGAGAGGGTGAGGATCAGGACCGCGGCGACGAGGGCCAGGGGCAGCAGCGGTGCGGCGACGGCCAGGTGCGACACCAGCGCACCCGAGGCCGACGCGCCGGCGAGAAGCGACACCAACCCGATCGCGGCCGAGCGGCGGAGATGACCGTCGACGACGAGATCGGTGAGCAGTCCGGTGAGGGTGCCGGTGAAGTACGTGCTCGACAGCCCCGGCACACCGACGAGCGCGAACGCGCGGGTCTGCACCCCCATCGCGCCCGCGGCGAGGATCAACGCCACATATCTCGACGCGCCGCCCGGATGAGCGTCCGCGGCGATCCACAGCGCGGCCACGCAGGCCAGCGCCACGAGCTCGACCGTGTACAGCCACACCAGACGGCGCGTGGCGGACCTGGTCGACCGCGTGAATCCCGCCGCCGACGCCACCCCGACCGCGTAGGCGACGACGGCGACCGCCGCGTGCGACATCACCGTGAGGTCACCCGAACCGAGACCGACACCGATCACGACCACGTTCCCGGTGATCACGCTCGCGAAGACGTGTCCGAGACCGGTGAACACGACGACGTCGACGGCGCCCGATGCCGCACTCAGCAGGCACCCGATCAGGGTCGATCGCGGTCGCGACACCGTCTTCACCCGCCCAACCCTAGGCAGCCCGCCGCCGTGGACGCGCGATTAGGCTCGCAGTCATGAGCGCCGATGCCCTGACCGTGCTCGCCGACCAGCTGCGGGCCCGCCTGCAACTCCTGCGTGACGCGGCGCTGTGGAAGCTCGAAGGCGTCGACGAGTACGACCTGCGTCGTCCACTGACGCCGACGGGTACGAACCTGCTGGGTCTCGTCAAGCACCTCGCCGGGGTCGAGTTCGACTATTTCGGTGACACCTTCGGCCGCCCCACGGACATCGCCACACCGTGGCGGGACAGCGACGACAACGCGGACATGTGGGCCACCGCCGATGAATCCGTCGACGACATCGTCGCGCTGTACCGGCAGTCGTGGGCGCACGCGCAGGAGACCTTCGACGCGTCGACGCTGACGACCACCGGGACGGTGCCGTGGTGGCCGCCGGGGAAGCGCGACGTCACTCTCGGTCTCGTGCTGGTGCACATGATCACCGAGACCGCGCGGCACGTCGGACAGATGGACATCCTCCGCGAGGAGATCGACGGCGCCGCAGGCATGTACGAGACGAACGACAACCTGTCGCATGCCGATCGGCACGCCCGCGACGAGTACGTGGCCCGGCTACAGAGCGTGGCCGACGCCGTGAAAGGGAGATCATGACCGACCAGATCGACCGGCCGACCGCGACGCCGCCGTCGCCGGGACGCGCCCGCCAGAACGCCATCTACTCGGCAGGTGTGTTCGGCCACACCCCCTCCGTACCGGCTGATTTCGCCGAACTGGAACGTCGCGCGAAGAGGGCGATGGGGCCGCGCGCGTGGGCCTACATCGGGGGCGGAGCGGGCGAGGGTGCGACGATGCGCGCCAACCGTGCCGCGTTCGACGACTGGGCGATCGTGCCCCGCGTCCTGCGCGACGTCTCGCGGCGCGACCTGTCGATCGACCTGTTCGGCACCACCCTGCCCGCCCCGGTGCTGTTCTCGCCGGTGGGCGCCGGCGAACTCGCCCACTCCGATTCCGACATCCACATCGGCTCGGCCGCAGCAGAACTCGGTGTCCCGTACATCTTCTCGAACCAGGGCTGCTCGCCGATGGAGGACACCGCGACCGCGATGGAGGCGATCACGCCGGGCGCCCCCCGCTGGTTCCAGCTCTACTGGTCGACCGACGACGCGCTCGTCGAGTCCCTCGTGCGTCGCGCCGAGGCGATGGGTGCCGAGGCCATCGTGGTCACGCTCGACACCACGATGCTGGGGTGGCGGCCGCAGGATCTGAACATCGGGTCGTTGCCGTTCGCGCGCGCCGAGGGCATCGCGCAGTACACCTCCGACCCGCGGTTCCGCGACATCGTCGCCGAGCGCATCGCGAATCCTTCGGGCGACGCCGGACCCAAGGTCGAGATCACCCGTGCGGCGGTGTCGGCCCTGTTCTCGATGGCCCGCCACCTGCCCGGACCCTTCCTGAAGAACCTGACGTCGCCGGTGCCGAAGCAGTCGGTGCAGACCTTCCTCGACATCTACTCGCGGCCGTCGCTCACCTGGGAGGACATCGCGGGGTTGCAGAAGCGGACGTCGCTGCCGGTGGTGTTGAAGGGCATCCTGCATCCCGACGACGCCCGCACGGCGGTGGAGATGGGGATCGACGGCATCATCGTCTCGAATCATGGTGGCCGTCAGGTCGACGGCTCCATCAGTTCCCTGCACGCGCTGCCCGACGTGGTGGCCGCCGTGGACGGGCGGGCGAAGGTCCTCATCGACTCCGGCGTCTACACCGGCGCCGACGCGTTCAAGGCACTCGCGCTCGGCGCCGACGCCGTCTGCATCGGGCGGCCTCACATGTACGGCCTGGCGATCAACGGTCGCGACGGCGCCCGCGACGCCGTCGCGAACATCATCGCCGAACTCGACCTGACGCTGGGACTCTCCGGGCACACCGACGTCGCCTCGCTCACCCCCGACGCCCTGCGGGCCATGGGTCGGCACTGACCTCCGCGCCGACCGTTCACCTGTGCGATAGTGATCGTCGTCTGACCGGTTCGAGGAGGTGTCATGCCGTACGTCGAGATGATCGGGACCTCGGCCCTGCCGTACTCCGCGCTGCTCTCGGGGCTGCTCATCGTGCTGGCGGTGGTCGGGGCGATCGACGTGCTCGGTCGCGACACCGTCTACATCCGCGGGCTCCCGCAGTGGGCGTGGCTGCTGATCGTGGTGGCGTTCCCCGTCATCGGACTGCTCGCCTGGTTGCTCGTCGGCCGGCGACGGAGACGTCGTCCCCGTCGCACACGGACCGATCCCGTGGTGAGCGCGTTCCCCGAGTACGACCGGAAAGGTCGCTTCGTGCCGGCTGATCCCGAGGCCGACGCCGCCTTCCTGCAGCAGTGCCGTGAGCGGGCCGAGCACCAGCGACAGGTCGCCGAGATCGAACGTCGCCGCCGGGAATCCCGCGGACTCTGAGCGGACCGTCCGGGCTACCCCAGCCAGACCGACCGGGCACCGCTCTCGCCCACGAGGTACACCATCACGATCGCGGCGACGGCGAAGCCGACGACGATCACCGCCGCGACGATCGAAGAGATCGTCACCGCGCGAGCGGGTACCGACACCCGCGACGCCACCTTGCCCATGACCCAGTCGCTGGTGAGGGCCCAGAACACGACGATGAACACGAACAGCGGTGCGACGACGATGATCATCGTGTCGCCGAGTTCGGTGTGATCGGCGAGGTACTCGTTCGGGCCGACCTTCTTCTCCAGTGACTCACCGGCACTCGTGGTCAGCGGCGTCATGATCACCGCGACGAGACCGACGATCGGCGCGATGATGCCGATCTTGCGTCGGGCCGCCGGCCACACCACCGCGAGGATGCCGAGAACCGCCGCCAGCGGGATCGCGACCACGGTGAGATGTACGAACAGCGGATGGGCCGGGATGCCGTTGATGGTGTCCATCGGCTCAGCATAGGTATAGCCGACCGGCCGGTGACGCCGATCCGCGATCAGTGTGCCGAGGCGTCCGCCTCCGGGATCAGCCTGTCGCGCAACCACTCGACGAGGTCACCGATGACCTCGGCTCGGTTGGTCTCGTTCACGATCTCGTGGCGGGCGCCGGGGTACACGTGGGTGGTCACGTCCGCCACGCCCGCGGCAGCGAGTCGGTCGACGAGCGGGGTGAACAACGCCAGTGCGCCGTTGACCGGGTCCTGATCGCCGACCGCGATGTACAGCGGCAGGTCGGTCCGTATCCGGGCGAGCACCGAGGGGTCGGTGAGCGGACGTGCCCCGACGAACATCGCGCGGCTCGCGTCGCCGTCGAGTCCGAAGCCGCACAACGGATCCGCGACGTAGGCGTCGACCGCGGCCTCGTCGCGGCTGAGCCACTCGAACCCGGTTCTCGGCTCGAAGGGTGCGTTGAAGGCGGCCAGGTCGAGGGGGGTGTCGAGGTCGAGAGCGGGTTCGAGGACATCGAGAGCGGCTGTGCCCGAAAGGGCGACGGCATCGAACGCGTCGCTGTGGTCGGGGAGCACCTGCTGGGTCGCGAACGACCCCATGCTGTGCGCGAACACGCCGATCGGCAGCCCGGGCTCGCGCTGCCGGATCCACCGGGCCATCTCGGCGATGTCGGCGACGAGCGCGGCCCATCCCGACTCACCGATCTCGCCGGGCACGCCGTCACCGATGCCGGCGCCGTGGCCACGCTGGTCGTACCCGTAGACGGCGACGCCGGCGTCGGTGAGGGCAGCGGCGAGATGGCCGTAACGGAGCACGTGTTCGCCCATGCCGTGGACGATCATCACGATCGCGCGGGGGTCGTCGTCGGGCGCCCACCGGTACACGGGAAGCGTGTGGCGTTGGGAGTCGGTGAACTCCAGGGACTCTCTCACCGGACCGACGGTACAAGCCGACGTGCAGGTGGGGACCGGTTCCGGCGACAACCGATGAGTTCACGCGGCGACGAGGGTCAACACCACCGACACCACCACGACCACGACAGGACTTCTCATGACCACCACCACCAGCACCGCCACCGCCCCGACCACCGCGGCCCGCCGATCGCGCACCCACACCGTCGGGGTGGTGCTCAGCGCACTGCTCGGGGCATTTCTCCTGTTCGACGTGATCGGCAAGCTCGTCCAGCCCGACTCCGTCG
Organism: Williamsia sp. MIQD14; assembly: GCF_051025635.1. Lineage (NCBI taxonomy): Bacteria > Bacillati > Actinomycetota > Actinomycetes > Mycobacteriales > Nocardiaceae > Williamsia > Williamsia sp. MIQD14. The sequence goes on from NZ_JBPFDG010000001.1 coordinate 1,508,039, forward strand.
TCGAGGGCACCGAGAAGCTCGGCTTCACCACCACCCAGGCGACGGTGATGGGCATCGTGCTCGCCCTGTGCCTCGTGGTGTGGGCCGTCCCGCGGACCGCGGTGCTCGGGGCGATCGGGATCACCGCCTACCTCGGCGGCGCGGTCACCGCGAACTGGAACGACGACGCGCCCCTGGTGAGCACGACACTGTTCGCCGTGTACTTCGGTGTGGCGCTGTGGATCGCGATGATCCTGCGCCGCCCACAGCTGCTGTCGGTGCTGGGGCTGCGTCGCAACTGACGACGCGCTGCCGACAACGTCCCCCTGAGCGGCGTCCGAGGGCATATTGCCGTCGGCGACCCGTCAGGGGGACGTTGTCAGCAGACGTGGGGTGGGCCGCTACCGGATGGAGTCGGTCTCGGCGAGGAAGTCGGGGAGGTCGGCGGGCAGCGTCGAGGTGAACTGCGCCGGCCGCTTCTCCAGGAACGCCGCGACGCCTTCCTTGCCGTCGGCGATGGACGTGTAATACATCGCCAGCGAGTCCACCCGGTGGGCGTCGACCGGGGACGCGAACGCACTGTTGCGGTAGAGCATGTGGCGCATGAGGGCCGTGGCGACCGGTGATCGTCCGTCGACGAACTTGTGCGCCAACGCGATCGCCGCGTCGAGGAGTTCCTCGGGCGGATGTACCGATCGCACGAGTCCCAGTTCCTTCGCGCGCTCGGCGTCGACGATGTCGGCGGTGTAGATCAGTTCGAGGGCGTTCTGCATCCCCACCACGCGCGGCAGGAACCAGCTCGAACACGCCTCCAGCACGATGCCGAGCCGTCCGAAGACGAACCCGATGCGAGCTTTCTCCGACGCCAGTCGGAAATCCATGGGGAGCGTCATCGTGGCACCGATGCCGACGGCTGCACCGTTGATCGCGCCGATGACCGGCTTCGGGCAGCGGTAGATGGCGAGGGACACGCGACCACCGGTGTCGCGCACGCCGCTGACGATGGCGGGGTCCTCGAAACGGTCGTACAGATCGGCGAGCGTCGGCTGCAGATCCTCGTCGAGCCCGAAGACGTTGCCCTCGCTGCTCAGGTCCATCCCGGCGCAGAAGGCCTTGCCCTCGCCCGTCACCACGATCGCGGCCACCTCGGGATCGGCCGACGCCTCGTCGAACGCGGCCTCGAGATCGTCGGCCATCTGCACCGTGAACGCGTTGAGGTTCTCGGGTCGGGTCAGGGTGAGGACGAGAACACCGTCGGTGACCTCGTAGCGGACGGTCTCACGGTTCATCGGATCGAACTCCCTCGCGGTCGGATGAAACCCAACCTACGGGAGCCGGCCCCACGGGAGTCGCGCCGAGTGATTCGCCCCGAGGGAGTCGGCACCGTGCCCGACACCCTCAGCGCCCGATGACGCGATCGAGGAACCGGTCGGCGTCGGGGCGCGCGGCGACGAGGACGCCGGGGTGATCGGCGCCCGGGTACACCCGCAGTTCGAGCGGCTGGCGGTTCGCGGTCAGCTGCGCGGCCAACGACAACGCCGACGGCGCCGGGACGTTGACGTCGAGCAGTCCCTGGGCGAGGAAGATCGGTTCGCGATAGCCGCTGTCGGGGGTGCCGAGGTACGTCCGCAGCGCGCCGTAGATGTTCGGGATCGACGACAGCGGCCGCGTGAACAGCGTGCGCAGGTCGAGATCGCGTGCGTACGGGCGAAGCTGTATGCCGCAGGTGATCCCGGCGATGTCGGCGAGCCGACGTCCCAGCGGGGTGAGCAGGCTGTCGATGCGCAGGTCGGGTCGGGCGTCGCGGAACCCGGCCAGGATGTAGAGCACGTAGCCGTTCAGAGATCGCGGCAGCGTCACCGGAGGGAACCGGGGGCCGCCGAGGACGAGGGCCGATTCGATGTTGGCCGGTGCGCCGGTCGCCACGACTCCGCGATAGTCCAGGCCGGCGCCCGCGGTGAACTCGTCGGCGCGCCGAGCGGTGTTCAGTGCCGCGCCGGCGCCTTCGGAGTGACCCACCGCAACCCACTTGCGAGACAGGGGGATCGGCAGCTGGTGGACCGCGCGCACCGAGTCGGCGACCGAGTGGGCCGACTCGACGCCGTTGAGGTAGCCGAGCAGTCCCGGGGTCCCCATCCCGGTGTAGTCGGTCGCGGTGATCACGTAACCCCGTGCGAGCCAGTGGTTCAGGTAGGTCGCGTCGGATTCCGAGCGCACCTGTGCCGAGGGTGCGCAGTCGTCGCCCATGCCGACGGTGCCGTGCGCCCAGGCCATCACGGGCCACCCGCCCGCCGGTGCCTGCCCGCGGGGGACGAACACCGCGCCGGTGCTGACCGCTCGTCGGCCGCGCGCGTCGGTGGTGGAGTAGAGCACCCGATAGGCCTGCGCGGCACCGCTCAACGTCACCCGTCGGTCGAGGGGGCGTTCGGCGATCACCGCGCCGTCGCGGTCGGGGATCGGACCGGAGTAGTCCCGCACGTCGAGGCCCGACCAGATCGGCGCCGGTTCGGGGGTGAGGGGAGTGCCCGGCGGCGGCACCGCGGCCGCGGTGGACACGCTCAGGGCTGCCACCGCCGCCACCAGCGTCGCGATGACGGGCAGGCGCCTCATCGCAGGATCCGGGCCAGGAAGGGCGTCGAGTCCTTCACCGATGCGTAGACCGTGCCGGAGTGGTCGGTCGGGTAGACGTGCAGTTCGACGGGCTGACGGTTCGCGGTGAGTTGCGCCGCCAACGACAGCGCCGACGGCGCGGGGACGTCGGTGTCGGTGAGCCCCTGGCCCAGGAAGATCGGTCGGTCGTACCCGCTGTCGGGCGTCCCGATGAACCGGTGCAGCACACCGTAGGCGTCGGGGACCGAGGAGATCGGACGGCGGAAGAACGTGCGGATGTCGGCCCCGGTCAACTGTTTCCGCAGTTCCGGATAGCAGCTGACCTCGGCGCGGTCGGCCGCCGCGCGGCCCCGCGGGGTGAGCAACGAGTCGATGCGCAGGTCGGGGCGCGCCTCACGGATCGCCGCGAGGATGTAGGTGGTGTAGGTGGTCAACCCGGTCGGCAGCGGGAACGGCGGGAAGGTGGGGCCGCCGAACTGGATGAGCGACTCGATGTTCGCGGGGGTGCCGGTCGCCACCACGCCGCGGTAGTCGAGATCGGTGCCGCGGGTGAACGACGTCGCCAGACGCGCTGCGTTCATCGCCGCACCCGCTCCCTGCGACTGCCCGATGATCGCCCACCGTGGGGCTGTCGGGAGATCGGCCTGCTCGAGGGCTTTCACGGAGTCGACGATCGAGTGCGCCTCGGCGACACCGTTGAGGTAGCTCATCAGACCCGGCGTGCCGAGTCCGGCGTAGTCGGTGGCGACGATCGCGTACCCGCGGTTCAACCAGTGCGACAGGTAGTCGCTGTCGCGTTGTGCGCGTGGCTGCGCCGAGGGGGTGCAGTCGTCGCCGATGCCCACGGTGCCGTGCGCCCACGCCAACACCGGCCACCCGCCGCGCGGCGCGGTGCCCTTCGGGAGGAACACCGCGCCGGTGCTCACCGCGGCGCGGTCGTGCTGGTCGATCGTGGAGTAGAGGATCCGTGACGCCGTGCCGGCGCCGGGGATCGAAAGCGAGGGTGCGAGCGGCACCCGGTCGATCAGCGTGCCGGGGCGCGTCGGGACGGGGCCGGTGTAGTCCCGCACGTCGAGCCCCGACCAGTTCGGCGCGCCGGTCGGCGGCAGCTCGTCGGCGAGCGCGGGCGAGGCGCCGACGAGCAGCGCGGCGACGGAGGACAGGGCGACGACACTGCCGACGACGGCGGCTCTGATCTTCACGACGCCGACCCTAGTTCGTCGGTCGGGCGCGGACGGCGAATCGACGCGGAGGCGGAGAACCGACGAGGTTTAGTCTGATCGGCGTGTCCGATGACCAGCTCGCCCACGGAGAGCACCCCTCGCACGAGGAGTTCCGCACCCCGCACGCCCCGATGCCGATCGAGCTGCCGCTCGACGACCAGGAGGCCTCGACCGACGTCCCGCTGACGACGCAGCTCGTGCGGTTCGTCGTCACCGGTGCCGGGTCGGGGGTCCTCGACTACGGGATCACCTATTTGTTGCAGTTCGTTTTCGGTCTGCCGCCGTGGCTTTCCAAGGCTTTCGGCTTCTTGTGCGGTACGACCACCGCGTACCTCATCAACCGTCGCTGGACCTTTCGCGCCGAGCCGAGTCGCGCCCGCTTCGTCGCCGTCGCCCTGCTCTACCTCGTCACCTTCGGTGTGCAGGTCGGCATCTACACGGCCTTGTCTCACGCGTGGGAGGACACCTTCATCTACAGCCTCATGGCGTACGTCGTCGCCCAGGGCACGGCGACGGTCATCAACTTCGCGGTGCAGCGCGCCGTCATCTTCAAGATCCGGTGATGGCTAGCATCGCCTGATGGAACTCGCAGGCGCTGTCGCAGTCGTCACCGGAGGGGGCGCCGGTATCGGCGCCGCGATCGCCCGGGCCATCGTGGACCAGGGCGGATCGGTCGTCGTCGCCGACCTGAACGCAGAGCGGGTCGCCGCCGTGGCGGAGCAGATCAACACCGACACCGGTCAGAACCGCGCCGCGTCGGTCGCCGGTGACGTCTCCGACGACGCCGTGATCGCCGAACTCGTCGCCACCGCCGAGCGCGAGTTCGGACCCGTCGACCTCTACGTCGCGAACGCGGGCACCACCGCGGGCCTCGGACTCGACTCCGACGACGCCGCCTGGCAGACCGCCCTCGACGTCAACGTCCTCGCACACGTGCGCGCCGCACGCGCCCTCGTGCCCGGTTGGGTCGAACGCGGACGCGGGTACTTCCTGTCGACCGCATCGGCGGCGGGACTGCTCACGCAGATCGGGTCGGTGACCTACTCGGTGAGCAAGCACGCCGCGGTCGGGTTCGCCGAGTGGTTGCGCGTCACCTACGGCGACTCCGGTGTCGGGGTGAGCTGCCTGTGCCCGATGGGGGTCAACACCGAGTTGCTCAACTCCGGTTTCTCCGGCGATCGGGAGGGTGGATCGGTCGCCGCGAGCGCGGTGACCGGTGCCGGCGCCGTGCTGGAACCCGACGACGTCGCCGCGGTGGTCATCGAGGCCCTGCGCGACGAGCGTTTCCTGATCCTGCCGCACCCCGAGGTGTTGACGATGTACCAGCGCAAGGGGTCGGACTACGACCGCTGGATCTCGGGCATGCAGCGCTACCAGCGCACGCTGCGCGGCGACGGCTGACCCGGCGCGACGCTCCTCTCACGACCGCTCGGGCGTCGGTGTCCGCAGCGGTCGGTGCGCGACCTCCTGGGCGTCGGCCTTCGACAGCCCGAACATCCGCAGCAGGTTCGCGGCGAGCTCGTCGGCGATGCGGTCGGTGTCGAGATCGGGATCGCGGGTGACCAGATGCAGGCACCCCAGGAGGGAGCCGGCGGTACACGCGAGCGCCGCGGACAGGTCGTCGATGTCGAATCGTCCGCAGGCGCGTGCGGCGTCGAGATCACGCAGGGCGCGGGGCGCGAGCCCGTCGTCGCGATCGAGGTAGCTCATCCCGACCCCCGCCATCGTCCTCGCTACCTGCGCGTGGGACCGATTGAGCCGCAACGTCATGCGGACACCCGCGGCGAAGACCTCGGCGGGATCGGTCAGGCCCTCGGTGGCGCTATCGAACAGCCGCCCGTAGGTGTCGAGGGTGGTGGCGATGGCGGCGTCGAACAGCTCGGCCTTGCCGGCGAAGTGGTTGTAGAACGATCCGAGTCCGACGTCGGCGAGTTCGGTGATCTCGGAGATGCTCGCGTCGGTCCCGCGGGGGCTCTCGAGGATCCGGCAGGCCGCGTCGATCAAGGCCGCCCGCGTGCGGGCCTTGCGCCGATCGAGTCGGTTGGCCGGGGTGTCGGGGGTGGCGTCCACCGGTGATCTCACCTCACTTCTGACGATGATTCCAAGTGTGAAGGCACTTGACTGAGCTGTCCATCAAAAGTGAGGATTTCATCAGTTGAATGGGAGACGATCATGACACAGCTGACAGGAACCGTCCCTGCGGCATCGGCGCACGCCGAACTGCACAGTGAGTTCGGCGCTCGACCCGGTGACCCCGACGACCGTCACCGGTCACCGGTCATCAAGGTCGCCGACATCGCCTGGTTGGAGTTCGAGAAGCAGAACCTCGCCGATGCGGAGCGATTCGCCCGCGACTTCGGGTTCGCGGTGGCGAACCGCACGGCCGATCGTCTCGAGTTACGGGGGACGTGGGCGGGCGCGCCGTGCGTGCTGATCCGCCGCGGACGGCGATCCCGCTTCGTCGGTCCGGCCTATCGCGCCGAGAGCACCGCCGACCTGACGACCCTCGCCGAGGCGACGGGGACACGCGTGCACCCGCTCGGCGACCTCGGCGGCAACGTGGTCGATCTCGTCGACCCGTCCGGGCAACCGCTGCGCGTGGTGGCCGACATGGTCGACCTGCCGTCACTGCCGGATCAGGAACCGCTCACCATCAACGCGGGCGGGAAGGTGGCGCGGTTCAACGCGATCCAGCGTCCGCCGCGGGCCCCGGCGCGGGTGCAGCGCCTCGGGCATGTGGTGATCGAGTCGCCCCGCTTCCGTGAGGCACTGCACTGGTACCAGTCGATGCTCGGGTTCATCGTGAGCGACTTCCAGTTCTTCCCCGGCCAGCGTGACCGCGGACCGACGATGGCGTTCATGCGCTGCGATCGGGGCGCCGACGCCGCCGATCACCACACCCTGGCCATGACGCTCGGACCGCGAGCGCGCTACGTGCACAGCGCCTATCAGGTCGCCGATCTCGACGCCGTCGCCGCGGGCGGTGCGTACCTCGCCGACCGCGGGTACCACCACGCGTGGGGGATGGGACGTCACATCCAGGGCAGCCAGATCTTCGACTACTGGCGCGACCCCGACAAGTTCATGGTCGAGCACTACGCCGACGGCGACGTCTTCGACAACAGCGTCACCGCGGGCTGGGCGGCCATGACCGCCAGCGGCCTGTCGCAGTGGGGCCCGCCGGTCACCCGCGACTTCCTCGGCGCCAACCCCGACCCCGACGTGGTCCGCGGGATCCTCGCCGGCCTGCGCGACACCAACGAGTTCGACATCCATCGCCTCATCGGCCTCCTGAAAGTAGCCCGCTCATGACGACGACCATCCTTCGAACCGCCGACCGCTGGTGGCTGCTGCGTGCCGACGACACCGCCGTCGCGATCGACACCGACGCGGTCACCACCGGTGACCTCCTCGCCGACACGGCCGCCGTCGCCGAGGCCGCCGCGGCCGAAGGGACGCAGGGCACCGCGATCGGCGACCTCGAGCTGATCTCGCCGATCACCACGCCGTGTCGGGTGGTGGCGCAGATGGTCAACTACGCCAGTCACGCCCGCGACTCCAACATCGACCCGGGTCGGGTGCAGGCCACGTTCTTCCGGAAGGCGTCGGGATCGGTCGTCGGCCCCTTCGACGACATCGTGAAGCCCACACACGTCCGCCTTCTCGACTACGAGGTCGAGATCGGACTCGTCGCCGGAGGCGAGTTGACGGTCGGCGCGACGGTGACCGCGGACGACCTCGGTGATGTCATCGCCGGTGTCGTGATCACCAACGACGTCAGCGCCCGCGACGTCCAGCTGCCCAAGACCCAGTTCTACGAGGCGAAGTCGTACCCCACGTTCACCCCCATCGGTCCGCGGCTGGTGCTGCTCGACCACGAGGAGTGGCGTCGCTTCGACCAGTTGCGGCTGCAGCTCTGGGTCAACGGCGAGCGCAGGCAGGACGGCCACGTCGGCGGCGACATGATCGTCGACCCGGTCAGCGCGCTCAACGTGCTCGCCGGTTTCCAGCGACTCGCCCCCGGTGACGTCCTGCTCACCGGGACGCCCGGCGGCACCGCCCTGTCGGCGCCGCCCAAGCCCATCGAGATGATCGGGGCGTTGATCCCGCCGCACGTGAAGTGGAAGCAGTTCTTCGCCCGGCAGGCGTCGAACCCGAAGTACCTGCGCGACGGCGACGTCGTCGAGGTGCGCATCGCGACCGACGACGGGTCGATCGACCTGGGCAGGCAACGGTGCACGGTGCGGTACGCATGACGGGCCTGCGAGTGCCGACGACGGTGGTCGTCGTCGGTGCCGGCCCGGTCGGGGTGACCGCGGCCCTGCTGCTCGCCCGACGCGGTGTCGCGACGGTCGTCCTGGAACGGCACCCGGAGCCCTACGCGTTGCCGCGGGCCGTGCACCTCGACGACGACGTGTTCCGGATCCTGCAGGCCGCGGGGGTCGACGAGTCGTTCCGTGCCGTGAGCAGACCGATGCCCGGGATGCGACTCGTCGACCGACGACGTCGCGTGATGGCCGAGTTCGGGCGTGACACCGCCGACGGCCCCCAGGGCTTCCCGCCGGACAGCATGTTCGACCAACCCGACCTCGAGCAGATCCTGCACGAGGCGGCCGAGCGTGAGCCGCTCGTCGACCTGCGTCGCGGCTGCGAGGTGGTCGACGTGGTCGAGGGTCCGACACCGGCGGTCCACTACACCGACGCCGACGGGGTCGCGATGTCCGTGGCCGGTGCGGCCGTCATCGCCTGCGACGGCGCGAACAGCCTCGTGCGCACCGCGCTCGGGATCACCTCGACCGATCTGCGATTCGCCGAGAAGTGGCTCGTGATCGACGTGAACACCCCACGCCCGCTCGACGTCTGGGACGGGGTGCACCAGATCTGCGACCCGGCCCGGGCCGCCACCTTCATGCCGGTCACGGGTAGCCGTTATCGCTGGGAGTTCCGGGTCCACGACACCGACGACCTCGACGCCCTGGTGTCGGTCGACGGTCTGCGGGAGCTGTTGTCGCCGTGGATGTCCGCCGCCGAGATCGACGAGTCGGAGATCCTTCGCCGGGCGTTCTACACCTTCGGTGCGCGGGTCGCCGACCGCTGGCGCTCCGGCGGCATCTTCCTCGCCGGCGACGCCGCGCACCAGACCCCGCCGTTCGTCGGTCAGGGGCTCGGCTCGGGACTGCGCGACGTGGCGAACCTGACGTGGAAGCTCGCCGACGTGCTCGACGGGACTGCGCGCGGCGACCTGCTCGACACCTACGAGGTGGAGCGGCGTCCCCACGCGATCGCGGTGATCCGGATGGCGTTGGCGGTGGGGATGGCGTTGACCGGTGGGCAGGATCGCTTCGCCGGGGTGCGCCGCCTCGGGATGGCCGCCGTGTGTCGGATCCCGGGATTCGCCGCGGTGATGCCGACCGTGGGCATGCCGCCGCTGCGGCCGGGACCGCTCGTCATGCCGACGCCGTTGCTGCGGCGGGTGCTGCGGCGCCGGGTGAACGGCTCGGCACTGCCGCAGCCGACCGTCGGATTCGCCTCCGACGCCGCGCGGCTCGACGAGCTGATCGGGCCACGGTGGGCGCTGGTAACGCGCGGCCACGTCCCGGCGACCCTCGCCGATCGCGTCGCGGACTCCGGGGCGGTGCACGTCGACGCCGATCGCCTCGCCACCCAACCTGCGGGTGTCGCGTCACCGGCGCGATGGCTGCGTCGACATCACGCGACCGCGGTGCTGGTGCGTCCCGACCGCGTGGTCGCCGCGACCGCCACCGACCCCGACGGCATCGACGACCTCCTCGTCATGCTGCACGAGATGCGTTCCCCGGCAACGCGGCCCACCGAGGCGTTCACGTGACCGCCGGGACGGCGACGGTGTCGAGGCGCACCGCGCGTCGCGCCGCACCGTCGGTCGATGTGGACTTGTACGCCCGGTCGGCGCTGGTCGACCCGCACCCGGTGTACCGACGTATCCGCGACGCCGGTCCGGTGGTCTGGTTGCCGCGCCACCGGGTGTGGGCGATGGGTCGATTCGACGACGTGCGCAGCGCTCTGCGCGACGACACGACCTTCCGCAGCGGACGCGGCGTCGCCGCCAACCCGGTCGCCAACCTCCTGGGCCGCAAGACGGTGCTCTCCAGCGACGACGAGACCCACTCGACCCGACGTCGAGTCCTCATGCAGTCGTTGATGTCCCGCGCGATACGGCCGTCATTGCCGGTGCTGCGCGACGAGGCCGAGGCCACCGTGACCCGACTGCTGCATCGGGAGTCCTTCGACGGCATCGCCGATTTCGCGTCGCGACTGCCGATCTCTGCCGTGGCCGACCTCGTCGGCGTGCGGGTCGACCACGATCAGCTCCTCACGTGGGGTGCGAGCACCTTCGACATCCTCGGACCGCTGAACCGGCGGACGCTCGACGCCACAGCCACGGCACTCGGGCTGTACCTCTACTCGATGCGGCTGCGTCGCTCCCAGGTCACACCCGACGGCTGGGCGGCAACGGTCTTCGACGCGGCCGATCGCGGGGAGCTCACCCGGTCCGAGGCGCGCACCATGGTCATCGACTTCGTCGCCCCGAGCCTCGACACCACCATCCTCGCGACCGGACAGCTGCTGTGGAGCCTCGGCCGCGACCCGCAGCTCTACGCCCAGCTGCGCGCCGAACCGGAGCTGATCCCGACCGCGGTGGTGGAGGCCGTGCGTATGGCCTCACCGATCCGCGGCTTCACCCGGACGGTGGCCCACGACACCGAGATCGGTGGGGTCCGTCTCCCCGCCGGTGAGCGCGTCGTCCTGCTCTACGCCGCGGCCAACGGCGACGAGCGGCATTTCGACCGACCCGAGACGTTCTCGCTGCACCGCAGGGGGAGCAATCTCGGGTGGGGTCACGGGATGCACACCTGCGTCGGCATGCAGCTGTCGAAGCTCGAGATGCAGACACTGCTCGAGGTCATGATCACGCGCGTCACCGCCATCGAGGTGTCCGATCCGCAGCCGCTGACCAACAACTGCCTGCAGGGCTTCGCCTCGTTCCGGGCGTCGTTCACCTGATGCGGTGACACGCCCCGCGACCCCGACGGGGTCATCTGGGTTTGATCCAGGACGACCCCGGGTACGTCGGTGGGCATGTCCCACGACAACGCGTTCAGCGAGACCCGCTCACCGATCCGACGCGCCCTCGAGGCCGTCGAGAAGGTGTCTGCCCTCGACGGCGTCGCCGCGATGACCGCCCGCGTGCTGGGGCCGGCGTTGAGCGGCGGACCGGGCAACGTGCTGCGCGGATCGTGGCTGGGGCACCCGATCCACCCGGTGCTGGTCACCGTGCCGATCGGCGCGTGGACCGCGGCGCCGGTCCTCGATCTGACCGATCAGCCCGAGGCGGCCCAGACGCTCATCGCCCTCGGGCTCGCCGCCGCGGTGCCCGCGGCCGTCGCGGGGCTCGCGGAGTACACGACCCTCGACGTCCCGCAGCGCCGGGTCGCGCTGGTGCACGCGGGCAGCAACAGCGTCGCGATGACCGCACTGGTCGCGTCGATGGCGGCGCGGCGCGCGGGCCGACGAGGCCAGGCGGTGGCGCTGACCCTGGCGGGCCTCGCGGTCACCGGGATCTCCGGCGCGCTCGGGGGTCACCTGTCCTATGTGCAGGCCGCCGGCGTCCAGCGCGAGGCCATGCCGGCGGTGCCGGGGGTCGACACCCTGCCGGGCGGGTCCTGACCGACGGTGTCCGAACCGGATCAGCCCGTCGTCGCGGCGGGTTGCGCCGTACCCGTTGACTCAAGAACGGAATCGGTGTTCACTCCTTCGTGTGGCCTACCGACGCACCCCCGCCGTGCAGCGGCGTCTGGATGAACTCCGGGCGCGGCTGATCGACGCGGCGATCGCGCAGGTGGCCGAGAACGGGTACGCGGGGTGCTCGGTGGCGTCGGTCGCCGCGGCCGCCGGTGTCGGCACCGGCACGGTGTACCGCCACTTCGAGTCCAAGAGCGAACTGTTCGCCGAGGTCTTCCGCATCGTGTGCGGCCGCGAGGTACAGGCGATGGTCGAGATCGGCGAGATGGCCCGCGCCACCGACGGCCGCGCGGTCGATGCCGTCGTGGCCTCGGTGTGCGCCTTCGCCGACCGTGCGTTGCGCACGCCGACCCTCGCCCACGCCCTCCTCGTCGAGCCGGTCGACCAGACCATCGACACCGAGCGCCTGGCGTTCCGCGCGTCGTTCCGCGACACCCTGTCGGTGGCGATCGACGCCGCCGCCGACGCGGGCGAGATCCCGCACCAGAACAGCGAGTTCACCGCGGCCTGCATCGTCGGGGCGATCGGTGAAGCGCTGGTGACCCCACTGGCCCGCAGCAGTCGCGACCACGAGACACCCGATCCGACCACCCTCACCACCGACATCACCACCTTCACCCTTCGAGCACTGGGGAGCACCGATGCACAGCACACACGAGGTCACCAATCAGGTTCCGCCGCTGGTGGACTACGACGCGGCTGAGTACCCGCCGATCCTCGAGGCGCTCAGCCGCGAGGGTGCCGACTCGGCGTTGGAGACCATCCACGAGGTCGGTCGTCGCGCGGGCAGCGCCGAGGCCATCGAGTGGGGTGACCTCGCCGAGGACCACCCCCCGGTGCTGCACACCCACGATCGCTACGGCCACCGTGTCGACGAGGTGCGCTACGACCCCGCCTACCACCACCTCATGACGACCGCGGTCGAGATGGGTCTGCACGCCGCGCCGTGGGCCGACCCCGATCCGCACGCCCATCTGCACCGTGCCGCGAAGCTCAACGTCTGGGGCCAGACCGACGCCGGCCATCAGTGCCCCATCTCGATGACCTACGCGATGGTGCCGGCACTCCGGCACAACGCGGAACTCGCCGCGCAGTACGAACCGCTGCTGGCGGCCACGGTCTACGACCCGAGAACCGCTGCGCCGCTGACCAAGCCGGGACTGATCGCCGGCATGTCGATGACCGAGAAGCAGGGCGGCTCCGACGTCCGGTCGGGGACCACGCGCGCGGTCCCGCAGGCCGACGGCAGTTACCTGCTCACCGGTCACAAGTGGTTCACCTCCGCGCCGATGTCGGATGTGTTCCTCGTACTGGCGCAGGCCCCCGGCGGCCTGTCGTGTTTCTTCCTGCCGCGCGTACTGCCCGACGGCACCCGCAACCGGATGTTCCTGCAGCGCCTGAAGGACAAGCTGGGCAACCACTCCAACGCGAGCAGCGAGATCGAGTACGACGAGGCGACCGCATGGCTCGTCGGCGAGGAGGGACGTGGCGTCCCGACCATCGTCGAGATGGTGAACATGACCCGACTCGACTGCATCATCGGGGCGTCGACCGGCATGCGCGCCGGCACGCATCAGGCGACCCACCACGCCGTGCACCGCAGCGCATTCGGCGCCGCCCTCGTCGATCAGCCGCTGATGCGCAACGTCCTCGCCGACCTCGCCGTGGAGGCCGAGGCGTCCACGACGGTCGCGATGTGGTTGGCCGCGCTCACCGACCGCGCCACGTCGGGTGACGAGCGCGCCACCTCGCTACGGCGCATCTCGCTGGCGGTCACCAAGTACTTCGTGTGCAAGCGCAACCCGATCCACGCGGCCGAGGCGCTGGAGTGCCTGGGCGGCAACGGATACGTCGAGGAATCGCGGATGCCGCGGATCTACCGCGAGGCCCCGCTGGTCTCGGTGTGGGAGGGCTCGGGCAACGTCGCCGCTCTCGACACCTTGCGTGCGATGGTGAAGCAGCCCGAGACCCTCGAGGTCTTCTTCGACGAGCTCGACACCGCGACCGGATCCGACGACAGCTATGACGCCGCGGTCACGCGACTGAAGGCCGAGTTCGGTGACTTCGACACCATGCAGCACCGCGCGCGCCGCGTGGTCGGCGACATGGCGCTCGCGCTGCAGGGGTCACTGCTGATCCGTCACGGCCACCCGTCGGTGTCGGATGCGTTCTGCAGCAGCCGACTCGGTGGTGACTGGGGCAGTGTATTCGGGACCCTGCCCGTGGGTGTCGACACCGCGGCCATCATCGACCGCGCGACCCCGAAGGTCGGTTCGTAGCGTCGGTCAGCCGTTGACCTTGCTGATCACGTTGTCGGCGAACATCCGCAGGTTGTCGATCTTGTTCTGCAGCGGCTCGGTGTCGGGGCCGGTGATGTACGGGATGCGGAAGCCGACGATGACGTCGGTGATGCCCTTGTCCTCGAGTCGCTTGCACCCGTCGGGGGTGTAGGCGTCGAGCGAGATCACGTGGATCTCGAAGGGGTCGTTCAGCTTTCCCTCACCCTTGCGGATGTCGTGGAGCTTCGCCAGCAGTGTGTCGAGTTCCTCGGGTTGACCGCCGCCGTGCATCCAGCCGTCGCCGCGGATCACCGCACGCTTCAACGCGAGATCGGCGTGGCCGCCCACCAGCAGCGGGATCGGTTGCGTGGGTGCGGGGGTCATCTTGATGCGCGGGAAATCGTAGAACTCTCCGTGGAACTCGAAGTACTCCCCGGTCGACAGGCCGCGGATGATGTCCATGCACTCGTTCATCCGCTTGCCGCGCCGCGCGTAGTCGACGCCCATGATGTCGTAGTCCTCGGGCCACGGACTGGTGCCGACGCCCAGTGCGAGACGGTTGTTCGTCATGAACGCCACCGACATCGCCTGCTTGGCCACCAGTACCGGCGGGCGCACCGGCAGCTTGAGCACGAACGGGTTGAAGCGGATGGACGTGGTGACCGCCCCCATCGCCATGGCCTGGATGAAGGTCTCGATGAAGGCCTTGCCGTCGAGGAACTCGCGGTTCCCGTCCTCGGTGTAGGGGTAGGTGGAGTCCGATTCCTCGGGGTAGGCCAGCGAGTCGGGGATGGTGAACCCCTCGTATCCCGCCTCCTCGGCGGCCACCGCGAGATCGGGATAGAAACGGGGATCGGTCATGGCCTCGGCATAGGTGAATCGCATGATCGGTCTCCTCGGGTCGTTCCTCGCCAACGACCTCGATTAGAACATGTTCTAGTTCTCGTCATCGCCAACTCGGACCAGGCCGGCCTGCTGCAGGAACGTCAGGTTGTCCTCGAGGTGCCAGTCCTCGACGATCGTCGAGGCAGAACCGGTGTGCTGGATGTCGATGGCGCCGAACTCGATGGGTTGACCGGCACCGCGCACACCGTCGTACACGCCGGTGAAGTGCCCGGCGAACACGAGACGCGCGGTGAAGGTGTCGCCCGTGACGTACAGATCGGCGAGGCGACACGTGAGATCGGGAATGGCCTTCCGAAACATCGCCGACGCCGCGACGGGTCCGGCAGGGCCCTGGGGGCGGCCCGCGGGCAGCGTGTTGTCACGGAACGCCGGCGCCACCGCGGCGCGGAGGAAGGTGGTGTCCCCGCTGTTCCAGAACGTGTAGAGCTTCTGCGCAACCGCGACGACCCGTCGGTCGCGTTCGGTCGGAGCCGACGCCAGATGGACGGCCTCGGGCACCACTAGCCCGGGCGTCCGGTCGACCGCCGATTCCGGTGCGGCGGAGGCGCGGTCCTCGTTGCTGTCGGTGCACGCCGCCGTGGTGACGGTGAGCAGTGCGATGAGCGCGAGGGTCAGCATTCCCGTGGCGGAGCGGCGACGAAAGGTGCGATGAGGTGCGTTCATGGGGGTGACGGTATGGAAACCATACCGGTATCTACAACGAAACCTGGTGCGACCTGCACAGACCGTGCCAGGGATGCCGCACTCGACCGTCGGGTGGAGATCGATCTCCACCCGGACCGGTCCCGTGGGTCCATGACTCCGCGACCGCGAATTCCTACCGTCGGTACATGGGCAACTCACCGGTTGCCATTGGCGCAAAGGAGAACATCATGTCCTACCTCAGAGGCTTCCTCCCCTGGATCGGATTCCTCGTCTTTTCGCAGGTCGGATGGCAGTGGGGGGCTCTGGCCGCCGCAGTGATCGCCGCCGCGACACTGGTGGCCGACCGGCGCGCCGGGACGTCGTGGGACGGCCAGATCCTCGCGATCGGGGCGCTCGCCTTCTTCGCCGCGCTCACCCCGGTCGCCTTCGCGGCACCGCACGCAGCGCTCGCCGCCTACTGCGGCGCGATGGCCGACGGCTGGCTGGCCGTGGTCGCCTGGGCCGGCATCCTCCTCGGCGCACCGTTCACGCTCGGCATCGCCAAGCGCGAGGCACCCGAGGAGGTCTGGGACCTGCCGATGTTCCGGAACCTCAACGTGGTGATCACCTCGGTCTGGGCCGGCGCGTTCACCGTCTCGGCCGTGGCCTCGGTGCTGCTCGTGGACTCCTCGGGCATGGTGCGCGGCATCGCGACCGCGATCGCGTTCATCGCCCCGATCGTGTTCACGAAGCGCTACGTGGCCGCGGTGCAGGCCCGTCACGCCGATGGCGGCACCGCCGTCGACGCCGAGATCGCCTATGCGGCCTGATCTCTCCGGTTCATCGCTCGTCGGTCAGGGTCGCGTGAAATGTTCACGCCGGCCCTGGCCGCGCAGGCGTACCCACTCCCGGAAGCCCGCGACGTCGCGGCGCTGCACGAGGAAGTACCACCCGAACCGCGCGTACTCCTGCGGGATCAGTTTCCGCAGGCCCGGCTGGTGGAGCAGGTAGCCGCGGTTGCGGTAAGTGAAGAACCGTTTGGTGGCGTCATCGGGGTACTGGGTGTGCATCCGCCCACCGAGGATCGGCCGGAACTCCGCGGTGCCGTCGGGATGGAGGTAGGCCGTGATGAGGCAGGTGCCGAACCGCATGCCCGAACGCACGAGTCGACGATGCATCTCCACCTCGTCACCGCGGACGAACAGGCGCAGATCGGGTACGCCGACGGCGTCGATGGCGCGCGCGGAGAACAGCGCACCGTTCATCAACGACGCGATCCCGTCGAGGACCTCCTCGGTCTCCTCGGGCCCGGCGAACAACTCGGAACGTTTGCGCCGCCACACGACACCGCGTCGCAACGGGAAGGCGAGGGTGTCGGGGTCGTCGATGTTGCAGACCACGGGTGACAGTTCGTCGTAACCGCCCTCGGTCGCGCAGCGCAGCAGCGTGGCGAGCACCTCGGGTCCCTCGGGTCGACCGTCGTCGTCGGCACACCACACCCAGTCGGCGCCGAGCGCGAGGGCGTGCAGCATGCCGAGTGCGAAACCGCCTGCACCGCCGAGGTTGTGGGCCGAACCGATGTACGTGGTCGGCACGTCGAGCCCGGTCACGAGGTCGGCGACGTCGGTCTCGTCACCGTTGTCGACCACCACGAGGTGGTCGATGGGTCGGCTCTGGCCGGTGAGCACCGCGAGGGACTGTCGCAGCAACTCGACGCGGCGGTGGGTGACCACGACCGCGACGACGCGCTCCGTCACGCCGGATCGGCCGACCCGGCGCGCGCGGCATCGTCGCGTGCCTGATCGTCGCGGGCGACGTCGGCGATCACGTCGCGCACGTGGCGCGCGGCGTCGGGGCCCTCGTAGGCGCCGACGACCTCCTCGATGCCACCGTCCATGCGCACCTGACCGTGGTCGATCCACAGCGCCCGGTCGCACAGCTGGGCCAGGAACTCGTTGGAGTGACTGGCGAACACCAGGATTCCCGAGCGCTTCACCAGATCCTGCAGGCGTACACGGGCCTTGCGCATGAAGTCGGCGTCGACCGCTCCGATGCCCTCGTCGAGGATCAGGATCTCGGGATCGATGGAGGTGACCACGCCGAGCGACACCCGCACCCGCATACCGGTCGAGTAGGTGCGCAGCGGCATCTTCAGATAGTCGCCCAGCTCGGTGAACTCGGCGATCTCGTCGGTCTTCTTCAGCATCTCCCGGCGGCTCATGCCGAGGAACATGCCGCGGATGATTATGTTCTCGTAGCCCGAGATCTCCGGGTCCATGCCGACGCCGAGATCGAACACCGGCGCCACGCGACCTTGGATCTTGCAGGCGCCACGGGTGGGTTCGTAGATACCCGACAGCAGCCGCAGCAGCGTCGACTTGCCGGCGCCGTTGTGGCCGACGAGACCGATCCGGTCGCCGTGCGAGAGATGTAGATCGACGTTCTTGAGCGCCTCGACCACGACGACGTTCGACTCGTTCGAGCCGATCACGCCACCGGCGCGGCCGAGGACCGACTTCTTGAACGACCGTGTCTTCGCGTCGAAGATGGGGAAGTCGACGCATGCACCCCAGGTGTCCAACCGCACTGTGCTCATCGCGTTCCCCCTCAGACCCAGTAGGCCACGCGGGCCCGGTAGTTGCGGAGCACGAGGAGCGCGGCCGCCCAGCCCACCGCCGTGCAGCCGATCACGATGAACCAGTGGTAGGCCTGCACGTGCTCGCCGACGAGCGGCCCGCGGGAGATCTCGAGGTAGTGGAACATCGGGTTGAGCTCCACCAGCTTGAGTCGTTCCGAGTTCTTCGCGTTCTGGCCGAGGTTGTCGGTCGTCCAGATGATCGGCGTCATGAAGAACACGAGCTGAACCACCGTCGCGAGCAGCTGGCCGATGTCGCGGAACCGGGTCGAGAGGATCCCGAAGACGATCGTCACCCAGATCGCGTTGAGCGCGAACAGGAACAGCGCCGGGATGATCAGGAAGATCGTCCAGTTCACCGGCTGCGGGAACACCGCCATCACCACGGCGTAGATGACGATGTTGTGGGCGAAGATGATCGACTGCCGCCACACCAGCCGGTAGACGTGCACGCTCAGCGCCGACGGGATCTGCTTGAGCAGACCCTCGTTGCTGGAGAACACCACCGAGCCCTCGAGGATCGACTGGGAGATGAAGTTCCAGAAGATCAGCCCGAGGGTGACGTGCGGCAGGAAGGTCTTGATGTCGATGCCGAACAGCTCGCCGTAGAGAAGGCCCATCGCGACGGCGGTGACGCCGGTCGCGACGGTGATCCACAGCGGGCCGAGCAGGGAACGGCGGTAGCGCTGCTTGATGTCCTGCCACCCGAGCAGCGCCCACAGTTCGCGCTGGGCGAAGCCGGTGTGGAGGTCCGCCCACGCGCGTCGGAACGTCCTCGAGTCCGATGCGACCGGCGCGGCCGGCGAGACGTCGTCATCGTGCAGAACAGTGGACACGGTGCACGAGCCTACCGGCCTCACCCCGCGACGACGGTCTCGCGGCAGGTCAGAGGTACTGCCCGGTGCCGGTCACGCCGTGTCCGCCGGGCATCGGACCGCCCCCGGGACCTGGAAGCTGTCCCTGGCGCATCTGCTCGAGCTGCGCCCGGGCGGCCATCTGCTGGGCGAACAACGCCGTCTGGATGCCGTGGAACAGTCCCTCGAGCCAGCCGACGAGCTGGGCCTGCGCGATGCGCAGCTCGGCGTCCGACGGTGTCGACTCGTCGGTGAACGGCAGTGCCAACCGTTCGAGCTCCTCGCGCAGTTCCGGTGCGAGGCCGTCCTCGAGCTCGCGGATCGACGACTGGTGGATCTCCTTGAGTCGGGTGCGGCTGGCGTCGTCGAGAGGAGCCGCACGCACCTCCTCGAGGAGCTGCTTGATCATCGTGCCGATCCGCATGACCTTGGCCGGCTGCTCCACCATGTCGGTGAGGCCACCCGACCCCTCGTGGTCGTCGCCGCGACCGGAGCCGTCACCACCGGCCGAGCCGCCGGGCCCGACCACCACGATGCGGTCGTCGGAGTCCGAGGAGTCCGACCCTGAACCGAAGACTGGGGATGTCATGTACCCATTGTGCGATATGCGTCGCCGGACATGTGGCCACCGCCCCCACCTGCGGCGACGAGCTGGTATGGATCACCTAAGCGAACGGTCTATCGTGTCTGCCATGACCTACGACGTCGCACGGGTGCGCGGGCTGTTCCCGTCCCTCGGCGACGGGTGGATCCACCTCGATCCGCAGGTCGGGATGCAGATCCCGGACTCGGTGGCCTCGACGGTGTCGAAGGCGTTCCGGGCCCTGGTCTCCGCGCCCGGTGGTGTCTACCCCGCAGCGTTGCAGTCACGCGCGATCATCGACGCCGCCCGCGGTGCGGTCGCCGACCTCGTCGGCGGCCAGTCGCGCGGGGTCGTCCTCGGACCGAGCCGCGGCGCCCTGCTCAACACCCTCGCCGAAGCGATGAACCCCCGCGTCTGGCTGGGGTCGACGGTGATCGTCAGCCGTCTCGACGACGAGGCCAACCTCGTGCCGTGGATCCGGGCCGCCGATCGGTTCGGCGCGAAGGTGTCGTGGGCCGAGGTGGACATCGAGAACGGTGCACTGCCGCCCTGGCAGTACCGCGACCTCGCCGGTGAGTCGACCAGCGTCATCGCGATGACGGCCGCGTCGTCGACCATCGGCACCGTCACCGACGTCCGTTCCGTCGCCGAGGTCGCCCGGTCGGTGGGCGCGATGCTCGTCGTCGACGCCACGAGCGCGGCGCCCTACATGCCACTCGACATCACCGAGCTGCAGGCCGACGTCCTGGTGGTCTCCGCGGAACGATGGGGCGGCCCGCAGGCCGCGGCCATGGTGTTCCGCGACCCCGACCAGCTCGAGCGTGTGCGCGCGGCGAGCCTGTCACCGCGTGCGGTCGGCCCGGAGCGGCTGGAGGTCGACGGTCACCAGCACGCCATGCTGGCCGGACTCGTGGCGTCGATCGAGCACCTCGCGGGCCTCGGCGAGGCGGCGACCGGAACCCGTCGCGAACGGATCGTCACCTCGATGACGAGCCTGTCGGGATACCTGCAGCGCCTGCTCGCCTATCTCGTGAACTCTCTCGAGCAGCTCAACACAGTTCGCGTGGTCGGGACCAGCGATCCCCGCGTACCGACGGTCAGCTTCACCGTCAGCGGGGTGTCGGCCGACAAGGTGGTGCGGCGCCTGGCCGACAACGGCATCTGCGCGCTGGCCGATCAGCCCAGTCGCGCGCTCGACGGCATCGGTACCGGTGACGTCGGTGGTGCGGTCACCCTCGGTCTCGGCCAGTACTCGACGCCCTACGAGGTCGACCAGCTCGTCCGCTGCCTCGGCTCCCTCGCCTGACGCCGCTCCTCACCCCGCCGACCGTGCATTGGTCCCCGCCGGTCAGATCGTGAGCAGCACCTTGCCGATGGCGTCGCCGCCGTCGAGGTGTCGGTGCGCGGCGTCGGCCTCGTCGAGGGGGAACGTGCGGTCGATGATCGGACGGATCGAACCGTCGGCGACCCTCGGCCACGTGGTCTCACGCACGCCGCGCATCACCGCGATCTTGCCTGTCGGGCCCTCGACCGGACGCCCGCGCAGGTTCGTCGCGGCGACCGTGGCGCGTTTGGTGAGCATCGCGCCCAGGTTCAGTTCCGCGGTCGCGCCGCCCTGCAGACCGATGATGACGAGTCGGCCGCTGTCGGCGAGGGCGGAGACGTTCTGCTGCAGGTACTTCGCGCCCATGATGTCGAGGATGACGTCCGCGCCGCCGAGGTTCGACACGACCTCCACGAAGTCGTCGTCGCGATAGTTGATCAAGGTGGTGGCGCCGAGGTCGGCGCAGAAGTCGAGCTTGCGCTGCGACCCCGCGGTCACCGCGACCCGGGCGCCGTGTGCGCGGGCGAATTGGATCGCGTGGGTGCCGATGCCGCTCGCACCGCCCTGGATGAGCAGCAGGTCGTCGGCGGCGAGACCGGCGGTCATCGACAGGTTCGACCACACCGTGGCCGCCACCTCGGGCAGCGCTGCGGCCGAGACGAGATCGACAGACCCGGGGACCGGGAGCACCTGACCGGCCGGCACCGCGACGAACTCGGCGTACCCGCCGCCGGCGAGCAGGGCACACACCTCGTCGCCGACGGCGAGATCGGTCACGCCCTCGCCGAGTTCGGCGATCGTGCCCGACACCTCGAGGCCGAGGATCTCGCTGGCGCCCGGCGGCGGTGGATACAGGCCCTGGCGTTGCATGAGGTCGGCCCGGTTCACCCCGGCGGCGGCGACCGCGATGAGGACCTCACCGGGCCCGGCGGAGGGTTTCGGGGCTTCGGAGGGTTCGAGGACGGCGTCGGATCCGTCGCCGCGGACGGCGATCGTGCGCATGGAGGTCACCCCGTCATCTCTACCCCGTGCCACGGGCGCGCACACGTGGGCCCGCGTCAGACGGTCCGGCACGTGCCGCGACACAGAGTTAGCCGTGCAAAGTAGAGCGTTCGTCCGACTGTTTTCCGGCCCGGTGAGTCGTATCGTTCGATGACGTCGCGAACTGTTTTGTCGCGCGACACCGTCGACTCGGGGGTCACATGTTCAGCATCGGTCAGCAGACGGACGCGGCCCCGAACGGGGTCGACTCCGACGCCTGGTCGGGCACACCTGTCTCCTCGAACCTGCACTCGGTCGCCGACGACCGTTCCGACGA
Organism: Williamsia sp. MIQD14; assembly: GCF_051025635.1. Classification (NCBI taxonomy): domain Bacteria; kingdom Bacillati; phylum Actinomycetota; class Actinomycetes; order Mycobacteriales; family Nocardiaceae; genus Williamsia; species Williamsia sp. MIQD14. Next base: position 1,530,156 of record NZ_JBPFDG010000001.1, read on the forward strand.
TGCGCCGTCCGATGCCGAGTCGATGTCGCCGGAGGAGCAGCGTGCCTGGCGAGCCTTCGTCGACGGCACGCACGCGCTGCTCGTCACCCTCGACAAGGCGCTGGTCTGCGACGCCGACCTCGCGCTGGGTGAGTTCCTGCTGTTGACGGCGCTGTCGGAGAGCGACGCCATGCGCATGTCGGACCTGTCGAGCAGCGGTCTCGGGTCGCGCAGCACCATCTCGCGGCAGGTGTCGCGGCTGGTCGGCATCGGCGACATCGCCCGGCTGCCCGATTCCACCGACGCCCGCAACCGCCTGGTCAGCATCACCGATCGCGGCCGCGAGCACCTGCGCACCGCCGAGGTCGATCACTCCCGTCGTGTGCGCAAACATCTGCTCGCCCACATCAGCTCCGAGCAGCTCGACGAGCTCGGCGGCATCTTCACCCGCGTGCGCGACGGTCTCGATCCCGAGTAGCCCTTCCCGGTCGACGCGTCGGTGACCCCTCACAGTCGTCGATCGAGGGTGCCCGGCGCATCACCCTCGACGAGTCCGATGTGGGGCTGACGTACCCTTCTCGGCGAAGGAAGTGTGGCAGAGCGGCCGAATGCACTCGCCTTGAAAGCGAGCGTCAGTTAACCCTGACCGGGGGTTCAAATCCCTCCACTTCCGCCATGCGCGGACCATCGGGCACGTCGTGTCATCGACGAGCCACGCACCGCCGACGCGGCGTCGGCGACGGCGGCCCGCAGGATCGCCGACTCGAAGTTCGCCTGGACGATGCCCGCCCCGATCCGGGCGCGCAGCGACGCCCGCGACGACGGCTTCCCGATGGCCGTCCCCAGGGTGCGCAGGGGCAGGAACATCGCGGTGTCGAGGAGCAGCAGCGGGACCCGGTCGGCCCGGAGTCGGTATTTCGAGGTGCCGTACCGGCGGTACTGCCCCTGCAACGCACGGAACGTCGCGCGGGGACGCCAGCGGACGCGCGTGCGCGGGTCGACCACGAACCGGGCGCCCAGCGCCGTCGCGCGGAAGCACAGCCCGGCGTCGGCGCCGCCCCGGATCTCCTCGAATCCGCCTGCTCGCCAGAACAGTTCGCGCCCGATGCCGAGGTTGCAGGCGGGGTAGAAGCCGACGCGGGCGTAGGTGCGGGCGCTGAACGGGTTGAGGTGGCGCGCGACGGCACCGGCGATGTCGGATGTCTGCTCGACCTCGATGTCGGAGTAGGAGATGACCGGGCGGTCGACGTCGCGTAGCGCCTCGCGGTGCGATTCGAGCCAGCCGTCGAGCGCACGACACCGGGTGTCGAAGAAGACGAGCGCGCTGGTCGTGGCGAGCGCGGCACCGAGGTTGCGCGCGCCGTAGGGGCCGGGGGCATGGGAGTTGAGCAGCAGCCGGACTCCGAGACGGGCGCAGATCTCGGCGGTGGTGTCGCACGAGCGGTCGTCGATGACGACGATGTCGTCTCCGGGACGCAGTTGTGGCAGAACCGATGTCAGGCAGTCCTCGATGAGGGCCTCGGCGTCCTTGGCCGCCACGATCACCGAGAGGGTGGTGTCATCGGACACCGATGCATTCATACGGACGCAGTTTACGACCGAATGAACGGGTCTGCCGGGTACGCCGGATTCAGACCCCGAACATCGGTGGCAACGCCAGAAGGATCACCGCGGTCCACGCGACGTGGGTGAGCATGGGCGCGAGGATGCCGTCGGTCGCGCGGCGTTCGATGGCGGCGACGAGTCCCAGCAGGATCGCGGCGAACCCGAGCATCGGGTTGCCGCTGGCCAGGGTGACCACGATGTAGATCAGGGTCGAGAAGATGACCGGGTAATGCCGCCCCAGCGCCGAGTACAGCGCGCCGCGGAAGAACATCTCCTCGGCGATGCCGTTGACCATGGCGATGACCACGACGACGGTCAGATTGCCCTTCGTGGCGTGCTCGAAGACGTTGGCGATGAGGTCGTGGATCGGCGGGATGAGACGGACCACGAGTCCACCCAGCACGAAGAACAGGCCGAGCCCGAGTCCGACGCCGAGTCCGGTCAGCACCGGACGTCGTCGATGACCCCGCCAGGTGATGCGACCGAGGTGCAGTGGCCGCGACAACGCCGCGCCGACGACCCAGGTGGTGGCCAGGGCGAGGGTGTAGACGTAGAAGATCGACGCGCCGGGTTCGGTCGAGAGCGACAACGCCAGGAACACGCTGCCGATCAGCAGGAACACCACGACCACGATCCGTCGCCGGCGGATCACCTTCGGATCCTCGCCGGGGTGACTCGGCTCGCGGTGCAGCACCGCTTCGCGCAACTCGTCCCAACCCTGAGTGACCATCGTCGTCATCGTGTCACCGTCCCGCGCGCGGTGCGATCTTGTTGAAGGACGACAGCGCGAAGTCGACACCGGTACGGACCGCGCCGGCCGCCGTGCCGTTGGCCAGGACGAGCCCTGCACCGAGACGCTCCACGTGGTTCCAGCCGCCCGGGGTGAACAGGCTCGAGGCGACCCGGCGCACCCGCAGGAGATCGCCGCCGGCCCACACGGGGTCGGAGTCGGCGAGGTGGTGGATGTCGGTGAGCTGGTTGACGGGCAACGCCGGTCCGCTGTCCAGCGACCGCGACACCGCCTCCTGCACCGTGAGCAGCCCGCCCGGCGGGTCGGGGACGAGCGACCGGATCCGGTCCTCGGAGGCGTACATCGGGTAGTCGAGCGACGCCACGAGGTCGGCGGTCAGACCACTCGGCACGGGTACCAGCGAACTGCTGACGACCGACGCCAGTCCGGTGCCGAAACCCCGCAGCGGCAACGGGATACGGCGGCGGTGCGCCGCGTCCAGGTAGGCGAACAGCAGCTCGCGGTAGCTGGACTTGTTGGCGCCGGCGACGTCGTAGTCGCCGACGGGCAGGGTGTCGGGGTCGGCTGCGGCGACGAGGTAATAGCAGATGTCGCGCACCGAGATCGGGTCCATCTTGTTGTCGGCCCACGCCGGCAGCGGGATGACGGGCAGGCGGTCGGCGAGGTAGCGGACGAGCTCGAACGAGGTCGACCCGGCGCCCACCACGACCGCTGCGCGCAGCCACACCAACTCGGGGCCACCGTCGACGCGCAGGTGATCGGCGACCTCGGCCCTGCTCTCGAGGTGCTCGGAGAGTTTCTCGCCGTCGGGCACGAAACCGCCGAGGTAGACGATGCGCGAGACGCCTGCGTCGCGGGCGGCCTCGGCGACGTTGCGCGCCGAGGCGTTGTCGGTGCTGCGGAATCCGGACTGGCCGATCGCATGGACGAGGTAGTAGACGACGTCGACGTGACCGATGGCGCCGAAGGCGGTGGCCGCGGCGGTGCGGTCGGTCGCGTCGAGGGCGACCGGCAGCACGTCGTCGTACCAGCCGAACGCGGCGAGACCGTCGGGCTTGCGGGACGCGGCCACCACCTCGTGCCCTGCGGAGAGCAGTTCGGTGATCAGTCGTGACCCCACGTAGCCGGTTGCACCGGTGACCAGTACTCGCATACCCCCACGGTACGGACCGGTACGCCCGGGTTCAGTGTGAGATACCGCTCCGCTGCGGGCGGAATGTCCGCTGTGACGTGCGGATCAGAGCCAGTCGCGACGCTTGAACAACACGTAGAGGACCACCATCGCGGTCAGCAACAGCACGACGCTCGTGACGAACCCGGCGGTGTGGTCGAACCCGGGGAACGGCACGTTCTGGCCGTAGAAACCGGTGATGGCGGTCGGCACGGCGATGATCGCCGCCCAGCCGGTGAGCTTCTTCATCACCGTGTTGAGCCGCGCGTCCTGCAGCGACAGGTTCGTCTCGAACACGGTGGTCACCATGTCGCGCAACGACTCGGTCCACTCCGTCGCGCGCAGCACGTGGTCGTAGAGATCGGTGAACTCCGGGTCGAGGCGGTCCGAGGAGCCGAGGGCGTCGCGTCGGCGCTGGATCAGCGACACCACCTCGCGCATCGGCAGCACCACCCGGCGCAGCGCCACCAGGTTCTTGCGCAGCAGGTAGGTGCGGCGCTGCAGCGACCGCGACCCCGTCGAGTCGTCGAACAACATGCTCTCGAGGTCCTCGATCGCGTCGTCGAGTTCCTGCACGGCCTCGAAGTGTCCGTCGACGACGACGTCGAGCAACCCGTGCAGCAGTGACCCGACCCCGCGCTCGAGTCCGCCGATCTCGTTCCACCGCGCCACCACGTCGTCCATGTCGAACACCGATGACCTGTCGTCGCTCGCGTCGACACCTGCCGTGAGGCGGACAGTGATGAGCGCGTTGCCGACGAGGAACAGCGAGATCCGCTGCAGTTTCAGGGCGTTCTCTGCGAACTCGACGTCGAGCCCGGACTCCGGCGTGGCGGCCGCGCGGTCGAACGCCACCGCGTAGACGGTGATGAACGTGTGGTGCGCGTACCCCGTCGCCTTCACCCGTTCCGACGCCGCCAACGCGTCCTCCACCGCCCAACGGTTGAGGTCGAGTTCGCCGGCGAGCTTGCTCAGCGTCTCGTGGGAGGGGTCGACCAGGTCGGCCCAGACCATGGTGGAGGGGTCGTCGATGCAGTCCGACACCTTCTCCAGCTCGAAACCGTCGACGGGCTTCCCGTCGCGCCAGATCTGTCCGCGTACCTTGTTGTCCTCCACGGCGTCCCGCGCCTAGTGCGAGGTCGAGAAGCTCGACCGGCGGCGGTGGCGGGACAGCGCCAGGTCGACCAGTCGGTCGATGAGGTCGCGGTAGGGGAGGTCGGTGGCCTCCCACATCTTGGGGTACATCGACGACGGCGTGAAGCCGGGGATGGTGTTGACCTCGTTGAGGAGCCAGCCGCGCCCGTCCTCCTCGTAGAAGAAATCGGCCCGCGCCATGCCCGAGCAGCGCATCGCGGTGAACGCCGAGACCGCGAGCTCGCGCACCTGCGCGATCTCGTCGTCGGTCAGCTTCGCCGGGATCTGCAGTCCCGCAGTGCCGTTGAGGTACTTGTCGGCGTAGTCGTAGAATTCCGCCCCGGGCAGCACCTCGCCGGGGAGCGACGCCTCGGGTGCCTCGTTGCCCAGCACCGCGACCTCGATCTCACGACCGGTGACCGCCTCCTCGAGGACGATCACCTCGTCGTAGGTCAGGGCCAGGTCGATGGCGGCGGTGAGTTCGGCGGCGTCGTGCGCCTTCGAGATGCCCACCGAGGAACCGAGATTGGCGGGTTTGACGAACAGCGGCACGCCCAGCTCGGCGATCGCGCGGGCCTCGAGCTCGGCCCGGTCGCCGATGCCGTCGCGATATTCCAGCCACCGGCACTGCGGGATCCCCGCCTGCGCCGTGACGACCTTGGCCATCGCCTTGTCCATGCACACCGCCGACGAGAGCACCCCGCTGCCGACATAGGGGACGCCGGCGAGCTCCAACATGCCCTGCACGGTGCCGTCCTCGCCGTGCGGTCCGTGCAGCAGCGGCAGCACGACCACCGGCAGGTCACCCTCGCTCACGGCGGCCAGCGGTTGCAGCGCGGTGCCGACGGGCTCGAGGCTCGCCGGCAGCGCCCGCTGCTCGGCCATGGCGGTGATGGCGGCGTCGTTGCGGGTCCAGACCCCCTCGCGGGTGATCCCGACGGGAACGATGTCGAAGCGGTCGCGATCGGCGGCGGCGAGGACGTGCGCGGCGGTGACACACGACACGTCGTGTTCGGCCGAGACTCCGCCGAACAGGACCACCAGGCGGTGGCGATCAGGCGATCCGCCGGTGGTGGCGGGGGTCAACATGCCCTCACCATACGGTTGCGTCCCGTCGGTCGCGAGAGACGTGCCCGTCCCCCGCCACACGGGTTCGGCAGGGGAGACGGCTACCGCGGAGTAGTTTCGATGCGTGCAATTCACAGCAACGGAGGTGGCCGCGGCGACCGGTGGTCGGCTGATCGGCCCCGACACGACGGTGTCGGGCGCCGGTATCGACTCGCGCACCATCACTGCCGGGCAGCTGTTCGTGCCCATCGTCGCCGCACGTGACGGCCACGAGTTCATCCCCACCGCGGTGGCGTCGGGTGCGAGCGCGACCCTGGCGTCGGCGCCGGTCACCGACCCGGGCGTGACCGTTGTCGAGGTCGACGACACCGCGACGGCGCTCGCTCGCCTCGGCACGGCGGCCCGCGCCCGCATCACCGGCCCCGTCATCGGCGTCACCGGTTCGGTCGGCAAGACCTCGACGAAGGACCTGCTGGCCCGGGTCCTGTCCACCGGTTTCCGGACCGCGGCCAACGAGCGCTCCTTCAACAACGAACTCGGCCTGCCGCTGACCCTGTTCAACGCCCCCGACGACACCGAGGCCGTCGTGGTGGAGATGGGTGCGCGCGGTGTCGGGCACATCGCCACGCTGTGCGACATCGCCCACCCGACGATCGGTGTCGTGACCCGTGTCGACGGTGTGCACCTCGAACTGTTCGGCGACATCGCCTCGATCGTCCAGGCCAAGGGGGAGCTCATCGCGTCGCTGCCCGACGACGGTCTCGCCGTGCTCAACGCCGATCAGGCGGAGGTGGTGTCGATGGCGGCGCGCACCTCGGCGCGCGTCATCGCCTACGGGTCGGCGCCCACCGCCGACGTCCGCGCCACCGACATCCGCATCGACGCCGAGCTGCGGCCCACCTTCGTGCTCCACACGCCGTGGGGGTCGATCGAGGTGTCCATGCAGGCGCGCGGCCGCCACCAGGTCCACAACGCCCTCGCCGCGGCGTCGGTCGCCGGCGGCATCGGGCTGGGTGTCGACCGCATCGCCGAGGGCCTGTCGGGGGCCGCGATCTCCGGTCTGCGAATGGAACTGTCGCGCACCGACTCCGGCGTGCTGGTTCTCAACGACTCCTACAACGCGAACCCGACGTCGATGAAGGCGGCCCTGGAGGCACTTGTCGGTCTCGAGGGCAATCGCAAGCTCGCCGTGCTGGGGGTCATGGGCGAGATCGGAGCGACCGCACGCGCCGAACACCTGGCCATCAGCGACCGGGCCGCCGAGCTCGGCATCGACGTGATCGCCGTCGACGCACCGGATTACGGACCGCGCGCGACCCACGTCGCCGACATCGACGACGCCGTGCTGGCCCTCGGAGACCTCGGCGACGGCGACGCGGTCCTGGTGAAGGGGAGCCGGGTCGCCGCGCTCGAACGGGTGGCGCAGGCACTGCTCACGACCACGGGCGCGCACTGAGCGAGACGGCGACTGCCGCACCCGCACTGCGCGTCTCGGCGTCGCTGACCGGCATACGCGGTGTCGCGGCGCTCCTGGTGTGCGCGTCGCATGCGGCCTTCTGGACCGGCCACTACACCGACGACCTGCCGGGGCGGGTCCTCGCGCGACTGGAGATCGGTGTGCCGATCTTCTTCACGCTCTCGGGGTTCCTGCTGTTCCGCCCGTGGGTCTCGGGTCTCGCCGACGGCACGGGGTCACCGTCGCTGCGGCGCTACGCCGGGCACCGGGTGCGCCGGATCCTGCCCGCCTACTGGGTCACGGTGCTGGTGGTCTACGCCGTCTACGCGTGGTTCCGCACCGACGACTCCGACCTCGGCCACGGCGTCGGCGGTCTGCTCCGCAACCTCACCCTCACCCAGATCTACGGTTTCGGGCATCTCCACACCGCGCTGACGCAGATGTGGAGTCTCGCCGTGGAGGTCGTGTTCTACCTCGCGCTGCCCGCCATCGGCTGGGTCGTCACCGCGGCCGTCTGCCGACGTCGATGGCGGCCGGACCTGGTGCTCATCAGTCTGGTGGCGCTGTTGGCGATCTCGCCGCTGTGGGCGCTGGCCACGCACAGCGGTTCGGGCATCGACCCGACCGCGCGGCTGTGGCCGCCGGCGTTCCTCAGCTGGTTCGTCGGCGGGATGATCCTGGCCGTCGCGGTGCAGGTGTCGGTGCGGGCCAACACGACGCTGCTCGTGCTGATCGCCGTCCTGCTCTTCCAGCTCAGCTGCGCCGGGTTCGCCGGCGAACCGACCATCACCCCGACGACGATGTCGGCCACCGTCATCAAGCTGATGCTCTATCTGGGGGCGTCGATGTGTCTCGTCGGCGCGCTGGTCCTCGGCCCGCCGGGTTCGTGGTTCGACCGGTTGCTGTCGCGGCCGATGATCGTCTGGCTCGGTGAGATCTCCTACGAGTTCTTCCTCACCCACCTCCTCGTGCTGGAGATCGTGATGGACGTCCTCGACTACCGCACCTTCACCGGGTCGACCGTCGGCGTGTTCGTGGTGACGACGGTCATCACCGCCCCGATCGCGTGGGCACTGCACCGCGTGACGTCGGTCATCTGGCGTCGTCCGAGCGGTCGGTGGCGCGTCCGATCCGTACCATCGTCTGTGTGACCAGCCCCGATCGCTCCACCCCGGACCGGCCCGAGGTCGCCGTTATCGACGCCGCCGCGATCCGCCGGTGGTCCGAGCGCTCGATCATCCCTGGCGCGCATCCCGAACTGTCCGACGAGGCGGCCGTCATCATCGCGTCGGGCCACCTGACCGAACCCGCCCGGGCGATCATGATCCGGCGCATGTCCTCCGGGCTGCCGATCCCCACGGCGCACGCCGTGCTCGGTGGCGACCGCGGCGGCTTCGGCGAGCTGCGCCGGATGCACCGCACCGTCAACGCCATCGAGGCCCAGCTCGACAACCCGATGATCCCGGGTATGGTCGCGCCGGTGCTGCGGAGCCGTCGCAACACCTTCGTCCGCCGGCTCGACGACGCCCGCAAGTCGCTGGTGAACGGCAAGGGCATCTTCTCGACCAGCATCCGCGGGATCCGGCGTGAACGTCGCGAGGGTGTGCACCTCGAACTCGCCGATCGTGAGCGGTTGTTCCTCGGTCTCACCTACACCCCGACACCCAACGTCGATTCCGGCGGGTACGTGCGTCGCGCCGGTACCGCGGCGATCGATCGCGTCGCCGGGATGGTCGGATCCGCCGCCGCCAAAGCGGGACTCGAGCGCGGCCACCGGTGGGTCGCCGAGCTCGTCGGCGACACCGACACCTTCACCACGTCCGACGACGCCCGCTTCGTCGACGGGTACGAGACGATCCTGTTCGCCGCGGGGTCGTTCTACGACCGGGTGATGCGCTGCCCGGCATGGCATTCTGAACACTTCGAGATCCAACGCACCGCGGTCGACCTCCACGCGGAACTCGCCGACATCGCCGCCGACGTGATCGCACTGCGCACCATCCGCATCGATCTCGACGCGAGCCGTCGCGCCGCAGGGTTCGACGCCGACTTCACCTCCCACATCGAGGGACGCGAGGGCGCGCTGCGGCCGGTGTGGGGTGAACTCGTCGAGCGCGTCGCCGCGCTGGCGTCGGTGGCCGAGGTGGTCGAATCGGCGGCGGTGGAACTGCGGGTGCTGGCCGAGTTCGCGCACACCGCCACCATCGACGACCGCATCGACCGTCTCGTCGCCCGCTCCGGTGATCGCGAGATATCCGCCGACAACACCAAGCGGCTCACCGAGCAGGTCCGCTCCGGCGAGGAGCAGCTGCGCATCTATCGGGATGTGCTGCAGGGCAACATCCTTCGACTGTCCTCGACCGAGGGGCCCAAGCCCCGCTGATCCACCCGGCGCGTCAGGCGCCCGCGACACCGATCTGGTGGGACAGCCACGGCAACGTGTTCTCCAGTGCACCCGAGGCGAACTGCCACGAATGTCGGCCGGGTCGGCTGTCGATGGTGCAGGCGATGTCGACCGCGCGGTTGTCGGCGCACAGCGCGACCGCGGCCTGCGACTGGTCGTTCGTCCCGCCGTCGCCGCGACCGCCGAGTCCGGCGCCCGCACCGCTGCCCTGCCATCCGCCGGGAGGGTGTTTCCCGCCCCCGTGGAACGCGTGACCGTTGCCGCGCCACTGCGACATCCCCTTCTGATCGGCCTCCTCGTAGCGCGCCGAGACCCCCACGTACGGTCCGTGACGCTTCATCACGGTGGCCGGGTCGAACGAGGCTGCCGCCGAGGCGTTTCCGCCGAAGAGTCGCTGGACGCTCTGGGTCGCCGTACCCGCCACGGGGGCGGCGTCGCCTGCGATGTCGACGTAGCTCGAGAACAGATCGGGGTGCATCACGGTGAGATCGACCGAGCAGGTCCCACCCATCGACCATCCGACGATGCCCCACTGCGCCGCTGCCGACGCGGTATGGAACCGGGAGATGACGGCGGGGCGGACCTCGTCGGTGAGGTGGGTCGCGACGTTGCCGCGGGGACCGTTGACGCACTCGGTGTCGTTGTTGAACGATCCGCCGGCGTCGACGAACGCGAGCACGGGCGCCTCACCGCCGTGCTGCGCGGCGTAGGCGTCGGCGATCGAGATGGCGTTGCCGGTGCGGATCCAGTCCGACGGGGTGTTGAACTCACCGGCGATCATCATCACCACGGGCAGTGTCGGCGGGGTGGCGCCGCGGAACCACGCGGGCGGGAGATAGACGTACTCGGTGCGATGCGCGAAGTGGCTGATCGAGTCGGTCGTCGTCATCGGGACGACCGCACCCTTCGTGCGTGTGGTGTCGCGCAGCGACGGCAGCGTCGATGCCGACACCTGATCGGGGAGCGGTCCGGCGGTGATCGCACCCCAGGCGGCCGACAGCGTCGGGTAGTAGCCCACCCACTGGTTGAGGATGACCGAGGTGGTCGCGACGGTGAGCAGCATCGCCACCACCGTCACGCCGCGCCGCCACCACCGCGCGGTCGTGAAGCCGAGGACGAGAACGGCAATTGCACCGATGCTCAGGCCCACCCAGACCCACAGCTGCCAGGGGGCGGGGTCGGTTGCCAGTCCCTCGGAGTCGAAGTAGAGGTGGACCCCCCACGCTCCGGCGACGGCCATCACGACGGCGATCGGGAACCAGACGAGGCGCCATCGGCGGGTCCGCCACCCGACGGCGGCGAGGAGGGCGACAACGGCGACGATCTGCAACGTGAGCGGGAACCACCCGTCGAGCAGGGAGACACCCTGGTGTGGCGACACAGGCACGACACCGATTGTGCCCGCGTAATCGGTTGTGGGACTGTGAGTCTCCTGGGAACCGAAAGCGGACGGAACGGCGGAAACGGGCGAAGCGACGTGCGTGGAGGGCGCTTCAGCCGGAGCGCGACCACGCCGCGAGGTGCCCCTTCTCCTCGGACGTGAGGCGTCGCAGGGTGTGCTTCTCGATGTCGACTACGGCCATCTGCGTCGTTGCGGTGGCGGCCGGCGCGGATCCGGCGGGATCGCCGCCCGCACGGATCTCGTAACCGATCACGAAGTCGACCGACCGGTGCCCGTCGATCCACATGCCGATGCGCACCGGGCCGTCACGGTGTGTGAGGCGACGCCGGAACCGGATGCCGACGGTCACGATCATCGCGCTGGTGATGAGCGGCCGGTACTGCGCGCCGACGCTGAGCAGCCACGCCACCCGCGCCTCCTCCATGAGGGTGACCAGTCGGGCGTCGTTGATCGCGCCCGTGCTGTCGGCGTCGGACCACCGGACCGCGACGGTGGCCTCGAAGGCGAACGCGTCGGGTTCGAGCACGCCGGCCGCCTCTCGTTGCGTGGTGGTGGCCCAATCGTGACCGACCCGAAGTATGCCGATCCACGATAGATCGCTCTTGCGCATCGGATCGCTCGGTACTCTCGCTGTAGTGAAGTGCGGCTCGAGGTCGCGTGGGGGAGGTGTTCGGCCGTGAGGGGTTCTCAGATGTCACGACGTGGTGCGGGTGTGCGTGCGCGGGGATTGCTCCGTGCAGCCGTCCCGATCCTCGTCGCGGCCGGGGTCGTCGCCGGGTCCGGAGCGCTCGTCGCGCCGGTCGCGTCGGCCGCCCCCGCCCCGAAGGCCGCGACGCTCGACACCGTCACCAAGGTCACGCCCCGCCACCTCGACCTCACCATCGACTCCCCGGCGATGCGCGGCAAGGTCAGCGTCTCGGTCCTGCTGCCCCGCGACACCTCGGCGTCGCGCTCGACGGTCTACATGCTCGACGGTGCCGGCGCGACCGGCGCGGTCAGCGACTGGATCACCAAGGGCGACGCGGTGAAGTTCTTCGAGGACAAGAACGTCAACGTCGTGCTCCCGTCGGGCGGCAAGGGCTCGTTCTACACAGACTGGGACCGCAAGGACCCCGTGGTCGGCCAGCCGATGTGGGAGACGTTCCTGACCGAGGAACTGCCCCCGCTGATCGACCGGTACTACAACGGCAACGGCCGCAACGCGATCGTGGGTCTGTCGATGGGCGGCCAGGCCGCGCTCGCGCTCACCTTCCGGCATCCGAAGCTCTACACGGGTGCGGCGTCGCTGAGCGGGTGCCCGCCGGTCAGCGGTCTGCTCAACGAGGCCTACGTCCGTGCGACGGTCGCGCGCGACGGCGGCGACGCCACCAACATGTGGGGCCCGATCCAGGGACCGAACTGGGCCGCGCACGATCCCAGCCTGCACCTGGACAAGCTGCGGGGGAAGAACCTCTACATCTCGGCCGGGTCGGGGGCCATCGGGCCGCTCGATTTCACCGCGCCGTTGGATCCGGGGATGTCGCGTCAGCAGCAGTTGTTCGCGGCGTCGGGCCTCGAGAGCGGCGCCTACCGGTGCTCGCTGGAGTTCGCGGTCACGCTGCGTGCCAACAACGTCCCGGCCACCGAGAGCTTCCCGCTGATCGGCACCCATTCGTGGGCCTACTGGTCGCGTGACCTGCCCGAACTGTGGCCCACCATCGCCCGGGGGCTGTAGCCCGGAGCATGTCCGGTCAGCGCCGGCGCGCGGCCGATCGTGGCGGTGCGGCACGCATGTGTTCCCGTACCGGTGACAGCAGACCGGCCAGCGCTTCGGGGTCGCCCTCCGACATCGGGCCGAAGAGCTGCCCGCGGACGACCGCGGTGTGCCCGGGTAGTACCGCGGCCAGCCGCTCCCGGCCGCTGTCGGTGATGGAGACCGTCACACCGCGTTCGTCGTCGGTCGAGGGGGCACGGGTCACGAGGCCCGCCTTGTCCAGCAGTCCCGCCTGGTAGGTCAACCCGCTGCGGCTGTAGACGACGCCGTCGGCGAGATCGGTCATCCGCTCGCTGCCCGTCGGTGAGTTCAACCCCAGACGTGCCAGCAGCTGGAACTGCACGTAACTGAGGTCGCCCGCCTCGCGGAGCTGCTGCTCCACCGCGTGCCGGAGCAGCCCGGCCACATCCATCAGCGCGAAGTACGCCTCGAGCTGGATGCCGTCGAGGGGTGCGGGGTGGTCGGTCATGGTCCGAGCCTACGACCTGCTTCGCATTCGAAACACTTGCTTCGAATTCGCAGCAGAGCTATGGTGGCGATGTACTTCGAATTCGGAGTACATAGCCACCACGAGAGGCCGAGACCATGAAGGCACTGCGATTCCACGAGTACGGAACACCCGACGTCCTGCGGTACGAGGACGTCGCCCTGCCGGAGCCCGCCGCGGGTGAGGTACGGATCCGCGTCGCCGCGACGTCGTTCAACAGCGTCGACGGGACCATCCGCGCGGGCGCCATGCAGGGGCCCATCCCGGTCGAGCTCCCGCACGTTCCGGGGGTCGATGTCGCCGGCGTGGTCGACGCCCTCGGGGAGGGCGTGGAACGGTTCGCCGCCGGTGACCGCGTGATCGGCTTCCTGCCGTTCGCCCCCGACGGAGCATCGGCGCAGTACGTCGTCGCCCGGGTCGAGGGCCTCGCGCTTGCGCCGACATCCATCCCGCTCACCGACGCCGCGGCGTTGCCGGCGGTGGGCCTCACGGCGTGGCAGGCGTTGTTCGAGCACGCCGAACTGCAGGCAGGACAACGCATCCTCGTCAACGGCGCAGGAGGTGCGGTCGGCGGCTACGCGGTGCAGCTGGCCGCGGCCGCGGGCGCGCACGTCATCGCCACCGCAGGTCCGTCGAGCCGTGCGCGCGTCGCGGCCGCCGGCGCCCACGAGATCGTCGACCACACCTCGACCGATCTCCTCGACGCGGTGACCGAGCCGGTCGACGTGCTGTTCAACCTGGCATCCATCGATCCCGAGCGTTTCGACGTGCTCGCCGGCCTCGTCGGTGACGGCGGTGTCGTGGTCAACGCGACCGTGTGGATGCCGGCGCCGACCGATCCCGCCCGGGGTGTCCGCGGCGTCGACATGTACGTGCGCAGCGATGCCGACCAGCTCGCCGAACTCGTGTCTCGGGTCGACCGCAGGGAGCTGACCGTCGATGTCGCAGAACGTGTCTCGCTCACGGACTTGGCGGACGTCCACACCCGCTCGGCGCAGGGCGCGATCTCCGGCAAGATCGTCGTGATCGTCGACGACTCGCTCAGGTGAGGGTGCGGCGCCGCGTGACCACCAGGTGGACGGCCACCCCGATGATGGGCAGCAACCAGATCGCGGCGAGCCGGCGCCCTCGTGATCGCGGTGCGGGCTCGCGGGTCACGAGGTCGACCGTGACGACGACGGCCATGGCGATCCAGGCGAGCGTCACCGCCGCGAGCGCCAGCCAGCCGGCGACCTCGAGGTAGTGCGGGAACATGTCGCAGCCACGGGTCCGGGCACACTCGGCGAATCCGAGGCCTCGCGTCCCCGGTGCGTCAGCGATGCCCGCTCATCCCGTGCTCGCGGGCCCAGGTCTCGGCGAACGTGAGGAAGGTGTCGGTCTCGGCGGATTCGGTGACCGTCACCCGCACACCGTCGCCGGCGAAGGGGCGGATCACGACGCCGTTCTCGATGCTCGCGGCGGCGAAGTCGAGGGCGTCCTCGCCGAGGTCGATCCACACGAAGTTGGCCTGCGAATCGGCGACGCGGTAGCCCAGTTCACGGAGTCGGACGGTCACGCGGTCGCGTTCGGCGACCACCGCCTCGGTCCGGGCGAGCAGCTCGTCGTCGGCGGCCAGGCAGGCGACGGCCGCGGCCTGCGCCAGGGTGTTGACGCTGAACGGCACGTGCACGCGACGGAGGCCGTCGATCACCGTGGGGTCGGCGATGGCGTAGCCGACGCGCAGGCCCGCGAGCCCGTACGCCTTCGAGAACGTCCGCAGCACGACCAGATTCGGGTATCGGCGGTGCAGCTCGATCGCGTCGTAGCTCTGCGCCTCCGACGGCCGCACGTACTCGATGTAGGCCTCGTCGAGCGCGACGACGATCTCCGGCGGCACGCGGTCGAGGAAGTCGACGAGGTCGTCGGCGGTCACGACGGTGCCGGTCGGGTTGTTGGGATTGCAGACGAAGATCAGACGGGTGCGGTCGGTGATCGCCTCGGCCATCGCCGCCAGGTCGTAGCTGTGGTCGCCGGTGAGCGGGATCTGGACCGGTGTCGCGCCGGCCACCCGGGTCGCGAGTGGGTAGGTCTCGAACGACCGCCAACCGAACAGCACCTCGTCGCCGGGTGTCGTGGTGATGGTGATCAGGTTCTGACACAGGCTGACCGAGCCGCAGCCGGTCTGGATGTTGTCGGGCGTCACACCGAGCTTCTTGGCCAGCGTCTCGGTCAGCTCGACCATGCCGTTGTCGGGGTAGCGGTTGAGCGAGGTGGCGGCGTCGGCGATCGCCGCGGCGACGCTGGGCAGCGGCCCGAAGGTGACCTCGTTGCTGGCGAGCTTCACCGATCCGGGGAACGTCTTGCCCGGCACGTAGGCGGGCACGGTGGCCAGATCGGGACGGATTCGTGGTGTCACGTGCTCAAATCTAGGCGGCATATCGCCACGTCACCAACCGGTTTGCTCCGCAAGTCAACCCGTGTGTAACCTTTGCGTTCGGCAGTTCGCAAGGACTCGCTGGAGGCGTGCCAGAGCGGCCGAATGGGATTCACTGCTAATGAATTGTCCCGCTAAAACGGGACCGGAGGTTCAAATCCTCTCGCCTCCGCCACGGCATCGGTCCCTCGCGGGGTCGGACCGCCACAACTGAAAAGCACGCGCCCGTAGCTCAACGGATAGAGCACTTGACTACGGATCAAGAGGTTAGGGGTTCGAATCCCTTCGGGCGCACTCCCACGATGAACCCGCCGACGCACTCGCGTCGGCGGGTTCGTTCGTTCTCGGGGCTCTGTCGACGCCTGCGCGCGCCCACCGTTCGCCCGCGCGCCGTGGTGGCCGTGTGTGTGAACGGGCGGCGCGCACTCGGTCAGGGCAGCGTGTGTCCGGCCGCGCGGAGGAGGCGGTACCACTGCTCGCGGGTGAGGGTGATGTCCGCGCCCGCCGCGGCCTCACGCACCCGAGACGGCGTGGTCGTGCCGAGCACCACCTGGATGTTCGCCGGATGTCGCGTGATCCAGGCCGTTGCGATGCCCGTCGGTGCCACGCCGTACTCGGCCGCGAGGTCGTCGAGGACGTCGTTGACTTCGGCGTAGTTCTCGCGGTCGCCGACGAACACACCGCGCCCGTCGACACCGGACTGGAACGGCGACCACGCCTGCAGCGTGATGCCGTGGACGCGCGCGTGGTCGAGCAGCCCGTTGTCGCGGCTCACCGACTGATCGAGGCCGCCGACGTTGGCAGCGACGCCGGCGGCGATGAGGGGCGCATGGGTGACGCTCAGCTGCACCTGATTCACCACCAGAGGTTGTGTCACCGCCGTCTGCAGGAGCGCGATCTGGCCGGGTGTGTGGTTGGAGACGCCGAACGCGCGGACCTTGCCCGCCGACTGCAGGGCATCGAAGGCGGCGGCGACCTCGTCGGGTTCCACGAGGGTGTCGGGACGATGCAGGAGCAACAGATCGAGATGATCGGTGCGCAGGGCGTCGAGGGACTCGTCGACAGTGTCGAGGATGTGCCGCGTCGAGAAGTCGTAGAACCCGTCGCGGATACCCACCTTGCTCTGCAGCAGCATCCGTTCGCGCTGCGCGGCCGTGAACGACACCGCCGTCCCGAACCTGCGTTCGCAGGCATGGCGTTCGCTGCCGTAGATGTCGGCGTGGTCGAACACGGTGACGCCTGCGTCGAGCGCCGTCTCCACGAGGGTGCGGATCTGTTCGTCGTCGAGGGATTCGATGCGCATCAGGCCCAGCACGATGCTCGACGCGGGCTCGGGAACGGTGGCGATGTCGAGGTACTTCATGTCCCCACTATCGGCTGCCGCACCGGGCGGGGCGAAGGGTGGGGTGCGAGCCGGTGATCGCCGCTCACCGACTCAGGTAGACCCCCCAGCCCGACGGCGCGATCGGCGTCGAACACAGACGGGCCGCGGTCTCACGACAGTTGGTCAGACCTCTCAGGTCGGCAGGGTCGGGATGCGCGGACAGGTAGAGCGAGGCCACGACGCCCAGCACCCCGAGGACCAGGCACACGACGGCGACACCGCGACCGGCTCGGCTGCCCGATCGGCTCGCCGCGGCGACGAGCAGGACGATCACGATGGCCACGGGTGTCACCAGATGACGTTGACCGGCGAGCGCGCCGGACACGAAGATCGCGCCGTAGGCGTAGCTCGCCGCGCCGGTCAGCGCCAGGAGCGAGAACCACGGTGCCACGGCATCGCGGCGCAGCACGACCACGGTCACGGCGAACGCCGCGACGATCCACGCCGTGGCGACCACCGTGGGGAGCAGTGGTCCGCCATCGGGATGGAACAGGCTGCTGAACCCGAAAAGCCAACCACCGGCAACCCGTTCGATCACCGCACGTACGGCCACCTCCACGGAACCACCACCGGGGGTCGTCCGCGACGACGACGCGTAGATGATCGTCTGCATCACCGCTCCCGCGATGGCCACCGCAGCGACGACCGCGGACTGGGCCGACCGACCCACCCGCCACCACCGGTAGATCAGCACCGGGAGCAACAGCACGACGACAGGACCGCTCGTCGCCAACAGTGCGACGACGACGACCTCGGCCGCCCTCCCCCCGCGCGATGTCGGGTCGTCGCACATCGCGATGAGGAACAGACCCACACCGCCCACGAAGATGAGGTTGGCTATGTTGCCGTACACCTCGCTGAGGACCGGCGATACGCACAGGAGGGTGAACGCGACCGCTCTTGCCCGGGGAGTCGGGAGGAGCCACGCGAGGCGGGGTGACAGGACGATCGAGAAGAGTCCGAGTGCCACGACCACCGCGGTGACCGCGTACAGCAGTGGCGCCAGCGTGAAGGGGACGGGCGAAAACACCAGGGCGGTGAGCCTGGGGATGACGTGGAGATAGCCCGCGTAGGGGATGGTCAGGGCGTCGAGGCCGCCGCGGCTGATCTGCTCGGAGAAGAACTGTGCCCCGTCCTCTGCCCAGAACGCCGGATGGACGACGCGGTCGATGCCGCGGCCCACGAACAGGACGACACCGGCCGCGACGACTATCCGGGCGAGGCGATCGCCTGTCCCGACGCCACGGGTACGTGTCTTCGTGTCGATCGCGTGCATGGACCGACGTCTACCCGAACAGATGTACCGGCGCCGGTCTTCGGGACCAGATTCATGCGATCAGAGGGTGCCCCACTGAGGCAGTCACGTGCTCAACCGCGGGTGTCACGTGCCCCACGGGCGGGTCATGTGCTCGCGGGGTGGTCGTCGGGCATGCGGTCGGCGCCCCAGCTGCGTTCGATGAAGCCGACGATGCGGTCGATGTCCTCGGCGGGGACGTTCTGCGGCTCGCCGTTCTCCAGCGGGTCGGCGTGGAAGATGTAGAGCCGCGAGGCGAACTGGTCGAACGGGAGCGACCCCTCGCCGTGGCGTTCGCCGTTGCCCGCGGTGCCCACCACGACACCGTCGCCCCAGTCCTGGCCACTGTCGTTGTTGGGGTTGAAGAAGTACACCCGCATGACGCCGTCGGGGTCGGCGGCCACGCGCAGGATGGTGATCGCGTGCCAGCCGACGTAGCGGGCGGCGCTGTCGGTCACCGCGACACCGGCCGGCTGGGGGTGGATCAGCGGCTGATCGCCGTTGTAGGCCGGGTGGTACGACGCGTGGAACTGCCGCAGGAACCCGTCGAGGTCGACGAGCTTGCCGGTCTCGACGTCGACATCGATGTGGAAGTCGCGGGCCGACCACCATCCGTGGAACTCCGGGTTCACCCAGCGGTGCGGATCGCCCGGGCGGCCGGCGCACTGGCGGACCATCTCGGCGTAGATGCGGTCGAGGTAGGGCACCAGCAGCAGCGACACGGGGTCGAGATCGATGGGGTCGCTGGTGGCGACCCCGCTGACACTGTCGGTCGACGACAGCGCCTTGCCCTCGAAGTGCATCACGATCTCGTCGTCGCGGGCGGCCCACACCACCATCTGCAACAGGTAGTCGGGATCGTTGTAGGCCCACATCGACAGTGCGCGGGCCGACTGACACGTCGGGTTGTCACCCTGCCCGACGCCGAGCGGCTGACCCAGCATCGACAGCAACCCGCCCAACAGGCGCGACTCGGGGCTCGGGTTCGAGCCGAACGCCGCGTGCAGTCGTGCGGATGCCTTGTCCGACAACGTGAGTGCGAGCTGCCGCCACAGTGAGGGAACGATCGGCGGCTGGTGCAGGATGCCGCGGTCGAGCATCAGCGCCAGGCCGTAGAGGCATTGCGCGGTCTCCGGGTGCACGGCCTCGATAATCAACCGCGACACCAGTTCCGGGTGTCGCTGCAGCGAGGTGCGACCCACCTCCGACAACCCCAACGCCTCGGGCAGCAGGTGGGCGTTGGTCTCGGTGAGGTGGCGGACGAGGGTCGCGTGGTACGGCGACACCAGGCCGGTGTCGTGCATGGCGCGCGCGAAACCACCTGCCTCGAACTGCAATCCGCCGGCGTCCATCACCTCGAGTCGTGAGCGGTACACCTCGACGCCCGGATCCTCGCGGCACGCGTCGGTGGTGCCGAACAGTGCGGTGATCAACCGGTCGAGTCCCTGCCCCGACGCCCCGAGGTCGACCGACGGGTCGTCGCGATAGATCGCGATGCGGGTCACGATCGCCTTCACCTGGTCGACCTGGATCGGCCGCTGACGAAGGATCCGCCAGATCTCGTCGACGAGTTCGTCGAGCACGCTGTCGTAACCGATCTGCTCGGCGACGTAGCCGAACAGATCGCGGATCACGTACGCCGTCTTGCCCAGTCGAACCCGCTCGGCCTCCGACGGCGGCGAGAAGAGCACCTCGAGGTTCATCGCCAACACCTGCGACAGGAACCGTTTCGCGTCTCCGGCGTCGACGGCGGGATGGGTGTACTCCCCGGCCGCGATCGCGACCAGCCGCAGCTCGCTCGTCGCCTCGAGGGTGACGGTGTCGGCGTGGCCGCTGCGCAGACTGGTGCCCACGAAGCCTGGGACCAGGATGTCCGGGTGGGCCCAATCGGTCCCGGCGAACAGCCCGGCCTCGTCGAGCGCACCCGCCCGGTCACGGATGGCCGCGCAGCCACCCTTTTGGCCGAGTACGCGATGCAGCCCGTCGAGGACGCGACGGACCTTGGTGTTCTTGGTGAACTCCGGGGCGTCGCGCAGAGCCGCGGTCGCGTGATCGAGCTGCGCGAGCCGCGACGTCAGCGCCGGGTCGACTGGTGCCTCGACGTCGACCGAACCCGACCCGTCACCGGCGGCGTCGGGATGGGGGTCCATCGACTGCGTCGGTCCGCTGCGGTCGCTCCCGAGTTCCTGCCTCACACGTAGAAGTCCAGTTCTTCCTGTTGTTTGAGCAGGTCCCGCATCCGGTACGGGTCCTCACCGAAGAAGTACAGCAGACCCCAGTGTGTCCCGAACGCGGTGCGCTTGGTGACGGTCTCCTCCAGGGGCGGCGCGAGGTCGTTCGTCTCGTAGTAATCGTCCTCGGCGGTGATCTCGGGGATCTGCAGATTGCTGACCACGCGGCGGCGTGGGTACACGCCGAAACATCCCGCGACACCGGATGCGTCGACGACCTCCTTCGGGAAGAAGGCGTCGATCTCCTCCTCGGTGGTCTTCGGGTCGAACGCGAGAGCGAGGCCCTGATAGGCGTTGAAACCGTAGGCGCGCTCGAGCAGCTCGAACACCTTGAAGCCCGGCGGCCGGTAGGCGACCTCGCCGAAGTACATCTCGCCGTCGCTGGTCACGAAGTACTCCGGGTGGATGAACCCGAACTCGATGTCGAAGGTCTTGATGAGCTTCTCGATCTGCGCGGTGATCGCAGGCCGGTACTTCTCCAACTCGGGGGTGGCCGGCACGAACACCGAGTAGCCCAGCGTGACGTACTCGGAGATGTTGAGGAACTTGATCTTGCCGTTGTGGATCCACGCCTCGACCGCGAACTCCCAGCCGTCGAGGTGGGATTCCATCAGCACCGGGAACTCTTCGTCGGGGATGGAGTCGACCTCGTCGGGGGTCCGGATCACCCGGTGCCCGAGGCAGCCGGCCTTGTCGAAGGCCTTGAGGTGGATCGGGTCGTTCGGGTCGCCGTCGAGCTTGAGCAGCGTCTGGTTGACCCGCCGGAGGAAGCGGATGACGTCCTCGCGGTCGTGCGCCTCCTCGAAGATGCCGACACGGATACCGCCGAGCTGGGCGCGTCGCTTCATCAAGGCCTTGTCGCGCAACAGCATCGCCTGACCGAACAGGCGAGGGTTGTCCAGCAGAACGGAATTGATGGCGCCGGCCCACTCGACGGTCTCCTCGTAGAGCGGGATCGCGACGTCGACGCCCATGTCGCGCAACGTCTCCGCGATCTCGAGCGAGCGGTCGTTGAGTCGTTCGAAGTTCCAGGGAAGGAACGGGATGTCGTGGGTGGTGCAGTACTCCTGCGCCCATTCCGGGGCGACGACGACGTATCGGCGATCGAATCCCTCGAGGGCTTCGACGGCGGCGAGACTCCATCCGAGGAGTGCCACGTACCCCTTGTCGGGGTCTTTCGGCAGCTTTGTGGGCTGCGACATGTAGATCCTTCCTTCGCGTCGAACGGTCGGATGATCGTCGTCAACGGTACAGATGGCGATCTGCCGCCGGCCGGGCCCACCTCGGTGACGGCGGCCCGGCCGTCAACTGTGCTCCACGACAGCCGGTTACGTCGCCTTCCACTCATCGGTGCGCTCGGGGCTCGCCTCGGCGAGTGCCTTCCGCGCGTCGTCGGGGCCGAAGTCCTTGCCGTAGACCGGTTGGCCGGGCTGCTGACGCCACGACTCGGCGATGCTGCCCGCGTCGACGGGATCGAAACCGAGATCGTCGACCAGTTCGGACACGATCTTCTTCGCATCGGCGTCGTCACCGGCGATCGGCAGGGCGATACGGCCCTCGGTTCCGGCCGGGACACCCTTGCTGAGCAGGTGTTTCCAGTAGATACCGTTGAACACCTTCACCACCGGCTCGCCGATGTGTTCGGCGACCCAGGCGCTCTCGGGCTGCCCGTCCTCGATCGCGGCGATCAATCCGTCGCGCTGCTGCGGGTAGTAGTTGTTGGTCTCGATGATGGGGGCGCCCGGCTTGCGTGCCGCGAACAGGTCGTCGGCGAGGTCGGGGACGTTCTTCTGCGGGATCGACAGGATCACCAGGTCGGCGTCCTCGGCGGCGTCACGCGCCCACACGGCGTGCGCACCGGTCTCGGAGGCCAGTTCGGTGAGCGTCTGGGGATCGCGGGAGTTGGCGACCTTGACCTGATGGCCCAGTTCACGCAGACGGCGGGTGAGCGTTCCCCCGATGAGTCCTGCGCCGATGATGCCGATCTTCATGTGCGTTCTCCTCGTTCTGCGAGGCCGGGCGTCGCGCCGGGCCGGTAGGTGCAGCCATCGCGCGTCCCCCGATATTCCGGGGCCGGTGTGTGGTGCGGCCGCCGACGGAGTGCGGACGTGATCAGTCGCCGAGGCGGGTGAGCGTGGTGCGGCGGGACACCGAGCCGGTGCATCCGGTCAGGTAGGTGGTGGTGCCCGGTCCGCCCACCGACTGCAGGGGGAGGGACGCGTTCGCGGGCGGCACGACACGTTCGTTGGCCCGGGCGACACCGGAGGCACCGTTCGTACACGTGACCGGCACCCCGGTCGTGGTGCGCTCGAAACCCCTCGAGCGGAAAGACAATGCGGAGAGGTACTGACCCTCGGTCGAGTAGAGGGCGGTGATGCAGCGGCTGCCGTCACGCAGGCAGACCGGCGCGAGTCTCGCCTCGCCGCTGGTCGCGGGGAACCGGCGGGCCAGACTCGCCGGGCGCGCCGAGACCGTCGTCTGCGCCACCTCGTAACGCCCGCGGAGGCCGGCCCCCGGGACGTCGGTGCGCGCGGCCACGACAGGGGTTCTCGGCAGCGGCGCGGTTCCTGCCGGCAGGTCGCCGACGCGGTGCAGACGGATACGGGACCGGACGAGTTGGGCGCAACTGCCGCCCTGATAGGTGTCGACGACACCGTCGAGGTCGGTGATCTGCTGGGGCTGGGACGAGCCCGTCGCCGACGAGCCCGTCGCACGGAACTCGCTCTCCTGCATGCCCACCCACGGTTCGTTCACCACCGAGTCGGTTCCCGTCGGTCGGCATGTGCGGGTGACGGTCTCGGTCACCCGCGTCCACTTCTCGCCCTCGTGGACGAAGACCATCCGCCGTCGATTGAGGTTGCTGGCCGTGGGCGCGGTCGCCGCGGCGACGCTGACACAGCCGTCGCCGGGGCCGTCGCACCGGGTCTGCACGATCCATCGGCGGGTGGTGGGTTGCGACTCGGGCTCGCCGGCGGCGGGACGTCGACCGTTGATCCGGTAGGTGGTGAGCAGTGCCTCGTAGACGCCGCTGAAGCCTGCGGGGTCACTCGGGGCGGCCGACGAGCTGCTCGACGCGGTGGGAGCCGGTGCCGTGTCGTCACCGCATCCGGCCAGTCCGACGACGCCGACGCAGATCAGGAGCAGGGCGAGTGCCCGCGCCGCGGTGTGGGGACTTGTCGCGGCGATCGGCACGTGGCGACTCTATGGGCAGGTGCGTACGGCGCGCGCGGGAACCCGTGCAGATGCGGCCGGTCGACCGACGATGCCGCGAGCGCGGACGTCAGGGTGCGGCGGGCAGGTCGCCGCGCGACACCGCAGTGATGGTCCGCGTCGCGACCACGGCCCACGCCGCGAACAGGATCACGAACCCGATGACGGCGATGTCGTCGAGGGCTCGGAATCCGGTGGCCTTCCCGAGCGCACTCGCGCCGGTGACACAGGTGCCGACCGGGAAGGTGAAGCTCCACCAGGTCATCGAGAACGGCAGTCCGCGCCGTGCGGCACCTGCGGTGACCGTGATCGCGACGGCGATGGTGACGGCGGCCAGACCGGCGAACACGCCCCCGGCGCCGAGGGCGAGGGCGTGCACGGCCGAGGTGTCGTATGCCGCGCCCAGGGCCACCGCGGCGGTGACCGACTGGCCCATCATCCCGAGCGGGATCCACACGGTCGGTGCCGCGGCACCCCGTGGCCCACCGACGCGCACCATCCGTCCGACCACGGCGACGGCGGTGGCCCCGCCGGCGACGAGGGAAGCGGCGAACATGATCACGGAGATCACGAGGATCAGGTGTGCCGCCGCGGCGTCGGCGATGTGCGCGGCGAGGAGCGCGCCGGTCGAGGCCGAGACCATGGGCGCGACCACCGACATCATCCGGGTCGGCGCGGCCGGCCCACCCCGGCCGGGGCGCCGTAGTGAGCCGGCACCGACGACGAGCAGCGTCACCACTCCCGCGGCCGTCCCCGCCGTCCACAGCACGGCGTCGGCGAGGAGTGCGCCGGTCGAGCCCATGATCGGTGCGGCGTGGAGGAGGGTTCCCGCGCCGACCGTCATCGCCGCCATGGCCGGCGCACCGTAGAAGTGCGCCAGGGTCTCGTGACGGGCGTAGGCACGCGCACAGCCGCGGTGGCGCGACCAGTGCAGCGCGAACGCCGTCGAGACCGCGAGGAACACCACCACCGACAGCAACCACATCGCGGTGCCGAGCACGCGGATACCGGGGCCGTCGATCGGCAGTTCGGCGGCCGCCACCGCGACGATGCCGGTCCCCATCACCGTCGTGAACCAGTTCGGGGTGATGTGTGCGAGCCGTGCCGTGGTCGATGCGACCGCCGTCGACGGGGTGGGGAACGTGATCAGCGGTGCGGTCATGTCCTCACGATCACCCAGCACGGGGTCCGCGGGTAGACGGTGCGATCTTGTAGGGATACAAACGCAGCTTGTACCCACCGAACCGGGGTTGTAGCGTCGGCGCACATGGTGGTGCCCGCGCACGTCCCGGAGCTGGCGACCCTCGACGTCCTCGTCGCCGTCGCCCGCGCCGGGAGCATGAACGCCGCGGCGCGCGAACTGGGGATGAGTCAGCAGGCCGTGAGCGCCCGCGTGCACGCCGCCGAGCGCGAGACCGGGATGGCGGTCTTCCGACGCTCGACGACCGGGGTGGAGCCCACCACCGAGGGGGTCGTGATGCTCGAGTGGGCCGCGGCCATCCTCGAACAGGCACAACGCTTCTCGGCCGGCGTCGACAGTCTGCTGGGTCAGCGGTCGGCGACCCTCACCGTCGCGGCATCGATGACGATCGCCGAGTACCTCATGCCCGAATGGGTGGTGGGGCTGCGTGATTCGCACCCCGAGGTGAAGGTCCGCGTGTCGCCGGTGAACAGCACCGAGGTCCGTGCCCGCGTGGCGGCCGGGGAGTGTGCGGTGGGTTTCGTGGAGGACGCCGCCGAGACCACCGGCCCCGCCGACGGCGTGACGTCGCGGGTCGTCGACCATGACGAGCTCGTGCTCGTGGTGCCACCGGACCACCCCTGGACGCGCCGAGGTCGCGTGGCGCCGTCGACCGTCGCGCGTACGGCGTTGGTGCAGCGCGAATCCGGCTCGGGGACGCGGGTGGTGTTCACCGACGCGATGATCGCGGCCGGGCACGCTCCGGAGGAACCGATGCTCGAACTGAACTCGGTCTCGGCGGTCCGTGCGGCCATGCTGAGCTCGGGGTCACCGGCGGTGTTGTCGTCGCTGTCGGTGCGCGACGACCTCCGCCGCGGGACGCTGGTCGCGGTCGCGATCGACGGTGTCACGATGCCGCGGGCGCTGCGGGCGATCTGGGGTCGCGATCGCGGGTTACGCGGGCCCGCGCGCGATCTCGTCGACCACGCCATCCGGCACGGGTCGCGGTCAGACCACGAGGGACGGACGTCCGAAGCGGGTCCGCACGCCGGGTGACCACAACGCGCGCAGGCGGTCACCGGCGGGCATGACCCCCGACGCGCCGAGCAGGTCGTCGTCGAGTTCCACCACGTCGGCGGCGTGCAGGGGCCATGCCTCGTGTTCGTTCGGTACCCACCAGGTGTGTCCGGCGACGCGGGTGTGTGCGCCCCATCGGGCGGTGAGCCACATCTCGAGATCGGTCGGCGTCACCTGCTCGCCGACGTCGATGGTGAGTCGACTGCGCAGACCGCGCCGAGGCCATCGACGGGTGCTGTCGTAGGTGATGCGGTCGCCGTCGCGGGTCATTCGCATCTTCGCCCAGGTGTAGGGGATACCGAGACCGATGCGGGTCGCGGGGACCACTGCGAGGCGTTCGGTCTCCAGCGACCGGAACAGAACGCCGTGCCGCCCGGCGTCGTCGACGGAGTACAGGCGGATGTTCGTCTCGAGGAACGAACCGAGGTAAGGCACGGGTGGTGTCGACGGGCCCAGCGCGATCGAGTTCATCACGAACGGCACCAGGGCCACCCACGTGACGCCGTCGAACACGTCCGGGCGGGTGCCCTCGGGGAACAGGTGCGCCACGTTCTCCGGGGCGACCGGCCAGTGCACGAAGGTGAGGTCGTCCCAGCGCTGGTCGAGGAACACCGGTCGCCGCAGGTCGGGTGCGGTCACCGGGTAGCCCTCGAGCGTGCTCATGAATCCATCGTGGCACGCCCCCGGCGGGCACCGGATGTGCGTTCGGCCACCCCGCGAGGACCGTGTTCGCCCTGCGCGAAGACCGGTCGGTGACCCCCCATCGGGGGCAGGATCGGCGCACAATGAGCGACGTTGCGTCGCGCGCGGTGTCAGAGGATGCGCGGCAACCGACCCTCGAGAGGTCCGCAGTGTCTGCACCCGTCCCGAACGCCGTTCCGGCGAAGCCGTCCATCCTCACCGTCGACGACGACCCGTCGGTGTCGCGTGCCGTCGCACGGGATCTGCGTCGACGCTACGGCGAGCGCTACCGCATCATCCGCGCCGAGTCGCCGGGGTCGGCGCTCGATGCGTTGCGGGAGATGACGTTGCGCGGTGAGGCGGTCGCGCTGATCCTCGCCGACTACCGGATGCCGATGATGAGCGGCATCGAGTTCCTCGAACAGGCGATGGACCTGTTCCCGATGGCGCGTCGGGTGCTGTTGACCGCCTACGCCGACACCGGTGCGGCGATCGACGCGATCAACCTCGTCGATCTCGACCACTACCTGCTCAAGCCGTGGGATCCGCCGGAGGAGAAGCTCTATCCCGTCGTCGACGCGCTCCTCGAGGCGTGGTCGCAGACCGACAACCGGCCCGCCACCGACACCCGCGTCATCGGGCACCGCTGGGACCCGCGGTCGTCGGAGGTGCGGGAGTTCCTGGCGCGCAACCAGCTCTCCTACCGGTGGTTCATGGCCGACGAGCCCGAGGGTGCACGGTTGCTCGGTGCGGCCGGTCTCGACGCCACCGCGCTGCCGACGGTGATCTGCGCCGACGGCACCGCCCTGGTCACGCCGACCGACTCCGAACTCGCCACCCACCTGGGGCTGCAGACATCCCCGTCCGGCGAGTTCTACGACCTCGTGGTCGTCGGCGGCGGACCCGCCGGCCTCGGTGCCGCGTTGTACGGGGCGTCGGAGGGCCTGCGGACGGTCCTCGTCGAACGCACCGCCACCGGCGGCCAGGCCGGCCAGAGCTCACGGATCGAGAACTACCTCGGGTTCCCCGACGGCGTGTCCGGGGCGCAGCTAGCCGACCGGGCCCGTCGTCAGGCCACACGGTTCGGTGCCGAGCTCATCACCACCCGCGACGTCGTGGCGTTGGAGACCAACGGATCTGCGCGCACCGTCCGCTTCGACGACGGGACCAGCGTCGACGCCCACACCGTCATCCTCGCGACCGGGGTCTCGTACCGGCAGCACGACGCCGACGGACTCGAGGCACTCACCGGGCGCGGCGTCTACTACGGATCGGCGGTGACCGAGGCGGCGCGCTGCGCCGATCAGGACGTCTACATCGTGGGCGGCGCCAACTCGGCCGGCCAGGGTGCGCTGTTCCTCGCCCGTGGCGCGCGGTCGGTCACCATCGTGGTGCGGGCGCCGTCGCTGGCGGCGTCGATGTCGCACTACCTCGTCGCGCAGATCGAGAAGACGCCCAACGTCCACGTGCGCACCTGCACCGAGGTCGTGGGGGTCGACGGGACCGACCACCTGGAGTCGATCCGTCTGCGTGACAACACCACCGGCGACATCGACTCGGTCGACGCGGGATTCCTGTTCCTGTTCATCGGG
Organism: Williamsia sp. MIQD14; assembly: GCF_051025635.1. Classification (NCBI taxonomy): domain Bacteria; kingdom Bacillati; phylum Actinomycetota; class Actinomycetes; order Mycobacteriales; family Nocardiaceae; genus Williamsia; species Williamsia sp. MIQD14. The sequence continues at coordinate 1,558,428 of NZ_JBPFDG010000001.1, forward strand.
GCCGCGCCGCGCACCGACTGGCTCGACGGCCTGCTCGCGCGCGATCAGCACGGGTTCATCCTCTCGGGTCCCGATCTGCTCGACAGCGGTGTCGGACGGTGGCCGCTCGACCGCATGCCGCACCATCTCGAGACCAGCGTTCCCGGGGTCTACGCCGCCGGCGACGTGCGGTCGCAGTCGGCCAAACGCGTCGCCTCGGCGGTGGGCGAGGGAGCGATGGCGGTCATGCTGGTGCACCGATACATCGCCAACCCCTGACCACGAAAAGCGTTTCACAACAACACCATCCGATCATCACACCCACCGACACAGCAGAAATCAGACGACCATGACATCCACCACGTGCAGCCCCGACGAACTCCGCATGCTCTTCCTCTTCGAGAAGCTCGACGAGGCGCAGCTGCAGACACTGTGCGAGAACGGTCATGTCGAGCTCATCGAACCGGGACCGGTGTACGCCGAGGGCGATGACGCCACCTGCTTCTACGTGCTCATCGAGGGCGAGATGGTGATGAGCAAGTTGTCCGGCGGGGAGGACATCGAGATCAGCCGTACCTCGCAGCCGGGCGTGTATTCCGGTGCGTGGCAGGCGTATCTGGGGGAGCGCGCGTCGCAGACCTACCCCGCGTCGGCGCGGGTGCTGGTGCCGTCGAGGTTCTTCGTCCTCGACGCCGACGTGTTCGGTCGACTGATCCGCGAGTGGTTCCCCATGGCCGTCCACCTGTTGGAGGGCCTGTTCTTCGGGAACCAGAGCTCGCGGCAGATCATGGATCAGCGCGAGCGACTCCTCGCGCTCGGATCGCTGTCGGCGGGCCTGACCCACGAACTGAACAACCCCGCAGCGGCCGCGGTCCGCGCGACGGCGAGTCTGCGCGACCGGGTGTCGCACATGCGCCGCAAGCTCGGCATGATCGCGTCGGGCACCTACGACCACGAGACGATGACCAGCCTCATCCGGCTGCAGGACGAGGCGGCCGAGCTCGTCGCCAAGGCGCCCACGCTGTCACCGATGGAGGCCGCCGACCGCGAGGACGAGCTCGCCGACTGGTTCGACGCCCGTGGCGTGGCCGGGGGCTGGGACCTCGCGCCGACCTTCGTCGCCGCCGGGATGGACGTCGGGTGGCTCGACAAGGTCCGTGCCGGCGTCGACGACGACGCGCTGCTCGACAGCGCCATCCGATGGCTGAACTACACCATCGAGACCGAGCTGCTCATGAACGAGATCGCCGACTCCACGACCCGGGTGTCGACACTGGTCGACGCGGCCAAGCAGTACTCGCAGATGGATCGCGCCCCCTACCAGCGGGCCGATCTCCGGGAGCTGCTCGACAGCACGTTGGTGATGCTGGGCCGCAAGATCGGCGACCTCACGGTCGTGAAGGAGTACGACCCCGCGCTCCCGGCGATCCCCATGTACGCCGCCGAGCTGAACCAGGTGTGGACCAACCTCATCGACAACGCGGTGGCCGCGATGGACGGCGCGGGCACCCTCACCATCCGCACGCGCCGTGAGGGCGACACCGCTCTCATCCAGATCGGCGACACCGGGCCGGGTATCGACGCCGACATCCGCGACCGCATCTTCGAACCGTTCTTCACCACCAAGCCGGTCGGGCAGGGCACCGGGCTCGGCCTCGACATCTCCTGGCGCATCGTGGTGAAGAAGCACAGGGGCAGCCTCCGGGTCGAATCCGAGCCCGGTGCCACCACCTTCGAGGTGCGCATACCGATCGAACCGCGCGACTAGGGTGGGCCCATGGCGGCCGATGGAGTGACGCAGCAGATGTGGGCGCGGGGACGATACGAGGCGGTCGGTGAACGGATAGCCGGTGTCGCCGCCGAACTCGTCGCGACCGTCGACGATCTCCGTCCGCTGCAGGGCCGCGAGGTCGTCGATCTCGCGTGCGGCACCGGATCGGTCGCGCTGGCCGCGGCACGGGCCGGTGCCCGCGTGACCGGTGTCGACATCACCGCCGACCTTCTCGGCCTGGCCGCGGCGAAAGCCGATGCCGCGCAATCGGAACCGATCACCTGGGTGCGAGCCGACGCGTCGGCGACCGGACTGCCCGACGACTCCGCCGACGTCGTCCTCTCGAGCATGGGCATCATCTTCGTCGAGCCGCGGGCGCAGGTCGCCGAGATCGCCCGACTCCTGCGCTCCGACGGAACCCTGGGCTTCACCTCGTGGGTGCGCGCGACGCACAACCCGTTCTACGACCCGATCGTCTCGGTGCTCGGACCGCCGCGACCCGCCGACGCGCCCGCGGGCGGAGACCACTCGCCCGACGACTGGGGCGTGCCCGACACCATCCGTGCCCGCCTCGCCGGCGACTTCGACACCGTCGAGATCGACCACCGCGTCCACACGTGGCGGTTCGGCAGCCTCGAGACCGCGATGCACTTCATCTCCGAGGAGTCGCCGATGCACGTCGACGTGCTGCACCGGGTCAGCGAGATTCAGCACGACCGGTTGCTGTCGGCGTTCGAGGTGGCGCTCGCGCCGCACACCGACACCGACGGCGTCATCGCCTTCGACTCGCCCTACGTGGTGGTCACCGCACGTCGCCGCTGAGGGGCACGCCCGGTCGGATGGGTTCGCCCGACGGTTGTTCGTGAGCGGCCTCGGTCGCCTACCGTAGAGGGGTGAGTTCTCCACAGGTTTCCCCGACGCCGGGATCCGCGCCTGCAGCCCCGGGTGCGACCGACCGCGATGTGTCCGACCGTGACGTGACCGAGGTGTCGTCCTCCGGCGACGACTTCAAGAAGGTCTTCACCTGGCGCGGGGTCGACGCGACCCGACTCGAGCAGGTCCGCGTCCAGGTGACCGGTCTGCGCATCAAGGCGTTCGGACAGATCATCGGCGCGGCCACCGACACCCACGAGGCGTTCTCGGCCACCTACGATCTGCTCACCAACGACGCGGGTGTCACCCGGCGGTTGTCGGTGCATCTGGCCAGGGCGGGCGGCGAGACGCAGATCTCGATCACCCGCGACGGCGAGAACAACTGGCTGGTGCAGACCCCTCAGGGCACCGAGCGCAGCGACTTCGGTGGAGCGCAGGACGTCGACCTGGTGCTGAGCCCGTTCTTCAACGCCCTGCCGATCCGTCGCCTCGACCTGCACCGCGATCCCACACAGACCCAGGTCCCGGTCGTCTACCTCTACCTCCCCGAGGGGACGGTCGCCCCGGCCACGGTGAGTTACGACTCGGGCGCCGACTCGATCGCCGTCCGGTCACCGGTCGGTTCGTCGACCGTCACCACCGACGACACCGGTTTCGTCCGCGACTACGAGGGACTCGCCGAGCGGATCTGAGTCCGCGACTCGTTCGTCCACACGCGACCGAGGTGGGCCTGACGGCGTAGTTCCGCCGCCCAGCCCGTCGCGCCGATGCTCACTCCGGTGATCGGTGGCGCCGTCGTCGAGGTCATCGCCTCCCAGCGGGTGCGGACGCGGTGGCCGTCATCGACGACGACCTCGACCGAACCGTTGTCCCGCAGATCGTCGCGGGCGCGGGTCAACCGGTCGAGTGCCTCGTCCATCGCGCCCAGCAGCGCGGTCGTGTTCGCCTCGAGCATCGCGCGCTGCAACGGCACCGCGGTCCCGGCGACGCGGGTGCCGTCGCGGAAGCTGCCCGCGGCCAGGCGCAGGGCCAGGCGGCCGTCGCCGCCGGCGACCGCCGCGGTGATCGCCGCGGTGACATGCGGGAGATGAGAGATGGCCGCGACGACGCGGTCGTGTTCGTCGGACGCCACCGGCACCACCACCGCACCCACCGACAGGGCGAGGTCGGCGACGGCGCTCCAGATGTCCGGGTCGACTCCGTCGTCGGCGCCGACGACCCAGCTCGCCCCGGCGAACAGGGTGGGATCCGTGGCCGCCCACCCCGACTGCGACGTGCCCGCCATCGGGTGGCCACCCACCCACCGTGTCGACAAGCCTGTGCGCGACATCGACTGTGCCACGGCCTGTTTGACGCTGATCACGTCGGTGACCGCACAATTCGGGGCCCAGCGGGCGATGGCGTCGAGGACGGGGTCGAGCGCGGTGACGGGGACCGCCACCACGATCAGCGCACCGGTCTCCGCGGCGCGGCGCAACGTGCGCTCGAGGTCGTCGTCGGCGTCGTGACCCGCGGCGGTGGCCTCGGAGACGGTCGCCGCGGACCGGTTGTACCCGAACGCGACGCGTCCGGAGTCGGCCACCGCGCGCAGCAGCGAACCGCCGATGAGGCCCAGGCCGAGCACACACACCGGCCCGGTCGTGGCCGGCGGATCGGCAGGCGAGGTGTCGTGTGCTGGGGTGTCGGCCGACATGCCCTCAGCGTGGCACATCGTGTCGCACCTGCGAAAAGAGTCGCCTCGGCGCAGGTGGGGTCATCGCTTGGGATAACTCCGACGGTGCGACTACGGTGTCGCACATGGCTGCTGCGAGTTCGGACGATCTGGATGGCTTCGCCGTCGCGGTCGTTCGCGAAGAGGGCAAGTGGACCGTCTCCGCGATGGACAACGCAGCACTGAGCAGCCTCGACGACGCCGAGAAGTCGCTGAAGCAGATGCGCAGCGCGGGAGCGGTCTTCGGTCTGCTCGATGTCGACGACGAGTTCTTCGTGGTTATCCGGCCGGCCCCCTCGGGTTCGCGGCTGCTGGTCTCCGACGCGACCGCCGCCATCGACTACGACATCGCCGCCGACGTCCTCGACGCCATCAACATCGACGTCCCCGACATCGACTCCGACGACCTCGACGACGTGGAACCGTGGGAGGAGGGCGACCTCGGTGTGCTCGCCGACCTCGGGTTGCCCGATTCGGTGATGAGCGTGATCGTCGGCGACACCGACCTCTACGCCGACGAGCAGATCGGGATGATCGCCGCCCGTCTCGGCTTCGCCGACGAACTCGGCCGCGTCCTCGACTCGCTCGGTCACTGACCGCCGGCGATGACCGCGCCGTGACGCCGACAGATGCCGACCTCATGGGCGTGGCGCTCGACGCCGCGAGATCGTCTGGTGCACAGGATGTCCCGGTGGGTGCAGTGGTGTTCGACGCCGAACTCCGCGAGATCGCCCGCAGCGGAAATCTGCGCGAACACGACGGCGACCCGACCGCGCACGCCGAGATCCGCGCGTTGCGCGCCGCGGCGGCCGTCCACGGGGACGGGTGGCGCCTCGAGGACTGCACGCTCGTCGTCACCCTCGAACCGTGCGTGATGTGTGCCGGCGCGATCACCTCGGCACGGATCGGTCGTCTCGTGTTCGGTGCGTGGGAACCGAAGACCGGCGCGGTCGGTTCGCTCTGGGATCTCGTCCGCGATCGCCGTCTCACCCACCGACCGCAGGTCCGGGCGGGTGTCCGCGAGTCCGAGTGCGCCCATCTCCTGCACGAGTTCTTCCGAGCGCACCGATCCGAATGACCGCATTCGTGGCCGCGTGTCCGGCGCCGTGGCACGGTGGAGGCGGGTCGCGCGTCGACCCCGAGGGTTGTGGCGGTAGGAGAACCGCCGAAGAAGAGGTCCTCGCACGCTCGACGAAGGGATGAACCATGGGCATCACCGACGACGCCAAGAACAAGGCCGAAGAACTCAAGGGACGCGGCAAGGAGGCCGCCGGCAGCGTGGCCGGCGACGACGAGCTGAAGGCCGAGGGCAAGGGCGACCAGGCCTCCGCTGACACCAAGCAGAAGATCGCCGACGCCGCAGATGCGGTCAAGGGCAAGATCGACGACGTGAAGGACAAGCTGACCGGCAAGTGACCCGGTCAGCGCCCAATGGCCCCTGAGCAGCGGATTTAGGCTCACCGGGGTCCTGCGGTAGTGTCTTCGGCGGTGGCGTGTCCGAGCGGCCGAAGGTGCAGCACTCGAAATGCTGTGTGCGGTAACCCCGTACCGGGGGTTCAAATCCCCCCGCCACCGCCAACAGATCCCCCGTTCGCGCACTGCGCGGGCGGGGGATCTGTCGTGGGAGGGGTGATCGACCCCGTTCTGGTTGTCGGCCGGCGTCTCAGGTCACTGGGGGATGAAGCCGAACGACGACTCGCCCCGGGTGCAGCGCGCGAGGACGCCGGTGGTCTGCGACGGCCCGCAGGACCACCCGTCGACGGTGCGGTTGCGTCCGGTGGAGATGGTGGGCCCGTAGGCACGGGCGACGGGCATCACCGTGCCGCAGTCGACCGAGCCGCCCGGGAAGATGACGACCCGCAGCGCGCCCTCGGGTCCGTTGGCGGTGTCGCAGCGGGTGCCCTCGATGGAGGGCGCCGCCTTGGACGGCGGGATCGAGGTGGCCGCGGGCAGTCGGGGGCCAGGCACCGCGGTTGCGCTCGGATCGGTGGTGGCGGGTGCGTTCGGGTCGATGGCCGCCGATGAGTCGGACCCCCCGGACGTCCCGGCGGACGGGTTCGATGCCGAGTTCGCGGCGACCGACGAACTGCCCGATGAGGTCGTGTCCCCGTCGCCACATGCGGCGAGGCCCAGGGTGACGGCTGCCGCGGCGACGGTGACGACGGCGGCGCGGACGCGGTGGATTCGCATGCGGTCACCGTAGCGAACGTGACCGATGAGACACCGGTCACAACCTGGGGCCACAGTGAGCGATCACGCAAAAATGCGCGGGTAGGAAAAATTGCGCGATGACGCAAGTTCGATCATGATCGATGGCATGACCTCGGGACTTCGGGAGACGAAGAAGGCGGCGACGCGGCAGGCGCTCGCCGCCGCCGTCCTGCGTCTGTCCGAGACGGAGGGCTTCGACAACGTCTCGGTGGAGGCGGTCGCCGCCGAGGTCGGCGTCTCGCCGCGCACCTTCCACAACTACTTCGCCGGCAAGGAAGACGCACTGCGCTTCTATCTGACGGAGATCATCGATCGCATCTTCACCGCGCTGGAGGCGCGTCCCGGAGACGAGGGGTTCTGGGACTCGACCACCGCCGCGTTCATCGAGGTGATCTGCGACCGCGACGGTGACGCCCGGGCGCTGGCCCACCTGATGACGCTGATGGACACCGAACCGTCCATCGCGATGAAGAAGAGTCGCGAGGGTGACAGCGATCCGATCGTGGCCCGCTTCGAGGCGCTGTGCGAGCAGCGGTCCATCGGTCGCGACGGGTTGACCTACGCCCGACTCGTCCTGGGATGTGCCGCCGTCGGCATCCGGGTCGCCCTCGAGGACCACCTCGACGGCGAGGTGTCGCCGGACGCACTGCGTTCCACGCTGCACCGCACCTTCGAGCAGATGCGGAACGGGATGGCCGTACCGCTGCCCGATCCCTGACTCACCGCCCGACCCCTGAGTCCCGACCCCCACATCCGAAACAGAGTCACCACCAACGGCATTCGTCGTCGAACAGGAAAGAATCCATGGCCACATACTTGTACCGCATCGGCAAGTGGGCGTTCACGAACAAATTCAAGGTCATCGGCATCTGGATGCTGATCCTGGTCGGCATGGGCGTCGCGGGCTCGACCCTCGCCGGTCCGTCGAGTTCGAGCTTCTCCATCCCCGGCATCCCGTCGGAGAAGGCGCAGGACAGCCTCGTCTCGAGCTTCCCCGAGAAGCCGAAGTTCTCGCAGGACATCAGCATCAAGTACGTGCTGAAGGCGCCCGAGGGCAAGACCCTGCTGGACTACCAGCCCGCCATCGACGCGATGGTCACCTCGATGAAGCAGTTCGACGGCGTCAAGGCACCGGACTCCATCGTCAACCCGTTCAGCCCGGAGGCCTTCGGCACGCCGAGCGACCCCGGCAAGGTCGTGCAGACCTCGGTCGACTTCCAGAAGGACACGTTCGGCAAGTCCGAGGCCGCCGCGCGTGCCGACGCCGCGGTCTCGTCGCCGATCAACGCGAACGCGACCGTCGCCCAACTCGGCGCGTCCTACACGGCGACGCAGGCCACCGACGTCTCCGACAAGGCGCACGACCAGCAGACCGCCGTCGCCGACGCGGCCCGCAGTGCCGGCCTGACCGTCGAGATGAGCGGTACCGCGCTCCCGCAGCCGGCCATCGGTGTCACCTCCGAGCTCATCGGTGTCGGTGTCGCGGTCGTCGTCCTGATCATCACGTTCGGTTCGTTCGTCGCCTGGGGCATGCCGATCCTCACCGCGCTGGTCGGACTGATCATCGGGCTGATGGGCGTCAGCGCCGCGTCGGGCTTCTTCAGCCTCAGCGAGGAGACCCCCATCCTGGCGACGATGATCGGTCTCGCGGTCGGCATCGACTACGCGTTGTTCATCGTCTCCCGCTACCGACACGAGCTCCTCGAGTCGAAGACGCGAGCCGAGGCGGCGGGCCGTGCCGTCGGCACGGCGGGTTCCGCGGTCGTGTTCGCCGGGTTGACGGTGATCATCGCCCTGTCGGCGCTGTCGATCGTCAACATCCCGTTCCTCACCGCGATGGGCCTCGCGGCCGCGGTCACGGTGCTCGTGGCCGTCCTCGTCGCGCTCACACTGCTGCCCGCGGTGCTCGGACTGTTCGGTGGGAAGGCGTTCGCCGGTTCGGTCGGATTCCTCAACGCACCCGACACCCCGAAGTCGGCGGGCTCTACGACGCCGCGCGTCTCGAACGGTTCGCGGTTCGTGAACCAGATCGTGAAGCACCCGGCCGTGGCCCTCGTGCTCGGCGTCGTGGTTCTCGGCGTGCTCGCCGCGCCGATGGTCGGCCTGAAGCTGGCCCTGCCCAACGACGGCACCTCCGATCCGTCGACATCGCCGCGCAAGGCCTACGACCTCGTGGCCGAGGGCTTCGGTCCGGGCCAGAACGGTCCGCTGATCGTTGTCGCGAACGCCTCGGGGGTCTCCGATCCGAACGCGCGCAACGCCGCGTTCAGCAGTGTCGTCGCGAAGATCAAGCAGCTCCCCGACGTGAAGACCGCGCTCGTGAGCCCGGGCGATGTGAACAAGGCCGGCGACGCCGCGGTGATCACGGTGCTGCCCAACAGCGGCCCGAGTTCGAGCGACACCCAGCAGCTGGTGAAGGACCTGCGTTCGGCGGAGTCGGGCATCACCCGTGCCGACGGTGTGACCTATGGCGTGACGGGTCAGACCGCCATCGAGAGCGACGTGTCCGATCGACTCTCGCAGTCGCTCATCCCGTATCTCGCGGTGGTCGTCGGCCTCGCGTTCATCCTGCTGATGCTGGTGTTCCGCTCGATCCTGGTCCCGCTCACCGCGGCGCTCGGGTTCCTGCTCAGCATCATCGCCACCTTCGGCGCCACGGTCGCCATCTTCCAGAACGGCGACCTGGGCCTCATCGGCAACCCGCAACCGATCGTGAGCTTCCTGCCGATCTTCCTCATCGGCATCGTGTTCGGCCTCGCGATGGACTACCAGGTGTTCCTGGTGACCCGGATGCGCGAGGAGTACGTCCACGGAGCCTCGGCGAAGGATGCGATCAAGAAGGGCTTCGGGCACAGCGCCCGTGTGGTCGCCGCAGCGGCGACGATCATGATCTCGGTGTTCGCGGCCTTCATGCTGCAGGACAACTCGCTGATCAAGTCGATGGGCTTCGCCCTCGCGGCGGCGGTCTTCTTCGACGCCTTCATCATCCGCATGATCGTGATCCCGGCGGCGCTCGCGCTGCTCGGCGACAAGGCGTGGTGGCTGCCGAAGTGGCTCGACCGGATCCTGCCGAACGTCGACGTCGAGGGCGAGAAGCTGGGCCAGTACCTCGCCGAGACGACACCGGACGGCGGACGGCATCGCGAGAAGGTCGGCGTCTGACCCCAGACGTGGACTTGCCCTCGCGGTGAGCTCGGGGGACGGCGACGATTGCGGCGAGAGATCGCGGCGATCGTCGCCGTTGTCGTTGCTGCGGCGTTTAGTCTGACCCGATGACAGTGACCCGCATCACATCTGCGTCCCGGCGACTCGCTCTGGCGGCTGCGGTCGCCCTGGTCGCGCTCGGTGTGCCCGTGACTACGGCGCACGCGACACCCAGCTCGGGCATCAGTGCGGTCGAACTCGCCCGCGCCGACATCCCTGCCGGGCTCCTGCCGTTCATCACAGGACCGGGGAAGGCGACGGTCCGCGAGATCACGATCGCCCCGGGCGGCACCACGGGGTGGCATTTCCACGACGGCCGACTCATCGGGATCGTGAAGCAGGGGACGCTCACCCACCCCGGCGCCGACTGCAAGCCGGTCGTCTACCGCCAGGGCCAGTTGATCGTCGAACCCGAGGGCGAGACGAACACCCACGTGGGTCGCAACCTCACCTCGTCGCCGGTGGTGCTCGACGTGCTCTACCTGCTGCCCGCGGGCAAGCCGTTCTTCGAGGACGCCCCCGCGCCGCCGTGTGACGCCCCGCGGTAGGAGGAGGTCTGAGATCTACGCGGTCTGGGATGATCGGGAGTCGTGACCGACCCCGACACCACCGACCACGCAGACACCCCCGCCACGACCCCCGACCACAGCTTCGCGTTCGGCACCGAGCTCGCCGGGACCCTGGGGCGCACGGGGGTCATCCGCACCCCGCACGGTGACATCCGTACGCCGGCGTTCATCCCGGTCGGCACCAAGGCGACGGTGAAGACCGTGGTGCCCGAGGCGGTGGCCGACCTCGGCGCGCAGGCGGTGCTGGCCAACGCCTACCACCTCTATCTGCAGCCCGGTCCCGAGATCGTCGACGCCGCAGGGGGACTGGGGCGGTTCATGAACTGGCCCGGGCCCACCTACACCGACAGCGGTGGCTTCCAGGTGATGTCGCTCGGGGTGGGGTTCAAGAAGGTCATCTCGATGGAGGTGCGCGAGACCGAGAACGACGACGTCATCGCGCCGGGCAAGGAGCGGCTGGCCCGTGTCGACGACGACGGCGTCACCTTCAAGTCCCACCTCGACGGCACGACCCACCGGTTCAGTCCGGAGGTGTCGATGCAGATCCAGCACCAGCTCGGTGCCGACATCATCTTCGCCTTCGACGAACTGACCACGTTGATGAACACGCGTGCGTATCAGGTGGATTCGCTCGAACGCACCCGGCTGTGGGCCATCCGGTGTCTCGACGAGCACAATCGCTTGACCCGCGAGCGTCACGACCGGCCGCTGCAGTCGCTGTGGGGTGTGGTGCAGGGCGCGCAGTACGAGGATCTGCGGCGTGCGGCCGCACGCGGACTGATGGAGGCGAGCCGCCGTGACCAGGATGCCGGCGGCCGCGGATTCGGTGGGTACGGCATCGGCGGGGCGCTCGAGAAGGAGAATCTCGGGCAGATCGTCGGATGGGTCAACGAGGAGCTCCCGAGGGATACGGCCAAGCACCTGTTGGGGATCAGCGAGCCCGACGACATCTTCACCGCCATCGAGAACGGCATCGACACCTTCGACTGCGTGTCCCCGTCGCGGGTGGCGCGCAACGGCGCGATCTACTCGTTCGATGGGCGCTACAACATCACCAACAGCCGGTTCCGCGCCGATTTCTCGCCCATGGAACCGGAGCTCGAGAACTACTCGACGCAGTACAGCCGCGCCTACATCCACCATCTCTTCAAGGCCAAGGAGGGACTGGCCGCGACCCTGTGCACCATCCACAACGAACACTTCATCGTGACGCTGGTGGACCGGGCGCGACAGGCCATCGAGGACGGCAACTACGCCGAGTACCGCGATGCGTTCCTCGCCCGCTACTACGCCGGCAGTCGGTGACCCGGGGCCTGGGCCCGGACCCGCGGGTTCTCGGAGACTGACGGGCACAACGGTTGTGCCCGTTCGGCTCCGCGGACGCAACACGCCCCGTACGTGGTCGATGTGACCACCTACGGGGCGTGAGGGGCGGAGAACGTCAGACGCGCACGACGCGGGTGCCGCCCGCGAACTTGTCGTGCAGGCCCTGCTTGTTGGGGTCGTTGCTGATGGTCACGCCGATCGCGATCACGATTCCGAGTGTCACCAGCCCGACGAGCGCGGGAAGGATGAACAGGAAATTGAGCAACGCTGTCAGCACGGACAGCAGCATCCAGATGTTGCGCTTGAACGCGACGTCCTGGGCGGGGATGTTGCCGTCGGGTCCGACGGTGCGCAGCTTCAGCAACTGCTTGCCGAGGGTCGCGCCCTTGCGGGACTCGAAGTACGTGAAGTAGATGATCGCAGCGAAGCTGAGGATCACCGACACGATGTAGTACGCGGCATTGCCGGCGGCCACGCCGACGATCGCCTCGATGATCGCGACCGGGATGGCGACGATGATGCCGTCGATGATGCGCGCGCCGAGTCGGACTCCGGCGCCCGCCGGCTGGCCCGACGTCGAGTAGATGCCCTGCTCGCCGTACTGCTGCTGGCCCACCGGCGGTGGCGGCGGGTACTGCCCGGGCGGCGGGTAGGAGCCCTGGGCTCCGCCCTTCGACAGGTCGGGGGCCGGGTACTGCGGCTGCCCGTACTGGGGTTGTCCGTACTGGGGCTGGCCGTACTGAGGTTGTCCGTACTGGGGTTGCCCGGGTTGGGGCTGCCCGTACTGGGGATCCTGACCCTCCGGATTCTGGCCCGGGTACTGGGGTCCGGTCATGTGACGTCCTCTCGTTTCGGCGCGTGCCGGGGGATGGTCCGCGTGGCCGCCAGTCTAAATCAGAACCAATCGGACACCGGTGGAATCACCGACGACGTGGGGGTTCGTGATCGCAGGTCGATGATCGGTGATCACCAGAGATCGTCGGGGTCGAGAATCCACGGTCCGTTCGGAAGGGCGGCGGGGTCGAATCGACGGAGAACGTCGGCGGCGGTGAGGTTTTCGCCAACTGTCCCGAGGCCGAGCGACGACGCCAGCAGCGACAGCAGACGTGTGTCGTCGACGCCGACCATGGCGAGGTCAGCACGCGTGACCGCGCCGTCGCGCTTGGCCAGTCGCACGCCGGAGGTGTTGAGCACCAGCGGCACGTGCGCGTACTGAGGGACGGGCACCCCGATCAACGTGGCCAGATACGCCTGGCGCGGGGCGGAGGTCAGCAGGTCGTCGGCGCGGACCACCTGGTCGACGCCTTCGGCGCCGTCGTCGATCACGACAGCGAGATTGTAGGCGGCGGTCCCGTCGCCGCGTCGGAGCACGAAGTCGTCCACGGCGCCGGAGAACTCGCCGCACAGGGTGTCGGTGATGGTGAAAGAGTGTGTGTCGCTCCGCAATCGGAGGGCGGGTTCGCGACCCGCGGCCCGTCGGGCCGCGCGTTGAGTGTTGTCGAGATCGCGGCAGGTTCCGGGATAGGAACCCGGCGGTGCATGGGGCGCGGTGGTCGCGGCGTGTATCTCGCGGCGGCTGCAGAAGCATTCGAAGGTCCGGCCGGCGGCGGTCAGGTCATCGATCACGGCGTCGTAGATGTGGGTGCGTCGAGATTGGACCGTCGGTTCGTCGTCCCATTCGATGCCGAGTGCGCGGAGGTCGTCGAGTTGGGTCTCGGCGACGCCGTCGCGGGAGCGGTCGTCGAGATCCTCGATGCGGAGGACGAAGCGGCGTTCGGTACTGCGCGCGAACAGCCACGCGAGGAGCGCTGTGCGGAGGTTGCCGATGTGGAGGTCGCCCGAGGGTGACGGCGCGTACCGGCCCGCACCGGGTGTCTGGATCATCGAGGTGTTTCCTGGATGTACTGGCCGAGTTCGGCGGGGACGAGTCGGGCGGTGGTGTCGGAGGGATGCCACCAGAATGCGATCTCGTGGGGTGCGTCGAGGACGGGGAACCGGTCGCGGTCGACGGGGGAGTCGTGGACGTCGGTGTCGAACGCGAACACGATCTCGTGGCCTGTCTCGCCGTCGGCGGTGAAGAGGTTCTCGAACACCCCCAGCAACGTCGCGGACGCGACGGTGATGCCCAGCTCCTCGGTGATCTCCCGGTCGAGTGCGGTACGCGCGGATTCACCGAACTCGATGCCTCCGCCGAGCGGGCGGACGCGCGGATCGTCGGTCCCGATGCCGTGGCCGGTGACGAGGAGGGCGCCGTCGACCGGTCGCCGGATCAGTGCCAGCACGATCGGCCGGATCGAGTTTGCCATGCACCCGAGCCTAACCGCGGCTGTCGGTACGGCTGAGGTGTGGAAAGCCGGTACGGCTGAGTGTGTGGAAAGCCGGTCCTGCTGAGTGTGTGGAAAGCCAAGCCGAGTGTGCTGAGCACTCCACGCGAGCCGACAATCAGACAACGCACACTCGGCGACGACTTTCCGCACAGTCAGCGGCGGTATAAGGCAACCACCACTACGCCGCCGGATAAAGCGGATGCCGAGGCCACGCAATATCGAACCGCCAACTCGACGCAGGGTCGGCGTCAGGCAGGTTCCGGTATCGCTCGAAGATTTCGTCGATCCGGTGTAGCTGGTTGGCGCGCAGAGCATCGGGTGGGTCGGTGTTGCGTCGCCAGCCGTAGCGGCCTTTGTCGGGGCCGTCGGTGATCTTCTCGGTGGTCCACTGGTGCGGTTCGGTGCCGACGGCCCGGTTGTGGCGTCCGCAGGCCGGTGCCAGATCGGCGGCGTCGGTGAGTCCGCCGTCGGCCCAATCTCGTTCGGCATGGTGCATTTCGGTGTGCGCGAACGGGACGTGGCAGGTGTCTTTGCTGCAGCCCCGATACTTTGCGAAAGCCATCAAGCGTTGTGCCTGTGAGGCGAGGCGGCGGGACCGGCCGAAGAACAGCGGCTCGTTGGTGACGTCGCTGAACACGGCGAGGTGTGTCCGGGCGTTCGCGGCCAGTGTCACCACGTCCGAGATCGGTAGGTCGCTGCCGGTGGCGGTGCGTGCGACGCCGGCGTGTTCACGTAATTGGGCGTCGGTGATGGACACGATGATCTGCGGCGGCAGTCCGCGATGCGACTGACCGAGCAGTCCGCCGTTGACCGCGGCGTCGAGCAGGGCTTTCAGGGCATCGTGGTTGCGCTGGGACTGCGAGCGGCAATCACGGTCAGCCGCTTCACGCAGCAGGTCGGTGTTGATCTCGCTTCCATCGCCTGTGGGTGACTGGTCGTCGTCGGGGTTGTTCATTCCCGGTGCCGCCCACTTGGCGAGCACCACATCGAACAGCGCTCGCGTGATCGGATCCAACGTGGCGGTCAACTTCGACATCAGCTGCGAGTCCTGGCAGCCGAGGTTCAGTTTCCGGTTCCGTGCGCGATCTCGATCGTCGGTCAACCGGCCGTCGGGATCGAGGTGAGCGAGGATCCGCACGCCCGCGGCGGCGATCTCTTTCGGCGTCAGTGTGGTCGCGAACTCGGCCAGGGTCTGCTCGGCGAAGGCGCGGTGCTCGGGCTCGACCGCGGTGGGGATCTTGGCCATCACGTCCAACACTGCGTGGACGTGGTCGGGGCCGATCGTTCCGGCGGCGAGTTCGCGGGCGGTGTTCGGGCATACCGGCGGTAGCTTCTCGCCGGTCATCGCATGCATCGACTCGAGTGCCTGCACTTCTTTGAGACGCTTCTTCGGTTGCGTGACGCGCAGTTTCGTCTGTAGGAACTCGGTCAGGGTCACGCACCCGACGGCGCGGTACGCGTCGCGGTCGGAGACCTCGAGGATGCGCTGATTGCCGGCGGCTTCCAATTGGCGGGTGATGCGTTCGTTGCGGATGGCGAGATCCGCGACCTCCTCGTCAGTGCACGAGGTGGAGTCGGCAGAAAGGATTCTGCTCACAATCTGTTCCAGGGCAGCGTAATCCGATTCGATGTCATTCATCGTCCTGCCCCCTCCCCAGGTGGTTCTGTACATCCAGGTCAGCACGGATGTTCGAAGGTTGGGAGGTTGTTTTCAGTGAATAGCGTTGAACGCTGGTGCATTTCGGGTTCTGGTTGCGGTTTACTACCGCTGACGGTGCGGAAGCCGGTCGTCGAGTGTGCGTTGTCTCGCTGCCGGGTCACGCCAGGTGGTGAGCACACTCGACGAGCGTTTCCACACAGTCAGCACAACCAGCACAACCTCGCCCGGCCGTTTCCGCACAGTCAGCACAACTGGACCCGTCGGTTTGCGGGGCTTCTGCGGCGGTGGGGTGGGGTTGGTGAGACCATGGCGGGGTGGACCTCCCCGTCATGCCACCTGTCGCGCCGATGCTCGCCAAGGCGGTCACCGCGGTGCCCGCCCAGCCCGACGACGGCGTCGCCTGGTCGCACGAGCCGAAGTGGGACGGGTTCCGGGCGCTGATCTTTCGCGACGGTGACGAGGTCGTGATGGGGTCGCGGAGCGGCAAGGATCTGGCCCGCTACTTCCCCGAACTCGTCGAGGCGGCACGAGCGGAGCTGCCCGATCGTGTGGTGGTCGACGGCGAGATCGGCGTGCAGGCCGAGATCGGCGGCGTCCGCCGCCTCGACTGGGATTCGCTCAGCCAACGCATCCACCCCGCCGACTCGCGGGTGCAGATGCTGGCCGAGAGCACGCCGGCCATGTTCATCGGTTTCGACGCCCTCGCCCTCGGCGATCGCGACCTCACCGGCGAACCCTTCCGTGTGCGCCGCGATGCGCTCACCGAGGCGATCGGAGGTACCGGTTTCCTACGGGTGAGTCGCGTGACCACCGACTCGCAGACCGCCATCGACTGGTTCAGCGCCTTCGAGGGCGCCGGACTCGACGGCGTCGTGAGCAAGCGCATCGAGGGCGCCTACATCGGCGGTAAACGAGAGATGCTGAAGGTCAAGCACAAACGCACCGCCGACTGCGTGGTGATCGGCTACCGGGTGCACAAGAGCGGCACCGGTGTCGGGTCGATGCTGCTCGGCCTCTACCGGGACGGGCAGCTGCGCAGCGTCGGCGGATCGAGTGCTTTCACCGACGCCAAGCGCATCGAGTTGCAGCAGCAGTTCGAACCCATGCGTCTCGATCCCGACCACACCGCCGCGGGCGAGCCCAACCGGTGGAACTCCGCCGGCACCGGCGAGTGGATCCCGATCCGTCCCGAGCTGGTGGTCGAGGTCGGCTACGACCAGATGGAGAAGGAGCGGTTCCGGCACACGGTGAAGTTCCAACGGTGGCGCCCCGACCGTGATCCCGAGAGCTGCGGCTACGACCAGCTCGAGGTCCCGCTCACCTACGACCTGCACGATGTGCTGGAAGGGTGCGACTGATGGCGAAGACTCCGGCGGCGATGGTGGCGGTGGGCGACCGGGAGGTCCGCGTCTCGAGTCCCGACCGCGTCGTCTACGAGGCGACCGACCGGACACCCGACATCACCAAACTCGAGGTGTGTGAGTACTTCGCGACCGTCGGCGACGTCCTCATGGCGGCGATCGGCGAGCGGCCCACCGCCATGGAGCGGTGGCCCGATGGATGGCGCGAGGGCATGCGCCTGGCCACCGGACCGCAGGACCGCGAGGGCGACGGCTTCTACCAGAAGCGACTTCCCAAGGGAGCGCCCGATTTCGTCGACACCGTGTCGATCGCCTTCCCGAGCGGACGTAAGGCCGACGAGCTGTGCCCGACCGAGCCCGCGTCGATGGTGTGGGCCGCCCAGATGGGTGCACTGACGTTCCATCCCTGGCCGGTGCGGCGGCCCGACGTCGATCACCCCGATGAACTCCGCATCGATCTCGATCCGCAGCCCGGAACGTCGTTCTCCGATGCGCAGCGGGTCGCCGGTGTGTTGAGAGAGCTGTTGGCCGAGCACGGTCTGCGGGGCTTCCCCAAGACGAGCGGCAACCGGGGTGTCCACATCTACGTGCGTATCGAGCCGCGTTGGACCTTCGACGAGGTCCGTCACGCCGCGATCGGACTCGGTCGGGAACTCGAACGTCGCGACGACGGCGTGACGACCGCATGGTGGAAGGAGGAACGGGGCACCCGCCTGTTCCTCGACTACAACCAGAACCTCCGTGACCGGACCATCGCCAGCGCGTGGAGTCTGCGCGCGCAGCCCGGGGCACCGGTGAGCACACCGGTCACCTGGGAGCGGCTCGCCGAGGTCACCGATCCGAGGGACTTCAACCTGACGACCATCCCCGATTACCTCGCCGACGGTGATCCATGGGCCGACATCGACGCGCAGGCCCACTCGATCGAACCGCTTCTCGAGCTGTGGGAGACGTTGCCCGGCGGCGAACTCAACTTCCCGCCGGACTACCCCAAACAGAAGGGTGAGCCCCCGCGGGTGCAGCCGAGCAAGAAGGTGGAGTCGCACTGGGACTCCGACGGCAACAGGGTCGAATGAGCTGAGCTGATCGCGGGCGGCGCTCACGGCTGCCGCGCGGCAGGTCGATCACTCCGGGGCGAAGAACTCCCGGATCGCCTTGTCCCACATGATGTCGCGTTTGCGATCACAGTGGGTGCGGATCCAGTTCTGCAGGGCCAGCAGCGTGGCGATCACCAGGCCGATGAGCACGATCACCACCGCGACCGCGGTCACGCCGGCGTCGGCACGCAACGGTATCGGCGGAGTGGGGCGGCCGTCCTGATCGACGGTGAGCAGCAGCGAGCTGCCCGCAGCGGTACCGGGCGGGACGGAGATGACGCCGGATTTGGCGGCGCCCTTGTAGGTCCAGTGCGCGGGCACCTTGTTCGACTCGTCGGACCCGATGGTCGAGGTGATCGGGGTGACGGCCGCCGACCCGAGGTCGGTCGTCGCGCTCACGGTGTCGATGCGCTTCTGCGGCGGATCATCGGAGTGGGAACTCCAGATGAGGATGCCGGGCACGATCGCCAGCGGCAGCAGGATCATGCCCACGAGTACCAGCAGCCGGTGCATGCGACGTTCGGTGATGTCGATCTCGCGTTCGAGCGGGTTCGCGCCACGGTGGTGTCGGGCGTTTGCGCGGCGCATCGCACGCCGGGCGTCGGATCGCCGCTCACCGGACATCGGCCGCTCCTGGGTCGGGATCGTGTGGTCGTGGGGGATACACGCCTGCGCCCGCCGGGAGATTCCGGGCGGCCACAACCGCAGTTGCCGTTCACAGCATATTCGACGCTGTGGTCCCTGCGGATGTGGTGCGCTCAGATCGGGTCGAATCCTTTGGTACCACCTCCTGCCCCGTTGACCAGGATCTTCTCCATGTAGGCCGCTGCGCGCTCGGCAGAGCCCTCGGCCGGTACGAGATCGGCGACACATCGGGCCCGATCGCTCCGGTCGAGGGCGGTCGACACCGCGGTCCGCAGCGACGTCGCGGTCATGCGGCGGGGGTCGAGGCGGACCCCGCATCCCGCGGCGGCGACGCGGGCGGCGATGTCGCGCTGATCGCGCCCGAACGGCACCACGACCATCGGGATCCCGCGTGCCAGGGCCTTGTGCGTGATGCCCATCCCGCCGTGGCTGATCACCACCGACGTCCGCGCGAGCACCTGCTCGTGCGGCAGGAATCGTGCGACGGTGGAGTCGCGGCCGGCGACGAACCGGTCGGGATCGAGCGCGCCCGTGGTGACCACGGCGTGGAGGCCGGTCCCGGCCAGCGCCTCGAGCGCGGTCGCGGCGAGCGTTTCGTCGGCCTGCAGTTCGGTGGAACAGGTGACCAGGGCGATGGGCGCGGTGATCGCGTCGATCCGGGGATCCCGATCGCCGGGCGGGGCCCACAGCGACGGTCCGACCATCTCGACCGTGGGCGGCCAGTCGGTGCGTGCCCGCTCCAGCGGTGCGCCGCACAAGCTCAGCAGCAGTGGTGCCCGCCGCAGCACCTCGTCGCAGTGGCGTAGCGGCGACAGCCCGTACCGGGTGCGGGCGCGGTTGAACTTCCGCAGGAACGTGAGATCCCAGAGGCTCTGCGCAGCATGGGCGATGGCGGTGTCACGCATGTGGGCGAGACGGCCCTCGCGGGGTGTGAGTCCGAGGCCGATCGGAGGTCCGTCGGTGCTGAACAGGGGAAGGAAGGTGGCGCTGAAGATCGCCCACGGCAGACCGGACGCCTCGGCCGCGCACTGCGCGCCGGTGGCGACCACATCGGTGAGGATCATGTCCGGGCGGTGGTCGGCGATCACCGACGTGAGGTGTGCGAACTCGGCGTCGATGCGGCCCAGTAGTCGGTCGGTGAGCGCCCCCGGCGTTCGTGTGCCGTCGCCCCGCCAGTCACCGGGCAGCGCGGCATCGATCTCGGCAGGCAGCGGCGAGGCCGACAATCCCAGCCCCCGCAGCATCGCGACCTCGTCAGCGAGGGTGATGACGCGGATGTCGTGGCCGCGGTCACACAGCTCCAGCAGTGTCTCGACGATCGGATACATCACTCCGCGCGCGGGTGAGGTCATGACCAGGATGCGGGACACGGTGTCTCCGATCGACGTTCAGCGTGCGCAGGACAGGGAACGTGCCGCGGCGGTGCGGACGGACAGGGTCAGAGCGGGGTCGGTGAGCACGGTGGGAGCATCGCCGACGAAGTCGGGACAGCGGGTGCTGTCGCCCGTCACGAACTCCAGGAACGCGAGCTGGATGCGCGTCAGCGGATAGTCCGAGACGGGATCGATCGCGACGAGGTGCTGGTTCCCGCGGGCGACGACAAACCACGTCGGGGCGGCGAGACGGTCGATGAGGAGGGGACGCAGCACCTCGGGTCGCGCGGTCCGGTCCTCGGAACCGGAGGTGACGAGGGTGGGGACGTGGAATCGTCCGACCACGGTGTAGATGTCGGGAGCGACCGCGAGCACACCGACCACCCGGACACCGGCGGGGACGGTGAGCGGGATGCGGTCGGTGATCGCCGTCGGCGGCGGCGCGGCGACGAGGCTCGCGGCCTCGAGTGCCTTGGCGGCGCCGGCGGAATGCCCCGCGAGGACGACTCGACCCGTGTCGATGCGCCCGTGCGCGGGCGAGGTCGGATCGGCGTCGGCGGCGACGGCGCGACGGATGCCGGCGAACGTGCTCTCCGGTGCGATCTCGCGGGCGTCGTATGCGACGGCGACGACGAACCCGTGACTTGCCCAGTGGGTCACCGTGCGGACGAAGTAGCCGGGGTTGGCACCGCTCCCGGCAACGAACACGATGAGCGGGCGAGCGCCGGGAGCGCCTTCGGGGAGGTAGAGATCGACCCCGCGGTCGGGTCCGCGGCCGATGGGGGCGGCGTCGGTGCACAGCAGCGGTGAACGCGCACCCTGCTCGCGAACACTCCTGATCTGCTCGGCCGCTCCCGGGCCGCGACACGGCGACACCGGCGCGGACGCGGTCACGCGGTACGGGCCGGGGACGTCGAGGTCGGGTACCGCACCGACGGACGGCGCCGGTGTCGCGACGTCGGGTGCAGCGCTGCCCGACGCGGTCGTCGCGGAGGACGCCACGACAGCGGCAACGAGCGTGATGATGACGATGACAGCTTTTCTGAACACACGAATCCCCGAGATTCTTTGCTGAACTGAAGAGCTACTTTCGCGAGAGGTTACGGCTCTCCACTCGCGCGGGGGATGTTGGGCGTCGTGAAATACATGTCAGAAAAGCCACACTGTGCTGACGAGCAGGGTCGGCGAGCGCGTGGTAACTCGCCCGCCGACCCCACCCTCACGCGTCGGATCTCACTTCCAGCGCGCGAGGATCTCGTTCGACCGCTCGGCGAGCACCATCTGCCAGATCGGACCGAAGCTGACCCGTCCCACACCGAGACCGGCCAGCGTCGCCTTGTCGCTGTTGACCGGGTGGCCGATGGCGTTGACGGGGAGCGGCAGCTCCGAGGTGAGGCGCTTCTGTACGTCATCGCTGTGGAAGCCGACCGGGTACAGCACGTCGGCGCCTGCCTCGGCCGCGAGCTTCAGGCGGGCGATCGCGCGATCGACACGGTCGGACTCGTCGCCGACCTCCTTCAGGAACAGATCGGTGCGGGCGTTGACCACGACGTGGACGTCGGTGGCGTCGGACGCGGCACGCAGCGCTCCGACGAAGTCTGCGTGCTCCTGCGCCTCGCGTAGCCGGCCACCCTCGCTGTGCACGGTGTCCTCGATGTTGAGGCCCACGGCCCCGGCGTCGATCAGGCCCTCGATCAGGCGCTGGGGGTCCTCGCCGTAGCCGGACTCGATGTCGACCGAGATCGGCACGTCGACCGCGGCGGTGATCTGCTTGATGCGGGTCAGCACCTCGTCGAAGGTGAGCCCCTCGTTGTCGGACTTGCCGATCGAGTCGGAGATCGGATGGCTGCCCACGGTGAGGGCGGTGAAGCCCGCGGCGACGGCGAGGTTCGCCGACCAGGCGTCCCACACGGTCGGGAGGATCACCGGGTCACCGGGCTTGTGCAGTTCGAGAAGGGTCGTGGCCTTGCTGCTCAGGTTCGTCATGCCAGCGTCAACGTCGTCGGTCGGAGTCTATTTCCGTCCGTCCCACATCCTGAGAACGTGCGTTCTCCGCCAGCGGTAGAACCTGCACTCAGGTCGGGTCGCCCTGTCGATCGCAGGGAACGGGATGTCCGTCGTCGATGAGCGAGAGGGTCACGCGCATCTGACCGGGTTGGAGGCTCCCCGACCAGTCGTCGTACGGGTGGTCGAGGAAGGCGACGACGAGCAGTGCCGAGGTGACCAGCGCCGAGACGAAGGCGATGGGCACGGCCTGGATCACCGCGCTCTCGCGTCGATCGGCCTGGACACACATGTACGCGAGGATCGCGCTCGCCCCGATACCGAGAACGATCCACAGGGGTACGGGTACCGAGGGTGCTGCCTCCGCGGCGCGGGCGCGCCGACCGTCGCGACGCTCGGCCTGCTGGTCGAACCACTGGCTGTACGCCGCCTCCTGGCGGGCGTTCGTCGGGTTCGTCGCCGCGAAGTCACGTCCCATCGCGTCGACCCAGTGCTGCACCGTCGCCGACGACTCGCCGCGACGCATCGCAGGCCACTCGTCGGAGACGACGGCCCGGGAGTAGCAGATCAGGTCGCCGTGGAGGCGGGTCCCGTCGTGCCCTTCGAGCACGTCGGCGACGGTGTGCAGTTCGGTGACCGCGATGGCCTCCATGCTGCCGCCGTCACGCGCCTTCTGGTAGTTCTGCAGCGCGTAGAAGATGGTGAACGCCAACAGGACCGCGAACATCGTGCCGATCACGGTCAGGGCGCCCGCCGCCCGCGTGCTGTCGATGAACCAGCCCGGGTCAGGTGCGCGCCGACGCGCCAGCAACTTGATGACGACCACGGCCGTCACCACCACCAGCAGGACCCCGACCGCCAACCAGTTCAGCACCCGATGAGTGTGCCGGACGCGCACGGGAGTGGTGCGACATCGGCCCGAGCGCCGGGTCTCCTACAGCCCGAGGCTGCGGGCGATGAGCATGAGCTGCACCTCGGTGGTGCCCTCGCCGATCTCGAGGATCTTGCTGTCGCGGTAGTGCCGCGCGACGGTGTACTCGTTCATGTATCCGTAGCCACCGTGTACCTGTGTGCCGTCGCGCGAGTTGTCCATGGCCGCCTCCGAGGCGATCATCTTCGCGATCGACGCCTGGGTCTTGAACGGCTTGCCCGCCAGCATCAACGCCGCAGCGTCGTAGTAGGCAGTGCGCGCGGCGTAGGCGCGGGCCTCCATGCGGGCGATGGTGAACGCGATGGACTGGTTGTCGCCGATGGGTCGCCCGAAGGCCGACCGTTCCTTCGCGTACCTCACGCACTCGTCGACACAACCCTGCGCGACGCCGACCGCCAGCGCGGCGATCGCGATCCGGCCCTCGTCGAGGATGCGGAGGAAGTTGGCGTAGCCCCGACCCTGCTCGCCCAGCAGGTTCGAGCGCGGGACACGCACGTCGTCGAAGGTGAGCGGATGGGTGTCCGACGCGTTCCATCCGACCTTGTCGTAGGACGGGCCGGCGGCGAAACCGGTCGACGACGTGGGGACGATGATCGACGAGATCTGCTTGTGCCCGTTCGCATCGGCTCCGGTCACCGCGGCCACGGTGACGAGCTCGGTGATGTCGGTGCCGGAGTTGGTGATGAACTGCTTGGAGCCGTTGATGACCCATTCGTCACCGTCGAGGACGGCGGTGGTCTTGGTGGCGCCGGCGTCGCTGCCGCCGCCCGCCTCGGTGAGCCCGAAGGCACCCAGCGCGCGTCCGCTGGTCAGCCGCGGCAACCACTCCTGCTTCTGGTCCTCGCTGCCGAAGCTGTAGATGGGCATGGCGCCCAACGACACCCCGGCCTCGAGGGTGATCGCGACACTCTGGTCGACCTTGCCCAACTCCTCGAGCGCGAGGCACAGCGCGAAGTAGTCACCGCCCATGCCGCCGTACTCCTCGGGGAACGGGAGCCCGAAGAGACCCATCTCCGCCATCCCCGCGACGACCTCGTACGGGAACGACTTCTCCGCATCGTGTTTCGCCGACACCGGCGCCACCACCGACCGGGCGAAATCGGCCACCGAGGCCTTGAGGTCGCGGTAGTCCTCCGGCAGGTTCGCCGTCGAGATCGCTTCCGAACTGGTCATGGTCATGCGGTTTCCTCTGGTTTCGTAGCCGGGGATGTCTCGGTGGCGTCTGCGGTCTCGGTGTCTGGGGTCTCGGCGTCGGTGGGGATCACGCGGGCGAGGAGCTGACCGACGCCCACCTGGTCACCGACCGCGGCCGACAGTTCGACGCGACCGTCGACCGAAGCGCTCAGTGCGTGCTCCATCTTCATGGCCTCCACGATGACAACGACCGTCCCCGCGGTCACCGCGTCACCGTCGGCGACGCCGACCGCGATCACCGATCCGGGCATGGGGGAGCGAAGGTCCGCGTCGGTCGCCGCATCGGCCCCGCCGCGTGCGGCGCCCGCAGGGATCGTCGACACCAGCCAGGTGCCCCCGGCGCGGTGGACCCAGATGTCGTTGCCGCTCCGAGCAACTCGGTAGCGTCGCCGTGTCCCGTCAGTGGTGACCACGACGTCGGCGCCCGACAGGGTCGCCGACACACCCAGCGGTGCGGTCACCACGGCGTCACCGGGGTCGAGCGACACACGCGTGGCGTCCGGTGTCCCCGTCACCGACACCACGCGGACGTCGGAGCCGGCCTGCAGGCGGAAGACGGTCGGTGCATCGGGTCGTGAGGCTCGCCAGCCGCCGGGTCGTGACCAGGGGTCGGATCCGGCGTCGCGCCAGCTCGCCGCCCACCCGGAGACCGCGGCGGCGATGACCGCGTCGTCGGGGATCGTGGGGGGTTCGACGGTCTCGACGAGGCGGTCGAGGAAACCGGTGTCGAGGCGCCCGGCGCGGACGTCGTCCTCGGCGAGAACGGTGCGCAGGAAGTCGATGTTGGTGCCGACGCCGAGGACGCCGGTCGTGGCGAGTGCGGTGTCGAGTCGGGCCAGCGCGGTGCCGCGGTCGGGGCCGCGGGCGATCACCTTCGACAGCATCGGGTCGTAGTGACTGCTGATCACGGTGCCGGTGACGAGGCCGGAATCGACCCGGATGCCGGTGCCCTGCGGCTCGACGAGGTCGATGACCGTGCCGCCGGTCGGGATGAAGCCCCGGGCGGGGTCCTCGGCGTAGACGCGGGCCTCCACAGCGTGTCCGATCATCGTCACGTCGTCCTGGGCGATCGTGAGCGTCTCGCCGCGCGCGACGCGGATCTGCCACTCCACCAGATCGATCCCGGTGACGAGTTCGGTCACCGGGTGCTCGACCTGCAGGCGGGTGTTCATCTCCATGAAGAAGAACTCGTCGGGCCGGTCGGCGGAGACGATGAACTCGACCGTGCCCGCGCCGCGGTAGCCGACGCTGCGCGCGGTGTCGCACGCCGCCGCCCCGATGCGTGCGCGGGTCGCCTCGTCGAGCAGCGGCGAGGGCGCCTCCTCGATCACCTTCTGGTGTCGACGCTGCAGGCTGCACTCCCGCTCGCCGAGGTGGATGACGCCGCCGTGCGCGTCGGCGAGCACCTGTACCTCGATGTGCCTCGGCGACAACACGAATCGCTCGAGGAACAGGGTGTCGTCGCCGAAGGACGACGCGGCCTCGCGGCGTGCACCGGCGAGGGCGGCGGACAGCGCCGACGGTTCGGTCACGACACGCATGCCCTTGCCGCCGCCACCGGCGGACGGCTTGACGAGCACCGGATACCCGATGTCCTGCGCCGCCGCGACGAGGTCGTCGTCGGTGAGACCGGGACGCGCGATGCCGGGTACGACGGGGACGTCGTGCGCGGACACGGTGTTCTTGGCGGTGATCTTGTCGCTCATCACCGTCATGGCCTCGGGCGTGGGGCCGATGAAGACGATGCCGGCCGCCTCGCATGCGGCGGCGAAAGCACTGTTCTCCGAGAGGAATCCGTATCCTGGGTGGATCGCGTCGGCACCGGTGGCGATCGCCGCGGCGATGACCCTGTCGATGTCGAGGTAGCTCTCCCGGGCGGGTGCGGGGCCGATGCCCACCGCGTCGTCGGCGACGGTCACGTGCAGTGCGTCGGCGTCAGCGTCGCTGAACACCGCGATGGACCGGATGCCCATGTCGCGCAGGGTCCGCATCACGCGCACGGCGATCTCGCCGCGATTGGCGACGAGCACCGACGAGATCTCGATCGTGTTGTCCGTCATCGATGTCACATCCGGAAGACGCCGTAGGAGACCGGCTCCAGGGGTGCGTTCGCGCACGCACCGAGGGCCAGTCCGAGGATGCTGCGGGTGTCGGCGGGATCGATGATGCCGTCGTCCCACAGCCGGGCGGTGGAGTAGTAGGGGTTGCCCTGGTGCTCGTACTGCTCGCGGATGGGCGCCTTGAACGCCTCGACGTCCTCCTCCGACCAGGGCTTGCCCGCGGCGTCGGCCTGGTCGCCGCGCACCGTCGACAACACCGCTGCCGCCTGCTCACCGCCCATCACCGAGATGCGCGCGTTCGGCCACATCCACAGGAAGCGCGGCGAATACGCTCGCCCGCACATCGAGTAGTTGCCGGCGCCGTAGGACCCGCCGATCACCACGGTGAGCTTCGGGACGCGGGCGCAGGCGACGGCGGTGACCATCTTCGCGCCGTGTTTGGCGATGCCGCCCGCCTCGTAGTCGCGACCCACCATGAATCCCGAGATGTTCTGCAGGAACAACAGGGGGATGCTGCGTTTGTCGCACAGTTCGATGAAGTGGGCGCCCTTCATCGCCGACTCGCCGAACAGCACGCCGTTGTTCGCGACGATGCCCACCGGGTGACCCTCGATGTGGGCGAAGCCGGTGACCAGGGTGGTGCCGTAACCGGCCTTGAACTCGTCGAACTCACCTGTCGTGGAGTCGGTTCCGTCGGCGGTGTCACCGACGTCGACGAGCCGCGAGATCACCTCGCGCACGTCGTACGGTGTGCGCAGATCGGTGGGGACGACGTCGTACAGCTCGGTCTGGTCGACTGCGGCAGGACGGGGTTCGCGCACCGGCCACGGGGTGTCGGTGCGTGGGCCGAGGGTCGAGACGATGCGCCGCACCCGGTGTAGCGCGTCGGTGTCGTCGTCGGCGAGGTGATCGGTCACGCCCGACACCGTCGAGTGCAGGACTCCTCCGCCGAGTTCCTCGGCGGTGACGACCTCGCCGGTCGCCGCCTTCACCAGCGGCGGGCCCCCCAGGAAGATGGTGCCCTGATCGCGGACGATCACGCACTCGTCGCTCATCGCCGGGACGTACGCGCCACCGGCGGTGCACGACCCGAGCACGGCCGCGATCTGCGCGATCCCGCGGGCACTCATGGTGGCCTGGTTGAAGAAGATGCGACCGAAGTGTTCGCGGTCGGGGAACACCTCGTCCTGTTTTGGCAGGAAGGCGCCGCCGGAGTCGACGAGGTAGATGCACGGGAGGTTGTTGTGCAGGGCCACCTCCTGCGCACGGAGGTGCTTCTTCACGCTCATCGGGTAGTAGGTGCCGCCCTTGACCGTGGCGTCGTTGGCCACCACGACACATTCGCGTCCCGAGACCCGGCCGATGCCGGTGATGACGCCCGCGCCCGGGCATTCGTCGCGCCCGCCGGCGTCGAGATACATGCCCGTCCCGGCCAGCGCCGACAACTCGAGAAAGGGGCTGCCGGGGTCGAGGAGGGTGTCGACGCGATCGCGCGGGAGCAGCTTGCCGCGTGCGATGTGGCGTTCACGCGACGAGGCCGACCCGCCGAGCGCTGCGGTGGACACGCGCTCGGACAGGTCGGCCACGAGGCTCTCGTGATCGGCCCGGTTACGCGCTCGATCGAACACCATCAGCACACACTCCGGAGGCAACTGGGTTAATGACGACTAACTCAGTTCGGAGCGTACGGGTCGGCCGAGGTGGTGTCCAGTGCGAACGGGTGTCGCCGAGGTCAGCGGTTGCCGAGCGGGATCTCGCCGTTGCCGAAGTTGATGCAGCCCGAGAACGTCTGGAAGTCGCCGGCGAACCCGATCCCGCCGGTGCAGGTCGCACCGGTGCGGCCGTTCACCGTGACGGTCGCGCCGGGTCCCGCGATACCGATCGAGAGGCCGGGCTTGATGCCGGTGAGATCGGCGACGGCGCCGCGTCCGCTGGCGATGGCGGCCGCGGCGTTGAGGTTCTGCGCCTGCGAGGTGGCCTTCCCGCCTCCGAGGCCGATACCCAGCGACAGCCCGTTGCGGCCACCGTTCGCACTGGCCGCGCCCGGGGTGTCGCCGATGGCGGCCGAGGTGCCGGTACCGGTCGATGTCGCCGTGCAGTCGGGGGTGGTCGCGGTCTGACCGGGCAGTGCCGGGCAGGCCAGCGGCGCTGCGGCGGCGGGAGCGGCGCCGAGGGCGATGCCGGCGCCGGCGAGCAGGGTGAAGGCTCCGAGAGCGCTGAAGCGGCGGATGGCGGTGGTCGACATGGTGTCTCCTTCGGTGGCGGTCCCACCGATGGTCACCGTCCCCGGAAACGTGTACGGCGCGTCATGGTGTCGATCGGGTCACGAGGCGAACACGGAGCGGTGTCGACCCGGGGAGGTCTGCTCACAGGGCCGGCCGCCACGTGCGGCGACGTCGCCTCGCAGCGGTCGCCGACACCGGTGGGGCCGCGTCAGTCGGCGACGAGGTCGTAGCCGCGCAAGGTCGTGGCGAGGTGGCTGCGTGCGCGGTTGAGTCGCGATTTCACCGTCTGTACGCCCACGCCGGTGTGCTCGGCGATGTCGGCATAACTCAGATCACCGAACTCCCTGAGCACGATCGCGGTGCGGAAGTCCTCGGGCAGCTCGGCGAGAGCCGAGCGCAGCTGATCCCGCTCGGCGACGTGGTCGTCGAAACGCGACGCGGTGTCGTCGGTGAGGACCACGGGCTGATCGGTGTCGGTGAAATCGACGGTGTCGGTGCGGGGTTTGCGTCGACGAACCACGGCAAGTGCGCAATTCGCCGTGACACGATGCAGCCAGGTGGTGAACTTGGCCTCACCACGGAATCGGTCGAGGTGTTGCCACGTCGAGATCAGCGTCTCCTGGAAGGCGTCCTCGGCGTCGTGGTTGTTGCCGGTGACGTTGAGGCACACCGCCCACACCCGGTTGCGGTGCAACGACATGAGTTCGCCGAACGCCTGCTGGTCGCCGCCGCGTGCGCGCAACAGCAGCTCGGCCTCGGCCGCTCCGGATTCGGTCACGGTCTACACGTGCCAGTCGGTGCCGTGCGGCCCGGGGTCGTGGCCTCCGGGGTCGTGCGCGCCACCGTCGTGCCCTGTTCCGTCGTGCCCACCCATGTCGTGATCGGTGTCGAGGTGGATGTGATCGGCGTCGTGGGCTGCGGGATCGTGGAGTCCGGTGTCGTGGTCGGGTACCTCGTGATGGACGGTGTGATCCGTGACATGGGCGTCGTCGGTGTCGGGAACGGTGCCGTGGTCGTCCATGATCGGTACGTTCGACGTGTCGACGGCGGGGGTGTCGGGGTCCAGTGCCACCGACAGGGCGGTCGTCCAGAGATGCTCGGGCACCGCATAATCGGTGTCCGCGTCGAGTCCCAGTGCGGTCAGCACCGAATGGTCCTCCCCCACATCGCGTCCGAGATCATCGGTCATGAGATCAACTCCGATCGGGTCAGGAAGGTCTTCGCCTCGTTCGTGCCGACCACCCCCGAGACGAAGGCCCGGATGTACGAACCCGAGTTGGCGTAGGTGATGTCGGCGGTACCGCCGGGTGACTGGTCGACGCCGGCGGCCGCGGTGCGCGCGGTGTTCTCGACCACCGTGGTGGTGCCACCGGAGTCGCCACGCCGGATGCGGACCACGTCGGTCCGCGCCTGCGTCCGGTCGGCGGAGACGGTGATACGGGCGCCGGGGGTCAGCAGTCCGGTCACCAGTCCGCTGTCGGTCGAGATGGCGCAGGTGATCTGAGGGATCCCCGACGGGCCGTCGTTGGCCTGTTCGCACCCGGTCAGGGCACTCGCCAGCTTCTGCGGTAGCCGCGCCACGATCCCCTCCGGTGTGGTCTCGCGCAGTCCGGTCATGGCCACCGACCCCGTCGACTCGGCGGAGGGATTCGGTGCGGGGTCGTCGGAGCCACCCGAGGTGAGGACCACGACGGCCGCCACCACGGCGGCGACCACCACCACCGACGCGGCACCGGCCAGCAGGGCACGTCGGCCGCGACGGGGGGAGCTCCCGCCCGCCGTCTCGGTGCGGCCCGGTGTCGGCGTCGGTCCGGTGCGCGCGGTGTCGGCGGCGATCGCTGCGGTGGGGCCGGTGGGAACCGCCTTCCACTGCGACATGAGGTCGGCGGCGTCGGGGAGCACGGCCTGCCGGGGCCGGTCGGAGATCACCGCGGCCAGAGCGCCCTGCGCCACCACGGTTTTGGGATCGTCGAGGGTCGCCACGGGACCCAGGGTCTGCAGCGTGCGCTGCACGAGCGGGATACGTGAGGTGCCGCCGGTGAGATAGAGCGCGGTCAGCTGGTCACGCGACCGGATGCCGGCGTCGTGGAGCACCGCGCGCGTGAGCGCCGCGGCCGCGTCCAGAGGGGCGGCGATGAGCTCGTCGAACTCGTCGCGGGTGATCTGCAGTGTCTCGTGGAATCCGCCCCCGGCGGCGGTGATGGTGGCCGACGGCGCCTCGGACAGCAGTTCTTTCGCGCGACGGATCGACTCGTCGAGCTGGTGTCGGACGCCGGCCGGCGCCGTGCGCCGCAGATAATGCGCGAGGTCGGGGTTGCGGGCCTCGAGCTGGTGGTCGACCCAGCGCCGGATCAGCGCGTCGAAGTTCTTGCCGCCCAACCCGTTGTCGCCCCGCGCGGCGATCACCGAGAACCCGCCGTCGGTGTCGCGGATGAGGACCGCGACATCGAGGGTGCCGCCGCCGAAGTCGAAGACCGCGATCGTGGCGCCCACCGCGAGATCGGTACCGCGCGCGTAATGCGCTGCGGCGGCACGGGGCTCGGAGATTGTCGTGATGGCCGCGGGGTTCATCCCGGCCCACCCCGCTGCATCGAGCAGGACGCGGACCTGCGCCGGCGACCACGCCTCGGGATGGGTGAGCACCAGGTGCGACGGCATCCGTCCCGCATGGGCGGCGGCCGCTCGCGAGAACACGGTGCGTAACACCGCCCCGATGGGCAGAGAGGTGCCGACCAGGTGGCCGTTGACCGCGATCGAGTCCTGGCCCACGAGGCGTTTCGGTGCGGGGATGAACGCGGCCGGGTTGCGCTGGGCCTCGTTGACGGCGTGGTCGCCCACCGCGATGCGGTCGGGTGCGTCGACGAACACCCCCGACGACATCAGGTTGCCCGCGTGCGACAGCGCCAGCGACTCGATCGCGCCGCTCACCGCGGCCGAGTGCGCCGCGGCGGTGTTCGACGTGCCGAAGTCGACGCTGAGGATCCACTCCGCCGGTGCCATGGAGGGATCATCCCCGACCGGTCGTCCCTGCGTCATCCCGCCGCCTGCTCGCGGTGCGGTCACGGCGCCCACCGCCCGGTCGAGGCCAGCGCGGAGTACGCCCGCACCACGTCGACGACCGCGGCGTCCTCGGCGGCGGTCGCGGTCGACAGGGCGTGCGCCTGCGTGCCGGCGAGCCGGACGCGCGCCTGCTCACGCACCTCGTCGAGCGTCGCATCGAGGGGGAGGCCCACGCACTGGGCGCCGGTACGCCCCGTCAACAGCGTGCGCAGGTCCTCGGCGATCGCGGCGAACGGGTCGGCGGCCAACAGCCGTTGCAGATCGGCGAGCAGCGCGACCCGCAACATCGCCGGGTCGCTGCGGACGCCGTAGGCGATCGCGCGGATGTGGTCTCGCGCCGGGTGGCTGTAGGCGAGCGCGTCGATGCGGTCGAGTACGCGTCGGGCGCGGTTCAACGATGCGAACTCGCCGAGTGACGTCCGCAGAACCTGTTGCAGGAGCGCGATCCCCGAGTGCGCCACGAGCCACTCGTTGAGAGCGGCCGCGCCGCGCGCGGCCACCGTGCGGCCGTTGATCACCCCGTATTCACCGAGCAGGTCGAGCAGTCGGTCGCGGGTCGCGGCGGCGATGGCGCCCGGCGCGTCGGACTCGAGGTGGTCGACGAGATCGAGTGGTCCCCACGACGCCAGTGACGCGAGCGCGCGCGCGTCGGCCTCCACCAGCGCGCCGGTGTGGCTGGTCTGCGCCATCAGGCCGGAGATCGGTACCACCGTCGAGACGGTGTCGGCCAGCGCTCGCGCCAGCGTGCGTGCATGGTCGGCGGCGTGTTCGAGCGGGTCGCGCCGACCCAGCGCGCCCTCACCGAACCCGTCGGCTCGCGACAGCACTCCGAGGGTGTTCAGCGGCGACAGCGGCAGTTGGCGCAGGAACGCCAGTTCGTCGGCGCGGGGCGCGGAGTCGAACAGGAACACCGCGGCGTCGGCGTCGACCGACGCGGTCCGGGTCTGCTCGAACCCGTCAATGAGGACTCTGCGCGTCGCGGTCTCGTTGCCCGCGGTCAGTGTCGCGAGTCCGGGGGTGTCGATGAACGTGAGATCGCGGATCGCCGCCGACGGCAGCCATCGATGCAGGTAGGCGATCTGCTCGTCGGGCAGTGGGAGGGTCGCGGGAGCGGCCGCCGTTCCACTGTCGAGTGCCACGGGGTGTCGCGCGCCGTCGAGCGCCACCACCTCGGCGCGCGAGGGTGCGCCGTCGGAGTAGACGGTGACCACGCGCGTCGCCTCGAGGGCCGCGGTCTCCGCGACGGGCGCACCGATGAGCGCGTTGACGAGCGTGGACTTGCCGGCCTTGAGGCGTCCGACGACGACCAGGCGCGGCGGCGCCCACAACGTCGCGCCGATCTGGTTGGCGTGGGCGACGAGGTCACCACCGAGGGCGGCGAGGGCACGGAGTCCGTTGTCGAGCACGACGTGGACCGGGTCCGGGTAGGGCAAGGGCGTGTTCACGGCGTCACCGGGACGGACACGCGGGCGAGCATCGCCTCGGTCTCGGCCAGTCGTTTGGCGATGACCGAGCGATTGGTGTCGAGGCGGGCGAGGTCCTTCTCGCGCCGTGAGGCGTCGGAGGTGGCGGCGTCGCGTGCGACACCGATCTGTCGTTGGAGGTCGTCGATCGCGGTGCGCAGGTGTTCGCGATACCGGATCACGATCTCGGGCCGGGCCTGGGCGATGGCGAGTTCGAGCAGTCGGGCGGTGACGGTCTTGGTGGTGGCCAACGTCTCCCGCAGCCACGACAGCAGGTTCGTCTTGCCGGTGCGCATGGCGCGGAAGCCGAGATTGACCCCCACCCAGACGGTTCCGACGACCGCGCCCACGCCGAGTGCGGTCGACAGTCCGATCACCCCGCCGATCATCGACGAGCCCATGATGCCCATGTTGAGCAACGTCGGATCGAACAGACCGTGCCGGCGGCTGCCGACCGGCTGGGCCTCGATGCGCGGCCCCTGCAGGGATTCGACGATGCGGCCGCAGATCTGCTCCCACACCACGTCGGAGTCGAACCGGGGGGCGACGATCGTCGAGTAGAGCTGTTCGAGGAACTGCGACACGGTGACCGCGAGGGCCCGCTCGAGTTCGTCCTGCATGTCGGCGGTGAACTTCTGGGGGCTGCGTCGCAACACCTCCATGCCGCTCTTGTTGATGCGGGTGGTCCAGCGGGCCCGGATCTCGTCGAGGCGCCGATCGCTGTCGTCGATGGCCTGCTGGCGCAGCTGGGTGAGATCCCGTGCGAGGTACTGCTCCCACTCGCGGCTGCGGTCCTTGAGCGCCTCGAGGGCGTCGAGCTGCGCGGTGAGGTCGGGCAGGGTGGTCCCGCGGCCGGCGACCGCGGCGTGTTCGGCGTCGACGCGCCGCCGGACGGCGAGCAACCCTTCCCGCGTGGTGCGCAACGCATCCGCGGCGGGGAGGCCCTGCGCCGCATCGAGACGTCGGGTGATCTCGGCGCGCAGATCGGTGATACCGCTGGTCATCTCGGCACGATCGCGATCGGATCCGGGCGGCAGATCGGCGGCGAGCACCGCCCGCAGGCTCGACACGCCGATCACCGGGATGTCGCGTTGCAGGTGAGTGGTGAGCAGGCGACGGTTGTCAGCCACGATGGCCTTCCAGCGCCGAATGTTCTTGTCGGTCTTGGTCACGGCCACCACGAGGGCGTCGACCGAGGCGCCGGCCTCGCGGATGAAGTCCATCTCCGGCGCGGTCAACGGACTCGACGCGTCACACACGATCACCACCACGCACGCCTGCTGAGCGCTCTGGACCGCGAGTGCGGCCATGGCCGGGTCGAGACCGCCGACGCCGGGGGTGTCGACGATGGTGACCCCGGGCATCGCGGTCTCGGTGACCGGGATGCTCGCGCGGGTGGGAAGCGACTCGACATGCGGATCACGCACCTGACGCCCCCCGACCGTCACCCAGTCGGGCAGCGCGGTCAGCGGGATCTGCTCCGAGCGGTCCGGGAACAGCAGCGTCGCGGTGCCGTCGAGCGGCGGATCGTCGGTGGGGGCGACACCGATCGCGACCGTGGTCGTGACATCGACACCCACCGGGGACAGATCGCGTCGGCCCACCAGCGCGTTGACCAGCGAACTCTTGCCGCGCTTGACCTCCCCGACGACCACCACCGTGCGGGCCTGGCCGTCACGCGCGGCCTTGCGGGCCGCGAGGTCGGCGACGTCGTCCATCTTGTAGGCGCGCAGCACGGTGGCCGCGGCGGCGAGCACCGAGTCGGTCTGGGCACGCAGGTCAGAGGGCGTCACCTGCGTCGATCGTGCATCTGTATCGCTCATGACCACGTTTCCGAATCTGGTTAACTGGGCCCGATCCCAGCAGGAGGAGACCACATGCGGTCGAGAATAGTTCTCGCCGGCGCTGCCGCCGTGCTCATCGCGACCACGGTGACGGGGTGCACGACCTCGGTCGACGGACAGGCCACCCCCGCCTCGCAGACGTTGTCGCCGGGCGAGGTCGATCTCGCCGCCCTCGACCCGGGCACCTATCAGACGACCCCGTCGCCGGCGTTCGGCATGGCCACCGGCGCGCAGATCGTCGAGTACGAGGGCCAGCGGATGGCGGAGTTCGTCTACACGCCCTCGGAGATCGATCCCGAGTTCACCGACGTCAAGAACCCGACGTCCATCATCCGCAGTCGCGCGAACCTCACCAACGTGGTGGGCCGCGATGCGGCGTTCGTTCCCGCGAACGACAGACTGGTGGCCGGGTTCGTCACCTCGGCCGGTACCCCGCAGCTGCGGCTGAGCGATCCGACGCGCGGGATGAACCTGATGGTGGTGCGCTACACCGACTCCGCGACGGCGACGGGCGCGGCGCGGTCGATGTTCGACGCCATGGTGCGACAGAACAGGTCGATCCCCGTGCCGCTGGCCGGCCTCGGCACCACCCTGGCGGCCCGCACGAATCTGGGCGGCAGCGCCGCGGTACCGATCGCGCCGACGCTGGCGACCTTCACGCCCTTCAAGGACTACGTGATCTACGCGTGGGCCGATGCCCCTGCAGGACAGGAGAAGCGGAGTGAGGACACCGTTCGGGCGGTGATCGCCCGCGAGCCGGGTCTGCTGAACGGGTTCCCTGCCACGCCCACGAAGGCGCAGAACGGGGGGAAGCCGGTCGAGGTCGCTGTCGATCAAGATCAGATCCTTCTCTATGCCCTGCCGAACAAGGATGAGAACGCGGTCAACGGTTCTGACCGTGCGGTCTACGGTCCGCGGGGGATGGCGCACATCGCGTCGTCGCCGTCGACGATGCTCTCGACGCTCACGGCGGCGAAGTCGACGCACAACGCGGTGTGGGACACCACGGTCTACCGTGCGGCGACCGGGGCCGGTGCGACATCGATCATGAACGATCTCGTCAACGCCGATGTGCAGAACGGCGCGACCGAGGTCGATTCCCCTAGGGGACTGCCGATCGCGTCGTGCGTCTCGCGCGACACCGACAACGGCGCGGAGAACACCTGTTTCGTGACGGTGGGGCGGTATGTCGGCGAGGCCGACGATCGTGATCCGGCCGTCGTCGCGCAGAAGATCTCCGCGCAGTACCTCATCCTCACCCGGGCCGACCAGACCGCCAACTGATCGACCCGGCCCCGGCTGCAGAGCATCTGCCCTGCAGCCGGTCTCGTCGTCAGTGCCCGTGATACGAGGTGTCCGCGCCCGAGTGCGACGACGGGTCCTCGATGAACGGCACCGAGGTGTGCATCGCGCTCGTCGAGTCGACGTGGCCGTCGTAGTCGGAGTCGATCTCGCTGGTGTCGAGCGTGCCGTCGTGGTCGGTGTCGCGCATGATCATGTCGATCCGGCCGTCGTGGTTGGTGTCGAAGGCGAGCACGTCGACCTTGCCGTCGTGGTCGGTGTCCTTCTGCCCCATGTCGATCTTGCCGTCACCGTCGGTGTCGGCCAGCATCACGTCGGCGCCGTGGGAGTCGGTGCTCCACCGCATGCCCGATGTCGCCGACGAACCCGCCGACGAGTCCGATCCGTAGGAGCTGTCGCTGCCGGCGACCCCCGAGGGGCTCGAGCCGTAGGTGTCGCTGCTGCCCGAGGAGCTGTCCTGGTCGGAGTACCGGCTCGACGAGCTCGTGCTCGAGTAGGGGCTCGTCGACGACTCGCTGCTCGAGCTCCCGTACGAGGAGGAGCTGTCGGAACCCGACGAGCTGTAGGGGTGGGTGGTGCCCTCCGACGAGGACGAGCCGGCCGTCGACCCGGAGAACGCGTGCGCGGTGGCCGCGCCCGACGGGGTCCCGGAGGCATCGGCGTAGCCGTCGTGGTCGGTGTCGATCGAGCGGGCGTCGTAGCGGCCGTCCCCGTTGGTGTCGGTGTCGGTGACGTCGGAACGTCCGTCGCCGTTGTTGTCGACGAGACGGACGTCGGCGCGGCCGTCGAAGTCGGTGTCCTTCTCCTCGACGTCGGCGCGGCCGTCCCCGTCGGTGTCGACGAGGTAGACCTCGTTCGTGCCGTCGTGGTTGGTGTCGCTCTGGCTGACCTTCATGATGTTCTCCTCGATGCTCGTTGTGGCTGTTCTTGTCGGTCACAGCATTGGATGCGGCGGGATCGGGGGAATGTTCCCGGCGAGGGGAAAGTTTTTTCACGACGTCGTGACCTGCGGTGATCGGCCGGATGATCGGTTTCGGACACGCCTTGGCAGTATCGGGACGATGAGTGCATTGATCCACGCCGACGACCTCGAGGTCGGCTCGGTGTGGCCGCTGGGCAGCCACACGCCGACCGAGGTCGAGATCATCGAGTTCGCGCGGCAGTGGGATCCGCAGCGATTCCACACCGATCCGGCCTACGCCGCCGACCACTTCTTCGGGGGCATCATCGCCAGCGGCATCCACACGATGGCGATCTTCCAACGTCTCGCGGTGCCGGCGGTGTTCGATCGATGGGCCACGATCGCGGGCCGGGGGATGGAGGACGTGCGGTTGTTGCGGCCGGTGCGACCCGACGTGGAGTTGACGGGATCGATCACCGTCGACGCGGTGGAACTGCACCGACCCGACCGGGCGAAGGTCGCGCTGATCGGCCGGCTCGACTCACCCGACGGCGCGGTCCTCACCATGTCCCTCGAGATCGCCGCCCGCCGACGGGTGGCTACCGGGCGGTGAACCGTTCGCCGGTGACGTCGACGAGGTGATGCACCGGGTCGTGGAGGAAGTAGCGTCCGAGGGTCTCGACCGTGAACGTGCTGCCGTCACTGCGCCGACCGGTGCGGTGGAGTGCGTCGGCGGGGACCGCTCGGAAGTCCTTCGCCAGGGCGAGACCGGCGTCTCGGAGCTCGCCCAGGACCACGGCCGGATCCTGCTCGCTGTAGCGCTCGGCGATCGCCGTCGCGTCCTGATCCCAGTTGTCGAACAACGGGTCCTGCTGTGTCAGCATCAGTTCGAGACGGAGGGCGAACACACCGAAGACGTCGCGGACATGGGCGGCGTACTCCACCGGCGACCACGTGTGATCGTTCGGGCGTAGCGCGGGATCGCCCACGTCGAGCGCCCGCGGCCATCGGGTGACGTTGTCCTCGGTGAGGTCGGCGATGGCGTCGAACGGGATTCGCGACGCGTCGAGTCCGCAGGCCGGGCAGGGTCTCTCCAGCACCCAGGTCCAGTTCGCGGTGTCGCGTTCGATCGGCATGATCGAACGGTAGCGAGAGCCCGTCATCGCCAGGGTCCGGCGGGACGGTCGTGGCACGAACTGTGCGGAGATCGGCAGGATCTCGGTGAGGGAGCAGTTCTCAGCGTGTCCCGGACCGGACGGCCTGCACGCCGAGGAACGCGACGTAGGCGCCGAGCCCGATCCAGCCGAGTCTGCGGGTTGCCGGGATGGCGATGGCCGTCCCCACCACGGTCTCGGTGATGCCGTTGCGGGTGATCCAGGTGTCGGTGTCATCGGGAAAAGCCTGCGCGGTGATCCCGGCGAAGGCCTGCGGCACGACGAAGTGGGCCACGCCGGTGGCGGCGAGGCCTGCGCCGACGACGGTGGCAGCGGTGACGGACCGATCAGGCATGGCAGAACTCCTCGGGTGGCGGCAACGACGTCAGGAGAGCCCAGTCAACCGCATGACTGTGCACACACCACGAGCGGGCGTGGTGCGGGGGTCTCACAGTCGCGGGTCGACGGGCTCCGATTCCATGGCGAGGAGCCCGAACACGCACTGGTGCACGCGCCACAACGGGTCGCCCTCGGTCGCGCGGCGGAGGGCCTCCAGTCCGAGGGCGTACTCGCGCAACGCCATCGACCGCTTCTGCCCGAGGTTGCGCCGACGCAGGCCCTCGAGGGTCGACGGGGTCGTGTAGTCGGCGCCGTAGATGATGCGCAGGTACTCGCGCCCGCGCACCTTCAGTCCGGGCTGCACCAGCCCCTTCGGGCCGCGTCCGACGTTGGCGAGCGGCTTGACCACCATCCCCTCGCCACCGGCTCCGGTGAGGTCGGTCCACCACGCGATCCCCTGCGCGCGCGACGATGCGTCGCTGGTGTCCACCACGCATCGACGCGTGGTCCGGAACAGTTCCGGGGCCGCCTCGACGAGACGGTCGGCGATCGCGAGATGCCACCGGTGATCACGGGTTTCGTAGGTGGCGCCGTCGCTCGCGAGGACCTGGAACGGCGCGATGGCGATACCCAGTGGGGAGTCGATCGGTGCGACGTGACGGCGGTAGGCGTCGACGAACCGCTCGGCGTCGGCGGCGCGCGAACGCGTCCGTGCCAGCAGGTCGCCGACCTCGAGTCCGCGATCGGCAGCCGCCTCGAGGACGGTGACCGCAGCGGGCAGCGCCGTCGTCGCCGCGGCACCGACGCGGGCGTACTGGTCACGGACCAGGGCCTCGGCCTTCACCGTCCACGGCAATATCTCGGTGTCGAGCAGGACCCATGAGGCACCCAGCTCGGCGAACACACCGGCCGCGACGAGTGCGC
Source organism: Williamsia sp. MIQD14 (assembly GCF_051025635.1). Lineage (NCBI taxonomy): Bacteria > Bacillati > Actinomycetota > Actinomycetes > Mycobacteriales > Nocardiaceae > Williamsia > Williamsia sp. MIQD14. Next base: position 1,597,936 of record NZ_JBPFDG010000001.1, read on the forward strand.
GCGCGACCGCCGCGAGCACCTCGGTCTGGGTGCCGGCGTCGAAGAACGCGCGGCCGGTCCGGGTGTGGACGACTCCGGTTCCCTCGGCCGACACCCGCACCACCGCGCGCGAACCCATGTGCTTCTCCTCGCAGATCACCTGCGACACCGCGTTCTTCACGAAGAAGTCGAACGCCTCGTCGGGATGCTCCAGCAGTCCGTCCCGCGACGAGCTGTCCACCGGTGACATCGTCGGCGGGAGATAGACGAGATCGGCCGGCGCGACGGCGAAGCGGCTCATCACCTCCAACGCGCCGGCCGCGTTCTCCGCGCGCAGCGAGACCCGACCCATGTGCTGCGTCTCGATGACGCGCGGACCCAGGACGTCGGTGAGCGCCAGGACCCGCGGGTCGCGCTCGGGTGGGGCGAGCGGGCGTACCGGCTCGTAGTAGGTCGACGCTGCGGGTACCGAGACGACCTCCCGCTCGGGGTAGCGCAGAGCCGTGAGGCTGCCGCCGAAGACACATCCGGTGTCGAGACACAGTGTGTTGTTCACCCACTCAGTGCTCGGAACCGGTGTGTGGCCGTAGAGAACCGTGGCCGCGCCGCGGTAGTCGTCGGCCCACGGGTAGCGGACCGGCAATCCGAACTCGTCGGTCTCACCGCTGGTGTCGCCGTAGAGGGCGAAGGCGCGAACCCGGCCCGACGCACGTCCGTGGTACTTCTCCTTCAGCCCGGCGTGTGCGACGACGAGTCGGCCCTCGTCGAGGACGTAGTGGGCGACGAGACCGTCGCAGAACTCCCGCACCGCGGCGGTGAACTCGGGTCCGACCGCCGACAACTCGTCCAGCGTGCCCTGCAGTCCGTGACTGGGGGTGACGTCCCGGCGGCCCAGCGCACGAACGAGTTTGGCCTCGTGGTTACCCGACACACACAGAGCGTCACCCGCCGCGACCATCCCCATCGCCAGACGCAACACCCCGACGGAATCGGGACCGCGGTCGACGAGGTCACCGACGAACACCACGCGACGCCCGTCGGCGTGGGAGGCGCCGGCCGGCTGCCCGACGGCGTTCTCGGTGACCGTGTAACCGAGGCGCACCAGCAGTTCTCGGAGCTCGCCGAGACATCCGTGGACGTCACCGATCACATCGAACGGGCCGTGGTCATCGCTGCGGTCGTTGAACAGACGGGTCCGTGTGAACGACGCCTGTGCCACGGCCTCGACCGAATCGAGCACGTGGACGGTCCGGAACCCCTCGCGCTTCAGGCTGCGCAGTGAGCGTCGCAGCTGGTCGTGCTGACGCTTGACCACATGGGATCCGAAGGTCCGGTCCGCGCGGGATGCGTTGCGCTCGACGGCGAGGGACACGGGGAGGTCGAGGACGATCGCGACCGGCAGGACGTCGTGATCTTTCGCCAACGCGAGCAGTGACCTCCGTGACGACGCCTGCACGTTCGTCGCATCGATCACGGTGAGCAGTCCACGGGCGAGCCGCTTTCCGGCGATGTACTCCAGCACGTCGAAGGCGTCGCCGGTGGCGCCCTGATCGTTGGTGTCGTCGGAGACCATCGCCCGGCAGACGTCACTCGAGATGACCTCGGTGGGTGCGAAGTGTTCGGCGGCGAAGGTCGACTTACCCGAACCGCTGGTGCCGATGAGCAGCACGAGCGACAGGCGCGGGATGGCCAACTCGGTCATGACACCTCCTCCGGCGACTCGCGAACACGGAAAACGGCCATCTGCGTGGGTGATCCGACGGTGTCGTCGACATCGCCGACCGTCCGCAGGTCCACGCCGTAGCCATGCCGATCGGCCACCGACGCCGCCCATGCGGCGAATTCGGCACGCGTCCACTCGAACCGGTGATCGGTGTGACGGAATGCGCCGGGCGCGAGTCCGGGGTAGCGGACGTTGTACTCGGCGTTGGGTGTGGTGACCACGACCGAGCGCGGGCGCATCGATCCGAACACCGTGGCCTCGACGGTCGGGAGCCGCTCGGGGTCGATGTGTTCGATCACCTCCATCAGCACCGCGACGTCCATCCCGGTCAGCCTGTCGTCGGTGTACATCAACGACGACAACAGGAGTCGCAGACGCTCCGACTGTCGTTCGGTCATGCGGTCGACGTGCAGCCGGACGGCGGCGGTCGACAACGCCGAATCCGACACCTCGGTGCCGACCACCGTGGTCACGCCACCGATCTCGAGCAACGACGCCAGCAGCGCTCCCTGGCCGCATCCGAGGTCGACGACCGACGTGGGCTGCAGGTCGCGCACCGCCTGCAGTACGGCCTCGTGCCGGGCCCGCACCAGCGGACGGGTGGAGGTGACCATCTCGTCGTCGACAGCGTCGTCGACCGGGCGGTCGTCGAGTTCGACGAGCCGTTGTATCGCAACTTCTTTCAGACCTCGCTGGCGCGCGAGGTAGCGATGCGTGATGAGGTCGCGCTCGGGATGCGTCGCCAACCACGCACCACCCGTGCGGATCAGCTTGTCGACCTCGCTCTCGCCGACCCAGTAGTGCTTGGCGTCGTCGAGGACCGGCAGCAGGACGTAGAGGTGGCTCAGCGCGTCGGTCAGGCGAAGCGTCCCGCGCAGGGTTAGCGACACGAACGGCGCGTCGCCCCACTCCGGTCGCGTGGTGTCGAGCACGACCGGCGTCGCGGCCACGGTCCACCCGAGTGGGCTGAACAGTTGCTGCAGGAGTGCGGGATCCCCCGGGACCGCGGGCAAGGTCATCTCGAGATCGACGGCACGGTCGACGAGATCCTCGTGTCCCGGGCAGCGGCCGCCCAGAGCCGATCGGAACACCTTGCCCATCGCCACGGCGAGGAGCGACGACGCCACGTAGGGGCGATCGTTGATGTACTGCCCCAGCGCGAAACCGTCTCGTGCTCCGGACCGTCCGCGGACGAGGGCGACCGGATCGACCTCGAGCAGCAGCGCGACGGTGCACCGCTCGGCGGTGACCTCGGGATAGAAGACCTGCGCCATCCCGCCGTAGACGTCGAACGACTGCACCCGGTCAGGGTGCTTGTGCAGCAGGTATCCGAGGTCGCTCGGGACGTCGAACGCCGGTGAGCGTTGCGCCGCGATGGTCAGGAACATCGGGCCAGTGTGCCGCACCGGCCCGCCCGGCCACCTCCGGTTTTCTCCGCGATCGAACTAGTCTCGTTCGTGTGACCGAGCGGCTGATCGTGGTGAGTGCGGTGGTGATCCGCGACTCCGCGGGGCGTGTGCTGACGGTCCGCAAACGCGGGACGTCGCGGTTCATGCTCCCGGGCGGCAAACCCGAGCCCGGGGAGTCGGCGGCGCAGGCGGCGATCCGCGAGGTGCACGAAGAGGTCGGTGCCGTTCTCGACCCGGCGCGGCTGACCGATCTCGGCGTCTTCGCGACGCCTGCGGCGAACGAGGACGGACACACCCTGCGTGCCTCGGTCTTCACCCACGGCTGGGTCGACATCCCCGGTGCGGCCGCGGAGATCGACGAGGTGCGGTGGCTCGCGCCGTTCGACGGGGACCGTGCCGATGTCGCGCCCCTGCTCACCCAGGCGGTGTTCCCGCTGTTGCTGGGCGGCGACTGACCCGCTCGCGTACACAACCGTCACCGCTCAGCGGTGGCACGTGCACATTGTCCGCGCCGACGCCCAGTGGTGACGTGTGTGTACGGGCGTCGGCTGTTCGGATGAGTTCGGCGCGTATCTCGGTCGGGTGGCTCGCGACGTTCGAGAATCGCCCGATGCGGACCATCACGATGCGGCGAGCCCTCGCCGCAGTTGCTGCCACGGGCACACTGACCCTTGCGATGTTCACCGGGGCGTTGGCGACCGGTTCGACCGTGGCCCACGCCGATCCCGGTCCTGCCCACACCGTCAGCGACGGCTGCGGGTCGGGTTACTACGAGAACTCTCGCGGATCCTGTATCCCCGAACCGGATTCCTCGCCGACCGGCATCCGCTGTGAGGACGGTACATACAGCCACGCCGAGACGCGGCAGGGCGCATGCTCGAACCACGGCGGTATCGACAACGGTTCGGGTTCGAGCGCATCCGGCGGCGATCCGACAGCCATCATTCTCGGGAGTTTCGCGATCGGCGGACTCGCGTTGGGCAGTGCGGCCCTCGGCCCGCTGATCCTGTTCGGCAGCAGCTGACCCGTGTGCCCGCCGCACTCGGCGGCGGGACCTGGTCTGACTGGCGGAGGATAGGGGATTCGAACCCCTGAGGGCTGTTAACCCAACCCGCGTTCCAGGCGAGCGCCATAGGCCACTAGGCGAATCCTCCAGTGGTGCGATAGTAGCCGTGGGCGCGGTGACCACCAAAAAGCCGCCCGATCGGCGCGAGGGTTGGAGCCGGTGGTGCCCCACCGTCTACACTCGACCTCGGATCCCGCGCGGCGTGCATCCTGTGAACTCCCCCAGGGCCGGAAGGCAGCAAGGGTCAACGGGCTCTCTCGGGTGCGCGGGATCCTCTTTTTATGTGTCCACCACGGCGCGGTGGTGTCGGACCTGAAGAGATCGTCAGCGAAAGGCCAGCGTGAACTACCACTCGATGAGTGCCGCCGAACTGGGTACCACCCGTGACGAGCTGGCCGGACTCTACGAGACGCTGCAGGCCGCGGGGCTGACGCTCGACCTCACCCGCGGGAAACCGTCACCCGATCAACTCGACCTCTCCAACGGGTTGCTGTCGCTGCCGGGGGACACCCACACCGATCCCTCGGGGACCGACTGCCGCAACTACGGCGGCACCGCCGGCCTGCCGGGCCTGCGCGAGATCTTCGGCGAATTGCTCGCCGTCCCGCCGAAGCAGCTGATCGCGGCGAACAACTCGAGCCTCGAGATCATGTACGACCTGACCGTGTTCGCGATGCTGCACGGCACACCGGATTCGGACGGTCCGTGGGGCCGTGATCCGGTCAAGTTCCTGTGCCCCGCACCCGGTTACGACCGCCACTTCGCGATCTGCGAGAGCCTCGGCATAGAGATGGTCACCGTCGAGATGCTGCCCAACGGCCCCGACGTCGACGCATGCGCCGCCCTGGTCGCCGACGATCCCACCATCAAGGGTCTCTGGGCGGTCCCGACGTTCTCCAACCCGACCGGGGTCACCTTCAGCGAGGACGTGGTCCGCGGATTGATGGCCATGCCCGCAGCGGCACCGGATTTCCGCGTGTACTGGGACAACGCGTACGCCGTGCACACGCTGACCGAGGACTTCCCGCCGCCGGTGCCGATCCTCGAGATCGCCGAGCAGGAGGGCAACCCGAACCGTCCCTACGTGCTCGGCTCGACCTCGAAGATCACCTTCGCCGGCAGCGGGGTGTCGTTCCTCGGGTCGTCGCAACAGAACATCGCCTGGCACCAGAAGCACGTCGGCATCAGCTCCATCGGACCCGACAAGGTCAACCAGCTCCGCCACCTCATGTTCTTCGGCGACGCCGACGGCGTCCGCGCCCACATGGCCCGGCATCGGGAGTTGCTGGCGCCCAAGTTCGCGCTCGTCGCCCAGATCCTGTCCGACCGCCTCGGTGACTCCAAGGTCGCGTCGTGGACCGAGCCCGACGGCGGCTACTTCGTCAGCCTCGACGTCATCGACGGCACCGCCGCGCGTGTGATCGAACTGGCCAAGGAGGCCGGCATCGCTCTGACCGCGGCCGGTTCCACCTACCCGTACAAGCGCGACCCCTACGACCGGAACATCCGCCTGGCGCCCACCTTCCCCGGCACCGAGGAACTGGTCACGGCGATGGACGGCGTCGCGACGTGTGTGCTGCTCGCCGCGGCCGACAAGCTGCTCGCGGTGGGTGCGGTTCCCGACTCGACGTCCTGAGGTGGTCGCGCGCCGGACGCTGATCGTCGCCGGGTTCGGTGCCCTCGGCATCTTCGCCGTCTACGTCCAGCACCTGATCATCGGGTACGACGTCCCGTTCTGGGGACTGTTCGACAACCAGCTCGACCTCGACGTCTACCGCGCCGGGGCACGCACCGTCCTCGACGGCGGCCGCCTCTACGACGCCAAGTTGCTGGGGCAGATGGACTACACCTACGCCCCGGTGTCGGTGGTGGTGTTCACCCCGTTCGCGTGGATGTCGTTCCTCGCCGCCCGCATCGTGTGGACCGTCGCGATCTTCGTCGCGCTCTACCTCGTGATCACGCTGTCGTTCCGGGTGCTGGGCCGCCCGATCACGCCGCGCCTGCGGGTCATCGCGGTGTCGTTGGTGCTGGTGGCGGCGCTGCTGGAGCCGGTGCGCAGCACCATCTGGTTCGGGCAGGTCAACATCTTCCTGATGGCGGTGATCCTGTGGGATCTGCTGCGGGCCGACGGCTCGCGACTGCACGGGGTCGGCACCGGCATCGCCGCGGGGGTGAAACTGACCCCGCTGATCTTCGTGGTGTACCTGGTGGTGCAGCGTCGGTGGCGGGCCGCGATCGGTGTGATGATCGGGTTCGTCGGGACGATCGTCGCGGCGTTCGTGGTGATGCCCCGCGATTCCTGGCAGTACTGGACGGGGACGTTCTTCGACTCGAATCGCGTCGGGGTTCCCGACACCGTCGGCAACCAGTCGATCCGCGGGGCCCTGGCCAACTACTTCCGCACCGAGAGTCCCTCGACCGCCGCGTGGCTGGTGCTCGCACTGCTGGCGGTGGGCCTCGGGTTGTGGGCGGCGGTGGTCGCACACCGACACGGGCAGGAGCTGCTGGCCCTCACGCTGGTGGGGATGACGTCGTGCGCGGTGTCGCCGATGTCGTGGGGCCACCACTGGGTGTGGGTGGTGCCACTCGGGGTCATCCTCGTCCATCACGCGCTCGCGGCGAAAACCCGGATGATCGCGGTCGTGGCGACGGCGGCCGCCGTCGCCCTGCTGTTGGTGACCTTCGCGTGGCGGACGGTGATCGACGGCCCGATGACCTTCGTCGGCGACACCCACCCCGACGCCCGCTACACGGGACTGTTTTTCAAGCACGGCGTCGAGTGGCTCCGGTGGTTCACCCTCGACCCCTACAACTGGGTGTTCGTCGTCGCCGCGGTGACCACGCTGGTGATCCTGCTACCGGCTCGGATGTCCGTGTTCGATTCCCGAGCGCTCGCCGACGATGGATATCATTCCTGACGATCGACGACCCCCGTGTCGATCGAGTTCGGGAGTACATGTGGCCGCGCGAGCGATGTCGTCTGACCGCGAGGTGACCGGGAGGGCCCTCCCGCGACACCCCGCCCTCTACGCGATACCTGTCGCCGTCGCCGCCGTCGCGCTGTATCTGCAGTATCGCTACATCCCGTTCCGCGCCCACGTCTTCGGGCTCTTCCAGAACCAGGCCGATCTCCGGGTCTATCGCGCCGGCGCCCAGCACCTCCTGCACGGCCGGCCCATCTACGACCGACCGGTGCTCGGTCACTTCGACTACACCTACACGCCGTTCTCGACGGTGGTGATGCAGCCGCTCGCCTGGGTGAGCAAGGACGTCGCCGTCGCGGCGTGGTCGGCGCTGGTGGTGATCGCGCTGTTCTACGTGGTGGTCGCGAGCTTCCGGGCGCTCGGCTACCGTCTCGATGCGCGGCTCGTGGTGGTGGCGGCGTCGCTGGTGACGGTCGCGCTGCTGCTCGAGCCGGTGCGCACCACCATCTGGTACGGCCAGATCAATGTCTTCCTCATGGCGATCGTGATGTGGGATCTGTTGCGGCCGGGCGGGAGTCGACTCCGCGGGTTCGGGGTGGGGCTCGCCGCAGGCATCAAGCTGACCCCCGCGTTCTTCGTGTTCTTCCTGGCGCTCACCCGCTCGTGGCGGGCGGTTGCGGTGGCCGTGGCGAGCGGGATCCTCACGGTTCTCATAGGGGTGGTGGTGATCCCGCGGCAGTCGTGGATGTTCTGGACCGACAAGGTCTTCGACTCCCAGCGCGTCGGTGACGTCCGCAACCCGGCGAACCAGTCGTTGCGTGGCGCGATCGCGCACGTGTTCGGCACGCGCGATCCGAACACGGCGCTGTGGCTGCTCGCGGTGGTCGTCGTCGCCGCCCTCGGTCTGGGCGCCGCGGCGCTCGCGCATCGCCACGGCAACGACGTTCTCGCGTTGTCGCTGACGGGTATGACGACGACGGCGGTGTCGCCGTTCTCCTGGGGCCACCACTGGGTGTGGTTCGTGCCCCTGCTGGTGGTGACGGTCGATCTCGTGTTGCGGGCCTGGACGCGGGAGGCGTACGTGCGCGCGGTGGCGCTGATCGTCCTGCCGGTGGCTCTCGTGCTCTCGACGTTCGTGTGGAAGTTCTTCGTGCCCGAGGGCGCCCTGGGTTTGCGACCGTTCTACGGGATCGGTCTGTTCATGAACCCCGTGCCCGGCTGGTTCCGGTGGTTCGGGGCGCAGCCCTACCTGTGGGTCCTGCTGGTCACCGCGATCGCGACCGTCGGCGCGTACCTGATCGGTGGGCGCGCGACCGTGACGCGTGGGGCGGCGGGTGACGTCGCCGACGAGCCTGTGGACAGTGCTGTCGGTGGGCGCTCGGCCCGTCGGTAGGCGCCGGTAGTCTTTCTCGCGTGGCCCTGTACCGGACGTATCGACCAGCTACGTTTGCCGACGTCGTCGGGCAAGAACATGTCACCGAGCCGCTGTGTCGGGCACTCGATTCCGGCCGCATCAACCACGCGTATCTGTTCTCGGGTCCGCGCGGCTGCGGCAAGACGTCGTCGGCACGCATCCTCGCCCGGTCGCTGAACTGCGTCGAGGGTCCCACCTCGACACCGTGCGGTGTGTGCGACTCCTGCGTCGCGCTGGCGCCCGGCGGCCCCGGCAACCTCGATGTGATGGAGCTCGACGCCGCGAGCCACGGCAACGTCGACGACACCCGCGAGCTGCGCGACCGCGCCTCCTACACCCCGGCCTCGTCGCGGTACCGGGTGTTCATCATCGACGAGGCGCACATGGTCTCGAGCGCGGGCTTCAACGCGCTGCTGAAGGTGGTGGAGGAGCCGCCGGAGCACCTCATCTTCATCTTCGCGACCACCGAACCCGAGAAGGTGCTGCAGACCATCCGGTCGCGCACCCACCACTATCCCTTCCGACTGTTGGCGCCCGCCGTGATGCGCGGTCTGCTTGAGTCCATCTGCGCGAAGGAGGACGTCACCGTCGCGCCGCCGGTGTTCCCGCTGGTGATCCGCGCCGGAGGTGGCTCGCCGCGTGACTCGCTGAGTGTCCTCGACCAGCTGCTGGCCGGCGCCGGACCCGAGGGCGTGACCTACGAGCGCGCACTGGCGCTGCTCGGCGTGACCGATGTCGCCCTGATCGACGACTCGGTCGACGCCCTGGCTGAGTCGAACGGTGCCGCGCTGTTCGGGGCGGTCGAGCGTCTGGTCGACGCCGGCCACGATCCGCGTCGGTTCGCGGTCGATCTGCTCGAACGGTTCCGCGACCTCATCCTGCTGCAGGCCGTGCCCGATGCGGTGGAGCGCGGGCTCGTCGAGGTCCCCGAGGACCAGGTGGAACACATGCGCACCGAGGTCGAGCGCATCGGCCCGGCCACGCTGACCCGTTTCGCCGAGACCGTGCACGCGGCGCTGGGGGAGATGCGCGGGACCACCTCGCCGCGTCTGCTGCTCGAGGTGATGTGCGCGCGCATGCTGTTGCCCTCTGCGTCCGATTCGGAATCGGCTGTGCTGCAACGCATCGAGCGCATCGAGGCGCAGCTCGCCGGCGGCGCACCCGCGGTCGCGGCACAGGTCGGAGCGCCCGCACCCTCGGTGGTGCCCGGGCCCGCCGGGCCGCCCGCCGCCCCCGCCGACACCGACGCGGGATCGAAGTTCGTCCGTCCCTCGCAGCGTCGGGAGGTCGAGCCGGAAGCGCGACCCGAGCCCGAACCGGAGCCCCCGGTCACCCACCCGGCGCCGGCTGCCGAGCCGATCGCGGCCGTTCCCGACGAGCCTGCTGTTCCTGACCTGACCCCGGCGCCCGAGCCGGTGGAACCGGTGGAACCGGTGTCCGTGCCCGCGGTCGTCGAGCCCGCACCGGAACCGGAGCCCGAGCCCGAGGTGGTCGACGAGCCCGCCGCCGAGCTCGAGCCCGAACCGCCCCTGCTCGAACCCGAACCCGTCGAACCCGAACCCGAGCCGGAGCCCGAGCCCGAGCCGGTGGAGCCCGAACCCGCGGCGGCCGAGGCACCCGCAGCGGCCGCGGTCGATGTCGAGACCGTGCGGGCGAGGTGGGCCGACGTGCGCGCGAAGATCGGCGAGCGCGACAAGATCATCCAGGTGATGCTCTCGGCCGCGACGGTGCGCGCTGTCGAGGGCTCGACGCTCGTGATCAGCCACGACGCCGCACCACTGGTGGCACGACTGTCCGAACCGCGTGGTCAGACGGTGATCAGCGCCGCTATGGGCGACGTGTTCGGCGGCGAGTGGTCGATGCGCTGCGTGCACATGGCGAACGACGCGGCGTCGGCGGCGACGGTGAACGACCCGACGGGTCCCGGCCGCAAGGGCGGCACCGCGGACAAGACGACCTACACGCGTCGCGGCGGGCGCAGTGGGTCGAACGCCGCGGTGGCCGGATCATCCGACGAGCCACCGCCGCCCGAGGAACCATCCCCGGAACCGGCGCCACCGGTCGCCGACGAGGACCTCACCGACGCCGATCGTGACGAGATGATCGCCGACGCCCGCGACAGCGAACCGGACCCGCGCATGGATCCTGAACAGGTCGCCATGGCGCTGCTCGTCTCCGAACTCGGCGCCCGCCCCATCGACGGCACCTGACCCGCCGGTTGCTAAACCCGCGGGGTCGGGTCAGGCGTTCCACCAGGGTCGCAGGGGGAGTCCGTTGCCGCCGTTCTCGTCGAGCTTCACCGCGAGCACCTGGTGCAGCTGGATGATGTTGCGCTCGAAGCCGACTCGGCACGCGGCCATGTAGAGACCCCACAGGCGTGCGGTCGACTCGCCGACCTCGGCGACGGCATCGTCCCAGTGGGCCACCAGGTTGCGGTTCCAGTCGCGCAGCGTCATCGCGTAGTGCTCGCGGAGGTTCTCCTCGTGCACCACCTCGAGGCCGGCGTCCTGCATGGCGGCGATGATCGTGCCCGATCCGGTCAGCTCCCCGTCGGGGAACACGTAGCGGTCGATGAACGCGCCCGCCTTGTGCTTGCCCTTGTTGTCGGGGCGGGTGATCGAGTGGTTGAGCATCAACCCGCCGGGCTTGCACTTGTCGCGCATGAACCCGAAGTACGAGGGGTAGTTGTGGACACCGATGTGCTCGGTGAGACCGATCGACGACACCGCGTCGAATCCGGTCTCGGTGACGTCGCGGTAATCGCTGAAGCGGACCTCCGCGAACTCCGCGAGTCCCTCCTCGGCGATGGCCTTCTGCGCCCAGTCGGCCTGCTCGGCCGACAGGGTCGCGCCGATCGCGTACACGCCCTGGCGTGCCGCGTAACGAACCATCCCGCCCCAGCCGCAACCGATGTCGAGCAACCTGTCACCCGGCTTGAGGCCCAGCTTGTCGAACACCAGGCGGTACTTGTTGTCCTGCGCGGTCTCCAGGCTCGCGTCGCGCTCGGGGAAGCAGGCGCAGGTGTACGTCATCGACGGACCGAGAACCCACTCGTAGAACGTGTTCGACACGTCGTAGTGGTGATGGATCGCCTCGGCGTCACGAGTCCGGCTGTGCCGCAACCCCTCCGCGATACGACGCCACCGCGGCTGCGCCTCCTGTACGGGCGGGGCGATCGGCTTGAAGTGCTCGAGTCCCAGCGACCGTGTGATGTTGGCCAGCGTGATCGCGCTCGGTCGGGAGAAGCTCACGTTGGCCGACAACGCCTTCAGGGCGTCGTAGGGGTCGCCGGGCGGACTCCCCTTCAGATCGAGATCGCCGGAGATGTAGGCACGCGCCATCCCGAGGTCGCCCGGGGCGGTCACCAGATACGTGGTGCCGCGCGGGGTGACCAGATCGAGGCCGTACCGGGCGTCGGCCGGTCCGGCGGCGCTGCCGTCGTACGCGGTGACCCGCACCTGCAGGTCACCTCCGGCCATCGCCTCGACGATCTCGGCCAGCGACATCTTCGGTGCCGAGATGATCGACGGCGAACCGCCGCTGGTGGATGTTCCGTGATTCGCCATCACCGACGCTTCACCGCCTTCGCGTAGAGATCCAGGAACCGAGCTCCCGGGTCGAACTGTTTCTTCAGACGCCTCATCGCGTCTCCGCCGTACAACTCGTCGAACTGCTCTTCGTCGTAGAACGCGTCCGAGTACAGGGATTTGTGGCCGTCGAGCTCGGAGACCTTGGCCTCGATGAGCCGGTTGGCGCGGCCCTCGACGGCGCCTTCCTGGATCGGCACCGCCGACCAGAACCCGACGTTGACGTAGGTGCGGTCGGGCTCCAGCGGGTACAACGGCCACGGCCGGTCGGACCCCGACCCGTTCGATGCGCTCTGGGCTCGGAGACGCAAGGGACACAACCAGATCGGCTCGATCGGGATGGTGTCCAGGAACCACTCGATGAACTCGGTGGTGCGTTCGATGGGGACCTCGATGTCCTGCACGACACGCTCGTTCGGCGGCTCACCCTTGCGGGCGTTGAGCCGGTCGGCGATGTCGTAACGGTGGTCGAGGGCGATCAGCTTCCAGTAGAAACTGCTGCGCAAGAGCTTCTTCGGCCAGAGACGACGGATCCGCGGGTTCTGTGCGCCGAAAGCCCGTGAGCACCAGAACCAGTCGGTGTCCCACCGCCACAGGTAGTCGTGGATCGTGAGACGGTCGTGGATCGGCGTCGAGGCGGTCGCGTGCTGGATCGAGCGGTAGTAGATGTCGGACCCGGTGTAGTCGCTGACCGGTCCCTCGACCGCGCTGCGACGACCGAGTGTCAGATAGGCCTCGGTCGCCGTGAACACGACGCCGTCGAGGTAGTCGACGACCTCACCGTCGTGACTGCCGTCGGTGATGATGCGGTCCATCGTGTCCTGCAGCGTCGCGATGTCGGTGAACCGCAGGTGGCGGAGCTCGACGAACGGGTCGACGCGCTCGAGTTCGATACGGAGCCGGGTGCTGTATCCCAGTGTCCCGTAGGAGTTCGGGAAACCGTGGAAGAGATCCGCGTTCTCGTTGGTGGGCGTAGCGGTGACGATCTCGCCCGACCCGGTGAGGATGTCCATCTCGAGGACCGACTCATGCGGCAGCCCGTTGCGGAACGACGTGCTCTCGATGCCGAGACCGGTGACGGCGCCACCGAGGGTGATGGTCTTGAGCTGCGGGACCACCAGCGGCGCGAGACCGTAGGGCAGGGTCGCGTCGACGAGATCCTCGTAGGTGCACATCCCGGCGACGTCGGCGGTCATCGCCTCGGGATCGACCGAGATCACGCGGTCGAGGCCGGAGACGTCGAGCCCCGGGTACGGGTTCTTCTCGCGACGCCGGAACAGGTTGGAGGTCTTCTTCGCCAACCGGACGGTGGCGTGGTCGGGGATCGCGCGATAGCTCGCGAGAAGTGTCTCGACACCTCGGGCGAAGGCCTCGGGCCCCATCTCGCTGCCGTTCGACCCCGCGCGCGATGGCTGTCGCCTCAACTCCCCGGCCGAACCCGTCGCTGTGTCTGAAGTCATCCCGATGAGACTAGGACTCCGCTCTGCGCCCCGCCAACCAGCCACCGGACACGAGCTCATGGCGTGTGGGTGAACACGCATCCGCCGCGTGCCACGATTGGTGCATGGATGCCACCGCACTGCGCGAACTGCAGAAGCCGCTGAAGGACAAGTACAAGGAACAGCCCGAGGCCGCCCTCGCGCCGTTGCACGCCGTCGGGACGTTCACCGACGGTGACATCACCTGCACCGTCGACACCTGGGCCGGACCCATCACCGCAGGTCTGCACCCCACGACCGGCGGCGATGGCAGCGAGGCCTGCTCGGGCGACATGTTGCTGCAGGCCCTCGTGGCCTGTGCCGGCGTGACGTTCCGCTCGGTCGCGACGGCGATGTCGCTCGACATCCGCAACGCGCAGGTGCGTGCCGAAGGCGCGTTCGACGCCCGCGGCACCCTCGGCATCGACCGCGACGTGCCCGTCGGGATGACCGACATCGCGTTGACCTTCACCTTCGACACCGACGCCGAGGACTCCAAGGTCGCGAAGCTGCTCGAACTCACCGAGCGCTACTGCGTGGTCGCCCGCACCCTCGCCGGGTCCGCGCCGGTCGCGATCCGACGGGGGTAACAGGTCCCGCCTCCGGCGAGGGGCATGAGGTCCCGCCTCCGGCGGGGGCTGATCGTCCGTAACGTGTCCGGTGACCATCCGCGCATCGTCGCGGACATCGACAACGAGGAGAGTTTCGTGGCACAGGTTTCGGCGACCCAGTCGATCGACATCAACGCAGCACCCGATGCGGTGCTCTCGGCGCTGTCGGACTACACGGTGGTCCGTCCGCAGATCCTGCCCGAGCAGTACCTCGACTACCAGGTGGTCAGCGGTTCGGCCGGCGCCGGGACCGTCGCGCAGTGGACGCTGCAGGCCACCAAGAAGCGCTCACGCAACGTGAAGGCGACCGTCACCACCGGCGGCAACTCGATCACCGAGACCGACGCGAACTCGACGATGGTCACCACCTACACCGTCACGCCCGCCGGCCCGGGGTCCAAGGTGTCGACCACCACGCAGTGGCAGGGCGCCGGCGGTATCGGAGGGTTCTTCGAGAAGACGTTCGCGCCCAAGGGCCTCAACCGGATCCAGGCCGCACTGCTGGGCAACCTGAAGACGCGGCTCGAGACGTAGTACCCGATGCCCCGCCGGCGACCCCGGCCGCTTCCGGCGCGCGCAGGTGTCGATGCCACCCGCGTGGTGCCGCGGACCGCCGGCCGGGCCTTCGATGCGGTGCGCGCCGCTCGCGCGCCGGCGGAGATCGACGATGCGGCCCTGATGGCCAGATTCGACGGCGGTGAGGTGGTCGACCGGTCGGGTCGGGCGGTGGCCGCCGACGAGACGGTACCCGCGCTGCTGCCGCTCTATCTGTACCGCGACCTGCCCCTCGAGGTTCCGGTTCCGTTCGAACTCGAGATCCTGCACCTCGACGACGACATCGTGGTGGTCGACAAGCCGCACTTCCTTTCGACCATGCCTCGGGGCGGTCATGTGACCGAGACCGCCCTGGTCCGCCTGCGCCGTCTCCTCGACGACGACGCGGTGAGTCCCGCGCATCGACTCGATCGGCTGACCGCGGGCGTCCTGCTGTTCACCCTGCGACCCGAGGTGCGGGGCGCCTACCAGCGGTTGTTCGCCGAACGACGCGTGCACAAGGTGTATCGGGCGGTCGCACCGCCGCCGCGGGTGGCGATGCCCGTCGAGATCGCCGACCACATCGTCAAGGACGCCACGGACCTGCGGGCACGCGTGGTCGCGGGTGAGGTGAACGCACGCAGTCGCATCGAGGTGGCCGGTGAGGCGAGCGCCGAGGGACTCGTCGACTACCGGCTCACCCCGATCACCGGCCGCACCCACCAACTCCGGGTGCACATGGCCGGTCTGGGTACCCCGATCGTCGGTGATCCGCTCTACCCCGAGATCGACGACGACCTCGCCGCCCGTCCCACCCGCGGCGACTTCTCCCGCCCCCTGCGGCTCGTCGCAGCCGAACTGACCTTCGACGACCCCCTGACCGGGCGGACCCGCACCTTCACCACCGACCGCCGGCCCTGACCCCTGACCCCCGACCCCGACCGACCCCGCCCCACCCGCAGTGGGGCCGTCATGTGCGCCGGTCGGGCCCTCGTTCGCGTCGGGTCGGCCGTCGTGGCGCGGTGGGTGCGACCATGGTCCGATGATCGTCGCGTCGTACGACCGCATCGCCGATCTGGCGTTCGAGGCCGTCGTCTTCCTCGACACCGAGAGCAGCGACTGCTTCCAGATCCAGCGCGACCTGCTGACCCAGGTCACCACGACGGCGCCGACGTACCAGGTCAGCACCGGTATGAGCGCTCCGGTCCCCGATGGCATCACCCAGTGGCGTCGCGTCGGCGACCGGTTCGAGTTCGCGCTCACCGCCCGTGCGTCGCGGATCTTCGGGGGCACCGACGTCCTGTCGTTCGATGCCGAGGCCGCCGATGGCGTGACCCTCGACGAGATCGCCGAGCACGTCGAGCGTTTGCTGCGCTGACCACGCCGTCGCGCCCACTACTCTGGAGCGCGTGGATCCCGAGAACCCGATGGCAGGACTGTTGGCGCAGGCGCAGAAGATGCAGGAGCAGCTTCTCGCCGCGCAGAACCAGATCGCGGAGACCGAGCTGACCGGCTCGGCCGGCGGCGGCCTGGTCACCGTGACCGGTAGTGGCACCGGTGAGGTGACCGGTGTGACGATCGACCCGAAGGTGGTCGACGTCGATGACGTCGAGACGCTGCAGGATCTCGTCGTCGGCGCGCTGGCCGATCTCGCGGCCCAGCGCGACGCCCTGGCCTCGCAGACCATGGGTCCGCTGGCCGGTGGCCTCGGCGGTCTGGGCGGTGGGCTGCCCGGATTCGGCGGCCCCGGCATCGGTCAGTGACAGGCCCGTGTACGAGGGACCGATCCAGGATCTGATCGACGAGCTGGCCAAGCTCCCCGGTCTGGGACCCAAAGGCGCACAGCGTATCGCGTTCCACCTGCTCGGCTCCGAGAACCAGGAGTTCAACCGGCTGATCGCCGCGCTCGGACACGTCCGCGACGACGTGACGTTCTGCGCCGAGTGCGGCAACGTCTCCGCCGACAAGCTCTGTCGCATCTGCTCCGACGCCCGCCGCGACACCACGAAGATCTGTGTGGTCGAGGAACCGAAGGACGTGCAGGCGATCGAGCGGACCAAGGAGTTCAAGGGCCGCTATCACGTCCTCGGCGGTGCCCTCGACCCCCTCGGTGGTATCGGTCCCGATCAACTGCGTATTCGAGAACTGTTGCGGCGCCTGGGTAATCAGGCCGATGGCGTCGACGTCACCGAGGTGATCGTCGCCACCGACCCCAACACCGAGGGCGAGGCCACCGCGACCTATCTCGTGCGGATGCTCAAGGACTTCCCGGGCCTGTCGGTCACCCGACTCGCCTCCGGTCTGCCCATGGGGGGCGATCTCGAGTTCGCCGACGAACTGACCCTCGGCCGCGCGATGTCGGGTCGCCGCGTCCTGACGTGACCATGACCTCAGATCGCGAGTCGGCCTCGGTGGCATCGGATCTCGCTGACGAACTCCGATCGGGCATCGTCGTCGTCGACGGACCGTCGGGTGCCGGCAAGTCGTCGTTCGCCGATCAGTTGATGACGGCGCTGCACGATCGTCGCCGCGGTGCGGTCCTCATCCGCACCGACGAGTTCGCCACGTGGGACGACCCGGTGGGCTGGTGGCCCGAACTCGAACACGAGGTGCTGCAGGCGTACACCCGCCGTCACGACTACCGACACCGACCCCGGATCTGGCGTGGCGAGGTCGCCGAACCCGGTCCGCGCGTGTGGATCCGGTGGGAGCCGCTGTTGATCATCGAGGGTGTCTCCAGTGCGCGGACGGCGATGGCCGACCGCGCCGATCACGCGCTGTGGCTCGACGGTCCCGATGCGCCCGAGCGCCTCGAGCGTGCGGTGGCGCGCGACGGTGAGAGCACCCGCGAGCACCTTCGACGCTGGCAGGACTTCGAGGTCGGCTGGTTCGCCGTCGACCGCACCCGCGAACGGTGCCGCGTGGTCGGCTGACTCAGTCGAGCTCTTCGAGAGTCGCCCCGAGGTCGGCTCGCTCCCAGTGACGCCGGGTGTTCTCGCACCACAGCACCTCGTACACCGACGTCATGTGCCCGCCCACCGGGTGTGAGGCGCCGGCCACGACGGTGATGTCGTCGGGTCCCGTGAACTCGTTCTCCACCACGACCTCGGTCACTCGTGGATCGCATGTCGCCGCGGGTGGGATGTCGACGAGTGCGCAGGCGTGACGCCAGAAAGTCGTGATGGTGATGGGGCCGGAGTCCCGGTCGGTCGCGACGGAGGTGACGGTGACGCCCGCATGACCTGTCCGGGTGCGGTGATCCAGAACGGTCCAGTCGAGGGCACGGCTGAGCGCGGTCACCGATGACCATGCGTGGGTGTCGAGTTCGCCCACGTCGCGGTCGCTGTCGGCGCGGAGGGTGAGGAACAGTTGGTGTCGCACGCCCGGGACCATCGGATCACCGTCGCACGCGACACCGACAGTGGCGGGGCGGTGCTACCGCTTCGCCGCGGCGATCCGTTCGCGGCGGAGCTGATCGATCTCGGGCAGGTCGAGTGGTGTGAGCGCCGCGCCGCCCATGGCCCGCGACAGCAGGTGGTCGGCGAGTTCGGGGTTGCGGGCGAGCACCGGACCGTGGAGATAGGTCCCGATGACCGACCCGGTGACGGCGCCGTCGGCCCGGTCGCCGGCGCGGTTGCCGTGGCCGGAGTCGACACGCGCGAGGGGAACCGAATCCGCGCCGAGAACGGTTCCACCGCGGTGGTTCTCGAAGCCGGTGAGCTGCTGCGTCAGACCGGCGACGGTCGGGGTGGTCACCAGTTCGCCGATGCTGCGGGTCGTCTGCGGCGTGGTGGTGAGGTCGAGCATCGAGATGCCCTCGACCCGCTCGCCCGCCGAGGTCTCGTACCAGTGGCCCAACACCTGGATGGCTGCGCAGATGGCCAGCACGGGTGTGCCGCGCTCGGCCGCCTTCTGTAGACCCGGGTAGCGCAACAGGTGTCGGGTGGCGAGACGCTGCGCGTAGTCCTCGGCACCGCCGAGTGTGTAGACGTCGAGCGACTCGGGCACGGGGTCGTCGAGGGTGATCTGCACGATCTCGGCGGCGACACCGCGCATTCGTGCGCGCTGTCGGAGGATCAGCGCGTTGCCACCGTCGCCGTAGGTGCCCATCACGTCGGGCAGGACAAGACCGATCCGCAGGGTGGAGTCAGCCACGTCGCACCCCCTCTGAGCGGTCGATCCGATCGATCGCGACGCCGAGGTCGCGGAACGCGGTGTAGTTGGCGAGGACGTCGACCCGTCCGGGCGGGCAGGAGGCGATGGCCATCAACGGATCCGGGATGGTCTGGTGCTCGGCGCCGGCGTAGAGCAGTCGCACCCCGAGATCGGACGCGCGTTCGCCGGCGGCGACCACCGTCGTGTTCTCGAAGTGCTCGAAACGCACGTCCCAGAGCCACGAGAGGTCCTCGCCGTCGGGGACCTGTCCGTTGACCGCGATCACGAGTCCGGCGGCGTCGGGATCGATCATCGACAGCGCCTCCTGCCATCCCGCGGGGTTCTTGGCCAGCAGCAGACGCACCGAGTGCGGGCCCACGGTCCGTACCCCGTACCGTCCGGCGACCTCACCGACCTCGGACACCGCGACGACGGCGGTGTAGGGGTCGGCACCCATCGCGACCGCGGCGGCCACAGCCTGGGTCGCGTTGCCGCGGTTGGCCTTCCCGGGCAGCGTGAGCGTCATCGGTGCGGTGAACCCGTCGGGTCCGTGGATGGAGTGGTCGTCGAACCACCATGCGGGAGTGGGACGTCGGAAGTCGGTGCCGCTGCTGAACCACACGTCACCGGAACGGATGATCGGCTCGCCCGAGCGGGGGCAGCTGACCGAGTCGTTGGCCCATCCGGCGCCGGCGGCGACC
This sequence comes from Williamsia sp. MIQD14, assembly GCF_051025635.1. Classification (NCBI taxonomy): domain Bacteria; kingdom Bacillati; phylum Actinomycetota; class Actinomycetes; order Mycobacteriales; family Nocardiaceae; genus Williamsia; species Williamsia sp. MIQD14. Next base: position 1,617,517 of record NZ_JBPFDG010000001.1, read on the forward strand.
CACACCACGTTCTCCGCGTCGTACGCCGCGGACGCGACGAGCACGTCATCGCAGTTGGCGATCACCGTCATGTCCGGGTGCCGTGCGATGCCCTCGCGCAGCCGGCGTTCGATGATGTTGATCTCGCCCACACGGTCGAGCTGATCGCGTGAGAGGTTGAGCAGCACAAGCACATCGGGGTCGACGGCGTCGGACACGTGGGGCACGTGCAGTTCGTCGACCTCGATCGCCGCGTACGGGGCGTCGCGGCCGAGGGTGAGTGCGGCGATGATGCCGGCGTCCATGTTCGCGCCGTCGGCCTGACTGATCACGCTTCCGAGCGAGGCCAGTGCGGCCGCGGTCATCTTCGTCGTCGTGGACTTGCCGTTGGTGCCGGTGATGAGAGCGGTGGCCTTGCCGCCGGCGAGTCGGCCCATGATCGAGGGGTCGATCTTCGCGGCGATGAGGCCGCCGATCATGGAGCCTTTGCCGCGACCGGTTCTCTGGGAGGCCCAGCGGGCTCCTGCGGCCGCCGCGAGCGCCGTCCGCGTACGGAACGGGAGGCGCGCCCGGGGAGTTGCGTGCTCCCGGCGTTCTCTGGGGGCGTCGGACATGCCGATGAGTCTGTCACAGGGACCGCTCTGCCCGCGGCGCCCATCATCCCGCCGAGACAGCCGACGATGACCACGGCGGCCCCGATGAGCTGCAGCGCAGACGGGTTCTCACCCAGCACCAACCACGAGGCGGTGATCCCCACCACGGGCACCAGCAGCGAGAACGGTGCCACCGTGCTGGCGGGATGCTTGCTCATCAGGTAGGTCCACAGTCCCGAGCCGGCGACGGTCCCCAACACGATCACGTAGGCCAGTCCGGCGAGGGCGACGAGACCTTCGTGGGTGAACGCCGTCGACAGAGCATCGACGCCTGCCGACGGGCCCTCGATCACCAGGCTCACGAGATACAGGGGGATCGGGGGGATCACGCACATCCACAGCGTGAGTCGCATGGGGTTGTCGGGCTTGGCGAGGCGACTGCCGAGATTGCCGAAGGCCCAACCCAGGCCGGCGACAAGGGTGAGCAGCATCGGGAGCACGCCGATCCCCGCGCCGGCCTCGGCCCGGTCGACCCCGATCAGCACCATGCCCCCGATCGCGACGCCGATGCCGAGCACCTGCCGCCGGGTCATCCGCTCGCCGAGCAGCAGCACGCCGAGGACGACGGTGAACGGCGCCGAGGACTGCAGCACCAGGGACGCGAGGCCGGTGGGCATGCCGTTCGCCAGCGCCAGGAACAGGAACGCGAACTGGATGATCCCGAAACCGGTTCCGTAGAGCAGCAGCCATCGCACCGGAACGTTCGGGAAGGGGACGAACAGGATCACCGGGACCGCCATCACGGCGAATCGCAGCGCGGCGAAGAAGAAGGGCGGGAAGTGTTCGAGCCCGGCGTGGATGGCGATGAAGTTGAGTCCCCAGAGGACCACGACGGTCAGCCCGATGAGACGGTGGCGAGTGCTCATGGGGTTCATCGTCGGCGGGCGCACAGCTTCAGAACAATCGAATTGTGATGGATTGACGATGTAGATTTCCTACATGGACGTGCACCGACTCCGCCTGCTCAGGGAGTTCGCCGACCGGGGCAGCGTCGGAGCGGTCGCCGATGCGATGCGTCTCACGCCCTCGGCGGTGTCGCAGCAGCTCAAGATCCTCGCCCGGGAGGCGGGTATCGAGCTCCTCGAGCAGCAGGGACGCGGATTGCGTCTCACCGACGCGGGCCGGGCGCTGGTGCTGCGCGCCGACGAGGTGATCGCGGCTGTCGACCGGGCCGCCGAGGAGATGGCGGCCCGCTCACGCACCACCGTCGGCACGGTCCGGCTCGCGATGTTCCCCTCGGCCGCAGCGCTGCTGCTGCCGGATCTGTTGTCGGCGACGGGGTCGTCGGGGATCGAGCTCGTCGCCGCCGACGTCGACGTGCCCTATCCGTCGGCGCCCGACGCCCTCGCCGATCACGATCTCGTGCTCACCCACCGCGACGAACGTGCGCCGTCGATCACCTCGCCCCGCGTGCGTTCCGCCGTGGTGATGCGTGAGCCCGTCGACCTCGTCGTCCCGCCGGATCATCGACTCGCCGAGCGCGCGTCGGTGAGTCTCGACGACCTCGACGACGAGGACTGGATCAGCGTGCGCGGTGGGTTCCCCGTCGACGACGTCCTGCTGTCGCTCGCGACGGTGACCGGTGTCGCGCCGCGAGTGATCCACCGGATCAACGACTTCGCGGTCATCGAAGCCATGGTGGCCGCCGGCCACGGCATCGCCCTGATGTCCCGACACGCGGTACGACATCCGCAGGTGCATCGGCTCGTGCTTTCGGGCGTCCGCGCGGCGCGCGTCTACGAGATCCTCCATCGTCCGACGGCGCTCGACCGCCGTGTCAACGCATCGGTGCTGAACGCGCTGTCGGCAGCGTGCGCGGACTTCGGGGCGATGACGACACAAATGGTCAAATAATTCTTTCCACCGCGTATATTTACGGTGGCTTTGTTCACGATTTATTGCACATAGCTGTAGTCTGATATCCGATTGTTTGCGCCGCGTCGTCGCATTGTCGCACGGTGAGCCGCATCACCAATCGTGCTCTTCACCTGGGCTGACGGTGCTGTCAGGGCCGCAATTCATGATTCTTCGTCACACACGGGCGCAATCGTTGTTCGTAGATTTTGATGTGCTCGACTTGTCGTGTTTCTATTCGTGGGCGCGGCTGTCGGGGGGCGGTTTATCACCTTTCCTCGGCAGATTCCCGCGTCCAGAATCGGGTTCAGGGGGAACATCGCGTGGAGCAGGCACAGGATTACTCGGCAGGAGCGCAAACCAGGGGCGCGGGCGAGGCGTCCGATCTCCGACGTCGCCCGCCCACAGCGCTCCGGCTGGTGTCGGTCGCGCCGCACCCGTCCGACGCCATCGAAGTCCGTACCGCCGGTGCGCGTGGACCCGTTGCCCCTCGGGGCGGAACGGGTCTCCTCTCCTACTGGCGCGCCACCAGCGAGCGGTCGCTCCTCCGGGCGGCGATACTCGCCGCCGCGGCCGATGTCTCCGCGAACGTCGGCATCGAGGCGGGTACGCGCCGTGGATCGCGGTCGTCAACACCGCGCCTCGTGTGGCGGCGGTTCATCCGGCGCTGAATCTCCGCCCGTCGACCTGCGGGTCGACAATGCCCTGTGGGTCAGCTGAACTGGTAGTCGCTCACGGGGAAGGTCGAGGCGGCCGCGAACGACGCCGACGTCGAGGTGGGGCGCAGAAGCGCCGCCTCGCCGTGCTGGTTGAAGTAGTAGCTGCGCGAGGTGGAGCACTGTCCGCCGTAGAAGACCGAGTCGCCCAGCTTCTCGGTCACGTCGTCGAGGAACGTGGAGTTCGCCTCGTCGGTGACCTCGAAGGTGGCCGCGCCACGACGTTCGAGTTCTGTCAGCAGTCGCTGCATGTGGGCCATCTGAGACTCGATCGTGGTGAAGTACGACAGCCCGCTGTAGGAGTACGGGCTGTTGAGGCTCAACAGGTTCGGGAACCGCGGCACGGTGATGCCCTCGTAGGCCTGGAAACGGTTCGTCCGCCACCACGCGCCGAGATCACGGCCCTCGCGGCCGATGATCTGCAGGGCCGGGAAATTGACATCCCACAGGTTGAATCCGGTGGCCAGCACGAGGGTGTCGATCGGCGTGCGGGTGCCGTCGGCGGTGATGACCGCGTCGGTGGTGAAGCGTTCGATGGACGAGGTCTGCAACCGGGTGTTCGGGCGGTTGAAAGTGCGGAAGTACTTGTTGGAGAACGTGGGTCGCTTGCAGCCGAAGTCGTAGTGCGGGGTGAGGGCGCGGCGGGTGGCGCGGTCGCGCACCGACACCCGCAGGTGTGCGCGGGCGACCGCGGCCGCGATCCGGTTGACCGCCTTGGCCTGACGGAAGTGCAACACACCGACGACCATGATGGCCTCGAGAATCGCGTTGTTCACCGTGCGGGCCGCCCGCTGCGTGCGGGGGATGCGGGCGAACAGTCGCTGGACGAACCGCGGTATCGCGAAGTCGATCTTGGGGACCACCCAGATCGGCGTCCGCTGGAACACGGTGAGATCGTCTGCCCGGGCCGCGATCTCGGGTATCAGCTGCACCGCGGTGGCGCCGGTGCCGATGATCGCGGCGCGTTCGCCGGCGAAATCGTGGGTGTCGTCCCACCGTGTGGTGTGGATGATCTTCCCGGCGAACTCCTCGATACCGGGGAAGTCCGGCGTGTACGGCTGCGACAGGAAGCCGGTGGCGGTGACGAGGAATCGACCGCGCAGCGTCTCGCCGTCGGCGGTGGTGACGACCCACTGCTGGGCGGCGTCATCCCACTCGGCGCGCTCCACCACGACCCCGAACCGCATCGACCGACGCAGGTCGTAGCGCTCGGCGACGTGTTCGGCGTAGCGCTTCAGCTCGGCACCCGGTGCGAACAGTCGCGACCAGTACGGGTTGGGCGCGAACGAGTACGAGTAGGTCACCGAGGCGATGTCGACCGCGAGTCCGGGGTAGTGGTTGACATGCCACGTCCCGCCCAGGTCGTCCTCGCGTTCGAGGATCGTCACGTTCGTGAGACCGAGCTCGGCGAGGGCGATGGCAGCGCCCATGCCGCCGAAGCCCGCGCCGACAATGATCGCGTCGAACTGTGGTGTCATCGTCGACCCCTCAGGTAGGTGGTACACGCAGTTACACGTACCCGAGGAGTCTCGCGCGGTGGCGCCGAACCGTCAAGGTCCGTGAGCAGGTCTCAGCACCCGCCGCCCTCGGGTCAGGGGGCCCAGGTGCGCGGTGCGGGACCGGCGGCGACGTCGTCGCCGGTGCCCGTTCCGAAGCGCTTGCGGTGGTTGCGGTTGACCGCCGAGACGACCGCGCGCAGCGTCGCGGTGGTGATCGAGGTGGCGATGCCGACACCCCAGACGACCTCGCCGTCGATCTCGGTCTCCACGTAGCTGGCCGCGCTGGCGTCGAAGCCCGCGGTCATCGCGTGCTCGCTGTAGTCGAGGATCCGGATGTTGAACCCGACGGTGCCCAGGGCGTCGACGAACGCCGCGAGCGGTCCGTTGCCCCGGCCGGCGATCTCCTTCTCGACACCGTCGACCTTCACGACCGCGTTGATGCGGTCCTCGCCGTCGTCGGTCTCGGCGGCGTCGACGCGCTGGCTGATGCGCTCGAGCGGTCGCAGCGGGTGCAGGTACTCGTCGGCGAAGACGTCCCACATCTCCTTGGGCGAGACCTCGCCGCCCTCGCCGTCGGTGATCTTCTGGATCTCGCGGCTGAACTCGATCTGCAGTCGACGCGGCATGGCCAGACCGTGGTCGGACTTCATGATGTAGGCGACACCGCCCTTGCCCGACTGGCTGTTCACGCGGATCACGGCCTCGTAGGTGCGCCCGACGTCCTTCGGGTCGATCGGCAGGTAGGGCACCTGCCAGTAGAGGTCGTCGATGTCGGAATCGGCGGCGTCGGCGTCGACCTTCATCTGGTCGAGACCCTTGTTGATCGCGTCCTGGTGGCTGCCGGAGAACGCGGTGTAGACCAGGTCGCCGCCGTAGGGGTGCCGCTCGGGGACCGGGAGCTGGTTGCAGTACTCGACGGTGCGGCGGATCTCGTCGATGTCGGAGAAGCTGATCTGTGGGTCGACACCGCGGCTGAACAGGTTCATGCCCAGGGTCACCAGGCACACGTTGCCGGTGCGCTCACCGTTGCCGAACAGGCAACCCTCGATGCGGTCGGCGCCCGCCTGGTAGCCGAGTTCGGCTGCGGCGACGGCGGTTCCGCGATCGTTGTGCGGGTGCAGACTCAGGATCACCGAGTCGCGTCGGGCCAGGTTGCGGTGCATCCACTCGATCGAGTCGGCGTACACGTTCGGTGTCGCCATCTCGACGGTGGCCGGCAGGTTGAGGATCATCGGGTCGGACGGTGTGGGCGCGATGATCTCGGTGACCGCGTCGCACACCTCCTTGGCGTAGCTGAGTTCGGTGCCGGTGTAGGACTCCGGCGAGTACTCGTAGCGCCAATGGGTGTCGGGATACTTCTTCTCCTCCGACTTCACCTTGTGAGCGGCGTCGGTGGCGATCTTCGTGATCGCGGCTTTGTCGGCACGGAACACCACGCGCCGCTGCAGCACCGAGGTGGAGTTGTAGAAGTGCACGATGACCGACCGCGCACCGCGGCAGGCGTCGAAGGTGCGCTCGATGAGCTCGTCGCGGCACTGGGTGAGGACCTGGATGGTCACGTCGTCGGGGATGGCCCCGTCGGTGATGATCTCGCGGACGAAGTCGTAGTCGGTCTGGCTGGCCGAGGGGAAACCGACCTCGATCTCCTTGTAGCCCATGCGGACAAGCAGGTCGAACATGCGGCGCTTGCGCGCCGGGCTCATCGGGTCGATGAGGGCCTGGTTGCCGTCACGCAGGTCGACGGCACACCACGCCGGTGCGCGGTCGATGACGTGGTCGGGCCAGGTGCGGTCGGCCAGCGTGACGGCCTCGACCTCGTCGGCGAAGGGCTTGTACCGGTGCGCGGGCATCGCCGACGCGCGCTGGGTGTTCCAGCTCGGCTGGTCAGAGGGGACGGGGCCGCCGGGCGACACGATGCGGCTGGCTCCGGAACGAAAACTGTCTGCTGCAGGCATTGAGGGTCATTTCTCCGTGGTCGTGGATGAAGTGACCGGCGCAGTATCGACCCCCGCGACGGGGAGCCGGTCTGATCAGACCCCGCCGCGGCACCCGAGAAGGAGGCTGCGCCGCATGGTGGCAGACGATACCCCCGCCCCCGTGATGGGCCAAACACTCACCCGACCGCGGTCGCTCGGGCACGCAGGTCGGCGACGACGTCCGCGTCGAGCGGACGGTCACGCGGCGCGGTCCAGCACGCGGCGAGCAGATCGTGGCCGAGGTGGCGTAGTCGCACGTGGGAGGGCCAGTCGGTGCGGGCCCATCCGGGCTCGTCGACGGCGCTCTCGGTCGCGGCGAGCTCGGCCTCCATCAGCGCCCACTGCACGTCTCGGCGCCCGGCCCGCGCCGTGTCGCTGTGCGGTGAGGCGACGACGACGTCGTCGAGCAGGCGCTGCATGTCGCCCACCGCGGCCGACCGGGACCACCGTGTGGTGCGCCGGTGCGCGCCGGGGCTCACCACCCACAACGAGGCGACCGCGACGGCCACGCCCAGCGCCGTCTCGATGACCCGGTCACCGGCGATCACCGCGAGTCCGGCCGTGGTCGGCGACATGAGGAGGGCGAGCGGGGTGATGGCGAGAACGGCCAGCCCGTAGTTGCTCACCACACTGATCTCGATGGTGAAGGTGAGGACGGTCAGGATCGCGACCAGCGCCACGCTGCCCGGCTCGAGAAGATGGATCACGGCGAAGAGACCTACGCCCACAACGGTTCCGGCGAGTCGATGGGCGCCGCGCAGCACACCACGGATGCGGTCGGGCCCGAGCTGCAGGACCAGGACGACCGCGGCGATCGCCCAGTCGGGTCGGCTCAGCCCGACCGCGACCGAGACCAACCCGACGACGGTGGCGGCGACGACCACGCGCGTCGTGGCGACCACCGCGTGGCTGTGCGGGTGTGCGGCCGCCCGGAGGCGTTGCGTCACCGAGGGGCGCGGTAGCGGGGCGGTGGCGAGGGCGACGTCGTCATCGGCGCCGTGCAGCCGGTGGTGTGAGCGCCAGAGTCGCTGTGCCAGTGCGCCGTCGGTCTGCGCGGCGTCGTGCAGCACGCTCCAGGCGTGCAGCAGTTGGCCGGACGCGCCCTGGCGCAGTGCGGATTCCGGTGGTGCGTCGGTGGCGAGGTAGTCGTCGATCGCGGCGACGGCCGCGGTGACCGACGACTCCTCGGGTCGTGAGCGGTGTATCAGCGCCGGGGTCATCCCCGCGATCACCGAGCCCACGGTCCCGGCCGCGGTGCACCCTACGACGACCCACGGGTTCACGCCGTGCTGGGTCACCGTGGCGGCGATACCGCCGGTAAGCACGAAGAACAGCGGTCCGGGCGGACCGATGCGCAGGGCGTTGCCCACGAACACCGCGACACCGGCGATGGCGACCGACGCCATCACGAGTCCCGAGCGCACCGCCGCCGAGGCGTCGAGATCGGCGAGGTGGCCGAGGGAACCCATCACCGCGACCGAGGCCAGCAGCGCGGCCGAGGCGACGCCGATGACCCGCCATCGGATCCGGAAGGGGCGGTTCTCGCCGTAGAGCACCGCGAACGAACCCAGCGCGGAGAACAGGGCGTTGTGTCCGAGCCCGACGGCGAGCAGCACCACCGCGGGCAGGGCGAACGCGGCTGCGGCGCGCACCGCGGCCGGCCAGCGCGTGCCGAAGCCCGACACCCCGAAGAACAGGGCACGCACCGACGGCCGCGGGGGCGGCGGGTGTGGCGCGGTGCCGTCGTCCGGGCTCATCCGCCGAAGGGGTGGCCCCAGCGATCGGCGAACGCGATCTCACCCAGGGGCCGTCGCGTGCGCTCTCGGGCGTCCTTCTCGGCGATCTTCGGTTCCAGCGTGGCCGCGTCGGCGAGGGTCCCGACGGCGAGCAGCACCAGCGGTCGCTCACCCGCGGGGATCTCGAAACGCTCGATGGTGGCGGGGACCTCGAATCCGGCCATCGGGTGACCCACATAACCGAGATCGACGGCCTGCAGGATCATCTGTGCGGTCGCGAGTCCGAGATCGACGGCACCGTAGGTGGTCGCGTTCGCGTCGGTGGCGTCGTCGCGGGTCGTGAGCAGGATCAGCGCCGATGCCGCTGTGGCCCAGGTGTTCCCGCGGCTGAGCACCTCGGTGAGTGCGGTGAAGGTCGCATCATTGCGCACACCGACGACGAACCGCACCGGTTGGGTCGATCCCCAGGTGGGCGCCCACCGCCCGGCCTCGAGGATCGAGGTCAGGTCGTCGGGGGGAATGGTCGCCGAGGCGTCGAGGCCTCGCGCGCTCCAGCGCTTCTCGAAGAGCTCGTGCACAGTTGTCGTCCCCTCCTGCACCCGCAGCGCGGGCACCGTCAGCGCGCCGGCCGGCGGCGCAGCACGACCGCGATCACCACGGCCATCACCACCAGTATTCCTGCGCTGGCGCCGACGGCGACATGCAGCCCGTCGACGAACGCATTGCGAGCGGTCTGCGCCAGATCACCACCCTGGCCCGACCCCAGTTGCGATGCGTGACGCAGGGTCTCGCCGAGGGTGTCGGAAAAGTCGCGTCCGTCGGAATTGCCGCGGAACACCAGGGTGGCCAGCGAACCGATCAGCGCGAGCCCCAGCGAGGTGCCGAGCTCGAAGCTGGTCTCGGAGATCCCCGACGCCGCGCCCGCACGCTCGGGCGGTGCCGACGCCACCGCGACCTCCGACACCAGGCTGAAGACGATGCCGTAGCCGACGCCGGCGACGGTGGTGGCCGCGAGGTAGATCCACAGCGGCGTGTCGGTCCCCAGGGCCAGCAACCCGAGATTGCCCGCGGCGGCGAACAACAACGCCGTCACGAAGGCGCCGCGATTTCCCAGCAGGGAGCTGATCCGTGAGGCCCCCAGCGAGAACACCGCGACGGCGACCGCCATCGGGACGCCGGCGAGTGCCGCGGCGAGCACATCGCGACCCAGCACCGACTGCAGGTAGATGCCGGTGAGATACGACAGGGCGCCCAGGGTCATCATGCAGGTCAACGCGGCCAGGATGGCCGAGGTGAATGCGGGCAGGCGGAACAGGTTGATCTGCAGCAGAGGGTGTTTCGCGCTCCGCTGCTGCCGGATGAACGCCACGATCGCGGTCACGCCGACCACGGCGGAGACGATCCCGACGGCGTCGACGCCGTCGGCCGCGACGTGCTTGATCGCGTAGACCAGCGGCAGGATGCCCAGCAGTGACAGCACGACGCCGACGACGTCGAAGGGATCGGTGGTGCCCGAACGGTATTCGGGTACGAACCGCGGTGCGAGCGCCAGCAGCACCAGCAGGATCGGGACGTTGAGCAGGAAGATGGAGCCCCACCAGAAGTGGTGCAGGACCACACCGCCGATGACCGGGCCCACGGCCGAGCCGCCGGCGAAGCATGCGGTCCACACGCCGATGGCCAGCGAGCGATGGCGCAGGTTGGGGAACATGTTGCTGATCAACGACAGGCTCGCCGGCAGCAGCGTCGCGCCGCCGACACCCATCAGCGCTCGTGCGCCGATGAGCACCTCGGGGTTCGGCGCGAAGGCCGCGATCACCGACGCCAGACCGAACAGCGTCGCGCCGGTCAGCAGGATCTTGCGGCGTCCGAAGCGGTCGCCGATGTTGCCCATCGTGATGAGCAGTCCGGCGATGAGGAAGCCGTAGATGTCGACGATCCAGAGCTGCTCGGCGGCCGTCGGCTCGAGCTGATCGGTGATCGTCGGGATGGCGAGGTAGAGGACCGAGAAATCCATGGCGACCAGCAGCACCGGCAGCGACATGATCGCGAGGCCCAGCCAGGCGCGGGGGTCGGTGCGCGGCTGCGTCCCTCGCGGGTCGGCGCCTCCTGTTGTCTGCGCGATGGTGCTCATGCTGCTGTCCTCCTCTGCCGGCTCGATGGGCGGGCACTGCCGTGATCAACCATGGCGCGTACGGCGTACGCGGATGGTTTGCTCCGGCAAAGATACCCATGTGGGTACGCTGTACGCAAATGAATTCCGTGGTGCTCTGCGCCACCGTCGACGGGAGGTGGTGGGTGATGACCGAATCGACGGGATCGCCGCGCCTGACCCGGTCGGCGATCGTCGAGGCGGCGATCGATCTCGCCGACGCCGAGGGCTTCGCCGCGGTCACCATGCGCAAGATCGCCGACCGCCTCGGGGTGGGTGCGATGTCGCTCTACCGCCACGTCGCCGACAAGGACGCGCTGCTGATGGCGATGACCGAGGAGGTCGGTCGCCGGTTCCCGTATCCGCACGAGATGGCGCGCACCGACGGTGCCGGCGACACCCGCAGCGACGATCTGGCCGTGGTCGGCCACCGCACGTGGCGCGAGTGCGTGCAGGTCGCCGTCGAGATCGACTGGGCGCTCTACCAGCGTCACCCGTGGGTCGTGCTCGCCTACTCGTCACCCCGGCACAGCATGGGGGCGTCGAGTCTGGGATGTCTGGACTGGATGATGGCCGGCTTCTCGCAGCTCGGCGTCGACCGGGTGACGTCGGCCGAGATGACGCTGACCCTGTGGAGCTACATCCAGGGGGTGGCCCTCGCCGACGTCAGTGACCAGCTGCTGCGGACCAACGCCGAGCAGGTCTCCACACGCAGTGGTCTCGACGACGTGCTCGACGGCGACGAGACCGACGAGCCGCCGCCCCGGGTGGCCGCGCTGCGTGGTGTCGGCCGTGAGCGTCGACTGACCGACTCGCGCCGCCGACTCGACCACGGTGTCGAACTGCTCTGCGTGGGCTTCGAGGCCGCCGCCCGCTGACTGGCGGGATCTTTGCGAAGAGTGTCACGACTGCCACTGGTGGCAGGATCGTTGTGCCCGCAGAGTCAGTGCCATGACCCTCACGTTGATCCTGATCCTGACCCCTGCTCTCGTCCTGACGCTGTCGGTCGTCGATCGACGCCGGCATCGCGAGGCCGGGCTGCCCACACTCGACTCCTACGCCGGTGTCCTGACCGACCTCGGTCCCGACGCCGACGGCATCCGTGACGAGGTGATCATCCGCGCCGCGCGCGATCGACTCGCCGCGCACGAGCGGTCGGGGACCGACGCCGACACCGGGTTTCCCGGCCCGCGGTGGCTCGGGGTGCGGTGAGCCCCGCGGATGTGACCCGGACGGTCATGCCCCCGACACCGATCGGCTCCGACACCTACTGTCGAGGACATGCGTCTGGGACTGCGACACGCGATGCCCTCGGTCGAACTCTCCATCGACACACCCGCCGCCGCGGTGTGGGACGTGATCACCGATCTGACGGCCTGGCCGCAGTGGGGTCCCTCGGTGTCGGGGGCGCAGCTCGACACCGACGGCCCGTTGTCGGCGGGAGCGCAGGGCAAGGTGTGGACCCCGGTCGGCGTGCCGTTGCCGTTCACCATCACCGAGTTCACGCCGGGGCGCGCGTGGGCGTGGCGGGTGGCGGGCATCCCCGCGACGCGCCACGAGGTGATCCCGCGCGGCGAGGACCGTTGTGTGCTGAGTTTCGGTGTGCCCCTGTGGGCACCGGCCTACCTGACGATCATGGCCATCGCATTGCCACGCATCGAGAAACTCGCGCTCGTCCGCGCCTGATCGGGCCCGCGCGCTCAGATCGCGTGCGGGTACACCGTCAGCATGTGGGCGCCGAACCACGAGCTCAACGTGACCACCGCGGCCAACACCCACAGTTGCGTGAAGGGGCGGGCGCGGGCGAGCGCTATCGCCGAGGGGATCAGCATCACGAAGGCGGGCAACAACAGTCGCGGTCGGCTCATCATCAGCCCGCTCGAGGCGACGATCGAGACGATCACCAGGGTGCCGTAGAGCAGCACCGGCCACGGCAGTCGTTCCCACACGCACACCGCGACGAGTGCGATGGTGGCGACCATGATCCACGCCGTCGCGACCACGGCGACCTCGTCGGCGTTGACCAGCGAGTAGTTGACGAACTGCCAGGCGGCCCTGCCCCAGTCGATCTCGGTGCCCCAGCCCTGGGTCTGGATGGTGAACCATCCGGTGGGACTGCCGGTCTGGTGCCACACCACCCCGAGGTAACCGAGGTAGCCCAGCGGACTGAGGGCTATCGCGAGCCACGCCCGGGGCCCGTCGCGGCGCGCCAGCAGGGCCGCCAGCATCACCACGCCGACGAGGACGACGGCCGTGGGTCGGGTCAGCCCGGCCAGCATCGTCATCGTCCCGGCGAGCAACCAGCGATGTTCCAGCACGCCGACGAGCGCCCACACGGCGAGCGCGCAGAACAGGGCCTCGGTGTAGGCCATCGACAGCACGATCCCCATCGGCGCGGCGGCGAACAGCACGACCAGGATCAGCCCGACGCGACGCGGGACCACCTGCGACGTCGGTGCGTCGGTCGAGCCGGTGGTCGAGTTGAGGAACATCGAGACCCGCGAGGTGATCCGCAGATTGTCGGTGAACCACCCCGACCCGCCACGCGGCCGTTCGCCCATGAGGCGACAGCACAGTGCGCCGAGGCGCGCGACGCCGACCGCGGCGATGCAACCGACCACGATGTTGACCGCCATCGCGGCGCCGAAGGCGGTGACGCCCGGCAGCTTGGCGACCGCGCCGACGAGCATCGGGTACCCGGGGAAGAACGCGTACGGGGTGTTGGCGTCACGGAAACCGTGCGCGTCGGCCTGTGTGAAGGGCACACCGTTGTAGCCGTGTTCGGCGATGGCCAGCATCCACCTGCCGTCCCACGACGACAGGAAGTAGCCGACCGAACCGCCGCGCAGATCGGCGAAGCGCGCGAGCGTCAGCAGTCCGATCGCGCGGATGGCGAGATAGATCGCGATCGGCGCCAGCCAGTCCTGATGACGCCCGGCCCATCCGGGCTCGACCGGCGACGCGGGGTCGGTCGACGCGGGATCGCGGTCATCGGTGCTCGACCCGGGACGGTCGGTCGCGGTGGGGGTGCTCGCCGAGGGGGTTCCTGCCACGACTACAGATCGTAAGCCCAGCGATCGAACTGATCCGGCCAGGTCACCGCTCGAATCGGTCATGGTGCAGGTCGGCCGGTAGGGTATGGCGAGTCTCAGATCGCGGTACTCAGACGACCAGGACAGGTGGAGGTAGGCCGGCGTGGCGCTCGTGGTGCAGAAGTACGGCGGATCGTCGGTCGCATCGGCTGAGCGGATCCGTCGCGTGGCCGAGCGGATCGTCGCCACCAAGAAGCAGGGGAACGACGTCGTCGTCGTGTGTTCGGCCATGGGCGACACCACCGACGAACTCCTCGACCTCGCCGAGCAGGTGTGCCCGTCGCCGCCCGCCCGCGAGATGGACATGCTGCTGACCTCCGGTGAGCGCATCTCCAACGCGCTCGTCGCGATGGCGATCAGCTCGATGGGCGCCCAGGCGCAGTCGTTCACCGGGTCGCAGGCCGGCGTCATCACCACCAGCAGCCACGGCAAGGCCAAGATCATCGACGTCAACCCCGGCCGCGTCCGCAGCGCCCTCGACGAGGGCAAGATCGTCCTGGTCGCCGGGTTCCAGGGCGTCTCGCAGGACACCAAGGACGTCACCACCCTCGGCCGCGGCGGCTCCGACACCACCGCCGTCGCGTTGGCCGCGGCGCTCGACGCCGACGTGTGCGAGATCTACACCGACGTCGACGGCATCTACTCCGCCGACCCGCGCATCGTCCCCGACGCACGACACCTCGCGACCGTCTCCTTCGAGGAGATGCTCGAGATGGCCGCGTGCGGCGCCAAGGTCCTCATGCTGCGGTGCGTGGAATACGCCCGCCGCTACAACGTTCCCGTACACGTTCGCTCGTCGTACACGACCAAGCCCGGCACCATCGTGTCCGGCTCGATGGAGGACATCGCAGTGGAAGACGCAATTCTCACCGGAGTCGCACACGATCGCAGCGAGGCCAAGATCACCGTGGTCGGGCTCGACGACAAGCCGGGCTACGCGGCGCAGGTGTTCCGTGCCGTCGCCGACGCCGAGATCAACATCGACATGGTGTTGCAGAACGTCTCGAAGGTCGACACCGGCAAGACCGACATCACCTTCACGCTGCCGAAGGAACTCGGCCCGGTGGCGGTCGACAAGCTGATGAAGCTCAAGGGCGAGATCGGGTTCTCGGAGATCCTGTTCGACGACCACATCGGCAAGGTGTCGCTGGTGGGTGCGGGCATGAAGAGCCACCCCGGCGTGACCGCCACGTTCTGTGAGGCGCTGAGCACCGCGGGTATCAACATCGAGCTCATCTCCACCTCGGAGATCCGCATCTCGGTGCTCTGCCGCGACACCGAACTCGACGAGGCCGTCCGCGCGCTCCACGCCGCCTTCGATCTCGGTGGCGACGAGGTCGCGACCGTCCACGCCGGATCGGGGCGGTGACGCGATGACACGCATCGGAGTCGTCGGCGCGACCGGTCAGGTCGGTGCCGTCATGCGCACCCTGCTCGCCGAGAGGGAGTTCCCCGCCGACGACGTGCGGTTCTTCGCGTCGTCGCGGTCGGCGGGCAAGAAACTGCCGTGGCTCGACGGTGAGATCACCGTGGAGGACGCGGCGACCGCCGATCCCGCAGGCCTCGACATCGCCCTGTTCTCCGCGGGCGCGACGATGTCGCGGGAGCAGGCGCCGCGATTCGCCGCCGCCGGGGTCACCGTCATCGACAACTCGTCGGCCTGGCGCAAGGACCCCGATGTCCCGCTGATCGTCTCCGAGGTCAACGGTCACCTGGCCGCGAACCCGCCCAAGGGCATCATCGCCAACCCGAACTGCACCACGATGGCCGCGATGCCGGTGCTCAAACCGTTGCACGCCGAGGCCGGTCTGCGTCGGCTGATCATCTCGAGCTACCAGGCGGTCTCGGGCAGCGGTCTGGCCGGCGTCGAGGAGCTCGCGGGACAGTTGCGCGCGGGCATCGACGACGTCGAGAAGCTGGTCCACGACGGCTCGGCGGTGACCGGCCCCGCGCCGGTCAAGTACGTCGCGCCGATCGCCTACAACGTGATCCCGCTGGCCGGGTCGATCGTCGACGACGGGTCGTTCGAGACCGACGAGGACCAGAAGTTGCGCAACGAGTCGCGCAAGATCCTCGATCTGCCCGAGCTGCTGGTCAGCGGGACCTGCGTGCGGGTCCCCGTCTTCACCGGCCACTCGTTGTCGATCAACGCCGAGTTCGATCGGCCGCTGTCGGTCGAGCGGGCACGCGAGATCCTCGCCGACGCCGCCGGTGTGCGGCTGGTCGACGTGCCGACACCGCGTGACGCGGCCGGTATCGACGAGTCGTTGGTCGGACGCATCCGTGTCGACGAGGGTGTGCCCGACGGCCGCGGCCTGTCGCTGTTCGTCGCCGGCGACAACCTGCGCAAGGGTGCCGCGCTGAACACGATCCAGATCGCCGAACTGCTCGTCTGATTCCTCGGGTGCCACACTGGAGTGCGTGAGCACTCCGCCGGATCCCGAGCCCATCCCCAGCCTCGCCGAACTCGACGCCATGGACATGGCCGAGATCGCGGCCGGTCGGACCTCGGCCGACAAGGATCTGCGCGCCGACGACGTCGGCCCGCCGCCCCGCGCGTTGCAGCACGCATTCGTGCTGTGGGTGGGTGGCGCCGTCGCGGCGCTGATCAGCACGGCGTACGGGTTGATCAACCTCGGCACCATCTCCGACGCCCTGCGCGGGCGACTGGAGGAGGGCATCGCGACGGACCCGAGTGAATCCGCCCCGGCGACCCAGGTCGACTCGCTGTCGTCGACGTATCCGGTGATCATGCTGATCGCCATCGTGGTGTTGCTCGCCATCCAGTACCCGCTCCTGATCGCCGTCTCGCGCCACCACAGCCGTAACTGCCGCAGCTTCTACGTGACCGCGGTCGTGCTGATGCTGCTGTGCATACCCGTCGGCATCGACCTCCTTTTCGACTATCCGCAGGTCTCGCCGATCATGACGGTGGTCGCGTGGGTGCAGTTCGCGTTGCTCCTGCTCTCGGCGTTGTTCACTCTGCGTCGCAGCGTGAACCAGTGGCTGCCCGAGCCGATGCGTCTGCGTCCGGGACAGATGCGGTCCCGCCGCGGCTGAGTGTCGGCGAGATCTGGATTCGTTCCAGATGATGCCGTACCGTTGGTCCCATCTCCGGCCGTGAACGAATGCAGCCCGACCGACAAGCGCGACTCTTCGAGCCCTGGCGAGCCGCACGGCAATCGCAAGGAGACCTTCGATGACCCAGCACGCTTCCATTCCGCACACCACCACCAACACCGGCATCCCCGTCGCCAGCGACGACCAGTCGCTCACCGCCGGTGCGCAGGGACCGATCCTGCTGCACGATCACTACCTCATCGAGAAGATGGCCCAGTTCAACCGGGAGCGCGTGCCGGAGCGGGTCGTCCACGCCAAGGGCGGTGGCGCCTTCGGTGAACTCGAGATCACCCACGACATCTCGCGCTACACCAAGGCCAAGGTCCTGCAGCAGGGCGCGAGAACCGAAGCGCTGGCACGGTTCTCGACCGTCGCCGGGGAGCAGGGCAGCCCCGACACGTGGCGTGACCCCCGTGGTTTCGCGCTGAAGTTCTACACCACCGACGGCAACTGGGACCTCGTCGGCAACAACACCCCGGTGTTCTTCGTGAAGGACCCCATCAAGTTCCAGGACTTCATCCGCTCGCAGAAACGCCTCCCCGGTTCCGCGCTGCGCGACCACAACATGCAGTGGGACTTCTGGACCCTGAGCCCCGAGAGTGCGCACCAGGTGACCTGGTTGATGGGTGACCGCGGCATCCCCAAGACCTGGCGCAACATGGACGGCTTCGGCTCGCACACCTATCAGACGGTGAACGAAGCGGGAGAACGCTTCTGGGTGAAGTTCCACTTCAAGACCGACCAGGGCATCGACTTCCTCACCCAGGACGAGGCCGACCAGCTCGCCGGCAGCAGCCCCGATCACCACCGCAAGGATCTCTACGAGACCATCGACTCCGGTGATTTCCCGAGCTGGACCTTCAAGATCCAGGTGATGCCGGTCGACGAGGCCGCGGGATACAAGGTCAACCCCTTCGATCTCACCAAGGTCTGGTCGCAGAAGGACTATCCGCTGATCGAGGTCGGCAGGCTGACGCTCAACCGCAACCCCCGCAACTTCTTCAACGACATCGAGCAGTCGTCGTTCGAACCGTCGAATGTCGTTCCGGGCATCGGGTTCTCGCCCGACAAGATGCTGCTGGGCCGGGTGTTCAGCTACGCCGACGCCCACCGCTACCGCATCGGTACCAACTACTCGCAGCTGCCGGTCAACTACGCGAAGAACGCCGAGATCAACACCTATTCCAAGGAGGGGTCGATGTCGTACCGCTCTCACGGACCCGAGGTGCCGGTCTACGCGCCGAACTCCTACGGCGGCCCGCACGCGTCGGCGGACGCCGCCGGCGACGAGGGGGTGTGGAACTTCGACGGCGAGGCCCTGCGCACCGGGTACGTCGAGCACCCCGAGGACGGCGACTTCGGGCAGGCAGGTCAGCTCGTCCGTGAGGTCATGGACGACGATCAGCGCGACCGCCTCGTGGACAACATCGTCGGCCACGTGCTCGACGGGGTGACCGAGCCCGTGCTCAGCCGTGTCTTCGAGTACTGGACCAACGTCGATCCCGACCTGGGCAAGAAGGTCGAGGCCGGGGTCCGCGAGGGCGCCCAGGGCTGATCTGGGCAGACACCGTCACCGACGGCCCCGCGGAACAATCCGTTCCGCGGGGCCGTTGTGCTGGGCGTACGTGTTCGTTCGCGTACCCCACTGTCCCTTCAGGAAGAGGAGCTCATGAGCATCGACACCGTCTACACGATCACGTCCAAGGCCACCGGCGGCGGACGCGACGGACAGGTCTACTCCGACACCGGTCAGATCGATCTCGATCTGCGCCCGCCGAAGGAGATGGGCGGTAGCGGTGAGGGCAGCAACCCCGAGGAGCTGTTCTCGGCCGGTTACGCCGCATGCTTCCTCGGCGCCCTGCGCGCGACCGCCGAGCAGTCGGGTGTGAAGCCGCCGGAGGGCACCGAGGTGAAGGTGACCATCGGTATCGGCAAGGACTCCGCCGACGGCGGGTTCGGCCTGACCGCCGCGATCGACGTCACGCTGCCCGGCCTCGACCAGGAGACCGCCGACAAGGTCGCCGAGACCGCGCACTCGTTCTGCCCGTACTCCAAGGCGACCAAGGGCAACATCGACCAGAAGGTCACCGCACACGTCTGATCGCCCGCCAGGGCATCGACTGCGCTGCAGCGTGCATCACTCCCGCCCCTCGTGGAGGGGACGAGCGAGAGATGCACGCTGTCGGCGTCTTCGGGGCCGGTTGTAGCGTGAGCGGGTGACCGACCCCGACACCCCGGCTCCCGTCCCGCTGCATCGCCAGATGCGCGCGATGCTCGCGGTCTTCGTCGGCGGACTCGTCGGCACCGCAGTCCGCTACGCCGCCGAGCGTGTCGATCCGGCCGCGGCGAGCGGGTGGCCGTGGGCCACCTTCATCGTGAACCTCGTCGGCGCCACCATCCTCGGCGCACTCGTCGGGTGGCTGGCGGTGTCGGGCCCGGACGTCGGTGTACGACAACGTGTCCGGCTGTTCGTCGGGGTCGGCTTCTGTGGATCGTTGACGACCTACAGCGCGTTCGCGCTGGAGTCCGACCGTCTGCTCGCCGGTACCCACCGCGCGCTGGGCTTGTCGTATGTGGTGGCGACCGTCGTCGCGGGAGTCGGCTGCGCTGCAGCGGGATTCATCGGTGCACGACGGGTGGCGACTCGATGATCGCGGCGCTGGTCATCCTGGCCGGGGCGCTTGGTGCGGTCGCCCGGTTCGCCGTCGACGGCGAGCTGCGTCACCGGTTCGGGTGGTCGACGCCGTGGCAGACCACGATCATCAACGTCACCGGATCGTTCGCCTTGGGCGTGCTCGCCGCGCTGGTGACCGATGCCGGGGTCGACGCCGACTGGCAGGCCGTGATCGGTACCGGGTTCTGCGGCGGGTACACCACGTTCAGCACGGCGAGCGTCGAGACTGTGTCGCTGCTGCGTGCGGGTCGAACCGGCGCCGGGATCGGTTATGCCGCAGTGTCGTTGATCGTGTCGCTGGCGGCGTGCGCCGCCGGGCTCGGGATCGTCTCCGCGCTGCGCTGAGAACGTCGGGGACCGTGGTCAGAAGTTCTCGACGTCGCCGATCGACTCGAGCGGTTCGTCGTCGGCGCTGCGGCCCAGGAACGCGGCCAGCGCGACGAGAAGCACGATCACGACCAGCGCGGCGACGACACCGATCGTCGACAGCAGGCCCATGAGCGGCAGCGCGGTCACGACCGCGCCGATGAGCGTGCCCAGGATGACGGCGACGAGGACACCTTCGATGGCGAGGGTCAGCCAGTCACGGCCGCGCTCGTCGGGACCGACACCCATGGGTGCGGGGCCCGTGCTCACAGGGCTCCGGTGGCCGCGGAGGCGGCCAGGATCACGATGGTCGCGATGACGAGGGCGGCGAGCATGATCACGCCGCCGTGCTCACCGAGCAACAGGTTCTCGGGCGCGCCGGGAAGTGCGTCGGCGATGTCGCCGAGCAGGTTCTCCGCCTTGTCGGCGACGTCGGCGAGAACGGAATCCGACGTGGTGTCCGCGTCGGCGAGAGGGGCGGCCGAGATGGTGGCAGCGGGTTCGACGCCGGCGGGGGCGAGGGTGTGGTGCTCGAGAATGTTCTGGTCCATGGCGGGCCTTTCGAACAACGCGCAGCTAAGCACGTGTGACACGACGACCCATTTCTTTGATCGCTATGAAAAGGACGCTATACCGTTACCTGCTCGAACAGAGAATCCCCGGACGCATCGGTATTCATTCGAGGCGTCGGTAACGGAACGATAACGGCGCGCGGTCGCCGGGGGCGTCACTGCTGGCTGATGTGTGCCTGTGCCGTGGCCATGATCCGGCGGATGCCGCCCTGCGACAACCCGGGGATCTGGGTCTCGATGGTGCGCACGATGTCGGCGTCGTTGCGGACCTTCTCACTCGACTGGATGAGAACCGTTCCGGCGCCGGTGAAGTCGAACTGTTGCTCTTCGCCACTGCCCGCGCCCATCATGGCCGCACCGGCGGCCATGAAGCCGTTCACCCAGTTCTGGTCGTAGTGATGACTCGGTGACGGGCAGTCGGCCCACCCCACCAGGGACTGGGGGTCGACGCGCACCGGGGGCTCGGCGAACATCACCGGGCCGTTCGACGAGGCCAGGAACTTCCCGGTCCCGATGAGCGTGAGATAGCCAGGCACGATCGACTGGTTGAGCTGCAGGCCCGGCTCGAACGCGAGCAGGTTCGCCGCGCGCACGGTGAGATTGCCGTCGTCGAGGTCGAAGGAGTTGATGTCGAAGCCGCGGTCGCCGATGATCAACGTCCCCTGGCCCTCGGCGACGACGAAGTTCCCCATGTACATCGGGGCGCTGATGGTGCCGGCGATGGAGGAGAGCAATCCCGACTGCAGGCCCTGCATCAGTGTCCGGAACTGCATCTGCCCGTAGTAGGCGATCATCGCGCCCCTCGACATGATCCAGGGCTTGTCGAGGGTGATGTAGTACGCGTAGGAGTTGTGCGGCACGTTGTCGTCGCCCACCAGGACCCCGGGGTGCAGGATGTCGCTCACAGCTTCTCCTCCGATGCCTGCACGAAGACGATGCCGTCGCCCGTGCAGTGCAACTGCATGGCCTCGCCTGCGCCGCGTCCCACCGCGTCACGCCAACTCAGCGCCGATTTCAGTTGTGTCTGAACGTGTCCCAACGTCCCGACGAACGCCTGCGGGTCGACGACGACGGGCTCGCCGCCCACGCGCAGTTCCATCACCTCGCCGTGGGCGAGCAACACCACCGCGCCCTGGCCCTGCAACTGGGTGGTCATCAGGCCGTTGCCGGTGAGGGCTCCGGTCGCGGCACCGCGCAGCGCGTTGCGCAGTCCGCCACCCCCACCGCCGGACTGGGACTGCATCATCACCACCGATGCCTGCATGCCGGCGGTGTGTCCGAGCAGTCGGGAGGCGTCCGCGGTCACCGTGCCACCCTGGGGAAGATCGACGACGTGGACCGCGAGGCCGGCGAAGCCGTAGTGCACCAGACCGTTTCCCTGCGCGAGCATCGTCTTCTCGTGCTCGCCGGCCATCATCCGACCTGCCATTCCCGCCACCGCGCCGAGGCCCGCGCCGACGGCACCGGGGATCATGTGCGGCGAGAACATCACCTGGCCGGTGTAGAAGAGCATGGCGCCCTTGCGGGCGATCACCCCGCCGGCTCGGGCGATGTCGACCGAGACGACCTTGCTGTTGACCTTCTCGAAGACCATGGCGCTCACCGTTCCGCGGGTTGGATCGAGACGACACCCTGGCCCTGCCAGCGCAGGGAGAACGCCTCCCCGCCGCCCGCGCCGACCATGTCGCGCCAGCTGACGTCGGTGACGAACGACTGCTGCAGTTGACCTTTCGCCGATACGAACGCGTCGGGGTCGACCACCAGGGGGAGGTTCGGGTTGACCTCGAGGTGGATCAGGGGGCCACCCGACGACAGCAGTGCGACCTGACCGGTGCCGGTCACGGTGGTGGTGAAGAGTCCCTGTCCACTGCTCATGCCGCCGAGGCCGGCGAAGGTGACGTTGGTCTGCAGCGCACCCGCCATCGCGAGCAGTTGCTGCGACTCGACCTGCAGCGTCTCGTTGTTCAGCTGCAGCACACTGACGTACTGCCCGTTGACGGCGAGGTGGACGACCCCTGTACCGGTGGCCTCCATCAGTGACAGGCTCTCGCCGGTGGCGCGTTGCTTGAGCCCGGCGAGGACGCCCGATCCGCCGCCGAAGCCGGCCGACTTGAACGCCACCGTGCCCTGGTAGGAGACCATCGATCCCGATATCGCCCGGACCGAGGTGTTGTCGAGACGCGCGGCGACGATGCGCGCGGAGTGTTCGACCAGTTCAGCCATCGGTGCTCCTCGAGGACGATGCCCGATGCGTCTCCGGCCGGTACGGCCGGGCGCATGTCCGGGGCAATCGTAGGGCGCACGGCGCGCGGGCGGGCGGTCAAACGGACAAATCGCTGTCGGCCGTCGCGGCCGTGGTCGGGCGGTAGCGTGAGCGCCGTGGACAGCTCTGTGGTGGCGGCGTTCGGACTCGTGGCGGCGATCGGGGTGGTCATCGCCTACGCCCACCACCGGCGGCGCGAGGGTGACCACCTCGGTCGCGACGCGGCACTCGCGGCGTCGCTGCGCACACTCGCCGACGGCGATCCGGTGCGACTGGCGGCCGTCGACGAGTTCGAGACGACGATCTACCGCCGACTGTTCGCCGCATCGACCACCGCACCGCGATTGGTGGCGACCGCATGGTCCGCGGGTGGTCTGGTCCTGGCCCTCGCCGCCGCCCTCGTCACCGAACCGGGATCGGGCGCGCTCGTCGACGTCGCGTACTACCTCGCACTGGCCGCGGCCGTGGGATTCGGCGTCGCGCTGATCGTCCACGCCGTGCGAGCGGCCCTCGCCGCCACCGTGGTCCCGCGCATCGCCTTCGACGACGGGGACGAGCCGCTCGCCGACACCGCGACAAACGATGCCGCGGAAGGCTCTGCCGCGAAAGGCGCTGTCGCGACAAGCGGTTCGGCGGACACCGATCCGCCCACCGCCGCGCGCTGAGCACGGGCGGGCCGCCCCCTCACTCGGCGGCGACCACGCAGCCGAAGCGTCGCCGGTAGGCGGTGGGGGAGACGCCGACGACGGCCGAGAAGTGGTGGCGCAGCAGCGTCGCCGACCCGAAGCCGGCGCGTTCGGCGACCTCTTCGATCCCGATGTCGGTGGCCTCCAGCATGTTCTGCGCATGCAGCACCCGCTGCTCGGTCAGCCAGCGGTGAGGGGTGGTACCGACCTCGTCGACGAATCGCCGGGCGAACGTCCGCGCGGACATGTGTGAGCGCGCCGCCAGGGCGGGTACCGAGATGTCGTCGGCGAGGTTCTCGAGCATCCACGCGAGCACCGCGCCGAACCCGTCCTCCGAACAGTCCGGGACGGGCGCCGACACGAACTGTCGCTGACCGCCGTCCCGGTGCGGCGGCACCACCATGCGACGGGCGATGGCGTTGGCCACGACGGGTCCGTGTTCCTGCCGCACGATGTGCAGGCAGGCGTCGATCCCGGCCGCTGTGCCCGCGCTGGTGACGATCGGGAACTCGTCGACGAAAAGGACGTCGGTGTCGACGACGGTGTTCGGATACCGCGCGGTCAACTTCTCGCCGTGGCGCCAGTGCGTGGTGCAGCGCTTCCCGTCGAGCAGGCCGGTGGCCGCGATCGTGAAGGCGCCGGTGCACACCGACAGCAGGCGGCCACCACGGGTGGCGACGGTGCGGAGCACGTCGAGCACCTCGGGCAGCGGATCCCCGTCGCTGGGACCGCCGGGGATGGCGACGAGGTCGGCGTCGAGAGCGGCCGACAGCGGCAGGGGCGCGATGATCGACGCCCCGCTGCCGCTCGCGAGCGGGACGTTCGGCGTCGGCGAGCAGATGAGCAACTCGAAGGGCGGCACGCCGTCATCGGTGCGGTCGAGCCCGAAGACCTCGTGCACCACGCCGTATTCGAAGAGCGCGACGGGCTCCTGCACGATCACGGCGACAGTCCTCAGCATGTCGACCAGTGTGGCAGAAATTTTGTGAACATCGGCAATTCTGCCGCTGGTGGCACGATATCAGCGAGAACACACTTTCTGACATGACTCTCGCAGTGATCCTCGTACCGGTTCTTTTCATCGCCTTCGTCGCGGTCTACCGCAACCAGCGCGACACCGCCCATCTCGATCGGGTGCCGTTCTCCAGCGGGCCCGACGCGGCGCGTATCCACGCCGAACTGCGCATGCTGACCGGCCGTAACCCGGTCGCGGCTCAGTCCGGGACGAAGTCGTCGAACGCGGCCGCGAACAGCCGGACGCAGACCGCCAGGATGTGATCGGGGTCGGTCGACCCGTTGCCGAGCACCCAGTCGGTGAGCAGCTGGTTGACCGCACCCACCAGCCCCACGGCGACGAGGTGGAACTCATGGGTCACCTCTGCGAGGCCGGCGTGGGCGGCCCCCGCGGCGACGATGACCTCGGCGAAATCGTGGATGACCCGGTGGCGACGCGCTTCGAGCGCAGGGCTGACGCCGACGACCTCGAGCAGCATGATGCGGGCGCGGCGTGCGTCCTCGGTGAGGCAGTCGACGAACTCGTTCAGCGCCACTCGCGCCAGGTCGGCGATGCTGCTGCCGCCGTCGGCGATCGACGCCTCGGTCCGGCCGCGGACGAGCTCGACGACCGAGTCGTAGACCGCGAGCAGCAATCCTTCACGGTCGTCGAAGGATTCGTAGAAGTACCGCTGGGTGAGTCCGGCGCGTTCGCAGACCTGTTTCACCGAGGTCCGCTGGTAGCCATCGGTGCCGAAACACTCGAGACCGGCGTCGAGGAGCTGTTCGCGCCGCGCCGCCTGTCGGGCCGCCGGATCCTGGCCGCCATAGCGGCGGCCCGTCGTCTGCACACTCGTCGCACCCGGTCTCATCGCCGTCCAGACTAGTCGGCCCGGAGGCGGCGACCCCGATCCGAGGAGTCCTGCAGACGATCGGTGACGCCGCGGGTCAGATGATCGTCCCGACGTCGTTCGCCACCAGGTTGTCGAGTGCGCGCTCGGCGATCGCGGCGATGGTCATCGACGGATTGCACGCCGCGCAGTTGCCGGGGATCAGCGCGCCGTCGAGGACATAGAGCCCCTTCTGCCCCCGGACGCGGCCGTCGAGGTCGCACACCGAGCCCATCGACGCACCGCCCAGCGGGTGCCACGTGTTGGGGAAGACACCGGTGGTGTCGGTGAGGACGTCGGGTCCGGCGATCTTGCGCACGGTGGGCCCGATACGGGTGTTCTGGATGCGCGCGTCGCCGTTCGTGGGCCATCGCAGGATCGCGTCGTCGGCGCGGGAGTCGTAGGTGAAGTGGCCGCGGCCGTCGCTGACTCCGTAGCCCACCATCATGGTCGTGCGCGAGTCGATACCCGCCACCGACGGGATCGACGCCTGGATCACCGTGATGGCCTCGGTCGGGCGTGACCAGTCGAGCGATCCGAACACGACCGGACCACCCTGGACGGCGCCGAAGTCCTCGGTGAGGCTCGTCCAGGAATAGATTCGGTCGGCATTGCTTCCCCACCCGCGTCCCAGACCGTCGGGCATGTCGGTGATCTGGTCCTTGGCCGCGGCGCGCATCAGCAGGCGTGTCGTGTTCATCGTGCCCGCCGCCATCACCAACGTCGGTGTCGTGATGATCTTGTTCTCGAGAACACGCCCCGAGGTGTCGGTGCGGTCGACGTGGACCTCCCACTGCCCGTTGCGGGTTCGGAAGACCTCGCGGACCTCGTGTCGGACCGCGACGGTGACGCGACCGGTCGCCTCGGCCTGCTTGATGTAGGTGACGTCGACACTGTGCTTGCCGCCGTTGTTCACCCCGATGCTGCCCGCGCTGTTCGTGTAGGACGGGGTCATCTCGCCGCGCAGTTCGCGCAAGGCGTAGGTCCAGTCGATCGGCATCGGGATCTTGGAGACCGGGAGTCCCACCGCCCGTGCACGTTTCGCGAACACCCGCGGCGCGTGATACTGCGGGCTGTCGACGAGGGCGTCGGGCGCGGTCTCGAGCTGCAGCATCCGCGCCACCCGCGGGTAGTGGGTGCGGGCGAGGCGGGCGTAGTCGAGTTGCTCGGGGAACTGCGTGAGGAAGACGTCCTCGGCGGGCTGCAGCGTCATGCCCTGGTAGATGAGGGAGCCACCCCCGACACCGGCCGCGCAGATCGCGGTCATGTTCTCCCCGACGACGGCGTCGAGCAGGCCGGTGTACGGATCGAACGCGACGGGTTTGCCGAACAGTTGCGGGGCACCGCGATGCCACAGCAGCCGCTTGTCCGGCGAGGTCGCGAGAGGGAATGTCTTCGCGTTCGGACCGGTGGGCCAGCGGTTCCCGCGTTCGAGCACCAGCACCGGGACGCCTGCCTGCGCCAGCCGCAGCGCGGTGACGCCGCCGCCGAATCCCGAGCCGACGACCACCACGCGGTGGCTCTCCCGGGTGAGGCGGACGCGGGCCGGGGATGGGGAGCGACGGGACCCCGCGGTCTGTGCCTGTGCCAGGGCGGGTGTGGCGAGTGCGGCGACGCCGGCGGCGGCGGTGCCCGCGAGTAACGAGCGGCGACTGACATCGGTCATGAGAGATCCCCCGGGAGAGCGGTCGTGGACGAGGACGGGTCGTGGCCGGGGGAGTGGACACATCCGTGGGCCGACGGGCGGACGGATGCGCGGTGACAGATGATGCGCCACCGCCGGTACGCGGTCCCCCGACCACCGGCTGACGGTGACGCCCTCTGAAACTAGACAGTGACTGCGAAAAGTGTCAAGAACTAATCGAGGGAGGGTGCGATCCATCGCGTCAGGAACGCCCGCAGCTCGTCGTCGGGACGGTCGGCCGGGTCGTCGAACAGGATCACCGAGAGTCCGATGAGCAGTGCCATCTCGACGATGTCGTCCATCCGGGACTCGATCTGAGGGAAGCGGACGGCCATGGGGGCGAGCATCTCCCGTGCGACCGGGCGCGCGCGCGAAAGCATGCCGGTGTCGAACAGCGGGTTGAGGGCCTCGCCGCGCAGCAACGTGGCGAGCACCGGGTGTCGGTGCAGTACCGCCCGGCCGGCGATGACGAACTCCACGAGGTACTCCGCGGGACCCTCGGCGGCGTCGACGCCGGACCGGATCTCGTCGGTCGCCTCCATGGTCACGCTGATCACCGCCTGCGACACCATGTCCTCGCGGCTGCCGAAGATCGAGTAGACCGTCTGACGGGACACGCCTGCCCGCGACGCCACGGCTGCGATGCTGGCGGCGGCGAACCCGCCCTCGGCGACCAGATCGAGCGTCGCGTCGATGACCTTCTGTCGCGACCGCATGGGGTGATTATCCCGCGTCGGACGCCGAATGGTCAGAACTCGCACATGTCGGGAGACCGCCGGAGCCGGATACCACCGACTCCCTCGACCGAAACATCTTCGCAACCGCGGTGATCCGAGGTGCCGGGAGCCCCACGACGACCACCGCTCGGGTGGTAGACAGGAGACGTTGGATCACGCGCACGTTCACGCTCGACGAAAGGCAGATCATGGCGCTCGACGACGATGACATCACCACCTCCACCGGCGGCGGAGAAGGCCCGGCCGACGGCGGTTCGAATCCCGGTGGCCACGACGGCGGCGCCGACGGCACCGCGGGTGCGGGCGAGGGCCCGGCCGACGGTGGTTCGAACCCCGACGGTCACGACGGCGGCGCCGACGGCACCGCGGGTGCGGGCGAGGGCCCGGCCGACGGTGGCTCGAACCCCGGTGGCCACGACGGCGGCGCCGACGGCACGGCCTGACCGACACCAGAAGATGCTGAGCCGTTGTATCTCAGTCGATCTGGGAACCTTCCAGCGCGAGTACTGGGGTCGTGGACCACTGCTCAGCACCTCGACGACGCTGCCCCGCGACTTCGGTGATCTGCTCTCGGCCTCCGCGGTCGACGAACTGCTCGCCGAGCGCGGGGTACGCGCGCCGTTCATCCGCATGGCGCGCGACGGCGCCCTGCTCTCGCGTGACGAGTTCCTCGGGCCGGCCGGGGTCGGCGCCGAGATCGGCGACCAGGTCGACTCGGCGAAGGCGTTGGCGCAGTTCGCCGACGGCGCCTCGATCGTCCTGCAGGGACTCCATCGCCTCTGGCCCCCGGTCATCGATTTCGTCCGACGCCTCGTCGACGACCTCGGACACCCGGTCCAGGCCAATGCCTACATCACCCCTCCCGGCAGCCAGGGTTTCGACTCCCACCACGACGTGCACGACGTCTTCGTGCTGCAGGTCGCCGGCCACAAACACTGGACGGTCCACGAACCGGTGGTGACCAGCCCGCTGCCCACCGACGCGTGGACCGGTCACCGCGACGCGATCGCCCGGCGGGTCACCGAGGCCCCGGTCATCGACACCGATCTCGCCCCCGGCGATGCGCTCTACCTGCCGCGCGGCTGGCTGCACTCCGCACGGACCACCGACGAGACCGCCATCCACCTGACCATCGGCGTGCCCGCGCTGACGCGCGTCGACGTGGTGCGGGCCGCGGTCGACCGTGTCGCCGGTGCGGTGACCGACCTGCGGACCTCGCTTCCCGTCGGCATCGACCCCACCGATCACGACGCCGTCGCCGCACACGCGACGAAGGCGTTGCTGGCCTTCGCCGACGAGATCCGCGACCGCGCCGACGAGTGGGGATCGGCCGTGGCCGACGACCTCGCAGGCAGTTTCGCGAGCCGTACCCGCCCCGCCGCGGTCCGGCCCCTGGCCACCCTCGATGCCATCGCGGCCGCAGGGTCGGTGGGCGTGCGCTGGCGACACGGTCTCCTCGGGTCCGTCGTCGACGACCCGACGACCGGACGCGTCCGCGTGCAGCTGCCCGACCGGACCATCTCGTTCCCCGGCTCCTGCGCGCCGGCGCTGCGGCATCTGCGTTCGACCGAGGGGTCCGGAGACACCGCTGCGGCCACGGCGACAACACTTCCCGGACTCGACGCCGCCGACGGCACCGTGCTCATCCGGCGCCTCCTACGCGAGTCCGTCGTGGTCCCGGCGGGGGTGTGAACCCGCCCAACGGCCGATCGAGCGTCACCGTCGGCGAACGGGACCCGGCGCTGCCGCCGTGCAGTGACCGGTCGTTGGCGGCCGACGAACCCCTCTTCGCGACGGCGTCTCTCGGCCACGACTGGCTCCTCCTCGAGGTGGCCGGACCGTGGGGGCACTCGGCCTTCCTGCAGTCGCCGCGCATCCTGGAGCCCGCACTGGGGCGGGCGATCGTCCGGCGCGCCGAGGCGGCGTCGATGCGCATCGTGGCCATCCGCCGCCCGGGACGTCGCGCCCCGACCCCGCGGTGGCGGTGGTTCATCGCGCAGACCCGGCCCGTCGGTTCGGTTCTGCACGGCGGCGAGGTCTCCGGTCCGGAGGACTATCTCGATCTGCCCCTCGACGGCTCGGCCGGATTTGTCGTCGACGGCCCGCTCGCCGCCGTGTGCGCCCACGGCAGACACGACCGCTGTTGCGCGGTGCGCGGCCGGGCCGCCACCGCCGATCTGGCCGCCGCGAACCCCGACATCACCTGGGAGTGCTCGCATCTGGGAGGTGATCGGTTCGCGGCGACGATGATCGTGCTGCCCGACGGGTTGAGTTACGGGCGGGTCGACTCCGGGGATGTGGTCGACCTCATGGCCCGACATGCCCGGGGTCGCGTCGCCCCGGACCTGCTGCGCGGGAGGACCTGCGTCCCGCACGTGGTGCAGGCTGCGCAACACTTCGCCCGCGAACACACCGGGGACGATCGGATCGAGGCGTTCGCACCGATCGACGTGCTCGACGACGGGGAGACCGCGCGCGTCGTCCTCGACGCCGGCGACGGTCGTCGTGCCGAGGTGACGCTGCGGGTGTCGGCGTCGCCGCCGCTGCTCTCCACGTGTGACGCCACGATCCCGGGCAGTGTCCGGCGATTCGCCCTGGACCACATCGACTTTCCCTGACGCCCCCGGCGGGCGTCCGGGGATCGCTCAGCGGGTGAGGAACTCGGTGACGGCGGGCCCGGCCTCGCGGTGGCACTCCTCGAAGTAGGCGTGCCGCGCACCGGCGAACACCCGCACCGTCGCGTCGGCGATGCGTTCGGCGAGGAGTGCGGCGTTGCCGACCGGCGCCATCCGGTCGTCGTCGCCGTGGAGGATCAGCGTCGGTGCGGTGATGTCGCCCAACGCATCCCACGCGTCATGGTTGTTGCTCGCCTGCAGGTGTCGGTGCCGGGCGTGGTTCGTCATCGACGGGTCACCGAGGGTGCGATACGGGCCGGGATGGTTCGCGCGCCACCGCGGTGTGTACATGAGGTCGGTGAGCACCTCCTGCGAGCGGTCGTGGGCCAGTGCACGTCGGACCTCGGCGCTGCGGGGCACGCCGTGGGCGTCGCCCGGTGTGGTGCACCCCAGGATCAGGTGCGTCACGCGGTCGGGGTGCAGCGCGCCGACCCACTGCGCGACGCGACCACCCATCGACGTGCCGTAAACCGCCGCGTCGCCGATCCCGAGGTCGTCGAGCACCGCGATCGCGTCGTCGGCGAACATCGTTGTGGAATAGGGCATCTCGGGTGAGTCGCTGCCGCCGGTCCCGCGGTAGTCCACGGCGATCGTGGTGCGACCGGCGCCGAGGTCGTCGCGCACCCCGTCCCACCAGGTGTGGTCGTTGGACTGCCCGGCCAGCAGGAGCAGCGCGGGTCCGCTGCCGCGGACGGAGACGGCCAGCCGCGTACCGTCGCGAGCGACGACCGAGTGGCTCTCACTCACGCTCGAAACTCCCGAACACCGCCAGACCCTCGTGATCGACGGTGAACGACGCCGTCGTGGCGCGGGTGCGGATCTCCCCGTCGAGTGCGATGGTCGTGGGTCCGTCGAGCGAGGTCACGGTGAAGTCGGTGACGCGCATCTCGTGATAGAGCTTCGACCGTGCGAGCTGCCCGGTGAGGACGGAGAACATGATGCGGATCTTCGCGAACCGCTTGTCGACCTCGAGGATGCGGACGTCGAGGAGACCGTCGTCCATCCGTGGGCGGTGGGCCGGGGCGAAACCCGGTGTCTCGTAGACCGACGTCCCCAGGAAGAACAGTGACGTGGTGACGGTGGTGTCCTCGTTGCCGGTGTCCCGGTAGCGCAGTCGCACCGGGCGTTCCCGGCGCAGGGTGTGCAGCATGGCGTAGACACTGGCGACGGGCTTGCCCAGCGTGTTCTCGTACCGCTCGCGGAACCGCACGAACTGGGGGTACGCGCCGATGTTGGCGTTGTTGATGAAGGCCGTCTCGCCGTTGAGCAGGGCGAGGTCGACCCGCGCCACGCGGCCCTTGCGGATCGCGGCGACGGTGTCGGCCACCGTGGCGCAGCCGATGTCCTTGGCGAAGTGGTTGAAGGTGCCCGCAGGGAACACCGCCAGCGGCACACCCGAGGTACGGGCGATGTCGGCGGCCGCCGCGACGGTCCCGTCGCCGCCACCGACGGCGAGGACCTCGGCGCGCTCGGCGGCGCGACGCAGCAACTCGGTGGTGTCGTCGCCCTCGCCGCACGTCACGATCTCCGCGGCGGGCAGGTGGGCGCGGATCTCGTCGATGATCCGCTCGCCGCTGCCACTGCCGGAGTTGGGGTTGATGACCAGCACGACCCCGGCCCCGTCGCTGCGCTCACGGGTCGGCACCCATCGCGGTGCATGGTCGACCGGGCGGTACACCGACATCGGCGGGAACACGCGCCCGATGAGCAGCGCGATGGAGGCGCCCATGCCGAATCCGACGACCACGTCTGCGGGGTAGTGCGCGCCGGTGGCGACCCGGGAGACGCCGACCAGCGCGGCCAGCGGGGCGAGCGCGGCACCGAACTTCCGGTTCTCCAGCCCGACACCGACCGCGAAGGCGGCCGCACTGGCCGAGTGCCCCGAGGGCATCGACGTCGACGACGGCGTGCGGACGACCCGGGCCAGCGGAACCGCGTCGGGGATGGGGCGCCGCCGCGACCACACGCGCTTGGCGATCTGGTTGGTCACGACACTGCTGACGGCGAGACTGGTCACCCCACGCGCCGCGCCGCGCTGCGCCGACGCCGACCGCGACGCGACGAGACCGGCCGCGATCGCGAACCACAGTCGCGAATAGTTGGCCGCGTTCGTCAGCCGCGGCATCGTGGCGTCGAGCAGGGGGCTGTCCGATCGTGCGACCGCGTCGTAGACGGCGCGATCGACGGCACCGAGGGCGACCCCGATGCGTCTGCGCCGGCGGTGGTGCCCGGTTCTCATGGCTCTCAGTGTGCCCCAGATCGCACCCGGCGTCCGACACCGTCGGGACCGAACCAGCCGGTGCGCGATGACTCCGCCTGCGCGGCAACCGGATCGAGGGACGGTGATCTCACGACAGGACGACCGGCGCGAGGCTGGCGATCGCCACGTTGATGACGGTGCCGGTGACGACCGAGAGGATGGCGTTGTGCCGCCACCGGTGGACGGCGATGGTGGCGGCCAACGCGACCGCGGCGGCGACCGTGCGGCTGTCGAGGGCGGGTGGCGCCTGGTGCACGACGGTGTAGGCGGCGAGGATCGTCATCATCCCGACCGGCAGGTCGACGGCGAGGTGGGCGAGGACGGCACTGTTCCGCAGCGGGGTGAGGACGGCGAAGGGTGCGGCCCGCAGGGTCCAGGTGATGGCGGCCGACACCGCGATCGCGGCGAGGAGGTACGGCGTCGACGGCATCAGCGGTGCACCTCGTCGGAGACCGGCGAACGCTCACCCGGGCGCAGAGGTGAGGCGGGGGTGCGACGCCGGGCGAGCACGCCCCCGGCGACGACGATGCCGACGTAGGCGCTCATCGCCGCGATCAGCATGCCGCCGCCGAGCACGGTGTAGGCGGCGACCGCGCATCCGACACCGAGTGCGGGCAGGGCGAGGCGGCGACGGGTGCGATGTGCCTCCATCGCCAGTACCACGAAGAAGGCGGGGGCGGCGAACTCGAGACCGACGATCGAGGCCGGCACGACGCTGCCGAGCGCAGCGCCGACGGTCACCGATCCGACCCACGCCAGGTGGAACACCGACTGGACGGTGAGGATCCGTCCGCGCCCCCACGTCTGGGCCTCTGGTTCCGACGTCAGCGCCCAGGCCTCGTCGGTGAGCGCGAAGGTGCTGTAGGTCTTCGCTGCCAGGCCGTGCACCCGATGCAGCGGGAACGACAGGGAGTAGAAGGTGTGGCGCATGTTCACCAGCAGTGCCGCGACGGCGATCTGGGCGAGCGGCACCATCGCGGACACCATGCCGACGAGGAGGATCTCCAGCGACCCGGCGAAGATCACCCCGGCGAACACCGGCGCCCACCACCAGGCCAGCACCGACTGCGACACCACCACGCCGAAGGCCAGGCCCATGGGGAGCACCGACACCGCCGCGGGGGCGACGGTGCGCACACCGGCGACGATGTCGGTCTCGGTGGCCCGCCGGGTGAGTGGTCGGTCGAGGACGGTCATGGGAGCAAGAATATCGAGCAACCGGGTGCCGTGGATTGCGCATCGTGGCGGTATCGTTCCCCCATGCGCAACGCAAAGCGGCTCGACGACCTCGATCGCGCAATATTGTTGGAGTTGCGCGCGGACGCCCGTCTGAGCAACGTCGAGCTCGCCCGGCGGGTGGGGCTGACGCCGGCCCCGTGTCTGCGACGGGTGAAGCGACTCGAGGACGACGGGGTGATCGCCGGTTATCGCGCGCGGATCGATCCCGAGGCGAGCGGCCGTCCTCTCACGGTGTTGCTGTCGGTGGAGATCAGCATGACCCGGAGACAGACCGTCGAGGAGTTCGAGTCGACGGTCGCCGGCTACGACGAGGTGACCGAGATGCGGCGTCTGTTCGGGGTGCCGGACTACCTGATACGGGTCGAGGTCGCCGACGCCGCCGCCTACGAACGCTTCCAGACCGAGAAGCTGGCGGCGCACCCGGCGCTGCACCGGATCGTGTCGCACCAGACGATGAAGGTGGTCAAGGCACTGGACTGACCAGGCACGAAACGGAGCGAGTGTTCGGTCGCTGTCGCTCACCACACATCGCGGATCGACGATCTGGGCGGCGTCACCACGGATCGGGCGGGCCGTGACCTGACAGTGACCTTGCACTCGACTGCATTGTCTGTTCTGTGATCGCAAGCGTGCGCGCTGTGCCGTGCAGCAACGTACTGTTGGCCCGAGAGACCCGGATCACACTCGCTGAACGCCAGGCGTGGGGGTAACCGGGGGTGCGGACAGCAGCCATCTCGATCGAGAACCTTGTGAGGTCACGTGTCACCTATGAATCCCGGCGGGCGCCTCGATGGCTGAACGCGGCGCCACACCTCAGGTATCGCCTCTGCGGCGGGGGTTCCTCAAGGGGATCCGGGCTCTGTTCAGCCCGCTCGAGCCCGATGACTACATCGAGCTCATCAATCCCTTGTGGACCACCAAGGAGTTGCGCGGTCGCGTCGAGGAGGTCAGTCCCGAGGGCACCGACGCCTCGACCGTGTGGATCCGCCCCGGCTACGAGTGGCCCGGTCATGCGCCCGGTCAGTACGTCCGGCTCGGACTGGTCATCGACGGCAAGTTCCACTGGCGGGCCTACTCGCTGACGTCGGACCCCGAACCCCGTGACGGGCTCATCAGCGTCTCCCCGAAGCTCGTGGAGGAGGGGACCGTCTCGCCGTATCTGGTGCGAGCGATCCGCCCGGGAGAGATCGTCCGCCTGAGCGACGTCGAGGGTACGTTCCTGCTGCCCGACCCGCTGCCCGAGAAGATGCTGTTCATCAGCGCCGGCAGTGGCATCACCCCGATCATGAGCATGATGCGGGCCCTCGACCACCGTGACGAGATGAACGATGTCGTCGCCATCCACTCGATCCATCGCCGCGAGCAGACGATGTTCCTGACCGAGCTCGAGCGGTTCGACAAGGCGCACGACGGCTTCACGCTGAACCTGCGGGTGACCGGCGACGAGGGCCGCATGAAGCCCGAGGACCTCGACCAGTTGTGCCCAGACTGGCGAGAGCGCACGACGATGGCGTCGGGACCGGCCGAACTGCTCGACGATCTCGTCGAGCACTACAAGGCCAACGACATCGGCGACCAGATCCTGCTCGAACGATTCCAACCCACCTTCGGTGCAGACCCCGGTGAAGGTGAGGGTGGCCACGTCACGATGCTCAAGAGTGACAGCGACTTCGAGTGTGAGCCAGGCGTTCCCATCTTGCAGGCAGGCGAGGAGGCGGGGCTGGAGCTCAAGTACGGGTGCCGCATCGGCATCTGTCACACCTGTACGGGTGTATTGAAGAAGGGACAGATCCGTGATCTGCGCACCGGAGACGTCTCCTCACCCGAGGGGCAGTCGATCCGCATCTGCGTGAACAGCGCCGAGGGCGACGTGGAAGTGGATCTGTAAACAGACAGAGGCTCCACCACCACAGCCCGCGCGGCAGGCAACACCAGCGAATCGCAGCGCACCACAGCGATCCATCAGGGAGGACCAGCATGACCACCACCGAACGACGTAACCCCACCGGGAACCCGATCGCTCATCTCGACGCCGAGACGATCGAGCGCCTGGGCAAGGAGTTCGACGCGATCCACGACGAGGTCTACAGCGACCTCGGCGACAAGGACCGCAACTACATCAAGTCCGTGATCGCCGCGCAGCGCCAGCTCGCCGCGCTCGGCCGCGTCGTCCTGCTCAACTCGCGGTCCAAGCCGGCGTGGTTCGTCGGCACGGCGGCCCTCGGCGCGGCGAAGATCCTCGAGAACATGGAGATCGGCCACAACGTCATGCACGGCCAGTGGGATTGGATGAACGACCCCAACATCCACTCGTCGGTGTGGGACTGGGACACCGCCTCGACCGCCGAGTCGTGGAAGCACTCGCACAACTACGTGCACCACACGTTCACCAACATCCGCGGCAAGGACAAGGATCTCGGTTACGAGATCATGCGGATCGATCCGCATCAGAAGTGGAACCCCGTCTACCTGGCGCAGCCGTTCTACAACCTGCTTCTCATCGCATTCTTCGAGTGGGGCGTGGCGTTGCACGACCTCGACCTCGAGGCCATGCGTCGGGGCGACAAGTCGCCGGCCGCGGTCCTCAAGGACCTCAAGGGCAGCGCGTACAAGATGCGTCGTCAGGTGGTGAAGGACTACATCGGTTGGCCGGCGATCAGCGCGGGCGCCTTCGCGCTCACCGCCGTCGTCACCGGTGGCCGGGTGCCGCAGAGCAAGACCTCCCGTCTCGGCAAGCAGCTGCGCA
This sequence comes from Williamsia sp. MIQD14, assembly GCF_051025635.1. NCBI lineage: Bacteria > Bacillati > Actinomycetota > Actinomycetes > Mycobacteriales > Nocardiaceae > Williamsia > Williamsia sp. MIQD14. The sequence goes on from NZ_JBPFDG010000001.1 coordinate 1,654,079, forward strand.
AGCTCAACGGTCGGTCGGCGAAGTCGGCCGCCTCGGTCGCCGACCGCATGCTCCCGGGCGTCGAGGACACCTTCGTCGCCACGTTCTGGGCGAACTTCACCGCCAACATCATCCGGAACGTGTGGTCGAACGCGATCATCTTCTGCGGCCACTTCCCGGACCAGGCGTACACCTTCAGCCAGGAGGAGGCGTCGGACGAGAGTCGCGGTGCCTGGTATGCCCGTCAGCTGGTGGGTGCGGCGAACATCGACGGCAGCCCGCTGTTCCACATCGCCAGCGGCAACCTCAGCTACCAGGTGGAGCACCACCTCTACCCCGACATGCCGAGCTCGCGGTACTCGCAGATCGCCCCGAAGGTGAAGGACATCTGCGAGCGCTACGACCTGCCGTACAACACCGGTCCGTTCTTCTCCCAGTGGGGACAGGTGCAGCGCACCATCCTGCGGTTGGCGTTCCCCGGTGGCAAGGTGCGGCCGAAGCCCGGCCCGTACCACCGTCCGGCGCACTCGGGTTCCGACGTCCGCGACTCGGAGGCCGCTCGCTTCCGTGGCCGCCTGCCCGCCGATCACCCCGACGCGGGTCCGGAGCACGGTGGCGACAACGGTGTGCGCGTCTCGATGCCCCCGCGCGAGTGACACGGCGCGACTGACGTCGCAGGGTCTGCTCGGACCCGCCTGAAGTGCAGAGATCGTCCCCGTGGAGGGGAGCGGTGGACTCCATGTCCGCCGTGACTCCCCACGGGGGCGTTCTGCGTTTCGGGGCTCTCGGCGGAGGGTTTACAGGTGTACTCCGAACACGTATCGTGACAACGAGCGTTGACTACAACGCTCATTGACTACAACGTCAGTTGTCACGGAGAAGGGACGCGAGATGACGATCACCGTCGAGAGCACCGGAACGGACGAGACCCGTCGCGATCAGGGCTCCAACGAGGTCTCCGATCGTCTGATCGCATCCGCGGCACGGATGTCGCGCAACGCGATGACCGAGATCGACTGGAACGAGCCGCTCGACCCGACCAAGTACGGCTGCAGCCCGGAGTGGTCGTCGCTGTACGGCACCGACATGTGGGACGAGTTGACCGAGGAGCAGCGCATCGAGCTGACCCGGCACGAGTTCGCCTCGATCTCCACCAACGGCATCTGGTTCGAGATGATCCTGCAGGAGATGGTGATCCGCGATCAGTACCTCGGCGAGTACCACTCGCCCGAGTTCCAGTGGTCGCTGGTCGAGATCGCCGACGAGTGCCGTCACTCGCTGATGTTCGCCAAGGGAGCCGACGTCATGGTGGGGACGTCGTACCGGCCGTCGCGGTTCGTCGGCTGGGCCGGCAAGGCCTTCATGGCGCTGGCGAAGAACGAGGTCGCCTACAGCGCGATCCTCGTCGCCGAGGAGGTCCTCGACGTCTTCCAGCGCGGCTGCATGAACGACGACCGTGTGCTGCCGCTGGTGCGCACCGTCAACGAGATCCACGTGCTCGAGGAGTCGCGGCACATGAAGTTCGCCCGCGAGGAGGTGCGCGAGTCGATGGAGGGTGTCGGGTGGTTCCGTCGCCAGCTCAGCGCTCTCATCATCGCGATCGCGGGTTTCCTCATCGTCACCAGCCTCCACTCGCCGCACCTCTACACGAACGCCGGACTGGACAGCAAGCGTGCGATGGCGGCGAAGAAGAACAACAGCCACTTCAAGTCGATGATGCGCGAGAGCTGCGTCCACCTGATGGAGTTCCTCGACAGCGTCGGCCTGCTGACGCGTCCGGCCGCGCGGTGGTACCGCAAGGCCAACCTCCTCTGACGTCACCCGCCCGTGAACGCGGGCGGCCTCAATCGAAACAACGGTCATCTCATGGCTTTCGCCATCACGCAGTCCTGCTGCAGCGACGCCGGGTGCGTGTCGGTGTGCCCGGTCAACTGCATCCATCCCGCGCCCGGCGAGCCGGGGTTCGGGACCGCGGACATCCTGCACATCGACCCCGACACCTGCATCGACTGCGGCGCGTGCTCGGACGCCTGCCCGGTCGACGCGATCTTCCCCGTCGACCGCCTCGGTCCGCGGGATCTGCACTTCGCCGAGGTGAACGCGGCGTACTACCGCGACCGTGAGGTCTCCCAGGACCAGAAGCCCACCGAATACGTTCCGCTGCTGCGCCTGCCCGAGGGCATGCGGGTGGCGCTGGTCGGCACCGGACCGTCCGCGGGGTACGCCCTGCGGACGCTGTTGATGCGCACCGACGTGCAGGTGACGGTCATCGACAAGCTCCCGACGCCGGGCGGACTCGTCCGATCGGGTGTGGCCCCGGATCACCCTGCGACGAAGAACATCACGCGCGGATTCGATCTGCACCTGCGTGATCCCCGGGTGACCGTCCTCGGCGGTGTCGAGGTCGGTCGCGACGTCTCGCCCCAGGATCTCGCCGACCACTTCGATGCGGTGTTCTACGCCATCGGGGCGTCGGAGCCCCGTCGTCTCGGCATCCCCGGTGAGGACCTGCCCGGCAGCACGTCGGCGAGCGCTGCGGTCGCCTGGTACAACGGCATCCCCGACGCCCCGAACCCGTTGCAGCCGGCGACCGTCGGTCGCACGGTCATCGTCGGGACCGGCAACGTGGCGCTCGACATCGTGCGTCTGTTCCACACCGATCTCGCCGACCTCGCCCGCACCGACATCGCCGACCGCGCCCTGGACTTCTTCGAGGCCAACCGCACGCGTGAGGTGGTGCTGCTCGGCCGCCGCGGTCGCGACACCGGCGCCCACACCCCCGCGGAGTACACCGCCCTGGTGAACACCCCCGGGGTCGAGATCGTCACCGTCGATGCGTCGGTGCAGGATTCGATCACCGTCACCGCCGAGGTCGACGGCACGGCGAAACGCATCGTGTTCCTCTACGACTCCACACCGCTCGAGGTGCTGGGCAGCGGTGTGGAGGGCGATGACCGCGTGCGCGCCGTCCGGGTGCGCACCGGTGACGTGGTGCGCGACATCCCCGCCGACAACCTCATCTCCTCCATCGGCTACCGCACCCGACCCATCCCCGGACTCCCGTTCGACGACGTCGCGGGCCGTGTCCCCAACGAGGCCGGTCGGATATCGGACGCCTCGGTCGCGGTCGCCGGTTCGTACGTGGTCGGATGGGCCAAACGTGGACCCACCGGCGGGATCGGCGCCAACCGCGCCGACGCCGAGGAGACGGTGCAGGCCTTCATCTCCGACGCCGCGGAGGGTCGACTCGAGACCCGCCCGCACGCGATGGGCGACTTCGACACGTTCCTGCGGCGGCGCGGTGTGCAGCCGGTCAGGGCTCGCGGGATCGCCACCATCGATCGCGTCGAACGGCGCCGTGGGGCGCCCACGGGCCGTCCCCGCGTGAAGCTCACCAGCGAGACCGAACTGCGGCAGACGGCGCGGGCGCGTCGTCGTCGGATCTTCCGCTCCGGCGACTGACGTCGACTCGCCCACCTGTCGACGCCGGTGATGCGCGCCGCGTGCCGGCAGTCGCAGCGACGCACGTCACTTCGGGCCTCCTGACGAGTCGTCGCCGACTTTCCCTGTGCACGGGGCCTTTTCGTTCCTATTCTGGGAAGCAGAACGAACGTGCCAGTCCAGGCGTTCGCCGACGAGAAAAGGAGAGGCCATGCTCATCACCATGTTCGTGCTCGGCACCGTCGCGGTCTCGGGAATCCTGCTGTGGGGCGGCAACGACCTCGATTTCAGCGCCCGCACCCGCTCGTAGAACCCGTAGATCACCCGCGATCACCGATCGCACCACAGATCCCGCCGTCGACCCCGACGGCGGGATCTGTCGTCGTGTGACGAGGAATATAGATCGTGCACTATTCAATAGCGTACGATCTTCGTCATGACCGATGTGGCCACCACCGACGACCTCCTGCAGCTCGACCGGCAGGTGTGTTTCGCCCTCGCCGTCACCAACCGCACCGTGCTGACCATCTATAGGCCCCTGCTCGAACCGCTGGGGCTGACCCATCCCCAGTACCTGGTGATGCTGGCTCTCTGGGAGTCGTCGCCGCGGAGTGTGCGCGCCATCGGTGAGGTGCTCATGCTCGATTCCGCGACGCTGTCGCCCCTCCTCAAACGCCTCGAGGCCGCCGGGCTCCTCACCCGCGAGCGTTCGAGCGCCGACGAGCGTCAACTCGACGTCACACTCACCACCGCCGGCGCGGAACTGCGTACGCAGGCGCTCGCCATCCCGCCGGCCGTCGTCGACACCCTCGGGGTGTCCCTGGCCGACCTCGAGGATCTCCGCGAGGTGCTCTGGCGGATCAACACCGCGGCCAAGGCGGCCGGTGACAAGACGACCGGCGACAAGACGACCGGTGACAAGGGGATGGGCCGATGAGCGGGTCGACGCGCGCACGGACACGACCGACGGTGTGGCAGTGGATCGGCTATGCGTTCGGACGCACCCTCGACGACGATCTCCGCGACTGGGTGCGGCGGGACCTGTTGGGGCGCAACTTCTACATCCGACACCTCGTGCGGGGGATGGTGCCGTTCCTGCCCATCTTCGCGGTGTTCATGATGTTCCCGGGACCGTGGTGGTTGCGCGCGCAGATGGTCGCGCTCGCAGCGGTTCTCGGGCTGATCTACTGCGCGGCCTACATGGACCAGAACCGCAGGCACCGTCTCGGCAAGCACGGACTCGACCCCGACCTGCTGCCGGAGAGCCGTCGCCGACAGGCCGTCGCCGACCGCGACGCGTACGAGGCGATCTACGGTCGGTCGACGTCGGTCACCCGACGCGCACTCGACCCGACCGATCGCGATCGCCTCGAGCGCTGAGATCAGCTCAGCGGGGTCGCACAGGGGTACCCGCGCAGAACCGTGCGCGCGAGGATGCCCAGGGTCGCGGTCAGTGAGTCGGGACGGATCACGGGGAATATGCCCTTCGCGCGCCAGTCCGGGTGGATGTCGGACCAGTCGTAGAACGACGTGACCCGCGTGCCGTCGCCCTCGGGGCTCAGGCGGTAGCCGTACACGTGGCCGATGGGCGGGCGCATCCGGCCGAGGATCGTCCACGAGATCTCGCGGTCGCGCTCGAACGACGCGATGGTGACGGTGACGTCGTACTCACCCATCGGGATGTCGCCGAGGGCCTCGCGGTCCATGTGCACGACGAACGTGTCACCCGCCGCCCGAACACGGTCTCCGTCGGCGCCCATCAACATGCCCGAACCGTCGATGGCGACATGCCCCTGCGGATCGCTGAGCACCGCGAACACCTCGGCAGGCGGCGCGGTGATGACCCGGGACACCTCGATCCGCGTGGGTTCGGTGCCGGCGTCGCCGTCGGCGGGCGATGAGGTCGAGGACTCGTCGGGATGCACGAACCGAGCCTAACGTCCGGCCCGCCGACGACTCGTCAGTCGGCGGCGGCGATGGCCGCACTCACCGCCTGCTCGTCGGCGCCCCCGTCGATCTCGTAGATGCGCTCGTCCGCGTGGGAGCCGTTGGCCCAGTCCGACGCGTCGTCCTCCCGCCAGTCCATCAACTTCCCGTCGGCGTCGAACGCGAGCACGGGTCGGTCGGGGTACCGAGAGGTGATCTGTGCCATCCGCCCGGCCAGCGTGGGGTCCTGCCGGTTCGTACCCGGGTCGGTCGTGTCGGCGTCGGTCATCGCGGTCTCCCTCGTGTCGGTGTGCGAGCTCGTCGTCGTGGAGTAGCCGAGGAGCGGCTCGTCGAAACCGGGAGGACGCGCCGCGATCGGGTCAGCGCCTCTGGGTGTGCACGATCATCGTCGTGGCGACGGAGAACGGGACGTCGACGACCTCGGCGAGGTGGAGGAGGTGGTCCCGCGCGGGTCGCGGTGAGAGATGGTGTCGCGCCATGGTGATCCCGATGGCCTGATCGTCGACGGTGATCTGTGCGAGGGCGGCGGAGATCCGGTCCTCGGTCGCACGGTGGTCGTCGGTCATGGTGTGCGCTTCCGTTGCGTGCGTGGCCCCTATCTCGACGGTACGCCCGTACCACCCGTCTCGGGGAGGAGCCGACGTCAGTGTGCGCGCTCGGAGGAGAACCGGACGGTCCTGTTCCCGCCCGCCTCCTTCGCGGCGTACATGGCCAGGTCGGCGTCGCGGAGCAGATCGTCGATGGTGCGACCGTCACCCTGTGGCACCAGGACGTGACCGATGCTCGCACCAACACCCATTGTCCATCCGTCGAGTTCGAGGGGGCGCGAGAGCGCGACGTGGACGGCGTCGGAGACGACGTCGGTGTCGGCGGCAGCGCCGGCGAGCAGCACGACGAACTCGTCGCCGCCGACCCGACCGACCTGGCATCCCTCGGGAACCACCGCACGAAGTCGGTTCGCGACCTCGCGCAGCACGGCGTCGCCGATCGAGTGGCCGAAGGTGTCGTTGATGGTCTTGAGGTTGTCGAGATCGACGTAGAGGACGGCGATCGGCCCGCGTTCGGCCGACGCGACGGTCTCGGTCAGCACCGACACCACGTGCAACCGGTTGGGCAGGTCGGTCAGCGAATCGTGTGTCGCCTGATAGGCGAGTTGCGCGGCGGCGGTCCGCTCGGCGGTGATGTCGGTGAACGAGGCGACCAGGTGGGACAACGGGTGGTCGTCGATGAGCGCCGAGGTGCCGCGCAGCCACACCTGGGTGCCGTCGGGACGGGTGACGCCCAGGAGGAACCGCGTGGGACGGCCGGTACGTGAGGTGATCACGTGGGGCAGGTCGGCGTGCGACACCGGGCGGCCGCCGGCGTCGACGACGGTGATGGCGCCCACCAACTCTCGCGGCAGGTCGCGACCCACCACCGCGACCGGGTCGACGCCCAGTGCGCGTGCCGCGGCCGCGTTGATCGACTGCACGATGCCGTCGGGGTCCTGCACGACGACACCTTCGGCGAGAGTGGAGACGACACTGGCGAACTGGTGCTCGGCGGCCGCCGCGGCGCGTTCGGCGGCGCGTTGGGCGGAGAGGTCGCGGAGGACCGCGAGGTAGGCGCGTCGGCCCTCCCACAGGGTGAGCACCGAGCGGGACTCGACGGGGGTCTGTCGGCCTCCGATGCAGCGCAGCGTCATCTCGGTCGGCGTCGACGGCACACCCTCCACCTCGAGGGTGGCGATGCGTTCGCGCAGGGCGCCCAATGACCCCTGGTCGACGAACTCGGAGAAGAGATGGCCGACGACCTGGCCGGGGGACTGCGCGCCGACGAGACGGAGGGCGGCGGGGTTTGCGAACACCAGTCGGCGTCCCTCGTGCACGACGATCGCGTCGGGGCTGTGGTCGATCAGGATCTTGTAGTGACGGTCCGGATCGGTCACCCTCGTGTCTCCCCCGTCGCGCCACGCTCACCTGGTGCCGGTGCTCGTCCCACCGACCGGAGGAGTCTATCCGACCGTCAACAGGCGATGACAGTGCTCAAAAAATGTGCAGTCCGGATAATTGCGCATTGTTGATATCGAATTCTTGATGCCTTCTTTTGTGTTGTCGCGCCCTGTGTATCTCAATGGTTGTCGGGGAGGTCTTTCCCCGACCCGCGACGACGAAAGGTGTCACCGAAATGATCACGAACAGTGGCGCGAACAATGTGGACATAGTCGGCGTCGGAGCCGTCACCGGATACGGGTGGGGCACCGATGCGCTCTGGCACGGCGTCTCGGGCGGCAAGCCGGCCGCGGTCCTCCATCAGGGTTCCGCCTACTCCAGCGACGACGGGATCTGGCTCGCGAAGGTGCCCGACGGCGGCGATCCGGCCGATGGTGGCAGCCGATTCGCCCAGGCCATGCGGGCCGCGGCGCGCGAGGCGATCGACGACGCGCACGCTCGCGGGTGGATTCCCGGACGACGTGTGGGGTTGTTGCACGGCGTGGTCCTCGGGGACACCGAGGACTGGCGGTCGTTCCACCTCGACGATCACGGTCACCGACGCATCCGCGATTACATGGGCCTGCTGCCCTCGACGCCGATCTCGACGCTCATGCAGGAATTCGGGTTCCACGGTCCGGCGATGAATGTGTCGGCCACGTGCAGCTCGGGCAATGTCGCACTGATCACCGCGAAGATGTGGCTCGACGCGGGAATCGTCGACGACGTCGTGTGCGTCGCCACCGATCTGTCGCTCACCCCCGAGAACGTCGACCATTTCGTGCGTCTGGGGGCGGGGGTCGTTGATGCCGAACCGCTCGACGCCTGCCGCCCGTTCCAGGAGGGCAGCCGGGGATTCGCGATGGGGGAGGCGTCGATAGGGTTCGTCGTGAGCAGGCGTGGTCCGGCGCGCGGGTACCTCAGCGTGCTGGGGGGCGCGATGTCGCACGACGGATTTCACGTCGCCTCGGTCGCGCCCGATCACCGGGAGATCATGCGCTGCGTCGCCGACGCCCTCGGCGACGCAGGCGTCGCTGCACGCGACGTCCGCTATCTCAACGCTCACGGTCCGGGTACCGCACAGTGCGACGCCGCCGAGACCGCGATCCTCGCCGAGATGTTCGCCGTGTCGCGGCCCGCGGTGTATTCGATCAAGCCGCTGACCGGGCATTGCCAGGGAGCGGCGGCAGCGGTCGAGATCGCCGCGGCCGCGCTGGGCACCGAACACGGCGTGGTCCCGGCTCCCCCGCAGGTCGCCGCGGCACACCCGCAGCTGCTCGACGGTGCGACGGCGATGGTCGACGGCATCACGGTCAAGCCGTCGCTCGGCATGGGCGGCCACAACTCCGTCACGGTGCTCGCGCCGGCGGGGTGACCATAGGGCTCGACTGACATGGGGCTCGGGTGACATCGCACAACCGCCCTCAACCGGTGTTGAGGAAAATGCCCTGATCCCGACGCCTCCATGGTGACACATCACAGTGAGCCAGCTCACTCGTTGCCGTGATCGAACGTACCCTCGCGAATGTGACGGCGGGGTCGGGGGGGCGTGGATACCTTTCGCACGGCGTACGAACTGGGGGCACCCGGCTTCCACGGCGCCGGATGAATTCCCTGAAAGGCTCTACATGAAGACCACTCGTGGACTCCACCGTCTCGCGATCGGCTGCGTGTCGATCGCCGCCGTCGCGGGACTCGGTGCGGGACTGGCCGGACCGGCCACCGCGGCACCGTCGGTGCAGCAACTGACCGACACCATCAAGCAGGGGGCGAAGAAGCCGACCAAGGCCGCGCCCAAGGTCCAGCAGCAGAGCGCGACCGCGAACCGCTCGATCACCACCAACGCGGTGGCGGGGCCGTTCACGGTTCCCGATGGGACCGCCAGCACCGCGTCGGACACCGTCGGCTTCGGTCCCCAGCAGACCAACTTCGGCAACGCGTTCGGCTACGCCATCCAGAACCCGAACGCCGGTCCCCCCGGCGCCAACGACTTCGGCTGCAAGCCGAAGTCGGGGCAGCGTCCGGTTGTCCTGCTGCACGGGACCTGGGAGAACGCCTACGACAACTTCGCGCGGATGTCGCCCGATCTGAAGGCAGCGGGCTACTGCGTCTTCACGTTCAACTACGGCAAGCTCAACATCACCAACGGCGGCGGCGTGATCTCGTTGATCCCGGGCGCCAACGGCACGGGTGACATCCCGACCTCGGCCGGACAGGTCGCCACCTTCGTCAACCGCGTCCTCGCGGCCACGGGCGCATCGAAGGTCGACATCGTCGGGCATTCGCAGGGCGGTGTGCTCGCGCGCCAGTACCTCAAGTTCAACGGTGGGGCCACCAAGGTGCAGAAGCTGATCACCCTCGGCGCAACCAATCACGGCACCACGCTTCTCGGTATCGGGTCGCTCGGCCGCAGCATCAACAACCTCGGCATCGATGTGCTCGGGTTCGCGCAGCTCCCCGTCGGTGTCTCCGGCATCCAGCAGGTCGTCGGATCGGACTTCATCAACAAGGTCAACGCCGGCGGCGACACCCTCCCGGGGATCGACTACACGATCATCCGCACCACCTATGACGAGGTGACCACCCCGTCGGAGTCGACGTTCCTCACCGCCGGCCCGGGAGCCACGGTCAAGAACGTCACGTTGCAGGACGGGTGCCCGATCGATCTGTCCGATCACCTGTCGATGACCTACTCGACGAGGGCGATCTCGATCGTCAAGAACGCACTCAACCCCGCGAGCCCGGTGGTCTGCGCCAAGAGCGGACCGCTCGTCAACTGACACAGCACCTCTCACACAGACGGGCGTCGGACGCGTACAGCGTCCGGCGCCCGTTCGTCACGTGATGGGTTGTGTCACTTCACGAGTCCGGTGCTCTTCAGCCATTCCCAGGCGACGTCGGCGGGATCCTGGCCGTCGATGTCGACGCGACCGTTGAGATCCTGCATCAGATCGTCGGTGAGACGCTCCGAGATGTCGGCGATCAGCGGCGCGAGCTGCGGGTACTCCCGGTTGATCGACGCGCGCACCACGGCGGTGCCGCTGTAGGGGAGGAAGAACTTCTGGTCGTCGGTGAGGACCGTGAGAGCGAGGTTCTTCACCCGGCCGTCGGTGGTGTAGACCTCGCCGAAGTTGCAGGGCGCGCTCTTGGCGGTGGAGGTGTAGATGACACCGGCGTCCATACGTGTGACGTTGCCCGCCGGCACGCCGTCCGGTGTGCCGTAGGGGATCCCGTACTTCTTGAGCATCGGCAGGAATCCGTCGGAGCGCGAGAAGAACTCGTCGTCGACGCAGAAGGTGCGGTCGGCCACGGGGAGTTTCGCGACCTCCGACAGCGACGTCACGTTGAGCCGCTTCGCGGTCGGGCCGGAGGCGGCGAACGCGTAGGTGTCGTTGAAGTTCGAGGGTGGCAACCACACGAGGTCGTTGGTCGACTTCTCGATGTCGCGCACCTTCTCCCACAGCAGGGTCGGGTCGGCGATGGTCTCGGTCTGATTGTGGTAGGTGACCCACCCGGTTCCGGTGTACTCCCACAGGATGTCGGCGTCACCGTTGAGCTGGGCCTGCCGCGACGACGCCGAGCCGGGGGCGCCGGTGAGGTCGGTGACCTTCGCGCCCGCCGACGACAGGTACGACGCGGTGATCTTGCCCAGGAGCACACCCTCGGTGAAGCTCTTCGACGTCACGGTCAGCTTCGCGCCCTCGAGTGGCGTCGCGCCGTCGGCGAGGCTGCCGGTGGTGAAGGTGCCCGAGGAGCTGACGAGACCGCAGCCGGTGACCGTCAGCAGTGTCGCCGCGACGACGGCGACCGCGGCGCGGAACCGTCTCCGCGGCCCGGTGACCCGGGGTGTGCTCTGGGCCAGAGAAGTTTTCGGGGTCGGCAGGATCGTCGGGGTCATGCGAGTCCTCGTGGTGTCGCGACGAGCTCGACGAGGCGGCCGAGCCAATCGATCGTGATGGCGAGCAGGCCGACCAGGATGGCCCCGGAGACGAGCAGTTTCGGCAGGAAGAGGGTGACGCCGGTGGTGATCAGCGTGCCCAGGCTGGGCGCGCCGATGAACGTGCTCAGCGTGGCCGTACCCACGAGGATGACCAGCGCGGTGCGGACGCCGTTGAGGATCACCGGCACGGCCAGCGGCAGTTCCACCTGTACGAGGGTGCGCAGCCCGGAGTAGCCGATCCCGCGCGAGGCCTCGATGGTGCGCTGATCGACCTGTCGCAGACCGATGATCGTGTTCTGGAGGATCGGCAGGATCGCGTAGACCACGAGTCCCAGGACCGCGGTGCGGAACCCGGTGCCCAGCCAGAACGTGAACAGGACGATGAGTCCGACCGCGGGGGCGGCCTGACCGATGTTGGCGATGTTGACGACGAACGGGCTGACACGCCTGGCCTTCTCGCGGGTGAGCAGGATGCCCAGAGGGATGGCGATCACCACCACCCACGCCGTGGAGATGAGCGTCAGCTCGATGTGGTCGAGGATCGTCGACTTCAGTGTCGACCACGCGAGCGATGCCTGCTCGGTGGTGCTGAACGTCGTCGACCGGTACCAGATGATGTAGCCGATCAGCACCACGACGATGATGAGCGGCTCGAACCAGACGTCGGTCGGGATGCGGCGCAGGCGTTTCACGACGCCGCGCCGTCCTCGTGATCGACGTAGCTCTCGGTGTCGGTGTCCGCGCGGGCGTCGGCGAGTTGGTTGCGGATCACGTCCATCACCACCGCGATGGTCAGCGTCCCCTGCACCGCCCCGCGCCCGTCGGTGACGAGGACGCCACCCTGGCTGGCGGCGAGCATAGAGTCGAGCGCGTCGTTCAGGGTTGCCGACCGGGCGACGACCGGCAGGCGATGGTCGACGTAGTCGGAGACGACGTCCTTGGTGAGCAGTTCGTCGATCGAGGGCCACGAGCGCGGGGTGCCGTCGTCGTTGACCACCACCACCCAGGTGTGGCCCTCGGCGCGCGCCTGGTTCACGACCTCGCGGGTCGCCTGGCCGACCCGTGCCCGCAGCACCGGGTTGTGCGGGACGTCGCGCACGCGCGAGAGGGTGAGGTGGGCGAGAGTGGCGCCGGACCCGACGAACTCTTCGACGAACGGTGTCGCGGGGCTGGCCAGGATCTCCTCGGGCGTCGCGTACTGCTCGATGCGGCCGCCCTCGGAGAAGATGCACACCTTGTCCCCCAGCTTGGTCGCCTCCTCGAAATCGTGCGTGACGATGGCGATGGTCTTGCCGAGTTCGTGTTGGATCGCGATGAGGCTGTCCTGCAGCCGGACTCGGGTGATGGGGTCGACGGCTCCGAACGGCTCGTCCATCAGCAGTACTGGTGGATCGGCGGCCAGCGCGCGGGCGACACCCACACGTTGTTGCTGTCCACCGGACATGTCCTTGGGCAGACGGTCGGCGAACACGTCGGCGTCGAGGCCGACGAGGTCGAGCAGGTAGTCGGTGCGCTCGGCGATCTTCTTCTTGTCCCAGCCGAGAACCCGCGGCAGCGCGCCGACGTTCTTCTTCACCGACCAGTGCGGGAACAGGCCTCCGGACTGGATGACGTAGCCGATCGATTGACGCAGCTTGTCGGGGTTCTCGCCGGTGACGTCGCGTCCGTCGAGGAGGATCCGGCCGGCGGTCGGCTCGATCAGCCGGTTGATCATCTTGAGCGTGGTGGTCTTGCCGCAGCCCGAGGGGCCGACGAACGCGACGATGTCGCCCGCGGCGATCTCGAGGTCGAGCTTGCGCACCGCGGGGGTCGCGGTGCCGCGGTACTGCTTGACGACACCGTCGAGACGGATCGGCACCCCGGTGACCGTTCGCGACGGCTCGCTACCGGCAGATGGTGCTGTCATGAGAGTCCCTTTGCGATCGTGAGGCGCCCGAGGAGCACCAACAGGGCGTCGAACACCAGGGCGATGACGACGATGAGAACCGTTCCGGTGAGGGCCATCTCGAGGGCGTTGGCGCCGCCGAGTCGGGCCAGACCGTTGAAGATCAACGATCCGAGCCCGGGGCCGAGTACGTAGGCGACGATCGCGGCCACGCCGACGATCATCTGGGTGGACACGCGGATGCCGATGAGGATGATCGGCCATGCGATGGGGAGTTCGACGGTGAACAGGATCCGCCAGCGCGACAACCCGATTCCCTGCGCGGATTCGATGACCGTCTCTGGCACCGACCGCAGCCCGACGATGGCGTTGCCGATGACGGGCAGCGCGGCGAAGAACGCCAACATGAAGAACGAGGGCAGCACGCCGAGCCCCAGCGGGACGATCAGCAGTGCGAGCAACGCCAGCGACGGGATGGTGAGGGCCACACGGCTCGTGGTGAGGGTGAGGGCGGAGACGAACGGGAGGCGGTAGACGGCCACCGCGATGACGACGGCGACAACCGAACCGACCACCAACGTCTGCAACGCGAGTGATGCGTGTTGATAGGTGAGGAAGGTGAGGAGCTCACCCCGGCCTCGTAGGTAACCCCAAAGGTCCACTGGCATCCCATCGTTCGTGCGACCGCAGCGCGTGCCGCGTCCGACAGGGGTCGACGGACGGCGGTGGGGTGCCGTGGGCGAGTTGCGCAACCGTAACCGACATCGCCGGGTTCGCGGGGCCGCTTGCGTCGCGTCGAGGGCGGCGCGGCAAGGCGTGGTGTGCGAGAACCGGTGTCGTCACCAGCGGGGACGCGAGGCACGTCACCGCAGGTCAAGGATTTCGATCATGCAGGGTCGAAATCCGTTGTGCGCGGGTGCCGGGGGCTTCAGCAGAACGAATATAACAGCGCTCACGCGCCGGGGGCGCTCGAATCGGCAGGGGCGACGGTGCGCAGGAACGCGAGCTGGTCGGCGACGACGGAGCTGAACAGCGGCTCGACGTACGGGTCGAAATGGCCGCCCTCGTAGCTCAGCACGGTGGCGTCGGGGATCGCGCGGGCGGCTCGCGTCGCCGCGGCGGCGGGGGCGATGGTGTCACCGAGGGCGACCTGGATCAGCGCCGGACATCGGACACGCGACGCCGAGCGGGCCGGCGAGTAGAGGCCGATCCGCAGGGCGATCCGGGCGGCCACCGTCTCGGGGTGGTCGCCGCGACGCAGCCCCGATTCGGTGACGAGACGCTCGAAGGCCTCCTCGGCGCCGGGGGCGGACATCACCGCGGGCGAACCCTCCGGCCCGATCGAGGGGACGTACCGCGGCGCTCGGTGGAGCGCGGCGGCGACGGTGTCGGCCAGCGCGCTGGGCGCGATCCGCAGTGCTCGTCGGATCCCGGTGGCACGCACCGCGGCCGGCCCGCTCACGTGGGGCACCTGGGCGATGATCGCCGCCAGCCGTTCGCCGGAGCCGGCGGTGGTGATCACGTGACCGCCGGCGAACGAGGTGCCCCACGCGACGACGGTGTCGGGGTCGGCGACGTCGACGGTGCGCGCGAACGCGATCGCCGCGCGCCAGTCGGCGAGTTGCGAGGCGACGTCGAGGAGCTGGCGCGGCTCGCCCTCGCTGTCACCGAAGAAGCGGTAGTCGAACAGCACCACGACGTAGCCCGCGGCGGCGAACACGTCGGCGTAGGCGGGCAGACGTAGCCCACGGACCCCGGCGAACCCATGGGCCATCACGACGACCGGTGCGCGGCCGGCCGGGGTGGCCCTGTTCGGTCGGTAGACGGTGGCCGCGCAGGTCACGCCCGCCGAGACGAACGTCTCCTCGGTGCGGGTGTACTCGGTCTCGGTGGGCACGACGTCGCCTCTCGGTCGTTTCTTGAGTGCAGTTCAAGGGAAGCTACCGGTTTCTTGAACGTGGATCAAGTAAGGTCGCCGGATGCCTGCGAACCGTCGACCGCGCGCCCGTGCGGAGAAGCGCGACGAGATCGTGGCGGCCGCGCGAACGCTGTTCGTCGCCGACGGCTACGAGGTCACCGCGGTGAGCCGGATCGCCGCCGAGGCCGGCGTCACCACCAACACGGTCTACTGGTACTTCGCGGACAAGGACCACCTGCTGGTGGCGGTACTCGAGCAGTTGTTGGCCGACGCGCTCACCCGTTACGAGTCGGTGGTCTCCGAGCCGTTGTCGGAGAAGATTCTGTTCGCCGTCACGGAGTTGTCGTCGATGCACGCCCTGGTCGACACGGTGCATGCGCGGCGGGCGTCGTCGCCGGTGATCGACCAGTGGCACACCGCGTTCCACGATCTCGCCGACGCGCTGACCCGGGCCGACCTCCCCGATGAGAACGCGCAGGCGGCGAGCGCGATCATCGCCTTCGTGGTGGAGGGGCTGCTCACCCATCCCGGTGACGAGGCCGGTCGACGGGCGATCGTCGAGCTGCTGGTGTCGCGCCTGGTCAGCGGATGACGATGATCGCCAGGTCGATGCCGGCGATCACCATCGTGGCGTAGAACGGCGCGCGGCCGGGTGCGCGTGTGCAGACCGCCGCCATCACCACGACGACGACGAGCGCCACCCACTGCCATGCCCCGCGCTGGGTGGCGAGCACCCCGATCAGCGTGGCGCCCACGAGGAGCGCGGCCGCGACCACGGGAATCCTGTTGTGGCCCAAACGATGCGGAAGTCCATGCATCCCGGTGACCGCGTCGTCGTCGAGATCGGGGAACACGTTGAGCAGGTGTGCTCCGACACCCAGGAGCGCGGCCATCGCCACCACCCATGCAGGGGGGAGGTCGCCGGACCGGGACGCGAGACCGACCGCGATCGGTACCGATCCGAAGGCGAGCAGGTAGGGCACCCACGAGAAGACGGTCCGTTTCACGCCGAGGTTGTAGGCCAGTGCCGCGCCGACCCCGGCGACGAGGTGCACGGTTCCCGCCGCGAGGCCGCACAGCAGTGACGCGATGACGCACACCGCGGCCGCGATGACCGTGGCGGTACCGACGACCCTGTCGGTGACGGTGCCCACCACGAGCGGCTTGTCGGTCCGGTGCACGGCGATGTCGGTGTCGCGGTCGATCAGATCGTTGGTCCACCCCACCACCAATTGCCCGGTGAACACCGCGATCGCGAGGGTGACCACGACGGCCGGTGCGACGTCACCGGTGGCCGCCAGCACCGTGGACAACGCGGTGACCGCGACCGCCGGCGGCAGGTGCCCGGCACGCGAGAGTGCGACGACGTTCACCATCCGCGGCGTGGGCGACGGCGGGCAGGGGTCATCGCCCGACGGTAACCGTCGGCGACCATCGTGGCGGCCTTTGTCAGAACGGCGGTGGGTCGTCTGCTTCCGCCTCGCGCACGGCCTGCTGTTCGGCGGCGCGGGTGCGGCGGTTGTGTTCGCGTTCTGCTTGTCGGCGGGCGTGTTTGTCGGCCAGGCGTGGTCGGCGTCTGGTCGGTGCAGGCTCGGTGTCGCCCGGGGCCGTCGTGTCGGTGGGTGGGGCGTGTTCGGGGGCGGTGAATCGGATGTCTTTCAACGCGGGGAACAGGTCGGTGCCGTCGAATGCGGGGCCATCGACGGTGAGGCCTTCGGGAGTGACGATCACCCGCTCGGTTCGGCCGTCACGGCTGGTGGTCTGGTCGTCGAGGAAGGCGGTGTGGGTTTTGAGGTTGTGGTGGAACCGGCATTTCGATCCGGTGTTCCCCGGGCAGGTCTGCCCG